>NZ_JBEPKJ010000014.1:0-201246 GCF_040544635.1 Variovorax paradoxus
GTACCTTGCTCCGCGAATGTCCCCCGGCCTGCGGCCTCCTCCTTTATTTCGCTGCGCAAGGCACCCCATCAGCGGGAGCGTTATTCAGAGCGGTCATTGATTAGCCGTACACCAGCAGCGTGCCCTGGTGCACAGGGCATCGGGTGCTCCCCGCAGCGAAATAAAGGAGGAGGCGAAGCCGGGGGACATTCGCGGAGGGGAGTACCCGGTGGCCTGTGCACGCGCCCTGAACAAAAGCGCCCTGAACAAAAGCGCCCTGAACAACAGCATCCCAAACGCGAGCAACCCGCAACACAGCACAAGCTGGAGAAACTTCGATGAAACAGAATCTGATTCGAGTCCTGGGTCTCACGGCAGTGGCACTCGCATCCGCACAAGCCATAGCGGCCGATCTCAAGATCGGCTTCATCAGCTCCCTCTCGGGTCCGGTGGCCGCGCTCGGCGTGCCCTACGAAAAGGGCATTCGCGCAGCCATCGCCGAGCATCCGGAAATCGGCGGGCGCAAGGTCCAGCTGATCGTGCTCGACGACGCCTCAGACCCCACAACCGCCGGCCGAAACGCCCGCAAGCTGGTGACGGAAGACAAAGTCGATGTGCTCATCGGCACCTCGGGCGTGCCCGGCGCGATGGCCATTGCCTCGGTGGCGCGCGAACTCAACACGCCGCTGATCTCGCCCACGCCGGTGACCATCGCCGGCCCCGAGGGCGCGTGGACCGTGACCGTGTCGCAGCCATTCCCGCTCATGGTCGCGGGCGTGGTGGACCGCATGCAGAAGTCCGGCGTGAAGACGGTGGCCTTCATCGGATTTTCCGACGCGCTGGGCGACCTGGCCTATGACTCGCTGATGAAGAGCGCCGACAAGGCCGGCATCAAGGTGGTGGCGAACGAGCGCTATGCGCGCAGCGATTCGTCGGTGGCGGGGCAGATCTTGAAGATCGTCGCTGCCCGGCCCGACGCGGTATTTGCAGGCAACTCCGGAACGCCCGGCGCGCTGCCCTACATCGCACTCGCCGAGCGCGGCTACAAGGGCAGGATCTACGGCACGCACGGGCTCATAAACGCAGACTTCGTGCGCGTCGGCGGTGCGTCCATCGAGGGCCTTCAAGTGCCCAGCGGCCCCGTGCTGGTGGCGGACCAGCTGCCCGACAGCAACCCCATCAAGAAGGTGTCGATGGGCTTTCGCAACGCCTACCAGAAGGTGAACGGCGCGGTACCGACCGATGCCTTCTCCTCCTACACCTACGACGCCTACCTGCTGCTCGCCGACGCCGCCTCGCGCACCAAGGGCGAGCCGGGCACGCCGCAGTACCGCACGGCGCTGCGCGACGCCATCGTGAGCACGAAGGAGTTGGTGGGCACGCACGGCATTTACACCTTCAAGCCCGACGACCGCTACGGCTCCGACCAGCGCGGCGTGGTGATCGTGCGCATGGAAAAAGGGCAATGGAAGCTCGTGCCCTGAGCGCGCTGTGAACCAAGGCCGACCGAGCCCAACCCGATGACCAGCTACCGCCATCATCCCGACCGCATCGCCGCCCTGGTGCAGGACGATCGCGTGCACCGCGACCTGTACCTGAGCGAGGAGATCTTTACGCTCGAGCAGGAACGCCTGTTCGCGAACACCTGGGTCTTCCTCGGGCATGCGAGCCAGGTGCCGGAGGCGGGCGATTTCGTGACACAGGAAGTCGCGGGCCGGCCGCTCCTGATGGTGCGGCAGCCCGACGGCGCGGTGCACGCGCTCTACAACCGCTGCGCCCACAAGGGCACGCAACTGGTGACGGACGAAAGCGGCAACACCGGCCGCTTCTTCCGCTGCCCGTACCACGCGTGGACCTACAAGCTCGATGGCGCGCCGCTCGGCGTGCCGCTGAAGGCCGGCTATGAGGGCACGCAGCTCAGGGCGTGCGAGTCGGGGAAGGGGCTCTCGGTGGTGAAGAACGTGAAGGTCTACCGCGACTTCGTTTTCGTGCGCCTTTCCGAATCCGGTCCTTCGTTCGAAGCGTATTTCGGCGAGGTGCTCGGCGCCATCGACAACATGGTCGACCGCTCGCCCGAAGGCAAGCTCACCGTGGGCGGCGGCGTGCTGCGTAACATCGTCCACTGCAACTGGAAGATGTACCTCGAGAACATCAATGACACGGTGCATCCGATGTCGACGCACGAGTCGGCCACCAAGGCGGCCGAGGCGCTGTGGGAAGGCCACGCACCCACCGACCCCAAGCCGATGGCAATGGAGCAGATCCTGCCCTTCGGGTCGGGCTACGAATTCTTCGACAAGATGGGCGGCCGGGTGTTCGCGAACGGGCACAGCGTGCTGGGCGTGAACTTCAGCATCCACTCCAACTACGCGCAGCTGCCCGAGTACGAGGCTGCGATGCAGGCCGCGCACGGAGTTGAACGCGCGGCCGACATCCTGCAGCGCTCGCCGCAGAACTCGGTTTTCTATCCGAGCCTTTCCGTGAAGGGCTCGCCGCAGGCCATTCGCGTGATCCGGCCGCTGGCCGCCGACCGCACGCTGATCGAGGCCTGGAGCTTTCGCGCGACCGGTGCGCCCGCGCTGCTGTTCGAGCGTGCGATGAGCTACAACCGGCTTGTGTTCTCGCCGATGTCTGTGGTGGCGCACGACGATGTGCACCTGTTCGAGAGCATCCAGCAGGGCCTGCGCGCCGGCGGCAACGAGTGGGTGAGCCTGCACCGCAACTACGACGCGACCGAGCGCACACAAGAGACGATCACCACCAACGGCACGAACGAATTGCTCATGCGCAATCAGTTCCGAGCCTGGGCGAAGTCGATGGCAGCGGGCTTGGAGACCGCGGCATGAACGGCGACCCGCGCGATTTCGTCGCCCGCGAAGCGGCCTTGCTCGACGAGCGGCGCTTCGACGACTGGCTGGCACTCTTCGCCGAAGACGGCCACTACTGGGTGCCGCTGCTCGGTGCGGCTCAAGCCGATCCGTTCTCGCACAACTCGCTGGCCTACGAAGACAGGCTGCTGCTGCAGCTGCGAGTCGACCGCCTCAAGAACCCGCGTGCGCATTCGCAGCACCCCGCAAGCCACAGCCAGCATGTGCTGCAGCCGTCGCGCATCGAGGAGGAAGTCGGCGGCGAAGTGCGTCTGCGCACGCCGTTCCTCTACATCGAGGCGCGGGGTGAATCGCAAATCCTGCTGAGCGGTACCGTGCGCCACCACCTCGTGCGCACACCTTCGGGCTGGGCCATCCGCCAGAAGCGCGTCGACCTGCTCAATGCCGCACGTGCATTACCGGCGATCCAGTTGTTCATCTGAGTTACCTGTTCATTCCAACCATCCTCACTGGAGCTACGACATGAAGAGCCTGATGCTGACCCTGACGCGCGGTGCCATCGCCGCGGCGCTGACCGCCTGTGGTGTTGCGAGCGCGCTGGCGGCCGATCTCAAGGTCGGCCTGAGCGTGTCGCTGTCGGGGCCGAACTCCTCGCTGGGCGTGCCGTACGCCAAGGGCATGCAGGCCGCGCTGGCCTACAAGCCCGAGATCAACGGCCGCAAGGTGCAGCTCATCGTGCTGGACGACGGTTCCGACCCGACCACAGCCGGGCGCAATGCACGCAAGCTCATCGAGGAAGACAAGGTCGACCTGCTCATGGGCACCTCCGGCGTGCCGGCCGCCATTGCCATGGCACAGGTCGGCAAGGAGGCCAAGGTGCCGATGATCGGCCTCACGCCCATCCTGCTCGATCCCAACGAGAACCCCTGGGTCGTCACCGTGGCGCAGCCCACGCAGCTGATGATCGATGCGGTGGTCGAGCGCATGAAGCGCAACAACGTGAAGACGGTCGGCTACATCGGTTTCACCGATGCGTGGGGCGACCTGGTCTACAACGCACTCATGAAGGCCGCGCCCGAGGCCGGCATCAAGGTGGTGAGCAACGAGCGCTACGCACGCGCCGATGCGTCGGTAACCGGGCAGGTGCTGAAGATCGTCGCGCTGCGGCCTGATGCGGTAATGACCGGCGGCGCCGGCACGCCGGGGGCGTTGCCGTTCCTCGCACTGCAGGAGCGCGGCTACAAGGGCGGCGTGTATGGCCAGCACGGGCTCATCAACCCCGACTTCGTGCGCGTGGTCGCTGCCTCCGGGCAGAACGCGTTGATGCCCACCGGCCCGGTGATCGTGGCCGAGCAGTTGCCTGACAACTATCCGACCAAGAAGATTGCGATCGATTTCCGTGCCGCATTCCAGAAGGTCAACAACGCGCCCACCAGCGACGCCTTCTCGGCCTATTCCTTCGACGGCTGGCTGGTGTTCGCCGATGCCGCCTCGCGCGCCATGAAGAAGGCCGAGCCGGGCACGGCGGAGTTTCGCGTTGCGCTGCGCGACGCCATCTTCAGCACCAAGGAAGTGGTGGGCACGCACGGTGTCTACAGCTTCACGCCCGGCAGCCTCTACGGCGTGGACGAACGGGCCCGCGTGATCGTCAAGCTCGACAACGGCCAATGGAAGCTCGCACCTTGAACCGCCGCATGCCAACGACTACGACAACGACAACGACAACGACAACGATACTGCCAAGGGCTTTTCTATGACATGGGACGTGGCGCTGATCCTCGTCACCGATGGCCTGGCCAACGGTGCCGTCTATCTGCTGGCCGGGCTCGGGCTGGTATTGATCTTTTCCGTGACGCGGGTGGTGTTCGTTCCGTTCGGCGACATCGCCGCCTTTGCGGCCTTGTCGCTCGCGGCTTTCGAGACCGGCCGCGTCCCGCCGACCATCGGCATGGTCGCCGTGCTCGCTGCGCTGGCGCTGGCGACGGAAATCGGCAGCCTGTTGCGGCGCGGCGAGGCCGTGCGCATTCCGAAGGCGGTGCTGATGTGGGGTGTGCTGCCCGCCATTCCGTGCGTGCTGGCGTGGCTTGCTGCGAGGCCCGGCGTGCCGGTCGCGGTGCATATCGCGGTGGCGGTATTGCTGGTGGTGCCCATTGCGCCGCTGCTCGCGCGGGTGGTGTTCCAGCCGATTGCCGATGCATCGGTGCTCGTGCTGCTGATCGTGTCGCTGGCGCTGCACTTCTTGCTCTCCGGTCTCGGCCTGTTGTTCTTCGGACCCGAAGGTTCGCGCACCACGCCGCTCACCAGCGCCGTGTTCACGCTGGGCGACGGGTTCACGGTCAGCGGCCAGGTCGCGCTGATGGTGGGAGCGGCCATCGTGCTGAGCGGGCTCTTCTTCCTGGTGTTCGAGCGCACGGTGGCCGGCAAGGCGCTGCGCGCCACGGCCGTGAACCGGGTCGGCGCGCGGCTGGTGGGTATTCGCCCCGTGCGCACCGCGCTGCTGGCGTACGGCTGCGCCTCGCTGCTGGCGGGGCTCATCGGCGTACTCATCGCGCCGGTGACGACCATGTACTACGACTCGGGTTTCATCATCGGGCTGAAGGCCTTCGTCGCCGCGATCATCGGCGGGCTCGTGAGCTACCCGATGACAGCCGTGGGCGCGCTCGCGGTCGGCGTGGTGGAAAGCTTCGCCTCGTTCTGGAGCGGGGCGCTGAAGGACGTGATCGTGTTCAGCCTGCTCATACCGGTGCTCATGCTGCGGTCCTTCATGGCGGCGCATTCCGAAGAGGAAGAAGACGAGGTGGAGCAATGAACGCCAACCGTAAACGCATGACCTGGATCGCCGCCGTGGTGGCCGCGCTGGCCCTGGTGCCGGTGGTCGCGGGCAGCTTCACCGTCTCGCTGCTCAACGACATCGGCATTGGCGCGCTGGTGGCGCTCGGGCTGGTGCTGCTCACCGGCGTGGGTGGTGCCACGTCGTTCGGCCAGGCGGCCTTCGTCGGCATTGCGGCCTATGCGACGGCATGGCTCACGACCGCGCAGGGCATGTCGCCGTGGATCGGGCTGTTGTTCGCGCTGCTGCTCACGGGCTTGTCGGCACTCGCCATCGGCATGCTCACGCTGCGGCTCGGGGGGCACTTCCTGCCGCTGAGCACCATCGCCTGGGGCCTGTCGATCGCGATGCTGTTCGGCAACGTCGATGCGCTCGGGCGCCACACGGGCCTGTCGAACATTCCGGCGCTGCGCATCGCGGGCTGGTCGCTGGCCGACCCGCGTGCGATGTATTACCTGATCTGGGTGGTGGTCGGGCTGGCCTGCCTGTTCAGCCATAACCTGCTGCAGTCGCGGCCGGGGCGGGCGATTCGCGGGCTGCGCGGTGGCGCTACGCTGCTCGCGAGCGTGGGCGCGGATGCCTATCGCGTGCGGCTCACGCTGTTCGTCACAGCCGCGCTGTTCGCCGGGCTGGCGGGCTGGCTCTATGCGCACATGAATCGCTTCGTGAGCCCTTCGCCGTTCGACGTGCGCGCCAGTATCGAGTATCTGCTGATGGCGGTGGCCGGCGGGCTCGGGCAGCTGGCGGGTGCGCTGGTGGGTGCCGCACTGGTGCTGGTGCTCAAGAACGGCCTGCAAGACGTGCTGCCGCTGCTCACGCAGCGCGCGGGGCAGCTGGAGGCCGTGGCCTTCGCGACGCTCTTCATTCTCTTGCTGCACTTCGCGCGAGGCGGGCTCATGGGCCTGCTGCGGCGCTGGACGCGTCGCCGCGCCGGCACCCAAGGTGCTTCACGCTACGAAGCGCCCGCGGTCGAGCCGTTGCCGCACCGCGAGCTGCCGCAGCGCGGCACGCAGGTGCTTTCGGTGAAAGGGGCGGTCAAGCGATTCGGCGGGCTGGTGGCCGTCAACGACGTGAGCTTTGAAGTGAATGCGGGCGAGATCGTGGGGCTCATCGGACCCAACGGCGCGGGCAAGTCGACCATGTTCAACCTGCTGACCTGCACGCTGCCGATGACCTCGGGGCAGGTGCGCTTTCTCGACCACGACATCGCGGGCATGCCGCAGCGACAGGTGGCGCGGCTCGGGTTGGCGCGCACCTTCCAGCACGTGAAGCTCCGGCCGCACATGAGCCTGCTCGACAACGTGGCGCTGGGCGCGCATTCGCGCACGCGCTCGGGCATCGTGAAGGCGGGCCTGCGGCTCGACCGCACGGAAGAAAGGCAGATCCTGCAGGAAGCGCAGCGCCAGCTCGACCGCATCGGCCTGGGCGACCGCGCGCATGAGCTCGCGGGCAGCCTGCCGCTGGGCACGCAGCGCATCCTTGAAATTGCGCGCGCATTGGCTGCCGACCCGGTGCTGCTGGTACTCGACGAGCCCGCAGCGGGCCTGCGCCGCAAGGAAAAGATGGCGCTCGGCGACCTGCTGCGCAAGCTGCGCGAGGAGGGCGTGACCATCCTCATCGTCGAACACGACATGGACTTTGTGATGAAACTGGTGGACCGGCTGGTGGTGATGAACTTCGGCTCCAAGCTCGTGGAGGGCGCCCCGTCCGCGGTGCGTGCCGACGAACGCGTGCAGGCGGCTTACCTGGGGAGCGTTGTATGACGGCAATGCTGGAGATTGGCGACCTGCACGTTTCGTACGGGCAGGTCGAAGCGGTGCGCGGTGTGTCGCTTGCCCTGCAGCCGGGTCAGATCATCTCGGTGATCGGCCCGAACGGCGCGGGCAAGACCACGCTGCTCGCGGCCGCCATGGGCCTGCTGCCTTGCAAGGGCCAGCTCCGCTTCGAGGGTGAAGACCTGCAGGGGCTGGACGTGGAGGCGCGCGTGGAGCGCGGCCTGTGCCTCGTGCCCGAGAAGCGTGAACTGTTCGGTGAACTCACCGTGCTCGACAACCTGCAGCTCGGCGCTTATGCCAAGCGGCTGCGCAGCGATGCGATGAAGCGCCAGCTGCAATCGGTGTACGACCGTTTTCCGCGCCTGGCCGAACGCCGCTCTCAGCGCGCCGACACGCTCTCGGGCGGTGAACGGCAGATGCTCGCTGTAGGCCGCGCGCTCATGTCCGCTCCGCGCCTGCTGATGCTCGACGAACCGAGCCTGGGCCTTGCGCCGCTCATCGTGCGCGACATTCTTTCCATCGTGCGCAAGCTGCGCGAAGACGGGGTTTCGATCCTGCTGGTGGAGCAGAACGCACGCGCCGCGCTCGAGACTTCAGACCACGGCTACGTGCTGGAAACCGGCGAAATCGCGCTCTCGGGCGCTTCGTCCGAACTGGCCAGCGATCCGCGAGTGCAGGCCACCTACCTTGGCGGAGGGACGCACGATGACGAGTGAGCCGCGCTCGGTGCCACCGGCCCAACGCACGCTGCCCGCGATGCTGCGGCGCCAGTCGGCCTTGTTCGGCGCGCGCCCGCTGCTGCGCATGGCGGGTTGCCGCTGGTCGCATGCCGACGCGGCCGAAGCGGCGGGCATTCGCGCCGGAGCGCTGGCGCAAGCCGGTGTCGGGCGCGGAGACCGCATCGCCGTGATGTGCGGCAATCGCATCGAGTTTCTCGAAACCTTTCTCGGTGCCGGCTGGCTCGGGGCTTCGACGGTGCCCGTCAACACCGCATCCATGGGGCCCCAGATCGGGTACTTCCTGGCGCACAGCGAAGCGAAGCTGTTGGTCATCGAAGCCGGTTTCCTGGACCGCCTGCAGACCGCGGACCTGGCGCAGACGAAGCTCAAGGAAATCTGGATCGTCGGTGAAGCGCCTGCGGGCAATCCTGCCGAGTGGCAGGCGCCCGCCAGCGTTCGCGTGCTGGCGTATCCGCACGGCGGTGCCGCTGTTCCACCGGCCGATGTGCAGCCCGGAGATCCGCTGGCCATTCTGTATACCTCGGGCACCACGGGGCCGGCCAAGGGCGTGGTCTGCCCGCACGCGCAGTATTTCTGGTGGGGCGTGAACAGCGCCGAGGTGCTTGGCGTGGGAGCGGACGACGTGCTGTGCACGACCCTGCCGCTCTTTCACATCAATGCGCTCAACACCTTTGCGCAGGCTGCGCTCACGGGTGCCGAGGTCGTCTTCGAAACGCGCTTCTCGGCGTCGGGCTTCTGGCCTTCGATGCACGCGAACGGCGCCACCGTGGTCTACCTGCTGGGCGCCATGGTGCCGATATTGCTCGCCCAACCCGCGGGCGAGGGCGAGCGCCATCACCGCGTGCGCACCGGGCTCGGCCCCGGCGTGCCAGACGCCGCGGGCAAGGCTTTTTTCGAGCGCACCGGCGTGCGCCTGCTCGAAGGCTACGGCTCCACCGAAACCAACTTTGCCATTGCCACGGCGCCGGATTCGCCGCGCGGCGGCGTCATGGGATGGCTGCGGCCCGGCTTCCAGGCGCGCGTTGCCGATGAAGATGATGTGGAGCTGCCCGCCGGAGCAGCCGGCGAACTGCTGCTGCGCGCCGACGAACCCCATGCCTTCGCGAGCGGCTACTTCAACATGCCAGAGAAAACGGTCGAAGCCTGGCGCAATCTCTGGTTTCACACCGGTGACCGCGTGGTGCGCGATGCCGACGGCGCCTTTAGGTTTGTCGACCGCATCAAGGACGCGATTCGCAGGCGCGGCGAAAACATTTCGTCGTTCGAGGTCGAGCAGGTGCTGCTGAGCCACCGCTGCGTAGCCTCCTGCGCGGTGTACCCGGTGCGTTCCGAATTGGCCGAGGACGAGGTCATGGCCGCGCTGGTGCCGCGCGAGGGCGAGCGCATCGATCCGCTGGAGCTGGTGAGTTTCTGCGAGAGCCGCTTGCCTTACTTCGCGGTGCCTCGCTACATCGATGTGCTGCCAGACCTGCCGCGCACCGAAAACGGCAAGGTGCAGAAGTTCAAGCTGCGCGAGCGAGGTGTCGGCCCGCAGACCTGGGACCGCGGGCCGGCCGCGCGTCCGACGGCCAAGGCGGCATGACTTGTGCCCGGTCAGCCCTCGTGTCGAGCGGGTGCGTGTGCTGAACAGGCGATGGGTCACAATCGCTAAAATCGTTCAGAACTAAACAATTCAGGTATGCAAGCAAATTCATTGACCGGCCGCCATGCCCTGGTGACCGGCGCCGCGCGCGGCATCGGCGCCGAAATCGCCCGAACCCTGGCCGCCGAAGGCGCGACGCTGACGCTGCTCGGGCGCGACATCGCCGCACTCCAGCGCGTGGCCGTTTCACTCGCGGGCCAGGACCACGGTGTTGCCGCTGCCGATGTGGCCGACGCGCAAGCGGTGCAGGCCGCCTTTGCGCAGGCTCGCGCTGAGCGTGGCTCTATCGCGATTCTTGTGAACAACGCTGGCGCAGCCGAGAGCGCGCCTTTTCTCAAGACTTCGGTCGAACTCTGGCAGCGCATGCTGTCCGTCAATCTGACGGGCAGCTTTCTCTGCGCACAGGCAGCGCTGCCCGACATGCTCGACGCGGGCTGGGGCCGTATCGTGAACATCGCAAGCACCGCGGGCCAGAAAGGCTATGCCTACGTGGCGGCCTATGCGGCAGCCAAGCACGGTGTGATCGGGCTCACGCGCTCGCTCGCGCTCGAAGTGGCGCGCAAGGGCGTGACGGTGAACGCGGTGTGCCCGGGCTACACCGATACCGACATCTTGCGTGCGAGCGTCGCCAACGTGGTGGGCAAGACCGGGCGCAGCGAAGCCGATGCGCTGGCCGAGTTCTCCAGCGTCAATCCGCAGCGGCGCATCGTCCAGCCCGCCGAGGTGGCCGACACGGTTCGCTGGCTCTGCGGCGAGGGTGCCGCGTCCGTCACCGGGCAATCGGTGTCGGTTTCGGGCGGGGAGGTGATGTGATGCGCAACGATGCCTCGCACGCCGCGCTCAGCGATGCAGAGGAACTCGGCCACGAGGCGCGAGCGGGCCGCGAAGACCACGCCATGCTCAAGCTGTGGCTGCGCATGCTGGCAAGCACCACGCAGATCGAAGCCGAAATACGGCGCCGGCTGCGCGAGCGCTTCGGCATTTCGCTGGCGCGCTTCGACTACATGGCGCAGCTCTACCGCTATGAAGAAGGCCTGAAGATGCGCGTGCTGTCGCGCTACCTGATGGTGACCGGCGGCAACGTCACCGGCCTGACGGACGAGCTCGAGCGCGACGGCGTAGTGGCCCGCGCGCACAGCCCCGACGACCGCCGTTCGTGGATCGTGAGCCTCACCCCCAAGGGCCGCGCCAGCTTCGAGACCATGGCCAAGGAGCACGAGCAATGGATTCTCGAGATGTTCTCGGGGCTCGACATGAAAACCGTCAAGCAGATGCACGCGCAACTCGGCCAGCTGCGGGTGCACGTGATGCGCAGCGAGCCCGCGGGCGAGGAGGGCTGATGAGCGGCGCCAGCGAAACAGAAGCGTCCCCGGCCGAGTTCCGCCGTCCGCGGATGATCCGTTTTTCCGACTGCGATCCGGCCGGCATCGTCTTCTATCCGCAGTACTTCGTGATGCTCAACGGGCTGGTGGAAGACTGGGTGAGCGAAGGGCTCGGCATCGACTACCACGCGCTCATTTCCGAGCGGCGCATCGGCTTGCCCACGGTGCGGCTCGAAGCCGACTTTCGTGCGGTGAGCCGCATGGGCGACCAGGTCGCGCTCGGCCTTTCGGTGGAGCGGCTGGGCTCACGCTCGATGTCGCTCGTCTTGCGCTGCTTCGAGCCGAACAGCGGCGAACTGCGCATGCAGGTGAAGCAGGTTCTCGTGACGACTTCGCTCGAGAGCCATCGCGCCGTGGAAATTCCGCAAGACTTGCGCGCAGCCATCCTGCGCGAATCACCTTCCTCGCCCGTCTGAAGAAAAAAGATCAGGGCTGCGGTTCTTCGCCCGGCGTGCGCGCACGCTGCTTGAGCCAGCCGCTGAGTTCCTTCTTCCCCTTGGCGTTGGCTTGGCGCCAGGCTTCGCGGGCGGCCGCAACGAAGCGCTCTTCGGCCGCGTCGGGCACTTCGGAGACACGGTCTTCCTTGTCCAGCCAGCCGGCTTCCACCTCGCAGTGCCGCTCGATCTGCCGCGCCAGGTTGTCGCCGATGGGCCGGGAGCTCTTGATCTGGCTCCACATGCTCGGGGAGATTTCTATCTTCTTGGCAAAGGCTTGGTCCAGTCCCTTGGCGGGCAGGCCGGCCGCAATGGCCCCTTCGAGAAAACGGCGGTGCAGCGCAAGAACATTGCGGCGACGCGCGACGGTGGTATTGGGCACTGTTTGAAAACAACAACAAGAAGACGAGAAAAGATTGTCCCGGTTGTTGACGCTGCCGTAAACACTATTTACAGTTCGGCTCATTCGCGGTTTCGGCCGCAGCGTTTTCAACCCCGGCACTCAAGCCGCACAAGCAAAAAAAGCTTCGACCAGGAACCATCGTGAACACCGCCACCGCACCGCGCATCACCAGCATTCGACCCGCTTCGGGCCGATCGCTCATGCGCGCTGTCGTCGCGTTCAAAGGTCACATGCCGCCGGGCGGAGGTTGCGCGTAGAGCGCACCTCCCAAGCTCTCTTCACCAGAGGCCCGGACACCGCAAGGTTCCGGGCCTTTTTGTTTTTCGTCTTCTTCGGCTTTTGCCATTTCGGGTGTGCCTTCGCCACACCGCCAGTTTTCAGCCGCGTAGACGGTCTGGCGGGATGTGCAGGAAAGTGGACCGTTCCTGTGCGGCGACGTCGTACGGGGCAGCACTTGCGTGCTGTCCGTCGCGCGAGGACACAACCGAAATGAACAAAGCCATACCCGAGCGGGACCGGGCCATGCAGATGGCCCTCCCGTGGAAACCGGCCGCAAAGATTGGGCGGCGCCGGAACCCGTAACCGGACATTCGACGACGACAACGGCCGAGTCACGCACGCAACCAGCGAAGGAGCCTCCATGCGCAAGCGCAACACCCCGATCCGGATGATCACCGTTCGCCCGGTACAGGCTCGCCAGCGCATGGTGCTGGCCATTGCGGAGCGCTTCGGCTTTGGCCCGAGGGCTCATCAGGCGAGGCAGGCTGCGCCCGAGCCTTCGCTCGCGCGGCTGGATTGCAGTCTTGAGTGCCTCGATCTCGACCTCGATCAGCGCGTGCGCAAGATCGGCGAGTGGTAGTGTGTTTTCTTGTGCGTGCCGCGTCGCGGCACTCGCTCAGCGGCTGAAGCCGCCAAAAACGCCGTAGACGATGATCCCGGCAGTTGCAAGGCCCCCGACGATCAGGCAGATCACCTTGGTGGCGCGACCGCCGCGGCGTCTCGAGCGGGTCCAGTGTTCCGGACCTATCAGGTCGATGGGAACAGTGGGTTTGCCAAAGTCGGAAGCCTTTTCCATGAGGAGGAAATATAGCTCAGCCCGCAAAGTCGGTGGCCTTTCCGGTTCATTCGGAGAATCCCGGTTGGGGGAGGCGGGACAAAAAAATACCCGCCATGGCGGGTGCAACGAGCTTGAGCTTCGACCTTATGTGCCCCTATCGTCGGAGTTCTTGTTCTTTTTTTGCGATGCATGACAGCAAACCGCAAGATGCCACGCCGAACAACTCATCTGAGCGAGTCGGGGCGAAGGGCGGGGAAATCACTTGAGAAAAGTGTGAAATAGTGCCGTATGAGCAAAGAAATCATCTGTGAAAGCCTGAAGCGGGCGTTGGAAAGCTGGGTCCGCCATGCTTCCGCCGAACAACTGTGGCAGGTGCACCGGGCGGGTGGCCTGGGCGCGTCCATCGCGGTGGAAGGCGATGTTGTTCATGTCCG
This sequence comes from Variovorax paradoxus, assembly GCF_040544635.1. Lineage (GTDB taxonomy): Bacteria > Pseudomonadota > Gammaproteobacteria > Burkholderiales > Burkholderiaceae_C > Variovorax > Variovorax paradoxus_R. The sequence continues at coordinate 13,505 of NZ_JBEPKJ010000014.1, forward strand.
CATCGAGCTCGGTGGTCCGCGCAACCCGCTGTCGGACCTGGGCCGAACCGACGGGCGCCTGCCCGTTACCGAGGCCTTTCTGGGCGAGAGCGCCGTGTGGGGCACGCCGCCCCCGCAGGGCGACCAGGCACGCAAGCAATGGTTCTTGTCCAGCCAATTGGCCCAGGAACATGCGCGGCAGTATCTGCTTGCGGAGGTGAGCGAGAGGCGCGAGTTGCTGGCGCGCTTTGTCGAGGAGTGGTTGGCGGGTTGATCAAAATGGGCGTAGCCGGCGTAGTATCTCGCCTCCTACGATGCCGGCATTCCACGGCTTGTTCTGCGACTTCGCAGACACCGCGGTGGCCGCGCGTGCGATGTTCTTGCTCAAGCACGACCCCGACTACGCGGGCTGCCTCGTCAACTCACGCCGGTGCGAACGCAACAACGATTGACAGAGGTCCAGTACCCATCAATCACACCACGCCGGGGCAACGGCCCTGCTCGGCGCAGCAGGCACCTGCATCGCAGTGCTCGCACTCGCACTGACAGGCGTCCTGCCGATGCTGGTGGCAAACCATCGAAAGATGTTTGTCTGGTGGTCGCCGCGTCCCGTGGTCCGCACGAACAGATAGCCGGATGTCGCGTTGCCCAGCTCGTCGATGGGAATACCCGCGGATCGAAGCGCTTCGATTTCAGCGCTGGCGCTCATGTGGAGCGGCAACTGCAATGTGACGGTCGCGTTGTGGATGGCTTGATTGAGCATCGCTTGACTCCCGGGTGAAAGCTTGCAGCTTCCACCTTGCGAGGCTCATCAGTACAGCGGTCGCCGGTAATAAATGTGACTTTCTCCCATTTAAGGGGCTGTCACATCAATCGCAAGCCTCGGGCGAGTTGCATGGAGGTCTTCACGAACGTGGGCAGGTCACCCATTTTCGCGATCTCGGCGAGGCCCTCACTGGTAATGCCGGTCACCGTCGCCATCCGCGATGCAGCGTAGGGGCCGGTGGGCTTGAGCGCCGCGATTTCAGCCCGGATCAAACCTGTGGCCAACAGCACCGAGACATTCCGGATTTCTTCTGGCAGGACGACCCGCACAGGAAGCGGCGTGTGCAGAAGCCTCATCAAGAACAAGAGTGGCATTCGAACCTCCGATGCCGGCCCTTGCTGTGCCAAAAATGCCGGCTATTTTTGGTTCGCGGAATGTATCTGAAGGTGACTTGTTGCACCCAATTGCTTATTGTTTAAAACCAGTTTCGCCAAATACATCACATTTTGCCGCCTGTGCGCCGCCGAGCAGGTACCGAAACGCTATGCCGTGACGCGGGCGAATCCCACAATGGCGGCCTGTTGGCTCTATCGAGCGGCTTCATCGGCGGAGTTGTCCCATGCGGGCCCCCAGAGCCGACGGATAGGGCGTCGACCCGCCGCGCCACCAGGAGCAAAAAGCATGGATCACGGAACGTACAAGAGCCGCACGCACAACATGGATGCGCCGCCAGAGGCGACCTTTGCCGCCATCATCAAAGAGCAGATGACCAAGCGGGATACGGAACTGGCGGAGGCAATGCAATCCTTGGAGGCCGTCGCACAAAAAGTCGCGGCGAGCGTCGCCAGGTTTGTCGACCTGACAAGTCCGGATGCGCGCATGGCGCCGTTGGACCGGACTGCTGCTTTGACGCAAGACAGCCATTCTCCCAAGGCGTTCGGTCTTGCCGGAGAGATCAACCGTGTGACCGAGCGCCTGAGATCGCTGCAGGCCGCGGTGGATCGCGCAACACGCCAGCGGCGCCGAAGCGCCGCCTCAAAGAATTGGAGTTCGCCTTTATCTCCCGATGCTGCTGCCGGATCGGCGGGGCTAACGGATGGCGGACCGATTCCACACTGAACGCCCTGAACTTTGTCTCGTTCGGGCTGGGAGATGCGCTCCCGCCAGGAACGCCTTTTGCCGTCTCTTCGTTGTGGTGCTTCCATTTCCGAAGCCCAATGAAAAAAGCCCACTATCAGGTCGATAGCGGGCTTTCCAGCATTACTGCGCTTGTTGGTGGTGGGCCCTGAGTGACTCGAACACTCGACCTACGGATTAAGAGTCCGCTGCTCTACCAACTGAGCTAAGAGCCCTTGCGCTCAAAACGTTGTGCGTTTTTAGGCAAGACCGCAAGTATAGCGTAAAAATTCCTGGGCTCAACGATTTTGTACGGGGCGGCGGTAGGATTCGTCATCATCGACGGGCCCTGGCGGCCCTCAACCAGGAGAGCTTCCATGACCGACACAATCATCGACATGCCTCATGTCGTGATCACCGGAGCCGCAGGCGCGCTGGGCCGCGCGGTGGCCCAGCACTTTCTCGACCAGGGTGCGCGTCTCGCGCTGATCGATCACCATGCAGACCGCCTGACCGAGGTCTTTCCGGGCCTGGACAATTCGCGGCACCTGCTGCTTGCGGGCGACGTGACCTCGCCATCAGAGATGACCGATCTGGCCGGCCAGGCGCTCAAGGCTTTCGGCCGCATCGATGCGCTGGTTCACATTGCCGGCGGCTTCGAGATGGGCGAGGCAACGCACGCACTCACGCGCGCAAGCTGGGACCGGATGATGAATCTCAATGCCTGGTCTTTCGTCGCGGTCACGCAGGCGGTGCTGCCTTCGATGATCGAGCGCGGCGCCGGGCGCATCGTCGCGGTAACCGCCAAGGTGGCGGCGCGCGGCCTGCCTGCCATGGCTGCGTACATCGCATCGAAGAGCGCGCTGCAGCGGTTGGTGGAAGCCATGGCGGCGGAAGCGGCGCCGCATGGCGTGGCGGTCAACAGCGTGGCGCCCAGCGTGCTCGACACGCCGGCCAACCGGCAAGCCATGCCTGACGCGAATCCTGCGGAATGGGTGTCGACTGCGGTCGCTGCGCAGACCATCGGCTTTCTTGCGTCTTCGGCGGCTGCGGCGCTGCACGGCCAGCACCTCACGCTCGACACCTGATGTTCGGCATTTGAGCTAGAAAACAGACCAACGCCCTGGCGCAACGCCAGGGCGTTTTGCTTTCCGCCGAAGCAACGGCACGCGCCCCGTTTCAGGCAGGCGCTTTGTCATGGTTGCAGCCGGCGGGGGCGGGGCGCTTGTCTCCCTTCAGAAGGGGCGCATCGCTCATGTGTGCATGCGGCGCAATTTCTACAGTGACTCCACGGCAAAACGCTTTGGTCCGGCTCGGGCGACAAGCGGCGCCGGTTGGCTACCTCACTGGGGAATACGCATGGAACCGATCGAACTGCTGCCAAGAAGCTTCACGAACCTGCTGCGGGAAGACGCGGGCATGTCGTTCATGGAGTTTGCGCTCATTGGTGCGCTCGTGCTGGTGGTGTGTCTGCTCCTGCTGCTTGCAGTGCGGCGCAGCGCCTGAAGACGCAACAAATCCACCCCTACGGAGCACACGCACCATGAAGGATTTCGGCGCTTTCCTCGATCTGCTGACGATGCTGGCATCGGACTTCCGCATGGGCGGGCTCTTCGTTCTGCTGTTGATGGCCGCCGTCAGCGACTGGCGCTTCTATCGCATTCCCAACTGGCTGACGTTCGGCGGCATGGCTTTCGCGCTGATCTACGGAACGTTAGCCGCGCGCACACCGCTGTCAGGTGCGGCGCTTGCGCTGGGCGGGTGGGGCACGGGCCTGGTGATCATGCTGCCGTTCTACGCCCTCGGAATCATGGGTGCGGGCGACGTCAAGCTGATGGCGATGGTCGGCGCCTTTCTCGGGCCTTATCAAACGCTGCAGGCCATCCTCTTCACGTGCATTGCCGGCGGTGTGGCGGCCATCGTCTTTGCCATTCATCGCCGCCGCCTCGGCCACATGCTGGCCAACGTCAGGGCCGCCGCGCAAGGCATCGCGGTGTCGGGCATCGCCGGCGTGCGGCCGTCCGGAACGATCGACGCGAGGCAATCCATAGGAAAGCTGCCTTACGGCGTTTGCATCTGCGCGGGGACGGTTGCACAAGTCCTGGCGCACCAGTTGGGCTACGTCTAGCCCTTTCTTCACTCTTCATCCACGGCGGAGATTCGCATGAAAAACATCAAGGCGCTCGGGCTGCTTCTACTCGCCCTCCTGACCGGCCTGGCAGCCGCAATCTACGCGACGGGGTGGGTTTCGCGACAGGCCGGAATCTCTTCCAACAAAGTGGTGGTGGCGGCCGTGGACATCGAGCTGGGCAGCCGGGTAAATCCCCAGATGCTGTCGCTGGTCGATTGGCCCAGCGGCTCCACGCCGGCGGGCGCTTTCAAGGACACCAAGGCGCTGGCAGACCGTGTGGTCAAGGTCGGGGTGCTGCGCGGCGAAGCCATTCTGGAGGGGAAGCTCGCGCCCGTCGGCACCCAGGGCGGGCTCTCCGCGGTCATTGCAAGCGGCAAGCGCGCAATGACGGTGCGGGTCAACGACGTGGTCGGCGTGGCGGGCTTCGCGTTGCCGGGCAACTACGTCGATGTGATGGTCAACGCCCAGCAGGACAAGAGCGGCGGCGAAGAGAACCGCCAGATCAGCAAGACAGTGCTGGAAAAGGTACTGGTGCTGGCGGTGGCGCAGGAGGCCGGCCGCGACGAGACAAAACCGAAGGTGGTGAGCGCCGTCACGCTGGAACTGTCTCTGGAAGATTCCGAAAAGCTCGACCTGGCGCGCAGCGTGGGAACGCTGTCGCTGGTGCTGCGCAACCAGATGGACAAGACCACAGTGGCAACCACCGGCATCACCAAGGGCCAGCTGTTCGGCGAGAAGGAAATCCTGCCGATCTCCACCACCGTGGCTGCGCGGCCGGCCCCGGCGCGCATGCCGCGTGTCGGCCCCGTCGCGTTGCGGCAGTCCGAGTGCGTGGAAGTGATCCAGCACGCGGCGCGCTCGCTCACCTGTTTCTGATCAGTCCCCGTCAGGAGGAACAACAAGTGCAATATCTCTCTTCTTCACCCGCCGTGCTGTTGGCGGTACTCACGACATTGGCGCTACCCGCCGTTGCCGCAGACGTCGCAGTTCCGGCATCGGCCGCAACCCCGGTTGTGGCTCCGGCGCCGGCCACAGCGGCGGCGCCAGCCACGCGGCGCTGCACCGCCATCATTCCGGACGATCAACCGACGCAGGCCGTGCTCGGCAAGTCGGTGGTCATTCCGCTCAAGGCACGCGTCGCGCGCATCGTGGTCAGCGGACAGCCGCCGAGCAGCGCGCCCGCAGCCGCTGCGCAACCGGCACAGGCGCCTGCCGCGGCACGGAACGCGGGCGACGGCATCGCGGATGTCGACGTCATGCTGCTGAGCCCCACCGACCTGTTCTTCCGCGGCCGCCAGGCGGGCTCGATGAACGTCGTGCTGCAAAGCGCCGATGGCACCTGCTACATCAAGGATGTCGTCGTCACCATCGATCCGGGAGCTCTGCAGTCCAAGCTCGCCGAGTTGATGCCGGAGGAAAGCCGCATCCGGGTGCGCAGCGCGGAAAAATCCATTGTGCTGACCGGCGAGGTGAGCGATGCGCTCAAGCTCGACGACGTGCTGCACCTGGCATCGGCCTACGGCGCCGAGGGCAAGAAGGTGGTGAACCTGCTGCGCATTTCGACGCCGCAGCAAGTGATGCTGGAGGTGAAGATTGCCGAGGTCAGCAAGACGCTGCTGGACCGCTTGGGCGCGCGCGTCGGGCTGGCCCGTTCGGGCAACGGCGGTCTCAACAGTTATTCGCTGATCTCCGACTTTCTGAGCGGCGGCGCGGGCCTTGTCGAGGCGATGAGGATCGGCCGCACTGCCATAGGCATCGACGGCCAGAAGGACGACGGCCTGGTGCGCATCCTGGCCGAGCCCAACATCATGTCCATCAGCGGACAGCAGGCCAGTTTCCTTTCGGGCGGGAAAATCTTCATCCCCGTTTCGCAGAACTCCAACGGCCGCGCCGGATCGACCATCACGCTGGAGGAAAAAGAGTTCGGTATCGGCGTGAAGTTCACCCCCACCGTGCTCAATGGCGGTCGGATCAATCTCAAGATGATCTCGGAGGTGTCGGACTTGTCGCAGACGGGTTCTCCCTTCACCACGGTCGGCGGGGTGACTGCGGTGCTGCCTTCGCTCACGGTGCGCCGCGCGGACACCACCGTGCAGCTCAACGACGGGCAGAGCTTCGTCATTGCGGGGCTCATCAAGAGCAACGTCAATGAAACCGTGAAGCGCTACCCGGGGCTTGGGGAGGTTCCGGTGATGGGCGCGCTGTTCCGCAGCACGGAGTTCCAGAACGACCAGACCGAGCTGATGTTCGTGATCACGCCGCGTCTCGTTCGGCCGCTGGGCGAATCGCCTCGCGTTCCGACCGACAACCACGTCGTTCCAAGTCGCCTCGAGGTCTACCTGAACGGAAGCCTCGAAAGCGCTACCCCGGCACCCGCCGCCCCGGCCAGCGATATCCAGTGAGGAGCACTGCCATGTTCAAGTCGACCACCCTCGTGCTGACGGTCCTTCTGGGCGCCGGATGCTCCCATGTCACGCCCCACTACGACGCTCGCTTTGGCGACGCCGTGCGCGACGCCAGAAAGAAGATGACGCTCAATCCCAACGCCGGCAAGGACGGGAATCCGGTGGTGGGCATGGACGGCCGCGCGGCGCGCGAGTCGATGCTGCAGTACGAGAAATCCTACAAGTCGCCGCCGCCGGCGGTGAACGTCATCAACATCGGCGGCTCGATCGGCGGCGAAAAGTAAACGCATCGTCCATTGGTCGATTGCCCTTCTTTTTATCGCTCGTTTCTCATCAACCAGCCTTGCACGAAAGGAGAGTCAAGACCCGCAACAACTACTCATTTGCCATGTCATTCACTCATCCACGAATTCTTTTTTTTTATTTGAACCTTGAGAGGAAAAACTCATGACCAATCTTTTCCAGGCCATTGGCCAATCTGCCCGCAGTTTCCTGCACGACGAAGACGGCGCCCAGGTCGTCGAGTACGCACTGATCATCGCTGTCGTCTCGATCGCGCTGGTCGTCGCGCTGAAAGCCCTCACCGAGGACGGTGGCGGTTTCGCGGACTTCATCGATCGCGTGAACGTTTGCCTCACTACAGCGGCTTGCGTTTAAGCCGTTGGTGGCGGGAACGGGCCGGCGCATGGCTGGTCCGCTCCCCCGCCTTCGCATTCTGAGACCTTCGCAACACGGAAACGGGGAAATCATCATGTTCAAGTCATTCCTGCAGGACGAGAGCGGCGCTCAGGTTGTGGAGTACGCACTGATCATCGCCGTCATCTCCATCGCGCTGGTGCTCGCGCTGCAACCGCTCTCGATTGCCACCAGCTTCGGTAGCTTCATTGATCGCGTTGCCGTCTGCCTTGGTGGCGCGAACTGCGTCTGAGCCACTCCGCTCGAATTACCGCCCCGCACCGAAAGCCGATCATGAAAATCCATCGCTTTCACCAACGCCAGCGTGGCGCGATGATCATCACAGCCGCTCTGTTCCTGCTGTTCCTGATGGGATTCATGGGCATTGCGTTGGACTTCGGCCATCTGTTCGTCGTCAAGTCCGAACTGCAGACCGCCGTGGACAGTTGTGCACTGGCCGCCGCACGGGAGCTCGACAAACAGGGCACGGCGATTGCGCGGGCCCAGAGCGCCGGCCAGACGGCCGGCAACGCGAACCGGGTGAACATGCAGTCGGCCACCTGGAGCGGACAGGGCCAGATCGCCCTCGCAGAAGTTACCTTCCGCGACGCTGCCTATGCACCCACGGTCAATCCGCTCGTGGCCACTTACGCGCAGTGCGTGCACACGCAGCCCAATATCAACATCTGGCTCATGAAGGCCATGGGTGCCTTCTCCGGCGACACCGCGGGCAATCCCGCGGTGCGCAGCGTCGCGGCCAGCGCGGTGGCCACCCGTGCCAGCGCCCAGACCACCTGTCCGATCCCGGTCGCGCTCAAGCCGAAGGCCGGAGGCGTTGCTCCGAACTACGGTTTCAACGTCGGCGACTGGGTGAAGCTGATACATGCGCAGAACGCCTCTGCCGGTGGCGAGATCGGCTGGGCCAACCTCGACGGCAGCAACAGCGCCTCGGAAACCGAAGCCGAGTTGAACAATCACTGCGGCACCAAGGTGGGCGACAAGCTCGGCACCCCCGGGGTGCAGACGTCGGTGGTCGACGTCTGGAACCAGCGCTTCGGCATCTACAAGAACAGCGGCGATCCAAGCGTGCAGCGGCCCGACTACACCGGCTATGCCTATACCAAGGACAACTGGCCTGCGCAGTTCAACGCCTACGACGGCCCGGCCCCTGGAACACCCGCGAGCGCCAAGAACTTCGTGACCAAGCGCGCGGCTTTCGCGTCCTGTGGCGATACCACCAAAAAAGTGAAGGACTGCGAAGACATCACCGGGCTGAAGCTCAACAGCTTCAAAGAGTTGGCCGCACCCGGCAACGTTGCCGGAGGCCACAAGCAATATGGTTTCGACCGCCGCATTGTCACGGTGCCGGTCATCAACGGCAGCTCGAATGTCATCGACTACGCCTGCATGCTGATGCTGCAGCCGCTGACCATTCCAATGGGCGACACGTGGCTGGAGTTCCGCGGCAATGCCGGCGCCGTCGGAAGCCCCTGCACCACAGCCGGACTCGCCGGCGGCGCGGCGGGCCCACTGGTTCCGGTCCTGGTGAGGTGATGCACATGAAAAAGACGTCGGCCCACAGGCAACGCGGCGCGGCGCTGATCGAGCTGGCGCTCATCACGCCGCTGCTGCTGCTGCTCACATTCATCACGACAGAGTTCGGCCGCGCAATGTATGAATACAACCTGGTCGTCAAATCTACCCGCGACGCGGTTCGCTATCTGTCCGTTCAGACGCCGGGCACGCACATCACCGAGGCGCGCAACCTCATGGTGTACGGCAACGCCGCAGGCACGGGCACGCCGCTGGCGCGCGGGCTGAGCCTGGCGAACGTGCCCGCGGGAACTTGCTGCACCTGGCAGTCGGCGGGGGCGAACCCGCTCATCACGACGGTGACCGTGCGCATCAGCAGCTACACCTTCCACTCGCTGTTCCCCTCGGTGATGGGCCTTGCCTTCGCCGATGCGAACGGTGACCTTGTCTTCAGCGACATCACCGCCACCATGAGGGCGCCATCATGAAAACCCGAATGGCTGGCGCCACCACCATCGAGTTTTCGTTGGGCCTGCTTGTTTTTCTCATGCTGGTCCTGGGCATCGTCGACTTCGCGCGAATGCTGTTCACATGGAACGCGGCCAGCGAGGCAACGCGTGCCGGTGCGCGCTACGCCGTGGTGTGCGACGACACCGGCCAGCAAGCCCTGGTGCTCGCCCGTATGCAGGCATTGCTGCCGCAGATCACAACGGTGAGCGTGGCGTGGACGCCGGCGGGCTGCACAGCCGCCACTTGCCAGGGCGTGACGGTGGGCATCACCGGGCTCAATTACCAATGGATCTCGCCCATCGTGGGGGCGGCGGCACCGCTGATCCCCATGCCGAGTTTCTCCACCTTCCTGCCGCGCGAAGTCATGCGGAAGGACCTCCACAGCCCAACCATCTGCTCGTAGCGAAGAAACGGAACCCACCATGAAGATTTCCATCATCTCGCCCAACGCCGGCCACCTGAACGACATGCGCAAGGTGCTTGAAGCGCGCTCTCATGTCGTCTCTGCGTTCGAAGGAGGAAAGAGCCGGATGCAATGGGTTGTCGAGCGCTCGTCGCCCGAACTGCTGCTGGTGGACGGCATGTGCTGCGACCCTCACGAGCTGTCGATGGTGGAGCAGCTCACGATGCGGTACCCCGCGATTGCGGTGGTGCTGATGTGCGCCATGCAAACGCCCGAGTTCCTGATTCTGGCGATGCGTTCGGGCGTGCGCGAAGTGCTTCCTTCGCCGCCGGAGCCGGCGGCACTCGAGGCTGCCGTGGAACGCATTGCGATCAAGATGGCCGGGGCGCAGACACGCGATCCGGGGCAGGTCGTCGCGTTCATGCCGTGCAAGGGGGGCAGCGGCGCGACCTTTCTGGCCACCAACATCGGGCATCAGCTCTCCTTGCGCCGCTCGGTGCTGCTCATCGACCTGAACCTGCAGTTCGGCGATGCGCTTTCCTATGTGAGCGACTTGCGGCCCAGCGCCACGGTGGCTGACGTCGCCCGCGACATCGGCCGGCTCGATGCCTCGCTGCTTGCCGCAAGCACGGTGAAGGTGGCGCCGGGGTTCAGCATTCTTCCCGCACCCGAAGACCTTTCGCGCGCGCTGGAGGTCAAGGCCGAGCATGTCGACATGATCCTTCAGGTGGCCGCGGCCCAGTACGACTTCGTGCTGTTCGATCTCGGGCTGCGAATCGACCCCCTCACCATTCGCGTGCTGGACCGCGCGGACCGCATTTTTCCCGTGCTCCAGCCCAGCCTGCCGCACATCCGCAACGTGACGCGCCTCATGCAGGTGTTCAAGTCGCTGGGCTATGCGGCCGGCAAGGTCGAGATGCTGGTCAACCGCAGCGCCAACGGGGCGGAGATCGGGTTGTCCGACATGCGCCGCTCGCTCGGCGGGGCCACGCTGGTCAGCGTGCCCGACGGCGGCAAGGACGTGGACGCCTCCATCAACCGCGGCGTGCCCCTGGCCGACATGTCGCGCGGCAGCCCGCTCTGCAAGCGGCTCGAGGAGATCTCTCACACGCTCAGCCCGCGCCCGAAGGAAGCACAAGGCTTCATCGGCCGGCTTTTTCGCCGGGCCTGAACGCCGCGTTGCCCTTGCGAATCTTCGTTCTTCCTTCTCCCTTCTTCTCCAATAGCAAGGCAGGTTCCCCATGTCATTTCGAGAAAAGCTCAATGCGATCGAATCCGAGCCGGTCGCGCGGCAAGCGGGGCGGCCTTCGGCCGAGGCGACGCTATCGTCTTTCGCCTCGGACGCTTACAAGCTCCTGAAAGAGCGAATGCACCTGAAGTTGCTGGACCGCTTCGACCTGGCCGCGCTCGAAACCCTGAAGCCCGAGCTGCTGCGCCAGGAAATCTCCACCATGGTCGGACGGCTGCTGCAGGAAGAGCCCGAAGCGCTGAACGACATCGAGAGGCGTACGCTGATACGCGACATCCAGCACGAAATGCTCGGCTTCGGGCCGATCGAACTGCTGATGGCGGACCCGACGGTCTCGGACATCCTGATCAACTCGCACGATCAGATCTATGTCGAGCGCAAGGGCCGGCTGGAGCTGACGGACGTGAGCTTCACCGACGAGAAGCACCTGCTGCGCATCATCGACAAGATCGTTTCCCTGGTCGGGCGGCGCATCGACGAGTCCAGCCCCATGGTGGATGCCCGGCTGCCCGACGGATCGCGCGTCAATGCGGTCATCGCGCCGGTGGCGCTGGACGGCCCGATGATGTCGATCCGCCGTTTCGCGAAGATTCCCCTGAAGATGGACAACCTGGTGAACGAGCTGAAGACGCTCACGCCGCACATGGCGCAGATGCTCGAAGGGCTGGCCCAGGCGAAGATCAACATGCTGATCTCGGGCGGCACCGGCGCGGGGAAGACGACGCTGCTGAACATTCTTTCCGGCTTCATTCCGGCGACCGAACGCATCATCACCATCGAGGATGCGGCCGAGCTGCAACTCCAGCAGCCGCACGTCGCGCGGATGGAAACGCGGCCGATGAACATCGAAGGCAAGGGCGAGATCACGCAGCGCGCGCTGGTGCGCAACGCGCTGCGCATGCGGCCCGATCGCATTGTCATCGGCGAGGTGCGCGGCGCCGAAGCGGTCGACATGCTGCAGGCCATGAATACCGGCCACGAAGGGTCGCTCACGACCATTCACGCCAACACCCCCAGGGACGCGCTGGCGCGGTTGGAGAACATGATCGGCATGGCCAACCTGAATCTTCCGCATCGCACCGTGCGTCAGCAGATCGCGTCGGCGATCACGGTGGTGATCCAGGTCTTGCGGATGGTCGACGGCCGGCGCAAGGTCACCAGCATCCAGGAGATCAGCGGCATGGAAGGGGAGGTCGTCACGATGCAGGAGATCTTTGCCTTCCGGCAGACCGGCATGGGTCCCGATGGCCAGGTGCGCGGGTATTTCCATGCGACGGGCGTGCGGCCGAAATTCGTCGACCGGCTGCAGTCCTTCGGCGTGGTGCTGCCCGACAGCATGTTCGATCCCGACAAGCGCTACGAGTAGGAGGCCATCATGTTCGACAACCTGGTTGGCGACACCCTCATCACCTTGGCGGTGCTGATCTTCGTGACCGTGCTGATGATCATCGAAGGCCTTTACATGCTGTGGCGCTCGTACAAGGGCCCCGAGGCACGAAAGATCGAGAAGCGGCTGCAGGCGCTCTCGGCGGGCGCTGACCATACCGCGCAGGCGCGGCTCGTGAAGGACCGCATGCTCAGCGATGCGCCATGGATGCAGCGGTTTCTGCTGAAGCTCCCGCGAGCCCAGCGCCTGGATCGGTTCATCCTCCAGGCCGGGCTGGAGTGGACTGTGTCCCACGTGTTGCTCGCCTGTGCGCTGTGCGGCGTCCTGGCTTTCGGTGCGGCGGCATCGCTGGCGAATCAGCCTGTGCTGCTTGCACTGCTGGCCGGCGCGGCCGGCGCGGCGGTGCCGTTGTTCTACCTGCATTACCGCCGGCAGCGCCGTCTGGCGCACCTCGAACGGCAGCTGCCCGACGCACTGGACCTGGTGACACGCGCATTGCGTGCGGGCCATTCGTTTGCGAGCAGCGTCCAGATGATCGGCGAGGAAATGTCGGAGCCCATTGCCGGCGAGTTCCGCATGGTGGCCGACGAGGTCAACTTCGGTGTCTCGCTGCAGCAGGCGCTCACGAACCTGAGCGAACGCGTACCGCTCACCGACCTGCGCTACTTCGTGGTTTCGGTGCTCATCCAGCGCGATTCCGGCGGCAACCTGACGGAAGTGCTGGGCAACCTGAGCCGGCTCATCCGCGACAGGCTCAAGCTGCTCGCCCGGGTGCGGGTGCTGTCGTCGGAGGGGCGCCTGTCGGCCTGGATCCTGGGCCTGATGCCCTTTGCGCTGGCGGCGCTCATGAACATCTTCAACCCGGAGTTCATGTCGCCACTTTGGACCGATCCGATCGGATTGACGGTCGTCAAGTACATGCTGGCAATGATGCTGGTCGGCGTGGTGCTCCTGCGCAAGATCGTGAAGATTCGTGTCTGAAGGAGAAGAATCATGCTGTTTCCCATACTCGTGTTCACTGCCGTCTTCCTCGCCGTCGGGGGATTCGCGGTCTGGGTGCTGCCCTCGCGTACCGAGCGGCGTCTTCAGGCGGTAGCTCCTTCGACGGTCAAATCGGCCTGGGCCGAGACGGCTGTCAAGATCGTCGGCCCCTTCGCCCAACTGTCTTCGCCCACCGGAGACGGAGAGACGTCGCCGTTGCGCGTGCGTTTCCTGAATGCAGGCATCCGGCATCCGGATGCGAGCCTCTTCTATTTCGGATTGAAGACGCTGCTGCCACTGGGTTTCGCAGGCCTGGCTTTTTTCGCGATACGTGCGGCAGGGGGCGACGACGGGTTGAAGTCCATGCTGTGGCTGGCGGTCGCGGCGCTTGCCGGCTGCTACCTGCCGAACGCCGTGCTCTACGTGATGGTGAGGGACCGCAAGCGCGAAATATTCGAGAACTTTCCCGATGCCGCGGACCTGATGCTGGTGTGCGTCGAGGCGGGGCTCGGGCTGGATGCCGGCCTGGTCAAGGTCACCGAGGAGATCCGAGTCAAGAGCGAGGCCCTGGCGCAGGAACTGCACTGGACCAATCTCGAAATGCGCGCGGGCGGGACGCGGGAGAAGTCGCTGCGCAACCTGGCGCTTCGCACAGGGGTGGAGGAAATCGGCACCTTCGCGACCATGCTGACGCAGGCGGACCGGTTCGGCACCAGCATCGGCGAGTCTCTGCGGGTGTTCTCCGACGACCTTCGCCACAAGCGCCAGATGCGCGCGGAAGAGTTGGCGGCCAAGGTGCCTACCAAGATGCTGCTGCCGCTGGTGCTGTGCATTTTTCCTTGCATCTCGCTGGTCATTCTGGCGCCGGCCGCGATCCGCGTGGTGCGCACCATCATGCCGATGCTCGGGGGGCACTGAACCGGGCACCCGCCGCCGCTGGACGGCGGCGACCCGCGGTCAATCGTCCGTCGACGAATCGAGTTGGTGCTTGATGGCGTAGATATACAGCTCGAGCCGGTTCGATACTTCCAGCTTCTGGTAGATCGACGTGAGGTGGTTGCGGAACGTGTGCTCGGTCACGAACAGCTGCGAAGCCAGCGTCTTGTTGGCGGCGCCGCTGCCCTGGACGACCGCCTGGATGACCTGCCGTTCCTTCTGCGTCAGGCTGGCCAGCTTGGCCGCTTCAGGGTCGGCCTTCGCGGGCTTCTTCGGCGCGGTCAGTTCGGAGAAAACGCGGCTCATGGCCTGCGGGTCGACGCACAGCTCGCCCTTGTGCACGCGCTCGATCGCGTCGAGCACCTGCTCCGCGGAAGCGTCCTTGTGCAGCACGCCCCTTGCGCCGCGCAGCACCGCGAGATCCAGGGTCTGGTGACTGCGCTCGCCGGTGAGGATGAGCGCACGCGACACCTCGTTCGACAGCAGCATCGGAAGAATGTCCAGGGCAGACCGGCCACCCAGATCCAGGTCGAGCACGATCACGTCGGGCGCGAATTGCCCGGTTCGCTCCAGCGCGTCTTCGCAGCAGTTGGCCGTAGCAACGACCTTCATGCGCGGCTGCTCGCCGTCGATCAGTCTCGACAGGCCCCACAGCATGGTCTGGTGGTCGTCGACGAGCATGACGCCGATCGGGTGCGTGGTGGGGGGTTGCATGATTGAACCTTCTTTCTTCTTCAGATGGGTATCTCGACCAGAACCGCCGTGGCGCCGCCTGCGCCCTGGCTGACTTGCGCCCGCCCGCCCAGCGCCGCCGCGCGCTCGCTGATCGAGCGGGGACGGAAGTTGGCGAACTCGGTGCCGCAGGCTTCGTTTTCGATCCGGATGTGCAGCTTGCCGTCCGTGCAGCCGATGCGGATGCAGCCGCGATGGGCATGGGTGTGCTTGCAGATGTTGTTCAGCCCCTCGCGCACCAGCTGAAGCACTTCGGCCGTCATCCGGTCATCGAGGTGAACGTCGCTTTCGAGCAGGATTGCAATGTCGATTCCGTACAGCGTCTTGATGCGCGCCGCCTGCCGGTGCAGGTGCGGAAGAATGAACTCGCAGCGGTCGTCGGCGCCGTGCTTGACGGCACCGGCATAGCGGCGCAGGTCGGCAACCACGCTCTCGGCCATGCTGGCCAGCTTGTCCAGGTCATTGATCAGCGGGTTGTCGGCGGCCGCCTTCTTGCGCAATGCGCTCAGGCCCAGCTTGAGGCCGATGTAGGGCTGGATCGCCGTGTCGTGCAGGTCCAGCGAAATCTTCAGGCGCTCTTTCGACGCCGCCTCCGAAGCCATCCGGTCCAGCACCTCGATGGTTTCGATGACGGGAAAGACATGGCCCATGATGTGCGCCAGGAACAGCGCATCGGACCTGCGGAACTGTCCGTCGCGGGACGACACGTACACCCGCCCTTCGCCCAGGCGCATCGGCAGCGGCGCGCTCATGAAGGAGCGGGCCTCCAGCATCGCGGCGACGGCTGCGCTGCGCCGCAAGCCGTTCTCGTCCTGCGCATGCCAGCGGTGCGTGCGGGGGTCGCAGGCATGGCTTTGCGCGCGCAACCAGCTCAGGGGCCAGGGGCGGTGGTTGTTCAGCACGACGGGCTCGCCGGCCAGCGCCATGAGCGGCGAGACCGAGACGCGGTTGATCGTCTCGACGCTGACGGACTCGCCCGAATCGCCTTGCTTGAGCGTGCGCATGACCCAGGTGCCGGTTTCCGTGTCCCGCATCAGCAGGATGCAGTGGCTGGCCTTGAAGAAGTCCAGCGTTCTTTCCATCGTGCTGGCGATCGTGCGGTTGACGCCGAACCGCGGGTTCGACAGCCGGCTCACCTGGCTCAGCAACGAGAGGCGCCGCCGCAGCTCGACTTTCGAGCCGCCCCAATGGCCGATCATGTGTCCCAGCGCCAGCAGGAACGTGGTGCGCATGAGCAGCTGCGGCGTGAAGGTGTCGGTGCCCGTGGCCAGGCTGCAGGCGGCGAATGACGCGACGGACGCCATGGTTATCCGGGCGCCTTCTTCGTAGCCCCAACGGAACGACGATGTAAGGATGACGAAGAAGTAAAAGAGGAAATAAACGCTGGGAACCCCGCCTGACACGAAGATCAGCAGCGTGAACCACAGCACGTCGAACCAGTGGATGGCCTTGCCCCGGAAATACGGCTGGCCCGTGCGTGTGCAGATGTACACGCCCACGCTATAAAGCAGGTAGCCGACGAAAGCCAGCCAAAGGGGGTTGCCGATGTGTTGCTGTGCCTCGCCGGCGTCAACCGCGACTGCCAGTAAGGCGGAGATCGACAGCACCAGGCGCATCCGCGCCACCATGAGCGCGTCGGCAGTCAGGTTGAAGTCGGTCCCGCAATCCGGGTCGAAGGAGGTGGTTTGCACGGCGAATGTTCCTGTGCATCGAGCAACTCATGCCCTGCCGGCCTGCTGGGCGCCCAGATCGCTCTGGAGCCACAGAAAATTAAACACTTGATTCATTCGGTTCACGTTTGATACCAAAAGGCGTACTCGAAGACTTAACCTTACTACTTTGGTAGTCAGATGCAATACTTTGTTTCATATCTCTCTTTGTTAAATTTGTTACCAAATGAGCACTTTCAGGCTACTTTTTTACGCGCTTGCAGGGGGCTGCAAGGCGGTAAATGGCGCAAGGTGGAGGCGAAAAAGGGGAGAGGTGGGGTAGGGAAAATCCCTAGGCAAGAAAAAAGGGGCCCGGAAGAAATCCGAGCCCCTTTTGTATGGGTGGTTGGTGCGAGGTTTTTGTGGCTCGTCGGGCCGTAGAGTTGGGCGCCTTGGCTGTCGGGCGCCTGCGCCAGCCAGGCATGCACGCCGTTGGCGGAGTGGCGGGGTTGTACCTGCAGGTCGCTCCAGGCGGCAGTCGCGGGTCCTTCCTGGAAGTGCGTTGCACGGGTAATTCGAACCGCAACCTCGGACTGTTCACTGGTGCTCCTAAGGGGGTTAAGTGAAGGTCGGTATTCGCAGTGTGGATGAAGCTTGCGTGGCGATGTGGAACCTCGAAAAAGGTACGGTGTTAGAGGACGCCACATCCTGCGTGACACGGCTGGCAGCCGTCCCACCTTGACAGAGCAACGGCTTCCCCCGGCTAGCCTTGCACTGCCGGATCTATGAAAATTTTCTGGGCTCGGCCCTAACTGTGGGCGAACGTTTCGAGCGCCTGCGCCTGATCCAGCAGGCGTGATGCGCCGTCCCGTGCTCAGGCTGTCGCTGACGAAGTCCATGCTCCACACCTCATTGACCGTCGTGGCCAGTTGCAGCGGCACGCGTTCGTTGGCGGGGCGTCTGACCTTCTTGCGCTTGCGCACCGCCAGGTTGGCGGCGCTGTACAGGCGGCAGATGCGCTTGTGGTTCACGCCCGGGAAGTGCGGGCGCAGCATGTCGTGGATGCGCCGATAGCCGAAGCGCCGACGCGCATGCGCGATCTCGACGATCTTGCTGCTGAGCGCTTGCGTCATGGCATCGGCCTCGGGTGGATTGCATAGCTGTCGCGGAAGGGCCCCACAAGCCTGCAGGCGCGCCGTTCGCTCAGATCGCATTTCCCGATCATGATGGCGACAGCCGCGCGCTTGGCTTGCGGGGCTAGCGCTTTGCCCCGAAGGCCGTGTTCAGCGCGTGGATGTCCAGGTGCGCTTCGGCCAGCAGCTTCTTGAGTTTGTTGTTCTCGGCCTCGAGCTCACGCAGGCACTTGGCATCGGGCACGGCCATCCCGCCGTATTTGGCGCGCCATTTGTAGAAGGTCGCATCGCTGAAGCCGCCCTTGCGGCACAGATCTTTGATCGGCAAGCCGGACTCGGCTTGCTTGATGAAACCGATGATCTGCTCCTCGGTGTATCTGCTCTTTCTCGTGTCCGTCATTCTCCAAGTTGACGGACTTCACTGCCATTACGCTGGTACGGCTGGGAGGGGGCAGGTCATTTCTGCCGCGTACCCCGATCTGCTGGCCGGACGCACCGCGCTCTTCATCGACTCCATCAGCGCCATCCTGCCGCAGGTGAAAGCCGGCAATGCGCGGGCTGTGGCGGTGTCGACGCGCAAGCGGACAAAGTCCCTGCCCGACATGCCGACCGCGGACGAACAGGGGTTCAAGGACTACGACGCCAATACGAACGGCGGGTTCCTGGCGCCGGCCGGCACGCCCAAGCCGATCATCAGCCAAGCTCAACGCCGAGATCAACGCGGCACTGAAGCTGCCCGATGTGCGGACCAAGCTGGAAGCGGCCGGCATCGAGATACAGGGCGGAACGCCGCAGGAGTACGCCGCGGTGATCAAGTCGGACCTCGCCAAGTGGGGCAAGGTGGTCAAGGAGGCGGGGATCCAGGCAGAGTGAGTCCGGAAGTGGGGGTGCTCAGCTTGCCGAAAGAATCCCGGGCCTGCAACACGCGCCGGCAGCGCTGCCAACCGGGCCCAGCCTTTGGCGTGGGGTAATTCAGCAGCCTGCTAAGCCACCTGTCGCAGTGACGCGCGCGCGCACGCCAGGAACGGCTCGATCAGCGGGCTCTCCCAATCGCTGCGCCAACAGGCGCCGATGTCCATCTTTGCGTCGGCGTTGCGGAGCGACCTGAACACCACGCCCGGCGGCCGGCCGATCCGGGCGCATGCGGGCAAGATGGCCACGCCCTTGCCTGCGAGGACGAGCGCCAGCGCCGACACCATGGTCTCGACGCGTTGCGCAACCGGCATGCTGACATCGTGCCGCCGAAGCATCGAAGCGATGACGGATTTGTCGACGTCCCCCCCGGGGGCAGGGAGCCCGATGAGGGGCACGGCAGAAAGCCGCTCCAGCGGAATGCCGGACATGCGGGCCAAGGGCGAATCCGCACGCACGGCCAGCATCAACGGCTGGGTGCCGATGCGCTCGACCGCAATGCCTGCGTGGGCGATGGGCGGAATGCAGATGGCCACGGACACTTGCGAATCGGTGATGGCCGAGACGTTGTTGACGGCATTCAGCTCCACATACTGGATCTCCACATCCGGCAGCTTCGCGCGAAGCGCGTTCTCCAGGCGCGGCAGCACCAGGTAGGAAAGCACGACCATGGTGCCGACCGTGAGCCGGCCCCTGCTGCCCGACCCGATGGCACGCGCGGCGTCGAACCCTTCGTTGGCAAGGAGCAGCGCTTCTTTCGCGCGCTGGAAAAGCGCATTGCCGGCATCGGTAATTTCCATGCCGCGCGCCGCCCTGCGAAAGAGGGGCGTGCCCACCGCAGCCTCCAGATTCTTGATGTGCACCGACAGCGGCGGCTGGGCCATGTTGAGCCGGCGCGCCGCCTTTCCAACGCTGCGTTCCTCGGCGACAGCCACGAAGTAGCGGAGCGTCCTGAAGTCAGGTGCTGCCATACGTTGTGCATATGCCTTTTTAAGAAAACAGTATTGGACCCCGATGTGGTCGCGCATCAATCATTTGCACCATGAAGAAGTTTCCCCGTCTTCCGATGTTCGAGATCCGCGAAATGTCCGCCGCGAGGATGCGCGCACTCGTCGCGCAGCGCAAGCTGAAGGCTCACCCGGAGGAGGCGAAGGTCGTCACCTCCGGCCGGGGCAGTGCGCAGGGCATGGAGGAAAACCGGTTGATTCCAGGGTTCCGTGCTGCTGCGGTGGCGTCCACCAGTTCGATCCGAACGTTGCGTGCTTGCGTCATTCCGGGCACCGAAAAGGAATGTGCGATGGCCCACCGAACGCGTTCGTGGCCTGGATGCGGCCCTGCCGCGTTGGCGCCCCTGGCCGGGAAAAAGTACCACACGGGTTCGCAATCGTCCTACCGCCTCAGGGGAGTGGCTGCTTAGAGTTCATCTCTCTCCTCAACTCCACCGCCGCGATGCCGGCTCGATGCCGGCGATGAACAACTCCCCCAACTCCGTACGCGGGCATCGGCATGAATCAGGAAACCGGCCGGCCAGCCAGACTCGCAATTCACTCATGCAGTGTCTGAATTGGATCGTTCTTCCCGGAGAGCTTTTCTCTTTGCAGATGGTTTCGGAAAACGTCGGGAACCCGACATTCGTATCACCGGAGCCGTGTGACTGCTAGTGACAGTGCTGCGACTCACACGCTTTATGTCGCCAGATTGCCAAAAATTTCTCAAAATTCGCACGATGCCGCGTTTTTACAGTTGTTAAGATTTGAATATGTTTCAATTTGGTAGTTAACGCCATTTTGGTGCGAGATGAAGATATGGAGGATCGCATTTGGCGGCTCACTGTGTTTGCCGGTAGATGAATTCGCCGAGATATCTCATTGCAGATAAAGTGCATGAACTGTTTGCGCAGCTGCGTTTTGATGAAGGGTGAGTCAAATAATAAATGGATTCCATGAATTGGATTGAGTGCTGAACGGATATTGA
The DNA here is from genome assembly GCF_040544635.1 of Variovorax paradoxus. Classification (GTDB taxonomy): domain Bacteria; phylum Pseudomonadota; class Gammaproteobacteria; order Burkholderiales; family Burkholderiaceae_C; genus Variovorax; species Variovorax paradoxus_R. The sequence goes on from NZ_JBEPKJ010000014.1 coordinate 33,976, forward strand.
GGCGCTTTGGTGTTGGAGGCATCAAGCTGAATGGATGCAGGCCGGGAATGGTGCGCCGTTCGTATAGGCGGTTTTTTGTTGAGCTGAACAATGCCCCTCCCGGATGAAAGGTTCGGAAGGGGCACGCGTTGCACTCAAGTTCGAGGAAACATGGATTTATTGATGTCGGATGTGCGGCTTTTCGTGAAAGCCGTCGAGGTGGGAGGGTTGACTCAAGCGGCTGACGCGTTGAGCGTGCCCAAGGCATCCGCGTCCCGGCAGCTCAAGAGGCTGGAGGCCTTGGTCGGCCACACGCTCCTGCACCGGGGGGCAGGTCGTTTCGGTCTTACCGGGGAAGGGCGCGAGTTCCTTTCCACGGCGAAGGAAGTTCTGGAGGCAGTGAACCAAGCGCTCTCGCGGCTCTCCGACACCAACGAAGCCCTGACAGGCCAACTGCGGATCTCGGTTCCCGGCTATCTCGGCCGCGAACTGCTCTCCTCGCACCTGTCGGGCTTCATGGCCGCGCATCCCCTGCTCAAGCTCACCGTCGACGTGAACTTCGATCGCGTGGATCTGTTTCGCGAAGACGCCGACGTGGCCATCCGGGTGGGGCTCGAGGGCTGCGAAGACCTCGTCGCGAGACGCATCAAGAGGCAGATCCTTGTCCTGTGCGCCGCACCCTGGTATCTGGAGCGCCATCCGGTGATCGAGAAGGTCGACGATCTCGCGGGACACTATTTTTTGACCTGTGGTCCGGAGCGGCAGGCCATGGAAATGGTCGTTCCGGGTCTTGACCGGGAGTACATCGTCAGGGCCGCGGGCGTATTCCGGGCCAACGATCCGGAATTGCTGCTGAGACTCGCCTGCTCGGCCGGCGGGATCGCCTTGGTCCCTCTTCTTTGTGCCAAAGCCGCGATCCAGGGCGGCTCTTTGGTCACTGTCCTTCCGTTGTTCGAGCTGATGCCGGAAGAATTGAATCTGACGTATTTGCCCGCGCGGCGTAATACTCGAAAAATCAGAGCCTTCGTCGACTTCATATCCAAGGCGCTAGAGCAAGCCTGATTTGCGCCTTCGCCGCATCGGAGACCTTCGTGGCTCCGGCGGTTTCTTCCACGTTCCATTTTTTTACGGCGATGCAGCCGGGCTTCCGCACGCCCCTGCGTTGCCGCAGGCAGTTCCACGCATTGGCAGGATGGTGCGCGGTCTTAGCGGGCAAATTGAAAAGAGGTTCCAAAACTGGAACCTCCACTTTCAAAATTGGAACTCTGTTTTCTGTAGCCGCGCAGGCAAAATCGGTGTTGGTTACAAGTGAAAGCGAACGTACATTTCTGCGAATTGAGAGGCTCGCGTCTGTTGCGAGTTGTCCGCGGAAAAAAGTTTCGCTGCATTGTGACTTATTTCCAGGTACTTGTGACCCTGCTGGCGATTCGTACCGAATTGCCGTGATCTTTGAACTGGAGCAATCATGCTTATACAAAAACTGACTCAATCTTTTTTCCGCACCGCAGGCAGGCTGCCTGCTTTGGCTGCAAGCTTTGGCGCCGGAATGATCGCCGTGGCGAGCCTGGCTGCGCCGGCCTCGGCGCAGCCAGTCGCAACCCCGTCCGCGCTCGCTCCCGAGAAAACCGTTGCGGTCGCCCTGACGCAATTCAAGGTGGTTAAGGCTGCGGACGGCAAGGAGCAGCTGCTGGATGCTTCCTCCGTCAAGCCGGGCGACATCCTGGAATACCGGGCAACCTACATCAACAAAACCGGCAAGGCGGTTTCCGGCTTGGTCGCCGATCTGCCGATCCCCGAGGGGCTTGAGTACCTGCCGCGCAGCGCCAAGCCCGGTGCAGCATTGGTCAAGGCGGCCACCAAGGACGGCGTTTACGGCGCCGAGCCGCTGACGCGGAAGGCCGCGAACAACAAGACGGAGCCCGTGCCCTACGGCGACTACCGCGCATTGCGCTGGACGCTTGGCCAGCTGCCCGCCGGCGGCGAAGCCGCCGTGACTGCACGCGCCAAGGTCGAGATCGTCGTTCCGCCAGAGCCGAAGACCTCCGCCGCCGCGCCGCAGGCGCCACCTGTGATGGTGCAGTCCGCTGCAGGCGCTGCCTCGCGCTGAGGTCGTGGTGGTTTCGCCTCCTGGCTTCCGTTCCCTTGCTTTCCTTTGCTATTGCGCGCAACCCGGCCAATGTCTTCCGTCCGCGGAATCCATGAGCCGGGCTTTTTTTGTTCCTTTTTTTGACAACCGAGGAGAAACCACGTGAGTCCCACCTTGCCAACCCGGCGCATCGGCTTCAGGCCGAGCGCCACATGGGCTGGCGCCGCAGTTCTGTCGCTGGGCTTCCTGTTTGGAAGCTCGAGCGCACTTGCCGCGCCGCCACCCGCCAATACCGTGATCGGTAACCAGGCTTCGGCCACCTATTCGGATTCGTCCGGCACCACGCAGCTGGCCACCTCCAACCTGGTGCAGACCACGGTGCAGCAGGTCGGCTCGTTCACGCTGGACACGTTCAACCAGGTCACGACGACGGTCGTCAACACCAAGCTCGGCGCCGCAGGCTCGGTGGTGTACGCACCGCACATCTTGACCAACACCGGCAACGGCTCGGACACCTTCACCATCACGGTGGATGCCGACAACGATGCCTTCTCGAAGGTCGAGGTCTATCCCGACGCGAACGGCGACGGCATGCCCGACAGCACCACGCCGCTGTGTACCGCCGCCCCCGCCGCAGTCTGCAGCGTGCCCGCCCAGACCGTGCCCGGCAACAACGGCACGTTCCAGTTTGTCGTGGCCTACACGATCCCCGGCACGGCCACCACGCCGACCACCCCGTTCGACACCGCCACCATCACGGCCACCCCGGGTACGCCGGCGCTGTACACGGCGCCGAACACCTCGGCAGCGGACAAGGACCAGGTCAACCTGACGACGGTCGCCGCCTTCGGTGCCACCAAGTCGATCGGCGTTCCGGCAGTGGCCGGTCCCGGCGGCGCGGCTTGGCCGCTCGCGAGCACCGGTGGTCCGCGTTCGTCGGCAGCCTCCTGCTCGACGACCTGGGCTGCAGGCCTGGCTTCCAGCGCGACCTGCCAGTACACGGTCTACACGCTCACCTTCAACAACACCGGCGGAGCGCCCGGCAAGTTCGCCCTGTCGGACACGCTGCCATCCGGCTTCACCTATGTCGCGGGTTCCTCCGTCTGGAGCAGCGCTCCGGGCGTGGCGCTCGGCGACGGTGCGGGCGGCGATCCGGCGGGTATCGACTTCCAGGTGGCAGGCAACACGCTGAATGCCGTCGTGAACTCGCTCGGCCAGAACGTCACGCAGACGATCAGCTTCGTGGTGCTGGTGAATAACACGGCCGTGGTCGGCACCTCGACCACGACCAACGTCGGCCAGTACAACCCGACGGATTCTCCGACCGCCACCGCAACGGCGATCGGTACCCTGGGTTCGACCACCAACCCGGCGGCCTACACCGTTGTCGCCAGCTACGGCCTCGTCGTGGGTACCAACCCCTCGACCGCGGCAACGGCAGTCGACACGGTGGCGGGCACGCCCAACGGCACGGCGGCCGACACGACCACGCAGCCCTCGGTGGTTGCCGGCGGCAGCGTCAAGTTCCCGCAGACCGTGTTCAACACCGGCAGCGGCGTCGACAGCATCAACCTGAGCATCGCCAACGGGAGCTTCCCGGCCGGCACGACCTTCCTGCTGTTCGCAGCGGACGGCGTGACGCCGCTGCTCGACACCACCGGCGACGGCGTTCCCGACACCGGCCCGATTCCGGTCGGCGGCAGCGCCAACATCGTGGTGCAGGCCAACGTTCCGGCCAGCGCCACGGTGGGCTCGGGTCCGTTCAATGCGGTCCTGACCGGCCGTTCGGCGAACGACCCGACCAAGCTCGACGCCACGCTCGACCAGGTCACCATCGTCGTCGGTTCGCTCGTCGACCTGACCAACAGCGCAGCCGGTACCGGCTCGGGTTCGGTGGCAGGCGGTGACTTGGGCCCAGGCCCCAGCCCACAGCCGACCACGACCAACAGCACGCCTGCGGGCACCGGCACGATCTTCACGCTGTTCGTCAAGAACAACGATGCGGGCGGCCCGGCAACGCAGACCTATGTGCTGGCGGCCAGCCAGTCCACCGGCTTCCCGGGCACGCTGCCGGCGGGCTGGACGGTGAAGTTCGTGGCAGCGGGCGGTACCTGTGCCGCCGCGGCCATCACCAACGTGACCGTGGCTGCCGGTGCGCAGCAGCAGGTCGACGCCTGCGTGACGCCTCCCGCCACGCAAACGCCGGTGACGGCCCAGCCGATCTACTTCCGCGTGCAGTCGACCGCGGTGGCATCGACCGGCGTGCTCGTGTCCGACGCGAAGCAGGACGCGGTGACCGTCACCACGGCAGCAACGCTGGGCGCCACCCTGACGCCCAACAACGTCGGCCAGGTCGCTCCGGGCGGCACCGTCGTCTATGCGCACACGCTGACCAACATCGGCAACCAGAGCTGCGGCGCGTACACGCTCACGGCCACCGTGCCGGCCGCCGACGCGGCGCTGGGTTGGACCACCGCCATCTACCTAGACGTGAACGGCGACGGCCAGATCGATGCGGGCGACACCCTGGTTACCGGCCCCCTCGCCGGACCGCTGGCGGCAGGCGCAACGCAGAAGCTGCTGGTGCGCGTGTTCGCACCGGGCGGCGCCAGCGCAGGCGCGACTGACACGACGACCGTGACGGCCACGTTCACCGATCCGGCGCCGAACTGCGGCACGCCCTCGGCCACCGACATCAGCACCGTGATCACCGGCCAGATCCGCGTCCTCAAGACGCAGGCTGCCGATATCGCCTGCGACGGCACGGCTGACGCAGCCTTCGCTGCAACGCCGCTGTCGCTGAAGCCTGGCCAGTGCATCGTGTACCAGGTCGTTGCGACCAATGAAGGCACCGCGCCGATCACCAACATCGCCATCAACGATGCAGTGCCTGCGTACACGGCAATGAGCGCCACGCAGCCGGCCAACCAGTGCGTCTCGACCGGCGTGACCGGCACCGCGCTGGCCTATGCCCAGACCCCCACGGCGGTGAGCTGCGGCAGCGCGGCCAACACCGTGGCCCCGGGTGGCACGGCCACGCTGACCTTCGCAGTACGGATCAACCAGTAACGCGCGATTGAGTCGCCGGCAGGCCTCTCCAGGCCTGCCGGCTTTACGCGAGGCGCCGCCTTCACGGCTGCGCTTCGCCTTTTTCCCCTGCTGCTTTTCGGCGCGTGTGTCCTTGCACGCGCGCATGGCAGCGGCAGAGGAAAAAGACCCAGGTATTCACGGCCCCAGCAGGCGCCGACGGAAGGTGACGCGGAGTGCAATTCTTGTTTGACTCATTGATGAGCTGCCGCTCGCAGCGATGGCGCCAAGCCGGCGCCACGCTGGCGATCGGCCTGGCGCTGCTCCTGGCGCTCTTCCTGACGCTGTTCCTGGCGTCCGCCGCGGTGCATGCGGCACCCGCGCCCGGTGGCAGCGTCATCCGCAACGTGGCAAAGGCCAGCTACGTGCCGGCCGGCTTTGCGCAGACCGAAACGTCCAACTCCAACAGCGTGGTGGCGAACGTCCTCGCGGTCGAGGCGCTGGTGCTGACGCAAGACCAGGCCGTCAACCGGCCGCCCGCGACGGTGGTCACGCTGAACCACCTGCTCACCAACACCGGCAACGTGCCTTCGAGCTATGCGCTGGGCTTTGCCAACAACGTGGGCGGCTGCGCGGCCGACACGCTCGACCTTTCGACCCTGCGCGTCGTGCGCGACATCAACAACAACGGCGTGGCGGACCCCGGCGATCCGGTGCTGCCGCTCGGCGCGCCCGGTGCGCTGGCACTGCGGCCCGGCGAAACGGCCTCGCTGCTGGTGCAGGGCACGGTTCCGGCCACCGGCGCCGGCGTGGCCTGCGCGGCGCTGACGGCGACCACCGCGCTGCAGAACCTGAGCGCCACCAACCGCGACACCGTGACGGTGGGCGACATGGCGGTGATCGCCATCACCAAGAGCGCGAGCTACCCGGGCGTCATCGTGCCGGGGCAGACCCGCATCGACTTTGCGGTCTCTGGCACCAACATCGGCGCGCGCGATGCGCAGCCCGCCAACGTTGCCGCGCCGACAGGCACGCCGGTGCTGGTGAACGGCGCGCCCACCAGCCTGGTGCTGGTGCGCGACCTCATTCCCGCCGGCACGCAGTACATCGCCGGCACGCTGCAGAGCACGGCCGCGGGCGCGGTGCGCTTGTTCCGCATGCCGGGCGACCCGGCCTTCAGCTACCGCACCGCGGACGACGCCGCGGCCGTCGAAGTGGCGATTGGCGTGCCCGCGGCCGTGTCGCGCAACGCCTCCATCGCCATGCAATTCGCGGTGATCGTGCGCGCGGACCAGACCGGCGACATCCGCAACACCGCGCAGAGCTATTACAACGATGGCACCGCACCGGTGGTGTCGCCATCGAACACCGTCCTCATCACCACCAGCCAGAGCCGCATCGGCGTGGCCAAGACAGCTTCGACGCCCCGCGCCAACCGCGGCGCCGACGGGCTGCTCGACGGAACCGCGACCGTGCGCTTCAGCGTCGACGTGCGCAACTACGGGGCCGTGTGGCTCTACGGCGTGCAAGCGACCGATCTGCTCGAAGGCAGCGGCGCCAGCCAGTTCGGCAGCTACACCAGCGCGGCCGTGCCCGGCCCCAATCAATACACCGTCGCGCCCGGCTCGATCGCCATCGCGGGCAACCAGGGCAACGGCACGAGCGGCACCGTGGCCGCCGCGAACAACGCCTTCACCGGCACCGCCGCTGCGCAGAACCTGCTGGCGCCGGGCGCCGTGCTGCCGGTCGGCGCGCAAGTCACCGTGCAGTTCGACGTTCGCATCAACGTCAACGGCCGCACCGGCATGCTTCTCAACAGCGTGCGTGCGCAGGGCGCGCTCGCACCCGGCGGCGCGCCGGTGGCTTTCGACGATTCGGTCGACGGCGCCAGCCCCGACCCGGACGGCGACGGCAACCCGAACAACAACACCGCGCCCACGCCGGTGTCGATGGAGCTTCCATCGCTGTCGCTCGCCAAGAGCGCCTCGCTGCCGCGGCGCATGGCGCAAGGCGTCTACGAAATCGATTATCGGCTGCTCGTCACGAACACCGGTGTGGCCCCTGCACCCCACGTGCGCGTGATCGACAACCTGAACTGCACCTTCGACATGGACAAGCCCGAGGGGGCCGTTGCCTCTTGGGAGCTGGTGGGCGCGCCCAAGGTCCGCAGCGGGCTGCTCAATCCCGCGGGGAGCTTTACCGGCCGCGCCGCCTGCGACCGCGAGGCGCTCGCGAGCGCCGACGCCTTCAGGCTGCCGACCGAGGCGGTGCTCAGCCTCACCGACGGCAACCGCGGCCTGGAGCCCGGGCAGAGCGAGGAAATCGTCTTCACCGTTCGCCTGACCCAGAAGCCCGGCGCAGGCGACCGCCGCGTGGCCATCAACAACAAGGCGTGGGCGGCGGCGTTCGACCAGAACACCATCAACGTCACGCCTGCGATGCTGGTTGCCGCCACTGCCAACTCGGTGCAGTCGCTGCTCGCCGACCCGGCCGGCACGGTCTACAACGCCGTCACGCGGGCGCCTGTTCCCGGCGCGGTGGTCACGTTCACCCGGCAGTCGTGCAGCAGCGGTTCGGTCACGCCGATGACCGCGGCTGAAATCTACGGTGGCTCGTCGGACACCTATACCTTCAATGCCGATGGCAGCGTGTCGATGACGACCGGCGCCGACGGCAGCTATCAGTTCTATCTGCAATCGCCGCCGGCCACCGGTCTGTGCACGTATTCGCTCCACGTGGTTCCGCCGGCCGGCAGCGGCTATGTCTATCCGTCGCAGCTGATCCCCGTGACGGCCGGCACCTTCGGCAGTTGCGGTCCGGTGGTGCCCAGTGCGCTGCCGCCCAAGGGCGCGGAGCCGACCACGCACTATTTCTCGGTCACATCCGGCTTCAACGCTTCGAATGCGGCGTGCGACGTGGTGCACAACCACATCCCGCTCGACCCCGGCAATGTGCTCGGCCTGGTGCTGCGCAAGGAAGGCAGCAAGCGGCAGGTCGAGTTCGGCGACTTCATGGACTACGCGCTGACGGTTACCAACAAGACGGGTACGCCGGTGACCGGCATCTCGATCAGCGACAGCCTGCCGCCGGGCTTTGCCTACGTGAGCAACAGCGCGCGCCTGAACGGCGCGGCCACCGCCAACCCGGTCGGCGGCGCGGGCCCCAAGCTGGTGTTCAGCTACCCGACGCTGACGCTCGGCGTCGACCAGATGGCCATGGTGCGCTACCGCGTGCGCGTCGGCGTGGGCGCGCCCACCAACGGAGACGCCATCAACCGCGCGCGTGCCTATTCCGGCCCGATGCAGTCCAACCTGGCGAACTGGACCGTGCGCGTCACGGGCGGCGTGTTCTCGGACGAAGCCTTCATGTTCGGCAAGGTCTACATGGACTGCAAGGCCGACGGCAAGCAAGAGGGCAGTGATGAAATCGGCGTGCCCGGCGTGCGCCTTTTCATGGAAGACGGCACCAACGTGGTCACCGACGTGGAGGGCAAGTGGAGCCTCTACGGACTCAAGCCGCTCACCCACGTGCTGCGCGTGGACCAGACCACGCTGCCGCCCGGCGCCCGGCTTGAAATACTCGACAACCGCAATGCCGGAAGCCCCGAGAGCCGCTTCGTCGACTTGAAGAAGGGCGAGTTCCACAAGGCCAACTTCGTCATCGGCAGCTGCGACAGCCCGGCAACGCTGGCCGACGTGGTCGCACGCCGCGCGGCCATCGCCGCAATTCCGGACACCGAGGCCGAAGCCCAGGTGCGCATGCGACTGAACCCCGAAGGGCAGATCGTTGCCGTGGGCGACTTGCGCTCGCTGCCCGCCAGCGGCCAGGCGCTCGCGAGCGGCAGCACCGGCTCGACCATGACCACGTCCGCACCGCTGATCGCGATGCCCGACGCGCCGGCCAACTCCAGCAGCTTCGTCGGTGCCGCGTCGGGCAGCATGAGCGGCACGCTGGGTACCGCCGCATCGGCCGGATCGGCCTCATCGACGCCCGCCGGCAGCCTGTTCGCAGCGCTCAACGGGCTACCGGCCGCCGCGCAGGGTGCATCGGCCGCGGGCGGCGCGGCGAGCGGCGTCGGCGCGTTCGCGAGCCGGCCGGTCAACACCTCCGCCGCCATGCTGGAGCCGCGCAGTGCGCCGCTGCTGGCCGAGGCAGTGCCCAGTCCCATAGAGCTGGAGGTGCTGCTGCCGCAGATCGAAAGCAATGCGCTCGGCTTTCTCGGCCTGAAGGACGGCGACACAGTTCCCGGCCAGTCGATCAACGTGCGCGTCAAAGGCGAGGCCGGCTTGGCGCTGCGCCTCACGGTCAACGGCCAGGCCATCGACGGGCGGCGCGTCGGCAAGAAAACCCAGTTGCCCTCGAAGAGCATCGGCGCCTGGGAATACATCGGCGTGGTGCTGCAGCCCGGAACCAATCGCCTGCAGCTCGATGCGGTGGACGATTTCGGCAACGTGCGCGGCACCGAGCAGATCGGCATCGTCGCGCCGGACAAGCTGGGCGGCATCCAGGTCGACCTGCCCGAAACCGCTTACGCCGATCTGCGCACGCCCGTGGCTGTGAAGGTTCGGCTGGTCGACGCCGCAGGCGTGCCGGTGACCGCACGCACCCAGCTCACGCTGGAGGCCGACCGTGGCCGCTGGTTCGACGAAGACCTGAACCCGGCCGAGCCGGGCACCCAGGTGTTCATGGAAGGCGGGGCCGCCGAGTTCCGGCTGCTGCCGCCAGGCGAGGCGGGCGATGCGCGGATTCGCGTGACCGCCGGCAGCTTCGTCAAGGAAGTGCGGCTCGCGTTGCTGCCCGAGATGCGCCCGATGATCGGCGTCGGCATCGTCGAAGGCGTGCTCGACTTCACCAGGCGCGGCAGCGTGCCGCTCGGCGCCATGCCGGCGGGCGCGGCCTTCGAGGCCGAGCTGACGGGGCTGACCGACGAGCGCGAGAACCGGCGCGCGGGCGCCCGCGCCGCCTTCTTCTTCAAGGGCACCGTCAAGGGCGAATACCTGCTCACGGCAGCCTTCGACTCCGACAAGGCGCGCAAGGACCGCCTGTTCCGCGACATCCGCCCCGACGAGTTCTACCCCGTGTACGGCGACTCGTCCGTCAAGGGCTTCGATGCGCAGAGCACGCAGAAGCTCTACGTGCGCATCGACAAGAACCGTTCGTTCCTGCTGTACGGCGACTTCACCACCAGCAGCAGCACCGAGGTGCGCAACCTGAGCCAGAGCAATCGCGCGCTCACCGGCCTGAAGCACGTGTACGAGACCGCCAACGTGCGCGCCACCAGCTATGCGTCCCGCACCGCGCAGACGCAGCAAGTGGAAGAGTTTCGCGCCGTCGGCACCTCCGGCCCCTATTACCTGAGCGCGACCGGCGGCGAGTTCGTCGACAACAGCGAGCAGATCGAGGTGGTGGTGCGCGACCGCAACCAGCCCGACATCGTGCTGCAGCGCACGGCAGTCACGCGCTTCGTGGACTACACGGTCGAGCCGCTCACGCGCCGCGTGCTGTTCACGCGTGCCATCGCATCGGTCGACGCCAATCTCAACCCGCAATCGATCCGCGTCACCTACGAGGTCGACAGCGGCGGCCCCAAGTTCACCGTGGCCGGCACCGACGTGCAGGTCAAGGTGGGCGAGCGCCTGCAGGTGGGCGTGGTCGCAAGCACCGACCAGAACCCTGAAAACCACCGCAAGCTGCGCGCGCTGACGGCCGTGGCCCGCCTGGGCGACAACACCACGGCCGCGGCCGAACTGGTGCGCACCGAGTCCGACGAGAAGGGCAAGGGCGAGGGCGGCCGCATCGAAGTGCGCCACCAGGACGAGAAGCTTGCGGTGGTGGCGCTGGCCAGCAAGACCAGCACCGGCTTCGACAATCCGGGCGCGAGTTTCTCGGCGGGACGCACCGAGGTTTCGGGCCGTGCCGAATACAAGATCGACGACAACACCGCGGCGCGCGCCGAAGTGCTCTACAGCAAGGACGCGCTGCTCGAAGGCGACCGCAAGGGCGCCAGCGCGAGCCTGCGCAAGAAGCTGGACGACAACGTCGTTGCGGAAGTCGGCGTGCGCCACGGCCAGAGCAAGAGCGGCCTGGCCTCGGGTTCCGGCTTCGACTACGGCGAGATCTCCACCTACAACGGCAATCTCGGCAGCCGCGTCGGTGCCGGCAACGTCACGGCGCTGGGCGCCGCCGCCACGGCCAACAGCAGCGCCGAAAGCGAGAGCCTGACCACCGTGCGCGCGCGCCTCTCGGCGCAGGTGCCCGGCGTGCCGCTGGCCCAGGTTTTCGTCGAGGGCGAGCAGGACCTGAAGGATTCCGATCGCCGTACGCTAGCCATTGGCGGCAACTACGCGATCACCGACAAGACGCGCGCCTACGCGCGCTACGAGCTCATCTCCAGCCTGTATGGCGATGCCCAGCTGGACGCCACGCAGTCCAACAACGTCGGCATCCTCGGCATCGAGAGCAACTACATGGACGGCGGGCGCATCTACAACGAGTACCGGCTTGCCGACAGCGTTGATGGCCGCAGCGCGCAGGCAGCCATGGGCGTGCGCAACACCTTCAAGCTCACCGACCGTTTCAGCCTGACCGGTGGCCTGGAGCACACCCGCCAGATGGGCGGCTACACCAACAGCGCCAACAGCGGCACCGGCTATGCGGGTGGGCTGGGCGAATCGACTGCAGTCACCGCGGGCGTCGAATACCTGACGGACAACTACAAGCTCAGCGGCATTCTCGAAGGCCGCAAGGGCGACGACGCGAACACCCGCCTCTTCAGCGCCGGCTTCGGCTACAAGATCAGCCCCGCATGGAGCCTGCTGGCGCGCAGCGTGGTGAGCGACAGCGAAGGGCAGGGCACTAACGGCGGCAACGAGCGCCATCTTCAGCGCCACCAGATCGGCTTGGCCTACCGCCCGGTGGACAGCGACACCTGGAATGCGCTGATGCGCTACGAGCGCCGCTCGGAACGCATCGTGGGCAACGGCAACGCCGCCGGCGCGCTGACCGGCGGCAGCGCCTTCGGCAGCGGGTTCGGCAACGCCACCCTGCCGGGCAGCACCAGCGCGGACATTCTCTCGGCGCACCTGAACTACAACCCGCAGCGCGGCAGCGTGCTGAGCGCGCGTTACGCGGGAAAGATCTCGCGCACCGACGACGGCTTCCTGGCCAGCACCTACTGGGCGCATCTGCTGCATGCGCGCTACACCCGCGACCTCGACAAGGACTGGGACTTCGGCATCCAGGCCGGCCTGCTCTACGGCAAGGGCGGCTCGCTGCAGAAGACCGCGGGCGTGGAACTCGGCTACCAGATGGCGAAGGACCTGTGGATTTCCGCCGGCTACAACTTCCTCGGCCTGCAGGACCGCGACCTGACGGCCAACGAATACACCAGCAAGGGTGCATACATCCGGCTGCGCTTCAAGTTCGATGAAACGAGGCTGGGCTTTCCATCGGCCGGTGCCGCTGCTCCGCCAGCATCGGCGCCCGCGTCCCCAGAAGAAAAAACCGGTTCAGAAAAATGAACATGCAAAGACTCAAGAACACGCTGCGCTCGATTGCGGGCACGGCATGGTGGTGGCTCCTGTACACGCTATGGCTGCTGGCCGTGCCGCTTTCCGGGCATGCGCAGCAGGTGCTCAGGCCGCAGACCGGTACGTTGATCAACGGCACGATGGTGGGCTCCAGTAACGGTTTGTCCATGAGAACCTACTGCGCCAGCGGGTTCCCGACCGGCCTGACGATGTGGGAGCGCTATCACAGCGCGGCGGTCAACGGCACCTTTGCCAACCTGACCGGCGGCTTGCGTGCGTACGAACTGCGCTGCTCTCCGTTCACCGTCACCGAGGGCGCGACCGCCGCGACCATCACCTGGGGCGCGCCGACCCAGCGCGGGGCCGCGGGCCGTCCCATCAACGGCATGACGCGGCGCGGTCCGCAGGCCTGCCCGGCCGGCACGGTGATTGCGGTGATGGGCGGCGTCGACCGCATGTTCAACGGATCGTCGGGCAACATCTATCCGACGCAGATCACCTTCACTTGCCGGCCGGTCTCGGTGGTGGCGGGCGACTGGTTCCGCGTCGCGGCCAGCGGCGGCGCGAGCTACACGCTGGGCATCACCACGAACGACGGCGGCACCGGTCCCGGCTCGGCGGTGCCAGGCCCCCTGCGCGCCCCGCGCACCGTTTGCCCCTATTCGGCCACCAACACCTGCAACGGCCTGGAAGACCACGGCGGCGGGGAGCTGATCGACGGCTTCTCCGGCGTGCGAAGCGAGTTTCCCGACGCACGCGTTTCGCAGCGCATCAGCTTCGTCAACTACGCCTGGAGCCAGGCGCTCGGCCCCAGCACGAACACCGCCACCTGGCGCCCGACCGCGGGCCGTTTGCCGTTCTACCCGCCGACCGTTGCCAACAACATCGCCCGCTACCAGGACACCTACGAAAGCTACGCATCGGCAGGCACCAGCTACAGCGGCGGTGCCCTGGCACCCAGCGGCGTCAGCGTCCAAAACGTCGTCAGGACCGGTACCTGCAACACCTCGCACACGCTCGCAACGCAGGAGGACTACACCTGCACGAACATCATCACCGGCCGGCCCGACCTGCAGGTGCGGGTCGCCGTGCCGTCGGACGCCTGGACCAGCCACGGGCAGGAACGCATCGTCCGGCTCACGGCCAAGAACTTCGGCCCGGGCCGCACCACGGCCACCGACAACTCGACCGCGGTGCTGGCCCTTCCTGTCGGATGGAACACCGGCACCTTGCCCGCCAACTGCGCAAAGGCCGGCTCGCCTGTGGTGGTGACGTGCCAGCTCAATCCCACGCTGCTCGCGGGCTCGAGCGGGCCCGGCATGACGGACGGCGGCGAAGCCAACTTCGACATCCCGGTGTTCCCGCAGCCCACCGTGGCGGCCGGCAGCTACCCGGTCGTCAATGGCGCCAGGGTTTGCGTTCAGGCGGCATCGTCCGGCAACCCGCACTACTGCACGGTGCCCAACGATACGACTCCCAACAACGACGACGGCATTGCGGTGGATGAAACCGACACCATCGTCCTCGCGTACCTCACGCCGCCGCTGATGCCGCCGCGCGTCACGACCACGGTGGTCTCGAACGGCGGCGTGGGTTCCTTCGCGTTCACCGGCACCAACGATGCGGCGCCTGTCAGCCCCATCGTCACGACGGTGGCCGGCCAAGGCGAATCGGGGCCCACCAGGGAATTGGCGGTCACGCGGAGCGCGACGTTCCTGCAGCAGGCCGTACCGCCCGCTGGCTTTGCGCTGCGCGCCATGTCGTGTACCGGCATGGCCCCGGGCGGCACCGCAACCTACGACCTCGCGCTGCGACGCGTGACCCTGGATGCGGCCGCCACAGACTACGGCGCCAACATTGCCTGTACCTTCACCAACACCCGCGTGGTCGTGACCGTCAGCAAGGTGACCGAGGGCGGAACGGGCAGCTTCTCGTTCACCGGCTCCAACGGCTTCGCCGCGCAGAGCATCACCACCTCCGCGGCCAACACGCCGGAGGAGGGCGATCCATCGGGCCTGACGACGGTAGGCGCCGCAACCACCATCACCGAAGGCGTGCCGCCTGTCGGCTGGCGGCTTAAGGCCATTGCCTGCACGGGCATGGGCGCGGGCGGCACTGCCACGGTGAACCTTGCAGCGCGTGCCGTCACGCTGAATGCGGCGGCCACGGCAGCGGGCAGCAACATCGCCTGTACCTTCACCAACACCAAGCTGCCGACGATGACGGTCAGCAAGATTTCGATCGGCGGCACGGACAGCTTTGCCTTCACCGGCACCAACGGCTTCACCGCCACCAACGTGACGACGGAAGACGACGGCGTTGCCATCGCCGCAACGGAACAGGTGCTCACGGCCGCGAACACCGCCACCAGCATCACCGAAAGCGTGCCGCCCCCCCCCTATGCCTTGACCGGCATCAGCT
Organism: Variovorax paradoxus; assembly: GCF_040544635.1. Taxonomy (GTDB): domain Bacteria; phylum Pseudomonadota; class Gammaproteobacteria; order Burkholderiales; family Burkholderiaceae_C; genus Variovorax; species Variovorax paradoxus_R. The sequence goes on from NZ_JBEPKJ010000014.1 coordinate 49,018, forward strand.
GCACGGGCATGGGCCCGGGAGGCACAGCCACGCCGAACCTGGCCACGCGCACCATCGCGCTCAACGCCGCGGCCACCGCACCGGGCAGCGACATCAACTGCACATTCACCAACACGGTCCAGCCGCAGCTCAAGCTGGTGAAGACCGCCGGCGCCGCGAGCTTTGCGGTCGGCGTGCCGTCGAGCTACACGCTCACGTTGAACAACATCGGCCCGGTCCCAACCACCGCTACCGCGACGATCAGCGACACCGTGCCCGCCACGCTGACGCTCGGCACCATGCCCGCCGGCTGCACCGCAAGCGGGCAGGTCGTGAGCTGCAGCGTGCCTGCGGGGCTCGCCGCCACCACCGGCACTGCGGCCTTCGTCATTCCGGTCACGCCCTTGCCGGGTGCCTCGCCGAGCGTTGCCAACACCGCGACGGCCACGGGTGGCGGCGACCCGTTGTGCAACGCCACGGGCAACTGCACGAGCAGCGTGACCACGCCGGTGCTGGGCGAACCCCGCATCACCCTGCGCAAGACCAAGACCAACGTCACCGGCACCCACACCTTCGGTTTCACGCTGACTGGCGTCACCAACCCGACGGACAGCATCGCGGTGACCGCGCTGGCCACTCCGCAGCCCTCCGCCACGGTGCATGTGGGCGCCCCGGGCGTCGAAGCCACCGTGCAGGAGTCGAGCGTGCCCGCGGGCTGGCCGGCCAACCCGGTGTCGGTGTCCTGCCTGGACTCCGCAGCCGCGACGAGCGGCAATCCGACCACGCAGCTGGCCATACTCAACGGCAACACCGCAACCCTGCCTGCGAGCGTGATGCGGCCCGCGGCGGCCATTGCCTGTACCTTCACCAACACGGCCACTGCGCGCATCGCTGTGGACAAGACCGCATCCGCGACCGCCGGAGCCGGCGGCAGCATCGTCTACGGCCTGAGCTTCGCCAATACCGGCCCGGTGGCCACCGGCACTTCGCTGGTGGTGAGCGAGCAATTGCCGCCTGGCGTGGTGGCCAACTCGGTGGTGCCCGGCACCGGCGTCACGTCGGTGAGCTGCGGCTCGCTGCCGAGCGCTCCCGGCGCGCTGCTCAACTGCACCATGACGCTGCCCGCCGGCGGCATTCCGGCCACCACGGGCGTGCGCGGCTTCACCCTGAACGCGACTGCGCCCATCGTTGCCACGGGTACGGTGCTGACCAACTACGCCAGCACCAACGTGAACGGCGCGGGCTTGCCGGTTATGGCAGCCGGCGCCGGCTGCGTCTCCAGCGGCACGGTGAGCTGCGACAACGCACAGACCACCATCGTGGTGGGCCCCGCCGCCGGCAGCCAGTCGGGCGTGCGCGTCGTCACCGACAACCAGCTGGCCAACGGCACCGCGCAGGACGTGCTCGAAGCGTTCATCCGCGACGAGTCCGGCACCCCGGTCCAGGCCGGCACGGTGGTGACCTTCGGCGCCACGCCGAACGTCGCCTTCAACGGCGGCGCTGTCGGCGCGGCCGGAAGCTGCACCACCACGGCGGCAGGCCTCTGCCAGGTGAGGGCAACCAGCACCGTGGCCGCGGTCTACGGCACCACGCAGGTCACGGTGGGCGGCGCTGTGCTGAGCGGCAACTTCAGCGTCGGCGAAGACAGCTACCTGCCGAGTCCGCAGCCCTACCGGTTCGGCAGCCGTCCGACCGTGACCATCCGCAAGACCTCGCTCGGAGGGGTCGGCACGTTCAGCTTCACCGGAAGCAACGGCCTGGTGGCACGCAACATCACCACCACCGTGGCCGGTACGCCGGTTGCGACGGCGGTGCAGACGCTCACGGCCGCGAACACGGCCACGACCATCACCGAAGGCGCACCGCCGGCCGGCTACGCGCTGATCGATGCCTCGTGCACCGGCCTGGGTGCCGGCGGATCGGCTTCGCGCAACGGACGCGTGCTCACGCTCGATGCGGCGGCCACCGCGCCGGGCAGCAACATCGTCTGTACCTTCACCAACGCCTTCGACGCGAACCCTCCGCCGCCGCCCGTTGTGCCCACGGTGATGTGCTCGACGAATGCAGCGGTGTTCAACACCGGCTTCGACGGGCCCGCCGGCCCGCCGGTGGCCACCGGGCGCGATCCGGTGTGGGAGTCGGGCATCGGCACGGCGGCCGGCGGCCCGGGCAGCGTGGCGGCATGGGCGCGCTCGTACGTCGGCAACAAGGCGCCCGCCAGCTGGATTGCGTCCCCGTTCGGCAACGCCAACTGGGTGTCGCAGTACCCCGGCTCGCATGCCGGCAATGTCGACATCTACCATCGCTTTACCTTCAACATGGCGCCATCGGTCAATCCGGCGACCTTTGCGTTGAAGCTGGACTTCTATTCCGACAACTCCGTCGCGGGGGTCTACATCAACGGGGTGTTGCAGAGCCTTCCGGGCGTGCCGCAGGGCGGGACCAATCCGTACTTCCACGCCGGCTTCGTCGCGGGTGCCGCAGCCAGCACCAACCTGACCAGCAACTGGCAGACCGGTTCCAACACGGTGGTCGTCCACATCAAGAGCGGCGCGGGAGCGCAGGGCTTCCTGGCCCAGGCCACCACCAGCGCGCTGTGTGCGCCTGCGACAGTCAACCTGCAGAAGACCACCCTGAACGGCGCCGGCGGACCCTTCACCTTCAACCTGACCAACACCACGCAGGCAAGCGGTACGGTCAGCACCGTTGCCGCCGGTACGCCGGCGCAGGTGGACGGCGACACGGCTGCGGCGGGCGTGCAGACCTTCAGCGCCAGCGCGAGCAACAAGGTCATCAGCATCACCGAGCCCGCGGTTCCCGGCTGGCATCTGACCGGCGCAAGCTGCACCGACGCCGGAGCGCCGGTCGGCAGTCTCGGCACCGGCGCGAGCGGGCGCACCTACACCATTCCCGCGACCAGCGTGCAGCTGGGCAAGTCGCTGCAATGCGTGTTCACGAATTCCGCCTCGGCCACGGTGACCATCCGCAAGGTGTCCCTGGGCGCGACCGGAACCTTCGGCTTCAGCGGTAACAACGGCCTCGCGGCGCAGAGCCTTACCACCACCGCGCTCGGAACGCCGGTTGCGGGCGCCATCCAGACCGTGGCGGTACCGAGCACGGCGACGACCATTACCGAAGACCCACTGCCCACCGACTACGCGTTGACCGGCGTCAGCTGTACGGGCCTGGGCGCGGGTGGCACCGCCACGCCCGATCTGCCGAACCGCAGGGTGACGCTGGATGCGGCCGCCACGGCGCCAGGCAGCAACATTGCGTGTACCTTCACCAACACCTACACGCCGCCGTACCCACGGGTGCAGATCGTCAAGACCACCATCGGCGGCAGCGGCAGCAACCTGTTCCGCTTTGCGCTCAGCGGCCTTTCGGTGGCAAGCGACAGCATCACCGTGGTGGGTGACGACAGCGTGGAGGGCGCAGCCAATATCACCGGCACGGCCGGTGTCGGTGTCACGATCAGCGAAACCTCGCCCGAGGGCTGGCCGGTCAACCCGGTGAGCGCCAGCTGCGTGGACTTGAACAGCGCCACCCCGGCTGCCGCGTTCGGTACGCTGACGGGCAATCAGCTGGCCATTCCCGCGGCCAACATGGTCGCTGGGGCGGCCATCACCTGTACGTTCGTGAACGGTTATCCGAAAAACGTGACAGGCCGCGTGTTTCTCGACAGCGGCATGACGGGCGGAACCGCGAACGACGGCCTTGTCAACGGTGGCGAGATCGGGCTCAGCGGCATCAGCATGCGGCTGACCGACTGCGCGGCAACCACCTTGTCGACCGCCGTCACCGACGGCACCGGCAAGTACGCGCTGGCCGTACCTTTCACCATCGGCACGGGCGATGCGCTGTGCGTGGAAGAAACCAACACGGTTTCGCGTATCTCCACCGGCGCTTCGGTGGGTGCCGTCCAGCTGCCTTCCGGCCAGACCGTGGCGAACGCAGGCATCGGCTACACCTATACCCGCGAAGGCACGCCGGACCGCATCGCCTTCACATGGAACAGCAGCGGCCACGCAGGCCTGAACTTCGGCGACGTCGAGCGCAACACGCTCGCCAGCGATGGCGCCAAGAACGGCCTGCCGGGCAGCACGGTGAGCTATCCGCACACCTTCACCGCGCGCACTGGCGGTGAAGTGAGCTTCGATATCTCGAACTCCGTGGACACTCCCGCGCTCAGCGGCTGGAACGGCAAGATCTTTGCCGACACCGGCTGCACCGGCGCGCTGCAGGCCGGCGCGGCGCTGCTCTACCCGCCGGCCGTGCCGGTGACGGTGGTTACGGGGCAGAACGTGTGCATCGTGATGCAGGAGTTCATTCCCGCCAACGCGATGAGCGGCAACAGCAACACCAGCACCGTGCAGGCCAGCTTCGTCTTCACCAACGCCAGCCCGGGCCTGAACGCCACCTACACGGTGACCGACATCACCACCGCGTCGACCAGCGCGCTGGAGCTCAGGAAGGAAGTGCGGAACGTGACGCAAGGCGGCAGCTTCGGCATCAACAACCAGGCCAAGCCGGGCGAGACGCTGGAGTACCGCATCACCTACACCAACAACGGGACCACGCCAATCAGCGGCATGACGGTCAACGACACGACGCCGCAATTCACGGCCTTTGTTGCCGCACTGGCGGACACGACCCCGGCCACGCTTGCGAGCTGCCAGAAGAACACGCCCGCCAACCCGTCCCCGGCGCCGGCCGTCGATTGCAGCGCCGCGCAAACGGAAGGTGGAACGGGTGGGCTGAGCTGGAAATTCACAGGACCGCTGGACCCCGGCGCGTCGGGTACGGTCCTCTTCACTGTCAAGGTGAACTGAGCATGAGCAACCTCTTGCCAAGAGCCGTCGACGACAGCGGCGAATCGGGTGCACGGTCCACACCAGTGTGGAATCGAAGGGCGGTGCAATCGATGAGGTTCGTGAGATCCGAAGGCGCGCGCATCGCGGTGCTCGACCTGACGCCGCGTACGCGCGAGTACGGACGCCGAGCCGTTCGAAGGCTCGGGCACCAGCCCAAGGTATTCGCGAGCACTGCCGAGATTGCTCGCTGCGATGCCGCGCTTGCGCCGAAATTCGACATGGTCTTTCTGGCTGTAGAGGGCGATGCCGAGTCGTCCCTCATGCAGCTCAAAGAGGTCAAGGCGCTGGTCGGGCTTTGGACGCCGGTGCTGTGCCTGGCTTCGCGAGATCAAGTGCCGGTGCTGTCGGATCTGCATTGGAATGCGACGAATGAAGTGATCGTGAGCCCGACTTCATTCGTCGAATTCTGCTGTGTTGCGCGCATGTTCATGCGGCGCTTCGGTGTGAGCGTGTCCGAATCCGATCCGGCGTGGGATTGCTATCGCTTTTCTCTGATGAGCGATACCGTGGAGGTTGCGGGTGAGAGGGTTCACCTTCGTGCGATCGACTTCGACGTTGCGTTCGAACTGTTCTCTCATGCGGGCCAGACGCTCACGCGCGAGTGGTTGTACTCGACCCTCTGGGACAAATACGAAGACACGCAGTCACGGACCCTCGACGTCAGCATTTCTCGTTTGCGGCGCGTCTTGGATCTCAAGGCCAATGGCTGGGACCTCCGGGCCGTCCACGGCATGGGATACCGGCTGGACGGTCCGAGCGGGAAAGACCGGGCTATCGCCTGAGGTGAGGCTGGAGGTGATTCGGCAAAGGACGCGTGCATCGCCCCAGCTTCTCCTGCGGCCTTGGACATTTTTCACAATCGCGAACAAATGAATATCGCCAATGTCGGGTAGCCGACACGGACGCTCAATCGGTTTGCACTTCGACGTTTCACAGCGATAGATTCCGCCCACTTCGAGGTCTTGCACGGTCGCTCTGCCTCGGAAAACGCGATCAACCGGAGATTCGAAGTGCCGTGCTTCAGTCCTTGGAGCAACTCACCCAGCACAACGTAGTCGGCGATCTATTTCTATCTAGCATGTGGGAGTAAATGTGAACAGGTCATTTCGAAGCATTTGGAATGAGGCGCTCGGCGCCTGGGTGGCGGCCAGCGAGGTTTGCACCGCGCGTGGCAAGAAGTCTTCGAGCGCCACGCTCGGCGCGGTTGTCTTGGCCACCGCGGCCTTCGGCGGCGCATCGTCCGCTTGGGCGGCCAACGAGTGCGGGGTTGTCGCTTCGGGCGGCACTGTGACTTGCAACGGTGATGGAACGCCAGTGGGGGACGCGAACCCGAACACCACCGGCATTTTCTATGGCACCGACAACATCAAAGTCATCGTGGACGGTACCGCGACACCCTTAACCATCGCGCCAGTCACCACGCCGACAACCGCCAATGGCGTTTTTTCGGGCGGTAGCGGCATAGGCAATCAACAGATTGAAATCAACGGCCCCGTCACGATCAATCTGACCACCCCGGCGGGCAATCCTGACACCGGTGCAGCCTGGGCTGTGCTGGCCAACTCACTCACAAGCGGCGCTACCGGTAATGCAAGCATCGTCATCAATGGCGCGAACATCACCAGCAAAGGCGAATACGCTTCTGGCGTCGCCACCAGCATCGTCGGCAACGGCAATGCAACCTCGATCCTCAACAGCGGCTCCATCTCCACCACTGGCACGCAAGGTTCAGGGGTCGGTCTGATGGCCGAAACGTACGGCACCGGCACGGCGACGGTCACGGTGAACGGCGGTTCGATCAGCACCGGCACTGCGGCAGGCGGGTCGCACGCGGCTTTCGCGCTGGCGCGTGGCAATGGCGATGCTGTGGCCACCATGACGGGCGGTACTGCCACCACACAGGCCTTGAATAACTCGGTCGTCGTTGCCGCGACAGAGGGCTCCGGCGATGCGTACGCCACCATGTCTGGCGGCACTGCGACGACGAACGGCGCCAGCTCGGTCGTTGTCGCAGTCGGCTCAGGGTCTGGCGACGCGATTGCCAGCCAGACGGGAGGGACGGTAATCGCCAACGGATCGGGCGGCGTGGGGCTGGCTGCGTTGGCTGTCGGAACGGGCGCTGCGACCGCATCCATGACGGGCGGCAGTATCGCGACCAAGGGCAGCAACGGCTACGGAATCTGGGCCACTGTCCTGAACCCAGCCAGCACGGCCGCGGCAACGGCAACCATGGATGCCGCGGCTTCGACGATCACCACGCAGCAGACCGGTGCCGCCGGTATATACGCACGCAACGAAGGCAATGGCACGGCCACTGCCACGCTGCTGAACGGCAGCATCAGCACGGCGGGCACCTACGGCTATGGGCTCTATGCCGGCACAGTGGGGGCCGGCAATGCCGTCGCCAGTTCCTCGGCAGGCACTTCCATCCAGACCAGCGGTACCGACGGCGCCAAGGGGATCCTTGCCCATGCCATGGGAACCGGCAATGCGACAGCGGTGAACGGTGGAACCATACTGACGACCGGCGCCTCGGGTATCGATGGCAACTTCGGCGTTTACGCATTGGCTGCGGGCGGCAACGCCACCGCGGGCAACACCGGAACCATCACGACAGGCGGCACGTTCGGCTACGGCGTCTACGCCGCAACGACCGGAAACGGCATTGCAACAGCCAACTCGAGCGGCGCCGTCACGACCAACGGTCCCTATTCCACCGGGATCGGTGCGCATATCGACAATTTCGATTCGACCAAGCATGGCACCGCGATCGCCACGCTCCAGAGCGGCGGAACCGTCGCGACCAATGGGTCTCCCTACGGCATTGGCGTTTTTGCGGACGTCATGGGCTATGGGGATGCGATTGCCACCAACCAGGGGGCCATCGCCACCAAGGGGCAGTTCGCGAATGGCACGGTAGCCCGCGTGCTTTATGGTGCAGGTGACGCCACGGCCGTGAATCAAGGGACGATATCCACCACAGGTATTGCAGCCCAAGGCATGCAGGCAGCAGTTGATCAGGGCGCTGTGGGCAATGCAACGGTATTGAACACAGGGGCGATCACAACGGTTGGCCAAGATTCGGTTGGTATTTCGGCGAACGTCGGAACGGTTGCCAGCAGCTCGACGGCGACGGCGACCATGAACGGCGGCACGGTCAGCACATCGGGCGCCGCTGCCACAGGCATCGTCAGCTCCAACGCCGGCCTTGGCCTGGCTGTGGTCCAGATGAATGCGGGCACCGTGACGGCGACAGGCGCGAATGCCGACGGCCTGCGCGCCACCTCGGCGGGCGGCACCTACCAGGTCGACGCCACGGGCGGCAGCGTGACCAGCGGCAGCGGCACGGGCGCCGCCATCCACACGCTCGCAGCAGCAGGCGGCACCATCAACATCGGCGCAGCCGCTGTGGTCAACGGCGCCGCCTCCGGCATCGCCATCCGCGACGGCGACGCTGCCGGTACCGGCACCGACACGCTCGGCGGCAACGCCGTCGTCACCACCGCGGGCACCGTCACCGGCGACGCCATCCTCGGCCTGGGCAACGACAGCCTGGCGCTCACCGGCGGCAGCTACACCGGCAACATCTACGGCGACGACCGCGTGGCCAGCGCGGCCGACGGCAACGACAGCTTCACCTGGACCGGCGGCACCCTCGCGGGCGGCTTCTACGGCCAGAACGGCTCGGACACCGCCTTCGTGTCCGCCGCCAGCTACAACGGCAGCCAGGTGCTGGACGGCGGCGACGACGTCTCGGCCGCCGACGGCTGGGTCGACAAGCTCACCCTGCAGGGCGTGACCGCCACCGCCGGCGGCGACACCCTGCGCAACTGGGAAACCATCACCCTGGACAACACCCGCCTGACCCTGGCCGGCGCCCCGCTGGCCGTGGGCGCGGGAGTGGACGCCGGCGGCGCCCCGATGGGCCTGTTCATCCAGCCCACCAGCAGCGTCTTCCTCGGGCAGCCGGCCTTCACCCTCACCGGCGACGTGCACAACGCGGGCCTCATCGACCTGCGCAACGCCGCCGGCGTGCCTGGCAACGCGCTCACGGTCAACGGCAACTACGCCGGCGCCAACGGCCTGGTGCGGATCAATACGGCCCTGGGCAGCGACGCCAGCGCCACCGACAAGCTGGTGGTCAACGGCAACACCAGCGGCACCACCCGTGTGCTCGTGGCCAATGCCGGCGGCGCCGGCGCGGCCACCGTCAACGGCATCCAGGTGGTGCAGGTCAGCGGCACCTCCTCGGAAGGCAACTTCACCCTGGCCGCCCCCGTGCAGGCCGGCGCCTACGAATACGGCCTGCACCGTGGCGGGCGCACCGACGGCGACGCCAACAGCTTCTACCTGAGCAGCGTCTACCACACGCCCCCGCTGGTGCCCGGCGTCCCGAGCCCTGCGCCTGTCCCCGCCCCCGAGGTGCTGCGCCCCGCCGTGCCCGGCTACGTGATGGGCCAGGTCGCCACCCAGGAACTGGGCCTGGGCCTGCTGGGCACGCTGCACCAGCGCGTGGGCGAGCAGCAGACCCTCAAGTGGGACCACTGCGGCTGCGACGACAAGGCCCCCGCCGACCAGGCGTGGATGCGCCTGCACGCGCAGCGCCTGGACCTGGACGGCAAGCGCCAGTTCGGCTTCGAGCAGGAGATGCAATACCTGCAGCTGGGCAAGGACCTGGCCGTGCGCTACAGCGGCGACGCCGGCGACAAGTCGCGCAGCCACACCGGCCTGAGCGTGGGCTACGGGCGCACCAGCACCAACTTCAGCGATCGCCGCCGCGGCGATGCCGGCATGGGCTACGACACCGGCAAGATGAAGGGCCAGATGCTCACCCTGGGCGCGTACCACACGCGCTACGCCGACAACGGCAGCTACCTGGACCTGGTCGGCCAGCTGCATGCGGTGCAGAACAAGTACACCGACAAGTACGGCGGCGAGGGCACGCAAAAGGGCACCGGCGGCGGGCTGAGCGTGGAAGTGGGCCGCCCCTGGCAGATCGGCGACAGCCAGTGGCTGATCGAGCCGCAGGCGCAGCTGAGCTACCAGCTCACGCGCTACCGTGGCTTTGCGGACAACATCTCCACGGTGGACGGCTTCACCAGCCACAGCCTGCGCGGGCGCCTGGGCGCGCGGCTGGCCTGGAACGACAAGGCCGAGCGCGGCGACAAGCTCACGCGCACCAACACCTTCTATGTGACGGCCAACGTGCTGCACGAGTTCAAGGACCCCAAGGGCGTGACCATCGGCAACACCACGGTGAACGAGCAATGGGCCAAGCAGACCTGGGCCGAGCTGGGCGTGGGCGCGCAGCTGCCGCTGAGCAAGGCGGCCTACCTGTATGGCGGGGTGCAGTACCAGCGCTCGCTCAGCGGCACGAGCCGCGAAGGCGTCTCGGGGCAGCTCGGGGTGCGGGTGGCGTGGTGAGCGCCGCCGAATCACAGACAACGCCAAGGAAAGAACACATGCAAACGAAGAACACTCCGACACTGCTCGCGCTCGGCGCCGCAGCTCTCGCCACGCTTGTCCTGGCCGGCTGCGGCAGCCTGCACGACGAGCGCTACAACTGGTGCCAGGGGCAGAACTGCGCGCTCACGCCGGTGGTGACGCCGACGCCTGCGCCCACCCCGGCTCCGACCCCACCGACGACGCGGCGCGTGAATCTCAGCGCCGACACGCTGTTCAGGTTCGACCGCTCGAGCGCGGCGGACATGCTGCCCCAGGGCCGCAGCGAACTGGACGCACTGGCCCGTGCGTTGCAAAGCCAGGAGATGCAGGTGCAGAGCCTGACGATCACGGGGCACACGGACCGGCTCGGGGACGCGGCCTACAACGACCGGCTGGCGCTGCAGCGTGCGAACACGGTGCGCGACTACCTGAAGGCCGCGGGCGTGCGCGCGCCGATGGAGGTGCGCTCGATGGGCGAGCGCGAGCCGGTGACGCGTGACTGCCAGGGCTTGCAGCGCTCGCCGCGCCTGGTGGCCTGCCTGCAGCCGGACCGCCGCGTGGTGGTGGACATCTTGGGGCAGGCGCAGGGGAAGTGATCAGAACGACTTTGGAGGACGCTGTATTGGTGGAAGGCACGCTGCGCCTCACGCAGGGCTTCGCACGGTGGCCCGCCTCGGCGATGAGCAAGCTTCTCGTTAGCGCGCGCCTCGGCAGATACGCCAGGGGCGAGATGGTGTCGATCGAGCAGGGAATACCTGAGACGTTTGTGATCGTGTCGGGACATCTGTTTGTCGGTCACATTCCACCTGGAGGACGTCGGACCCCTGTGGCACTCCTCGGGCCCGGCTATGTGGCCGGGTTCACCCGGACCATTGACCCAGAAGGGGGTGAGGAAGAGGAGGAGAGCCGCATCATCTACGACTTCTGTGCGCTGAACGACGTCACGGTCGTCCGGATGCCAACCCTGCTGGTTCAAAAAATCCTCGACGACGAGCCCGTCCTCTGGAAGGGAATGGCAAGAATGCTGATGAAACAGCACAGGGTTGTGCTCGATTCGTTGCTCAGCCAGGGCGTCGGCTCGTTTCAGCAGCGGCTGGTCGCGACGATCGAACGTCTGGCGGTGCTGTACGGGGGCAATGCCGGAAAGGGAATCAACCTGCGCCTGCGCTTGACACAGAAGGATCTTGCGGCCCTCCTGCAGGTCACCAGGCAGACAGTCAACCAGGCGCTCGGCGTGCTGGTGGCACATGGTGCGATCAGCTTGAACTACAACGCGATCACAGTCCTCGATCTGGATGCGCTGAGAAGGCTGACAGACAGCCCCTAGAACGTGTTTACGATCTTCTAAGCAAAAGAGCCATGAATGCGAGATGGATGAATTGCAGGCTGGTGTTGAGCAATTGCTCGCAGTTCTTCCATAACCGCCTGTTCTTCTCCAGCCATCCCCCGTCGCAGGCTTGGTGCGCCGGCGCACGCTGCTCAGCAGCGGCGCTATCTCTGCGAACTTCTCTCGACTGATGCCGCTGGCGTATTTCTTTCTCTTCACTCAGCCATTCTCGCCAGCAACGGAAATCGTAAACACGCTCTTAGAACGTGTTTACGATCTTCTAAGCAAAGAGCCATGAATGCGAGATGGATGAATTGCAGGCTGGTGTTGAGCAATCGCTCCCAGGCGCTCCAGCTTGCGCACTTTTCCACATGTCGCTCACACCAATTCTCAAGAACTGACATGTGGAGGTTTGAAGAAGGATGCCGCCCGCTACATTGATCACCAAGATACCTGCGCACCTTGCGAACAAATCGTTCATTCACAAGATCAGGATCCTGTTAAACATTTTTCAGTCCCAATTTTCATGACCACGCATCAATCAGTCTCGAGCAAATTGTTGGGCGCATGGGCACCTCTCGCTCATGCTGCCAATGCAGGCTCCCCCAGTAGAGAAGCCCGCAAGGGCTTTCTGTTCAGGCGCCAAAGTGAAGTTGGGGGGACTAAGGAGTGCCGCCAGATCGTTTACGGCACCGCGGCGCTGGAGCAGTTGAAGCGCGAGTTTTTGAAGAACGCCCAGGTGCGAGAGCTTTCCAATGAAGAGGCCCTGCAGGAATGCCTGCGCGCCCAAGTCGTTCCTTTTTGGCCCGCGCCCACTTCTGGTCCATCCAATCGGGTGGCCAAGCCTCGCCGAGCGCGGCTACTGAATGCCATCCAGTGTCGGCGCTGACCGGAAGTTGAGCTCAGTTTTACTTCGGCGCGGACAGCCTACATGGGCTTCAGCGATCCGCGCACCGTCGAGGCGACGGTGCTGGGCTGGCTGCCGTTTGGCGATGAGATCGTGCTCGTGAAACCAGGTCCGCGCCGACTCCGATCAACGAAGTCCGGCGCCAGAAATTGGCTCACCTGCTGGCCAATGCCGGCCTTCCTGAAGAGGCTTCAAGGAAGCTGTCGCGAATGGATCCCGTGATAAATGAATATGTTGAACGTGCTCTCGGGAACGTCTGATCAAGTCCGCCGATGAACGATCGGAACGTTGATCACGCATGCTGAAGGAGCGCAACGATGAGCCAGATCAGTTTTGCGGATGCCGAGCATGCAGGCAAGAGGAAGAAGACACGTCGGGCTTTTGAGCTTGTATGCATTGCTCAAGCGCCTCGAAGATGAAATCGACGAAGGTCCTGATTTTTCGCGTATTGCGCCGCGCGGGCAAATACATCAGATTCAGTTCTTTGGGCACCAATTCAAGCGAGGGAAGCACCTGAACCAAGGAGCCGCTCCGGATCGCGCCTTCGGCACAAAGAAGGGGAATCAAGGCAATGCCGCCGCCCGAGCAGGCCATTCTCTGCAGCAATTCCGGATCGTTCGCGCGAAACACGCCCGCGGCCTTGACGATGTATTCGTGGTGCCGACCCGGGATGACCATTTCCATGGCCTGCCGTTCCGGCCCGCCGGTCAAAAAAGAATGCCCCGCGAGATCATCCACCGAATTGATTGCAGGATGGCGATCTAGATACGACGGCGCAGCGCACAAGACGCGGCTCAGCTTTTTGATGCGCCTGGCGACGAATTCTTCGCAGCCTTCTCGCCCCGCCCGGATCATCACGTCAGCATCTTCGCGAAACAGATCCACCCGGTCAGAGCTTATGTTGACGATGAGCTTGAGTTGGGGATGCGCGGCCATGAAGCCCGCCAAGTACGGGCAGAGCAACTCGCGCCCAACATAGCCCGGAACGGAGATGCGCAATCTGCCTGTCAGGGTTTCGTTGGTATCGGAGAGTTGCGCCAGCGCCTGGTCCACAGCCTCAAGTACCTCTTTGGCGGTGGGAAGGAAAATGCGCCCTTCTCCGGTGAGTCCGAAGCGGCCTGCTCCCCGATGCAACAGCGCATGGCCGACCAAGACCTCCAGCCTCTTGAGTTGCCGGGACGCGGACGCTTTTGGCACCCCCAACGCGTCGGCTGCCTGCGTCAATCCTCCTACCTCGACGGCTTTCACGAAAAGCCGTACATCCGACATCAATAAATCCATGATTCGAAGCTACGCAGAGCTCTTGCCCCTTCCAGCTTCTCTTCTGGAGCGGGTGCGATTCACTCGATAAAAAATTCGCTGAAAGCAAATGTCGGATTTACTTTCGGCGCTCGACCCAGACCATTTCATGGAGACCGAGCAACATGTGGCATGCGTATCGACGATGGACTCAGGCTTTGACCAAAATTTGGCCCAAGTTGTCGTACAACATCTTGCAAAGAAATAGTGCCGTACCAATGAAAAGTTAAGTAAATCTTAAACAGGTTGTCTGACAACCTCTGGGATTTTTTCGCATTTCAGCGATATAGGGTTTTCCCGGTAGCAAAAGTGTTGCTGGACAGTCACACGTCTATCTGAGTACGAGCGCACTTGAGCCGCGCCCGATGGGGCGCAAAGTCGGTGTTCGAGGAGGAGTCACATCAGCCGGGATCGGCGATATCAAGAGGCTGCGGAATTTGACGCTTCGAAGAGGCCACGACGCAGCTGAAGTTAGCGCCGGTCGAGGTAATCGACGCGGGCCCGGCGCCGAGCGCCGAAGGGCTCGAGACGGCCTAGTGTGCTGTCCCGTTAATTCGTAGGCACAAGAACTGCATGGGATGAGGCATCCTTGGAGATGCCCCATGCCCAACGCATACACCCGCACGACGGCCTATGCCGCGCGTTCACGAACGCAGCAGGCGAGGCACGGGCTTGCCTGGCGCGGCCCAATAGGGGAAGGGCACCTTCGAAATCCGGTCCTGCTCCAGCGCGAAGCTCTCCGCACATGCTGCGGTGACCAATGCGTCGAGTACCAGCGTGGGCTTCAGATCGCGTCCTTCGAGCAGGTTGGCGCTTGAGAGCCCGGGCCAATCCGCCACGATGCGTCCGCCCTGCACGCGCCCCCGATCAGCATCGCTACCGCGCCGGTGCCATGGTCGGTGCCGCCCGTGCCGTCGCCCCGTTTGAACTCCAGCTAAAGCGACTCCTGCGTGTGCTCGTCGATGAGGCGTTGGAGGTCTTCAGCAATCACGTCCGCATCGAGTTTCGGAGTTTGTATCTTTGGCGGGTTCAATGGTGGGTAGAAGCAGAAATGGGCCACGAAGGCCCGTCGTTGCTGGTGAAATGGTGGAGAGGATGAGGATCGAACTCACGACCTCCGCATTGCGAACGCGGCGCTCTCCCAGCTGAGCTACCCCCCCACAACGCCGGATTTTAACCAGAACACCTCCTGGAGCGCACGCGCCAGGCCGAGTTGCGCCAAGATGCGCGCTCCCCAAAAAAAGAAGGAAGCAGGAACCGCATGGCCTCGTACGAACCCGCCTGGCTGGAAGGCATGTACAACAATCTCGCGCGGGTGAAAGACCACCCCGCGTATTTCGCACGCTGGGCCGGCGATTCCGCAGCCGCGAGGGAAAGTCTCCCCAGCCGCATCGATGTGCCTTACGGCAAGGGCATCAACGAAACGCTCGACATCTTTCCTGCCCCCGTACCCGGTGCGCCGGTGCTGGTTTTCATCCATGGCGGCTACTGGCGCGCGATGGACAAGCGCGACCATTCCTTCATTGCGCCCGGGTTCAACGACCGCGGCGTGTGCGTGGTGGTGCCCAACTACGCGCTGTGTCCTGGCACGGCGGAGCAGCCTGTGACCGTGCCGGGCATCCTCATGCAGATGGTGCGTGCGCTCGAGTGGACATGGCGGAACGCCGCCAGCTTCGGTGCGGACCCGTCGCGCATCACGGTGGCGGGCCATTCGGCCGGCGGCCATATGGCGGCTTCGCTGCTCGCCTGTGCCTGGAAGTCTGTCTCGCCCGACCTACCGCCGCAGTTGGTGCGCAATGCGCTGTCGATCTCGGGCCTTTACGACCTTCGGCCGCTGCAGCGCACGCCGTTCCTGGAAAACGTGCTGAAGCTCAGCGATGCGGACGCGCTGCGTGCAAGCCCGGCGCTGTGGCCGGCGCCCCCGCGCGGCCAGCTGCATGCGGTGGTGGGAGGCGAAGAAAGCGAGGAGTTCATTCGCCACAACGCGTTGATTCGCGAGGCCTGGGGCCGCAACACCGTGCCCGTGTGCGAAACGCTTCCCGGACTGAACCACTTCAGCATCGTCGATGCATTGGCCGATCCGGCCCACAGGCTGCATCGCGACGCGGTACAGCTCCTGGAGGCCTGACCCGGACGGGGCTACATCAGCAGGTGCTCGCCCGCGTTGTCGCCGCCGAGCGTGACGTAGTTGACCTTGCGGATGTCCATCAGCGTACGGCCGCCCGCGTAGCTGATGGAGCTCTGCACGTCCTGCTCCATCTCGACCAGCGTCTCGGCCAGCTTGCCCTTGATGGGCTCGAGGATGCGCTTGCCCTCGACGTGCTTGTACTCGCCCTTGTTGAAGTCGCTGGCGGAGCCGTAGTACTCCTTGAAGAGCACGCCGTCGACCTCCACGGTCTTGCCGGGCGATTCTTCGTGACCCGCGAACAGCGAGCCGATCATCACCATCGACGCGCCGAAGCGCACGCTCTTGGCAATGTCGCCGTGGTCGCGAATGCCGCCGTCGGCGATGATCGGCTTGGTGGCCACGCGCGCACACCACTTGAGCGCGCTGAGCTGCCAGCCACCCGTGCCAAAACCTGTCTTGAGCTTGGTGATGCACACCTTGCCCGGACCGATGCCGACCTTGGTGGCGTCGGCGCCCCAGTTCTCCAGGTCGATCACGGCTTCGGGTGTACCGACGTTACCAGCGATCACGAAGGAGCCCGGCAGCTTCTGCTTCAGGTAGCCGATCATGTTCTTCACGCTGTCGGCGTGGCCGTGCGCAATGTCGATGGTGATGTATTCGGGCACCAGACCCTCGGCCGCCAGCTGGTCGACCGTGTCGTAGTCGGGCTTCTTCACGCCCAGCGAAATCGAGGCGAACACGCCCTTGCCGTGCATCTCCCTGACGAACCTCACGTTGTCCAGGTCGAAGCGGTGCATCACGTAGAAGTAGCCGTTCTGCGCCAGCCAGAGGCAGATCGGCTCGTCGACCACCGTCTTCATGTTGGCCGGCACCACCGGCAGACGGAAGCTGCGCGCGCCCAGCGTCACGCTGGCGTCGCACTCCGAGCGGCTTTCCACGCGGCACTTGCGCGGCAGCAGAAGGATGTTGTCGTAATCGAAAATTTGCATGACCAGGCTCCTGAGAGGAATCGTTGAGAAGAACGAATGAGCGCTTGGTCCGGCCGGCCTTTGCGGTGCTTCTCGAAAGAAAACGCCCACAAAAAACCGGACGCAAGAAACTTGGGCCCGGTGATTGATTTTACGCAGTCTCGCCGCGGCGGGTCTTCCAGTTCTTCGTATAACCCGCATACGGGTTGGTTTCTACAATCGACGGATGTTGTTTAACGAACCTGCGGCTGATGCCAACCCCTCGGAACTGCCATTGCTGCAGAACCTGAACCCGGAGCAGCGCGCCGCGGTCACCCTGCCTGCGGGCAATGCCCTCATCCTCGCCGGCGCCGGCTCGGGCAAGACGCGGGTGCTCACCACCCGCATCGCCTGGCTGCTGCAGACGGGCCAGGTTTCGGCCGGCGGCATCCTGGCCGTGACCTTCACCAACAAGGCCGCCAAGGAAATGATGACGCGGCTGACGGCCATACTGCCCGTCAACGTGCGGGGCATGTGGATCGGCACCTTCCACGGCCTGTGCAACCGCCTTTTGCGCGCGCACTGGAAGCTGGCCAACCTGCCTTCCACCTTCCAGATTCTCGACACGCAAGACCAGCTTTCGGCCATCAAGCGGCTGATGAAGCAGTTCAACGTCGACGACGAGCGCTTTCCGGCCAAGCAGACCCAATGGTTCATTGCCGGCGCCAAGGAAGACGGGCTGCGCCCGCGCGATGTCGAGATCCGCAGCGACGACGACCGCAAGAAGGTCGAGCTGTACCAGCTCTACGAAGAACAGTGCCAGCGCGAAGGCGTGGTCGACTTCGGCGAGCTCATGCTGCGCAGCTACGAACTGCTGCGCGACAACGACCCGGTGCGGGAGCACTACCAGCGGCGCTTCCGCCACATCCTGATCGACGAGTTCCAGGACACCAACCGCCTGCAGTACGCGTGGATCAAGATGCTCTCGGGCACCACCGCGGCGGGCCAGTTCACGCCGGGCCAGAGCAGCGTGATCGCCGTGGGGGACGACGACCAGAGCATTTACGCCTTTCGCGGCGCGCGCGTCGGCAACATGGCCGACTTCGTGCGCGAGTTCGATGTGCAGCACCAGATCAAGCTGGAGCAGAACTACCGCAGCTACAGCAACATTCTCGATTCGGCCAACGAGCTCATCAGCCACAACAAGAAGCGGCTCGGCAAGAACCTGCGCACCGACCAGGGCCCGGGCGAACCGGTGCGCGTGTACGAGTCGCCCACCGACCTGGCCGAGGCGCAGTGGATGGTCGAGGAAATGCGCCAGCTCGTGCGCGACGGCTTCGACCGCAAGGAAATGGCGGTGCTCTACCGCAGCAACGCGCAGAGCCGGGTGATCGAAACGGCGCTTTTCAACGCCTCGGTGCCGTACCGCGTGTACGGCGGCCTGCGCTTCTTCGAGCGCGCCGAAATCAAGCACGCGCTGGCCTATCTGCGCCTGCTCGAGAACAAGGACGACGACACCAGCTTCCTGCGCGTGGTCAACTTTCCGCCGCGCGGCATCGGCGCGCGCACGCTCGAGCAACTGCAGGATGCGGCGCGCACGGCCGGCCGCTCGCTGCACGATGCGGTGAGCGTTGTCGGCGGCAAGGCGGGGGCGAACCTTACGGGCTTCGTCGCCAAGATCGATGTGCTGCGCGAGCAGACGCAGGGTGTCAGCCTGCGCGAGATCATCGAGCTGGTGCTCGACCACAGCGGCCTCATCGAACACTACAAGGCCGACCGCGAAGGCGCCGACCGCATCGAGAATCTGGAAGAACTGGTGAACGCGGCCGAGAGCTTCGTCACGCAGGAAGGCTTCGGCCGCGACGCGGTGGCGCTGCCCATCGACGAATTGCGCCAGTCGCCCGCGAGCCAGGGCATCGACGCGAACCAGCCGCTCATCGACGAGCCGCTCGCGCCCGACGCCGAAACGGGCGAAACGCTGAGCCCCCTGGCCGCGTTTCTCACGCATGCCGCGCTCGAGTCGGGCGACAACCAGGCGCAGGCCGGGCAGGACGCGGTTCAGCTGATGACGGTTCACGCGGCCAAGGGCCTGGAGTTCGACTGCGTGTTCATCACCGGCATGGAAGAGGGCCTGTTCCCGCACGAAAACTCGATGAGCGATTTCGAAAGCCTCGAGGAAGAGCGCCGCCTGATGTACGTGGCGATCACCCGCGCACGCAAGCGCCTGTACCTGAGCCATTCGCAAACACGCATGCTGCACGGCCAGACACGCTACAACCTGAAGAGCCGGTTTTTCGAAGAGCTGCCCGAAGGCGCGCTCAAATGGCTCACGCCGAAGAACCAGGCGTTCACGCCATCGGCCTTCGGCTACGGCGGCGGCTATGCGAGCACGCGTGGCGGCGGTGGTGGTTACAGCAGCGGTAGCGGCTACGGCGGCGGCAGCAAGGACACCTTTGCAAGCCCGCCGGTGCCGCCGCAGAAAACCGCACCCTCGCACGGCCTGCGCTCGGGCATGCAGGTGTTCCACAACAAGTTCGGCGAAGGCACGGTGCTGTCGCTCGAAGGCGCGGGCGACGATGCGCGCGCGCAGGTCAAGTTCACGCGGCATGGCGTGAAGTGGCTCGCGCTGTCGGTGGCCAAGCTCACGCCGGTGTAACGCTGCTGCGGTGCTATTAAACAAATAGCTGAGATTGCAATAGCCACGGGTGTTTCCGTCGGTTTCTAGAGAAGCAATCGCCGTACACTCCATGCTCGCCAAAACAAGGGGAGCTGAGGATGTGGTTCATTGGCATGATTGCCGGCCTTTTCATAGGGGCCCTGACCGAGTCGGTTCCGGCCGCGCTGATACTGGCAGTTGTCGGCGCGTTCGCACTGCCGAAAATCATCGGCAAGAAGAGCACCGCCGAACCTGAACGCACCGAGGCCGAACGCGCGCAGCCTTCCAGCACCGCATCGGCGTCTGGCGCGGGCGCGTCGACTGCTCCCGCAGGCGGCATGCTGAAGCTGCAGCAGCGCGTGGCCGAACTCGAACAGCGCGTGAGCATGCTTGAACGTCGGCTGACGCAGGACGCGGGCGACGCGGCGCGCGCCGATGAGCAACCTATCCCCGCGGTTAGCGGTCTTGCAACGCCGATGCCGATGCCGGTTGTCGATGCACCGGCGTTTCCGGTCGCGCAGCCAGTCCCCCAGATGGCGCCGACCACGCCAATGCAGGTCGCACGGCCCGCCCAGGCGGCCGCAGCCGCAGCCGCTGCAGCGCGCGCCTCGATGCCGGGCACATCGCCCGGACCTGCGCAACCGGCTCCCACATCCGTGGCGCCCGCGGCCGCCAAACCACCCGCAGCCGTGCCGCCGCCGGTCCGGCGCTTGCCTCCACCTCCGCCGCCTCCGGCAATCCCGCTGCGCGACCGCCTGCCCGCACCCATCGCCAACCTGATCTTCGGCGGCAACATGCTGGTGAAGCTCGGCGTGCTGATCCTGTTCCTGGGGCTGGCCTTTTTGCTGCGCTACACGGCCGAACGCGTCACAGTGCCTGTCGAACTGCGCTATGCGGCCGTGGCATTGGTGGGCGCCGGCCTGCTGGCGCTGGGCTGGTTCCTGCGCCGCAAGCGCACCAGCTATGCGTTGATCCTGCAGGGGGCCGGCATCGGCGTCTTCTATCTGACGACGCTCGCGGCCATGAAGGTGCACGAGCTGCTGCCGCCGACGGCCGGCTTCGCTTTCCTGTTCGGCGTGGCGGTGCTCAGCGCGGTGCTGGCGGTGCTGCAGAACGCGCCGCTGTTGGCCATCGTCGCGGTGCTCGAGGGCTTTGCGGCGCCGGTGCTTGCATCCACCGGGCAGAACCGGCCCGTGGGGCTCTTCACGTACCTGCTGGTGCTCGATGTCGGCATCGTGCTGATCGCCTGGTTCAAGGCCTGGCGCGTGCTG
Organism: Variovorax paradoxus; assembly: GCF_040544635.1. Classification (GTDB taxonomy): domain Bacteria; phylum Pseudomonadota; class Gammaproteobacteria; order Burkholderiales; family Burkholderiaceae_C; genus Variovorax; species Variovorax paradoxus_R. The sequence goes on from NZ_JBEPKJ010000014.1 coordinate 69,851, forward strand.
AACCTGATCGGTTTCGTCGGCACCTTCACGCTGGCCGCCGGCTGGGCTCAGAAGTACTACACCGACGACCAGTACGGCATCGTGCAGCCCTTCCTGATCGTGTTCTTCCTGCTTTTCGTTGCCATCGGCCTGCTGTTCGCGCGCCGCACGCTGTTCGATGCACCCGTGCAGCCTGCGCAGCCGCTGGCCGCACGCGCGCTGGACACGCTGCGCCGCGCGGGCCGCGTCGACAGCTCGCTCGTCTTCGGCGCGCCCATGGTCGCGTTCGGCATGCAGGTTCTGCTGATGCGGCCGTGGGAATACGGCGCCGCCTTCTCGGCCATGGCCCTCGCGGCCTTCTATCTGGTGCTGGGCCGCCTGGTATTCGCCACGCAGCCGAAGGGGCTGGCGCTGCTCGCGGAGGCCTACGCCATCGTGGGCGTGATCTTCGGCACGCTCGCCATTCCGCTGGGCCTCGAAGGCCGGTGGACGGGCGCGGCGTGGGCTGTCGAGGCGGCCGGCATGTACTGGCTGGGTGCGCGGCAGGGACGCGTGTATGCGCGTGCCTTCTCGTTCCTGGTGTTCGCCGGCGCGGTGTGGAAGCTGCTCGAGGCCACGCAGCTCGATGCGGCGGCGGGGCATCCGCTGCTGGAGGGCTCGGTGATCGGGCCGATGCTGGTGGCGGTGAGCGCGTTCGCGATGTGGACCATCCACCGTCGCGCCAGGCTCGATGAGGGCAACGGCTGGGAAGCGCTGGTCGGCATCGCGTTGCCGTGGCTCGGCATGGGTGCGCTCACGCTGCTGTTGTGGCAATGGTTCACGCCGCCGTGGGCGGCGGCGGCAACGGCCGTGCTGGCTTCCGCCGCCTTTGCCGTGGCGGTGCGCTTCAAGCTCAGGCCGTTGGCATTCGTGACCTTCGGCATGCAGGCGCTGGCAGTGGCGGGCTTCATCGCCACCTTGCATCGCGCGGCCGATGATGCGCGAGGCAGCGCCGAGCAGGTGCTTGCAAGCGGCTGGCAGGGTGCGGTGGCTGCGAGCCTCATTGCACTGAGCCTGCTCGGCAGCGCCGCGTGGTCGATGCTGCAGGCGCACCGCGCCGCATTGGCGCGCGGCATTCAGCCGGTGTGGTCGCCGGGCAATGCCATCGGGGTGATCGCCGGCGTGAGCCTGCTGCATCTCGCGATGCTGTTCCAGGTGAGCCTTGCGCAGGCTGCGCTGCTCTGGCCGCTGACCGCGACTGTCGTGCTCTGGGTGGCGCTGCGCATTGCGCACAAGCCGCTCGCCGCGCTGGCGGGCGTACTGCAGGTCGTCTCGGCGCTGCTGTACGTCTTGGGTCAGATCTGGATCTTCTACGGCAATACCCCGCCGGCGGCTTTCGCGCACCTCGGTTTCTGGACGCCGGTGGTGCTGGGGCTCGCCGCCATGCTGGCCGGCAGTTGGATGAGCGACGAGGCGCGGCGGCGCGCCACCGAAGGCGCCACCACGGCCAAGCGCACGCGCTGGATCAACGACTGGTGCGCCAACCCGGCCGTGCTGTGGGCGCCGGTGATCTGGGGGCTGGGCTGGTGGCTCTTCGGTTGGCTCGACGAAACCGGCGAGGTGCTGCGCCGCAATGGGCTGGCAGCTCATCTGGCCGCGGCTGCCATGGCCATCGTGCTCGTCACTTCCGTTCTTTCGGCGGTCGTGGCGCACCGGCGCGATTGGCCGCAGCTTGGCCGGGCCACCCTGGCCACGCTGCCGGGCTTCGTTCTGATCGCCGCTTACGGCGTTGCCCTGGCGGCGCCGCTGGTCTATGTGCCCTCGAGCGCACTGGGCTGGGTGGCCTGGCCGCTGGCCTTGCTGTGGCATCTGCGGCTGCTGCATGCGCAGAAGCGCTGGCTTGCCTCCGCGGCGCTGGCGCCGTTCCACGTGGTGGGCTTCTGGTTTTTCCTGCTGCTGGCGGCGCGCGAGTGCCAATGGCAGCTCGGGCGCATCGGCGCGGAGTGGTCGAGCTGGCAACTGCTGGGCTGGGCCATCGTGCCCGCCGCCGTGCTGTGGCTGCTGCGCTCGCGCGTGCTGCTGCAACGCTGGCCGGTCGCCGAGTACCGCGCCGCGTACCTCGAATTCGCGGCGATGCCGGTGGCGGCCTACCTGCTCGCGTGGGTCTGGGTCACCAACGGCACGAGTCCGGGCGATGCGGCGCCGTTGCCCTACGTGCCGTTGCTGAACCCGTTGGAACTGGCGCAATGGTTGGTGTTGTTTGCGCTGGTGCTGTGGTGGCGCGCCTTGCCGCGGGGTTCGTTCGCGCGCGTGCAGCCGATGGTTGCGAAGGGCGTGCTCGGCTTCACCGGCCTCGCGCTGCTGACCGGCGCGGTGCTGCGCAGTTGCCACCACTACGCGGGCGTCGATTGGCGCTTCGATGCGCTTTACGCATCGTGGCTCACGCAGGCGGCGCTCTCGATCACGTGGGCCATCTGCGGCGTGATCGCGATGGTGCTCGGCCACTCTCGCGGCGTGCGCACGCTGTGGGTCGGCGGCGCCGCGCTGCTGGGCGTTGTGGTGCTGAAGCTGTTCTTCGTCGAGCTGGCGGACAGGGGCGGTTTGTTCCGCATCGTGTCGTTCATCGCGGTGGGCGCATTGCTGTTGCTTGTGGGTTATTTCGCACCCGTGCCGCCGAAGAAGAACGAATTGGAGAAAGATGTGTTGGCCGAAGGAGGTGCCGCATGAAGCAGGGTGCGAAGCCATTGCGCCATGAGGTCCGTGGGGTGTGCGTTCGTTTGGCCGTGGCTCTGGCAACGGCCTGGTTCGGCGCGGCCTGGGCGCAGCCGGCCACCACCGCGCCCATTGCCTTGCAAGGCAACGGGCCGTACTACCGGCTCGCGCTGCCGCTCGGCATCTATGCCCATGCCGCACACGGCGACCTGCGCGACCTGCGGGTGCGCAATGCCGCCGGCACAGCGGTGCCCTACGCATGGCTGCGCAACGAGGCCGCGGCGCCTCGCTTCACGTCGAAGGAGGTGCCGATCTTTGCACTGCCCGCGAGTGCCGCAGGTGCGGCCGACACGTCTGAAGACGCATCGTTGAACTTCAGGGTGCGGCCCGACGGTTCGCTGGCGCTGGCCCGCAAACCGGCGCGCAAGCAAGCCGAAGCGGCGCAGTGGCTCATCGATGCCAGCCAACTCAAGGGCAGCCTGCTGCAGGCGCGCTTCGAAGTGGCACCGGATGCGCGCGGCCTGTTCGCCTTCAGGCTCGAGGCCAGCGACGACCTGCGGCATTGGCGGCCGGTAGGCGACGAAGAGCAACTAGTGCGGCTGGCCCATGGCGGCCAGACCATCGAACGCCTGGCGGTCGAGCTGGGCAACGTGCAGGCGCGTTTCCTGCGCCTGCGCTGGAGCGATCCGCAGAACGGCGCACCGCTGACCGGCGTGGCGATCGACAGCGTGCAGGAGGTCGAACCCGTCGCGCCGCTCGAATGGCCGGGCGCGCTGAGGCCGGAGCGTTGCGGCGCCGACCATTGCGACTATGCGTTGCCGCGCGGGCTTCCGGTGGAAAGCCTGCGCATCGACCTGGCCGACGTCAACACGCTGGCACAGGTCGGAATTTCGGGCTTGCTCGCTGCTGTTCCCACGGTTGCCGCCGAGCCGGCGCGGGTGCCGCGCAATCCGCTGTACGCCTTGCGGCACCAGCAGCGCCGGCCGGCGCCTTCTTCTTCTTCCTCGGGCACTACGGGCGAGGTGCCACTGCTCGACATGGTGGTGTATCGCCTCGCGCAAGCGGGTGGCGAAGCGCGCTCGCCGCTGCTGGCGCTCGACGGCACCAGCTATTCGCACCTGCGGCTTCGCACCTCGGGCCCGGTGAGCCTGCTGGGCGCGACGCCGCCGACGATTTCAGTGGGCGCCACGCCGCGCACGCTGGTGTTCCTGGCGCAAGGTGGCGCGCCGTTTTCGCTGGTGTGGAGCGCGATACCGGAAAAGAACACAGTGCAGGGCGGTGCGCCGGGCGCGGGCCTGACGCTGGCCACGCTGATGCCGGGCTACACCGCGAACAAGCCTGTGGCGGCGGACCAGGCCAGCGTCACGTTGCCGCCGCCGCCGGTTGCAGCGGTTGATGCCGCGGTGGCCGCTGCCGTGCAATTGCCGGTGCCCACGCAGCCTGACCCGTCGCGCAAGTGGTGGCTGTGGGGAGCGCTGGGTGTCGGCCTGCTGTTGCTGGCCGGTATGGCGTGGTCGCTTTTCGCGAGCCTGCGCAAGGACCGGGCGGCGGCCGATTGACGAAAAAAGCTCCGGGCGAAACCCGGAACTCAACCCGGGAGATGGTCAGTTCGGATCGAAGCTGTCGCGGAAGGTGAACCAGGTCGAGCTCATCGACATGGCCGCAAGCACCAGCGCCGAGCCCACGATCAGCACATTGCCGATGGCCGCGGCGGCTCCGCCTCCGCCCACCGAGCCGACACCGATCAGCACCGTGGCGACCAGGCCCATGGCGATGCCGGCGAGCAGGAACACGCCGAGCCATGCCAAGCCGAACAACGCATAGGCGCCGAAGTTGCGAAACACCGCAACCACGCTGAAGAAAATGCTCTTCACCGGCTCCACGCCGTGCCAGTGCACGAGCGCGGGTGCATGCCACATCGCCAGCGAAAGCGGCAGGTTCAGGCACATCAGGAACATGCGCGCCACCTGGAAGTCGCTGCTCGCCATGATTTCGGGCGTCAGCGCTTCGTCGAGCAGGTAGGCCTTGGCCAGCTGTCCGCCGTCGATGAACGACGTCAGCAGCACGGCGAGCACGAAGTACACCGCGGAGATCACGCCCAGCTTGACCAGCGAGCGCCATTCGGTGCGCATGGCGGCAACCACCGCCACGAACATGGCGGAGCCGGTGGGGCGCTGCGCGTGGCCGGCGGTGCCGAGGCCCTCGGCGTTGTCGGTGAAGGCCACCGACGTCGCCACCATCAGCCCCAGCGTCATGAAGGGCAGCAGCACCGGCGCCAGCACGCTGCCGAGCAGCGGCAGCAGCGACGCCGTCGAGATCAGCGCCATCATCAGGAAGAACAGCGAGATGAAGGCAAGCGGCTGCCGCCAGAAGGTCTTGAGTCCGAGGCGGACCCATGCAGCGCCGGTTCGCGCCGGCACGAGGTTGAGTTTCATTTTTTAAGGGTCAGGCGGCCAGCGGCTCGAGCGACTGCGCCATGGCGTGCGGGTGGGTGGCGCGCTCGCGCAGCACGCGCTCGAAGTGCGCCGGGTCGTGCGGCTTCAGCATGCTGGCTTCGCGCGGAAGATGGAAGTCCCAGAGCCGTGAAATCCAGAAACGCAGCGCCGCGGCGCGCAACATGGCGGGCAGCAGGGCGCGTTCGGACGCATTCAGCGGGCGCACGGTTTCGTAGGCAGACAGCAGCGAGTCCGCGCGTTCGGCGTCGTGTTCGCCGGTGGGCAGGTCGATGGCCCAGTCGTTCAGGCACACGGCCAGGTCGAACAGCCAGGTGTCGGTGCCCGCAAAGTAGAAGTCGAACACACCGGTCAGTCGCGGCGCCGCGCTAGCGTCTTGGCCGGTTGCGAACATCACGTTGTCGCGGAACATGTCGGCATGCACGGGGCCGCGCGGCAGCGCCGCGTAGGCGGACGACTCGGCAATGTGGTTCTGGTAGGCCAGTTCGGCGCGCAGCAGCGCGGCTTGCGATTCGTCGATGTAGGGCAGCACCACGGGAACGGTCTCGTTCCACCACGCAAGGCCGCGCAGGTTCGGCTGGATGCGCGGAAAGTCGCGCGCCGCCAGGTGCATGCGCGCCAGCATTTCGCCCAGTTCGGCGCAATGCGCGGCGCCCGGTGCCAGTTCGCTGTGGCCCGAGAGCCGTTGCACCAGCGCGGCCGGCTTGCCCGCCACCTTGAGCAGCAGTTCGCAAGGGGCTTGCGCGGGAATCGTCAGCGCATGGCCTGACGGCGGCGCGATGGCCGGGTCGGCCACGGGCTCCGGCACCGGCAGGCCGCGGCCCGCCAGGTGCTTCATGAGACAAAGGTAGTAGGGGAGCTGCTCGGCTCGAAGGCGCTCGAACAGCGTCAGCACGAACTCACCGGATTCGGTGGTCGCGAAGTAGTTGGTATTTTCGATGCCGCCCTCGATGCCGCGCAACTCGCGCAGGGGGCCCAGACCCAGACGCTGCACGAGCGCGTCTGCCTCGCCGAATTCGACTTCGGTAAAAACTGCCATGGCGGTGCTCAGCGTTGCGCTGCCGATTGAAGGCGCAGCACGGTCAGAACTTCATCACGTTCCAGACGCGCGGGCCGTTGCCGTTCGAGTCGGCCGAGCCCGGGCGTGCGCTGCCTGCGTCGTTGGGCAGCACTTCATAGCCGGGCACGTTGGCCTTGGGCTTCACGTTGATGCTCTGCGTGCGGCCGCCGTAGCGGACTTCGTCGACCGAAGCGCCGCTGTCTTCCGTATGGATGTGCTCGACCTTCTGGTTGCGTCGGCCGTCGGGTTGCTCCTGATTTTGTAGCGGCTCGGCCGGCGCAGGCGCCCGGGCAGGTGCGGACTGCGCCTGAACGGCGGCAAAAGGGGCGGCACAGGCCAACGCCAGCAGAATGCGGCGGGCGACCAGGAGTGTGGGGCTAGGCATGCAGGGATTGTAGGCTTGGCGCCGCTTTCGAGGTGTCGGCAAGCGGCGCACGCCGCCGTGGTTCGGAACGCCGCGCCGGGCACGGCAAAATGGCCCGATGACCGACAAGAAAACGCTGCTGCTCGTCGATGGCTCGAGCTATCTCTACCGCGCCTTCCACGCCATGCCCGACCTGCGGGCTGTTCCCGGCGATTCGAAGAGCCCGGCCACCGGCGCCATCCGCGGAATGATCAACATGATGACGGCGCTGCGCCGCGAGGTTCGTGCCGACTATGCGGCCTGCATCTTCGACGCGCCCGGCAAGACGTTCCGCGACGACCTGTACCCCGAGTACAAGGCCAACCGCTCGCCGATGCCCGACGATCTGCGCAGCCAGATCGACCCCATCCACGAGGTGGTGAAGCTCATGGGCTGGCCGGTGCTCTGCGTGCCCGACATCGAGGCCGACGACGTGATCGGCACGCTCGCCAAGACGGCGGCCGCGCAGGGCGTGGAAGTGATCGTGTCCAGCGGCGACAAGGACCTGAGCCAGCTGGTGGACGAGCACATCACCATCATCGACACGATGAACGGCAAGAAGCGCGACGTGGCGGGTGTCACGGCCGAGTTCGGCGTGCCGCCATCGCTGATGATCGACTACCAGACGCTGGTGGGCGACGCGGTCGACAACGTGCCTGGCGTGGAGAAGGTCGGCCCGAAGACTGCCGCCAAATGGCTGCTCGAATACGGTTCGCTCGATGCGCTGGTCGGACGCGCCGCCGAGGTGAAAGGCCAGGCCGGCGAGAACCTGCGCAAGGCGCTCGACAAGCTGCCGCTGAGCCGCCAGCTCGTCACCATCCGCACCGATTGCGACCTGGCCGCGCACGTCGTCGGCCTGCCTTCGCTCGAAGGCCTGCCGGTGGGCGCGCCGCAAACCGCCGAGCTCAAGCCTTTCTACGAGAAGTTCGGCTTCAAGAGCCTGGTCAAGTCGCTCGAAGCGCTGGAAGTGCCGCCCGAGCTGATCGAGGAAAACATCAAGAAGCAGGCGGCCCGCGGCGGTGCTGCGAGCGCCGACCAGGGCGGGTTGTTCGACGAATCGTCCAACCTGGGCGCCATCGAGGCCGCTGCGCCCGCGAGCAACCTGAAGTACGAGACGGTCACGACCTGGGCCCAGTTCGACACCTGGCTCGCAAAGCTGGAAGCCGCGGACCTGGCCGCCATCGACACCGAGACCACGTCGCTCGATGAAATGGTTGCGCAGATCGTGGGCGTGAGCTTCAGCGTCGAGCCCGGCGAGGCGGCCTACATTCCGCTTGCGCACAACTACCCCGATGCGCCCGCGCAATTGCCGTTCGACGAAGTGCTCGCCAGGCTCAAGCCCTGGCTCGAAAATCCCGCGAAGAAAAAACTCGGCCAGCACATCAAGTACGACCGCCACGTGCTCGCCAACCACGGCATCGAGGTGCAGGGCTATGCCCACGACACCATGCTGCAGAGCTATGTGCTGGAAGCGCACCGGCCGCACGGGCTTGCGAGCCTGGCCGAGCGCCACCTGGGCCGCAGCGGCATTTCGTACGAAGACCTGTGCGGCAAGGGCGCGCACCAGATTCCGTTCAGCCAGGTCGACATTGCCAAGGCCGCCGAATATTCGTGCGAGGACAGCGACCAGACGCTCGACGTTCACCTGGCGCTGTGGCCCCAGATCGAGCGCGACGAGAAATTGCGCTTCATCTATCAGCTCGAAATGGATTCGAGCGAGGCGCTCTACCGCGTCGAGCGCAACGGCGTGCTGATCGATGCGCCCACGCTCGCCGCGCAGAGCCACGAACTCGGCACGCGCATCATGGCGCTCGAACAAGAAGCCTACGAGATCGCGGGGCAGCCCTTCAACCTGGGTTCGCCCAAGCAGATCGGCGAGATCTTCTTCACCAAGCTGGGCCTGCCGGTGGTCAAGAAAACGCCGAGCGGCGCGCCGAGCACGGATGAAGAAGTGCTCGAGAAGCTGGCCGAGGACTATCCGCTGCCCGCAAAGATCCTCGAGCACCGCGGCTTGTCCAAGCTCAAGGGCACGTACACCGACAAGCTCGGCCAGCTGGCCAACCCGCGCACCGGCCGCGTCCACACGCACTATGCGCAGGCGGTGGCCGTAACGGGGCGGCTCAGCAGCAACGACCCCAACCTGCAGAACATTCCGATCCGCACGCCCGAAGGCCGCCGCGTGCGCGAAGCCTTCATTGCGCCGGCCGGCAGCGTGATTGCAAGCGCCGACTATTCGCAGATCGAACTGCGCATCATGGCCCACATCAGCGGCGACGAGTCGCTGCTGCGCGCCTTCAGGGAAGGCATCGACGTGCACCGCGCCACCGCGGCGGAAGTGTTCGGCTCCACACCCGACCAGGTGTCGAGCGAACAGCGCCGCTATGCCAAGGTGATCAACTTCGGGCTCATCTACGGCATGAGCAGCTTCGGGCTCGCGCGCAACCTGGGCATCGAAACCAAGGCGGCCGCCTCCTACATCGAACGCTACTTCGCGCGCTATCCGGGGGTGAAGGCGTACATGGACGAGACCAAGGCGCTCGCGAAAGAAAATGGCTATGTCGAGACCGTGTTCGGCCGGCGCCTCTACCTGCCCGAGATCAATTCGCCCAACGGCCCGCGCCGCGGCGGCGCCGAGCGCGCGGCCATCAACGCGCCGATGCAGGGCACGGCGGCCGACCTGATCAAGCTCAGCATGATCAAGGTACAGAACGTGCTTGACGAGGAGAAGCGGGCCACCCGGATGATCATGCAGGTGCACGACGAACTGGTGTTCGAAGTGCCGGAAGCCGAGATCGAATGGGTGCGCACCGAAATCCCGCGCCTGATGGCCGGCGTAGCGGACCTCAAGGTGCCGCTGCTCGCCGAAATCGGCATCGGTCCCAACTGGGAGAAGGCGCACTGATCCATCGGTTCATTGAAGAGACGACCAACGAAAGGCGAACACACGCATGAAATTCCCTCACCGCAACTTCCTGCTCGGCGTCGTCTGCGCCGCATGGCTCGGCACCGCGCTGGCCGCTCCCGATGCCCGCATCGCCTCGCTGGCTGCCAAGGAAAAGCCCGCGCTGCTCGAGACGCTGAAGGAGCTGGTCTCGATCGAATCGGGCAGCCGCGACCTTGAAGGACTCGAGAAGATTTCCGACCTCATCGCCGCGAAGTTCAAGGCCATGGGCGGCGAGGTGGAACTGATCGACCCGAGCGCCGAGGCCTACCGCATGGAAGACACGCCCGAGAAGGTGGGCCGCGTCGTGCGTGCCACTTTCAAGGGCACGGGCAAGAAGAAGATCATGCTCATCGCGCACATGGACACGGTCTACACCGTGGGCATGCTCGGCAAGCAGCCGTTCCGCGTGGAAGGCGACAAGGCCTACGGCCTGGGCATTTCCGACGACAAGCAAGGCGTTGCGGTCATCACGCACACGGTCGCGATGCTGCAGGCGCTGAAGTTCAAGGAATACGGCACGCTCACCGTGCTGATCAACGGCGACGAGGAAATCAGCTCGCCGGCTTCGCGCGCGCTCATTACCCGGCTCGGCGGCGAGCACGACGCGGTTCTCTCGTTCGAAGCCGCTTCGGCCAAGGAAGACAAGCTCTCGCTCGCCACCGCGGGCATTGCATCGGTCACGCTGAACGTCACGGGCAAGGCCTCGCATGCGGGGTCTGCGCCCGAGCTGGGCGTGAATGCGCTGTACGAGCTGTCGCACCAGATCCTGCAGATGCGCGATCTGTCCGACCCGTCGACCGGGCTCAAGATGAACTGGACCATCTCGAAATCGGGCAGCAACCGCAACGTGATTCCGGCCAGCGCAACCGCCAGCGCCGACGTGCGCGTGCTGAAGGTGAGCGACTACGACCGCATCGAGCAGCAGGTGCAGGAGCGCGTGAAGAAGCAGCTCATTCCCGAGGCCAAGGTCGAGATGAAGTTCGAGCGCCGCCGTCCGCCGCTCGAAGCCACCGACGCCTCGCGCGCGCTCGCGGCGCATGCGCAGCAGATCTACAAGGACGAAGTCGGCCGGCCGCTGGGCGCGGACGACAAGGCGGCCGGCGGCGGCACCGATGCCGCCTTTGCCGCGCTCAAGACCAAGGCGCCGGTCGTCGAGCGCTTCGGCCTGCAGGGCTTCGGGGCGCATTCGGCCGATGCCGAGTACGTGCTGTTGGACTCGATCGAGCCAAGGCTCTATCTTGCTACCCGCATGGTGATGGATCTCTCGCGCAACAAGATCGGCAACTGAGCTCCATGCGGCTGCGCCACATCGAGGTTTTCAACGCCATCATGCTCACGGGCAGCGTGAGCGCGGCGGCGCGGCTCATCAACATCACGCAGCCGGCGGTGAGCCGCACGCTGCAGCACGCCGAGCTGCAATTGGGCTTTCCGCTGTTCCAGCGCGCCAAGGGCCGACTCTCGCCGACCACCGAGGCGCTCACGCTGTATCCGCACATCGAGCGGCTGTTCGCGCAGCTCGACGAGGTGCAGCGCCTGGCCGCCAACCTGCGCGCGGGCAGCGACACCGGCGAGCTGCGCATCCTGAGCGTGCTGGCGCTCAGCTACGAGGTGCTGCCGCGCGCGCTCAAGGCGTTTCGCGAGAAGCACCCGGGCTATGCGATTACCGTCGAGTCGCTGCACTCGCCGCAGATCATGTCGGCGCTGTTGCTGCAAGAGGCCGACGTGGGCTTTGTCTTCAGCCCCGCGGTGCATCCCTCGCTCACGCAGGAAACGCTGGCCGACACGCGCATGGTGTGCATTGCACCGAAGGGAATGCTTCCGCGCGCGCTGGTGCGCAACGGTTCGGTGGCGTTGCATGACCTGGTCGACCGGCCGGTCATCGGCCTCGACAGCCGCGACCCGGTGGGCACCAGCCTGAGCCAGGCCTGCCGCCAGGCGGGCGTCGGCTTCCAGCAGGCGGTGGTCACGGTGCAGACCTACCACGCAGCCCTGTCGATGGCCCACCACGGGCTTGGCGTGGCGCTGGTCGATGCTTGCACTGCACGCTCGGCCGACAGCACCAAGGTCGAGGTACTGGCGCTGGAACCGCACATTCCGGTGCCGGTACGCGCGCTGCGTTTTGCGGGGCGGCCCGATTCAGTGGCGGTACGCGGCATTACGCGCTGCATGCGCGAAGCGATAGAGCAGGCCAACTGAGGGCGGCCTGCCGTCCGCCAAGTTTCAAGCCAATGCCGCCGCGGGCTCCAGTGCTTCGGCAATCCGCCGTGCGGAGCCGAAGGCCAGCGTGAAGCCCAGCGCACCGTGCCCGGTGTTGAACAGCATGTTCGACGGCGCGCTCGCGAGCCGGCCGATGATCGGCAGGCCCTTGGGCGTGGCGGGCCGCATGCCGGTCCACGGGTGCAGATCTTCCAGCCGGCTCGCATGCGGAAACACCGCACGCGTCGCGGCTGCCAGCGTCTCGATGCGCGTGGCCGGAATGCTCGCGTCGTGCCCCACGAGTTCGGCCATGCCCGCCACCCGCAGGCGCGACCCGATGCGCGCGAACACCACCTTGCGTGCGCTGTCGGTCACGTTCACGCGGGGCGCGGCGCCGGGCGAAGGATCGACCTCGACCGTGATGCTGTAGCCCTTGAGCGGGTACACCGGCAGATAGGCGCCGAGTGCACGCCCGAGCTTGTGCGAGGCCGAGCCCAGGGCCATCACGAAGGCGTCGGCCTTGATGTCGCCTTCGCTGGATTTCACCGCGGCCACCCGTGCGCCATCGTGCGCAAAGCCGTGCACGTCGGTGCCGAGCAGAAAGCGCACGCCGCGCGCGCGCAGCGCACCCATGAGTTCGGCGCATACCTTGAGGCAGTCGGCTGCGCATTCGCTCGGCGTGTAGACCGCGCCCGCAATCTGGCTGCGGTAACTTTCGAGCGCGGGCTCGATCGCCACGCATTCATGCGGCGCGACCATGCGCTGCTTGCTGCCCATGGTGCGCTGCAGCTCGAGTTGGGCCCGCGCGCTTTCGAGCGACGATGCATTGCTGTAGAGCACCAGCTTGCCGGTCGCGGAAAAGTCGCAATCGGGCGACAGTTCGGCCCGCATGGTTTCGAACTCGGCGCGGCTCGATGCGGCAAGTGCCAGCAGCTGCGAGGTGGTGTCGCGCGAAGTCTCGGCATTGCAGGCGGCAAGAAATTCCAGGCCCCAGCGCCACTGCAACGGATCGAGCTGGGGCCGCAGCTTGAGGGGCGAACTCGGCGAAAGCAGCAGCTTGGGCAATTGCCGCCAGATCGACGCGTCGGCGAGCGGCTGCACATACGAATAGCTGAGCTGGGCGCCATTGCCGCCGCTCGCACCAGCCCCGGGCGTCGCGCGATCGATCACCGTGACCTGATGGCCCCGGCGTTCGAGCTGCCAGGCGGTCGCCAGGCCCACGATGCCGGCGCCGAGCACACACACATGCATGGAGGCAACTTTCCGAAGAGAGGACAAAGAGAGGAAGCGGTGAATGTAGGGGGCCGCGCGAATGCCCGGAAATGCCAAAAGCGCGGTGGCCCATAGCCAAAGCGCATGCCCTGGCCCCTCGCTCTTTCCTAACCCATAACCTTTGGGTATGGCCTAGGGTTCATTTGGAATTGTCGCGATGTGTCACTCCTTCTTACACTGTCCGTTCCGTTCAATCAACTGAAGAAGGCTCGCATGAAACTCTCCGCATTGATGGCCGCCGCTGCCGTGGTGCTGCTTACCGCCACCGGCGTCCAAGCCGCCGACACGCTGGCCAAGATCGCCGAGTCCGGCAAGATCACGCTCGCTTACCGCGAGTCGTCGGTGCCCTTCAGTTATCTGGACGGCCCCAACAAGCCGATCGGGTTCTCGGTCGAACTCTCCAACGCCGTGGTCGAGGCGGTGAAGAAAAAGCTCAACAAGCCCAACCTGCAGGTGCAGCTGATGCCCGTTACCTCGCAGAACCGCATTCCGCTGATTACCAACGGCACCGTCGACCTGGAGTGCGGCTCCACCACCAACAACAGCGCGCGCGGCAAGGACGTGGCCTTTGCCGTCAACCATTTCTACACCGGCACGCGCCTGCTGACGAAGAAGTCTTCCAAGATCAAGGACTACGCCGACCTGTCGAAGAAGACGGTGGCCAGCACCACCGGCACCACCAATGCGCTGGTCATGCGCAAGTACAACACCGAGAAAAATCTCGACATGGACATCGTGCTCGGCAAGGACCACGCCGACGCCTTCCTGCTCGTGGAAAGCGACCGCGCCGTGGCCTTTGCGATGGACGACATCCTGCTGTTCGGCCTGATCGCCAACGCCAAGAACCCGGCCGACTACGAGGTGGTGGGCGAGGCGCTGCAGGTAGAGCCCTATGCCTGCATGCTGCCCAAGGACGACCCGGCCTTCAAGAAGCTGGTGGACGACACCTTCACCGGCATGATGAAGAGCGGCGAGTTCGAGAAGCTCTATACCAAGTGGTTCATGTCGCCGATCCCGCCGAAGAACATGCCGCTGAACCTGCCCATGAGCCAGCAGCTCAAGGACAACATCAAGACGCCTTCGGACAAGCCAGCGACCTGAGCTTCGCTCCCAGGCTGCGCGCGCATTTCAGGAAAGACCATGGTTTCGACGAACGTAGTTGGCATTCTGGGCGGCATGGGCCCTGCCGCGGGGGCCGACTTCGTCCGGCTGTTCGTGCAGGCCTGTGCGCAGCAGATGCAGGCACGCGGGGAGCCGGTGCGGGACCAGTCTTTTCCGGAGCATTGGCTGGCGCAGGTGCCGGTGCCCGACCGCACGGACGCGCTGGGCTCGGCGGAGAGCGGCGCGCACCAGCCGCTCGAGCCGATGCTGCAGGCGCTCGGGCGTCTTGCCGCCTTGGGCAGCCAGGCCGTGGCCATTGCCTGCAACACCGCGCATGCCTGGCACGCCCGGCTGCAGGAACGTTTTCCTCAAGTGGAATTGCTGCACATGGCGCGCGAGGTGGCGCAGCACCTTGCCGCGCAGGGTGCGGGCAACGTTGCGCTGATGGCCACCGAGGGCACCTACCGCGTCCGGCTTTACGAGCAGGCGCTGGCCGAGGCGGGGCTCGATTGCCATGTGCCGCTGCAAGAAGAACGCCGCATCATCACGCGCGGCATCTTCGACGGCGTGAAGGCCGGCAACATGCGCCTCGCCGAAGAATGTTTTTCGCAGGTGGCGCTGCGGCTCGCGGAACGCCACGGGCCGGTCACCATCATCATGGGCTGCACCGAGGTGCCGCTCGGGCTGCAGGGTTCGGCCGCCGTGGCCGGGCTGAGCCTGGTCGATCCGGCGCAGGTGCTGGCCGCCGCATTGGCGCGCCGCGCCTATTGCGACTGAAGACTTTAGGTCACACAGCGACCCTGTTGATATGCAGGCCGGTCGCATACAGGCCGGGCTGAATTCGCCTACATTGCGGCGTGCGTTTTCGCGCATGCCCCTTTGTTCGACGATTCAACTGGAGCCCTTCCCATGTCCCTTCGCGACGATAGCCGTTCCGATTTCGATTCGCTTCGCCCCGGCGAGAGCACAGAGCAGGGCGCCACGCGCCGCACCGCGCTCAAGGCCGCCATCGGCGTGGGCTATGCGGCCGCCGTGATGCCGGTCGTGGCACAGACCGCCATCAGCACCTCGGCCGAGGGCCTGAAGGCCGGGCCGATCAAGTACACCGTCAACGGTTTCGAGGTGCCCGCCTATGCGGCCGCGCCGGCCGGCAAGACGGGCCTGCCGGTGATCCTGGTGATCCAGGAAATCTTCGGCGTGCACGAATACATCGCCGACACCTGCCGCCGCTTCGCCCAGCTCGGCTACCTGGCCGTTGCCCCCGAGCTCTATGCGCGGCAGGGCGATCCGCGCGGCTACACCGACATTCCCAAGCTGCAGGCCGACATCGTCACCAAGGTGCCCGATGCGCAGGTCATGGCCGATCTCGACGGCGCGCTGGCGTATGCCGCGGCCAACGGCGGCAATGTTGCCAAGGCCGGCATCACCGGCTTCTGCTGGGGCGGCCGCATCGTGTGGCTCTATGCCGCCACCGGCAAGGTCAAGGCCGGCGTGGCCTGGTACGGCCGCCTGGTCGGGCAGCCGAGCGAACTGACGCCCAGGCACCCCGTCGACGTCGCGGCCAGCCTGCAGGCGCCCGTGCTCGGTTTGTACGGCGGAAAAGACCAAGGCATCCCCCTTGACACGGTTGATAAGATGAAAGCAGCGTTGGCAAATGGAACTCCGGCTGCCAAGGCTTCGAGCTTCGTCGTGTATCCCGAAGCAGGCCACGCGTTCCATGCCGACTACCGCCCCAGCTATGTGAAAAGCGCGGCCGATGACGGATGGCAGCGCGCCACGGCCTGGTTCAAAGCCAATGGTGTCGTCTGACGACAGCTTGTAGCCACTCGCCGCCGAAGGCCGTCCCCGTGACGGCCTTTCTCTTTTTATGAACGATATCGGGCATTGGTGCCCATCGACATTGCGCAAGCAGCTATGAATTTGATAGTGATCATCGCGGCGACCCTGGTTGCCGGCATCGGAAGCGTGTGGCTGGCCGCATTGCTCTTGCGCGTGGGCGTGCGCAGCGGCTCGGGCGGGGTGAATTCGCAGCACCTGCTGAGCCTGGCCGCGGGGGCGCTGCTTGCCACGGCGTTCATGCACCTTCTGCCCGAAGCTTTCGAAAGCCGCATCGAGCCTGCGCGGCTGTTCGGCGCGCTGCTGTTCGGGCTGGTGTTCTTTTTTCTGCTCGACAAGGCCGAACTCTGGCACCACGGCCATGAGCATCACCACGGCAACCCGGTGCCCGGACCTGTCGGGCACAAGGCGGGGGAGCATGCGCACGATCACGATCACGGCCATGACCACGGCCATTCACACAGCCACGCGCCTCGCTCGGGCGGCGGCTGGGCGGTGCTTACCGGCGACAGCGTGCACTGCTTCGGCGACGGCATCCTGATTGCATCGGCCTTCATCGCGGACATGCGCCTCGGCCTGGTGGCGGCCATTGCCGTGCTCGCGCACGAGGTTCCGCACCACATCGGCGACCTGGTCGTGCTGCGGCAGAGTTCGGCCAACCAGCGCGCGGCGCTGATCAAGGTGTCGCTCGCAGGCACCATGACCATGCTCGGCGGCATCGTGGGGTGGTGGCTGGTCGATCAGCTGCACGGCTGGCTGCCGTACTTCCTGGTGCTGGCCAGCAGCAGTTTCGTCTACGTGGCGCTGGCCGACCTGATTCCCCAGTTGCAAAAGCGCCTGCCCGCGCGGCAGACCGCGGCACAGATCGCGTGGCTGGTCGTGGGCATTGCGCTCGTCACGCTCGTGAGCCGGCTTGCGCACGGCGAGCACGATCATGGCCACGCGGAACACGGCCACGCGGAGCACGGCCATGCTCACGAGGGCGAAGGGGCCCCGGCGCACAAGGACTGACCCATAGCGCCGGCTGGATGGATACGTTCCGAAACCGACGCTGTTCCGGGGAATTGAGGCACGGCACCTGAAAGAGGTGCAACATTGGGGGTCTGACGAATGTCTCGCTCATCCCATCGCCGAGGAACCGATCATGAACAACGTCGACGCCAAGAAGCGCCCCGCTCCGCCATCGCCCGAAGATGACGACGACGATTCGCCTGTCGACGACTTCGAAGAATCGGAATCGGAAGCCGCCGACGACCTGTCGGATGCAACCGGCATCGACCTGACAGACGCCAGCGAACTCGACGCCGACAACGTGCCCGCGGACGAAGAGTTTGCCCGGGTGATGAACGCGCCCGACTAAGCCGCTTTCGACGACCCTTCGCCAGTTGCTGCAGCCGCCGTACGCAAGCGCTGCGGACCGAGCATTTCGGCCGTGAGCCCGAAGCCCACAATGCGCTCCGGCACCGGCAATCCGCGTGCGAGCGCCGCGCACGCCTCGCCCATCGCCGCCGAAGTCTGGATGCCGTAGCCGCCCTGAGCCGCGAGCCAGAAAAAGCCGGGCGCCTCGGGCTCGAAACCGCCCACCAGGTCGCCGTCGGCCACGAATGAACGCAGGCCGGCCCAGGTGCGGGTCGGGCGGCGGATGGCGAGCGTGGTGGCTTCCTCGATGCGGTGGATGGCGAAGGCGATGTCCAGCTCTTCGGCTTGCACGTCTTGCGGCTCGACCGGGTCGGCATTGGCCGGCGAGCCGAGCAGCATGCCGGCATCGGGCTTGATGTACCAGCCTTCGTCGGCGCTGAACACCATCGGCCAGTGCGCGACATTGCTGCCCTCGGGCGGCGCGAAAATGAAGGCTGAGCGGCGGCGCGGCTCGATGCCGATGGGCCGCACCCCCGCCATTTGCGCAATGGCGTCGACCCACGCGCCCGCCGCGTTGATCACCACCGGTGCTTCGTAGACGGCGCCGCCCGCCGTTACGCGCCAGCGGTCGCCGATGCGTTCGAGCGCCGTCACGCCGGCATCGCACACCAGCTTGCCGCCAGCCTGCCGCATGCCGCGCAGATAGCCCTGGTGAATGGCGTGCACATCCATGTCGGACGCATCGGGCTCGTAGACGCCGCCCGCCACCTGCCCGGGCCGCAGCACCGGCACCATCTCGAGCGCCTCTTTGCTGCTGAGCCGTTTCGCGCTCGTGTTCATGGCACGCAGCACGTCCCAGTGGGCTTCGAGCTCGGCCACATGGTCGGCGTCCGCCACCATCAAGGCGCCGCGCGGCGTGAGCAGCGGGTGTTCGGCAAAGCCCTCGGGCGGGTGTTCGAGAAAGGCGCGGCTCGCCATGGTGAGGGCACGAACCTGCGCCGTACCGTAGCTTTCCATGAAGAGCGCGGCCGAGCGGCCGGTGGAGTGATAGCCCGGCTGGGCTTCGCGTTCCAGAAGGATCACGCGGGCATGCGGCGCGAGCCAGTAGGCCACCGAGGCACCGGCAATGCCGCCGCCAATCACGAGGTAGTCGGCCGCAACGGGCACAGGTGTGTTGGAAGTCATTGGTGGAGTTTAGGTAGAAATTTGCGTATACGCAAATTTATCGCAATCCATCAATAGAAGCGAGCCGCATCATGTCGGTGAGATTTGCGTTGGCGCAATTTGCGCATACGCAATTTTCGTGCATGGACTACGAACGCCGGGGCCCGGATTGGGGCATCGGACTGGCAGAATCGCGATGCACTACAAGAGAGAGCCAAGCGTGAACCCACACACGGGCAACAAGCCGGGAGCCAAGCCGGGGACAAAGCCGAAGGACGAACAGCCGGCGCTGGACCGCACCACCTTCGGCCACCGCCTGCGCACCGCGCGCAAGCGCTTCGGCTGGACGCTGGCGCAACTGGCCGAGCGCTCGGGCGTGTCGATCACCACCATCTCGCGCGCGGAGCGCGGCCAGCTCGCGCTCGGGTACGAGAACTTCACCGCGCTCGGCCGCGCGCTGGAGATGGACATGAACGCGATGTTCGCGGGCGCCGGCGTCAAGCCCGCGCAGCTCGACGGGCCGGTCGTCACCCGCGCGGGCAAAGGCGTGGTGTACCGCGGCCTGTCGATCGCCTACGAATTCCTGGGCACCACGGCAGCCGGCAAGCAGATGAGCCCGATCGTCGGCACCGTGCATGCGCGCCGCATCCATGGCTCCGAAGACTTCGTGCGGCATGCGGGCGAGGAATTCGCCTATGTGCTGTCCGGCGAAATCGAAGTGCACTTCGACAACGGCAAGGTCGTGCGGCTCGCGCGCGGCGACTCGCTGTACTTCGACAGCCGCATCGGCCATGCGTATGTGAGCGTCAGCCGGCAGCTCGCGAAGATCGTGGGCATGACCACGGCCGAGAGCGGCCACATGAAATCGGCGCGCGAGGCGCCTGCATCCGGGCCGGTCGGCAAGGTGTCGCCCAAAGCCGAATCCACCAAAGCCAGAGCCAAGCCCAAGCCGGCAGTCGCAACAAAGAAAGCCCCGCGAGGCCGCGGAGCCTGACGCCTCGCCGCGCTGTCCTGGTGTTGTCGGCTTGCGCCGGAATCCAGGCGGCGCCGAGAAGAAAGAGGCCGGAGGGACGGGCGTCGCGGCGGCCGATCTCTCAGGGCTGCTCTTTGGGCGGTTCGCCGGGGCGGCCGGATGGGCGGCGATGAGCCGCCGCTGCAGCGGCGGCCGTGGCCGCATGCTGCTGGGCCTGTTGCTGTTGCTGGCGGATCTGCTGCTGTTGTTGCTGCTGTTGCTGTTGCTGTTGTGCCTGCTGCTGTTGGCGTTGCTGGTGCTGTTGTTGCATCGCCTGCTGTTGCTGGCGCGCCGCCTGCGCCTGTTGTTGCTGCTGCTGGCGCATCTGCTCTTGCTGCTGTTGTTGCCGGGCCTGTTGCTGTGCCTGCTGCCGTTGCACCTGTTGCTGTTGAGCCTGCTGCTGCTGGAGCACACGGGCCTGTTGCTGCGCTTGTTGTTGCTGCATCTGCTGGCGCCGTGATTGCTCCTGCTGCGCCGACGACCTCTGTTGCTGAGACTCCTGCGCTGCGCGTTGCTGCTGCTGTTGTTGAGCCTGCAGGCTGGCTGCGCGTGCCTGTTGCTGCTGTTGCTGGGCTTGCTGCCGCCGTGCCTGTTCTTGCTGTTGTTGTTGCTGTTGCTGTTGCTGTTGCTGTTGTTGTTGTTGTTGAAGCAGGGCCTGCGGCGGCGGCTGTTGGGTGTTGCGCGCCTGTTGCCGCTCCTGTCGTTGCGCCTGTTGCGCTTGCTGGCGCTGCAACCGGTCTTGCTGCTGTTGCTGCTGCTGAAGGCGTGCCTGCCGCTCCTGCTGTTCTTGCTGGCGCTGGCGTCCCTGCAACTGCTGGGCCTGTTGCGCGGCTTGTTGCTGCTCCTGCTGCTGCCGCATGAAGGCTTGCTGCTGTCGTGCCTGCTGCTGCAGTTGTAGTTGCTGCTGCTGTTGCTGTTGCTGCGCCAGCTGGGCGTTCTGTTGCTGAGCCACGCCAGGAGCGGGCCCGCCCGCGAAATTGGGCGCGGGAGCGCCAGGCGGCATGCCGCGCGGGGCGTTGTTGTTGTTGTAGACGTTGCGCACGTTGTTCACCACCGTCGTCGAGCGCGAAATGTAGGTGCTGTTGTTGTAGACCACCGCGGGCCGGGCATAGGCGGGCTGCACCGTGCGGTCGCGATCACGGTAGCGCGGTGCGCCCCAGTTCATGTCCCATGAACGCCAGCCCCAGTCGTGGCGTTCGAGCGCGGCGCCCACGACCACGCCGAGCCCGAAGGTGAACGCACCGGCCGCCGCCATCTGGCCGCGGCTGTAGCCCGGCGCAGTCTCGACGGGCGGGGCATACGCGTAGCCGGGGTAAACGGGCACGGGCTCGCCGTAGATGCGCTGCGGGTCGTAGCTCGGCACGTACACCACGTCGGGCTGCACGGGCTCGATGGTGATGAACTGCGGAGGCGCCTCGACCATGGCGGGGCCGGCATAGACGGGTTGTATGTCCTGCGCCGGGGTGTAGTTCCGCGGTGTCGCGGCGCTGGCGACGCGCAGCTTGTCGTTGTTCTTGAGCCGGCCCGCCGCCGATGCGCGCTGGCGCATGACCTGGATCGCGTTCATCACGTCGGCCGGATCGTTGTAGTAGGCCTGGCCGAGTGCGTCGGTCCACGCGATGTTGCCGGCCATCTGGCCCAGCACCGGGCGGAATGCGGTGAGCGACTTGACGCTCGGATCCCAAGGCTGCTGGTTGGCCGCATCGGCGAGCGGGCCGCCCTTGAGTGCCGCGTTCTGTGCCAGCCAGCCGTGCGCGGCGGTGATCTGGTCGGGATAGGTGGAGCCGGCCAGCACCTGCGCCACCAGCTTGTCGGGATACAGCGCGATGGGGGCGACGAGTTGGTAGAGCTGCTCGGCCGAGGGCGGTGTGTAGGCCGCGGGCGTGGGGGCAGCCGGCGCAGGCGCGGGCGCGGTAGCCGCTGGAGGTGCGGGCGCTGGCGCCGGTGCCGGGGCCGAAGGCGTGTCGTTTGTCTTGTTGCAGCCGGCGATGGCGAGCGCGCCGATGCACAGCGAGATCGTCAGGAGCCGCGTAACCGGTGTGCGGCGGAATGATGTTGTCATCTGGAGTTCCTGTAGGGGCGGAGGTCACGCCCTCGAAACTCTTCAACGGCGTGCCATCCGTGTCGACGACGCCAGCGTGCATCGCCGATGAAACGGTCTGTGTCGGTGTTGCACCGCCTGCGCTGTCGGCGCAGAACCACAGGCCCCCAGGGAACCTACTTTGCGCCGCCCGCGTATTTCGTGACGCTCGTCGCGTTCACGTGATAGCCGCTCACGCCCATCATCGAGTCGTTGCGCATTGTTTGCAGCTTGCCGGTCACCCACACGGTGTCCATGGCGCGGAACTTGGCGCCCTTTGACGACACCACGTGCAGGATCTGGTTGGCCGGCGGCGGTGGCGTGTGAATGCAGGCGCCGAAGTAGGGTACGAGCAGGAACTCGGTCACTTCGCCCTTGGCTTCCTCGAGCGGCACGATGAAGCCCGGAATCTTTATTTCGGCGCCGTTCATCGCGGGGTTGGTCGGTGCGTTGTTCGACACCTCCTGCATCTTCATGAGCAGCTCATTGGCGCGCGGATCGCCGTCGTTGAGAGAACTCAGGTCCATGCCCTTGAATTCCTTGGCCGGGTCCCAGTCCTTGGGCACCAGTTCTTCCCAGGTGATCTGGCGCGGCTGGCCCGGTGTGCCCTTGGCTGCAGCAGCAGGTGCAGCCGGTGCGGCCTTGCCGCCGAGCGGGTTCGATGCGGTCGTGTCCTTGGGCGCGGGGTCGGCGGCCCAAGTGGCGGCTGCGAGGCCGGCACCGGCGAGCAGTATCGAAAGCCGCGTGAAAGCCCGGAGCGTGGAGTTTTTCTTTGCGATGCGCATGGTTTCAAATCCTGGGTGAGAGACCGTCGGCAAGAGAGAGCCGGTAGGCACGAATGCCAGGCAGCAGGCTGGCCAGCCAACCCGCCACCAGCAGGCTTGCCATCAGCAGCCATTCGTTCAGTGTAGGTTCTGAAAGGCTCAGTGTCAGCCCGAACTGCGACTGCAGCCATGGCGCGAGCAGGGCAATGCCCAGCACCGCCATGACCACGCCGAAGGCCACGCCCAGCACGGTGACCATGGCGCCCTCGAGCGCGAGCAGCGCCAGCACATGGCGCAGGCCGGCGCCCACGGCGCGCAGCACGGCGAGTTCGCGCCGCCTTTCATTCAGGCCCGCCATCACCACCGAGACAAGGCCCGCAAGGCTCACCAGCGCGACGAGCGCCGACATCAACAGCAGTGCGTTCTCGCCGATGCCGATCACGCTCCACAGTTCGTCGAGCGCCACGCCGGGCAGGATGGCCATCAGCGGTTCGCCGTTGTAGGTGGAAATCCAGCGCTGCACGCCGAACACGGCCGAGCGGTTCTTCAGGCCCACGAGCGCGGCCGTCACGTTCTTGGGCGTGAGGTCGAACTTGCGCACCTGCTCGGCCGGGATCTTCACGCCCGGCATCGGGGCGCCGCCCACCCATTCGAGATGAATGGCTTCCATCGCTTCGAGGCCGATGTGCACCGTGCGGTCGACCGGCGTGCCGGTGCGTGCGAGCACGCCGACCACCGTGAAGGGCTTGTCGGCATGCTCGGCCGTGTTGAGTTCGCCGCTGCCGTGGGCGAGCGTGATCTTCCGGCCGACGTGGTAGCCGAGCTTGTCGGCCACTTCGGCGCCCACCACCGCATCGAACAGTTCGCTGAAGGGCTTGCCCTCGCGCAGTTTCAGCGACTGGCGGTCGCCATAGCGAAAGCGGGTGAAGTATTCGGGCGAGGTGGCCAGCACCGCAAAGCCGCGGTGCGAATCGCCCAGAGAAAGCGGCACCACCCAGTCGACGCCCTGGTGCGCGGCCAGGGCCTGCACGCTCTTCCACGAGATGTTGTTGGTGGCCGCGCCGATGCGGAACACCGAATACAGCAGCAGTTGCGTGGAGCCCGTGCGCGCGCCCACGATCAGGTCGGTGCCCGAGACGGACGATGCGAAGTTCTCGCGCAACTCGGTGCGGATGCGTTCGACACCGAGCAGCAGAAAGGTCGACAGCGCAATCGAGAACACGGTGAGCGCGAGCGTGAAGCGCCGGTTCCAGGCGCTGCGCCAGGCAATGGAAAAAAGCGCACTCATCGGCGTACCTTCATGCGTCCACCGCCATCGCGGCCGTGGCGGCGCGATTGATGTCGGGCAGCAGCACATGGCGTGCAAAGCGCTGTGCAATGCGCTGGTCGTGGCTCACGAACACGAGCGCGCTCTGGTTGGTTGCGCAGGCCGTCAGCAGCACGTCGAGAAAGGCCTCGCGCCGGTCTTCGTCGAGCGCGGAAGTGGGCTCGTCGGCAATCACCACCTCGGGCTGGCCGATGAGCGCGCGCGCCGCGGCCACGCGCTGCTGCTGTCCGACCGAAAGCCGCATGGCCTGCCGTTTCCACAGGTTGCGGTCGAGGCCCATCTGGTCGAGCAGGTGCTCCGCCTGTTCACGTGAACCGCGCGAACTGCCGTTGCGCGCGGCCTGGGCTTCGCGCCGTTGCGAGAAGCGGCACGGCAGCAGCACGTTGTCGAGCACGCTCAGATACGGCAGCAGGTTGAACTGCTGAAAGATGTAGCCCACGTGCGCGACGCGGCAGCGATCGCGCGCGGCGCCGGAGAGCTTCGACCAGTCATGCCCCAGCAGCGTGACGCGGCCTTCGTCGGCCACCAGCACGCCGGCCAGCAGGGACAGCAGCGTGCTCTTGCCGCAGCCGCTCGGGCCGTGCAGAAAGACCAGCTCGCCGGCCGTGATTCGAAAGGCCTCGATGTCGATGCAGGGCGTTTTCATGCCGGGCCACGCAAAGCGCAGCGCTTCGGCGGCGAGCACGACACGCAGCGGCGGCGTGTCGGCCTGGGGGGCGGTGCTCACAGTGTCACTTGCCCCAGTTCAGGCGCACGGGCTGGCTCGCCTGCGCGACGGCCGGACGCTTGAGCTGGCGCTTGAACTGGCCCTGCGCCGAAGCAATCTGAGAATCGATCTGGCGCGTGCCCTTGAACGCGGCGAACAGACCCACGTCGATGAACTTTGCCGCGGCCGCATTGGTGCAATTGAAGGAGAAGGTGGCGTCGAGGTCCGCATGGCCCGGCGGTTCGTTCGGGTCGGGGTTGCCGAGGCCCAGGGCGCTGGAGCGCAGGTCGACGGGGCCGAGCTTGCAATTGGCGGCGGGGTCGACAACAAAGAGTTTGTCCGCCGCGCGCAACTGGGCAATGGCGTCTTCGGCTATTTTCTTCTCGGCAGCGGTCTTGGGCGCGCGCTCGAAGCCGACGATGTTGTCGAGCGGCGACTCCATGTCGATCACCACCGTGGGGCCGTCGATGGCCACGTCGAGCTTGATCTGGCCGTGCACATGCGCGTGCTGCTGCTGGGCCTGTGCTGAAAGAAAGGGCGCTGCGAACAGTGCCGCTGCTGCGAATGCGAGTCCGGATGAAATGCGTCGTCGAAGTCGGATGTGTTTCATGGTTCTGCACCTTGCCGGGTCGGCAGCCCCGGCGTGTTGCTCCATTCGCTCCAGCTGCCGGCATAGAGCGCGGTCGTCCCAAGCCCCGCGATCTGCATCGCAAGCAGGTTGGGCACAGCGCTCACGCCGCTGCCGCATTGGTGGACAACCGTCGCCGGATCGCGCCCCATGAGCATCGCTTCGAACTCGGCACGCAATTGCGATGCCGGCTTGAACTTGCCGTCGGGACCGAGGTTTTCGGCGAAGGGCCGGTTGAGGGCCCCGGGGATGTGACCCGCAATCGGGTCCAGAGGTTCCACCTCTCCGCGATAACGTGCGGCGGCCCGCGCGTCGATCAGCTGCTGGTCAGGCTGGCCGAGCCGGCGCGCCACCATGTCGGTGGTCACGAGCTTTGCAAGCGGCTCGCCCGGCACGAAGTTCGACTGGAAGTGCGCCGGTTCTTCCCGGTTCGTCACTTCGCCGCCCGCGGCCTGCCAGGCTTGCAGGCCGCCGTCGAGCACGGCCACTGCGTCGTGCCCCATCCACTTCAACATCCACCAGAGCCGGCCGCAATAGTTGGCGCCGTTGCGGTCGTACACCACGGCCTGCATCTCGTTCGAAAAGCCGATGCTCGATAACCAGGCCGCAAACTTTTCGCGGCTCGGTAACGGATGGCGTCCGCCAGAGGCCGGTACGCCGTCTTCCTGGGCCACCACCACGTCCCCGTGCGCGCCCGGTACGCCGTGTTTGGCGCTGAGGTCGGTGTCGAGGTTCGCATGCACAGCGCCCGGAATATGGGCGGCGGCATATTGCTGCACGCCCGCATCGGGCTTCATGAGGTCGAAGCTGCAGTCGAAAACCATGAGGGGCAGGTCGCCAGCTTGCAGTTGCTGGAGTTGTTCGACGCTGACGAGGGTGGTGTACATGGCGGGCTCCTTCGTTGTCGATGAGGTTCGATGCGGTTCAGTGTTCTTCGGCCGGCGCCTTGGGTACCGCGCGCTGGCGCAGCACGGTGGCTGCGATGCCGCTCACGACGATGAGCGCCATGCCGGCCCAGCCGGCGGCGTCGATGCGGTCGTCGAACAGCACCACACTGTAGAACGCCGCGAAGACGATGCCGGAATACTGCAGGTTGGCCACCACGAGCGTGCCGGCCTGGGTCTTTGCAGTGGCATAGGCGCGCGTCATGCAAAGCTGCCCGAGGGCCGCAAGCAGGCCGATCGGCAGCAGCCACAGCGCATGCTGCCACGTCCACGAATCTCCGCCCGAAAACCCGGTGGCGGCCGTGGCGAAAGCGCCGGCCACGGCCGAGCCGACCGCGAAATAGAACACCGTGCGCAGTTCGGGTTCGCCGATACGCGACAGCGCCACCACTTGCATGTAGGCAAATGCGGCCGTGAGGCCCGACAGCAGGCCCAGCAGCCCCGCGAAACCCTGGCTCGCATCCACGCTCGGCTTGAGCATGAGCACCACGCCCACGAAGCCCGCGAGCACGGTCAGCGCGAGCGTGCCCTGCAGCGGCGGCCGCTCGACGCGGCCGTCGCGTCCGGGCACCGGCACCCAGGCCAGCAGCGCACCGCCGACCAGGAAGGCCGCGATCCACACACTGCTCATGTAGTTGAGCGTGACGGCCGTGGCCAGCGGCATGTGGGCAATGGCATAGAACCAGGCGCCGAGCGACACCACGCCGATGGTGCTGCGCCAGGCGTGCATGCCGGGGTAACGGGTGGCCATGGAGACGCCGCGGTTGCGCGCCAGCAGCCACAGGAACACGATGCCGATCAGGCCGCGGCCGAGCACCATCTCGCCGCTGTTGAACCAGGCCGAGGCGATCTTGACGACCACGCTCATGGTGGCGAACAAGAAGGCGCCGAGCACCATCCAGAGTGCTTGCACTATGGACTCAGGCGTTGTTCTGCATTGCGCCGCGGTACCACTCGTGGAACTGCTGCATGCCGTCTTCCATCGGGCTCTGGTAGGGGCCGCTCTCGTCGTCGCCGCGCAGCATCAGCGCGCGGCGGCCGGCGTCCATGCGCTCGGCAATCTCGTCGTCTTCCACACAGGTTTCCATGTAGGCGGCCTGCTGGGCCTCGACGAATTCGCGCTCGAAGGCGACGATTTCCTCGGGGTAGAAGAACTCCACCATGTTGAGCGTTTTCGTGGGGCTCACCGGGTGCAGTGTCGACACCGTGAGCACGTGCGGATACCACTCGACCATCACGTGCGGGTAGTAGGTGAGCCAGATGGCGCCGTACTTCGGCGGCTTGCCTTCGCGGTACTTGAGCAGCTGCTCTTGCCACTTTTGATAGATGGGGCTGCCCGCGCGGCCGAGCCGGTTGGCCACGCCCACGGTTTGTACCGAGAAATTGCGATTGAATTCCCAGCGCAGGTCGTCGCAGGTCACGAAGCTGCCGAGGCCGGGGTGGAACGGTCCGACGTGGTAGTCCTCGAGGTAGACCTCGATG
Source organism: Variovorax paradoxus (assembly GCF_040544635.1). Lineage (GTDB taxonomy): Bacteria > Pseudomonadota > Gammaproteobacteria > Burkholderiales > Burkholderiaceae_C > Variovorax > Variovorax paradoxus_R. Next base: position 97,252 of record NZ_JBEPKJ010000014.1, read on the forward strand.
AAGGTCTTCCAGTTGTAGTTGCACTCGTGCAGCTCGACGCGGTCGAGCGCGTAGCCCGTGAAGTCCAGGTCGGCGCGCGGGCCGAGTTCGGCCATGTCCGCCGCCACGTCGCGCCCCACGCCGTTTGCGCCGCGCTCGAAGAGCAGGCCGTTCCACTCCGTGAGCGGGTAGTTGTGCAGGTTGAGGCAGGGGTCCTGCTCGAAATGCGGGGCGCCGATCAGCGTGCCTGTGGTGCGCGGGTCGCTCGCCGCATAGGTCCAGCGGTGCAGCGGGCAGACGATGTTGCCGCCGGTCTGGTTGTCGAGCTGGCCGCGGCCTTGCAATATGAGCGCCTGCCGGTGGCGGCACACGTTGGAGATGAGTTCCACGCCCTTGGGCGTGTGCACCAGCGCGCGGCCCTGGTGCTCCTGCGGCAGGGTATGGAAGTTGCCGAGCTCGGGCACCGCGAGCCGGTGGCCCACGTAGCGCGGGCCTTGCGCGAACAGCGTTTGCATTTCGCGCGCGTAAAGCGACTCGTCGAAGTACGCGGAAACTGGAAGTTGGCTCGTGGCCTGCTGCAGTTGAAGACTTAAATCAGACATGGAGGACCTGACCAAGCTCCCCACAGGGAGAAAAAGGAGAAAAAACGGAAGGCGCCGTCTGGAGTCCGGAAGGGCGACGGCCCGAAGAGTTGTGCCGGCGTGGCCAGCAAGGGAACTGAGGATTGTACCCAAGGGGGCACCGCAGTGCCCGCGGCTTTCTATCCGCCGCTTCCGCGCGGTCCAGGCCATGGCGGCGGTTGGTTCGCCGGCCATCTGCCAATGGCTTCGGGGCGGCCGGCGCCCGTTTGGTTCCCCGCCCTAAAATGCCCAATTTCATACTTGTTCTCTCGCATGCCCAAGGTCCCCTCTTCCGCCACGTCCAGCCCGGCAACCACGCCCGATACCGGACCGCTGCCGGCCAGCTACGAAGCCGGGCTCCAGGAGTTGGAACAATTGGTTGCAGAACTCGAGTCAGGCCAATTGCCCCTCGACCAGTTGCTTGGCAGCTATCAGCGCGGTGCCGCGTTGCTTGCTTTCTGCCGCGAAAAGCTTCAGGCGGTCGAAGACCAGATCAAGGTGCTGGACGCGGGGAGCCTCAAGCCCTGGACGGCCGAATGAGCGCCGCTGTGGCCGATTGGGACGCCGCGCGGCTGAACGGCTGGAGCGAACCGCATCTGGCGCGGGTCGAAGCGGCGCTGTCGCGCTGGGTCGGCGTCGATGCCCCGGTGCTGCTCGGCGACGCCATGCGCTATGCCGTGCTCGACGGCGGCAAGCGGCTGCGGCCTTTGCTGGTGCTGGCCGCGAGCGAGGCTGTGGGCGGCAATGCAGCCGCGGCGCTGCGCGCGGCCTGCGCCACCGAACTCATCCATGCCTATTCGCTGGTGCACGATGACCTGCCGAGCATGGACAACGACGTGCTGCGGCGTGGCAAACCCACCGTGCATGTGAAATTCGGCGAGGCCGATGCGCTCCTGGCCGGCGATGCCTTGCAGGCCCTGGCTTTCGAACTGCTGACGCCCGAAGGCGACGAGGTTCCCGCATCCACCCAGGCCACGCTGTGCCGCCTGCTCGCGCGCGCTGCGGGCAGCCAGGGCATGGCCGGCGGGCAGGCGATCGACCTTGCCAGCGTGGGCCTGGCGCTGAACGAAGCGCAATTGCGCGAAATGCACCGCCTGAAGACCGGCGCACTGCTGCAGGGCAGCGTCGAGATGGGCGCGGCCTGCGCCGGTACAGTGGCGCCCGCCGCGCTGGCTGCGCTGCGCGACTACGGCGCCGCCATCGGCCTGGCGTTCCAGGTGGTCGACGACATCCTCGACGTGACGGCCGATTCGCAAACCCTCGGCAAGACGGCCGGCAAGGATGCGGCCGCCGACAAGCCCACTTACGTATCGCTGTGGGGCCTCGACGGCGCGCGTGCGCAGGCGAAGCAGTTGCTCGCCGAATCGCTCGCGGCGCTGGAGCGCAGCGGCCTGGCCGACACCGCGGCACTGCGCGCGCTGGCCCACATGGTCGTCGACCGCGACCGATGAACTGCTGAACAGATGGACAAGAAGAACCACGACGCTCCCATGGCCCCGCTGCTTCCCACGCTCCACGACCCCTCGCCGATCCGGCAATACGACCGGGCCCAGCTCAAGCAGCTGTCCGACGAAGTGCGCGCCTGCGTGCTCGACAACGTCTCGCGCACGGGCGGCCACCTGAGTTCCAACCTTGGAACGGTCGAGCTCACGGTCGCGCTGCACCATGTGTTCAACACGCCGCACGACCGGCTGGTGTGGGACGTGGGCCACCAGACCTATCCGCACAAGATCCTCACGGGCCGGCGCGAGCGCATGCCCACGCTGCGCCAGATCGGCGGCATCTCGGGCTTTCCGCAGCGCAGCGAGAGCGAATACGACACCTTCGGCACCGCGCACTCGTCGACCAGCATCTCGGCCGCGCTCGGCATGGCCATGGCCGCCAAGCAGAAGGGCGAAGACCGCCATGCGGTGGCCATCATCGGCGACGGCGCGCTCACGGCCGGCATGGCCTTCGAGGCGCTCAACAACGCCGGCGTGTGCGACTGCAAGCTGCTGGTGATCCTGAACGACAACGACATGTCGATCAGCCCCCCCGTGGGCGCGCTCAACCGCTACCTTGCGCAATTGATGAGCGGCAACTTCTACGCCGCCGCCAAGAACGTCGGCAAGAGCGTGCTGCGCGCCGCGCCGCCGTTGTTCGAGCTGGCCAAGCGCTTCGAGCAGCATGCCAAGGGCATGGTGGTGCCGGCCACGCTGTTCGAGCAGTTCGGCTTCAACTACGTGGGCCCCATCGACGGCCATGACATCGATTCGCTGGTGCCCACGCTCGAAAACCTCAAGCACCTCGACGGCCCGCAGTTCCTGCACGTGGTCACGAAGAAGGGGCAGGGCTACAAGCTGGCCGAGGCCGACCCGGTGGCCTACCACGGCCCCGGCAAGTTCGATCCGCAGGTGGGGCTGGTCAAGTCTGCCGCGGTGGCCAAGCAGACCTTCACGCAGGTCTTCGGGCAGTGGCTGTGCGACATGGCGGCGCACGATGGCCGGCTGGTCGGCATCACGCCCGCCATGCGCGAAGGCTCGGGGCTGGTCGAGTTCGAGCAGCGCTTTCCCGACCGGTACTACGACGTCGGCATTGCCGAGCAGCATGCCGTCACCTTCGCGGCCGGCCTCGCTTGCGAAGGCCTGAAGCCGGTGGTTGCCATTTATTCGACCTTTTTGCAGCGCGCCTACGACCAGCTGATTCACGACGTCGCAATCCAGAACCTGCCGGTGATTTTCGCGCTCGACCGTGCGGGCCTGGTGGGCGCCGACGGCGCCACGCATGCGGGCGCCTACGACATTCCGTTCTTGCGGTGCATTCCCAACATGAGCATTGCGTGCCCGGCCGACGAGCGCGAATGCCGCCAGTTGCTGTCGAGCGCCTACGAGCAGAACCATCCGGTGGCGGTGCGCTATCCGCGCGGGGCGGGTGCCGGCGTTACGCCGCACCTGGCGCTCGATGCGCTGCCATTCGGCAAGGGCGAAGTGCGCCGCGAAGGCAAGCGCATCGCCATCCTCGCCTTCGGCACCTTGCTGTACCCGGCGCTCACCGCGGCCGAGCCGCTCGATGCCACGGTGGTCAACATGCGCTGGGCCAAGCCGCTCGACGTCGAACTGCTGCTGCAGGTGGCAGGCACGCACGACGCCATCGTCACGCTTGAAGAGGGCGCCGTCATGGGCGGTGCGGGCAGCGCGGTGCTCGAGGCGTTGCAGGCGGCCAACGTGCAGAAGCCGGTGCTGCAGCTGGGCCTGCCCGACCGCTTCATCGAGCATGGCGATCCGGCGAAATTGCTGGCCAGCATCGGGCTCGACGCGAAGGGCATCGAGCAATCGATCACGCAGCGGTTCGGCGCATCGCCTTCCGCAGGGAAAACCCCCCCCGGTACGTTGTAAGCAGGTTTTTACAATCGCGCTGGCCCAAAAGTCCCGCGATGCGACCACAAGTCGCGTCTTTGTTTTTTCAATGCACCCGGAGTGAATCTCAATGGATCGTCGTTCCCTTATCAAGAAAGCTGGCATCGCTGGCGTCCTCGCTGCAGGCATTGCGCCCGCAGTCCACGCGCAAGCCGCTGTCCGCTGGCGCCTGGCCTCCAGCTTTCCCAAGCCGCTCGATACGATCTACGGCGGCGCCGAAGTTTTCTCCAATGCGGTCAAGGCCATGTCGGGCGGCAAGTTCGAGATCTCGGTGCATGCGGCTGGCGAACTGATGCCGGCTTTCGGCGTGGTCGACGGTGTGCAGCAAGGTTCGGTCGAGGCCTGCCACACGGTGCCTTACTACTTCTACGGCAAGAACCCCGCCTTTGCGCTCGGTTCGGCCATTCCGTTCGGCATGAACGCACGCCAGATGACCGCCTGGATGATGCACGGCAACGGCCGCAAGCTGATGGACGAGTTCTACGGCACCTACGGCATGCTGAGCTTCAACGGCGGCAACACCGGCACCCAGATGGGTGGCTGGTTCCGCAAGGAAATCAAGACCCCCGCCGACCTCAAGGGCCTGAAGATGCGCCTCGGCGGCGGCCTGGTGGGCGACGTGATGACCAAGCTCGGCGTGGTGCCGCAAAGCATTCCGGGCGGTGAGATCTATCAGGCGCTGGAAAAGGGCACGATCGACGCCGCCGAATGGGTGGGTCCGTACGACGACCAGAAGCTCGGCTTCAACAAGGTTGCGCCCAACTACTACTACCCCGGCTGGTGGGAAGGCGGCCCCGAGGTCGACTTCTTCATCAACAAGAAGGCTTTCGATGCCCTGTCGCCCGAGAACAAGGCCATCATCTCGGCAGCTTCCGCCGTGGCCTCGCAGGACATGCTGGCCAAGTACGACGCCCGCAACCCCACGGCGCTCAAGCAACTGATTGGCGCCAAGACCAAGCTGCTGCCTTTCAGCAAGGAAATTCTCGACGCGTCGTTCAAGGCCTCCCTGCAGGTCTACGAAGAAAACGCCGCCAAGAGCCCGGAATGGAAGAAGATCTACGCCGACTTCCTCACGTTCCAGCGCGACCAGGTGGCGTGGTTCCGCGTTGCCGAAGGCCGCTTCGACAACTACATGCAATCCGTGAAGCTCTGAGCTTTTTCAAGGACGCACAAAAAAACCGCGCACTGCGCGGTTTTTTTATGGGCGCTCGATGAACGTTTGCGCGAAGAGGGCGTTCAGAGCCTGCGCGCCTGCTTGAGCTCGGCCACGAGCCGTTCGAATTCGGCAATGAGTTCGGGTGTGGCCGCATAGAACACCGCGAACTTGCCGACCAGCGTGCGCACATACAGCCGCGGCGCAATCAGCCAGTCGAGCCCGCGCACGCGGATCATCTTGCCGAAGGCGAGATCATCCAGTTCCATGTGCTTGTCCCAGATCCAGCGCTGGTGCAGTCCTTTGCGGTCGATGCGGGTGCGGCTCGTCATGATGTGGAACCAGGTCCAGCCCATCAGCGCGATGCCGGCGAGGAACCAGCCAAGGCCACCCGTCCTGGCGCTGCCCAGCGCGCCCACAGACCAGAGCTGTGCCAGCCAGAAGGCGCAGCCGCCGACGATCACGGTGGCCAGCAGCTTGAAGGGCAGCGAGAACGCCTGGCCCTCGACGGCATCGCCCCCCGAGGGCTCGAAACGAAACGGTGCGGGACCCAAGGCGCCTACTTCTTCTCGGGTTCGGTGCCCGCACCGGCCGGTGCTTCTTCCTTGGGCGGATCGCCGAAGGGATTTTCGCCAGCGCCGCTGTCCGTGCCGGAGTTCGGGTTCATGTCGTCGAGCGGCACCTCGATCTGCACCTTGTCGGTATCGATCTTTTCTTCCTTGGGCAGGAACATGGTCACCGTCTGCGGCACGAAGATCACGATGGCGACCAGGATCAGCTGCATCAGCACCCAGGGAATCGCGCCCATGTAGATGTCGCTCGACAACACAGGTTTGGCGATCCGTTTCTCCTTGAACAGCGTGTCCGCTATCCCTCGCAAATAGAACAGCGCAAAGCCGAATGGCGGGTGCATGAAGCTGGTCTGCATGTTCACGCACAGCAGCACGCCGAACCACACCAGGTCGATGCCCAGCTTGGCCGCGACCGGGCCCAGCATCGGCAGGATGATGAAGGCGATCTCGAAGAAGTCGAGGAAGAAGGCCAGGAAGAAGATGAACAGGTTGACCACGATCAGGAAGCCGATCTGTCCGCCCGGCAGGCCCGTCAGCAGGTGCTCGACCCACTTGGCGCCGTCCACGCCCTGGAACACCAGCGAGAACACGCGTGCGCCGATCAGGATGAACACCACCATGGCGGTGAGCCGCATGGTGCCGACCATGGCTTCCCAGATGAGACCCAGCGTCAGCCGCTTGTGGATGGCCGCGAGGATCAGCGCGCCGACCACACCCATGGCGCCTGCCTCGGTGGGCGTGGCAATGGCGGTGTCGATGCCCGGCAGGCCGCCCATCGAACCCAGCACGGCGAAGATCAGGATGGCCGACGGAATGATGCCGCGCAGGCATTTGGCCCACAGCTTGGCGCCGCTCAACGTGCGGGCGCTCTTGGGAATGCCCGGAATGTGGTGCGGCTTGATGACGCCGAGCATGAAGGTGTAGCCCGCGAAGATCAGCACCTGAAGGATCGACGGACCCCAGGCGCCGCGGTACATGTCGCCCACCGAGCGGCCCAGCTGGTCGGCCATGACGATCAGCACCAGCGAAGGCGGCACCAGCTGCGTGATGGTGCCCGACGCCGCCAGCACGCCGGTGGCATAGCGCATGTTGTAGCCGTAGCGGATCATCACCGGCAGCGAGATCAGCGCCATGGCAATCACCTGGCCCGCCACCGTGCCGGTGATGGCGCCGAGGATGAAGCCCACGATGATGACCGAGTAGCCGAGGCCGCCCCTCACGGTGCCGAACAGCTGGCCCATCGAGTCGAGCATGTCTTCGGCGAGCCCGCATTTCTCGAGGATCGCACCCATGAAGGTGAAGAACGGAATCGCCAGCAACAGGTCGTTCGACAGGATGCCGAAGATGTTGATAGGCAGGTTCTCCATGAACACCGCCGGGAACCAGCCCATCTGGATCGCGAAGAAGCCCGAGGCCATGCCCAGCGCGGCCAGCGAGAACGCCACCGGGAAGCCGATCAGCATGATCAGCACCAGCCCGCCGAACATGATCGGCGCAAAATTTTCCATCTGCATATCTGTGCTGTCCTGTAGTTCTATTTGTTCGCTGCGCTACCGCTTCGGGGGTGGGTCCAGTTCACTGCACCGGCTTTTCGTAGTGCGTGTCCATCTGGATCAGGCCCTTCAGGTAGGCGATGCGCTTGATCACCTCCGAGACGCCCTGCAGGAACATCAAGGCAAAGCCCAGCGGCAGCAGCAGCATGGCGGGCCAGCGAATCAGGCCGCCCGAGTTGTTCGACATTTCGCCCGACAGCAGCATGCTGTAGAAGAGCGGCCAGCTGAGCCAGGCGATGATGCCCATCACCGGCAGCAGAAAACAGAGCAGGCCGAACAGGTCCACGTAGACCGGTCCGTTGCCCTTGAGCTTGCCGTAGATGATGTCCACGCGCACATGTTCGTTGAGCTTGAGCACCACCGGCGCGCCGAGCATGACCGTGGCGGCGAACAGGTACCACTGGATCTCGAGCCAGGCGTTGGAGCTGGTGTTGAGGCCGAAGCGAACGAAGGCGTTGCCAGCGGAAATCAGCGCCGCGGAGAGCACCGTGAATGCGGCAACCTTGCCGAGCTGGCTGCTGATCCAGTCCATCCAGAGCGAAAACTTGAGAAGTGCGGACAAGGGGGAGTCTCCCGACCAGATGACGAAAATGTGCGGCCCTGTGGGCATTCCGCACAAAGCCTGCGATGTTAACGCCCGCCATGCCGGGCGGCCGCCGATGCCTATCGGGGGGTTTCCCTGAGCACCATAATGAAGCGATGGCTGCGCCGCTCTCTTCCCCGCACTCCATCGATTCGCCCGACATGCAGCGCGCCGGCCGCGAACTGCTGTCGCTGGCTCTCATCGACGCGCGCAACCACACGCTTCACCTGTTGTCGCTTTACGAGGAGGCACTGGGTTCGTCCGCCCTTGCCGTGCCGCGCACGGACGACATTGCCGACCCGGGCGTGGTGCCGCCGGTCTGGCTGGCCGGGCATATCGGCTGGTTTGCCGAATGGTGGATCGGCCGCAACACGCAGCGTGCCTTCGGTGCCGATTGCCCGGTGCGCCCGACCCGGCTGGCCGCCATCGACCCCCAAGCCGACGGCTGGTGGGACCCGGCCCAGGCAACGCGGGAGCAGCTCTGGTCGCCCGGCCTGCCGGACCTGGGCCAGACCAAGGCCTACCTGCTCGAAACGCTGGAGAGCACGCTGGAGCTGCTCGAGAACGCGGCCGAAACCGATCCGGGGCTGTACTTCTACCGGCTTGCGCTGTTCCATGAAGACTTGCGCGGCGAGCAGTTCATCGTGATGGCGCAGACCCTGGGGCTGCGCCTGGGCATCGAACAGATGCCCATCGCCGTGACGCGCGAGCCGCTGGTGCTGCCCGCCACGCAGTGGGAGCTCGGCCTGCCCGAGGGCTGCGGATTTGCCTTTGCGCAGGAGCAGGGCGCACACCGCGTCGACGTGCCCGAATTCGAGATCGATGCGCAGCCCGTCACCTGGAACCAGTACATCGAGTTCGTCGATGAAGGCGGCTACGACCGCAAGGAGTTCTGGCATCCGCAGGGCTGGCGATGGCTGGCTTCGCAGATCGACGGGCGGCGCGGGCCGCGCCACGTCGAGCAGATTGGCGCTGCGCGCCACGGCACCGGCGGTTCGGTGCTGCAGCACCGTTTCGGTGCAACCGTGCGCGCGGCCGGACATCACAGCGCGGTGCACCTGAGCTGGTGGGAAGCCGACGCCTGGGCGCGCTGGGCCGGCCGGCGCATTGCGACCGAGGTCGAATGGGAGATTGCGGCGCTTACCGCGGCAAGGCGCGGCTTTCGCTGGGCCGACGTGCATGAATGGACGGCGGGCACGCTGCGGCCCTGGCCTGGCTTTCGCGCCGATCCGTGGAGCAGGGGAGGGGAGTTCGATCCGACACCGGCATTCGGGCAGGCCCGCGTGCTGCGCGGCGCGTCGTTTGCAACCCGGGCGCGCCTGCGTTCGCCGCGCCGCCGCGGGTTCACCTTGCCGGATCGCGACGACGGTTTCTTCGGCTTCAGAACTTGCAGTCTGTGACTCGCCCCGGGCGCTCGCGCATTTGCGTCGCTTCAATGGCCGCCGTCACCTGACGACAGCGGCGGCGCCACTTCCTCCAGCGGCTTGCACTCCGCATCGGCCGCGTAGCGAAGCGCCAGCAGGCCCGCGACGATGACCAGCGTGGCGCCGATGGCGTAGCCCACCATCACGGCGCCCCGGCTGCCGGTCTCGATCAATACGCCGAACAGCACCGGCGCCACGAAGCCGCCCGCACCCATGCCGATGGCGTAGAAGATCGCAATGGCCATGGCCCGCATCTCGAGCGGGAACACTTCGCTGACCGTGAGATAGGCCGAGCTCGCCGCGGCCGAGGCCAGGAAGAACACCGCCGACCAGCACAGCGCCTGGCTGCGCGCATCGAGCCAGCCCATCATGAAGGCCCAGCCGGTGAGTGCGAGCCCCACGCCCGCGAGCACATAAGTCAGCGCGATCATCTTGCGCCGGCCCACGCTGTCGAACAGCGGGCCCAGCAGCAGCGGCCCGAGCACATTGCCAAGCGCGAACGGGAAAATGTAGAGCGCCACGTTGTCGTCGGCCACGCCGTAGAAACGCGTGAGCACCAGCGCATAGGTGAAGAAGATCGCGTTGTAGAAGAAGGCCTGCGACACCATCAGCGCCACCGCGACCACGCTGCGCTCGCGGTAGCGGCGCAGCAGCACGTGCGCCACTTCGCGCATCGACGGACTGTGGTGGCGCCCGCCTGCGTAGGCCACGCGGCCTTCTGCCACCGCCAGAGGGCCGTGCTGTGCACGAACCTCGGCTTCGATGGTCTCGACGATGCGCAGTGCCTCGTCGGCGCGGCCATGCGCCATCAGCCAGCGCGGGCTTTCGGGCACATCGCGCCGCACCAGCAGAATCGCCACGGCCAGCACCGCACCCAGCGCGAAGCCTGCGCGCCAGCCCCATACCGGGCCGATCACGCGCGCATCGAGCAGCACCAGGCTCAACCCGGCACCCAGCGCCGCGCCGATCCAGAAGCTGCCGTTGATCGCCAGGTTGACGCGGCCGCGCACGCGCGCCGGAATGAGCTCGTCGATGGCCGAGTTGATGGCCGCATACTCGCCGCCGATGCCCAGTCCCGTGATGAAGCGGCAGACCGCAAAGAAGGCGAAGTTGGGCGAGAACGCGGTGGCCAGCGTGCCCAGCGTGTAGACCACCAACGTCACCAGGAAAAGTTTCTTGCGCCCGAGCTGGTCGGTCAGACGGCCGAAGAGCAGGGCGCCGATGACCGCGCCCGCGATGTAGATGGAGCCCGACCAGCCGATCTCGCTGGCGCTGAGCCCCAGCGTGTCGGGCCGCTCGAGCACGGCGCCGATCGAGCCGACCAGCGTCACCTCGAGGCCGTCGAGTACCCACGCCACGCCGAGCGCGATCACCACGCGCCAATGCCAGCGCGACCAGGGGAGGCGGTCGAGCCGGGCGGGAATATCGCTATGCACCGCAGCCGTCATGAGCGCAACCTTAACCCAAGCGCCCGGCGGTTCTTCAATGCGCGTGATTCTTCTCGCGCTGGAAGGTCCACCAGGGCAGCAGCGTGCGCAGCGATTGCACCTCGCCGCTCCCCGCGGTTTCGTACCCGGGCAGCGTGCCGAGCAGGTGCTGCCAGCTTGCACTGCGCAGCACCGCCACCAGCGCCTGCATGGCGGGTTGTTCGAGCGCGGACTTGAGGCAGGCGAGGTGATAGCGCTCGTGCACCAGCGGCACGAAGCCGAGGCCTTCGGCGTGGGCGGCGGACTCCAGCCCGAGCCCGGCATCGGCCTGGCCGGACGCCACGGCGTGTGCCACCGCGGCATGCGAGGGTTCCCAGCGGTCGTAACCCGCGAGCGCCGTGGCATCGAGCCCGGCCTGCGCGAGCAGTTCGTCCAGCAGCACGCGCGTGCCGGTGCCGATCGTGCGGTTGACGTAGCGTGCGCGCAGCCGTGCCACGTCGGCCAGCGAGCGCAGGTGCAGCGGATTGCCCGGCGCAACGAGCAGCCCCTGCGTGCGCCGGGCGAAGCCGATGAGCTTGTGCTGCCCCGGCTTGAGCAGCGGTTTATACGTGCGCTGGGCCAGCGAGCCGCGCGGCGGATGCTCCAGCGTATGAAAGCCCGCCATCACGCAGCGGCCCTGGTTGAGCGCGCGTATCGCGTCGACGCTGCCCGTGAAATGAATGTCCAGATGCAGCTGCGCCGTGCCCGCCGCATGGGTGCGCAGCAGCGCGAGCGCATCGTCGTGACTCGCCTGCAGGCTCAGCACATGGGTGCGGTCATCGAAGGCGAGGGCGAAGGCGCGCTCGAGTTCGGCATGCAGCGCCTCGATCTGCGGCGCGAGCCGGGCTTGCGCCTGGCGCTCGGCCCACAGCAGCTTGTCGCCGAATTCGGAGAGCTGCGCACGCTGGCCCTGCTCGCCCTGCACCAGCGGATGCCCGAGTGTCTGTTCCCAGTGCTTGAGTTCGCCCCACACGTGGCGATAGGACAGGTCGAGCGCGCGCGCCGCGGCCGAGATGGAGCCGTGCTCGCGCACCGCCTGCAGCAGCTGCATCAGCGGATTGCGGATCTGCCGCTGGCCGCTCCGGCGGGGGCGGATCGCGTAGGAAAGGTCGATCTGTTGCACGAAGGCGGGCGGGGAAATGGAGGCGGGCTCATTATGCAGAGCCGCCCATGACCCACCGCCGACCGCCGTGCGTCAGTTCGTTTCCGCGAGCGCGTCGCCCAGCGCGTTGACGAGGCGGTCGATCTCGGCCTTCTCGGCGATGAAAGGCGGTGCAAGCTGGATCGTGTCGCCGCCGTAGCGCACGTAGAAGCCCTTCTTCCAGCAGTTCATCGCAATCTCGTACGGGCGGCGCGCCGGCTCGCCCGGCAGCGCGGCAATCGTCAGGCCCGCGGCCAGGCCGTAGTTGCGGATGTCGGTGACGTGCTTGCCGCCCTTGAGGCTGTGCACCGCGTTCTCGAAATGCGGAGCGAGCGTTTTCACGCGGCCGATCATGTCTTCCTTCTGGAGCACGTCGAGCGCCGCGATGCCGGCGGCGCAGGCCACCGGGTGCGCGCCATAGGTGTAGCCGTGCGGAAACTCGAGCATGTAGTCGGGGCCGCCGGCTGCCATGAAGGTGTCGTAGATTTCCTTGCTGGCAATCACCGCGCCCAGCGGCTGTGCGCCGTTGGTCACTTGCTTGGCAATGTTCATGATATCCGGCGTCACGCCGAAGGCTTCCGCGCCGGTGAGCGCGCCGCAGCGGCCGAAACCGGTGATCACTTCATCAAAAATCAGCAGGATGTTGTTCGCGGTGCAGATGTCGCGCAGCCGCTTCAGGTAGCCCTTGGGCGGAATCACCACGCCGGCCGAACCCGCGAAGGGCTCGACGATCACGGCCGCGATGTTCGATGCGTCGTGCAGCGCGATCAGGTCGAGCAGGCGGTCGGCCAGCTCTGCGCCGTTCTCCGACATGCCGCGCGTGAAAGCGTTGGCCGCAATCTGCGTGTGCGGCAGGTGGTCGGCTTCCACGCCCTGGCCGAAGAGCTTGCGGTTGGCCGCGATGCCGCCCACCGAAATGCCGCCGAAGTTGACGCCGTGATAGCCCTTTTCGCGGCCGATCAGGCGCGTCTTGCTGGCAAGGCCCTTGGTGCGCCAGTAGGCACGCGCCATCTTCAGCGAGGTGTCGGCGGCTTCGGAGCCCGAACCGGTGAAGAACACGTAGTCGAGGCCGGAGGGCGTCAGGTCCTTGATCTTGTTGGCCAGCTCGAAAGAGAGCGGGTGGCCGAACTGGAAGGCGGGCGAGTAGTCGAGCTTGGCGATCTGGCGGCTCACCGCCTCGGTGATTTCGGGGCGGCCATGGCCGAGGCCCGAGCACCACAGGCCCGAGAGGCCGTCGAAGATCTTGCGGCCGTCGCCGTCGGTGAAGTAGGCGCCCTTGGCCTCCACGATCATGCGCGGATCGGCCTTGAAGTTGCGGTTGCCGGTGTAGGGCATCCAGTGCGCGTCGAGCCAGGCGGCGTCGGTGCGCAGGGCGGGCGTCGGTTCGATGGCGGGCGTTGCAAGGGTCATGGCGCTTCCCGCGCAGGGCGGGCTCCAAAAGGGTAATGAGGTGTGCAGATTGTTGGCACAGCCTTCAGTGTGGAGAATGGCGCAATATCAATGTTCACTTGACACTTCATGCAAGTAAAGGCCAAGACCCGAAGCGACGCCCAGAACGGTGCGCCGAGCACGCGCAACCGCGCCGTGCTGGGGCAGCTCAGCGACATGGACCTGCGCCTGCTCAAGGTGTTCAAGAGCGTGGTCGACTGCGGTGGCATGGCGGCGGCGGAGCTGGAGCTGAACATCGGCACATCCACCGTGAGCCGGCATGTGAAGGACCTGGAAACGCGGCTCGGCCTGGTGCTGTGCCGGCGCGGCCGGGCCGGCTTTGCGCTCACGGCCGAAGGCCAGCGCGTGTACGACGAGACGCTGCGGCTGCTGGCCTCGGTCGACGCCTTTCGCGGCAGCATCGACGACATCCACAACCGCATGGGCGGACAACTGGAGGTGGCGCTGTTCGACAAGACAGCGACGAATCCGAAGGCACGCATCGGCGATGCCATTGCGCGTTTCACCGAGATGGCGCCGGAGGTGAATCTGGCGGTGCACGTGGGCTCGATCAACGCGATTGAACAGGGCGTGCTGGAGGGCAACTTCCAGATCGGCATCATCCCGGCGCACCGCGCCTCGAAAAGCTTGGTGTACGCCGACCTGTTCGACGAGACGATGCTGCTGTATTGCGGCGCGGGGCATCCGCTCTTCGACAGCAACAACGCGAAGCTCACCTGGGCCAAGCTGCGCGAGCACCACTTCGCGGGCCTGGGCTATCACTCGCCCAACATGGAACTGAGTCATCGGGCCAAGTTGTCGCGCAAGGCCACGGGCTTCGACCAGGAGGCGATTGCCACGCTGATTCTTTCGGGGCGCTTTCTCGGTTTCTTGCCCGACCACTATGCGCAGGTGTTCGAGGAGCGGGGGCTCATGAAGGCGGTGCTGCCGGCGCGATTCAACTATGCGTGCCGGTTCGTGAGCTTGCTGCGGCGCTCGCCGAAGCCGTCACGCGCGGTGCTGGCGTTTCAGGAGTGCCTGCAAAAGGCCCACGCCTGAGCTGAGCGGCTAACGCTGCCCGCTAGGCAACAACAGATGCTTGGCCCCGATATGCGCCTCCATCTCATGCATGTGCGCCTCGGCATCGACCATGTGCTCGGCCATCAGCCGGCGCACCTCATCCGCATCTTCGCGACGATAGGCCAACAGCAACTGCGTGTGATAGTCGACATTGGCCTCGCCAAAGTGGTGATGGTCCAGCGCCTTCTTGTAGACCACCAGGTCGCGCAGCAGGTCGTTCAGGAAGCGACACATGAAGGACAGCACCGGATTGGGGCAGGCCTCGGCCAGCATGGTGTGAAACGCGAGCTCGGCCTCGCGCTGGGTGCGCAGCTCGTCCTCGTTGGTGGGTTCGATGGTGCAAAGACGCAAGTTGGCTTCGAGCCGCTCGAACTGCTCGGGCGTCAGTTTGCCGACCACGCTCACGGCCAGTTCGGGCTCCAGCACCTTGCGCAGCTGGTAGATGTGGTGTCCGTCCAGGTGATGAAAGTGCAGGAAGTTGCGCAATGGCTCCGACGCATGGTCGACCGACACCTGCTGCAGATACGCGCCGCCGCCAGGGCCGGTGCGAATGGAGATCAGCCCGCGCACTTCCAATGCCTTCAGCGCCTCACGCACTGTGCTCTTCGAATAGCCGAAGAGCTCGATCAGCTCCTTCTCATTCGGCAGCCGGTCGCCTGGCTGCTTGCGCTCGGCAACGATCCAGCGCTTGACCTCCTCGACGATGACGTCGGAGAGCTTTTGCCGCTTGGGGCGGTTCTGCCCAAAGGCCATGGCGTCCTGCGGCGATTTCATGCGTAAAGAGTCATTTTCGAGAGTGATGAGGCACCTGGAGCAGGTATCGGGCCCGGACCTTCCCCGAATTTTGGCACGACCATTGCTAGCGGGTTTTTACCAGCATATTAATCATATTTATCCGCTTAAATTCGCTGCCGACCTTCAAGCCGCGTCTCTTCTTCTTTCTCTTACCCCAAACCACGTCCGGAGAATTCCATGCAACGCAGACACCTCCTTCAGCTCGCCGCCTTGTCGGCCGCTCCCGCTTCCTTGCTGGCCGGCCGTGCCGCCTTCGCTCAATCGGCCGAGGCCATCCGCTTCGGTTGTCCGGTGCCCATGTCGGGCGCCTTCGCGGCCAACGGCAAGTTCGCGGACCTGGGCATGAAGCTGGCCATCGAGCAATACGGCAGCGTGCTCAAGCGCCCGCTGGCCTACACGGTGCTCGACACCGAAGGCAAGCCGGCCACCGCCGTGCGCAAGGTGCAGGAAGCCTCGCAGCAGCAGGGCGCCAAGTTCTTCGCGGGCGGCATCCTGTCGTCGGAAGCGCTGGCCATGGGCAAGGAAGCCGAGAAGGCCGGCGGCATCTTCATTACCACCGCGGGCGCCGACGAGATCACCGGCAAGGACTGCAACCCCGCCACCTTCCGCTGGTCGGTGCCCACCTTCGGCGCCATCGAGCAGACGGTGCGCCCGCTGATCGCCTCTAGCCCCAAGGCCAAGCGCTGGTACACCATCACGCCGCAGTACGTGTTCGGCGAAGGCCTGCTCGGCGCGGCCAAGAACATCTTCCAGGAGAAGGGCATCGAGCACGTGGGCAACAGCTACCACTCGCTCAACGAGAAAGAGTTCAGCGGCTACCTCACCAACGCCATGGCGGCCAAGCCCGACGTGCTGCTGCTGCTGAACTTCGGCGCGCAATCGTCGGCGGCGCTGCGCCAGGCGGTGAGCTTCGGCATGCACAAGAACATGACGATCCTCATCGCATGGGCGTCGGGCCTGGAGCAGTTCGACGAACTCGGCGCCGACCTGTGCGACGGCGTCTACTTTGGCGCCCAGTACTGGCACACGGCCGACACCGCCCTCAACAAGGACCTGGTGAAGCTCACGGCCGACAAGCTGAAGATCGTGCCCAACTACAGCCTCGCGGGCTCGTATGTCTGCACCAAGATCCTCATCGACGGCATTCTGAAAGCAGGAACCGTCGATCAGAAGGCCGTGATTGCGGCGCTCGAGGGCATGAAGTACGAAGGCCTCACGGGCGCCGAAGAAGTCCGCAAGGCCGACCACCAGGTCATCAAGGACTACTACCTGCTCAAGGGCAAGGCCAAGTCGAAGATGAAGAACCCGGCCGACTATGTGGACGTGGTGAGCTCGGGCAAGTCCTTCCTGCCCATCGACAAGACCGGCTGCAAGCTGGCCTGAGGCCGCAAAGGACACCGACGCGCCCATGACCGTCTACCTGCTCCAGACCATCAACGGAATCGGCATCGGCATGCTGTATTTCCTGCTGGCCGTTGGCTTGTCCATCGTGTTCGGCCTGCTGCGCTTCGTGAATTTTGCGCACGGGGCTTTCTATCTGCTGGGCGCGTACCTGTGCTTCCAGGCCATGCAGTGGGGGCTCGACTTCTGGGCCGCGCTGGTGCTGGTGCCCTTGTTCGTGGGTGCGCTCGGCTGGCTGGCCGAGAAGTTGCTGCTGCGCCGCGTCTATGCCAAGGCACACGAGTTCCACATCCTCGTGACCGTGGGCCTTGCGCTGGCGGTACAGGAAATAGTCATCGTGTTCTGGGGGCCGCTCGGCAACAGCGTGTCGACGCCCGACCTGCTGCAGGGCGTGGTGATGTGGGGCAGCTTCATCTATCCCAAGTACCGGTTGTTCGTGATCGGCTTCACCGCCGTGCTCGCGGTGCTGCTGTGGTGGGTGCTCGAAGGCACGCGCCTCGGTAGCGCGGTGCGCGCGGGCAGCGAATCGACCGAGATGGTGTCCCTGCTCGGCATCAACGTGTTCCGCGTGTTCAGCCTGGTGTTCGCATTGGGCGCGGCCACCGCGGCGCTGGCCGGCGTGCTGGCGGCGCCGATCCGCGGTGCGGAGCCCTTCATGGGCGTGGAGGCACTCAGTGTCGCTTTCGTGGTGGTGGTGATCGGCGGGCTCGGAAGCTTCGGCGGTGCGCTGGTCGGTGGCCTGCTGATCGGCATCGTGCAAAGCCTGATGAGCACCATCTGGCCGCCGGGGGCGAGCTTGATGATCTACGTTGCAATGGGCGCAGTGCTGTTGCTGCGCCCGCATGGCCTGCTCGGCCGCAGAGGATGAACATCGCCATGCCGAGAAAAATCACATTCCTCCTGGCGCTGATCGTCGCGCTGGGCCTTCCGCTGGTGCTGCGCTCGGGTTCGCTCGCGAGCGAGGTGCTGATCTACGCGCTTGCCGCGCTGGGCTGCAATCTGCTGCTGGGCTACACGGGCCTGCTGTCGTTCGGGCAGGGCATCTTCTTCGGGCTGGGCAGCTACACCATCGCAATTCTTCTCACGCGGCTGCAACTGCCGATGCCGATCGCGCTGCTGGCCGCCATCGCCATGGGAGCCCTCGGCGCAGCGGTGGTCGGCTGGGTGGCCATTCGCCAGCGCGGCACCTACTTCGTGATGCTCACGCTGGCCTTCGCGCAGATGTTCTACTTCGTGGCGTACACCGCTTCGGGGCTCACGGGCGGCGACAACGGCCTGCTCGACGTGCCGCGCCCCGCCTTCATGGACACGCCCTGGAGGTACTACGCCTTCGTGGCCGTGATCTTCCTCATTGCCTTCGGTCTGCTGCTGCGCGTGACAGACTCGGTGTTCGGCCGCACGCTGCTCGCCATTCGCGACAACGAGGACCGCGCCGCCGCGGTGGGCTATGACCTCAAGCGCTTCAAGCTGCTGGCCTTCGTGATTTCGGGCGCCGTCACTGGGCTTGCGGGTGGGCTGCACGCGATGATGACCGGCATCGCGCCGCTGTCGAACGCCGAGTACCACACGAGCGAAATGATTCTGGTCATTACCGTGATCGGGGGCACCGGCAACCTGTTCGCCTCGGTGCTGGGCTCCGCCTTCTACGTGCTGCTGGCCGACTGGCTTTCCACGCTGTGGCCGCGATGGCTGCTCTTGCTGGGGCTCTTGCTGATCGGCGTGAGCATCGGCATGCAGCGCGGCCTCTGGGGCCTGGGCGAGAGCGCATGGCGCCGCGTGTTCCGCAAGGGGCCCATCGCAAAGGACGCGTCGAACGCGCCTGTAGCCCAGGGAGAAAAGGCATGAGCGAATCTGTACTCATCGAAGCCATCGGCGTCACCAAGCACTACGGCAAGTTCGCCGCGCTCGGCGGGGTCGACCTGAAGATCAAGCGCAACACCGTGCACTCGGTGATCGGTCCGAACGGCGCGGGCAAGACCACGCTGTTCCACATGCTCACGGGCACCGGCACAACAACCGGTGGACGCATCCTGTTCGACGGCCATGATGTGACGCGCGAGCCAGACCACAAGCGCGTGCAGCGCGGCATGGCGCGTTCCTTTCAGGTCACCAGCCTGTTCGCGAGCTTGCCGGTGCGCGAGAACCTGCGCGTCGCGGCGCAAGGCATTGCGCCGCGGCAGGCCATGAACTGCTGGCGTGCACCGGTCGGCGAGCGCGCCTGCGGCGAAACGGTGGCCGAGGTGCTGGAGCGCGTGGGCCTTGAGCGGCTGGCCGATGTGCCCGCCAGCGAGCTGTCGCATGGCCAGCAGCGCCGCCTCGAAGTGGGCATGGCGCTGGCTGCGAAGCCCAAGGCCATCTTCCTGGACGAGCCCACCTCGGGCATGGGCATCGACGACCTGGACGACATGAAGCAGCTGATCCGCGGCCTGCGCGACGCGCACACCGTGGTGCTCATCGAGCACAACATGAACATCGTGATGGACATTTCCGACACCGTGACGGTGATGCAGCTGGGCCGCGTGCTGGCCGAAGGGCTGCCGGGCGACATCCGGGCCGATGCGCGCGTGCGCACGGCTTACCTGGGCAACATGATCACCGGGGGCAAGGCATGAGCGCGGGGAACATCCTCGAGGTCGAAGGCCTGCACGCGCACTACGGCAAGAGCCATGTGCTGCAGGGTGTGTCGATGCATGTGGGCGAGGCCGAACTGGTCACGCTGCTGGGCCGCAACGGCGCGGGCAAGTCGACCACGCTCAAGAGCATTGCCGGCGCCGTCACGCCCACCGGCGGCCGCGTGCGCTTCCAGGGCGCGGACATCGCGGGCCTGCCGCCGCACCGCATTGCCACGCGGGGCGTGTGCCTGGTGCCCGAGCATCGCGGCGTCTTCAAGCTGCTGACGGTGGAAGAAAACCTCTTGCTCGGACAACGGCGCGACTCGCCCTGGCAGCTGGGCGACATCTACCGCATCTTTCCGCGCTTGAAAGAGAGGCGCCGCAACGGCGGCGGCCAGCTTTCGGGCGGCGAGCAGCAGATGCTGGCCATCGGCCGCGCGCTGATGAACCACCCGCGGCTGCTGATCCTCGACGAGCCCGTGGAAGGCCTTGCACCGGTCATCGTGGAAGAAATCGTCGCGCAGCTCAAGCTCATCAAGGCGGCCGGCGTGGCCATCCTGCTGGTGGAGCAGAACCTGGAAGTGTGCGTGCAACTGGCCGATCGGCACTACATCCTGGAGCAGGGCGTGATCGTGCATGACGCTGGCAACGCCGCCTTCATGGCCGACCACGATGTGAAAGACCGCTATCTGGGCGTGGGCCTTGCTTGAGGCTTCGCGCATTCCTTCTTCTTTTTGCAAAGCCATGAACTCACAAACCCAACTCCGCATCAACGGCGAGCGCCTCTGGGGCTCGCTGATGGAACTGGCGAAGCTCGGCGCGACCGAGAAGGGCGGCGTCTGCCGCATTGCACTGACCGACCTCGATCGCCAGGGACGCGATCTCTTTGCACGCTGGGCGCGCGAAGCCGGCTGCGAGGTGCGCGTGGACCAGATCGGCAATATCTTTGCGCGCCGCGCCGGCCGCGACAACACACTACCACCGGTGGTCACGGGCAGCCATATCGACACCCAGCCCACGGGCGGAAAATTCGACGGTAACTATGGCGTGCTGGCCGGGCTGGAGGTGATCCGCAGCCTGAACGACGCCGGCATCGTCACCGAGGCGCCGCTGGAAATCGCCGTGTGGACCAATGAGGAAGGCTCGCGCTTCGTGCCCGTGATGATGGGCTCGGGCGTGTTCGTGGATGCCTTCACGCTCGAGCACGCGCTCGCGCAGCATGACAACGACGGCATCAGCGTGGCCGAAGCACTCGCGTCTATCGGCTATGCGGGCGCCGCACCGGCCTCGGCCGCGGCGTCGCCAGTGGGCGCCTATTTCGAGGCCCACATCGAACAGGGACCCGTGCTCGAAGCCAACGAGCGCGTGATCGGCGTGGTCGAAGGAGCGCTCGGCCAGCGCTGGTACGACGTGGTGATGCAGGGCATGGAAGCCCACGCCGGCCCCACACCCATGGAGCTGCGCAAGGACGCGCTGCTCGCAGCTTCCGAACTGGTGATCGAGGTCAACCGCATTGCGCTGGCCCATGCGCCGCACGCACGCGGCACGGCCGGTTGGATCGAGAACTATCCCAATTCGCGCAACGTGATTCCGGGCCGCGTGAAGCTCAGCGTCGACCTGCGCGCGGCGGACGATGTGGTGCTCTCGGCCATGGACGCCGAGCTGAAGGAGTCGGTACAGCGCATCGCCGCCAAGGGCAAGGTCGAGGCCACGGTGGAGCAGGTCGTCTACTTTCCGCCGCAGCCCTTCACGCCCACGCTGGTGTCGGCCATTCGAGAAGCCGCGCAGGCGCAGGGCATGACCTGGATGAACGTGATCAGCGGTGCGGGGCACGACGCGGTGTACCTGGCGCGCGTGTGTCCCACGGCAATGATCTTCGTTCCGTGCCTGGACGGCATCAGCCACAACGAGATCGAGGATGCGCAGCCCGATCACCTCGAGGCCGGCTGCAATGTGCTGCTGCAGGCCATGCTGCAAAGCGCGGGAGTGGCGTCGTCATGAAGGTGCTGATTGCGCGGCTCAACCACGAGACCAACACCTTCTCGCCGGTGCCCACGCCGCTCGCGGCCTTCGGACCCGAAGGCCCCACGTTCGGCGAGCAGGCCTACAAGGACAACAAAGGCATGCGCACCGCGATGTCGGCTTTCATCGACCTGGCCGAGCAGGCGGGCGCGACGGTGGTCACGCCGGTGTCGGCCTCGGCCAATCCGAGCGGGCCGGTCGATGCGCAGGCCTACACCACGCTCACCCAATGCATCGTCGACGCGGCGCCGGGCTGCGACGCCATCCTGCTCGACCTGCACGGTGCGATGGTGGCGCAGAACAGCGCCGATGGGGAGGGCGACCTGCTGGTGCGCCTGCGCGCCGCGGCGCCCGGCGTTCCCATTGGCGTGGCACTGGACCTGCATGCCAACGTGACGCCCGCGATGGTCGGCAATGCCGATGTGATCGTCGGCTTCAAGACCTATCCGCACATCGACATGTACGAGACGGGCGAGCATGCCGGCCGCCTCCTGTTCGATCTGCTTGCGGGGCGCAGCAAGCCCGCGATGCGCTGGCACCCGTTGCCGTTGATGGCGCACACGCTGCGCAGCGCGTCGTTCACCGGCGCGATGCAGCGGGCCATCGAGGCAGCGTGCGAAGCCGAAAAATCGAAATCGCTCGCGGTGTCGATCTTTGCCGGCTTCTCGCTGTCGGACATCGAGGCGCCCTGCATGAGTGTGGTGGCGGTCGATGCGCAATCGCCCGAGCGGGCGCAAACCACGGCCGACCGCATCGCTGCGCAGATGTGGGCCGAGCGCGAGGCTTTTGTCTACCGCAGCGAGCCGCTGGCCGAATCGGTGGCGCGTGCCAAGGCCATCGCCCAAGGCGCGACGCGGCCTGTGCTGTTGCTCGACCATGGCGACAACTGCATGTCGGGTGGCAGCTGCGACACCATGGACGTGCTGCAGGAAGCGCTGGCGCAGGGGCTCGACGGCATCGGCGTGGGCCCGCTGTGCGACCCGCAGGCGGTGGCCGAGCTGATCGCGGCGGGCGAGGGCGCCGAGGTGACGGTGGCACTGGGCAACAAGGTGTCGCTGGAAGGCATCGGCCTGTCGAAGAAGCCCGT
Source organism: Variovorax paradoxus (assembly GCF_040544635.1). Classification (GTDB taxonomy): domain Bacteria; phylum Pseudomonadota; class Gammaproteobacteria; order Burkholderiales; family Burkholderiaceae_C; genus Variovorax; species Variovorax paradoxus_R. The sequence goes on from NZ_JBEPKJ010000014.1 coordinate 119,563, forward strand.
CACGCTGACCGGCACGGTGCGCACCGTCAGCAACGGCGAGTACGTGATCACCGGCCCCACCTACACCGGCCAGCGCAGCAGCATGGGCCGCACGGTGCTGTTCGACATTGGCGCGGCGCGCATCGTGGTGACCGAGCGCACGCAGGAGCCCTGGGACATCGGCGTTTTCGAGTGCGCGGGGCTCGACCCGCGCAAGGAACGCTTTCTGTTGCTCAAGTCGCGCATGTACTGCCGGCCGGTGTTCGAGCCGATCTCGGCCGCGCTGGTCGAGTGCGACAGCCCGGGCGTGACCAGTTCGGACTACAGCCTGTTCCCGTTTTCCAAAGTGCGCCGGCCGGTGTTTCCGCTCGACGCGATCTGATCGAATAGGGTATTCGCCTACCTATGCAAAAATTTGCATAGGTAATTGGAAGTACACCCCGATACTGCGGCGCTTCCACCCATGAAGCCTGCCGCGTGAACACCTTTGCACAGAGCGCCGTCGCGGCTTGGCAGCTGCTCGTCTCGGGCGATCCGGTGCTGCTGGCCATCGTCGGGCGGTCGCTCGCGGTCAGCGCCAGTGCGTGCGCGCTGGCCTGCGGGTTCGGCCTGTTGCTCGGGGCATGGCTCGGCGTGGCGCGCTTTCGCGGCCGGGCCGCGCTGCTCACGGTGCTGAACACACTGCTGGCGCTCCCCTCGGTGGTGGTCGGACTGGTGATCTACCTGCTGCTGTCGCGCTCCGGCCCGCTCGGATTCCTGGGCTGGCTGTTTTCATTCAAGGCCATGGTGCTCGCGCAGACGGTGCTGGTGCTGCCGGTGGTCACGGCGCTCACGCGCCAGACCATCGAGGACGCCGAGCGCGCCCACGGCGAGCAGCTGCGCTCGCTGGGCGCCGGGCCGCTGGTGCGGGCGTTGCTCCTGGTGTGGGACGAACGCTATGCCTTGCTCACCGTGCTCATCGCCGCCTTCGGGCGCGCCGTCTCGGAAGTGGGCGCCGTGATGGTGGTGGGCGGCAACATCGACGGCTTCACGCGCGTGATGACCACTGCCATTGCGCTCGAAACCAGCAAGGGCGACCTGCCGCTGGCGCTGGCCCTCGGCATCGTATTGCTGGGTGTGGTGCTGGTGCTCAACCTTGCCATTGCCGCCGTGCGCGGCTGGCGTGAACGGGTCGACGGCGGGGGAGGCGAAGGCGGCGGCATGGCGGCCTGGTGGCGGCCGGAGGCGCGCCCGTGAACGAAAACGTGCAGCTCGCGAGTGTCGACACCACCGTCTTTGCGCTGTACGGGGTCGACGTTCGGCTGGGGCGCGTGGCGGCCTTGCAGGGCGCCACCTTGACGATCGCGGCGGGCGAGCGCGTGGCGCTCATCGGCGCCAACGGCAGCGGCAAGACCACGCTGCTGCGGCTGCTGCACGGCCTGGTGCCGCATGCGGCCGGGAGCTTCACCAGCGCCGCGCCGCGCCGCCACCAGGCCATGCTGTTCCAGCGTCCGCACATGTTGCGTGCGTCGGTGGTGGTCAACGTGGCGCTGGCTTTGTGGCTGCGCGGCACGCGCTGGCGCGATGCGCGCCATGCCGCCATTCCGGCGCTGGCGCGCGTGGGGCTGGAAGACCTGGCCGAGCGCAATGCGCGCGCCTTGTCGGGCGGCCAGCAGCAGCGGGTGGCATTGGCGCGCGCTTGGGCGCTGCATCCGGCGGTGCTGCTGCTCGACGAGCCCACCGCCAGCCTTGACCCCACTGCCAAGCGCGAGGTCGAAACGCTCATTGCCGAAGCTGCCGCCGGCCGCACGCTGGTGTTCGCGAGCCACAACCTCGGGCAGGTGAAGCGGCTGGCCAGCCGCGTGATCTACCTCGAGCACGGTCGCGTGCTGGCCGATCTGCCCGTCCACGATTTTTTCCATGGGCCGCTCCCCGAAGAGGCCCGCCTGTTCGTCAAAGGAGAGTTGGCATGAATCCGTTCCTCAAGCACCGCGGCAATGCGGGCATCCGCGCCTCGCTGGCGGTTGCGGTTTTCTTCCTGGCCGCGGGGGCCGCGCGCGCCGAGACCATCACCATGGCCTCGACCACGTCGACCGAGCAATCGGGCCTGTTCTCGCACCTGCTGCCGGCTTTCAAGAAGGCCAGCGACATCGACATCAAGGTGGTGGCGGTGGGCACCGGCCAGGCCATCGACATGGCCAAGCGCGGCGATGCCGACGTGCTGTTCGTGCACGACACCGCGGCCGAAGAGAAGTTCGTGGCCGAGGGCTTCAGCGCCAGGCGCTATCCGGTGATGTACAACGACTTCGTGCTGGTGGGCCCGAAGGCCGATCCGGTGGCTGCGAAGGGCGGCGATATCGTCGCCGCGCTGAAGAAAATCGCGGCCGCCAATGCGCCTTTCGTTTCGCGCGGCGACAAGAGCGGCACCGACGCGGCCGAGCGCCGGCTCTGGACGCAAACCGGCGTGGCTGAGGCCGGGCAGCCGGTGCCCAACGAGCGCAAGGGCACGGGCTACAAGGAATGCGGCTGCGGCATGGGGCCGGCGCTGAATATCGCGGCCTCGTCGGGCGGCTATGTGCTCGCGGACCGCGGCACCTGGCTCAGCTTCAAGAACCGCGCCGACCTGGCGGTGCTGGTCGAGGGCGACAAGCGGCTCTTCAACCAGTACGGCGTGATGGTCGTGAGCCCCACCAAATTCCCCTCGCTCAACAGCAAGGGCGCGCAGAAGTTCGTCGACTGGGTGATCTCGCCCACAGGTCAGCAAACCATCGCGGCCTACAAGATCGGCGGCGAGCAGCTGTTCTTTCCGAACGCGCTGGCGAACTGAATTTGCGGGGGAGCAGTGGCGATGGCCGCGGCCGCGCCATGACCTCCCAGGTCATCGACGCCGGAAGCACCCGGCGCGACCATTCCTTCACCCCGCGATGTTGCGGGTCGAGATATTCGAAAGGAATCGTCATCATGAACACCGCCGCACACGACGCCACCGCCATTGCCCAGCGCTACATCGCCGTCTGGAACGAGACCGATGCCGCACGCCGCGCCGAGCTGATCGAAGCCCATTGGACCGCCGACGCGCACTACGTCGACCCAATGGCCCAGGCCAGTGGCCGCGAGCAGATCAGCGCGCTGGTCGGCGCCGTGCACCAGCGCTACCCGGGCTTTCGTTTCAACCTGTTCGGCAAGGCCGAGGCGCATGGCGACAACCTGCGCTTTTCGTGGACCCTGGGGCCGAGCGGTGCCGAAGACCTGATCCAGGGCACCGACTTCGCCCAGCTCGATGCCGGCAAGCTGCAGTCGGTGACCGGGTTCCTCGACAAGGTGCCGGTGGGAGCCTGAAGGTCCGGCTTCAATCGGTGGCGCCGGAGGGGCGCCCGCGCCACAGCTTGCGGTAGACCGTGGCGCGGCTGATGCCGAGGGTGCGTGCGGCTTCGGCCACGTTGCCGCGGGCGTCGGTCACGGCCTTGCGGATCAGGGCGGTTTCAACGTCGCGCAGCCGGGGCTGGGCTTCGGGTGCCGCGCCCCGCGAGCCCTTGCCGCCGCGCCGGGGCTGAACCTGCACGCGCAGGCCCGACCAGAGCGGCACTTCGAGCACGGCGTCGCCGCGCCGGGCGGCGTCGAACAGCATGTTCAGCGGCAGCGCGAACAGGTCGTTGCAATGCAGGGCATGCTGGCTGCGCGCCAGCGGCTGGTGCAGCATCTGCCGCGCTGCAGCATTGGCGCCGGTGACGTTGCCGTTGGCATCGACGCACAGCAGGCCTTCGGTGGCTTCGCTGCTCGGGCAGCCCGGCCACGAGAGATGCAGCCGCAGTTCGCAGGGTTCGTTCAGCACCAGCATGTTCTCGATGCTGCGCGCCGAAAGCATGGCCAGGTGACGCAGTTCCGGCCGTTCCACCACTTGCACGCCCGTCAGGTCGAGCATGCCGATGCAGTCGCCCTGCGGACCGAAGAGCGGCGCCCCCGCGCAGCTGTAAACGCTGGTGTCCTCGAAGAAATGTTCGCCGCGGTGCAGCCACACCGACTCCTGCTCGGCCAGCGCGGTGCTGATGGCGCTGGTGCCGACCGCGCGCTCCGACAGGTCGACCCCCACGCGCGCGATGTTGCGGGCATGGCGGCTGGCGGTGTCGGTGCTGTCGGGAAGCGGGCCCACGTCGACCACCATGCCGTCGGCATCGGTCAGCACCGCGAAATAGCGCGTGTCGGCAATGGCGCGGGACACCCGCTCGATCACCGGCCGGGCCGCCGCCACCAGCGCCCGGTTGCGCTCGGCCACCTCGCGAATGACCGACTGGGCCACAGGGTTGAAGCTCACGCGCTGCTGCGGTTGCTCCCCTGCTTCGATGCAGCGCTGCCACGAGCGGACGATCCACGGTTCGATGCGCGTGGCGCCCCGTGCACGGTCGGCCTCGCCGTGGATCAGCTCCCGCCGGGCTTGCGCAATGGCGAGGGCGCGCTCGGGAAGGGACGAAACGGTTGAGGCGGACATCGGGTCGGTTCGCTCGGATGGGAGGCGTCTTTTTATGAAGCTTGCCAGACCGCAAGTTGTTCCATTTTGAGAATTTCGCGCGCACTGCGCAAGCGGCGAGGGTTTTGCCTAGGATAGTGCACGGGGCCGGCATCCAAGATGCCACTCGCTGAACCAGCCATCACCTTCAACGGAGACAGCCAAATGCAGGTAGCTTTCACGGTCAACGGCCGACCGGCCACGGTCGACGCACCCCCCAATACATTTCTGGTGCACGCTATTCGCGAGCATCTTCATCTCACCGGCACCCACGTCGGTTGCGACACCGCCCAGTGCGGCGCATGCACCATCCACCTGAATGGCCGGGCGGTGAAGTCGTGCAACATCCTGGTCGGGCAGGCGGCCGGTGCGCAAATCACCACCATCGAGGGCATCGCCCAACCCGACGGCACCATGCACCCCATGCAGGCGGCCTTCAAGGAATGCCATGGCCTGCAATGCGGTTTTTGCACCCCCGGCATGGTCATGAGCGCCATCGACCTGTGCACCCACCACCCCAAGTCGAGCGAGTCCGAAATCCGCGAGCTGCTCGACGGCAACCTGTGCCGATGCACGGGCTACCAGAACATCGTCAAGGCCGTTCAGATGGGCGGCGAGGCGATGGCCTCGGGCACCCCGGTCAAGATCACCGTCACGGCGTGAAGGGAGCAACATCATGGGTGCTTCCGATTTCTCGAACCTGCCCCACATCGGCGAAGCGCTGCGGCGCAAGGAAGACTATCGCTTCCTGACCGGCGCGGGCAACTACACCGACGACATCACGCTGGCCAACCAGAGCCATGCGGTCTTCGTGCGCTCGCCGCACGCCCACGCCGTCATCAAGTCGGTCGACACCGCCGAGGCGCTCAAGATGCCCGGCGTGGTCGGCATCTTCAGCGGCAAGGACATCGAAGGAAAAATGGGCGGGCTACCCTGCGGCTGGCTCATCAACAACCCCGACGGCACCCCCATGAAGGAGCCGATGCACCCGATCCTCGCGATCAACAAGGTGCGCTATGTGGGCGACCATGTGGCCATGGTCGTGGCCGAGACGGTCGAGCAGGCCAAGAACGCGGCCGAGGCCGTGGTGGTCGAGTACGACGTGCTGCCCGCGGTCGTGAGCGTGTCCGACGCGGCGAAGAAGGCCAGCGGCGTGACCCTGCACGACGAAGCGCCCGACAACCAGTGCTACAAGTGGGCGCTGGGCGACAAGGCCGCGGTGGATGCGGTGTTTGCCAATGCCGCGCACGTGACCAAGCTCGACCTCGTCAACAACCGGCTGGTGCCCAACCCGATTGAGCCGCGCGTGGCCATCGGCAGCTACAGCCGCGGCACCGACGACTACACGCTGTATGTGTCCAACCAGAACCCGCACGTCGAACGCCTGCTGATGACGGCCTTTGTGCTCGGCCTGCCCGAGCACAAGGTGCGCGTGATTGCGCCCGACGTGGGCGGCGGCTTCGGCTCCAAGATCTTCCTGTATGCCGAGGACGTGTGCCTGACCTGGGCGGCCAAGCAGCTCAACCGCAACATCAAGTGGACGGCCGAGCGCTCCGAGTGCTTCCTGTCCGATGCGCATGGCCGCGACCATGTGAGCCACGCCGAAATGGCGTTGGACAAGGATGGCAAGTTCCTCGCGATGCGGGTGCACACCGACGCCAACCTGGGCGCCTACCTGTCGACCTTCTCGACCGCAGTGCCCACCATCCTCTACGCCACGCTGCTCGCGGGCCAGTACACCACGCCGCAGATCTATGTCGAGGTCGATGCGTGGTTCACCAACACCGCGCCGGTCGATGCCTACCGCGGCGCGGGGCGGCCCGAAGCCACCTACCTGCTGGAGCGCCTGGTGTCGCGCTGCGCCTGGGAAATGAACCTGGGCCAGGACGAGATTCGAAAGCGCAACTTCATCACCACCTTTCCGTACCAGACGCCCGTGGCACTGCAGTACGACACCGGTGACTTCCATGCCTGCATGGACAAGGCCCGCGTGCTCGCCGACGTCGAGGGCTATGCGCAGCGCAAGTCGGCCACCGAGGCCAAGGGCAAGCTGCGCGGCATCGGCTACTCGAGCTACATCGAGGCCTGCGGCATCGCACCCTCGAACATCGCGGGGGCGCTGGGCGCGCGGGCCGGCTTGTTCGAATGCGGCGAAATCCGCGTGCACCCGACCGGCAGCGTGACGGTGTTCACCGGCTCGCACAGCCATGGCCAGGGGCACGAGACCACCTTCGCGCAAGTGGTGGCGGCGCGCCTGGGCATTCCGGTCGACAACGTCGACGTGGTGCATGGCGACACGGGCCGCGTGCCCTTCGGCATGGGCACCTACGGCTCGCGCTCCATTTCGGTGGGCGGCGCGGCCATCATGAAGGCGCTCGACAAGATCGAGACCAAGGCCAAGAAGATTGCCGCGCACCTGATGGAGGCGAGCGACGCCGACATCGAGTTTGCCAACGGCGAGTTCACGGTCAAGGGCACCGACAAGAAGATTCCGTTCGGCCAGGTGGCGCTCACGGCCTACGTGCCGCACAACTACCCGCTCGACAAGCTCGAGCCCGGCCTGAACGAAACCGCCTTCTACGACCCGACGAACTTCACCTTCCCGGGTGGTACCTACATCTGCGAGGTCGAGGTCGACAAGCAGACCGGCGAGGTGCGCGTCGACCGCTTCACCGCGGTGGACGACTTCGGAACCATCATCAATCCGATGATCGTCGAAGGCCAGGTGCACGGCGGGCTGGTGCAAGGCATCGGCCAGGCGCTGCTCGAAAACTGCGTGTACGACAACGAGACCGGTCAGCTGCTCACCGGCAGTTTCATGGACTACGCCATGCCCAGGGCCGCCGACTTTCCGCAGTTCAAGCTCGACACCGTGTGCACGCCGTGCACGCACAACCCGCTGGGCACCAAGGGCTGCGGCGAGGCCGGGGCCATCGGTTCGCCGCCGGCCGTGATCAACGCATTGCTCGACGCGCTGGCGCCGCTCGGCGTGAAGGACTTCGACATGCCTGCGTCGGCCAGCCGCGTCTGGGAAGCGATGCAAAAAGGCAGCGGAAGCGCCGCGCAAGCTGCAACACCGCAAGCGCCCTCGCTCGCCGCCAGCACCCAAGGCCGCCCGGCCCCCTGAACATAGAAGAAGGAACCACACCATGTACGCCTTCACACTCGAACGGCCGGCCACCGTGGCCGATGCGGCCAAGCTCGTTGCCGCGGGCGCCAAGCCGCTGGCCGGCGGGCAGACGCTGCTCGCTTCCATGAAGCTCAGGCTCTCGGCGCCCGAGCAGCTCGTGGACCTGGGCGGCATCCAGGAACTCACCGGCATCAAGAAAGACGGCAGCACCATCACCATCGGTGCGATGTCGCGCCACCTCGATGTGGCGAACAACGTCGACGTGAAAGCCGTCTTTCCCGCACTGGCCGACCTGGCCGGGCGCATCGGCGACCGGCAGGTGCGCGCGATGGGCACCATCGGCGGCTCGGTGGCCAACAACGACCCGGCCGCGTGCTATCCCAGCGCGGTGCTGGGTTCGGGCGCGACGGTGATCACCTCGAAGCGCGAGATTGCGGCCGACGATTTCTTCCTCGGCATGTTCACCACGGCGCTGGAAGAGGACGAGCTGATCACCGCGATCCGCTTTCCGATTCCGAAGCGCGCCGTGTATGAAAAGCTGCGCCAGAAGGCATCGAACTTTCCACTCGTCGGCGTGTTCCTTGCGCAGTACGACAGCGGCGTTCGGGTGGCCATCACCGGCGCGGGCAACGGCGTGTTCCGCCACGCAGGACTGGAAGATGCGCTCAACAAGAGCTTCACCGCGGCAGCCGCCGCAGCGGTGAAGATCGATGCGAGCGACCTCAACAGCGACCTGCACGCCTCGGCCGCCTACCGTGCCAATCTGATCAGCGTGCTGACCCAGCGCGCAGTGACCAGGGCGCTGGGCTGAAGCAGCCCGGAACAAACCGGGAGGCGCGATATCCCCGCGTCTTCCGCTACGCTTTGCCATGATTTTTCCGACCATCGATTCCCTTTCCGACGGTTTGATGCAGGCCGGCTACTTCGCCGACCGGCGCCTGGCCACGGCCGTGTTCCTCGCGCTCAAGCTGCAGCGTCCGCTGTTGCTCGAGGGCGAGCCCGGTGTGGGCAAGACCGAGCTGGCCAAGGCGCTGTCGAAGGCGCTGAACCGCGAACTGCTGCGCCTCCAGTGCTACGACGGGCTGGAGCAGCGCGAGGCGCTTTACGAGTGGAACTACGCCGCGCAGCTCTTGCACATGCGCGCCGCCGAAGCCACCGGTGCGGCACGCGATGTCGAAGCCGAGGTCTATCAGCCGCACTACCTGATTCGCCGCCCGCTGCTGCAGGCACTGCAGACGCCCGCACCCGGCGCCGTGCTGCTGATCGACGAAGTGGACCGCGCCGACGAACCCTTCGAGGCTTTTCTGCTCGAATACCTCGGCGAATACCAGGTCAGCATTCCCGAGCTTGGCACCGTGCGCGCCGTGGTACCGCCCGTCACCATCCTCACCAGCAACCGCACGCGCGAGCTCAACGATGCGGTCAAGCGGCGTTGCCTCTATCACTGGCTCGACTACCCCGAGCGCGAACGCGAGCTGGCCATCGTGCGAGCCCAGGTGCCCGAGGCCGGCGAGAAGCTCTCGGCCCAGGTGGCCGCCTTTGTTGCGCGGCTGCGCGATGCGCCGTTCGTCAACGCGTTCCAGCGTGCCCCCGGCATCGCCGAGAGCGTCGAGTGGGCGAGCGCGCTGATTGCGCTCGACACTGTCGAACTCGACCCCGAAGTGGTGATCGACACCGCGGGCATTCTTTTCAAGCAACGCGACGACGTGGCCGCGCTCACGCGCGAGTTGGCGTCCGATTTGCTGAAGCCCGAGGAGCCGGTTGCGCCCTGAGCGTGGCCGAAGGTAGCGGCCGCCCATGACCGGCATCCAGCAACTCGGCGACGTACGCAGCGGCAAGCTGGCCGGCAACATCACGGCCTTTGGCCGCGCCCTGCGCCGCGCCGGCGTGCGCACCGATGCCATGCGCATCGCGCTCGCCGCCGAAGCGGCCACGCTCGTGGGCGTGGAAAGCCGGCTCGACCTGAGCGCGGCCATGGAAGCCGTCATGGTGAGCCGCGAGCAGGACCGCATGGTGTTTCGCGAACTGTTCGACGCGTGGTTCCGCGATCCCGAACTGGCCAACAAGCTGCTCGCGCAGATGCTGCCGAGCGCCGAGGGCAAGGCCGAGCCCTCGAAGCGCCGCCCGCGTGTGCGCGAGGCACTCTCCGCGCCGCGCGATCCGGCCAAGCCGGCCGTGGCCGCCAAGCCCGACAAGGAGGTCGAGTTCGATGCCGCCATGACATCGAGCGACCGCCAGCGCCTGCAGCATGCGGACTTCAACGCGCTCGGTGCTTCCGAATACCGGCTGGTCGAACGCCTCGCACGCGATGTGAGCTTGCCGATTCCCTCGTTGCCGTCTCGCCGTCTGCGTGTGGCGAGCGACGCGGGCCCGCAGCATGCGCGCATGCACTGGCCCGGCGTGCTGCACGAGGCCGCGCGCACGGGCGGCGAAATACTGCGCCTGCCGAAGCTGAGCCGCCGCGAGCAACCGTTGCCGCTGCTGGTGCTGGTCGACGTGTCGGGCTCGATGGAGCGCTATGCGCGCCTGCTGCTCGCGTTTCTGCATGCGGCCACCCGGCGGGCCGGGCGGCGCGACGTATTCGCCTTCGGCACCCGGCTGACCGACCTGACACCCGCCTTTAGACTGGCCGACACCGACGCCATGCTGGGCGCGGCCAGCCTTGCCATCGACGATTTTGCGGGTGGCACGCGGCTCGGCAGTTCGCTGGCCGAGCTTCGCCGCGCGCATGCGCGCCGCCTGACAGGCCGCCGCACGCTGGTGCTGGTGATCAGCGACGGGCTGGACACCGGGGAGCCTGCGCTGCTGGAAAACGAACTGCTCTGGCTCAAGCGCCATTCGCGCCGCCTGCTGTGGCTCAACCCGCTGCTGCGCTTCGAGGGCTACGCCCCTTTGGCGCGTGGGGCCGGCGTGCTGCACCGGCATGCAGACGCGATGCTGGCGGTCCACAATCTCAGTGCTCTCGAACAGCTGGCCGCCAGCCTCGCCGCCTTGATGCGGTCTGGCCGGTAGGGCCTCACGGAAAAGATAAAGGAACCCCACCATGGAAATGCTCGGCAACCGCCGTCTCGGCGTCACGCAACAACAGGCCTGGGAAGCGCTGAACGATCCCGAGACGCTCAAGAAGTGCATTCCCGGCTGCGACAAGTTCGAGCTCACGGGCGACAACCAGTACAGCGTGGCGCTCGCTCTCAAGATCGGGCCGGTGTCGGCCAAGTTCAGCGGCAAGGTGATGCTGTCCGACATCGTTGCGCCCGACGGCTACAAGCTCACCTTCGAGGGGCAGGGCGGCGTTGCGGGGTTTGCCAAGGGGTCGTCCAGCGTGACGCTGAGGCCGCTGGATGGCGCCGCCAATGCCGATGCCGAGGCCACCGCAGCACCGTCCCCGGCCGGCTGCGAACTCGACTACACCGTGCAGGCTCAGGTCGGCGGCAAGATTGCCCAACTCGGGCAACGCCTGATCGACGGCGCCGCCAAGTCGACCGCCGATGACTTCTTCAAGCGCTTCGAGGCGGAGATGCAAAGCCGCTACGGACCGCCGCCGGCTGCCGCCGAAGAAACGGCGGAGGCTCCCGCGGAGAAGGCGGGCGTCATGTCCGGCCTCATGAAGAAGATCGGCCTCGGCAAGAAGGACGACAAGGACGCGCCCGCCGTGCCGGGCAACGAAAGCTGAGGACTGACCACGTTATGGAAAATCTCGACGTCATGGTGCTGCGCACGCTGCGCGACTGGCGGCAGGCCGGCAAGCGCGCGTTGCTGACGACGGTGGTGCGCACCTGGGGCTCGTCGCCGCGGCCGGTCGGCTCGATCATGGCGCTGGCGGAAGACGGTGCGGTGGTGGGCTCGGTCTCCGGGGGCTGCATCGAGGACGACCTGATCGCCCGTTACAGCCATGCGCACGCGAATGGCAATGACCGTGGCGAAGAGGTGCCCGTGGGCGCGCCGCCCGTGCTCGTGAAGTACGGCATCACGGCCGACGAGGCACACCGCTTCGGGCTGCCCTGCGGCGGCACGCTGGAGCTGCTGCTCGAATACGACCCCGATGCGGCTTTGCTCGACACGCTGGTGGCTCAGCTCGAGCAGGGCAGGCTCATGCAGCGCACCGTCACGCTCGCGACCGGTGCCGTGCGGCTGAACGAGGCCACGGCACCCGACGAACTCAAGGTGAACGACACCGAGCTCACCAACACCTTCGGCCCCGAATACCGCATGCTGCTGATCGGCGCGGGCCAACTGGCCGAGTACCTCGCAACCATGGCCAAGTTCAGCGGCTTTGCCGTCACGCTGTGCGACCCGCGTGCCGAATACCGCACCGCATGGTCGCTGTCCGGCGTGGAGATCACGACCGAGATGCCCGACGACGCCGTGCTGGCCTTCAAGCCCGACCGGCGCAGCTGCGTGGTCGCGCTCACGCACGACCCCAAGCTCGACGACCTGGCGCTGCTCGAAGCGCTGCAGAGCGAGGCCTTCTACGTGGGCGCCATCGGTTCGCGCCGCAATGCGGACGCCCGGCGCGACCGCATGATCGAGCACTTCGACCAGACGGCGGAATCGCTCGTGCGGCTGCGCGGCCCCATCGGCATCTACATCGGCAGCAAGACGCCGCCGGAGATCGCCGTGAGCGTGATGGCGGAGATTCTTGCGGTGAAGAACGGCGTGACGCTGCCGCGCGAAATGGAAGTGGCGCGCGCCAAGGGCATGCAGCAGCTCGCGATGAGCTGAACCGCCAGCCGCTTCCTGCCCTGTTCAGTTCAATCCGATGGGCCCGACTTTGCCGCGGGCGGCACGTTGCCGCCCTTTTGCCGCTCGCGAAAGAGCGCGGCGCGCATCAGGAAGATGGTGGTGATGGGGGCCGTGAGCGCAATGAAGAGAACGATCAGCACGGCATGCAGGAACAGGCTGTAGCCCTGCACCGAGAAATAGACGATGGTGGCGATGGTCATGCACCACACGCCCACCGTCGCGCCGAGCGTCGGCGCATGGATGCGGCGGAAAAAAGTGGGCAGGCGCACGAGGCCGAAGGAGCCGATGGCGGCGAACGCAGCGCCGAGCACCGCGAACACGGCGGTGACGATTTCCGCCCACAGCGGCAGCGGCCCCACGATGAAGTCAGTCATTCAATGACCTCCCCGCGCAAGAGAAACTTGGCCATGGCCGTCGACCCGACGAAGCCGAACAGCGCCGTGAGCATGGCCGCTTCGAAGTACACGTTGCTCGCATAGACGATGCCGAGCACCAGCATCATCAGCATGCCGTTGATGTAGAGGCAGTCCAGCGCCATCACGCGGTCCTGGGCGGTCGGGCCGACCAGCAGGCGGGCCAGCGCGCAGAGCATGGCCACGGCCAGCAGCAGGAGTGCCAGCCTCAAGGCCCAGAAAAGTACAGGCGTCATGATTCGAAGATCTCCATCAACGGACGTTCGTAGCGCTGCTTGATCAGCGCAATGAAGGCGGCTTCATCGTCCACATCGAACACGTGGACCAGCAGCGCGCTGCTGTCGAACGAAATTTCGCCCCAGGCGGTGCCGGGCGTGAGGCACATGATCATGGCCAGCACCGCGAGCCCGTTCGGGTCGCGCAGATCGAGCGGCACGTTCACGAACTTCGATGCGATGCGCGATGTGCGGCGTGTGAGCAGCCGGCGCGCCACGAAGAGGGCCGATTGCAGCATGTCGGCCACGGCCCGGCCCGTGAGCCGCAATGCGACCCAGGGCTTGCGCATGTGCACGGCGGCCGGCCGAAGGCCCTTGGTGAGCAGCGGCACTGCAATGGCCAGCACCGCGGCCGATGCCAGCGTGGCGGCCTCCAGCGACTGGTTGAGCAGCAGCCACACGACAAACAGCGCCATCGAGAGCGGCGGCGAAGGAATCCAGCGCTTCATGGTGCTGTGCCCTTCTGCGGAGCCACCGGGTTGGGCACCTGCCGCGCATTGAGCACGGCATCGCGATACGCGGTGGGCGTGCGCAGCCCTTCGGCGGTGATGAGGGCGTGGCGCATGACCGGGCCGGCCCATACCGTCAACGCCACGCAGGCCGCGAGCAGGCCGGCCACCGGCAGCACCTCGAGTGCGGGCAGAGCGGGCATGGTGGGATGCGGCTGGGTCCAGAAATGGCGGATGCCGGTGCGGCTCAGCGCAATCAGCGCCAGAAAGCCCGACGCGAGCAGCAGCGCCAGAAAGATCCATGCCGGCGTGGAGGTGCCGCTGGTCACGAAGGCGCCGGACAGCATGGCGAACTTGCCCACGAAGCCCGAGAACGGCGGCAGGCCCGCGAGCAGCAAGGTGCAGCCGATGAAGCTCAGGCCGAGAAATGCCACGCCGGCGGGAATTGCGCGGCCGTAGAGCGCTTGAGCCTCGTCGTCGAGGTTCACGTCGTCGAGCACGCGCAGGTCTTCCGCCAAGAAGGGCGCATTGCCCGCCGCTTCGTGCGGCGCGACGCTCATGCCGGCGTTGCGCCAGCGTTCGATCATGTCGATCAGCAGGAAGAAGGCGCTGACCGCGAGCGTGGAGCTCAGCAGGTAGTAAAGGGCGCCGGCCCATACGGCAGGCTCCCCGAGCCCGATTGCGGTGAGCAGCGTGCCGGCCGACACCAGCACGCTGAAGCCCGCGAGATTGGAGAGCCGCTGCGTGCCGACGATGCCCATGGCGCCCGCGAACAGCGTGGCAAGCCCGATGGCGATGAGTGCGGACTGGCCGAACGCGGCCGAGGCGCCGGCGTCCGGCGCAAAGAGCAGCGTCCACAGCCGCAGCAGCGTGTAGATGCCGAGCTTGGTCAACAGCGCAAAGACCGCGCCCACGGGCGACACCGCCGCGCTGTAGGCCGGCACCAGCCAGAAATTGAGCGGCCATGCACCGGCCTTGGCGAAGAACGCTGTCGCGAGGATGGCGGCCGCCGCATGCACCAGGCCGCGGTCGGCCGGCGCGAGCTCGGCGATGCGCACGCTCAGGTCGGCCATGTTGAGCGTGCCCGTCACGCCGTAGAGCAGCGCCGCGCCGATCAGGAAGAGAGACGAGGCGGCCAGGTTGATGGCGATGTAGTGCAGCCCGGCCTGCACACGCAGCCGGCCGGAACCGTGCAGCAGCAGGCCGTAGGAGGCAGCGAGCATCACCTCGAAGAAGACGAACAGGTTGAACAAATCGCCGGTGAGAAAGGCGCCGTTCAGGCCCATGAGCTGCAGCTGCAGCAGCGGATGAAAATGCACGCCGGCCCGGTCCCAGCGCGAGGTGGAATAGATCGAGGCCGCGAAGGCAACGACGCCGGTGAGCGCCACCATCATGGTCGACAGCCGGTCCGCCACCAGCACGATGCCGAAAGGCGCTTGCCAGTTGCCGGGCAGGTAGACGCCGATCGAGCCGGGGCCGTCGCCGGTATCGGGCGCATTCACCCAGCGCAGCAGCGCCAGCGCCGCCAGCAGGCCCACCAGCCCCGAGACCACGCTCAGGGCCGACTTGGCGCGGCGCCGGTTTTCGCCGAGCAGCAGCATCAATGCCGCCGTGAGCAAAGGCACGAGGATCGGCACTGCCACGAGGTGCGGCATGCTGAAGTCGAGCAAGCGGTCGAGCAGGTGAACCGGTTCCATCACTCGGCCGCCTCCTGCCGCTCTTCGCCGTCCACGTGGTCGGTGCCGGCGAGGCCGCGCGAGGCCAGCAGCACCACGAGGAACAGCGCCGTCATTGCGAAGCCGATCACGATGGCCGTCAACACCAGCGCCTGCGGCATCGGGTCGGCGGTGTTGGCCAGCGTGGAAGTGAGGCCCTTGACCAGCACGGGTTCGCTGTCGAGCTTGAGCCGCCCCATGCTGAAGATGAACAGATTGACGGCGTAGGAGATGAGCGTGAGGCCCATGATCACCTGGAAGGTGCGGGGGCGCAGCAGCAGGTACACGCCCGAGCCGGTGAGTACGCCGATGGCGAGTGCGAGCACCATTTCCATCAGTGCGCTCCCTCCACGGCTTCGGCCTGGGCCAGTGCTTCCTTTTCAGCCTGCTCGTCGGCCCAGCGGTGGCTGCGAATGGACTGGTGCGCCAGCGCGGTGAGGATCAGCATGGTGGCGCCGAGCACCAGCGCGAACACGCCGATGTCGAAGAAGAGGGCGCTCGGCACGTGCAGTTCGCCCAGGACCGGGAGGTGCAGGTGGGCGGTGTGCGTGGTCATGAACGGATAGCCGAACACCACCGCACCGCTGCCCGTAACCAGCGCCAGCAGCAGGCCGACGGCGATCCAGCGGCGTGGGTAAATGCGCAGATGCTCTTCCACCCATTCGGTGCCCGAGACGATGAACTGCAGCAGCAGCGCCACCGACATGACCAGCCCCGCGACGAAGCCGCCCCCGGGTGCGTTGTGGCCGCGCATGAAGAAGTAGACCGACACCAGCACCGCGAGCGGCAGCAGCAGCCGCACCAGCACGGCCGGCACCATCAGGTAGCCCACGGCCGTGTCCTTGGCGAGGCGGGGGTTCAGCAGATCGCTGCTGCCGTCGTCGGCCTGCAAGCGTTGCTGCGCCGGCAGGGCCATCGACTCGCGCGCCGGACGGAAGCGGCGCAGCAAGGCGTAGACCGTGAGCGCCACCACGCCGAGCACCGTGATTTCGCCGAAGGTGTCGAAAGCGCGGAAGTCGACCAGCATGACGTTGACCACGTTGGTGCCGCCGCCTTCGGTGAGCGCCCGCTCGAGGAAGAAGGGCGAGATGCTCTGCGGAAACGGTCGCGTCATCATCACCCACGCCAGCGCCGACATGCCGCTGCCGACAGCAGCCGCCACCAGCAGGTCGCGCCCGCGCCGGCCCCAGGGGCGCAGCCTCGCGCGCGCGGGCTGGACGGCGTCCTTGCTGCGCATCGGCAGCCAGCGCAGGCCCAGCAGAATCAGCACCGTGGTCACGGCCTCGACCACAAGTTGCGTCAGCGCAAGGTCGGGTGCCGAGAACCAGATGTAGGTGACCGAGCAGACCAGCCCCGCGCCCGCGGCCAGCATCAGCGCGGCGAGCCGGTGGAACTTGGCCTGCCATGCGGCAGCCAGCGCACAGATACCGCCGATGAGCCAGGTCATTGCGAACATCGTCGAGAAGGGCAGCAGCTCGCGGTTGCCGCGCGCCACGGGTGCGGTCCAGAGCGAAACCGCGGCGCCCGCGGCCGCCACCGCAATCAACAGCAGCAACTGCGACTGCAGGCGCCGGGTACCCAGCACGCGGCGGCTGCGCCGGCCGGCCTCGCTGAGCTGCGCGAGCAGGTGCTCGAAAATGGCCTGGCCGTCGAAGCGGTGCAGCAGCGGCGTGTGCTCGAGCTCGCCGCGCGCGCGGCGGCGGCGCTGCGACAGGTACAGCGCCATGCCGCCGACCAGCGCCACGAAGCTCATCGCCAGCGGCAGGTTGAAGCCATGCCAAACGGCCAGGCTGTATTCGGGCAGCAAGCCGCCGACCACCGGCGTGGCGGCTGCTGCCAGCAACGGGCCGATGGACCAGGCCGGTGCGACGCCGACCACGAGGCACACCAGCACCAGCAGCTCGACCGGCACGCGCATCCAGTGCGGCGGCTCGTGCGGCTTTCTCGGTACGTCCGGCCCGCACGGCGGACCGAAGAACACGTCGAACACGAAACGCGCCGAGTACGCCACGCTGAAGATGCCCGCGACGGTCGCGATGATCGGCAGGCTCAGGTTGATCCACGGCGTGGCCTGGATGAACACCGTCTCGGCGAAGAACATCTCCTTCGAGAGAAAGCCGTTGAGCAGCGGTACGCCGGCCATCGAAGCGCTCGCGATGACGGCCAGCGTGCCCGTGATCGGCATCAGCCGCATCAGGCCGCTGAGCTTGCGGATGTCGCGCGTGCCGCTCTCGTGGTCGATGATGCCGGCCGCCATGAAAAGCGATGCCTTGAAGGTCGCATGGTTCATGACGTGGAACACCGCTGCCACCGCCGCGAGCGGGCTGTTGAGCCCGAGCAGCAGCGTGATGAGCCCGAGGTGCGAGATGGTCGAGTAGGCCAGCAGCGCCTTCAGGTCGCGCTGGAACATGGCGATGAAGCCGCCGAGCAGCAGCGTGATGGCGCCCGCGCCGCCCACCAGCCAGAACCACATCTCGGTACCCGACAGCACCGGCCACAGCCGCGCCATCAGGAACACGCCGAGCTTCACCATGGTGGCCGAATGCAGGTAGGCCGAGACCGGCGTGGGTGCGGCCATGGCGCGGGGCAGCCAGAAGTGGAACGGGAACTGCGCGCTCTTGGTAAAGGCGCCCAGCAGTATCAGCACCAATGCGACGGGATACAG
The DNA here is from genome assembly GCF_040544635.1 of Variovorax paradoxus. Taxonomy (GTDB): domain Bacteria; phylum Pseudomonadota; class Gammaproteobacteria; order Burkholderiales; family Burkholderiaceae_C; genus Variovorax; species Variovorax paradoxus_R. The sequence continues at coordinate 137,415 of NZ_JBEPKJ010000014.1, forward strand.
CGCATGCGCACGAATTGCATTGCCGGAAGCGAGCACCACGTCGAGCTCGTAGCTGCCCGCGATACGGCCCAGCACCAGCACACCCGCGAGCAGGCAGAGCCCGCCAGCGCCGGTAACGGTGAGCGCCATGCGCGCGCCGCGCCGCGCATCGCGACGGTGATGCCAGTAGCCGATCAGCAGGAACGAGAACAAGCTGGTGAGTTCCCAGAACAGCACCATCTGGATCAGGTTGCCCGAGAGCACCACGCCCATCATCGCGCCCATGAACGCGAGAAAGAACGAGAAGAAGCGCGGCACCGGGTCGGAGGCCGACATGTAGTAGCGCGCATAGAGCACCACCAGCGCGCCGATGCCGAGCACCAGCATGCAGAACAGCCACGCAAAGCCGTCCATGCGGAACACGAGGTTGAGGCCGAGCTCCGGCAGCCACGCTATTTCCTGGCGCAGCACATTGCCATGCACGATCTGCGGAAAGAGCCATGCGGCCTGTACCGCGCAGCCCAGCGCGACGAGCCCTGCCAGCGTCGATTCCCGATTGCGCGCGTTCGACGGCATCAACGCGGCCAGCACGCTGGCAATGAAGGGGAGTGCGACGAGAAAGACCAGGGGCATTGCGGTCGATTCTATCGACCGGCCCTCTGTTGCCGCGGGTCATGACCGCACGGCACGGGGTTGTTTTCGGCGTGCCGGGCGGGAGGCTAGCCGACTGCGAGTTGCACTGTGCGTATGCCCAGCCAGGTCAGCATCAGCGAACCGCCCAGATGCAGCATGCTGGTGCCCAGCGCCAGCAGTGGGCGTCCGTCGAGCAGCAGCGCCACGACTTCGGCCGAGAAGCTCGAGAACGTGGTGAGGCCGCCGAGAAAGCCCGTGATGAGCAGCAGGCGCCACACCGGGTCGAGTTGCGGCATGGCCTGAAAAACGCCAACGGCCATGCCGACCAGATAGCCGCCGATCAGGTTGGCGGCCAGCGTGCCGTAGGGCACGGGCCCACCTGTGTTGAGCCACAGGCCGAGGCCCCACCTGGCCAGGGCGCCGAACGAGGCCCCGAGGCAAATTGCAAGAACCGGCAATGCTGGCATTCGTTCTTTTCCGCTGGCTATTTCTCGACGCCCATCACCACGTTCGGCAAGACCGTGACGATGCTCGGGAACAGCGTGATGAGCACGATGCACAACACCAGGCAGAAGAAGAACGGGATGGCCGCCTTGGCGATCACGTTGCTGTCCTTGCCGGTCATGTTCTGCAGCACGAAGAGGTTGAAGCCCACCGGCGGCGTGACCTCGGCGATCTCGACCAGCAGCACGATGAAGATGCCGAACCAGATCAGGTCGAAGCCGGCCTTCTGGATCATCGGCAGCACCACCGCGCTGGTCAGCACGATCATCGAGATGCCGTCGAGCGCCGTGCCCAGCACCAGGTACACCACCACCAGCGCGCCGATCAGCGCATAGGGCGACAGGTGCATGCTGTCGACCCACTCGGCCAGTTCGCGCGGAATGCCGGTAAAGGCCATGGTTTTGGTGAGGAAGGCGGCGCCGGCCAGGATGAACATGATCATGCAGCTGGTGCGCGTGGCGCCCATGATCCCTTCCTTGAAGTTCTTCCAGGTGAGGCTCTTGCCCCAGGCGGCGATGGCCAGCGAGCCCAGCACGCCGAAGGCCGCGCATTCGGTGGCCGTGGCCCAGCCCGCCACCAGCACCCAGACGATGAAGACGATCAGCAGTGCGCACGGAATGAGGTTGCCCGAGAGCCGGATCTTCTCCATGAAAGTGGTCGGCGGATCGGCCGGCGGCACCTGGTCGGGGTTGCGCAGGCTCCACCAGCCGATGTAGCCCGAGAACAGCAGCATCAGCAGGAAGCCCGGCAGAAAGCCGGCCAGGAAGATGCGGATGATGGACGCGTCAGCCGCCACGGCATACACCACCATCGTGATCGACGGTGGAATCAGGATGCCCAGCGTGCCGGCAGTGGCGAGCGAACCGATGGCCAGCTTCTCGTTGTAGCCGCGGCGCTTGAGTTCGGGCAGCGCCACCTTGGCGATGGTGGCGCAGGTGGCGGCCGATGAGCCCGAGACCGAGCCGAACACGCCGCATCCGAGGATGGTGGTGTGCATCAGCCGGCCGGGCACGCGGTTGAGCCAGGGCCGCAGGCCCTCGAACATCTCTTCGCTGAGCTTGGTGCGAAAAAGGATCTCGCCCATCCAGATGAAGAGCGGCAACGCCGCGAGCTCCCAGCTTGCGTTGCTTTCCCAGAAGGCCGAGAACAGGTTCTTGCCCGGCAGCGTGTTGGTGAAGAAGGCCTGGCCGACCCAGCCGACGATGGCCAGCGTCATCGCGATCCAGACGCCGCCCGCCAGCAACAGCAGCATGATGGCGAGCAGCAGGGCGCCCATCCAGAGGTTTTCGAACATCGGTGTCTTTGTTGTTGTGGTTCAGACGTCGGAAGAGAAGTCGCCGGCGGCGTGGCGTTCTTCGATGGCGCGCTGGTAGCTCGGCTTTTCGCCGCGCACCACGCCCACCAGTTCGTCGATCATTGCGATCAGCAGCAACCAGCAGCCGATCACGAAGGTCGATTGCGGAATCCAGATCGGAATGACCACGAGGCCGGTTGCCATTTCGGCGAACTCGTAGCTCTCGTAGGTGAAGCTGGTGGCCCAGTAGGTGAGATAGGCCACCGACACCGAGGCGATCAGCAGGCAGATCACGTCGAGCACGCGCCGCACCTTGGGGGGGACGGCGTCGAGCAGCAGCGTCACGCGCACGAAGTCGCCGTGCCGGAAGGCGTGCGCCATCGCGAAGAACGCGGCCGCGGCGCACAGCCACGAAACGACGTCGTTGAGCCCGCTCACGTGCCAGTTCATCTGGCGGCCCACGCCGGCCAGGATCATCAGCACGAAGATCAGGAACACGCAGAAGGCGCCGAGCGCGCCGGCGCCGTTGTAGAGGTGATCAAGAAAGCGGCGCACGTTTCAGGCCTTCCGCGATGAGCGTAAAGGCTTCATCACTTCTTCTTGTAGGCGTCGACGATCGCGGCGCCGTCTGCACCGGTGGCCTTCAGCCAGTCGGCCTGCATGATGCCGCCGACCTGGCGCATGTCGGTGTCGAGCTTGGGCGAGGGCTTGTGCACTTTCATGCCACGCTCGGTCAGCAGGCGCTTGTACTCGTCGTTCTTCTCCTGGGCGATCTTCCAGCCGCGGGCTTCGGCATCGGCCGCGGCCTTGGTGACGGCGGCCTTGGTGGCGGCGTCGAGCGCGTCGAAGGCCTTGGCATTCACGAGGATCGCGTTCTTCGGAATCCAGGCCTGCGTGTCGTAGAAGTTCTTGATGTGCTCGTAGGTCTTGGTGTCGTAGCCGGTCGAGCCCGAGCTCATGTAGCTTTCGATCACGCCGGTGGCCATGGCGGCGCTGAGTTCGGCCTGCTGGATCTGCACCGGCTGGGCGCCGATCAGCTCGGCGATCTTGGCGGTGGCCGGGCTGTAGGCGCGCCACTTGATGCCGCGCAGATCGGCCACCGAGCTGATCTCCTTCTTGGAATAGATGCCCTGCGGCGCCCATGGCACCATGAACAGAATCTTGATGCCCTGGGCTGCGAGCAGCTTTTCCATAGCGGGCTTGGATGCGTCGTACAGCTTCTTCGCATCCGGGTACGTGGTGGCGAGGAAGGGCACGCCGTCGAGCGCGTAGATCGGGTTCTCGTTGGCGTAGTTGGCCAGCAGGATTTCGCCCGCCTGGGCCTGGCCGCTTTGCACGGCGCGCTTGATTTCAGGGGCCTTGAACAACGAGGCATTCGCATGCACGGTGATCTTGACCTTGCCGCCCGTGGCCGCGTCCACGTCTTTCGCGAACTGCGTGATGTTCTCGGTGTGGTAGTTGGTTGCCGGGTAGGCGGTGGGCAGATCCCACTTGGTTTGCGCGAAGGCTGCGGCGCCGAGGGTGAGACCAGCGAGGGCAATGCCGAACTTGTGATTCATGAGCGCTCCGGAACGTATGAAAGTGAAAACGAAAGCGAGCATACGTGCAAATTCCGGGCCACCGCTGAGGCATTTCCCTGCCACGCTGCGGCGTGCGATGGCTGCTTATCCCTTTGCGGCGCGCACAAAAAAGCCGCCTTGCGGCGGCTTCGTTCATCGCATTGCCAAAGTGCCGCGAGGGGCGGCGCCGGCGGGCGAACTGGGGGGGTGTGCGATCAGGGCTTGGCGGGCTTCGCGTCGGCGGCGGTTGTCTTCACGGGCTTGGCTGCCGGATCGGCCTTGGCGGTCTTGGCTGCGGCTGGTGCGCTGGCCTGGCCACCGAAGGCCTGGCCGTTCACCGTGAGGCCTTCGGCCGACAGCTTTTCTGCCTTCTTTTCCTTCACGCCCTTGATGCGCTGCATGAAGTCGGGCCAGTCCTTGAACTCGCCTTCCTTGCGGGCGTCGAGGATGCGCTTGGACATTGCGGGCCCCACGCCCTTGATACCGTCGAGATCGGCTGCCGTGCCCTTGTTGACGTCGACAGCGGCGAACGAGGCAACCGCAAACAGCATGGCCATGGCGGCCAGGATTTTCTTGAACATGATCGAACTCCCTGATTTGTTGATTTGACTGTTTGCCGACGGAGGTGCCGGCTCGCGTTCAACGAGTGCAGGGAAAGCGGCGTTGACGGCTTGGCATGCTGCAAGGCCCCTGGTGACCATTGTTCCGAACCATGTTCGGAACGTTGCTCAGAGTTCTTCGACGCGGCGCGGCGGGTAGCTGTCCCAGGCCTGGCAGCCGGGGCAGTGCCAGAAGTACTGGTGCGCCTCGAAGCCGCATGCGGCGCAGCGGTAGCGCATCAGCGGACGGGTGGCCTGGTCGAGCGCGCGCTGCACTTGCGGATGGAACTGCTCGTGCTCGAAACGCTCGCCGGCGAGCCAGCGCGAAGCCGCAACCAGCGAGGGCTGTTGGGCCAGATGCGCGACGTAGCCGTCGCGCGGGGCAAGTGGCTGGCCGTCGGCCGCCGGAATGGCCGTGGTCGGCGAGCCGCCGAGTGCCATCAGCGCCTCGAGCACGTCGATCGACGGCGAATCGGCATAGCGCCGTTGCAGCAGCGCGAGCGCTTCGCCTTCGCGGTGCGCGGCAACCGCGGCTTGCTGCAGCGCGGGGGCATACAAAGGCAACGCGAGCGGGGCGGTGTCGCTCAGGGCAACGAGGGTGTCGAAGGCCGCGGTTGCCTCGCCATTGCGCAGCTGCAGCGTGGCGGAATCGATGGCCGGGCGCGGCGCCTGCGGAGCCAGCGCAACGGCCTCTGCGAGCAGCCGGCCTGCCGCGGCCAGGTCGCCGCCCGCCGCCTGCTCGGCGGCCTGTTCGCACAGATGGTGGGCCCGTCGCGTGCTGTAGCTCGCCTGGTCGGACTCGTCGAGTTTCTGCGCCACGTCGGCGGCCTGGGTCCATTCGCGCGAACGCTCGTAGATGGCCAGCAGCGAGAGCCGCGCTTCATTCTCGTAGCGCGTGCCCTCGAGCTTTTGCAGCGCGGCTTCGGCGCGATCGAGCAGGCCGGCACGCAGAAAATCTTGCGCCAATGCGTGCTGCGCGCGCTCCCGGTCGCCACGGCTCAGGTCGCCGCGGCCCAGCAGATGTTCGTGAACGCGCACTGCGCGCTGGTACTCGCCGCGCCGGCGGAACAGGTTGCCAAGCGCGAAGTGCAGTTCCTGCGTGTCGGGGTCGTTCTGCACGGCTTCGATGAAGGCATCGATGGCCTGGTCCTGCTGCTCGTTGAGCAGGAAGTTGAGGCCGCGGAAATAGGCCTTGGGGGCTTGCCGGTTTTCGAGCTTGAGCTGCCGGATGTCGAAGCGCGACGCGAGCCAGCCCAGCACAAAAGCGACGGGCAGGCTGATCAGCAGCCAGCTGGGATCAAAGTCCATGTTGACGTACGGCGGGAAGGTCAGTGGCGGAGATGGACGGCGCCGGCGCAGCAGCAGGCACTGCCGCCGAGCCGGCCGTGGCTGGAGTTTGCTGGGGGGCAGAAGGCTGTTGGGCCGCGGCGGCGGCACGGTGCTTCCACCATCCGGGCAGCATGCCGAGCGCGCCCACCACGAGCCCGCCCGCAAAGGCTGCGAGCACGACGAGCACCAGCGGCGCGCGCCAGTGCGTGCCGAAGAAGAAGTAGACGGTTGCGTCGTGCTGGTTGTTCAGCGCGAAGGCGAAAAGCGTAAAAAAAATGGCTGCCTTGAGCAGCCACAGGAGGTATTTCATGCACGTTCCCGTTGGCGGGACGATTCTACGTTTGGAGCCATTCGCCGATCAGGTCTTCTGGCCCTTGGCGCCCAGCTCGACGGTCTTTGCATCGACCGCTTCGCGCAGCGCCTTGCCCGGCTTGAAATGCGGCACCCGCTTTTCGGGAATCTGAACGCTTTCGCCCGAACGCGGGTTGCGGCCGATGCGCGGCGGTCGCCGGTTGACCGAGAAGCTGCCGAAACCGCGGATCTCGATGCGGTGCCCGCGCACCAGCGCGTCGCTCATCGCGTCGAGGATGGTCTTGACGGCGTATTCGGCATCGCGGTGCGTCAACTGCGCAAAGCGCGCTGCGAGTTCTTCGACGAGGTCAGAGCGGGTCATAGGCCAAACAAAAACGTGGACGAAAAAAAAGACAGAGCGGCCCCAGGGCCTGCTCTGTCTTCGGACTCAGCTTACTTGCTGTCGTTGTTGTCGAGCTTGGCGCGCAGCAGGGCGCCCAGGCTCGTCGTGCCCGCGTTTTCGCGTGCCGACTGCTGGCTCAGGTTGGCCATGGCGCCTTGTTCGTCGACCATGTCCTTCTGCTTGATCGACAGCTGGATGTTGCGGGTCTTGCGATCCACGTTCAGCACGATGGCAGTGACTTCGTCGCCTTCCTTCAGCACGTTGCGGGCATCTTCCACGCGGTCGCGGGAGATTTCGCTGGCGCGCAGGTAGCCGAGGATGTCTTCGCCGAGGTCGATTTCAGCGCCGCGGGCGTCAACCGTCTTGACCTTGCCGGTCACGATCTGGCCCTTGTCGTTCACGGTGGTGAACGTGGTGAACGGATCGCTGTCGAGCTGCTTGATGCCGAGGCTGATGCGCTCGCGGTCGACGTCCACAGCCAGCACGATGGCTTCGACTTCCTGGCCCTTCTTGTAGTTGCGAACGGCGGTTTCGCCGGCTTCGTTCCACGAGAGGTCCGAGAGGTGAACCAGGCCGTCGATGCCGGCAGCCAGACCCACGAACACGCCGAAGTCGGTGATCGACTTGATCGGGCCCTTGACGCGGTCGCCGCGCTTGGTGTTTTGCGCGAACTCTTGCCACGGGTTGGCCTTGCACTGCTTCATGCCCAGGCTGATGCGGCGCTTGTCTTCGTCGATTTCGAGGACCATGACTTCGACTTCGTCGCCCAGCGAGACGATCTTGTTCGGAGCGATGTTCTTGTTGGTCCAGTCCATTTCGGAGACGTGCACCAGGCCTTCGATGCCGGGTTCGAGTTCGACGAACGCGCCGTAGTCGGCAATGTTCGTGACCTTGCCGAACAGGCGGGTCGATTGCGGGTAGCGGCGCGAAACGCCCATCCATGGGTCGTCGCCCATTTGCTTGAGACCCAGCGAGACACGGTTCTTTTCGGTGTCGAACTTGAGGATCTTGGCGGTGATTTCCTGGCCGGCCTGAACGACTTCGCTCGGGTGGCGGACACGGCGCCATGCCATGTCGGTGATGTGCAGCAGACCGTCGATGCCGCCGAGGTCGACGAACGCACCGTATTCGGTGATGTTCTTGACGACACCGCGCACGACTGCGCCTTCCTTCAGGGTTTCCATCAGCTTGGCGCGTTCTTCGCCCATGCTGGCTTCGACCACGGCGCGGCGCGACAGCACGACGTTGTTGCGCTTGCGGTCGAGCTTGATGACCTTGAATTCGAGGGTCTTGTTCTCGTACGGGGTCAGGTCCTTGATCGGACGCGTGTCGATCAGCGAGCCGGGCAGGAATGCGCGGATGCCGTTGACGAGGACGGTGAGGCCGCCCTTGACCTTGCCGCTGGTGGTGCCGGTGACGAAGTCGCCCGATTCCAAGGCCTTCTCCAGGGCGAGCCACGAAGCCAGACGCTTGGCGGTGTCGCGCGAGAGGATGGTGTCGCCGTAGCCGTTTTCAACGCTGCCGATGGCAACGGAAACGAAATCGCCGGCCTGGACTTCGAGTTCGCCCTTGTCGTTCTTGAACTCCTCGATCGGCACATACGCTTCGGACTTGAGGCCGGCGTTGACCACGACGTGGTTGTGTTCGACGCGCACGACTTCGGCCGTGATGACCTCGCCGGTGCGCATTTCGGAACGCTTCAGGGACTCTTCGAATAGGTCGGCAAAAGATTCAGACATTTATGGTTCCTTCCGTCAGGCAGGGTTGGCAGGCGCTCATGCGAAATTGCGTGCGGCTGCTGTGAGTCTGTAGACGGCGGTTTTGTGGGCTTTTTGGATATAAACCCGGGTTGGTTGAACAACCAGCCGGCCGGTGCGCTGTCGCGCGAGAAGAGCCTGCTGGAGCGGTATGCGCCACCCGGAACACCCGGTTGGCGCGAGCCTTTCAAGCGGACTCGAAAGGCTGTACTTGCTGCCACCAGTTCAACACCGTATCGATCGATTGCTCGATGGACAGCTGGGAGTTGTCGAGGTGGCGGGCATCCTGCGCCGGCTTCAAAGGAGCGACGCTGCGGGATGAGTCCCTGGCGTCGCGTGCTTCCAAGTCGGAGCGAAGACTGTCGAGTGTAGTTGAAATACCCTTTGAAATCAACTGCTTATGCCGGCGTTCGGCCCTCTGGGCAGCGTTGGCGGTCAGGAAGACCTTGAGCCTTGCGTCGGGGAAGATCACGGTGCCCATGTCGCGGCCGTCGGCCACCAGGCCCGGAAGCCGCCGAAACCGCTGCTGCAGGGCCAGAAGCGCCTCGCGCACCGCGGGAAGCGTGGAAACGCGGGAGGCGTCCATGCCGGCGGCTTCGGTGCGGATGGCGTCGCTCACGTCTTCGCCGGCCAGCAGCACCTTGCCTTCGGTGAAGTGCAGGGGCAGGGCGCTCGCGAGCGCGGCAATCTGCGCTTCGTGCTGCGGGTCGGCGCTGAGCCCGGCACGCCGCATGGCCAGGCCGGTCACGCGGTAGAGCGAGCCCGAATCCAGATAGTGGTAGCCCAGCAGCCGCGCCACCTCGGCCGCGAGCGTGCCCTTGCCCGAGGCGGTCGGGCCGTCGATGCAGATGACCGGCACCTCGGTGGCCTCGGCCACCGAGAACAAGGTTTCGAAGTAGTCCGGGAAGGTCTTGGCGACGCAGTGCGGCTCGAGAATCCGCACCGGAACCCGGGCCGGATTGAACGCCGCGAGCGAAAAGCACATCGCCACGCGATGGTCGTCGTAGGTGCGGATGCTGGCGGGCTGCCAGTCGCCCAGTGCGAGCGGGTGCACGCGGATGAAATCGGGGCCGGATTCGACAGTCGCGCCGAGCTTCCTCAGCTCGTTGGCCATGGCGTCGATGCGATCGGTTTCCTTGACCCGCCAACTGGCGATGTTGCGCAGCGTGCTCGGGCCGTCCGCATAGAGGGCCATCACGGCCAGCGTCATCGCGGCGTCGGGAATATGGTTCGCGTCGAGGTCGATGGCCTTGAGCGGCCAGGCGCCGCGGCGCACTTCGAGCCAGTTCGGGCCGCTGTCGACCTGCGCACCCATTTGCTGCGCCGCATCGATGAAGCGGATGTCGCCCTGGATCGAGTCGGCGCCAACGCCTTCGATCCGGATGCCGTTCCGGCCCGAAATACCCGTTGCGATGGCTCCCAGTGCTATGAAATAGCTAGCAGAGGAGGCATCGGCCTCGACATGGATGTCACCCGGCGAGCTGTAGCTGCTGCCGGCCGGAATGGTGAAGCGCTCCCACCCATCGCGCCGCACCGTGATGCCGAAGCGCGCCAGCAGGTTCAGCGTGATCTCGATGTACGGCTTCGAAATCAGCTCGCCCACCACCTCGATGACTATGTCTTTGCGGGCTGCCAGCGGCAAGGCCAGCAGCAGCGCGGTCAGGAACTGGCTCGACACGTCGCCGCGCACGCGGATGGGCGCATCGAGCACCAGCGCGCCGTGATCGACCGGGCTGATGCGCAGCGGCGGGTAGCCGGGGTTGCCGAGGTAATCGATGCGGCAGCCGAGCTGGGTCAGCGCATCGACCAGATCGCCAATCGGCCGCTCGTGCATGCGCGGCACGCCGCTCAGTTCGAAATCGCCGCCGAGCAGGGACAGGGCCGCGGTCAGCGGGCGCATCGCGGTGCCGGCATTGCCGAGAAAAAGCGGCAGCAGCCGGTCGTTGGACTTCAGTTGTCCGCCGATGCCGGTGATGCGCAATGTGCTGCCCGCCGCGTCGATGCCGCAGCCGAGCGCGCGCAGCGCATCGAGCATTACGCGGGTGTCGTCCGAGTCGAGCAGGTCGTGAATGGTGGTGGTGCCGTTCGCGAGCGCGGCCAGCAGCAGCACGCGGTTCGAAATGCTCTTGGAGCCCGGCAGCCGGACCGTGCCGGCTGCGCCCACGAGGGGCGGTAGGTCGAGGAACGCGGTCGAGAACATGTCAACTGTCCTGTTGGGCCGAGGCGTCGGAACTCGAGTTCGGCGTCCAGGCGGCGCGCGCCTTTCTGGCTGCGGCAATCGACTGTTCCAGCGCCTGGGCGTCGGCCGCGCCCATCAGCGCCTCGAGGTCAAGCAGCGCCTTGCGGAAGGCCTGCGATTGCAGCAGCACCTGCTCGCGGTTGGCGAGCAGCACGTCACGCCACATGACCGGGTCGCTGGCCGCGATGCGCGAAAAATCCCGGAAACCGGGCCCGGCGAGGCTCAGGAAGCGGTCGCCCTGCGGCTGCGCGATAAGGGCGTTGACATAGGCAAAGGCCAGCAGGTGCGGCAGATGGCTCACGGCCGCAAAGGCACTGTCGTGCTCTTCGTGCGTCATGGTGACGACATTGGCGCCGATACCGCTCCAGACCTGCGAAGCCCGCTGCACGTTCGAACGCAGCGTGGCCTTGACGGGCGTCAGCACGACCTTGCGGCCGGTGTAGAGCGAAGCCTCGGCATGTTCGATGCCGGAAACCTCCTTGCCGGCGATCGGGTGGGCCGGAACGAAGTTCGCGAACTGGCTTTGCAGGCCGTTGCGCGCGGCTTCGATCACGTCGCCCTTGGTCGAGCCCACGTCCATCACCAGCGTGTCGTTCGAAATGCCGTGGCGAATGGCCCGGAAGGTCGCTTCCGAGGCTGCCACCGGCACTGCCAGCAGCACGATGTCGGAGCCCGAGACCGCGAGCAGTGCGGAGGGCGCCACCACGTCGATCACGCCGAGCTGGCGGGCCCGCTCGGTGGTGGAGGGCGACTTGCTGTAGCCGACCACCCGTTTCACAAGCTTCGCGCGCTTGAGCGCGAGCGCGAAGGAGCCGCCCATGAGGCCGCAGCCGATCAATCCCAATTGCTCGAACATGGTGTGTGTCCGGCTCAGGCTTTGACGGGGTAGGCGCCAAGCACCTTGTAGAACGCGCAGAGCCCGCGGAGCTCGGCCAATGCGGCAGCCACATTGGGCTGCGAGGGGTGGCCGTCCAGGTCGATGTAGAAGTAGTACTCCCACTGGCCGGTGCGCGCGGGGCGCGACTCGAAACGGGTCATGGACACGTTGTTGAGCTTCAGCGGCACGAGCAGGTCGTGCACGGCGCCGGGGCGGTTCGGCACGGAAACGATCAGGCTCGTGCAATCGCGTCCCGATGCCGGCGGCATGGCCAGCGTCTGCGGCAGGCAGATCACGGAGAAGCGGGTGCGGTTGTAGGAGTCGTCCTGGATGGCATGCGCAACGATGTGCAGGCCGAAGCGGGTGGCGGCGCGTTCGCCGGCCAATGCGGCCCAGGCCGGGTTGGTGGCCGCGAGCCGCGCGCCTTCGGCGTTGCTCGAAACGGCACGCCGCTCGGCGTTGGGCAGGTGCTTCGAAAGCCAGGTCTGGCACTGCGCAAGCGCTTGGGGGTGGGCGAGCACCGCTTCGACGCCGTCGAGGGTGTTGCTGCTGCGCAAAAGATGGTGCCGCACCAGCAGGCTGACCTCGCCGACCACGTGGGTGGGCGAATGCAGGAACAGGTCGAGCGAGCGCGTGACCACGCCTTCGGTCGAGTTTTCGACGCCCACCACGCCGTATTGCGCGCTGCCGGCCGCCGTGGCGTGAAACACCTCGTCGAAGCTGGCGCAGTAGATGAGGTCGGCGGCGCCGCCGAAGTATTCGATGGCGGCCTGCTCGCAGAAAGTGCCCTCGGGGCCGAGCACGGCAACGCGCTGCGGCGATTCGAGCGCGAGGCAGGCCGACATGATCTCGCGCCAGATGGCCGCCACATGCAGGTCCTTGAGCGGACCTCCATTGCTCTTTTGCATCTTCTCGATGACCTGCGCCACGCGGTCGGGCCGGAAAAACGGCGTGCCTTCGCGCTTCTTGACCTCGCCGACCAGCTCTGCCACGTGGGCCCGCTCATTGAGCAGGCTGAGCAGTTGCTGGTCGAGCGAATCGATCTGCACGCGCAGACCGGCAAGGCTTTCGGAGTTGTCGGGGGTAGAGGGCGGTGTTGGAGCGGAGGCGGTCATCGGTGCGAGCAGCTGGGCATGCGCCTAGGCATGCGATCGCTCGAATTCTCGCATGTAGCTCACAAGCGCCTGTACGCCTTCCAGCGGCATGGCGTTGTAGATGCTCGCGCGCATGCCGCCGACCGACTTGTGGCCCTTGAGCTGCAGCAGGCCGGCCTCCCGGGCGCCAGCCAGGAACGCATCGTTGCGGCTTTCGTCTCGCAGGAAGAAAGGCACGTTCATGCGCGAGCGGCAGCTCGGGTCGATCTTGTTCACATAGAACGAAGAGGCATCGATGAACCCGTACAGCAAGTTCGCCTTGGCGATGTTGCGCTGCTCCATGGCCGCCACGCCGGTGAGCGCGCCTTCGGTCTGTTGCAGCAACCACTGGAAAGTCAGCCCCGCCATGTAGATGCCCCACGTCGGCGGGGTGTTGTACATGGACTTGTTGTCGGCAACGATCTTGTAGTTGAACGCGCTCGGGCAGATCTCGAGCGCATGGCCGAGCAGGTCGTCGCGCACGATCACGAGCGTCAGGCCGGCCGGCCCGAGGTTCTTCTGTGCGCCGCCGAATGCAAGGCCGACCCGGCTCCAGTCCACGCTGCGCGAGGCCACGTGCGACGAAAAGTCGATGACCAGCGGCGCATTGCTGCCAAGGGCCGCGAGGTCGGGCAGTTGCTGAAATTCGATGCCGTTGATGGTCTCGTTGGTGCAAAGGTGCACATACGAGGCGTCTGGGCTCAGCTGCCAGCTCGACGGAGCGGGCAACTGCGTGTGATGGTCGCCGGCGTTGCTCGCGGCGATGTGCGCAGTGCAATAGCGCTGCGCTTCTTTCTGGGACTTGATGCTCCAGCTGCCGGTGATGACGAAGTCGGCGGTTTTGCCGCGCGACAGGTTCATCGGCACGATGGCGTTCTCGCCGAGCCCGCCACCCTGCATGAACAGGATGTGGAAGTGCTCGGGCACAGCCAGCAGCGTGCGGATGTCGGCTTCGGCCTGGGTGCAGATCGCACCGAATTCCTTGCCGCGATGGCTCATTTCCATCACGCTCATTCCGCTGCCCTGCCAGTCGAGCATTTCGGAGGCGGCGCGTTGCAGCACCGCCTCCGGCATGGCGGCCGGACCTGCGGAAAAATTGTACGGACGCGTGCCGGCGGGCTTGGGCTGCTGCGGCTGAGTCACGTCACTTCTTGGCGGGAGCCTTGGCCGGGGCCTTGGCGGGAGCGGCGCCTTGCTGGCCGCCGGTGGGCGCACCCAGTGCCTTGGCCACGTTCTCGTCGAGCGCGCGCATCTTCGGTTCGATGGTGGCGCGCGTTTCGGTCACGAGCTTTTCGGTCAGCGCGGTCTGCATCTTGGGATTGAGTTCCTGATACTTCTTGCTGAGCGGCGAGTTGATCCAGGCCAGCAGCTGCTTGAGTTCTTCTTCGGTGAAGTTCTGCTCGAGCAACGGGGTCAGGGCGACGGGTGCCAGCTGCACGGCCTTGTCGCGCACGATCGGGTAGGCGTCGTCGAAGTACTTCTTGAGTTCGGCGTCGGCGGCCTTGGCAGCCGATTCGCGCTTGGCTTCGGGCACCTGCGTTTGCAGGTACTGCGAACCAGCCTGGGCAATCGGGGAGCTCGATTGTTCGACCAGGCCGCGCGCCAGCGATTCGATGCCGGGGCGCTGCACATCGATGAACTGCTTGATGAGCGCGGCTTTGTCCTGGGCCGTGGCGGCCATCGAGCTGCCAGCCAGGGCGACAGTCAGAAGTGCGAGCTTGAATTTTTTCACTGAGGGTTCTCCGTTGAAGATGTGGAAGTATCGTCTGCGCCCGGCTCGTTCTCGCCGTTGGCATCGTTCTCGACGATACGCTGTAGCCCGCTTAGTTTGGCGCCTTCGTCGAGCCCGATCAGCGTGACGCCTTGCGTTGCGCGACCTAGTTCACGAATCTCGGCAACACGGGTGCGCACAAGCACGCCCTTGTCGGTGATGAGCATGATCTCATCGTCCGCATGCACGAGGGTGGCGGCAACGACTTTGCCGTTGCGCTCACTCTGTTGAATCGCAATCATGCCTTTGGTTCCGCGGCCATGGCGGGTGTACTCGGTAATGCTTGTACGCTTTCCGTAACCATTTTCCGTCGCGGTGAGCACGCTTTGCTGCTCGTCCTCGGCCACCAGCATGGCGATGACGCCTTGCCCAGGGTCGAGCGACATGCCGCGAACGCCGCGCGCATTGCGGCCCAGCGGACGCACGTCTTCTTCGTCGAAGCGCACGGCCTTGCCGCCATCGCTGAACAGCATCACGTCATGCTTGCCGTCGGTGAGGGCGGCGCCGATGAGGTAGTCGCCTTCGTCGAGGTTCACGGCGATGATGCCGCCCTTGCGGGGGTTGTTGAATTCGTCGAGCGTGGTCTTCTTGACCGTGCCCATCGAGGTCGCCATGAATACGTACTGGTCGGCCGGGAAGTTGCGCTTCTCGCCGGTGAGGGCGAGCGCCACGTTGATCTTCTCGCCTTCCTGCAGCGGGAACATGTTGACGATGGGACGGCCGCGCGAGCCGCGCGAACCCGCCGGCACTTCCCACACCTTGAGCCAGTACAGCCGGCCGCGGTTGGAGAAGCACAGGATGTAGTCGTGCGTGTTGGCAATGAAGAGCTGGTCGATCCAGTCGTCTTCCTTGGTGACGGTGGCTTGCTTGCCGCGTCCGCCGCGCTTTTGCGCGCGGTATTCGTGCAGCGGCTGGCTCTTGATATAGCCGCTGTGCGAAAGCGTGACCACCATGTCGGTCGGCGTGATCAGGTCTTCGGTCGAGAGATCGTAGGCGCTGTGCTCCACCAAGCTGCGGCGCGCGCCGAGCTTCGACTGGCCGAACTCGTGCTTGATGGTGCCGAGCTCTTCACCAATGATGACCGAGACGCGCTCGGGCTTGGACAGGATGTCGAGCAGGTCGTCGATCTCGGCCATGACCTCTTTGTATTCGGCAACGATCTTGTCCTGCTCGAGGCCGGTCAGGCGCTGCAGGCGCATCTGCAGAATTTCTTGCGCCTGGGTTTCCGACAGGCGGTAGAGGCCGTCCGAACCCATGCCGAACTCGCGCTCCAGGCCCTCGGGGCGGTAGTCGTCGGCATTGACCACGCCGCCGTCGGCGCGTGAACGCGTGAGCATCTCGCGCACCAGCTTGCTGTCCCAGCTGCGGGTCATGAGCTCGGCCTTGGCAACGGGCGGCGTCGGCGCGTTGCGGATGATCGAGATGAACTCGTCGATGTTGGCCAGCGCCACTGCCAGGCCTTCGAGCACGTGGCCGCGTTCGCGGGCCTTGCGCAAGGTGAAGACGGTGCGGCGCGTCACCACTTCGCGGCGGTGCTGCAGGAAGACCTCGATCAGGTCCTTCAGGTTGCACAGCTTGGGTTGGCCGTCGACCAGCGCCACCATGTTGATGCCGAAGGTGTCCTGCAGCTGCGTCTGCTTGTAGAGGTTGTTGAGCACCACCTCGGGCACTTCGCCGCGCTTGAGCTCGATCACCAGGCGCATGCCCGACTTGTCGGACTCGTCCTGGATGTGGCTGATGCCTTCGATCTTCTTCTCGTGCACCAACTCGGCCATGCGCTCCTGCAGCGTCTTCTTGTTGACCTGGTAGGGGAGCTCGTCGACGATGATCGCCTGGCGCTGGCCGCGGTCGATGTCTTCGAAGTGGCACTTGGCGCGCATCACGACCTTGCCGCGGCCGGTGCGGTAGCCGTCTCTCACGCCATTGATGCCGTAGATGATGCCGGCCGTCGGGAAGTCGGGCGCCGGAATGATTTCCATCAGTTCGTCGATGGTTGCCTGCGGATTGCGCAGCATGTGCAGGCAGGCATCCACCACCTCATTGAGATTGTGCGGCGGAATATTGGTGGCCATGCCCACCGCAATACCGCCGGAGCCATTCACCAGCAAATTGGGCAGTTTGCTCGGCAGAACCTTGGGTTCTTTTTCGGAGCCGTCGTAATTGTCTTGAAAATCGACTGTTTCCTTGTCGATATCGGCCAGCATTTCGTGTGCAATTTTGGCCAGCCGGATTTCCGTATACCGCATTGCGGCTGCGTTGTCTCCGTCGACCGAGCCGAAGTTACCTTGTCCGTCCACCAGCATATGGCGCATGGAAAAGTCTTGCGCCAACCGCACGATGGTGTCGTAGACCGATTGGTCGCCGTGCGGGTGGTACTTACCGATCACGTCGCCCACGATACGGGCGGACTTCTTGTAGGCCCGGTTCCAGTCGTTGTTGAGCTCGTGCATGGCAAACAGCACGCGCCGGTGCACAGGCTTGAGGCCGTCGCGCGCATCGGGAAGCGCCCGGCCCACGATCACGCTCATGGCGTAATCGAGATAGCTGCTGCGCATTTCCTCTTCAAGACTGATGGGCAGGGTTTCTTTGGCGAATGAGGTCATGAGCGAGAGGCTGGCGGCAGGAAGGCGAAATTTTACGCTGTGAGGGGTGTCGTACCGCCGCAACACAAGGCCGCTATTCCGCCTCCGTCCTACGCTTCCGGGGGGCGCTGCGGCCTGTTTGCCAAAGACCCTATGGCACAATCGCCTCAACGTTTTGGGTGGTGGTCACTTAAAGCGTCCTTGATTCGCAGCGCGGCTGCGGCTTTTTCCCCAAGAGGAGAACCATGAAGAAACTGAATAAAGTGGCGATGATGTTTGCAGTCGCTGCGCTCGCCACTGCCGCCGGCGCGCAGACCCGTGTCACCGCTGCGAATGGCGGTCCTACGATCGACAACTGGCAAAACGGCACCGGCGAACTGGTTTGGAAGAACGGCACGAACGAACTGTGCTGGCGTGATGCCAACTGGACGCCGGCTACTGCCGCCGCCGGTTGCGACGGTGCTCTGGTTCCTGCTGCTCCGGCTGCAGTTGCTCCCACCCCGGGCGCACCGACCCCGACGCCTGCACCTCAAGTCGCTGCTTCGAAGGTTACCTTCGCTGCTGACGCATTCTTCGACTTCGACAAGTCGGTTCTCAAGCCTGAAGGTCGCGCAAAGCTGACCGACCTGGTCTCGAAGATCCGTGACGTCAACCTGGAAGTGATCATTGCCGTGGGTCACACCGACTCGATCGGTTCTGACTCCTACAACCAGCGTCTGTCGGTGCGTCGCGCCGAAGCCGTCAAGGCCTTCCTGGTCTCGAAGGGCATCGAACGCAACCGCGTCTACACCGAAGGTAAGGGCGAGAAGCAGCCTGTTGCGGACAACCGCACCAAGGAAGGCCGCGCCAAGAACCGTCGCGTGGAAATCGAAGTGGTCGGCACCCGCGCCACCCGCTGATTCGATTGAATCGCTAAAAGAAAACCCCGCTTCGGCGGGGTTTTTTTATGCCTGTCGAATTCCTCCAAGCTGCCCCCGAGCGTGCTTCAGTGTTCGCCCGCGCATTCTCCGTTTCATAATCACGGCATGACAGATAACGTGAATGCCGATCCGGCGGAACTCGCCAAGTTTTCAGAACTGGCCCATCGCTGGTGGGATTTGGACAGCGAATTCCGCCCGCTCCACGAAATCAATCCGCTCCGTCTGGAATGGATTGACGGTATTGCGCCGATTTCGCAGCGCAAGGTACTCGATATCGGTTGCGGCGGAGGAATCCTCGCCGATTCGATGGCCCGAAAAGGCGCCGACGTGCTCGGCGTCGATTTGGCGAGCAAGGCGCTCAAGGTGGCCAAGCTGCATGCACTTGAAGCCGGCACGAAGGGCGTCAAATACCGGGAAATCAGCGCGGAGGCGCTGGCGGCGGAGCAGCCTGGCAGTTTCGACGTCGTGACCTGCATGGAAATGCTCGAACACGTGCCGGAGCCCGCTTCGATCGTTCAGGCTTGCGCCACACTGGTCAAACCTGGCGGCTGGGTGTTCTTTTCCACCATCAACCGCAATTTGAAGTCGTTCATGCTGGCGATCGTCGGCGCCGAATACGTTCTGGGCATGTTGCCCCGGGGCACGCACGAGTACGCGAAGCTCATTCGCCCCAGCGAACTCGCGGCCTATTGCCGCGCGGCCGGCCTCGACCTGCGGCACACGCGGGGGATGGAGCACAACCCGTTGACGCGGCGCTACTGGCTCAGTGCCGACACCAGCGTCAACTACATGTTTGCAACCCAACGGCCGCCATTGGTGGAATTGCAGGCGTGACCGGCGCTCAAATCCAAGCCGTGCTGTTCGATCTGGACGGCACGCTGATCGACAGCGCGCCCGATCTGGGCGCTGCAGCCGACAAGATGCGCACCGATCGCGGCCTCGAGTCGTACCCGCTGGAGCGCTACCGGTTCATGGCGGGCGCGGGTGCACGGGGCATGCTCGGCGTAGCCTTCGGCATCACGCCCGATGCGCCGGAGTTTCCCGAACTGAGGGAAGAGTTCTTCGTCGCCTACGAAAACCGCATGCTGCTCAACACGCAGGTGTTCGACGGGGTGCAGGCGCTCATCGATGCCATCCGCGCGCGTGGTCTGGCCTGGGGCGTGGTCACCAACAAGTCGGCACGTTTTGCCGATCCGCTGACCCGCGCGATTCCGCTTTTCAGCAGCGCCGGCGCGATCGTGAGCGGCGATACGACGCCGTTTTCCAAGCCGCACCCCGAGCCATTGCATGAAGCGGCACGCCGGCTTGGAATCCCGTCGAGTGCCTGCATCTATGTGGGAGACGACGAGCGCGACATCATCGCGGGCCGCGCCGCAGGCATGAAAACCGTGGCGGCAACCTACGGCTACATGGGGCCGCAGGCCGACGCCACCCTCTGGGAGGCGGACGCCGCAATATCTTCGCCCCTTGAGCTCTTGCAGTTTCTCAACCCGGCCTAAAATACGAGTCTTGGGGCTGCACTGGTTTCGACGTGGGTTCGGAGTCGCAGCGGGGCATGTCGAGCTGAATGCGCTCGTAAAACAGATTCAAACAAACTAACTGCAAACGACGAACGTTTCGCACTCGCTGCTTAATTGCCAGTGAGCCTTGCAACAGTTGGCCGATGGGCTGGGCAAGGGGGTCTGGAGCAATCCTGACCTCCCGGCTGCAAGGATAATTACATGGGCTGGCTCCGATCCGGGTACCTTGGGTCGGGGCGAGAAAATAGGGTGCTGGCGTCCGGTTTAGCGTGTGACTGCGCGACTCCGGAAGCGAGACTCAAATCAGATCACTAAACATGTAGAACTGCGCGATGAAGGCTTGCGGACGGGGGTTCAAATCCCCCCAGCTCCACCACTCATCACAAAAAGCCAACCTTCAACAGGTTGGCTTTTTTTTGCCTGGGCGCAGGGCTATAGTCAGCGGGCGCTGTCACACCGCCACCGCTGTCTGTCCCCTCACAAAGGGCATCGCTGCCCGCATCGATCCAAAAAGGACGCCGTGCCCGATACATTGACTTCGACGCTCACGAGCTACTACGACGAGGTGCCTTACGAGTCGCATCCGTTCCCGCAAACCGCTGTCGAGCACCTGGAAGCCCTTGCCTTCCTGTTCGGTCTCGAAGCGCCGCCGCCGGCCAAGGCGCGAGTGCTCGAGCTCGGATGTGCGGCCGGCGGCAACCTGATTCCCTTCGCGGCGCGCCATCCCGATGCAACTGCCCTGGGCCTCGACCTGTCGAAGGTGCAGGTGGAGCAGGGCGTCACGGCCATTTCGCGCGCCGGATTGCCGAACGTGGAGTTGCGGGCGTTCAACCTCGCGGAGGTCGATGCTTCGTTCGGCCAGTTCGACTACATCATCTGCCATGGCGTCTACAGCTGGGTGCCGGGACCGGTGCAGGATGCGATCCTGCGCGTGTGCTCTGAGAACCTCGCGCCCAATGGCGTGGCTTATGTCAGCTACAACGTGTACCCGGGCTGGAAGGCGCGAGAGATCGTGCGCGACGCGATGATCTTGCGTGGCGCTCCGCGCGACACGCCTGACGAAAAGCTGTCCTATGCGCGCGGCATGCTCGAATTTCTCGAGCAGTCGGCCCGCCCGGACAGCGTTCTGAAGAAAACGCTCGAAGAAACGATGCCCATCGTGCGCGGCTCCAGCGGCTATTACCTGCTGCATGAATTTCTCGAGCCCTGCAATGCACCCTGCTACTTCAAGGAGTTTGTGGCACGTGCCGAGGCGAACGGCCTCAGCTACCTGGCAGACGCAGAGCCTTCCACGATGTTCGTGCAGAACTATGGCGAGAAGGTCCGCGAGCCGCTGCTGCGCGAATGCGGCGGCAGCCAGATCCTCATGGAGCAGTATCTCGACTTCCTGGTCAACCGCACCTTCCGCCAGACCTTGCTGGTGAAGCAGGGCCGCGCCGCCGATATCCGCTATCGGCTCGACCCGGCCCGGATTCGAAGCCTTGAATTCGCCGGCGTGTTCGCCGCCGAGGACGGTACCGCATTGACGCTCGATGCGCGCGAGCAATCTTGCAATGCGCTGCGCAACCTGAAGGTCACGCTGCGCCTGCCGGTGCACAAAGCCGCGGCGCAGGTGCTCGACACGAACTATCCGGCCAGCCTGTCGCTCGAGGCGCTGGTTGCCTCGGTTCTCTCCGCCACGGGCGAGCCGCGCGCTTCGGTCGAGCCGATCGTGATGTCCATGCTCGAGGAACTGCTGATCCTTGGCGCCATTCGGATCCGGCGCACGCCGGTGCGGGCCGCAACGCAGGTGTCCGCGCTGCCGCTGGCGTTGCCGTCCGTGCGCAGCGCGCCGGGCCTGGCGCTGTCCGCCGGAAACTCAGCCACTGTCTGCAACCAGTGGCATGAATCCATGGGCCTTTCCGCGCTGGAGCGCTGCCTTTTGCCGCTGCTCGATGGCGCGCATTCGCACGACATGCTGGCCGACTATCTCGCTGCCGAGGTGGGTGCCGGCCGCCTGCGCTTCGTCCAGAACGACAAGCCGCTGACCGATCCCTCCGCGCTGAAGGAATTCGCGCTCAAACAAGTAGAGGTCGGCTTGAGCGACCTGCGGCGCAAGGCGCTGCTCGTTGCCTGATGGCCCTGGCGCTTGCCGTTTCTCACCACCAAATTCAAGAAGGGACTTTCTCCATGCAGCAATTCCACTGGACCCCGACATTGCGCGCCGCCGTCGCGGCCGCACTCGTGCTCACCGGCGCGGGCGCTTCGCACGCCGCGTCGCAGGCGCCCGTTGCGGCCGAGCACGGCATGGTCGTGAGCGCACAGCACCTGGCCACCAAGGTCGGTGTCGACGTTCTCAAGCGCGGCGGCAACGCCGTCGATGCGGCGGTGGCCATGGGCTATGCGCTGGCCGTGGTGTACCCGGCAGCGGGCAACCTCGGCGGCGGCGGCTTCATGACCGTGCAGCTGGCCGACGGACGCAAGACTTTTCTCGACTTCCGCGAGAAGGCGCCGCTGGCTGCAACGGCCAACATGTACCTCGACAAGGACGGCAACGTCATCAAGGGCCTGAGCACCAACGGCCATCTCGCCGTGGGCGTGCCCGGCACGGTCTCGGGCATGGAATACGCGCGCGAAAAATACGGCACCATGAAGCGCGCCGATTTGATCGCGCCTTCGATCCAGCTGGCCGACAAGGGCTTTGCGCTGGAGCAGGGCGACATCGACATGCTGCGCACCTCCACCAACGACTTCAAGAAAGATCCGGTCTCGGGCGCCATCTTCCTGAACAAGGGCGAGCCTTTCGCGGTCGGCCAGAAGCTAGTGCAAAAAGACCTTGCCAAGACGCTGCGCGCAGTCAGCGCCAAGGGCGTGGACGGTTTCTACAAGGGCTGGGTGGGGCAGGCGATCGTGGCCTCCAGCCAGGCCGGCAAGGGCATCATCACCCAGGCCGACCTCGACCAGTACAAGACGCGCGAGCTGGCACCGGTCGAATGCGACTACCGCGGCTACCGGGTGGTGTCGGCGCCGCCGCCAAGCTCGGGCGGCGTGATCATCTGCGAAATGCTCAACATCCTCGAGGGCTATCCGCTCAAGGACCTGGGCTTCCGCTCGGCCGAGTCCGTGCACTACCAGATCGAGGCCATGCGCCATGCGTATGTGGACCGCAACAGCTACCTGGGCGACCCCGACTTCGTGAAGAACCCCCTCGACCGCCTGCTCGACAAGGGCTACGCCGAAAAGATCCGCGCAGCCATCGACCCCAAGAAGGCCGGTGTTTCCAAGGACATCAAGCCCGGCGTCGCACCGCACGAAGGCAGCAACACCACGCACTATTCCATTACCGACCAGCAGGGCAATGCGGTGTCGGTCACCTACACGCTGAACGACTGGTTCGGCGCCAAGGTCACCGCCGACAAGACCGGCGTGCTGCTGAACAACGAAATGGACGACTTCACCGCCAAGATTGGCGTGCCCAACATGTACGGCCTGGTGCAAGGCGAGGCCAATGCCATCGCTCCGGGCAAGCGTCCGCTGAGCTCGATGAGCCCGACCATCGTCTCGAAGGACGGCAAGCCGGTATTCGTCGTCGGCACGCCGGGCGGCAGCCGCATCATCACGGCGGTGCTGCACACCATCCTGAACGTGGTCGACTACGGCATGAACGTGCAGGAAGCCGTCGATGCGCCGCGCTTCCACCAGCAATGGCTGCCTGACGTGACCAACGTCGAAACCTTTGCCATCAGCCCCGACACCCGCAAGATCCTGACCGACATGGGCCACAACCTGGGCGTGCCGCAGCCGGCCAACCACATGGCGGCGATCATCGTCGGCGCGCCGTCGCTGGGCGGCAAGCCGGTGGGCGCCAACCGTTTCTACGGCGCCAACGACCCCCGCCGCAACACCGGCCTCGCCGCCGGCTACTGATCCTGCAAACTAAGAGCGGTCGCGCCATGCCGGCGCGGCCGCTTTTTTCATTTCCATGCACCTGCAAGACATTCTCTATTCCCAAGGCTTCGGCACGCGGCGCGTATGCGCAGGGCTGATCCAGCAAGGCCACGTGACCATCGGCGGCAAAACCGCCGACGACCCCTTCGACGACCTCGACCCTGAAGGCCTGCTTTTCACCGTGCAAGGCACCGAATGGGCGTACCACGAGAAGGCCTACCTGATGCTGCACAAGCCGGCCGGGACCGAGTGCTCGCAAAAGCCTTCCACCTACCCGAGCATCTACACGCTGCTGCCGTCGCCGCTGCGTCTTCGGCCCAACAAGGGCGCGGTGCAGGGCGTGCAGGCCATCGGCCGGCTCGACCAGGACACGACCGGGCTGCTGTTGCTGACGGACGACGGCCAGTTCATCCACAAGATGGGCTCGCCCAAGCACCATGTTCCCAAGGTCTACGAGGTCACGGCCAAGCACCCGGTGGACGCCGCGCAAATCGAAAAACTGCTGGCCGGCGTGGTGCTCGACGACGACCCGAAGCCGGTGCGCGCCGCCGCCTGCGAGTCGGACAGCCCGCTGCACCTGCGGCTGACGCTCACCGAAGGCAAATACCACCAGGTCAAGCGCATGCTGGCGGCGGTGGGCAACCGGGTCGAAGGGCTGCACCGTTCGCGCATCGGCCAGCTGGCGCTGCCCGAAGACCTGGCACCGGGCCAATGGCGATGGCTCACCGCCGAACAAGTCGCGGCATTGCGTGCAAAAACAACGGTATAGGCGTCGCAAGCACTGTCGGTCAGCCGCCGGTCGGGTCGGGCCGTTGATAATCGAAAGCACTCTTTCGGAACTTTCCCCTTGCGATTCCTTGCCCGACCGAATGGCCGCCTTGCGGCCTTCCTGTTTTCTTGCCTGACGGTCTGGGCGGCGCAAGCCGCCGCCGCTGCGCCTGCGGAACCCCCGCCGATCTTCGTGCTCAATTCGCTGGATGCCAGCGTCAGCGTGATCAATCCGGTCGACTGGACCGAGAAGCAGCGCATCGCCACCGGCAAGGAACCGCACCACATCTACATGACACCGGACGAAAAGTCGGTCATCGTGGCCAATTCGGCGGGCGATTCCCTGACTTTTCTCAACCCGAAAACGGCCGAAGTGCAGCGCGTGGTCTACGGCATCATCGATCCGTACCAGCTGCAGTTCTCGCGCGACATGAAGTGGTTCGTCACCGCCGCCAACCGGCTCAACCACGTCGATGTCTACCGTTGGGACGGCAAGGACCTGAAGCTCGCCAAGCGCATTGCCACCGGCAAGACGCCCAGCCACATCTGGATCGACAACACCAGCACCGTCGCCTACGTGACCATGCAGGACAGCGACGAGCTCATTGCCGTCGACCTGCCGACGCAGACCATCCGCTGGCGCATGGCCACCGGTGCCATGCCGGCCGATATTTTTGGCGTGCACAACGACAAGACCCTGCTCGTGGGCCTGACCGGCAGCGACGGCGTGCAGGTGTTCGACGTGGCGGGCCCCGAGCCCAAGCTGGTCGGCAAGATCCTGACCGGCAAGGGGGCCCACGCCTTTCGTTCGGCCGGTGACGGCAAGAGCGTTTTCGTGAGCAACCGGGTGGCCAACACCATCAGCCGCATCGACCTGGCGACGCTCAAGGTCAGCGCAACGTACCCTGTGCCCGGCGGCCCCGACTGCATGGACGTGTCTGCCGACGGCAAGACGCTGTACGTCACCTCGCGCTGGGCCAAGAAGCTCAGCGTGGTCGACCTGGCCAGCCAGAAGGTCGTGCGCCAGATCAATGTCGGCCGTTCGCCGCACGGCGTCTGGACTTTGGACCATGCGAAAAGAATCTGAACGGGCTCCATCGGCGGCCCGGCAAAGTCGGCTGCGCGGTGTTTCCGGTATTGTTCTTGCGGTTGCCTGCGCCGCCATGCCCACTGCCTGGGCGCAAGGCGCTTCCTGCGAAAAGCCGGTCTACCTGACCTTCGACACCGGCCACATGGGCATTGCGCCGCTGGTGGCCGACGTGCTCAAGCGCCAGAACGTGCGCGTCACTTTCTTTGCCGCAGCCGAGCGCACGCAGACCGACGGCGACAGCCTCGACAGCCACTGGGCGCCGTGGTGGAAGGCGAGGGCGGCCGAGGGCCACGAATTCGCCTCGCACACCTACGACCACGCGTACTGGCGCGGCGACCTCAAGGGGGTGGCGCCGAGCTTCCGCATCAAGCCCTCGGCGGGCGCGCTCGCGGGCCGCGAATTCACCTGGAGCGCGGCCGAGTACTGCGCCAACATCGGCAAGGCTTCGGAGCGCCTCGCCCTCATTGCTGGCAAGAAGCCGCTGCCGCTGTACCGGGCGCCGGGCGGCAAGACCTCGCCCCGCCTGCTCGCGGCAGCCAAGGCCTGCGGCTTCGAGCATGTGGGATGGTCGCCGGCCGGTTTTCTGGGCGACGAGCTGCCGAGCGAGAAATTCAGCAACGAAAAGCTCCTGGCGCAGGCGCTGGAGACCATCCGCCCCGGCGACATCCTGCTCGCGCACCTGGGCATCTGGTCGCGCAAGGACCCGTGGGCGCCGGCCAATCTCGAGCCGCTGATCGTCGGCCTCAAGGCCAAGGGCTTCTGCTTCGAAACGCTGCGCCAGCATCCGCAATACCGCGCATGGATTGCGGCTCACCCCTCCTGAGGCAATCGCCGTGATCGATGGGTTGACGGATTCTTTTTCCGCGCTGCAGGGCTGGTTCTTCGAGACGCTGATCCAGCCGCTGGTGTTCGCGGTCGGCCTCGGTGGCTGGACCGAAGACGCCTTCGATGCCACCGGCTGGCTGCTGGTCGGACTTATTCAAGTCGTGGTGCTGCTCGCGGTCATCGGGCCGCTGCAGCGCTGGCGGGCCGTCGAGCCGGTGACCGATCGCCGCGCCATCCGCATCGACGTGCTCTACACGCTGATCCATCGCCTCGGCTTGTTCCGGCTGGCGATGTTCTTCACGCTCGAGCCGTTCTTCGACGACGCCATCGGGAGCCTGCGCATCGCGGGCTGGGGCACTTTTCACCTCGACGAAGCCTGGCCCGGCGTCACCGACGTGCCGTGGGTCGCCTTTGCGATCTATCTGGTGGTGCTCGACTTCGTGGGCTACTGGATTCATCGCGGCCAGCACCAGCTCAACTGGTGGTGGGGCCTGCATTCGCTGCACCATTCGCAGCGCCAGATGACCATGTGGAGCGACGACCGCAACCACCTGCTCGACGACATCATTCATGACACCCTCATCGTCATCGTGGCGCAGCTCATCGGCGTGGCGCCGGGGCAGTTCATTGCGTTCGTGGCGTTCACGCAGCTCAGCGAAAGCCTGCAGCACGCCAACCTGAAGCTCGGTTTCGGCGCCATCGGCGAGCGGCTGTGGATCAGCCCGCGCTTTCACCGGCTGCACCACAGCATCGGGCTGGGCCACGAGTCGCGCGGCGCCCATACGCTCGGCGGCCACAACTTCGGCGTGCTGCTGCCTTGGTGGGACATGCTGTTTCGCACCGCCAACTTCGAGAATCGCTACGACCCGACCGGCATTCGCGACCAGGTGGAGCCCGGCGCCGGCGGCCAGGTGCGCGACTACGGAAGCGGCTTCTGGGCCCAGCAATGGCTCGGCCTGAAGCGGATGGTCGGCCGCGGCTGAACGCCGGGCCGATCCGGGGCGGTTATCCTTCGCACCCAATGCGCCTGCTCCTTGATTCCTTCTGGCGCGCGGTTGCGTATTGCATGCTGCCGCGCGTGATCGTTCTGTCGCTGCTGCCGCTGGGCCTGATGGTGCTGCTGGCCGCAGGATTCGGCTATTTCTACTGGGATGCGACAGTCGCGTGGACCCGCGAGGCGCTCGACGCCTGGCCTCTGCTATCGAGCTTCTGGGGCTGGATCAGCCGCCTTTTTTCGGGTGACGTCACGGCCATGCTGGCGCCGCTCGTGGTGGTGTTTGCCGCCACGCCGCTGATCGTGGTGATTTCGCTGCTGATCGTCGCCGGTCTCATGGCCGCCCCGCTGACCGCGCTGGTGGCGCACCGCCGCTTTCCCATGCTCGAGCGCAAGAAGGGCGCATCGTTCTTCGGCAGCATGGCGCGCTCGCTCGGCCTCACCGTGCTGGCTCTGGTGGCGCTCGTGGTGTCGATGCCGCTCTGGCTCATTCCGCCGCTGGTGCTCATCCTGCCGCCGCTGATCTGGGGCTGGCTCACCTACCGCGTGATGAGCTTCGACGCGCTGGCCGAGCACGCAAGCCCCGAAGAGCGGGCCACGCTCCTGCGCGCGCACCGCCTGCCGCTGCTGTGCATCGGCGTGCTGTGCGGCTACCTGGGTGCCGCGCCCAGCATCGTCTGGGCATCGGGCCTGCTGTTTGCCGCCGCCTTCTTCGTGCTGGTGCCGCTCGCGATCTGGATCTACACGCTGGTATTCGCCTTCTCGTCGCTCTGGTTCGGCCACTACTGCCTCGATGCCCTGGCGCAATTGCGTGCGCAGCGCGAGGCGGCCGCCGCTTCGTCCGGCGGCACACCAGCCGTCGAAGCCGACCAGGCCGTTCTTTCTCAATGGAAATCCCCATGACCCGCGCATTCGGCCTGATCGTCGTCGGTGACGAAATTCTTTCCGGCAAGCGTGCCGACAAGCACATGCCCAAGGTCATCGAACTGCTCGCCGCCCGCGGCCTGCAGCTCGGCTGGGCCGAATATGTGGGCGACGAGCCCACGCGCATCACGGCTGCGCTCAGCCGGGCCTTTGCCTCGGGCGACATCGTTTTCTCGACCGGCGGCATCGGCGCCACGCCGGACGACCACACCCGCCAATGCGCCGCGCAGGCCCTGCGGGTGCCGCTCGAACTGCACCCCGAGGCCGAACTGCTGATTCGCGAGCGCATGCAGGACACCGCGCGCGAGCAGGGCATTGCCTATGAGCCGGACCGGCCCGACAACATTCACCGCCTCAACATGGGCGTGTTCCCGAAGGGCGCGACGATCATCCGCAACCCGTACAACAAGATTCCGGGTTTCAGCGTCGATCGCGTCCACTTCGTGCCGGGCTTCCCCGTCATGGCCTGGCCGATGATCGAATCGGTGCTCGACAGCCGCTATGCCGACATGTTCACCAGCGGCCAGTCGGCAG
The DNA here is from genome assembly GCF_040544635.1 of Variovorax paradoxus. GTDB lineage: Bacteria > Pseudomonadota > Gammaproteobacteria > Burkholderiales > Burkholderiaceae_C > Variovorax > Variovorax paradoxus_R. The sequence goes on from NZ_JBEPKJ010000014.1 coordinate 165,867, forward strand.
AAAAGTCGGTCATCGTTTTCGGTGCGATGGAAGCAACCCTCACACCGTTGATGCAAGCCATCGAAGCCACCCATGCCGGCGTCAAGGTGTTCAGCCTGCCGAGCGTCGACCATCCGGAATACGGCCGCCACATCGAACTGGGCGTCAAAGGCGCCCCGGTGCTGCTCGATGCCGCCTATTCCCAGCTGATCGAAGGGTTGCACGCCTTTGATGCGAAGCTCGGCCCAGAATTGGTGCGCTGAATTCAATCGCACCAATTTGGTGATTTTTCGCCTTTTTTTGGGGTTTGTACCCGTCGCCGGAGCCGCTCCGCAAGGGGCGACAATGGCACAGAAACTGCATCCCCCGTCCCTGTATTCCTAACCACCATCCAACTCAGGAGAAACTGATGGCAAAGACCGTCGCCGATGTACTCAAGCTCGTCAAGGAAAACGAGGTCAAGTTCATCGACTTCCGCTTCACCGACACCCGTGGCAAAGAGCAGCACGTGACCGTGCCTGTTTCGGCATTCGATGAAGACAAATTCACCTCGGGCCATGCGTTCGACGGCTCGTCCATCGCTGGCTGGAAGGGAATCGAAGCTTCGGACATGCAGCTCATGCCCGACCCGAACACTGCCAACATCGACCCCTTCTTCGAAGAAACGACGCTGATCCTGACCTGCGACGTGATCGACCCCGCCGACGGCAAGGCCTACGAGCGCGATCCGCGTTCGCTCGCCAAGCGCGCAGAGGCGTACATGAAGGCTTCGGGCCTGGGCGACACCGCTTACTTCGGACCGGAACCCGAATTCTTCGTGTTCGACGGCGTTCGCTGGAAGAACGACATGTCGGGCTGCTTCGTCAAGATCGACTCCGAAGAAGCCTCGTGGAACACCGACAAGGAATACGAACACGGCAACACCGGCCACCGTCCCGCAGTCAAGGGCGGCTACTTCCCGGTTCCCCCGGTCGACAGCTTCCAGGACATGCGCTCGGAAATGTGCCTGGTGCTCGAATCGCTCGGCATCCCGGTCGAAGTGCATCACCATGAAGTGGCCAACGCCGGCCAGATGGAGCTCGGCACCAAGTTCAGCACGCTGGTCCAGCGCGCCGACTGGGTCCAGCTGCAGAAGTACGTGATCCACAACGTGGCCCACGCCTACGGCAAGACCGCCACCTTCATGCCCAAGCCCATCGTCGGCGACAACGGCTCGGGCATGCACGTGCACCAGTCGGTCTGGAAAGACGGCAAGAACCTGTTCGCCGGCGACGGCTATGCGGGCCTGTCGGACTTCGCGCTGCACTACATCGGCGGCATCATCAAGCACGCCCGTGCCCTGAACGCCATCACGAACCCCGGCACCAACAGCTACAAGCGCCTGGTGCCCGGCTTCGAAGCCCCGGTGAAGCTGGCCTACTCGGCCAAGAACCGCTCGGCCTCGATCCGCATCCCGTTCGTGGCCAACCCGAAGGGCCGCCGCGTCGAAGCGCGCTTCCCCGATCCGCTGATGAACCCGTACCTCGGCTTTGCTGCACTGCTGATGGCCGGCCTCGACGGCGTGGAAAACAAGATCCATCCGGGCGAAGCCGCCAGCAAGGACCTGTACCACCTGCCGCCGGAAGAAGACGCGCTGATCCCGACCGTATGCCACAGCCTCGACCAGGCTCTGGAATACCTCGACAAGGACCGTGCGTTCCTGACCAAGGGCGGCGTGTTCACCGACGCGTACATCGACGCGTACATCGACCTGAAGATGCAGGAAGTCACGCGCTTCCGCATGGCGACCCACCCGGTCGAGTTCGACATGTACTACTCGCTCTAAATCGGCGGGCGCAAGCCCCTGATGGGTAAGTAAGACAAAAAGGACGGCTGCGGCCGTCCTTTTTCGTTGACGCGGAACATCTTGTCACCGATGGAGTCGAATTGCATGAAAATGCGCCTTTGTCGCGCCATCCACCGATTCTCATGAAGACTGCTTCCCTCATTTTCCTGGCTGGTTCATTGTTGGCCGTCGCCTTGCCGGCGTCGGCTCAGGAGCGCGTGTGGCGCTGCGGCAATGAATACACCAACAACTCGACCATTGCGCAGCAAAAGGGCTGCAAGGTCATGGAAGGCGGCAACGTCACGGTCGTGCAAGGCTCCGGCGTTCCAGCTCCGGCAAAGTCTTCGGGCGGCGGCGGTGGCTCCTCCGCCGCGCGAGCGCCGGCCGGCAGCCCGCGTGTGGAAGGCGTCGACCAGCGCGCCCGCGACGGCGAAGCCCGCTCGGTGCTCGAAGCCGAGCTGAAGAAAGCCGAGGCGCGCCAGGCCGAGCTCCAGAAGGAATACAACAACGGCGAGCCCGAAAAGCAGGGCAGCGAAGGCCGCAATTACCAGAAATACCTCGACCGCGTGGCTGGAATGAAAGCCGAACTCGCGCGCAATGAGAGCGACATCGCGGGCATTCGCCGCGAGCTTGGCCGCCTGCCGGCCAAGCAGCAGTAAGCAGCAGGGCGATCAATGGCATTTGGGAAGAAGGCGGCCGGCGCCACTCCGCGCTTTCAGCCCTTCGACCTGCTGTCCACGCTGATTGCCGTGGTCAGCACCAACGGTTCGGTGCTGTTTGCCAACGCGGCGCTCGAAGACGCGCTGGGCACGTCGCGCCGCACGCTCGAAGGTTCGCAGTTCGGAGCCTGTTTTCACGAACCGCATGTTCTGCGCACCGCCATCGACGGCGCGCGCAGCAACGACTTCGCCACGCTGCGCTACGAGGCCTTCTTGCGCCGAGTCAACCACGAACTGATGCCGGTGCAGGTCACGCTTGCGCAGGGCGACAAGTCGGGCGAGCTCGTCATCGAGATGTCGCCGCTCGAGCAGCAGGTGCGCCAGGACCGCGAAGAACGCCTGCTCGACCAGGCGCAGGCCAACAAGGAACTCATTCGCAACCTTGCGCACGAGATCAAGAATCCGCTGGGCGGTATTCGCGGCGCGGCGCAGTTGCTGCAGATGGAAGTCGAGTCGCGCGACCTCATCGAATACACGCAAGTCATCATCCACGAAGCCGACCGGCTGCAAACGCTGGTCGACCGGCTGCTGGCGCCGCACCGGCGCCCGCACGTGGTGGGCGACGTCAACATTCACGAGGTGTGCGAGCGCGTGCGCTCGGTCATTCTTGCGGAGTTTCCGCGCGACCTGCACATCGAGCGCGACTTCGACGTGTCGATTCCCGAGTTTCGCGGCGATCGCGAGCAGCTCATTCAGGCCACACTCAACATCGTGCACAACGCCGCGCAGGCCCTTGCAGAGCGCCGCGCGGCAGGCGACGCGCAGATCACTTTCAGGACGCGCATCGCCCGACAGGTGATATTCAATAAGCAGTGGTATCGATTGGCACTGGAATTGCATGTCATCGACAACGGACCGGGTGTGCCGGACACGATCAAGGACCGCATCTTCTATCCGCTCGTATCGGGACGGGAAGGCGGGACAGGGCTTGGATTGACGCTCGCGCAAACTTTTGTGCAACAGCATCACGGCGTGATCGAGTGCGACAGCGTCCCGGGCCGAACCGATTTCAAGATATTGATTCCGCTGCCTTAGCAGCCACGGCAACAAGGAGATGCATGAAGCCGATCTGGATAGTTGATGACGACCAATCGATCCGCTTCGTGCTGGAGAAGGCCTTGTTGCGCGAAGACTTGCCCACGCGCAGCTTCACCAACACGCGCGAGGTGTTGGCCGCCCTCGAACTCGCCGCCGACGACGAACAGCAGGGCCCCCAGGTCCTGGTGAGCGACATCCGCATGCCCGGCGGCTCCGGGCTCGACCTGCTCGACAAGATCAAGGCCAAGCACCCCGGCCTGCCCGTCATCATCATGACGGCGTTCTCCGACCTCGACAGCGCCGTTTCGGCGTTCCAGGGCGGCGCCTTCGAATACCTGCCCAAGCCCTTCGACCTGCCGCGCGCCGTCGAGCTCATCCGCCGTGCCGTCGACGAAAGCCAGCGCGAGGAAGTGGCCGAAGAGCGCATGGTCGCCGCGCCCGAAATGCTGGGCCAGGCGCCCGCCATGCAGGACGTGTTCCGCGCCATCGGCCGACTCTCGCAAAGCAACGTCACGGTGCTCATCACCGGCGAATCGGGCTCGGGCAAGGAGCTGGTGGCGCGTGCGCTGCACAAGCATTCGCCGCGCGCCAACGGCCCCTTCGTGGCCATCAACACCGCGGCCATTCCCAAGGACCTGCTCGAGAGCGAACTCTTCGGCCACGAGCGCGGCGCTTTCACCGGCGCCCAGACCATGCGGCGCGGCCGCTTTGAACAAGCCGAAGGCGGCACGCTCTTTCTCGACGAAATCGGCGACATGCCGTTCGACCTGCAGACGCGCCTGCTGCGCGTGCTGAGCGACGGACACTTCTACCGCGTGGGCGGCCACAACTCCGTGAAGGCCAACGTGCGCGTGATCGCGGCCACGCACCAGGACCTGGAGCAGCGCGTCAAGATCGGCGGCTTCCGCGAAGACTTGTTCCATCGCCTCAATGTGATTCGCCTGCGCCTGCCCGCGCTGCGCGAGCGCGGCGAAGACGTGCCTGCGCTCACGCGCCACTTCCTGCAGGTGAGCGCGCGTCAGCTCGGCGTCGAGCCCAAGCGTATTTCCGATGCGGCACTGACCAAGCTCGCCGCCTTCAGCTTTCCGGGCAACGTGCGCCAGCTCGAGAACATCTGCCACTGGCTCACCGTGATGGCGCCGGCCCAGCTCATCGAAGCCAAGGACCTGCCGCCTGAAGTCATGGCCGCCACAGCGGGCGCGGAAGCGCAAGCGGCGGAGACGGCCGTTGCCGCTACGGCAGCTGCGGCCCAACCCTCGCCGTTGCTGTCGCCGAGCCCCGAGCGTGAATCCGCTTCCGCTACCGCGAGCGCAGCGCCCGAAGCGGCCGCCGAAGGCCTCGTGGGTGCAAGCAGTTGGGAGAGCGGCCTTGAAATGGAAGCCCAGGCGCTGCTGGCTGCCGGGCGCACCGATGTCTGGGACGCGCTTTCGCGCCGCTTCGAATCGCGGCTCATCCTCACCGCGCTGGCCAACACCCGCGGCCGCCGCATCGAAGCTGCTCAAAAGCTGGGCATCGGCCGCAACACCATCACCCGGAAGATCCAGGAACTGGGAATCGAGTAGGCCGCCTCGTACAGAGAGGGGGCTGGGGGCGAACCTCGGCTACCGGCTTCGTTGTCCCAGCGTCAGCGAATCGAGTTGGAAGTTTCCGCTCTTGTCCCAGAGCCAGGTGTCCACATACGTGTGGCCACCGAGGCGCCCGGGGCTGGGCAGCGGCGATGCCGCCTTGATCAACTCCGCGATCATGCCCGGCACTTCGGGGGCATGGCTCGGCACGCGGCTGAACGTGACGTTCTTGACATTGCCGTTGGCATCGAGTTCGGTCTCGACCACCACCACCGCATACACCAGCGGGGGAATCTTTCCCTTGTAGATGCGCTGGGCATAGGCCTTGTAGATCTGGCGCGCGCCGGTCTTGCGATAGGCCCGCACGGCCGGCGTTTGCGCGGTGATCAGGCGGGCGGTCGGCACATCGGGTTTCGCGCCAGCCACTTCGTCGGGCGCGGAGGTGGCCGATTTGTCGTCGCCGGCCTTGTCCGCGGGCTTGAAAACCGAGCAGCCGACAAGGGTCAGCGCGGCTGCAACGGTCGCTAGGGTTCGCATGGTCTTTTTCATCAGGTACCTTGGTCGAGATCGAGCACCACCGGCGCATGGTCGCTTGGCTTTTCCCACTTGCGCGGCACGCGGTCGATGATGCACCCCTTAACGCGCGGCACCAGCGGTTCGCTCACCAGGATATGGTCGATGCGAAGGCCGCGGTTCTTCTGGTAGCCGAGCATTCGATAGTCCCACCACGAATAACTCTTCTCGGGTTGATCAAAAACGCGGAAGCTGTCGACCAGGCCGAGCTGGAGCAACGCCTTGAAATGCTCGCGCTCCTCGGTCGTGTGATGAATCGTTTCCTTCAGGCCGACCGGGTCGTAGCTGTCGCGGTCTTCCGGCGTGATGTTGAAGTCACCCAGCAGAACCAGGTTCGGATGCGCCGCCATCTCGGCGCGCAGCCATTCGCGCAAGGCGCGCAGCCAGCCCATCTTGTATTCGAACTTGTCGGTGCCCGGCGCCTGGCCATTGACGAAGTAGCCGTTCACCACGCGCAGCGGGCCCGCCGGTGTTTCGATCGTGGAGGCAATCACGCGTGACTGGTCGTCGGTGAAGCCGCCGATGTTCTTTGCTACATCGCGCATCGGCGCCAGGCTCAGGATGGCTACGCCGTTGTAGGTTTTCTGGCCGAACACGGCGGCCTCGTAACCGGCCGACTTGAGCACCTCGAGAGGAAACTTGTCGTCGCTCATCTTGAGCTCTTGCAGGCACAGCACGTCGACGGGATTGGCGATGAGCCAGTCGAGCACATGCTGCAGGCGGGCGGTAAGAGAGTTGACGTTCCAGGTAGCTATTTTCATGAAAAATGCTAAGGCGTTGATTTTGAACGCATTTTTGTCGAAAAATGGCGGTGTCCTGGTTCTGGACCTCGCTGCGTACCCGGTTTGGCGCTTGCTGCTCCAGGTTGCCCCCCAGCTTAGCAAAAGCACCCGAGCACCCGAGTGAGGCCTGACCCTTCGGTCGCCATACAGGCCATTCAAATATTCTGCGAGCGGATTTTCCTCAGCCGCAACCGGCGACATTTACTTTGGTAATGATGTCGCGCTGATCTGTGAGCACCAAGATATCGCAGACATACTCGACGATCTTCTCTTGCTCGTAATGGCCGGTAGGCCGGTAGTTGTCTTGGTAAACCGGTGATGATGCGATGCCCTTGCCGCCTTGAGTCATTCCGATAATCTGCCTGCCGGTGTATTCGGTTCCGGTCTGCACAAAGTTCATTCCCGGACCCACGCGTACCTTTGTGCGATCCCAGTTATAGAACCCTCCGCTGCCATAAGAAGATGGGCCGAGCTTTCTGGAAGGCAACCCAAACACTTTGTAGGCGGCAGAAACGGGTTTCCCCACCATGGCGTCGGCTCGTTGCCTGATCTCATTGGGTTTGCTTTGCTCGAGGGGCGCGCATGCTGTGAGCAGCAGCAGTCCTGCTGACGCGCCAATACTCGCCAAAGCCCTGCTGCCAAGAAGACGAGAAGTCATAGCGATTCGCTGAAGAAGAAGTGGAAGATGGAGGTCAACTGCTGACCCAAATTAGCCGCTGCCCCCGGCCAGCATCTCAGAAAAGTATCACCCATTCGCCACGTATGTACCGGTATTGGTAGCTGGGTCCCGAAAAGGTCGTGCTTCGGCTGTAGCCAGCACCAAAACGAAAGACCTGCGACCCTCTGACGGGGCTTTGCAGGCTGAAGTCCAGCAATCTCGTTGGCTGGCTTAGATCGTGATTGATGGTCTCGTTGCCAAGCCCCGCCGTCACAGCGGCGGTCCATCCCTGGAAGCGGTGCCGCCAGCTCACCGCAAGCATCGACTCGCTGTAGTTCTTCGGATTGAAATAGGCCCTGTCGACGTCCTCGTGAGTGCTCCGGTACGTTCGGTAGCGCGCTTGCAGCGTCAGCCCCAGGTCGAGCGAGGGTTGATAGATCAGCCGCAGGCGGCCGTGGTCGCGCCGGTTGCCGTCGGAGAAGTATTGCTGCGCCACCAGACCTACCAGCGTCACGTGGCTTCCAAGACCTTGATCGACAGCGACCCCGACAAATGAAAAATCGATTCCGCGGTCCAGGGACTTCGGCGTTTCCACCCAGTCGCGCGTGACGAGAAACTCCACGGCCGTACTTTTTGTTGGCGATATGCGGTAGCCGCCGTCGAGTGTCAGCAGCGTATGGCCTCCCTGCTGAAACAGGCCGGCCTCCATTGCCCCTCCATCGCCGGTTCTGGTTTCGATCGACCGGGCCAGAAACGAGATCTTCTTGCCGTTCCTTCGCCAGCTGTCCTGCCTGTATTGGTAGTCGCCGAGCCGGAATCCAAGGTAGCGGTCGGCGTTTTCAAAAGCGGGAAAAAACTCGACCGACACGCGTCGGGATTGAAAGTTGTCGCTGTCGCTGGTCAGGAAGAATTCCGTGCCAAACGCCATGCCGGATTTTTCTTCCTTGCTTTTTTCTTCTTCCGCCCGGCAGGGAGCAGCCAGCACCATGACTCCCGCAAAAACGGCGGCAAGATACGCCAGCGTCTCCGTCATTTCGTTCCCCAGGCTTTGGGCTTTCTGAACAGCTCGTCCAAATAGCCCAGGACACTGGCGGGTTGCAGCAGCAGGCTGTACAGCAACACGTAGACGAAGAAGCCCTGAATGTTTTTTCGCACAACCAGGCCGGTTTTTTTGAACATCCGGCGCTCGATCGAGAACATCAGAAAGCTCAATGCAAACGCGGCCGGTATCAGCGCGAGAGTCATCGGCCCCACGATCCAGTAGTAGCCGAAGAGCGCAAATATGATCCCCGGGATGAATCCGATGGTGAATGCCAGGTCCAGCCACGGAAACAGCAGGTTCCAGTGAACGAAAAATGTCGACAGCCGGAATTTGAGGAGGATTCCGGGGTGCTTGATAAATGCTTCCGTCATGCCGCGCGCCCAACGCTGACGCTGCTTGACCAGTTGCCTGAGGGTGCTGGGCACGTTGGTGAACAGGCAGGCGTCCTCGCAATGTCCGACCCGATAGCCGGCCTTCAACAGGGCCCACGTGAGCACGATGTCTTCCCCTACGCATTCGGGCCATCCGCCAACCTCGATCAGCGCCGACCGGTCATAGACAGAAAATGCCCCTTGCGCAACCAAGGTGCCCTGGAACAGCGACTGGACCCGCTTGATCGAAGAAATGCCATGGAAATAGTCCCACTCCTGGCAGCGGGTGATCCAATTCTGTCGCGAGTTTCGGACCAGAATTTTTCCCGCCACGGCCCGCGTATTGGGCGGGTCAGCTCGATAACGCTCAACAATGCTGGTGAGCGCCCCCCGGTACAGGAAAGAGTCGGCATCGACCGTGACGACCAAATCGTGCAGAACTTCCTTGAACCCGATGTTCAGGGCGCGGGCTTTGCCGCCGTTCTGTTTCAGGTCGATGAAGGTCAGCCATGAGTACCGCTCCCGGGCACGCTCGACAACAAGAGCCGTGCTGTCCGCGGACCCGTCGTTGATCACGATGACCTGCAATTCGCCGGGATAGTTCTGCCGGTCAATGCTGACCAGCGTTTCATCGATGGAAGCTTCCTCGTTATACGCGGCGATCAAGATGGACAACGGCGGATAAACGACCAGCGGGCGATGCGGCGGCCTCCTGTCCAGAATGAGGCTCAGAGCCAGGAACGCATTCATGAAACCTGGAATGATGGCGATGCCATACACCAGGAAAATAGCAAAAGCAGTCCCGACATATTTTTCGAGGTCGGCCAGCCAGGGCCTCGCAGCCCATATTGAAAAACCCATCCAGGCGCTGGCCCCGATCAGTGCGATGAAAAATTTAGCTGACACCGACAGGTAGAACGCTGAACGCTGCGCTTTTTGGCCGTCTTCTTTCATATCGCCCTCGAGAGTTCTGAGAATGTAAACCTCGATCCAGGCCCCGAACAGTCTGTTTACACTTTCGATGTGCGTTGGCAACTGTGATAGGGGCTATCCGGTCCGGCCGGCTCGGTCGGGTCGTCCGCGACCTGTTGAAAGCGCCTGACTGCCGTTGCTATCATCGAAAAATGCAGCCAGGAACGACCGTACCCGGGAAAGCAGCCAAGTGCGGCTCAAGCTGAGAACGAAGACAGCACTGCTGATCACCTCGCTCGTGCTCGCCCTGGTGGGCGCAACGGGCTGGTGGCAATACCGAAGCCTCTCGCGCGAGTACGTCGACCTGATGCGCGAGCAGCAGCAGGCCTTGACCGAGAGCGCCGCGGCCGATCTGGACTACAAGTTGGGCGTTCACTTGGCCGCCTTGGCGCGCGCCGCGCGGGAGCTCGGCGCGGCCGGCTTCGCGGATCCCGCGGCGCAGCAACGCTTCCTAGCGGACCGGGACCTGCGCGCGATGTTCGACAACGCCGCGCTGGCGACGCTGGACGGCGCCATCGTTGCCATCAACCCGCCGGCGGGCCAACCCCCGAACGTTGCCGACCGCGACTACTTCAAGCGCGTGCGCGACCTGCGCCAGCCCGTCATCTCCGCGCCGCTGCTCACCAAAGGCACCCGGCAGCCCGCTGTGGTCATGGCCGTCCCCGTCGAAGGACCGGACGGCCGGCTCGCCGCCGTGCTGGGGGCGTCGCTGAACCTGCAGCGCGCCAACGTGCTCGGCGATCTGAGCCGGGCCACCCTCGGCCGGGGTGGCTACTACGTGATCGTCACGCGCGGCGAGTCGCCGCAGGTCGTCATGCACCCCGATGCGAACTTGCTGCTCAAACCCGCGAGCGCTGCCATCGCGGCGTTCGCCCACGGCACCGCGAACGACCTGGCAACCCATGCCACCGTACGCAGCGCCGACTGGGATCTGCGCCTGATCGTGCCGGCCGGCATCGCCTACGCGCCACTGGAGCAGGCCAGGCGAAACCTCTTGCTGCAGTTGCTCTGGCTGGGCCTGGGATGTGCACTCCTGGTCTGGCTGGGTACTTCCTGGTTCATGCGCCCCCTGGAAGCGCTGAGCAACGCGATCCGCACCCTTCGCCGTTCGCCGGACAGCCAGGTCAAGCTCGATGTCGTGGCCAACGACGAGCGCGGCGACCTGGCGCGCGAGTTCGACGCTCTGATGACCGATCTGCGCGAGCAGCGCCTCGAGACGGCGGCGGTGACCGATGCATCGCCCGTAGGCCTGTTCCGTTGCGACACCAACGGCCGCGCAACCTACGTGAACGACGAGTACCTGGCGATTCACGGCCTCGAGCGCAAGGACGCGGCGGAGGGATGGCTCACGCTCGTGCGCGAGGAGATCCGGGAAAAGGTTCGTCAGGAATGGATCCGCCTCGTCAATGCGCCCGAGCCGCTGAACGTCACGCGCCGGCTTCACCGCAGGGACGGAACCCAGGTGCTGGTGGCATTGCGAAGCCGGCCGGTGCTTGCCGGAGGCCGCGTGCTCGGCCACGTGGGAACCGTGACGGACATCACCGAGCGCACCCGGGCCGAGCGGGCCCTTCGCACGCTCACGGCCATCTTCGACATGACGACCGACTACATCATCCAGAACGATGCGAAGGGGCAGCTCATCTACATGAATCCGGCCGCGCGCCGCCGCACGGGTGTGGACCTCGATGCCCCGATAGAGACGCTGAAAGTGTCCGACTTCAATCCGCCGCAAACGCTGGAACGGTTCAGGTCGGAGGTGGTGCCGACCGCGGTCGCCACCGGCGTCTGGGTGGGCGAGTCGCTGGTGTGGGACACCCAGCGGCAGGAGTTCCCGGTCAGCCACATGGTGATTGCACACCGCGACAAGCACGGCAAGCTGGAATACTTCTCAGGGCTGATGCGCGACATCTCCGCGGCCAAGGCCGCGGAGCAGGCACTGCGCGCGAGCGAACAGCGCCTGCGCATGGTGACCGACCATCTGCCGGCGCTGATCTCCTATCTCGACCGGGATCTGCGCTTCCGCTTCGTCAACAAGGCCTACCAGGATTGGTTCGGCGTCGAGCCCGAACGGCTGCTCGGGCGGAGCCTGCACGAGTTCTACGGCGACGAGGCCTGGGCGCAGATGGAGCCGCATATCCGCGCGGCGCTGGCCGGACGCCAGGTCACCTACGAGCGGAGGGTGGTGGGGCCGGGTGGGCGTCGCGACATCCAGGCCACGCTGGTTCCGGAGCGCAACGAGCAGGGCGAGGTGATGGGCCTCTACACCCTGGACAGCGACATCACCGCCCATCACGAGGCTGAGGAAGCCCTTCAGGAAAGCGAGGCCCGCCTGCGCACGGTGGCCGATGCGCTGCCGATGCGCGTGGCCTACATCGATGCGGACGAACGCTATCGGTTCAACAACCTGGCCTACGAGCGCGAATTCGGGCTCTCCCGCGACCAGATCCAGGGACACACCGTGCAGGAGCTTCTGGGCGACCCTGCCTACGAGAACGTGAAGCCGCACATACGCGCCGCGTTGGCCGGCGAGGCCGTCACCTTCCAGAGCGAAAACAGCCAGAGCGACAGCTACAACTGCTACGAGGCTCAATACATTCCCCAGCCCGCGGCCAACACCGAAGCCATCGTCGGCTTCCATGCCGTGATCACCGACATCACGCGCCAGAAGCTCGAAGAGAAGCGCCTGGTGAACCTGGCGCAGATCGATCCGCTCACGGGCCTTGCCAATCGCGCGGGTTTCGAAGCGCGCCTGGGCGAGGCGATGGACCGCAGCCGGAGCGCCAGTGCGCTGATGGCGCTGATGTACCTGGACATCGACGGGTTCAAGCAGATCAACGATCAGTTCGGGCACCAGGCGGGCGACGAGCTGCTGCGGGGTTTCTCAAGCAGGTTGTCGCAGGGCCTGCGTTCCAGCGACGTCCGCGCGCGCTTGGGCGGCGACGAGTTCACGGTGATCATGGAAGGCCTGCCCAATGCCGACGTCGCGGTCTCCGCAGCCACAAAGCTCGTCATGGACATGCAGGTGCCGTTCGTCATGGAGCAGCAAACGATCCACATCACTGCGAGCATTGGCTTGGCGTTCTATCAGGGCGGAGCCGCAACGGCCGCCGCGCTGGTGAAGCAGGCGGACGAGATGCTCTACCAGGCCAAGAGGTCAGGGCGCAACAACGTCCAGGCGGCACCTCTGCCGATTGGCGGTGATCGGCCGTAGTCTCCAGTTCGGAATTCGACCTCCGCTCGCACGCGCAGGCCGGAAATGGCCCGCACAACATTCATCGAAGTTCGCCTGAGCCTTACCGGCCCTTCACATTTCGGCCTCAGTATGGGAACTCCTGAATACAACGACTCGAAGGAGTTGCAATGAAGAAGTTTTCTCTCGCATTCGGTGCTGCCGTCATGCTCTCGTTGGCCGCTCTCAGTGCTCCCGCACAAGCGCAGCCGCACCATGGAGACCATGGTTATCGCCCGCACGTGGTCGTCGTTCCGCCGCCCCCGCCGCGCCACGTCACGCGGCATCACTATGACCACCGCCACGACCGCCGTGCCGACTATCGCCATGGCCGCCGCGCGGAGTACCGTCACGCGCGCCGGGACAGCGACCGCGACGGCGTGCCCGACCGTTACGACCGTCGCCCCCACAATCCGTACCGGCGCTGAGCGCGGGAGTCTTCCTCCTGCACACGTTGTTGCCACACTCCGGCCGGCTGTGCCGCCGCCCCGGATGTTGCACGAGCGTGTAGAAAATGTCCTGCATCAATCGTGGAATGCGGCTGGCAAGGTGCGGTTTTCCGGCGGTGAAACTGCCGTCTCCAACAACCTGGAGAGCCCGATGCCGGACGATATGGAGATCCGTGTTCCGCAGAACGACGAGCAAATCGACATCACCGACCTGAAAGAGGTCGACTACTGGACCCGGTGGTTCGGCGTCAGTGAAGCCCGGCTGCGAATGGCGGTTGCATCCGCGGGCACGATCAAGGACGACCTGCGGGTCTACCTTGGCCTTCCCTGAAAACGAAGGTGTGCGGGGCCCGGCGCCTGGCCGCACCCCCTGATGGCTGAATCCCGGGTTGCCATCTACGGCGCCATCGGCGCCAACGTGGCCATTGCCTCGACCAAGTTCGCCGTGGCCGGCATCACCGGCAGTTCGGCCATGTTGTCGGAAGGCATCCACTCGGCGGTCGACACCTTCAACGGTGTGCTGCTGCTGGTGGGAATCCGGCTGAGCCAGAGGCCCGCGACGGCCGAGCACCCGTTCGGCCACGGCAAGGAACTGTACTTCTGGAGCCTGATCGTCGCGGTGCTCATCTTCGGGCTGGGCGGTGGCGTGTCTTTCTACGAAGGTATCCAGCACATCCGCAACCCGGAGCCGATGCGCGACCCGACCTGGAACTACGTCGTACTGGCCCTGGCCGCGCTGTTCGAAGGCACCAGCTTTTTCATCGCGCTGCGGCAATTCAAGGCCCAGGCGCGAGGTGTGCCTTTCTGGCAGGCGCTCGGGCAAAGCAAGGACCCAACCACCTATACCGTGCTGGCCGAAGACTCCGCAGCCCTGGTGGGACTGGCGGTGGCGGCGCTTGGCATCTATTCGAGCCACCGCTTCGATATGCCGGTGCTCGACGGCGCGGCTTCGGTGGTGATCGGGCTGCTGCTGGCCGGCGTCGCGGTGCTGCTGATCAGCCAGGCGCGCGGGCTTCTCATCGGCGAAGGCATTCGTCCCGAGACCGCGCGGGCCATCCGGAGCCTGGCCATGGAGCAGCCCAGCGTCAGCGATGTCGGCCGCGTGCTGTCGATGTACATCGGCCCCGACGAGGTGCTGGCCATCGTCGACGTGAACTTCAAGGAGGGCACGGCCACCGGCGATGCGGCCGACGCCATTTCGGCCATCGAGCAAAAGGTGCGCGCACGCTTTCCCCTGATCAGGCGGATCTTCATCGAGGCGAGCGAGGCGCCGGTGGAAGCGGGTTTGCGCGGCTGAGGACGCATCGCGCGGCATTCTTGTTTCTTTGCGCCAGACCGGTGGGTCGTCGGCTTTGGCTGACCCTTGCTGCCGCCTTTGCCTGAACGCTCCGGCGCGGCGCTTGCGCCACTGTCGAAGCTCATTCAGGAGATTGCCGCATGAACACGCCAACACCGCCATCGGCGCCGCGCCGGAAGCGCTCCCCCGACGAACCCGAGATCACCCAGGAAGAATCCGTGCCCACCGACGGCACCGACACCGAGGGGGAAGAAATGATGAAGAAGGTCGAGAACAGGAAGCTCGAAGACCCGGGTGAAGCCGAGCACAAGACGCCTGGAAAGTCCTGAGCGGCGGGAGCTTTGTCTTCTCCCGAAAAAAGGCGCCGCCCTACAACTGCGGCTTTGCCTGGTCGCTAAAAATCCTCCCGCGGGCATCGACGGCCCGGCCTGCGCAGTTGCTTCGGCGAGGGCAGGCCGCAAACGGAGAACAGGGCAGAAATCGGCAGAAGGACCATCTGTCCACACGATGGAGGAAGAAATGAAACTCGAAGGCACGACAGGGTGGGCCGTCCAGGAAAGCCTGATGAAGGTCGGCGTCCCCGGCCTCGACGATGTTCTTGGAGGCGGCCTCACGGCCAATCGTCTTTACCTGGTGGAAGGCACGCCGGGCGCGGGCAAGACCACCATCGCGCTTCAATTCCTGATCGAAGGGGCCAAGCGCGGCGAATCGGTGCTGTACGTCACCCTGTCGGAAACGGCGAATGAGCTCAAGGGTGTCGCAAATTCCCACGGATGGGACTTGAGCGGCATCGAGGTGCGCGAAATGCTTCCGTCGGAAGCTGCACTGGAGCCCGACGAGCAGTACACGATGTTCCATCCGTCCGAGGTCGAGCTGAGCGAAACGACCTTGAGGATCCTGTCGGACGTCGATGTGATCAAGCCGTCGCGGGTCGTGTTCGATTCGCTCTCCGAGCTGCGCCTGCTGGCCGGCAGCTCCCTTCGCTACAGGCGGCAGATCCTGGCGCTCAAGCAGTTCTTCGCGGGCCGCCAGTGCACCGTGCTGCTGCTTGACGACATGACGGCCATGAAGCACGACCTTCAGGTGCAAAGCATTGCCCACGCCGTGCTGCGGCTCGAACAGATCAGCTCCGACTACGGCGCCTCGCGGCGCCGGCTGGTCGTCAGCAAATACCGTGGCCAGCAGTTTCGCGGCGGCTATCACGACTACCGCATCGAGCGCGGCGGCTTGCGCGTGTTTCCCCGCCTGGTGGCGGCCGAGCATTCGGCGGCGCTCACGCAGGTGAGAATTCCCAGCGGCATCGAGTCGCTCGACGCCTTGCTGGGCGGCGGCATCGAGCGGGGAACGAGCACGCTGTTCGTCGGCGCGCCGGGCACCGGCAAGTCGACGGTGGCCGTCCAGTTCGCTCTTGCCGCCGCGCAGCGCGGCGAGTGCGCGGCGCTCTTCATCTTCGACGAGAGCATTCACACTTTGCGCACGCGCTGCGAAAGCATGGGAATGGATCTAGGGGGGCACATCGAGGCCGGCCGCATCAAGGTGCGGCAGGTCGACCCCGCCGAGTTGTCGCCCGGCGAGTTCGTGCACCTGATCCGGCTGGCGGTGGTGGAGTCCGGTGCGGCGGTTGTGGTGATCGACAGCCTGAACGGCTATCTCAACGCCATGCCCGACGAGCGGTTTTTGATTGCGCAGCTTCACGAGCTGCTTTCCTACCTCGGGCAAGCGGGCGTTGCCACGCTGCTGGTGGGCGCGCAGCACGGCCTCATCGGCATGCAGATGCAGACGCCCGTGGATGCGAGCTACCTGGCCGATGCCGTGGTGCTGCTGCGCTATTTCGAACTCGATGGCGAGGTGCGCCAGGCCATCTCGGTGCTGAAGAAGCGCGGCGGCGCGCACGAGCGGACCATCCGCGATTTCTCCATGACCGCCACGGGCCTCAAGGTCGGCGAGCCGCTGCGTAACTTCAGAGGCATCCTGACGGGCATTCCGATTCCCGTCGACGGCGTGCGGCCCGCATCGTGAGCGCTGCGCCGGCACCCCTCGAACAGCGCATCCTGTTGCGAACCGCGACGTCCAGGGACGCCCACATGGCCAACGCCGTTCTGGCACGCGCAAGGATCACCACGCACTCCTGCGCGAACCTGTCCGAGCTCGTCCGGGGGCTGCAGGAGGGCGCGGGCGCGATCATGCTGGCGGAAGAGGTGCTGGCCGATCCGGCCGCGGCCGCGCTGACCGAAGTGCTGGGTTCGCAGCCGCCCTGGTCCGACGTGCCGGTGCTCATTCTTGCCCGCCAGGGCGCGGACTCGCGCGTCATTGCCGAGGCGATGGACAAGCTTGCGAACGTCACCGTCATCGAACGGCCCATGCGGGTGGCTTCGCTGATCAGCACGGTTCGCACGGCGCTGCGCGCACGCAACCGGCAGTACCAGTTGCGCGGCTTGCTCGACGGGCTGCGCGAATCCGATCAGCGCAAGACCGAGTTCCTTGCGACGCTGGCGCACGAGCTGCGCAATCCGCTCGCGCCGATGAGCACCGCGCTCACCTTGCTGATGCGAAAGCAGCACGACGCTGCGGAGGCCATGCGCTACTACGAGCTCATGGGCCGGCAGATCGAACACATGGTGCGGCTCGTGAACGACCTGATGGAGGTCTCGCGCATCACGCGCGGCAAGATCGAGCTGCGCATGGAAGCCGTCGCGCTCGAATCGGTCATCAAGGACGCCATCGAACTGAGCCGGCCCTTGCTGGAAGGCTCCAGGCACAACCTGAACGTGGAACTGTGCAGCGAACCTCTGGTGGTGCGAGGCGACGGCGTTCGCCTGACGCAGGTTTTTTCCAACCTGCTCAACAACGCCGCCAAGTACACGGCCCGCGGCGGCCAGATCAGGATCGTTCTGCGCAAGGAGGGCCGCCAGGCCGTGGTCGAAGTCTGGGACAACGGCACCGGTATTGCGCCGGAAATGCTGAAGTCGATTTTCGAGATGTTCGTTCAGGTCAGCGGCACCTCCAAGGCGGCGCAAGGCGGGCTCGGCATCGGGCTTACCTTGGTGAAGAGCCTGGTCGAGCTGCACGGCGGCAGCGTCGAGGCAATCAGCGCAGGGCTTGGCCAGGGCGCAATGTTCTGCGTGCGATTGCCGCTCACCCGTGCCGATGCGGGTGTGCCGAAGACGCAGATGCCGGCCGTTGGCGGTTGGCCGGCGTCGTTGCCGAACACGGTCCTGATCGTGGACGACAACCGGGATGCAGCCGACGCACTGAGCGATCTGCTGCAATCGCTCGGGGCCTCGACCCATGTGGCCTACGGCGGCGATGCCGCGCTGCGCCTGGTTGCCGAAGGCCTGGTGCCCGGGCTTGCGATTCTTGACATCGGAATGCCTGGCATGGACGGTTGCGAACTGGCGATCAAGTTGCGCGCGAACCCCGCGCTTGCGGGATTGATCCTCGTCGCATTGACGGGCTGGGGACAGCAGGGCGACAAGGAACGCATCGCGATGGCCGGGTTCGACCACCACCTGCTCAAGCCGCTCGACCTTGCGGCGCTCATTTCGGTTCTGTAGCAGCGCCGCCATGAGCAACGACGCGACCACTCTTTCAACGCCAGGCCCTTCCGGGCCCAGGCCATCGCTCTGGCGGCGCTGCCGCAGGTGGGTGTTGCCGCTGCTGGGGCTTGCGGTGCTGGGGCTGTTGCTGTCGCATGCGCACAAGGTCGACTGGGCGGGCGCGTGGCATGCGCTGCAGCGCTACCCCGCGATGTTGCTGCTCGGTGGGCTGGCGCTCGCAACCGCGAGCCACGCGCTCTACGGGTGCTTCGACCTGATCGGCAGGCGGCACACGCGCCACCGGGTGCCGCGCTGGCGCACCTGGGCCATCGCGGTCACGAGCTATGCCTTCAACCTCAACCTGGGCTCGCTGGTGGGCGGCGTTGCGCTGCGCGCGCGCCTGTATGCGCGCGCCGGGCTGGACGAAGCCACCGTGGCGCAGATTGTCGGAATCAGCCTGGCGACCAACTGGCTCGGCTACGGGCTCCTCGCGGGCGGCCTGTTCGCGGCCGGTGCCATCACACCGCCGCGCCAGGCGGGCATCGGGGCGGACGCACTTCGCGCCCTTGGCGTGGCGATGATCCTGCTGGCCGTCGCCTATGTGGTGGCCTGCGCGTTCTCGCGCGGGCGGCAATGGCAGGTGAGGGGGCGCCGGCTGAAGCTTCCTTCGGCGCAACTCGCGCTCGTTCAGCTCACGCTCTCCGCGGCCAACTGGGCATTGATGGGTTGCATCATGTACCTGCTGCTGGGCCGGCAGGTACCGTACGCGACCACGCTGGGCGTTCTGCTCGCCGCTTCCATCGTCGGCGTGATCACGCCGATTCCGGCCGGGCTGGGCGTGCTGGAAGCCGTGTACCTGGCGCTGCTCTCGGGCACCGTGCGCCAGGGAGCATTGATGGGGGCCGTGCTGGCGTTTCGCGCGCTCTACTACCTGCTGCCGCTGGGCGGCGGCATCGTGCTTTACCTGCTGCTCGAACGCTACGCGGAAAGCCGTCCTCAGGGCGCGGGGAGCGACACGCCATGGCGCGCGCAAACCCGCTGAAGCGCTACAAGGAGAAGCGCAACTTCGGCCTCACCCCCGAGCCGGAGGAAGGCGGCGCATCCGCGCCCGGCACGCTGCAGTTCGTGGTGCAGAAGCACTGGGCGAGCCGCCTGCACTACGACTTTCGCATCGAGCTCGACGGCGCGATGAAGAGCTGGGCGGTGCCCAAGGGCCCGAGCTACGACACGCATGACAAGCGCATGGCCGTGCACGTCGAAGACCACCCCGTCTCCTACAACCAGTTCGAGGGCGTGATTCCGCCCAGGCAGTACGGCGCGGGCAAGGTGATCATCTGGGACAAGGGCACCTGGGCGCCCATCGGCGACGCGCGCAAGGGCTACAAGGCGGGGCACCTCAAGTTCGAGCTGCACGGCTACAAGCTGCGCGGCAAATGGGCGCTGGTGCGCATGCACGGCAACAAGGACGGCAAGCAGGACGCGTGGCTCCTCATCAAGGAGCACGACGACTACGCCCGCCCGGCCGCCGAGTTCAGCGTGGTCGACCAGTTTCCCGACAGCGTGGCGGAGATGCCGATGCCCACGCTGGCTGCCGCGGCCCCTGCGCTTGCAGGTGCATCTTCGCCTGCAGCGGCGCCTTCGCGGGCAAAGCGCGGCAAGGCACCTGCCGGCGACATGCCCGCCGATGCCGTGAAGGCCGCCATGCCCGCCAAGCTTTCACCGCTGCTTGCGACGCTGGTCGATGGCCCGCCGCCCGACCCCGGGAATTGGTTCTACGAAATCAAGTTCGACGGCTACCGCCTGCTCGCCCGCATCGACGCAAAAAAAGACGTGCAGCTCATCACGCGCAACGGTCACGACTGGAGCGGCCGCATGCCGCAGCTGGTGCGCGCCATCAAGGGCATGAAGCTCAAGCCGGGTTGGCTCGATGGAGAGATCGTCGTTCTCAACGAAGCCGGAGGCACCGACTTCCAGGCCTTGCAGAATGCCTTCGACAGGGAGAAGACCAGCAACATCGTCTACTTTCTTTTCGACCTGCCGTACTACGGCGGCTTCGATCTCACCGGCGTGCCGCTGGTCGAGCGCCGGGCCTTGCTGCAAACGCTGCTTGCCAAGGCGCCGCCTGAAATCCGCTTCAGCGAAATCTTCGACGCGCCGCCTGAAGACATCGTGGCTTCGGCCTGCAAGATCGGGCTCGAGGGCGTCATTGGAAAGCGCAAGAGCAGCACCTATTCGTCGCGGCGCTCGCCCGACTGGATCAAGCTCAAGTGCTCGCGGCGGCAGGAGTTCGTCATCGGCGGCTATACCGATCCGAAGGGCTCGCGCGTGGGCATCGGTGCATTGCTGATCGGTGTGCACGACGAGAAGGGCGATCTCATTTACGCCGGCGCGGTGGGCGCGGGCTTCAACGGCCGCACGCTCGGCGAGATGCTCGAACGGCTGAAGCCGCTCGGCATCGACGAGCGTCCGTTCAGGAACCCCACCGAGAACGACCGCCGCGCGCACTGGGTCAAGCCGGTGCTGCTGGCCGAAGTCACTTTTTCGGAGTGGACGAAAGACGGCCATGTGCGGCACCCGGTGTTCCATAGCGTTCGCACCGACAAGCCGGCCAAGGCCATCATCCGCGAGAAGCCGGTCCACCAGGCAAAGGCTACGCGCGAACCCGACGCCGAGCCGGAGCCTGCTGCCACGATGCCCGCCAACTTCAAGGTCTCGCATGCCGACCGCGTGGTCGATCCGACCACCGGCATCACGAAGGTCGAGGTGGTGCGCTTCTACGGCCTTGTCGCGCCGCTGATGATGGAGCACCTGAAGGGCCGGCCGGTGTCTTTCGTGCGCGCGCCACAGGGCATCAAGGGGCAGCTGTTTTTTCAGAAGCATCTCGAACCCGGCCAGATGGCCGGCGTGCGGCAGCTCGATCCGGCGCTGTGGCCGGAGCATCCCGAACTGATCGAGGTGGCCAACCCGCTGGGGCTGCTGAGTGCGGCGCAGATGAACGTCATCGAATTCCATACCTGGAACGGCGTGAAGACGCTCATCGGCAAGCCCGACCGCATGACCTTCGACCTCGACCCGGGCGAGGGCGTCGGCTGGCCCATGGTGCTGCAGGCGGCGGAACTGATGCGCGTGGTTCTCGACGAGCTCGGCCTGCCGCCTTTCTGCAAGACCAGCGGCGGCAAGGGGCTGCACGTGGTCGTGCCGCTGAAGCGGCAGTACGACTGGGACACCGTCAAGGATTTTTCGCAGGCCATCGTGCGCCACATGGCCCGCACCGTGCCGCAGATGTTCGTTGCCAAGAGCGGGCCCGGCAACCGCGTCGGCCGCATCTTCATCGACTACCTGCGCAACGGGTTCGGGGCCACCACGGTGTGCGCCTGGTCGGCGCGCGCTCGTCCGGGCATGGGGGTGTCGGTGCCGGTGGAGTGGCCGGAGGTTCCAGCGCTCACGAGCGGCGCGCAGTGGACCTTGAGGAACATCCATGCCCGGCTCGACCGCGGCAACGACCCGTGGGCCGGCTATGCAAAGGCCGCCGTGAGTCCGGGTACCGCGATGAAGCGGCTGGGGTTCGAGGCCGGGAAGCTCAGAGCTCGATGAAGGCTGAAGTGGCCTTGTTCAGCGCCAGCTTGCCCTTGGTGGTAATCGATTCCACCTGCGCGAGTTGACGTATGGCACGGTCGTCCGGCGCGCGGCCGGACGGCGGAATGAAAGCAGTCACCAGCTCGGCCGCACGCAGCACGCGCACCCTGTCGATATCTGCTGGCGTGTGGACGACGTATGGCAATTTCTGTTCGGCGATGACTCGAAGAAACTCCATGGACATGGCCGTCTCCTTGTCTAGATGGCGGTGCAAACATTCTGCGGAAAAATTCACATTCGTGCCTAATCCCTGCACTGCACATGACTTTTCGGTGTGTACCGAAGTGTTCTTTTTTTGCCGAAGCTTGAAACGAAGGTGCCGGTTTTGTCGAGGCCGAAACGGCTTACCTTGCGACGCGGGTCGGTGCCGGAGCCCGGTCTGCCGGAAGAATTTGCCAAAGCGCCGGGTCCATGCCGTTGAAGGCCGCCCTGTAGCGCTCGGCACGGTTGTCTTCACCGGTTACGTCGCGTATCGCGATGCTGTCGATGCGCTCGGGGTGGGTGCGCGCCACCTGCGCATAGATTTCCGGATCGCTCTCGCCCGAATCGCCGACCAGCATGAACCGCCGGTGCGGAAAATCGGACAGCAGCCGCTCGATGACGCCGAGCTTGTGCGCGCGTGAATCCTGGTCGCCGGGAATCAGCGTGCGCCAGCTCGTGCTCTCGCGCAGGTGCATGCTGCCCGTGGGAAAGCCCGCATCGCGAACGAAATCCGCGAGCGGGGGATACAGCTGCATCGGGCTGGCCGACAGATAGTGAAAGCGCGTGCCCGGCGTTTGCGCCAATGCGCGGTAATAAGCCGCCATGCCGGGTGCCGCCTCGAAGCGCCGCGCAAAAGTGTTCAGCAGCATCTCGCGCCGGTCGCGTACCTGCGTGCGCTTGATGGTGTCGTCGATGTCCGAGATGATCGACAGGCCCTGCGCAGGAACGATCAATGCCTCGCCCTTGAAGCGATGCAGCAGCTCGCCGGGTCCGGTCACCGCGCGAAACTTCAGCCATTCGTCCGAGGGCGATGTCCTGGGGGCGTCGATCACGATCCGCATGTTCATGCGGCCGTCGGCTCCCGAAGGCGGCGAGGTCGCGCGCGCGGGGCTGCCCTCGAAGTCGATGTCGAACACCTTGCCTTCTTCCGATTCGGCATGGAACAGCGACGTGCGCTGGTTGAAGCGCAAGCGCGCCGCGGGCGAGAGCTTGTTCAGGCTCAGGCCGAGGTAGCGTGCGAATGCGGCGTTCAGGCCCCAGCGCCGCTCGGGCTCGTAGACCCAGGCGTGAATGTCGACTTCGAGCCGGCCGTCGTCCGTGGGGCGCGCCGTGCCCGGCATGAAGAGCGCTTCTTCGTCGGGTTCGAGCCGGTCGGCCGCGTGCAGCGCCCGCATCGGTGCAAGGCCGCAAAAAAGCAATGCGGCGCCGGCCACCAGGGAGCGGCGCCGCAGCGGCGGGGCAATGGCTGCTTGCCGATCGTCGCCGCTCATGTCTTCGCGGATCCCACGCGTTCGTAGGTCACGAAGCTGAAGTTCAGGCCTTCCTTGGCCGAGACGTGCGGTTCGCGCTTTGTTTCGCGCCACTCGGCGGGAGCGAGTTCGGGCGCGTGCGCATCGCCTTCGTAGTCGTGCGCGAGCTCGGTCACGACCGCGTACTGCGCGAGCGGCTCGGCTTCGGCATAGATTTGCGCGCCGCCGATGACCCACACATCGGGCACCTGCGATTCTTCGCAGAGCGACAACGCTTCCTGAAGGCTGCCGACGCGGTGCGCGCCATCGGCTTTCCAGTCGTCCTGCCGCGTGATGACGATGTTCCGCCGGCCCGGCAGCGGCCGGAAACGCGGCGGCAGCGAATCCCAGGTCTTGCGGCCCATGATCACCGGCGCACTGCCTGTCTGCTGCTTGAAGTGAGCCAGGTCTTCGGGCAAGTGCCAGGGCATGGTGCCGTTGGCGCCGATCACGCCGTTGGCGGCGCGGGCGAAGATGAGGTTGATGCGCGGTGTCGTCATGAGGCCGAACAATCCGCTCACACCGCCACGGGCGCCTTGATGGCCTCGTGGTGCTGGTAATCAACCACTTCGAAGTCTTCGTACTGGTAATCGAAGATCGAAGCCGGCTTGCGCTTGATGTTGAGCGTGGGGTATGGGTAGGGCTTGCGGCTCAGCTGCAGCGCCACCTGCTCGGCGTGGTTGCTGTAGATGTGGCAGTCGCCGCCGGTCCAGATGAAATCGCCCACGTCGAGGTCGCACTGCTGCGCCATCATGTGCGTGAGCAGCGCGTAGCTGGCAATGTTGAAGGGCACGCCAAGAAAAATGTCGGCGCTGCGCTGGTAGAGCTGGCAGCTCAGCTTGCCGCGCTCGCCGGGTATCTGCGGCGGCGCCACGTAGAACTGGAAGAAGGCGTGGCAGGGCATGAGCGCCATCTTCGAGAGCTCGGCCACGTTCCATGCGCTCACGATGATGCGGCGCGAATCGGGGTTGGTCTTCAGGGTCTTGATGACTTCGGAGATCTGGTCGATATAGCCGCCGTCCGGCGTGGGCCAGCTGCGCCACTGCACGCCGTACACGGGGCCCAGGTCGCCGTCTTCGCGCGCCCACTCATCCCAGATGGAGACGCCGCGCTCCTTGAGCCAGTTGTTGTTGCTGGAGCCGGTCAAAAACCACAGCAGCTCCTGGATGATGGACTTCAGGTGCACTTTCTTCGTGGTCACCAGTGGAAAGCCTTCGTTCAGGTCGAAGCGCATCTGGTGGCCGAACACGCTCTTGGTGCCCGTGCCGGTGCGGTCGCTCTTGAACACGCCGTGGGTGTCCACGTGGCGCATGAAATCTTCGTACTGGGAGCGGACGGGGCGGGCGGTCGAGGTCATGTTGGGAATTTTACGGGGCGGCGCTAGCATCGGGCGATGACCGGACATGACCACTCCCACGACCACAGCGAACTCGGCGAAATGGACCTGCGTGTGCGCGCACTTGAAAGCGTGCTCACGCAGAAGGGCTACATCGACCCGGCCGCGCTCGATGCGCTGATCGACACCTACCAGACCCGCATCGGGCCGCGCAATGGGGCAAGGGTGGTGGCGCGGGCCTGGGTCGACCCAAACTTCCACGAGTGGCTGATGGCTGACGCCACGGCCGCCATCGCCTCGCTCGGCTACACCGGCCGCCAGGGCGAGCACATGGTGGCGGTAGAGAACACCGGCGAGCAGCACCACATGGTCGTTTGCACCCTGTGCAGCTGCTACCCCTGGCCGGTGCTCGGCCTGCCGCCCACCTGGTACAAGAGCGCGCCGTACCGTTCGCGTGCCGTGAAAGACCCGCGCGGCGTACTGGCCGATTTCGGCACCACGCTGCCCGAGACGACACGCATCCGCGTCTGGGATTCGACCGCCGAAGTGCGCTACCTCGTGATTCCCCAAAGGCCCGCGGGCACCGAAGGATGGAGCGAGGACGAACTCGCCGCCCTGGTTTCGCGCGATTCGATGATCGGCACGCGCCTTGCCGATGCGCCAGCGGCCGCAAGGAGCGCCGCATGAGCTACGTCACGCAGGCCGACCTCGGCGGCCAGCCGGGCTTCGGGCCGGTCACGCCCGAGCCCGAGGGCGAGCTCTTCCATGCCGACTGGGAGCCGCGCGCCCTGGCGCTCACGCTTGCGATGGGCGCAACCGGCTCCTGGAACATCGATGCGAGCCGCGCCATGCGCGAGACGCTGCCGAACTACCGCGACCTGAGCTATTACCAGATATGGCTTGGAGCGCTCGAGCAGTTGATGCTGCAGCGCGGGCAGGTGTTTCCCGACGAGATCGCGACCGGCGAGATGCGCCATCCGGCCGCGCCGGTCGCCCGCGTGCTGCAGGCCGGGAACGTGCCCGCGGTGCTCGCCAAGGGTGCGCCCACCGAGCGTGCCGCGCCGGGCCCCGCCCGCTTTGCCATCGGGCAAGCCGTGCGAATGCACATCGACAAGGCCGACCATCACACGCGGCTACCAAGCTATGTGCAGGGCAAGCGCGGCACCATCGAACATGTTCACGGCGCGCATGTGTTCGCGGATGCGAATGCGCAGGGCCTCGGTGAACAGCCGCAGTGGCTCTACACCGTGGTCTTCAACGAGGCCGAGCTCTGGGGCAATGCGGCGCCGCGCCAGAACCTCTCGGTGTCGGTCGATGCGTGGGAAAGCTACCTGGAGGCTTCCGCATGAAGATCGGCATGAAGATCGACATGCCACCTCTCGCGCTCGCACCCGGCATGCCGCGCGATGCCGACGGCCCGGTGTTCTGCGAGCCGTGGGAAGCACAGGCCTTTGCGATGACGCTCGCGCTGCACGAGCGCGGCCTGTTCAGCTGGGTGGAGTGGGCCGAAGCGCTTGCGGCGCAGATCGCCGCCGCGCAAGCCGCGGGAGACCCCGATGCTGGTGACACCTATTACCGGCATTGGCTTGCCGCGCTCGAAGGCCTGGTGGCCCGCAAGGGCGCGAGCTCGGGCGACGAACTCGCGCGCTACCGCCACGCGTGGGACCACGCGGCCGACCGCACGCCGCACGGCCAGCCGATCGAGCTGCGCCGCGAGGACTTTCCCGCCTAGACGCGGATCACCCGGCCCGGGTTCAGGATGTTCTTCGGGTCGAGCCCGCGCTTGATGGCTCGCATCATCTCCAGCGCCACGGGCGACTTGTGTTTCTCGAGCTTGTCGACCTTGAGCGAGCCCACGCCATGCTCGGCCGAGAACGAGCCGCCGAACTTCTCGACCGCGTCGTACACCAGCGTGTTGATGCGCTCTTCCTCGTTCTTCAAGAAGGCCTTGGTGTCGATGTTCTCGGGTGCCTGCACGTTGTAGTGCAGGTTGCCGTCGCCCAGGTGGCCGAAGTTCACCAGCCGCACGCCGGCAATCTCGCGCGCCAGCAGCGCATCGGTCTCGGCCACGAAGGCCGGAATACTCGACACCGGAATCGAGATGTCGTGCTTGATGTTCAGGCCCTCTTCGGCCTGCGCGAGCGGAATGCTCTCGCGGATGTGCCAGAGCTGGTGCGCCTGCGTGAGGTTCTCTGCCACCACCGCATCGGTCACGCAGCCGTCTTCGAAAGCCGTTTCGAGCAACGCCTCGAAGCGCGAACGCGCATGGTCTTCCGATTCGTTGTCGGAGTTTTCGAGCAGCACGCAGTAAGGCACGGCTTCGTCGCCGATGAAGGGCACGCGCAGTTGCGGCATGTGCTTGTCGACCAGGCTCAATGCAAACTTGCCCATCACTTCGAAGCCCGTGAGGCCCGAGCCCAGGTGCTTGTGCGCCAGGCCCAGCAGCGTGACCGCGTGGTCGAGCGAGGGCACCGCGGCCCAGGCCGTGAGCTGCGCGGCGGGCAGCGGGTAAAGCTTCATGGTCGCTGCGGTGATGATGCCCAGCGTGCCTTCGCTGCCGATCATCAGGTCGCGCAGGTCGTAGCCGGTGTTGTCCTTGCGCAGGCCGCTGGTGCCTTCCCAGATTTCGCCGTGCGGCGTGACCACTTCGAGGCCCAGGCACAGATCGCGCGTGTTGCCGTAGCGAACCACCTGCGTGCCGCCGGCATTGGTTGCAAGGTTGCCGCCGATGGTGCAGCTGCCTTCGGCGGCAAGGCTCAGCGGGAACAGGAAGCCCTGTTTCTCCGCCGTTTCCTGCAGCGTCTGGAGGATGCAGCCGGCTTCCACCGTCATCGTGAGATTGGCGGCATCGACGGTACGGATGGCGTTCAGCCGCTGCAGGCTCAGCACCACCTGCGTGCCGCTGTCGTCGGGAATGGAGCCCACTGCCAGCCCGGTGTTGCCGCCCTGCGGCACGATGGCCGTGCCGGCCGCGGCGCAGGCCTTGACCACGTCGGCCACCTGCTGCGTATTGGCGGGCCGCACCACGGCCAGCGACTTTCCGCGTGCACGCTTGCGCCAGTCTTGCTCGTAGGCGGTGAGGTCGCCTTCGTTCAGCACGTGCTGTGCGCCGACGATGGCGCGCAGTTGATCGATGAGGGAAGCAGCGGAAGAAGAAGTCGTCATTGGCGTCATTGGGTGGAAGCCTCCAGTAGGCGGGCAGCCTTGGCATTGCGCAGGCGCAGCCGCACGTGCCACGCGCAGGCCGCAAAAAGCATGAGGCACAACAGCACCTCGACCAGCGCGAGCACTTGCCCCACGCCGTTGGTGTCGCTCCATGCGCGCACCACGCCCTCGGTGAAATAGAGCCAGATCATCAGGCTGACCCAGCGGTAGGTGTACATGCGGTTCTTGTAGAGCCCCGCGAGCGGAATGACAAGCGGCAGCACCTTGAGCGCCAGCAGCGAACCACCGGGCCGCAGCGGTGCGAGCCAGAGTTCCCAGGCCAGGCCGAGCACGATCAAGCCGACAAGGCTGCCCACGGCAAGCCATCGGGTGGCACGGACGGAAGAAGAGGCTTGCGGTGTGATGGTTTTCATAGGCGGAACACCGCGGAACCGGCTTCGCCAGGCCGGCTCTTGCAAGGGGACGCGAGGGGCGGCACGGCGACACGAAGTGCGCGAAGACTGGGGGGAGGGATCAGGTTCTTATGATACCGGCCATGAATCGTCGTCAGCTCTGGAGGGATCTTTCGCGCTTTCCGTGGGGCAACACCGCGGCGGTGCTGGGCGAGCGTTTCCGCGAAGACCGCCTCGGCCTGACGGCCAGCAGCCTTACTTTCACCACCACCATTGCCATGGTGCCGTTCTTCACGGTGGCGCTGGCGCTTTTTACCGTGTTCCCGATGTTCGCCAAGCTGCAAGGGCGGCTGCAGCGCTGGCTCATCGAGAGCCTGATTCCCGACAACATCGCGCGCCAGGTGCTGGGCTACCTGAACCAGTTCTCGAGCAAGGCCGGGGGCCTCGGTATCGCAGGCCTGGCGGTCTTGCTGATTACCGCCATTGCGCTGATCCTCACCATCGACAAGACGCTCAACAACATCTGGCGGGTGCGTTCGCCGCGGCCTTTTGCGCAGCGTGTGCTGATCTACTGGGCCGCCATCACGCTCGGCCCGCTGATCCTGGCGGTGAGTTTGTCGACCACTTCGTATGTGTTTTCCTTTTCGCGCGACGTGGTGGGCGGAAGCATCGTCAAGCTGTTCCTGGACACCTTCGAATTCGTGCTGCTTGCGGCGGGCATGGCCTCGCTCTACCACTACGTGCCGAACACCAACGTCCGCTGGTCGCATGCGTGGGCCGGTGGCATCTTCGTGGCGGCGGCCATCGAAATTGCAAAACGCGTGCTGGGCTACTACCTGAGCCTGGTGCCGACCTATTCGGTGCTCTACGGCGCGTTTGCCACGGTGCCGATTCTGCTGGTGTGGATCTACGTGGCCTGGGTGATCGTGCTGCTCGGAGCGGTCATCGCGGCCTATTTGCCCAGCCTGCTGACCGGCGTTGCGCGCCGAGGCGGGCGGGCCGGGTGGCCGCTGCAATTGGCCATGGAGGTGCTGCAGCACCTGGCGCGTGCGAGCGCC
This sequence comes from Variovorax paradoxus, assembly GCF_040544635.1. GTDB lineage: Bacteria > Pseudomonadota > Gammaproteobacteria > Burkholderiales > Burkholderiaceae_C > Variovorax > Variovorax paradoxus_R. The sequence goes on from NZ_JBEPKJ010000014.1 coordinate 194,979, forward strand.
ACACCGGCCAAGGGCATGGGAGCCACCGAGCTCGTCACGCGCATGCGGGTCGACACGCTGCAACTGGTGCCGGTGCTCGAAACATTGGTGGCACTCGACTGGATTGCGCCGCTCGCCGAGGAGACCCCCAACGAAGACCCGCGCTACGTGCTGCTGGCCGACCCGTCCACGCCCATCGAGCCGCTGCTCAAGGAATTGCTCATGCCGCAGGCCGAGCCACTTGAAGACCTGTGGCAGAAAGGGCCGCTTCGCTCGCTGCGTCTCGGCGATGTGCTCCTGATTTAGTAGCGGTCAGATCTTGATCTTGCCCAGCCAGATGTCGCGGTACATCGCCCAGTCGCCCATGAAGGAATAAAGCGGGCGCTTGAACGAGGCCGGCCTGTTCTTCTCGAAACCGAAGTGCCCGATCCAGGCAAAGCCGTAGCCCGCCACCAGCCCGGCCAGGAGCCAGAGCGGATTGAGCGTGACCACCAAGGCCACCAGGCACAGCAGCGACAGGGTCGAGCCGATGAAGTGCAGGCGCCGGCAGGTGCGGTTGGCGTGCTCGGTCAGGTAGAAGGGGTAGAACTCCGCAAAGCTCTTGAAACATCGCGGATCGACAGCAGATTCCGGGGCAGTCGTGGTGTTCATCGTGCGAGTCTCCTGAGCGCCGGGGGCGCTTTGTTCATAATAGCCACGACCTCCCGGCCGCACCACTGCGGCTTCGTATTCACACCTTCACCGCATCAGCTTTGAGTGCTCTTCCCGCCGCCCCCGATTCCGCCGAGCCGGCCGGCGCTGCGCCATGGGTCGTGTGCCTGTGCGCCGAATGGTGCGGCACCTGCCGCGACTACCGGCCGCTGCTCGAGCAGGTGGCACGGGCGCATCCGCAATTCCGCTTTGCCTGGGTCGACATCGAAGACCACGCCGAGATTGCCGATGTCTTCGACGTCGAGACCTTTCCGACGCTGCTGATTGCCGGCGCCGACGGCACCCGCTTTCTGGGCCCGCTGCTGCCGCACGCCGAAACGCTTTCGCGCATGCTCGGCGCGCTGCAGGCGCCGCAGCCTTCCAGCCTGGACGTCGACCTGCTGCTGGCGGTGCTCGAGAAGCGTCCCTCCGAATTCGCGGTCTGACCGCGCACCTGCCATGAACATCCTGATCTTCGGCGCCACCGGCATGGTGGGGCAGGGCGTGCTGCGCGAATGCCTGCTCGCGCCCGACGTGGCGCGCGTGGTTGCGGTCGGCCGCAACGCCACCGGGCAGCAGCACCCGAAGCTGCAGGACGTGGTCATCAAGGACATGTACGACTACACCGGCTTCGAGCCGCAGTTGCAGGGCTTCGATGCCTGCTTCTTCTGCCTCGGCGTGTCGTCCGTCGGCATGAAAGAGGCCGACTACAAGCGCATCACCTACGACCTCACGATGGCGGCCGCCACGGTGCTCGCGCGGCTCAACCCCGGCATGACCTTCACCTACGTGACGGGTGCGGGCACCGACAGCAGCGAGCGCGGCAGCAGCATGTGGGCGCGCGTGAAGGGCGCCACCGAAAACGCATTGCTCAGCCTGCCGTTCAAGGCGGCCTACATGTTCCGTCCCGGCATGATCCAGCCGCTGCACGGCGCGCGTTCGAAGACGCCGCTCTACCAGGCCGGGATCATGGTGCTCAAGCCCGTGCTCGGGCTGGCCTTGCGGCTGTGGCCCGACAAGATAACGACCACCGAGAAGGTCGGCCGCGCCATGCTGGCCGTGGCGCGGCATGGTGCGCCGAAGGTGCTGCTCGACCCGGCGGACATCAACGCCCTGGGGCGCTGAAGCTCACGCAGCCGCGGGCGCACTGGAACGTGCGCGCCCCAGCTTGCGCCGCCCCGCGCTGGCAATGGCATTCACCAGGTGCCGTACGAACTCCTGCGCCAATGGCGCGAGCGTGCGGCCTTCGAGCGCCAGCACCTGCAATTGCCGCTGCTGCAGCGGCGCCTCCGCGAACGGGCGCGCCACCACCGTGCCCGCGTCGATGAGATGTGTGACTGTGAGGTGCCCGGAAAGCATCACGTCCGGCGTGCGCAAGAGCGGCAGCAGCACCGATGAAAAGTTGCTGACGAAGATCGCGCGGTACTGCAGGCCCTGCAGGCTGCACGCCTGGTCGAACAGCTGCCGCGCGGTCACACCCTTGTCGCCCACGGCCAGCGGATAGCGAACGGCGTCCGCCACGGACACCACGCGCTGCCGCGCCAGCGGATGGTCGGGGCGCAGCACCGCGAACACGGGCGCATTGGCGGAGTGCTCGATCTTCAGGCCGGGCTCCGGCGCGACGACGTATTTCAGCGCGATGTCGGCCTCGCCGCGCGCGAGCAGTGCGCTCACGCCGTCGGGCGAGCCCACGTGGAGTTCGAGCTGCGTGCCCGGGTGCGCCGACTCGAAGCTGCGCATGACCTGCGGCATGAAATGCGCCGCGAACCCCTCGGTGCACGCCATGCGGATGCGGTGTGCGCTGCGGCCGCCGAGGTCGCGCACCTGTTCGATGACCTGCTCGATGTCGAGTTGCGCATTGCGCAGATGCGCCGCGAGCCGCTCACCGGCTGCGTTCAGTGCCATGCCCCTGGCGTGGCGCTCGAACAGGGGCGTGCCCAGGCTGTCCTCGAGCTTGGCGATCTGGCGGCTGACCGCCGATGAGGCCACGAACAGCCGCGCCGCGGCCTGGCTGACGGAGCCGCTGCGCGCCACTTCCAGGAAATGGCGCATCGGAATGCTGAGAAGCGGTGGTGTCATGAGGGATCAGAGCCTTGCCTTGAAGGCAATGGTAGCTTGCCAAAACGGTGCTGGAAGCATCGCTCTCCAGGCCTTGTACTTGCTGCACCCCACGGAAACAGGAAATCCCTCCATGCAACGTACCGAAAGCCTTGCCGCTGCCGCCGCCTATTTCGACGAAGGCGGCTTCTTTGCCGACCTGCAGCGGCGCGTCGCCTTTCGCACCGAAAGCGACACCGGCGCCGCCACGCCCGCGCTCGGCGCCTACCTGCGCGACGAGCTGGTGCCGCCGCTGGCCGCGCTGGGTTTCGCGTGCGAAATCGTCGAGAACCCGGTGGCCGGCGGCGGACCTTTCCTGATTGCGCGCCGCGTCGAAGACCCTGCGCTGCCCACCGTGTTGAGCTACGGCCACGGCGACGTGGTGAGCGGGCAGGACGCGCACTGGGAAGAAGGCCTCGGCCCCTGGGCGCTCACGGTGCGCGGCGACCGCTGGTACGGGCGCGGCACGGCCGACAACAAGGGCCAGCACACCATTGCCATCGGCGGACTGGCGGCCACGCTGCGCGCGCGGGGCGGGCGCCTTGGCTACAACATCACCTGGCTCATCGAGACCGGCGAAGAGGCCGCTTCGCCGGGCCTGCACGCGGTGTGCGAGCAGCAGCGCGACAGGCTGCGCGCAGACCTGTTCATTGCCAGCGACGGACCGCGCGTGAGCGCCGCACGGCCCACGCTGTTTCTAGGCTCGCGCGGTGCCGTCAACTTCAGCCTGCGGTTGCGCGCCCGGGCGCGGGGCTATCACTCGGGCAACTGGGGCGGCGTGCTCGCCAACCCGGCCACGGTGCTGAGCCATGCCGTGGCATCGCTGGCGGATGCGCGGGGGCGCATCCTGGTCGAGGCCTTGCGACCGCCATCGATTCCGCAGGGCGTGCGCGAGGCGCTGGCCGATATCGCCATTGGCGGCGGCGCCGACGATCCCGCGCTCGACGAAGGCTGGGGCGAGCCCGGACTGAGCCCGGCCGAGCGGCTGGTGGCGTGGAACACCATCGAGGTGCTTGCGCTCGGCGCGGGCTCGCCGCAGCGGCCAGTGAATGCGATTCCGTCCGAGGCGGTGGCGCATTGCCAGCTGCGCTTCGTGGTCGGAACGCCGTGGCGGGAGCTCGCGAACATCGTGCGCGCGCACCTCGACGCACACGGCTTCGGCAACGTCGAAGTGCAGGTCACGCTGGAAGGCGCGGCCACGCGGCTCGACGTGGAAAACCCCTGGGTCGACTGGGCGCGGCGCTCCATCGAGCAAAGCAGCGGCCAGCGCGTCGACCTGTTGCCCAACCTCGCGGGTTCACTGCCCAACGACGTCTTCGCCGACCTGCTGGGCCTGCCTACGCTGTGGGTGCCGCATTCCTACCCGGCCTGCGCGCAGCACGCGCCGAACGAACACCTGTTGGCCCCGCTGGCGCGCGAAGGCCTGCAGATCATGGCGGGCCTTTACTGGGACCTGGGCGAGCCCGGTCTGGCGCCCTGGGCTGCCGGGAAAACAACGCCGCGCGCCCACGCCATCGCCTCCTGACTTTTCTTCCTGGACGAACCATGAAAACCGCTCTCTCCCACAGCTTCCGCAGCCTGCTGGTCTGCGCTTCGGCATTTTTCGCCTTCCACGTCTCCGCGCTCGCGCAGGACACCTGGCCCGACAAGGCCGTGAAGCTGGTCGTGCCCTTTCCGCCGGGCGGTGGCACCGACATCGTCGCGCGGGCGATGGGGCAGGGCCTGTCGGAGCGGCTCGGCCAGCCGGTGGTCATCGACAACAAGCCCGGCGCCGCCACCATCATCGGCACCGATTCGGTCGCCAAGGCAGCGCCGGACGGCTACACGCTGCTGCTCTCGGGCTCCACCAGCTACAGCGTGAACGCCGCGTTGCGTGCCAAACTGCCTTACGACCCGGTGCGCGATCTGGCGCCCATTGCGATCGTCGCGCGCACGCCGCTCGTGCTGGTGGTGGGCGCCGGCACGCCTTGGCGCTCGCTGCCCGAACTCATCGCCGCCGCCAAGGCCAAGCCGAAGAGCATTCGCTACGCGACCTTCGGCTCCGGCTCGGGGCCGCACCTGGCGGGCGAGTTGTTCGCGTTGGCCGCGGGTATCCAGCTGCAGGACATCCCATACAAGGGCAGCAGCCAGGGCTCAATGGCGGTGATCGGCGGAGAGATAGAGATCGGCCTGGACACCGTGGCCGCCGTGGCGCCGCACGTGCGTTCGGGCAAGCTGCGCGCGCTGGGCATCGTGGGCGCCACGCGCTCGAGCATGCTGCCCGAAGTGCGCACCCTGGCCGAGCAAGGGTTGCCCGATGCCACCTTCGACGCCTGGTACGGCTTTGCCGCGCCGGCCCGCACGCCGGCACCCGTGCTCGACAAACTCACACGTGCGGTCACGGCCACGATGAGCAGCCCGGCGCTGCAGGCGCAACTGCGCGCACAGGGCATGGAGCCTGTCGTCATCGGCGCAGCGGCGTTCCGCAGCCAGATGGAAGGCGAGATCTCGCGCTACCGCGCGCTGGCCCATCGCGCGGGCATCGCGGCGGAATAACGAGCGATTGGTTCAGGCGGGCGCGCCGACGAAGTCGCGCAGCGCGAACAGCACTTCGTCGGGTGCCTCGCTCATCAGCGAGTGCCCCGCATGCACGGTGATGACCTTGCCATTTTTCGCCTTGCCGACCAGCGCCTTGGTGGCGCGTGGCGGCGTCATCTGGTCTGCATCGCCGAGCAGGAACAGCACGGGGCACTGCACGGCTTCGATGGCTTTTTCGCCGTTGGCGTAGTCGTTGCAGGCCTTGAAGCCGATATGGAACACGTTGGCGTCGCGGTTGCTCGCGAGCACGCGGCGCATCAGCGCGCGCGAACTGCCATAGAGCCAGGTGCCGGGCCCGAGCGAGGAGGGCGGCGGCGCGAGCAGCGAGTGCGAGAAGTTGTTCACCATGGTGATGGCGCGCTGCGGGTCGTTGAGCGCGCCGTCGAGCAGCGCGGGCGACACGGTCATCGGATAGGCCGTTCCCACCAATGCAAGATGAGTGACCCGTTCGGGCGCGCGTGAAGCGGCTTCGAGCGCAATCAGCGAGCCGAAGCTGTGGCCCACGAGCGCGGCCTTCTGCACGCCGGCGGCGTCGAGCAGCGCAATGACGAACTGCGCTGCTTCTTCTACGCTCTCGGGTGGTGGGCCTTCGCTCTTGCAATGGCCGGGCAGGTCGAGCGCAAGCACGTTCCAGCCGTGGTTGGCGAACCAGCGGCTTTGCAGAATCCACACGCTGTGGTCGTTGAGTACGCCGTGGATGAACACCACAGTCGGCTTGGCGGCGTCGAAGATCTTGCCGCCGGTGTAGCAGTAGGTGGTGTGGCTGTTGACGGTGTAGTTCATGTCAGTTGCTTTACCGTTGTGTTGCGCATCGCGCGCAGTTTTGTTCGGGGCGCGTGCAAAGGCCACCGGGTACTCCCCTCCGCGAATGTCCCCCGCCTTCGGCTCCTCCTTTATTTCGCTGCGGGGAGCACCCGATGCCCTG
>NZ_JBEPKJ010000015.1:0-167133 GCF_040544635.1 Variovorax paradoxus
ATCGGGTGCTCCCCGCAGCGAAATAAAGGAGGAGCCGAAGGCGGGGGACATTCGCGGAGGGGAGTACCCGGTGGCCTTTGCACAAGCCCTGAACAACAGCGCCCATAACAACGGCGCCCAGCAACACAGTGGGAAATGAACTTGAGATGAAGCAACCCAACGCCTGGAACCCACGCTGGCGCCTGTTGGCCTGCGCAGCACCCGCAGCCGTGTTCTTCGCTGCCTTCTGGCTGTTGCCGGTGGTGCGCCTGCTCACGCTGCCCGCGACCAAGGGCTGGTCCACCTACTTCGCGGTGCTGACAGATTCGCGCTATCTGCAGAGCATGGCCAACACCGTTGCACTATCAGTGGCGGTGACGCTCGCAACGCTAGTGCTCGGCGCGGCCGTGGGCATTTATCTTGCGCGCCATGCCTTCATCGGCAAGCGCATGCTGCTGTCGCTGCTCACGCTGCCTCTCTCTTTTCCGGGCGTGATCATCGGCTTCTTCGTCATCCTGCTCGGCGGACGGCAAGGGTTGGTGGCCGACATCGGAGACGGCCTGTTCGGCGAACGCATCACCTTTGCGTACGGCCTGCTCGGGCTGTTCCTGGCCTACCTGTACTTCTCGCTTCCACGCGCCATTGCAACCTACGCCGCCGCGGCCGAGGCCATGAACGTGCAGCTCGAAGAAGCCGCGCGCTCGCTCGGCGCCTCGCGCCTGCGCGTGGCGCGCGACGTATGGATGCCCGAACTGGCGCCCACCACGCTGGCCTGCGGCGCCATTCTGTTCGCGACCTCGATGGGCGCCTTCGGCACCGCCTTCACGCTCGCCAGCAAGTTCGAGGTGATTCCGATCACCATCTACAACGAGTTCACCAACTACGCCAACTTCGCGCTAGCGGCTTCGCTGTCAATTGCGCTGGGTATCGTGACCTGGCTGGTGCTGTTCGTTGCGCGCCGCTTCGGGGCCAACCCGGTCGCGCGCTGAAGGAAAACGCTCATGCGAAAGAACACGCAACCCAAGGCTCCCTTCCTGCTGGCCATTACCGTGCTGGTGAGCCTCTTCATGATCGCGCCGATGTTGCTGTCCGTCATGGCGGGCCTGGTCAACAACTACAGCACCGGCCTGAAGAGCGGGCTCACGCTGCGCTGGCTCGGCGAGGTGTGGGAGAACTACGGCGGCACCGTGGGTTGGTCGCTTGCGCTGGCGTTGGCCTGCGTAGTCGGCACCGTGCTGTTGGGTGTGCCATGCGCCTACGCGCTGGCGCGCAGCCGCTCACGCGCGGCGCACATCTTCGAAGAGCTGCTGACGCTGCCGGTCGCGGTGCCGGGCCTCGCGACCGCGCTGGCGCTGATACTCGCCTACGGGCAACTCACCGCCTTCCGCCAGAGCTTCGCCTTCATTCTCGTGGGCCACATGGTGTTCACGCTGCCGTTCATGGTCCGCACCGTGAGCTCGGCCTTCCAGCGTGACGACCTGCTCGCGCTCGAGGAAGCCGCCCGTTCGCTCGGCGCGAACTTCCGCCAGCGCTTCATGGGCATCCTCGTACCCGCCGTGTTCCCCGCCATCGTGGCGGGCAGCCTGATGGTGTTCACACTCTCGGTGGGCGAATTCAACCTCACGTGGATGCTGCACACGCCGCTCACGCGCACCTTGCCTGTGGGCCTGGCCGACAGCTATGCGTCGATGCGCATCGAAATCGGATCGGCCTACACGCTGGTCTTCTTCGCCGTGATCCTTCCGGTGCTGTGGGGACTGCAGTACCTTGCCAACCTGATGCAGAAACGCCATGGAACTTGAACGCATCCCCATCGACATTTCGCGCTGCGCGAAGACCTACGCCGACGGTACGCGCGGCCTGCTGCCGACCGACCTGCACGTGGAGGCGGGCGAAGTGCTCGCCCTGCTCGGCCCCTCCGGCTGCGGCAAGACCACGCTGCTGCGGCTGATCGCGGGGCTCGAAGCACCCGACGAAGGCAGCCGCATCGTCTTTGGCGGGCAAGACGTCACGCAGCGGCCGGTGGAACATCGCGGCGTGGGCATGGTGTTTCAGAGCTACGCACTTTTTCCGCAGATGACCGTGGCCGCCAACATCGGCTACGGCCTTCGCATTCGCGGCGTAGCGCCCGAAGAAGAAAAGCGCGCCGTGGGCGAACTGGTCGACCTCACGCGGCTCGGTGGCCTGGAAAACAAGCGCCCCGCCGAACTCTCGGGCGGCCAGCGCCAGCGCGTGGCCCTGGCGCGCGCGGTTGCCGTGCGCCCGCGCGTGCTGCTCCTCGACGAGCCGCTGGCCGCGCTCGACGCCAAGCTCAAGGAGTCGCTGCGCGACGAACTCGCCGAACTGCTGCGGCGGCTGCACATCACGGCCATCCACGTCACGCACGACCAGCAGGAGGCACTGGCCATTGCCGACCGTCTGGCGGTGATGAGCGCCGGACGCATCGTGCAGATCGGCCGCGGCGAAGAGCTCTACCGCGCGCCCGCGCATCCCTTCGTGGCAGAGTTCCTGGGCCGGGTGAACCGGCTGGAGCGCGGGGCCGACGCCATTGCGCAGGGCGTTGTCCGACTCGGAGGATGCACGCTGCCCTGCCCGCCCGCGTGGCGCGGCCATGCCATGCTCCTGGTGCGCCCCGAAGACATCGAAGTGAGCGCGCCGCGGCCCGACTGGGGCAGCGCCACGGTCGAGCGCCGCACCTTTCTCGGCGATCGCGTGCAGCTGCAGCTGCGTATGCAGGACCAGCCCTTGCTGGTCGCCGATGTGGGCCGCGACACGCCGTTCGGCCCCGGCGATCCGGTCGGGCTTCGCATTCAGCCCGACCGCCTGATGACGTCGCAGGAAACCAGCGCATGACGACAACGACAGAAGACACCACTTTCCTGGCCCAGCTGACCGACCTGCACATCCGCGAACCCGGCCGCCTGGCCTATGGCCGCATCGATACCGCGCCTTATCTGGAGCGCGCGGTGCAGTCGGTGCTGCGGCTCGCGCAGCGGCCCGACGCGGTCGTGATCACGGGCGACCTGAGCGATTTCGGCCGCGCCGCCGAATACGAGCACCTGGCCCGCCTGCTGGCACCGCTGGCCATGCCGGTCTACCTGATGCCCGGCAACCACGACGACCGCGACCAATTGCGCCGCAGCTTTCCGGGCCACAACTACCTGACGGAGGGCATGGGCCCGGCCGGCTTTGTCCAGTATTCGGTGCGGGTGGGTGCGCTGCGCCTGCTCGCGCTGGACACCTGCGTGCCGGGCGAAAGCCATGGCGCGCTGTGCGGCGAGCGGCTGACCTGGCTTGAGGAACAGCTTGAGGCCTGCCGCGGCGAGCCGGTGGTGATTGCCATGCACCACCCGCCGTTCCAGACGCTGATCGGCCACATGGACGAAATCGGCCTGCTGCAGGGTGCCGAGGCGCTGGAAGCGCTGGTGGCGCGGTACAGCAACATCGAACGCGTGATCTGCGGTCACCTGCACCGTGCCATTGACGTGCGGTTCGGCGGCACCATCGCATCGACTTCACCGGCGCCGGCGCACCAGGTCTGCCTGGACCTGTCACCCGATGCGCCATCGGCCTGGACGCTGGAGCCGCCCGGTTTCAGGGTGCATGCGTGGTCCGGCCGCAGCGGACGGCTGGTGACCCATTTGGCGGCTTCCGGCACATTCGAGGGCCCTTTTCCCTTCCATGACAACGGAACGCTGATCGACTGAGCCCATACTGTGGAAAATGGGGTCGAAAACGAACCAAAACGAAAAGGATAGAAACCGGCACCCATGAAGCATCTTCTGAACCTGCTGGCCGCCGTCGCACTGCTGGTGTGGGGCACGCACCTCGTGCGCACGGGCGTGCTGCGCGTGTTCGGGGCCAACCTGCGCAAGATCCTGGTGCAGAGCATGCGCAACCGCTTCACGGCCGCGCTCTCGGGCATCGGCGTGACCGCGCTGGTGCAGTCGAGCACAGCCACTTCGCTGATGACTTCGTCCTTCGTGGGGCAAGGGCTGGTCACACTGCCCGCGGCGCTGGCGGTCATGCGCGGGGCGGACGTCGGCACGGCGCTCATTTCGGTGCTGTTCTCGGCCGACCTCTCCTGGCTTTCGCCGATGTTCATCTTCGTGGGGGTGGTGCTGTTCATTTCCCGCTCGGCCAGCGTGGCCGGCCGCGTCGGCCGGGTGCTCATCGGCCTGGGGCTGATGCTGCTGGCGCTGCAGCTGGTGGTGGAAGCCACCGAACCGCTCTTCTCGGCGCCGGCCGTGCGGGCGCTGCTGGCCTCGCTCAGCAGCGACGTGCTGCTCGAGATCACCATCGGTGCGGTGCTGGCCATCGTGGCGTATTCGAGCCTGGCGGTCGTGCTGCTGGTGGCGGCCATGGCAAGCTCCCACGTGGTGCCGCTGGATGTCGCACTCGGGCTGGTGCTCGGCGCCAATCTCGGCAGCGGCTTGCTGGCCGTGCTGACCACCGCCAAGTCGGCCATACCGGTGCGGCAGGTCACGGTGGGCAACCTGCTTTTCAAGGCGCTCGGGGTGGCCATCCTCGCGCCGTTCGTCGGGCTCTGGCTGCGCTATGTGCAGCCGCACGTGCCGAACGCGACGCATGGCGTGGTGCTGTTTCACCTGGCGTTCAACGTGATCATCAGCGTGGGCTTCATCGGTCTCACGCAATGGGTCGCAACGCTGGTCACCAGGATGCTGCCGGTGCCGCCGCTGCCGGCCACTTCCACGCGGCCGCACCACCTCGATCCCTCGGCGCTCTCCACGCCTTCGCTCGCCATTTCGAATGCGGCACGCGAGGCGCTGCACCAGGCCGACATCGTGGAGACCATGCTCATCGGCACGCTCGATGTAATCCGCCACAACGACCTGCGCCTGTCGCAGGAGCTGCGGCAGCTCGACGACACGGTGGACGAGCTCTACTCGGCCATCAAGTACTACATGACGCGCATCTCGCGCGAGGCGCTGGGCGAGGAAGAAAGCCGCCGCTGGACCGACATCATCAGCTTCACCATCAACATGGAGCAGATCGGCGACATCATCGAGCGCGTGATCATCGACATCGAAGACAAGAAGATCAAGCCGCAGCGCAATTTTTCCGAAGCGGGCATGGCGGAAATCGTGGAGCTGCATGGCCGGCTGGTGGCCAACCTTCGGCTGAGCATGAGCGTATTTCTCAACGGCAATGTGCGCGATGCGCAAAAGCTGCTCCAGGAAAAAGCCCGCTTCCGCGACCTTGAACGGGCCTATGCCACCACCCACCTCGACCGGCTGTCCGACCGAACCACGCTGAGCATCGAGACCAGTTCGCTGCACATCGACCTGATCAGCGACCTGAAGCGGATCAACTCGCACATCTGCTCCATTGCCTATCCGATCCTGGAATCGGCCGGCGCGCTGGCACCAAGCCGGCTGCGCGAATCGCGGCTGGGGAAGATCGAGGGCTGATTCGCCTGTGCTTCTTCGGGCTGCGGCCCGCGGAATGGGGCAGAGCCGCTGTGTCAGTGGGCCTGGTAAAACGGCGACGTCATGAACTGCTCCTGCCGCCGGCGCAGGCAGAAGTCGATCAGGTCGTCGATCTCCGTGGCCTTGTCGAACACCGCATCGGCACCGAGTTGCACGCATTTGCGGCGCATTTCCGGAGTGAGATGGTTGCTGAGCACCACCATTTTCTGCGCCGGCTCACGGTTGCGGCAGGCTTCGAGCACGCTGAAGCCCGTGCCGTCTTTCAGGAACAGGTCGATGATGGCGAGGTCCCATTGCGACAAGTTGCCCGCCAGCCAGCGCGTACCTTCCCGCTCCGATTCCGCCTGGCCCACGGGATCGACCCTGGCCACTTCGCGCAAGGTGCCCACCAGGTTCTCGCGGATCGTGGCGTTGTCTTCGACGATGAAGGTTCTGACGGTGTCCATGGCAGTGGCGGCGTTTCCCGAGCGTCGTGGCAGGCTACAAAGTGCGCCCCGCACAAGACGAAGGCATGACACCCCACCGCGGGTAGGACAAGACCGGCCCGCCACCGGCCGGCCCTTGCCCCGCTTCAGAGCGTCAGGATCGTGCAGCCGGTGGTCTTGCGCGCTTCCAGGTCGCGGTGCGCCTGCTGCACATCGGCCAACGCATAGCGCTGGTCGATCGGGATCTTCACCGCGCCGCTTTGCACCACCGCGAACAGGTCGTCGGCCATCGCCTGCGTGCTTTCGCGCGTGGCAATGTGCGTGAACAGCGTCGGCCGCGTCACGTAGAGCGAGCCCTTCGAGGCCAGCGTGCCGAAGCTGATCGGCGGCACGGGGCCCGAGCCGTTGCCGAATACCGCCAGCAGGCCGAACGGACGCAGGCAGTCGATGGAACCCTCCCAGGTGTCCTTGCCCACCGAGTCGTACACCACCTTCACGCCCTTGCCGCCCGTGATCTCCTTCACGCGGGCCGCGAAGTTCTCGGTGCTGTAGTTGATGGCATGCGCCGCGCCGTATTCGAGTGCGAGCTTGCATTTGGCATCGCTGCCCGCGGTGCCGATCAGCTGCAGGCCCAGCGCCTTGGCCCACTGGCAGGCAATGAGGCCGACGCCGCCGGCCGCCGCGTGGAACAGGATGAAATCGCCCGGTTGCAGGCCTTGCACCGGCAGCGTTTTTTTCAGCAGGTATTGCGCCGTCAGGCCCTTGAGCATCATGGCCGCGCCCGTCTCGAACGAGATGGCATCGGGCAGCTTGCAGACGCACTTGGCCGGCATCACGCGCAGCTCGCTGTAAGCGCCGGGCGGCTGGCTCGCATAGGCGGCGCGGTCGCCCGCCTTGAGGTGGGTGACACCCTCGCCCACGGCCTCGACCACGCCCGAGGCTTCCATGCCCAGCTGCAAAGGCATCTGGAAAGGGTAGAGGCCGCCGCGCTGGTAGGTGTCGATGAAGTTCAGGCCCACGGCCTTGTGGCGAATGCGTATTTCGCCGGGCCCGGGCTCGCCGACCTCCACGTCGACGATCTTCAGTTCTTCGGGACCACCATGGCGGTCGATACGGACGGCTTTGCTCATCATCTTTGCGGTCTCCAGGCATGCGGAAAAAGAAGACGGCATCGTGCCACGTTTGGCCCTTTCACGGCGGCAGAGGGCAATGCCCGGTAGAGTCGGCGGCCATGCAGATTCAGCAGCGCCTCACGCCTTCGACCGTCTTCCTGCTCACCGTGCCGCCGCTGTTGTGGGCCGGCAATGCGGTGGTCGGCCGCATGGTGCGCGACCTGGTGTCGCCGCTCACGCTGAACTTCGTGCGTTGGGCCATCGCCTTCGTGCTGCTGCTTCCGCTCGCATGGCCGGTATTGCGACCCGGCAGCCCGATGTGGGCGCACTGGAAGCGCTACGCGGTGCTGGGGCTGCTGGGCATCGGCTGCTACAACGCGTTCCAGTATTTGGCACTGCAGACTTCCACGCCCATCAACGTCACGCTGGTGGGCTCCAGCCTGCCGCTGTGGATGCTCGCGACCGGCGCTGTTTTCTTCGGTGCCCGCGTCAGCGGGCGCGAGATCGGCGGCTCGCTGCTCTCGATGCTGGGTGTGCTGCTGGTGCTGAGCCGCGGCGAATGGCGGCAGCTGCTTGGGCTGCGGCTGGTGCCGGGTGACCTGTACATGATCCTGGGCACCATCGCATGGGCGTTCTACAGCTGGATACTGGCCCGCACGCGGGAGCCGCAAGCCGTGCGGCAAGACTGGGCCGCGTTCCTGATGGCGCAACTGGTGTTCGGCCTCGCGTGGTCGGGCGCGTTCGCGGCCGGAGAGTGGACGCTGACCGACGCGCACATCGTGCCCGGCTGGCCCCTCCTCGCGGCACTGGCTTTCATCGGTATCGGCCCCGCCGTATTGGCTTACCGCTGCTGGGGCAGCGGCGTGCAGCATGCGGGGCCGCAGGCGGCGAGCTTCTTCATGAACCTCACGCCGCTGTTCGCCGCGCTGTTCTCGGCCGCATTCCTGGGTGAGCCGCCGCAGTGGTACCACGGAGCGGCATTTTTGCTGATCGTCGGCGGGATCGTGGTCTCATCGTCTAAACGTTGAGACCACGAGGCGGGCTCAGTAAGTGCCCGGATAAGCGCCGCCGTCGGCCAGCACGTTCTGCCCGGTCATGTAGCCGGCCTGCACGCTGCACAGAAAAGCGCAGATGGCGCCGAACTCCGCCGGCGTGCCGAAGCGCTTGGCGGGAATGTTCTTCTTGCGGGCTTCCCACACGGTGTCGAAGTCCTGACCCGACTTCTGGGCCGCGCCGGCCATCGTGCCCTTGAGGCGATCGGTGTCGAAGGAGCCGGGCAGCAGGTTGTTGATGGTCACGCCCTGTGCCGCGATGGGCGTGCGCGCCACGCCGGCCACGAAGCCGGTGAGGCCGCTGCGCGCGCCGTTGGAGAGGCCCAGGATGTCGATGGGCGACTTCACCGAACTCGAGGTGATGTTGACGATGCGCCCGAAGCCGCGCTTGGCCATGCCGTCGACCGTGGCCTTGATGAGTTCGATGGGCGTCAGCATGTTGGCGTCGACCGCCTTGATCCACGCCTCGCGGTCCCAGTTGCGGAAATCGCCGGGGGGCGGACCGCCCGCGTTGGTCACGACGATGTCGAAGTCGTGGCCCAGCGCGAACACGGCCGCGCGGCCGGCCTCGGTGGTGATGTCGGCGGCCACATGCTTGACGAACGGCGCCGGCGAACCGGTTGCCGCAGCTGCCAGCTTGGCTGCCGCCGCTTCGAGCGCCTCGGCGCCGCGCGCCACGATCACCACGTTCACGCCTTCGCGCACCAGCGCTTCGGCGCAGCCGTAGCCGAGTCCCTTGCTCGCGCCGCATACCAGCGCGGTCTTGCCTGCAATGCCCAGATCCATATTGCTTCTCCTGTACTGCAGGGGCGCTAGCGCCCCGTGCGTGTGAAAACGAAGATGCCCGCAATCACGAGCACCGTGCCGGCCGCGATCCACGCGGTGAACGGCTCGCCGAGTATGACCACCCCCATGAGAATGGTCGAAAGAGGCCCGATCATGCCGGTTTGCGCGGCCATGGCCGGACCGATGCGCTCAATGGCCATCATGACCATCAGGACAGGTACCGCCGTGCACAGCGTGGCGTTGAGCACCGATAGCCAGATGACTTCGGGCGCCACCTGCATGGCAACGCTCATCGGCCGCGTGAGCACGAACTGCAGGATGCACAGCACGCAAGCCACGGTGGTGGCCAGGCCCACGAGCCGGAGCGAGCCGAGCCGCTTGACGAACTCGCCGCTGTAGACGAGGTAGCCCGCATAACTCACCGCACTCAGGAACACCAGGAACGCGCCCCACGCCGCCGCCCCGCCGCCCTTGCCGTCACCCCCGGTCCAGAGCTCGTGCCCGAAGACCAGCAGCACGCCGGCATAGCTCACGATCATGCCCAGCACCTGCGGCCGCGTTGCCCGACGCCTGTACAGGAGCCAGCCGAACAGCAGCACCAGCGTGGGGTTGAGATAAAGAATCAGCCGCTCGAAGCTGGCGGAGATATATGCGAGCCCAGCGAAGTCGAGAAAGCTCGCGAGGTAGTAGCCCGAGAAACCGAGCCCGATCACCCCAAGCCAATCGCGAAACGTGAGCGCAGGCTTGCCGCGCCCCGCCCACCACGCCATCACCGCGAACAGCGGCAGCGCAAACAACATGCGCAGCATGATCAGCGTGATGGCGTCGACGCCATGGCGATAGGCCAGCTTGACGATGATCGCCTTGCCGCTGAACGCGATGGCACCCAGCGAGGCGAGGATGAGGCCGGGCGCAATGCTCTTTGCGCCGCCATGTGCGGAGGGAATGCCGGTCTGTACGGCGGACTTGGTCATCCCTCGATCATCGCGCGGTCGTCAATAGCCTGCAGCGAGGCCATCGCGGCGCGGATCGCTGGCGGCGACATAGCCTTCGACCGATGGATCGCCCGCGCGCCAGATGAACTGGCCGGCACCGAAGTCCTGGTAGGAATCGTCGATCACGTCGAGTTGGTGGCCGAGGTCGCGCAGGCCCTGCACGGTGTTCGGATTCATCGCGGCCTCGACGTTGATCTCGAGCCCCGTGTTGAAGCGCCAGCGCGGCGCGTCGCAGGCGGCCTGCGGGTTCTGCTTGTAGTCGAGCATGCGCACCAGTGTCTGCATGTGGCCTTGCGGCTGCATGTTGCCGCCCATCACGCCAAAGCTCATCACCGGCTGGCCGTCCTTGGTAAGGAAGGCCGGAATGATGGTGTGGAACGGCCGCTTGCCCGGCGCCACGACGTTGGGGCTCTCCGCCTTCAGGCTGAAGCCGTGACCGCGGTTCTGCAGGCTGATGCCGAACTCGGGCTCCACGCAACCCGAGCCGAAGCCCATGTAGTTGCTCTGGATGAAGCTCACCATCATGCCGCTCTCGTCCGCGGCCGTGAGGTAGATGGTGCCGCCCTTCACGGGATTGCCGGCCTTGAAGTCCTGCGCCTTTTTCACGTCGATGAGTCTCGCACGCGATGCCAGGTAGGCGTCATCGAGCATTTGCGCGGGGGTCACCGTCATCGACGATGGCTCCGACACGTAGCGGTACACGTCGGCAAAGGCCAGCTTCATCGCCTCGATCTGCAGGTGCTGCGAAGCCACCGAGTCCACGGGTAGCGAAGCGATGTCGAACTTCTCCAGAATGCCGAGCGCGATCAGCGCCGCAATGCCCTGGCCGTTGGGCGGAATCTCATGCAGCGTGTGGCCGCGGTAGTCGCGCGAAATGGGCTTGACCCACTCGGGCTGGTAGGCCGACAGGTCGGCCACCGTGAGCGCGCCGCCCTGCTCTTTCGAAAACTTGGCGAGCGCCTCGGCGATTTCGCCGTTGTAGTAGGCCTCGCCCTTGGTGCGGGCGATGGCCTTGAGCGCACGAGCGGCAGCGGGAAAACGAAACAGCTCGCCGATCTCGGGTGCACGGCCCCAGGGCAGAAAGGACTGCGCAAAGCCGGGTTGCGATTCGAGCAGCGAGGTGGCTGCCAGCCACTTGCCTTGCACCACCGGCGGCACGAGGTAGCCGCGCTCGGCAATGTCGATGGCCGGCGCCATCAGGTCGGCAAAGGGCAGCTTGCCGAAGCGGTCGCTCAGCGCCACCCAGCTGCGCACGGCGCCCGGTACCGTGACCGAGTCGATGCCGCGCATGGGCGGCGTTGCGGCATCGGCGCCGTACTTGGCCTTGAAGTATTCGGGCGTCCAGGCCTTGGGCGCGGGACCCGAGCCGTTCAGGCCATGCAGTTCCTTGCCGTCCCACAAGATGCAGAACGCGTCGCTGCCCAGGCCGTTGCTCACCGGTTCGACCAGCGTCATCACGGCCGCCGTGGCAATGGCCGCATCGACGGCGTTGCCGCCCTGCTGGAGCATGCGCAGCCCCGCTTGCGAAGCCAGCGGGTGCGAGGTCGACACCACGTTGCGCGCGAAGATCGGAATGCGGGTGGAGAGATAGGGGTTGCTGAAATCGAAGTTCATGACGGTTTGTCTCATCGTTACTCGTTGGTGATCTTGCGTTCGACCACGATTTTTTTCCACTTGGCCGCATCGGTGGCCACCATCTTCGCGAACTGCTCGGGCGTTCCGGCGGCGGCGGGCTCGATGCCCAGGCGCGAAAGCTTGTCCTTCACCTCGGGGTCGGCCAGCGCTTCGTTGGCCGCCTTGTTGACGCGCGCGACGATGTCCGCCGGCAGGCCCTTCGGCCCATAGAAGCCGAACCAGGTGTTCGACTCGTAGCCCGGCAGCGTGTCGGCAATGGGCGGCAGCTCCGGCGCGAGCGGGCTGCGCTTGAGTGTGGTGACGCCGAGCGCGCGCAAGCGCCCGTCGCGCACGTGCGGCATGCCCGTGGGCAGCGAATCGAACAGCACGTCGATCTTGCCGCTGATCAGGTCGGGAATGGCAAGCGCGGTGCCCTTGTAGGGGATGTGCGTGACGAACACGCCAGCCTGCGCCTTGAAGAGTTCCGCCGTGAGCTGCACGATGGTGCCGTTGCCGCTGGAGGCGTAGTTGAGCTTGCCGGGGTTCTTCTTTGCATGCTCGATCCATTCGCGCACCGTCTTCGCGGGCGAATTGACCGGCACCAGCATGATGCTGGGCGCATCGCCCACATGCGCGATGGGCGAGAAATCGCGCACGGTGTCGTAAGGCAGCTTGCTGGTGATGGCCGGGCCGATCGAGTGCGTGCTGGTGGTGGCCAGCAGCAGCGTGTAGCCGTCGGCCGGTGCCTTGGCAACCAGGTCGGAACCGATGGCACCGCCGGCCCCCGGCTTGTTGTCGATGACCAGCATGGCGCCGAGCTTGTCGCCCATCTTCTGCCCGAGCGTGCGGGCAAAGAGATCGGTAGCGCCGCCCGCGGGGAACGGCACGACGAGCCGCACCGGCTTGTTGGGATAGCCCTGCGCGAAGCTGGCTGTGCTCGATGCAGCCAGGCAAAGCGCCGCGGCAACCCCGTGAAGGAACTGGATTCGTTTCATGGTGCTGGATTCTGGCCCGTGAAGAAACCTTGCATGCTATGCAGCCGCCGCGCATCAAGCCAGATAATCCTGGTTATTCAACTATGAACACGGTTTATGGCAAAGAATGCCACGGAAGAGGTCTCGCTGCAGCAGCTGCGGGCGCTGGCGGCGGTGGCCGAATCGGGCAGCTTCACATTGGCGGCGGAAACACTGCAGCTGACGCAGCCTGCGATCAGCCACCTGATCAAGCGCATGGAAGAAGAGATCGGGCAGCCACTGGTGGTGCGGGGCCGCCGCATCCAGCTGACGAGCGCGGGCCAGGTGATGGTCGAGACGGCGGTGCGCGCGCTGCGGCTCATCGATGAGTCTGTAGACGCCTGCCGTTCGCAGTCGCAGTTGCGCGAAGGGCGCGTGGTGCTGGCGGTTGGGCACCTCACTGCCGGAGCGTTGCTGCCGCCGATGCTCGGGCGCTTTTCGCAGAAGCACCCCACGCTGGCGACCACGCTGCTCGACAGCACTGCGGAGCAGATGATTTCGCGCCTCCTCTCGCAGGAGGCCGACCTGGGCTTTGGATCGGACATCGGGCAGAAGCACTCGGAGCTGGCGACGGAGCCGTTGTTCACGGAGCGCATGGCTCTTTTCGTGCGCGAGGACCATCCGCTGGCGCAGCGTGTGGTGGTCGACGCCAGGCACCTGGAGGCGCTGCCTTTCATCCACGTGAATCCGGACGCCAATGTATGGCGCTCGGTCAGCCGTCAGTTGTCGAGCGTGGCGAATGTGTACCCGCATGTGGTTCATCACGTGTCGATGCTGTCGACGGCGTTCGGCCTCATTCAGGCGGGTGCGGGTGTGGCGCTGTTGCCGCGCTATGTGGAGGTGTTGATGCCCGGCAACCTGCGTGCGGTGGCGGTCACGCGCCCCACGCTCGAATACCCGGTGGTCGCGGTACGACTGGCCAAACACCCGCTCAGCCCTGCCGCGCTGGCCTTCCTGGCCATGGCTCGGCAGCATATGAAACCACCGAGGGCCGGCAAGCCGTAGGCTTGTTTGATTCAGCGCGTTGTGCGTTTGGTGTTCTGTTCGTGGTGCGCCCCCGCCGACGGGGTACCTTGCTCCGCGAATGTCCCCCGGCCTGCGGCCTCCTCCTTTATTTCGCTGCGCAAGGCACCCCATCGACGTGAGCGTCATACGCGGCGGTCGTTGATCAACGGTACACCAGCAGCGTGCCCCAGTGCACAGGGCATCGGGTGCTCCCCGCAGCGAAATAAAGGAGGAGGGCGAAGCCCGGGGGACATTCGCGGAGGGGAGTACCCGGTGGCCTTTGCACGCGCCCTGAACAGGAGCCTTCAAACACAACACGCAGCAGAACCGCTGAAATGAAAACGGCGCCCGAAGGCGCCGTTTGCAGAAAACAGGAAGACGGAAATCAGTCTTCGACGAAAGCTTCTTCGCGTTTCGCCTTCACCGCCGGCAACAGCACAATCACCAGCAGCAGTGCAGCGGCGAGCAGCAGCCCGAGCGAGATCGGGCGGGTGACGAAAACGCTCCAGTCACCGCGCGAGAGCAGCAGCGAGCGGCGCAGGTTCTCTTCCATCATCGGCCCGAGGATGAAGCCCAGCAGCAACGGCGCAGGCTCGCAACCCAGCTTGAAGAAGGTGTAGCCCACGAAGCCGAAGATACCGACCATCCAGATGTCCCACGTGTTGTTGTTCGTGGAGTACACGCCAATGGCGCAGAACAGCACGATGGCGGGGAACAGGAACTTGTAGGGCACCGTCAGCAGCTTGATCCACATGCCGATCAGCGGCAGGTTCAGGATGACAAGCATCGCATTGCCAAGCCACATCGAAGCGATCAGGCCCCAGAAGAGTTCCGGGTTGCTGGTCATCACCTGCGGGCCCGGCTGAATGTTGTGGATCGTCATCGCACCCACCATCAGCGCCATCACCGCGTTGGGCGGAATGCCCAGCGTGAGCAGCGGAATGAAGGAGGTCTGCGCACCGGCGTTGTTGGCTGCCTCGGGTGCTGCCACGCCGCGGATGTTGCCCTTGCCGAAGGGCACTTCGCCCGGATGCAGCTTGGTCTTCTTCTCGATCGTGTAGGCCGCAAAGGCCGACAGCAACGCACCGCCACCTGGCAGGATGCCGAGCGCCGAACCCAGCGCCGTGCCGCGCAGCACGGCGGGAATCATGCGCTTGAAGTCTTCCTTGGTCGGGAACAGGCCCGAGACCTTGGCGGTGAACACTTCACGCTCGTCGTCGGGGCGCGAAAGGTTGGCAATGATTTCGCCGTAACCGAACACACCCATGGCGATGGCCACGAAGCCGATACCGTCGGTCAGTTCCGGAACGTCGAAGCTGTAGCGCGCCACGCCCGAATTCACGTCGGTGCCTACCAGGCCCAGCAGCAGGCCCAGCACGATCATGCCGATCGCCTTGAGCAGCGAGCCCGAAGCCAGCACCACGGCGCCGATCAGGCCCAGGATCATCAGCGAGAAATATTCGGCAGGGCCGAACTTGAAGGCCAGTTCGGTGAGCGGCGGTGCGAACGCAGCCAGGATCAGCGTACCGACGCAACCGGCAAAGAACGAACCCAGGCCGGCAGCGGCGAGCGCCGGACCCGCACGGCCCTTGCGCGCCATCTGGTAGCCGTCGATCACGGTTACCACCGACGAAGATTCGCCAGGCAGGTTCACCAGAATTGCGGTGGTCGAGCCGCCGTACTGCGCGCCGTAATAAATACCGGCCAGCATGATCAGCGCCGACACGGGCGGCAGCGCGTACGTGGCGGGCAGCAGCATCGCGATGGTCGCGACCGGGCCGATGCCCGGCAGCACGCCGATCAGCGTGCCCAGAATACAGCCGCCAAGGCAGTACAGCAGGTTCGTGAAGGTAAAGGCAACGCCAAAACCCATCGAGAGGTGGTCAATCAATTCCATGTGAGCAGCTTTCTTCTCAACCGGTGATGAAGGTCGGCCAGACCTGGATCTGCAGCTTGAGCGCCCAGATGAATGCAACGTAGCTGCCAACGGCCAGCACGGTGGCCAGGATCAGCACGGTAGGCAGCTTGAACTCGTGGCCGGCAAGGCTTGCGATGAGCACGAGCGCGTAGATCGCGATGATCATTCCCATGGCCGGCACGCCGAGACTCGGCAGGCCGCCGAGCAAAATGCCGAACGCGAGGTTGGCGCCCAGAATGAACACCACCTGCTTCCAGGCCCACTTGCCGATCTTTTCGCCGTCGGTGGTTTCAACGGTCAGGCCGCTGAACATGATCCCCAGGCCGATGACGGCCATCAGGATGCCCAGCATCAACGGGAAATAACCCGGCCCCATGCGAGCGCCGCTGCCTACGCTGTAGGTGGTGGCGCCCCATGCGAACGCCACGCCCACGACCGTAAACATCAGGCCCGAGAAAAAGTCTTTCTGACTCTTGATTTTCACGAACAGTCTCCTCGAACAGATTTCGATGCGAGATTGTCGAGTCAGCTGGAGGTCAGCCCGATGTGGATTCCACTAACGAAGGGCCTAGGGATAACCCGAAAGACTTCACAACGCCGACTCCACACCACCGCGGGAATCGGCCCTGCCGCAGCTCATTCCAGAGGGGGCGTGGCGCTCAAAACCTCTTCGATGGTCGTCACGCCCTCGGCCACACGCAGCGCACCCGCCAGGCGCAGCGGGCGCATGCCGTCGATCACGGCCTGCCGCCGGAGTCCGGCGAGGTTGGGCTCCTTGGTAACCTGGGATTTGAAGTCTTCGCTGATGCTCAGCAGCTCGTACAGGCCCATGCGGCCCATGTAGCCCGTCATGCGGCAATCGACGCAGCCCACGGGCTTGTAGGCGCGCACCGAACCGGTGATCTGCCAGGGCTTGACGATGGTTTCGAGCTTCTCGCGCGTGATCGTGTCGTCGGGCTGCTTGCAGTTGGGGCACAGCGTGCGCACCAGCCGCTGCGCCAGCACGCCGAGCATCACGGCGTTGATGAGGTACGAAGGCACGCCCAGTTCCATCAACCGCGTGATGGCGCTCGGCGCATCGTTGGTGTGCAGCGTGCTGAACACCAGGTGGCCCGTGAGCGCGGCCTGCACCGCCATTTCGGCCGTGGCAAGGTCGCGGATTTCGCCGACCATGATGATGTCCGGGTCCTGCCGCATCAGTGCGCGCAGGCCTTCGGTAAACCCGAAGTCCAGTTGCGGCTGCACCTGCGTCTGGTTGAACGAGGGCTCGATCATTTCGATCGGGTCTTCGACCGTGCTCACGTTGACCTCTTCGGTCGCCACGCGCTTGAGCGTGGAGTACAGCGTGGTGGTCTTGCCCGAGCCCGTGGGCCCGGTCACCAGGATGATGCCGTTGGGCCGCGTGACGAGCTGCTCCCAGCGGTGTGCGTCATGCTGCGAGAAGCCGAGCGCGTCGAGGTCCTTCACCGCCGTGTCGGGGTCGAAGATCCGCATCACCATCTTCTCGCCGAAAGCCGTCGGCAAGGTGGACAGGCGCATTTCGACTTCTTCGCCGCGCATGTTGCGGGTCTTGATGCGGCCGTCGAGCGGGCGGCGCTTTTCGACCACGTCCATGCGGCCCAGCAGCTTGATGCGCGACACCATTGCGTTCATCACGCCCATGGGCATCTGGTAGGCCGGATGCAGGATGCCGTCGATGCGAAAGCGGATCACGCCCTGCTCGCGGCGCGGCTCCAGGTGGATGTCGCTCGCGCGCTGGTCGAAGGCGTATTGCCACAGCCAGTCGACCACCTGCACCACGCTCTGGTCGTTGGCGTCGAGCTGCTTGGTACTCTTGCCCAGCTCCACCAGTTGCTCGAAGCTCGCGCCCCCGGTGTTGCCGCCGGCCTTCTGCGCGGCGCGCACCGACTTGGCGAGCGCAAAGAACTCGGCCGTGTAGCGCTGGATGTCGATCGGGTTGGCCACCACGCGGCGCACCGTGCGGCGCGACTGGCGCTCCACCTCGGCAATCCAGTCGGTGAGAAACGGCTCGGCGGTGGCCACCACCACCTCGGTAGGCAGCACCTGCACCGGCAGCACCTTGTGGCGCTCGGCATAGGCCGCGCTCATGGTGTCGGCCACCTTGCCCACGTCGACCTTGAGCGGATCGATGCGCAGGTAGCTGAGCCCCGCACGTCCGGCGAGCCACTGCGTGAGCATTTCGACATCGAGCGGCTTGCCGTCGCTTTCGCGCGTCATGGCCACGTTGGCGAGCCGCACCAGCGGCGCCTGCCGGCTCTCGGCCTGGGCGCAGCGCGCAATGGTGCGTTTGGCCTCCACCGGCGAGATCACGCCATCGGCGGCGAGCCATTCGATCAAACGGCGCAGGTCGAGCGGGCCTTCGTGCCGGTCGGCCGAGGGTTTGGGTGCGGAAGCAGCGGGAACAGCGCTCATGAGCCGGGAAGTCGGGTGATAGTGGGATTCAGCGGTTTGAACACACGCAGCCATTTCGGCGCGGGCAAGCCCCATCGAGTCTGGATCGTTTGGGCGCGCTCGGCAAGCGCTTCGCGCTTCGGGCGGCCTGGCGTGCGCTGCGCCAGCACCACCGTGTTGCCTTCTCGCGTCGGCTTGAAGGCCCAGACCGCGTCGGCGCCGAATGCGCCGGCGATTTTTTCCAGGCTGCGTTCATAGCTCGACGAGCGGCCGAAGAGATTGACCGTCATGCAGCCGTCTTCGGTGAGCAATGCGCGGCAATCGGCATAGAAGCCTTCGCTGTCGAGCACCGGCGCGGCGGCCTCATGGTCGTACAGGTCGACCTGCAGCACATCGACCGTGCCCTGCCACTCGGGCTTGCGAATCTCCAGTGCCGCATCGGCAATGACCACGCGCAGCTTCGGGTCGTCGGCCGGCAGCTTGAACCAGCCGCGGCATGCCGCCACCACCTGCGGATTCAGTTCCACCGCGGTGGTGCGCATGCGCAGGGTCTTGCGGCAGAACTTGGTGAGCGTGGCCGCGCCCAGGCCGAGCTGCATTGCGTGGCGGTTCGCCACGCTCTTCGGGTCGACGAACAGCAGCCAGGCCATCATGCGCTGCACGTATTCGAGTTCGATTTCGAACGGCGCATCGAGCTTCATCGAGCCTTGGACCCATTCGGTGCCGAGATGCAGGTAGCGGATGTCGCCCCAGTCGGAAAAGTTGACTTCGGGAAGAACGGGAGTTTTGCTCGTGGCCATCAAAGAAGGTGGTGGGCGACAAAGACCTCGCGCCAGGCTGCGAGCTTGCGCTCGAAGCTCCACGACGCGTTGGCGGGGCTGGTGGAAGGCAGCTGATAAACCGGCACTCCGAGTGTGCGCGTGTGCCGCGCATGCTTGAAGCTCTCGCCGCCGTTGTGCGCAATGGCTGAGAGCCGCGGCAAATGCAGCCCCGCGATGTCGTTGGCCACGGGCGCGCGAATGGCGGAGTCGAGGCTGCCCTCGCGCTCGCAGGCGGCGTACACATCCCACACGCCCAGGCCGCGGTCGAGCAGCCACTTTTTCTTCTCGGGATAACTGTCTGCGCCCATCGGGAGCGGGTGGTCGGGCCAGGCGGCTTGCAAGATTTTCCAGAACTGATTTTGCGGATGCGCATAGTACTGCTGCTGCTCGAGCGAACGAACGCCCGGGAAGCTGCCGAGGATCAATACGACCGTTGCGGGCGAGACGATGGGCGCAAGGCCCGTCAGCACCGCGCCGCCGGTATCGGGTGCGGTTGGTGGGTTCATGAACAGGCTCTATCTTGGCACTGTCGGCACTTTCGATTGCCCATGAAAAAACCCGCCGAAGCGGGTTTGTGCTGAAGGCGAGCGCTGATTATTTCTTGGCCGCTTCGTGTTCGGCGGTGCCGGGAACCTTTTCGCCGATCGCCTTGCCGGTGCTGCGCATGCCGTCGGCCGTCTTGTGGCCTGCGGTTTCAACAGCGTCGCCGGTCTTGACGGCGACATTCTTGGTGGCGTTGGTGGCCTTCTTGGTGGTGCGCTTGGTGGCGTCCCAGGCCTTCTTGGTGCCGCGTTCGGTCGCGTTCACGGCCTTCTTGGTCGTGCTCTTGGTTGCATCGACCGCGTCCTTGCCGGCTTCCTTCACCTTTTCAGTGGTGGTGGGTTCAGCAGGGGCGGGAGCCGTTGCGGTTGCGGGCGCCGCGGTTTGCGCCACGGCGGAAACGCCGATGGAAGCAAGCGCGAGGGCAAGCACAACGGGCACGGTGCGAATGAAAGATGTGGTCATGTGTAAAGACTCCTTGTTGGATGAAGAGTTGGAGTGACAGACTTGCCACTGAACAAGCAACGCCAGTTCGAACACCAAGGATGACAGTAAAAATGCACGCCTCGCTTGTGAAACCGCAAGACGGGGTATCGGCCTACGCGCGGTGCGGCCGGGCTTCCGACAAGGGGAGAAGACTTTCGAGCCGCGGCATGGCTTTCAGCGCATTTCGAGTCGTGGCCTCGGCCAGTTCATCGATACCGATGCCGCGCAATTGCGCCACCACTTCTGCGATGCGCGGCAGTTCGCCGGGTTCGTTCCGGCCTTGCGGTTCACCGGCCGCACGCTGCGCCTGCGTGCGATAGATCCAGTGCGGCTGGATGTCCGGCGCGTCGGTTTCCATCACCATCGATTCGAGCGGCAGCGTGGCCGCCAGCCGCCGCAGCTGCAACGCGCGGTCGAAGGTCACGGCACCGCCGAATCCCAGCTTGAGCCCGATGTCGATGCAGGCCTTGGCCTGCTGCTCGCTGCCGTTGAATGCATGGGCAATGCCCTGCCACGGCCGGCCGGCTGCGGTCTGCCGCAAATGCTTGAGCACCTTGTCGACCGAGCGGCGCACATGAATGAGCACCGGCAACTCGTATTTGCGCGCGAGTTGCAACTGAGTGTGAAAAAAGTGCTGCTGCTTTTCGCTGTCCAGCCCTTCCACAAAATAGTCGAGCCCGATTTCGCCGACCGCGACCAGCCGCGGGTCGCCGCGGCGCACGGCCAGCTCGGCATCGAGCGCCTCCAGGTCGGCTTCTTGCGCATTGCCGGTGCACAGCGGGTGGATTCCCAGCGCATAGGCGTCGCCCTGCACCTGCGCCAGTTCGCGCACGGTCGCAAAGTTGAAGACGGCAACGGCCGGAATGACGCACAGCGCCACGCCCCGTTCGGCGGCCCGTGCACGGACGAGCGGCATTTCTGCACCGAATTCGGGCGCGTCCAGATGGCAGTGGGTGTCGATGAATGCAGCCATGGCGAGATGATGCCCGAAGGGATGCAAGGCAGAAGAAAGCGTGCTACTGTGAACCCCTCTCCCGTCATCCCTTGCCGGAGGTGTTTCGATGCGCAGGCCCGCTTTCTACAGCCGTTCGCCCCGCACGCTGCCTCAAGCGGCCGATTCCGCGGCCGCCGATCAGGCCGTGCCATCGCCCGAGGGCGGGGGCAATGGCGCGCCGCCGGATTCACCTGGTTCTCCGCCGCAAGGCAAGCCGCGCTGGCAGCCCGGCCGGCGCAGTTTCGCGTTTTTGGTGGTGCTGTGCGCCATTGCGGTCGGCGGTGCATGGTGGCCGCGCCAAGGCGCCAGGGCGCTGACGCAGAAAGACATCGATTCGGCCGTGCTGCGCACGCTGCAGACCCACACGCTCCCCTCACCCGCCGCCAAGGCCGCCGAGATCGTGCGGCCTTCAGTGGTCCGCGTGGTCGGCTACGGCCCCGAGAAAGCCACGCCCGAGGCCAAGACCCAGAAGCGTGGACGCAATCTTGCCAAGGGCAAGCCGCCTGAGGCCGATGCACCGCCGGGCGAGGTGGAGCGCGGCGTGGGCACCGGCGTGGTCATTGTCGACAAGGGCATCATCCTCACCAACTTGCATGTGGTGGCCGGCGCCGAGACCATCAAGGTCACTTTTTCCGACGGCCTCGAAGCCGTGGCCACCATCACCGGCGTGCAGCCCGAGAACGACCTTGCGGTGCTGCAGGCCCAGAAGATTCCCGACGACCTGATACCCGCCGTGATGCGCTCGACCGGCGATCTGCAATCCGGCGACCAGGTGGCCGCGGTCGGCTTTCCGTTCGGCATCGGTCCTTCGGTGTCGGCCGGCGTGGTGTCGGGTCTGAAGCGCTCGTTCCGCTCGCCCGAGGGCAAGCAGGAACTGGGCAACCTGATCCAGTTCGACGCGGCCGCCAATCCCGGCAACTCGGGCGGCCCGCTGATCAACATGGACGGCGAGGTGCTCGGCATCGTCACCGCCATTCTCAATCCCACGCAGCAGCGCACCTTCATAGGCATCGGTTTTGCCGTGCCGATAGAAAACGCGGCATCGGCCGCCGGTTCGCCGCCGTTCTAGAACGCCCCGGAGAACCGCACCATGCTTTCGATTGTTTACACAGAGGCCATCGCATGAGCACCGAGAACCCCTTTTCCACGTCTTCCACCACGGCCGAGCTGATGGAGCAGATCCTCTACGAGGTCAAGCGGGTTGTGGTGGGCCAGGACCGCTTCCTGGAGCGCGTGATGGTCGCCATGCTCGCTGGCGGCCACTTGCTGGTCGAAGGCGTGCCGGGCCTCGCGAAAACCCTCACCATCAAGACGCTGGCCGACACGGTGCGCGGCCAGTTCAAGCGCATCCAGTTCACTCCCGACCTGGTGCCGGCCGACCTGGTCGGCACGCGCATCTACAACCAGAAGACCGGCGAGTTCAGTACCTCGCTCGGCCCGGTGTTTGCCAACCTGCTGCTGGCCGACGAAATCAACCGCGCCCCGGCCAAGGTGCAGAGCGCGCTGCTCGAGGTGATGCAGGAGCGCCAGGTCACCATTGCCGGCGAAACACACAAGGTGCCGCGCCCGTTTCTCGTCATGGCCACGCAGAACCCGATCGAAACCGAAGGCACCTACCCACTGCCCGAGGCGCAGGTCGACCGCTTCATGATGAAGGTGCTGGTCGATTACCCGAGCGATGAAGAAGAGTTCGTCATCGTCCAGCGCGTGATCGGCACGCTGGTCGAGGTCAATCCGGTTGCGACGACCGAGCAGCTTGCAGCGTTGCAGGCCGAGGCGCGGCGCGTGTACGTCGACCCGTCGCTCATCCAGTACGCGGTAAAGCTCGTATCGGCCACGCGCACGCCCGACAAGCACGGCCTGAAGGACATGCGCCGCTTCATCACCTTCGGCGCCAGCCCGCGCGCCAGCATCAGCCTCACCGAAGGCGCACGCGCGCTCGCGCTGCTGCGCGGCCGCAGCTATGCCCTGCCCGAAGACATGACCGCGTTGGTGCCCGACGTGCTGCGCCATCGCGTGACGCTTTCCTACGAAGGCCTGTCCGAAGGCCTCACACCCGACGGCCTGATCGAGAAGATCATGAAGGCCGTTCCCGCTCCCCCAAAACCTCTCGAACATGAAAAGCTGGTGGCGTAAGGCCCCTGCGGCCGCCAACGACGAACGGCTCATCGCCGAGGCCGGAGGTACCGAGCGCGCGCTACGCCGGCTCGAATGGACCGTCATCCGCCGCCTCGACGGCCTGCTGCAGGGCGACTACCGCACGCTGATGCGCGGCACCGGCCTCGACCTGGCCGACCTGCGCGAATACCAGCACCACGACGACGTGCGCCACATCGACTGGAACGTCACCGCGCGGCTGCAGGTACCGCATGTGCGCGTGTTCACCGAAGACCGCGAAATGTCCGCCTGGTTCGTGCTCGACCTGAGCCGCTCGGTCGATTTCGGTTCCGGCCTGAAGGCTAAGCGCGAGATCTCGGCCGGCTTTGTCGGCGTGCTTGCGCGCCTGCTCACGCGCCACGGCAACCGGGTGGGTGCGCTCGTTTACGGCAGCGACCTCGAAGCGGTGATTCCGCCGCGCAGCGGCCGCCGGCACG
Organism: Variovorax paradoxus; assembly: GCF_040544635.1. Classification (GTDB taxonomy): domain Bacteria; phylum Pseudomonadota; class Gammaproteobacteria; order Burkholderiales; family Burkholderiaceae_C; genus Variovorax; species Variovorax paradoxus_R. The sequence continues at coordinate 23,197 of NZ_JBEPKJ010000015.1, forward strand.
TGCTGCATCTGCTGCATGCCATGGAGCGCCGCGCCGACAAGATCGAAACCGCGCCCACGCAAAAAGGCATGACGCGCCTGGCCGACCTGCTGAAATCCGCCGCCACGCTGATGCCGCGGCGTTCCACTGTTTTTGTGGTGTCCGACTTCCTGAGCGAGCCCGGCTGGGAACGCCCGCTCGGCCAACTGGTGCAGCGGCATGAAGTCATTGCCGTGCGCCTGTTCGATCCGCTCGAGCTCGAACTGCCCGACCTCGGCCTGGTGCCGCTGCGCGATGCCGAAACCGGCGAGCAGCTCTGGGTCGACACCCACGATGCCGGCTTTCGCAAGCGCTTTGCCCGCCTGGCGGCCGAGCGCGAGGCAACGCTGCGCGCTTCGCTCGCCAAGGCCGGCGTCGATGCACTCGAGCTTTCGACCGGCGACGACCTGGTGGAAGCCATCGTTCGTTTTGCCGACATGCGCAAGCGCCGCACGCGCATCGGCTCGGGCAGCATGAAGGCGGTGGCAGCATGACTTTTCTCTGGCCTCAATTCCTTTGGTTGCTGGCAGCCTTGCCGCTGCTGGTGTTGCTCTACATCTGGCTGATCCGCCGCAAGAAGAAGCTGGCGGTGCGCTATGCCAGCCTCTCGATCGTGCGCGAGGCCATGGGCGCCGGCCAAAGCGTCAGGCGACATATTCCGCCCTTCCTCTTTCTGCTGGCCATGGCCGCGATGCTGGTGGCCGCCGCCCGGCCCATGGCCGTGGTGCTGCTGCCTTCGAACCAGCAGACCATCATCCTCGCGATGGACGTGTCCGGCAGCATGCGCGCAGCCGACGTGCTGCCCAACCGGCTGGTCGCGGCGCAGGAAGCGGCCAAGAGCTTCATCAAGGACCTGCCGCGCCATGTGAAGGTGGGCATCGTGGCCTTCGCGGGCAGTGCCCAGGTGGCGCAGTTGCCCACCACCAACCACGACGACCTGGTGACCGCGATCGACAGCTTCCAGCTGCAGCGTGCCACGGCCACGGGCAATGCGATCGTCGTTTCGCTCGCCACCCTGTTTCCTGACGCGGGCATCGACGTTTCGCAGTTCAGCGCCCCCAGCCGCCAGCGCGGCACACCCATCGACCAGACGGAAAAGCAGGCCAAGGAGTTCACGCCGGTTGCACCGGGCTCCTACACCTCGGCCGCCATCATCATGCTGACCGATGGCCAGCGCACCACCGGCGTCGACCCGCTCGATGCCGCCAAGGCCGCGGCGGACCGCGGCGTGCGCATCTACACGGTAGGCGTGGGCACGGTCGACGGCGAAACCATCGGCTTCGAAGGCTGGTCGATGCGCGTGCGGCTCGACGAGGAAACGCTCAAGGCCGTGGCCAACAAGACCAATGCCGAGTACTTCTATGCGGGCACCGCCGCCGACCTGAAGAAGGTGTATGAAACGCTGAGCTCCAAGCTCACGGTCGAGAAGAAGGAAACAGAGATCTCGGCGCTCTTTGCGCTGGGCGCGGCCATTCTCACGCTGCTGTCGGCGGGGCTCTCGCTGCTCTGGTTCAACCGGATTCTTTAGCTCCGGCCTTGGCGGCGGCCGGCAGCCCGGCGAGCACCTCGCGCAGGATTTCTTCGGACAAGGCCTCGTCGTCCATGGCGCGGGCCAGCACCACGCCGCCGTACATCGACGCCAGGATGCGGATCGCGTCGCCCCGGGCGTTCTTCTTCGAACGCCACGGAAACTTGCTGGTGAACCGGTCGATCAACACCTTGAAGTAAGTCGTCAGCGGCGCCCCAATGGCTTGCTCGCTCCCCGGCTGGCCCGCATGCGCGGCAAACGCCGCCACGAGGCAGCCGCCGGCGCGGCTGTCGCGGTGCTCGCGGCTCAGGTAGCTCCGCACATAGGCGCGCATGCCTTCGGGCGTTTTTCCGGCCTCATCGAGGTCGGCGAGCGCCGCATCCCCGGCATGGACGATGCACTCCGCCATCAGCGCTTCCTTCGAGTCGAAGTGGTTGTAGAACGGGCCGTGCGTGAGCCCGGTGGCTTTCATGATCTCGCTCACGCTCACGCCGTCGAAGCCGCGTTCCTTGAAGAGGCGCGAGGCCTCGGAAAGGATCTTCTGGTGCTTTTCGGCGGTTTCCGCTGCGGGGTATCGCATGTGACCTCTTTCTGTTCCGGGGTACTTCAAGGCATGGCTTGACGCTAAGCATGATAACCATCATGCTTCGACACCTCAAACATGATGGTCATCATGCTTGCAGCAAGACAGCCCTTCCAAACTACCTTTTTTGAACGGATTCGAAATGAGCGAACAAGCAACCCTCGGCACCGCCGTCGTCACCGGCGCTTCGGCCGGCCTCGGCAAGATCTATGCAGACCGCCTGGCCCGTCGCGGCCACGACTTGCTGCTGGTGGCGCGCCGCGCCGACCTGCTGGAAGAAGTCGCGGCCAGCCTGCGCGCCACATATGGCGTCAAGGTGCAAACACTCGCAGCCGACCTGGCCGCCGCCGGCGACCTCGAGCGCGTGTCCAAGGCCGTTGCCGCCGACCCGTCGGTCACGCTGCTGATCAACAATGCCGGCCTCTCCACGCTCGCACCGGTCGCGCTGACCACGAGCGCGCAGCTGCAGAGCATGCTCGACGTGAACATCAACGCCCTCGCTCACCTGAGCCACGCCGCACTGACCGCCTTCAAGGCACGCAACCGCGGCACGCTGGTGAACATCGGCTCGGTGCTCGGCTTCTACACGCTGCCGATCAGCAGCATCTACAGCGGCACCAAGGCCTTCGTGGTGGCGTTCACGCGCGGGCTGCAGGAAGAGGTGGCGGGCACCGGCGTGAAGGTGCAGCTGGTGCTGCCGGCCGCCACGGCCACCGACATCTGGGAGCTCTCGGGCGTGCCTGTGTCGGCACTGGCCGAAGGCACGGTCATGCAGGCCGAAGAGTGCGTGGACGCCGCCCTGGCCGGCCTCGACCTGGGCGAGGCGATCACGCTGCCGTCGGTGAACGACGCCGCCCTGCTCACCGGCTTTACCGATGCAAGCGCCAAGTTGTTCGGCGCCTCGCAGACCAGCAAGCCGGCCGCGCGCTACCTGGCAACGGCCTGATCGGGCTGCGCGGCCATCGCCGACTGATCCGGCGACTTCACCGCGCCGATGCCGCCCAGGAACAGATCGGCCACGATCGGCGCGATGGCCGCGTGGTCGAGCTTTCCGCCCGGTTTCATCCAGGTGAACATCCAGTTGATCATGCCGAACAGCAGCATGGTCAGCGGCTTGGCGAGGTCGTTGCTCGGCGCGCCGGGCCTGAGCGCGGAGACGGCGCGCGCAAAGCCCGCGACCACCTCGCGCTCCTTGTCGAGCACGCGCTCGCGGTCTTCCTCTTCGAGAAAGCGCACGTCGTCGGTCAGCACGCGGTGCGCGTCCTGCGCGCCGGCGTATTCCTCGACGATCCGGTAGATGAAGCGGCGCAGGCGCTCTTCATCGGTGTGCGTCGACGCTTCTTCCTCCGCCACCAGCGCGGCGAGCTTCGAGACGTGCGTCTCGGCGATGCTGATCAAGAGGCTGCTCTTGTCCTTGTAGTAGTGATAGAGCGTGGCCTTCGAGAGATTGCACGCCTCGGCCACCTGGTTCATCGAGGTGGCGGGATAGCCGCGGCGCGCGAACAATTGGGCGGCCTGCGCGAGGATGAACTCGCGCTGGTCGTCGTAGGTGGCGGATCTTCCACGCGGCATCGGGTCTTCTTTCTTCCTTGATTGGAGTTGCGGGCAACCTGCGATCTTGCATGAAGCGCGCCGGCTAGCCGCGCCGGGTCGCAATGAGCGAACGCACGTCAGTGGCCGGCAGCCGTGGCCGATCGGGCTCCATCTGCCGCAGCGGCGCCACCTCGTGCAGGCTGGCAAGACTGCGAACCGTCAGCGCCTGGTAGGTCTGCGTGCCTTCGAGCTTCCAGGCAATTTCTTCGTCGCTGAGCATCTTCTTCACCTTGGCCGGAATGCCGGCCACCAGCGCGCGCGCGGGCACCTTCATGCCGGCGGGTACGAAAGCGCAGGCCGCCACGATGGCCTGCTCGCCGATCTCGGCCTCGTCCATCACCACCGCGTTCATGCCGACCAGCGCATCGCGGCGCACGATGCAGCTGTGCAGGATCGCCCCGTGGCCGATGTGGCCGTTGACCTCGACCACCGTGTCCTGGTCGGGAAAGCCGTGGATGCAGCAATGGTCCTGCACGTTGGAGCCCTCCTGCAGCACGATGCGGCCGAAATCGCCGCGCAGGCTCGCGCAGGGGCCCACGTAGCAGCGGGGGCCGACGATCACGTCGCCTATCAATACGGCGCTGGGATGCACATAGGCCGTCGGGTCGACGACGGGAATGACGCCGTCGATGGAATAGCTGGGCATGCGGTCGGTCTCCTTTTGGCGGGGCTCAGGGTTTGCCCTGAATCAACCCGCTTGTGCCGGATTCAAGGTCGATCCTAAAATCTACCGGACGGTCGGTCAATAGTGTTTATGCGCCGATCTACCCACAACAAGGATGAGAGACAAAGCCCATGTCAGAACCTTTAGTTCTCACCGGCAACGCCGGCGCAGTCCGCACGCTGAGCCTCAACCGCCCCGCCGCGCTCAACAGCTTCACGACCGAACTGCACGCCGAACTGATGGCCGCGCTGAACCTTGCCGCGCAGGACGAGAGCGTGCGATGCCTGGTGCTCACCGGCGCGGGCCGCGCCTTCTGCGCCGGACAGGACCTGGCCGACCCCTCGGTTGCACCCGACCCCACGCCGGGCGCGGCGCCCAAGGACCTGGGCCATGTCATCTCCGCTTACTACGCGCCGCTGGTCGCGCGCATCCGTTCGATGCCGGTGCCGGTGATCGCAGCCGTGAACGGCGTTGCCGCCGGAGCGGGCGCCAACATTGCGCTGTGCTGCGATCTCGCCGTGGCCGGCCGCTCGGCCAGCTTCATCCAGGCCTTCACCCGGATCGGCCTCGTGCCCGACACAGGCGGCACCTGGCTGCTGCCGCGGCTCGTCGGCTCGGCGCGCGCGCTGGGCATGGCGATGCTGGGCGACAAGCTACCCGCCGAAGAAGCCGCGCGCATGGGCCTGATCTGGCAATGCGTGGACGATGCGGCGCTGGCCGAGACGGTCGCCGCACTCGCATCGAAACTGGCCGGCATGCCGACCCGCGCCCTCGTTGCCACCCGCCAGGCCATGGTCGCGGCGCAAGACCTGGACCTCGATTCGGCACTTGCCGAAGAGGCCCGCCTCCAACGCGAGATGGGCAACGCCGACGACTACCGCGAGGGCGTCGAAGCCTTCCGCGCCAAGCGCGCGCCGGTGTTCAAGGATCGCTGAGCCATGACCGACACCACCCGCACCCCGCAGCAAACCGCCGAATACGTTCGCGACGGCATGTTCGCGAACGACAACGCCTCCAAGGGCCTGGGCATGCGCATCGTCGAAGTCGGCCCCGGCCAGGCCACCCTCGAAATGCGCGTGCGCACCGACATGCTCAACGGCCACGCCATCTGCCACGGCGGCTTCATGGCCACGCTGGCCGATTCCACCTTTGCTTTTGCCTGCAACTCGTACAACGAACTGACGGTCGCCTCGGGTTTCTCGATCGACTTCATCGCACCGGCGCGCGAAGACGACGTGCTCACTGCGCGCTGTTTCGAAGTTTCGAAGGCCGGGCGCACCGGCGTGTACGACACCGAGATAACCAACCAGCGCGGCGAACGCGTCGCGATGTTCCGTGGCCGCTCGTACACCGCCAAGGGCCGCCCCGCCGTTGCCGCCTGAGGAGACACAAGCACCATGACAGCCAGACACCCCGCACCCGGCGAGCTCGAGCCCATCGAAACCGCGAGCCGCGACGAAATCACCGCGCTGCAGATCACCCGCCTGCGCGCCACGCTGCAGCGTGCGTACGACAACGTGCCGCACTACCGCAAGGCCTTCGATGCCAAGGGCGTGCATCCTCAAGACCTGAAGTCGCTCGCCGACCTGTCGAAGTTTCCGTTCACCGTGAAGACAGACCTGCGCGACAACTACCCCTTCGGCATGTTCGCCGTGCCGCGCACGCAGGTGGCGCGCATCCATGCCTCGTCGGGCACCACCGGCAAGCCGACCGTGGTGGGCTACACCCTGAAGGACATCGACACCTGGGCCGACCTGGTGGCGCGCTCCATCCGCGCCGCGGGCGGAAGGCCGGGCGACATGGTGCACGTGTCTTACGGCTACGGCCTCTTCACCGGTGGCCTCGGCGCGCACTACGGCGCCGAGCGCGCGGGCTGCACCGTCATTCCGATGTCGGGCGGGCAAACCGAAAAGCAGGTGCAGCTCATCCAGGACTTCAAGCCCGACATCATCATGGTCACGCCCAGCTACATGCAGGTGATCATCGAGCAGTTCGAGCGCCAGGGGCTGAGCGCGAAAGACAGCTCGCTCAAGATCGGCATCTTCGGCGCCGAGCCGTGGACCGAAGCCATGCGCCGCGACATCGAAGGCAAGGCCGGCCTCGACGCGGTCGACATCTACGGCCTCTCCGAAGTGATGGGCCCGGGCGTGGCCAGCGAATGCGTCGAGAGCAAGGACGGCCCGGTGATCTGGGAAGACCACTTCTACCCCGAGATCATCGACCCCGACACCGGCGAGCTCAAGGCCGACGGCGAAGAAGGCGAACTGGTCTTCACCTCGCTCAGCAAGGAGGCCATGCCCATCGTGCGCTACCGCACGCGCGACCTCACGCGCCTCTTGCCACCCACCTCGCGGTCATTCCGCCGCATGGGCAAGATCGTCGGGCGCAGCGACGACATGATGATCATCCGCGGCGTGAACGTGTTTCCCACCCAGGTGGAAGAGATCGTGCTCGCGCACGAGCGCCTCTCGGGTCTTTATCAGGTGCACGTGCGCCGCGAAGGCCTGCTCGACGAAGTCGAGGTGCATTGCGAGCTCGACCACAGCAACGCCGCCGTCGACGAAGCCCAACGCCAGGCCATCGCCGGCTGGGTGCAGGACCGCGTGAAGACGCTGATCGGCATCTCGACCACGGTGCGCGTGTTCGACCCCGATTCCATCGAACGCACGCAGACCGGCAAGGCCCGCCGCGTGATCGACACCCGGCCGCGCTGAACGCGCGCCGTTTCAACCCTCTTTGCAAAGGACACGCACATGTACACCCAGGCCATGGACACCATGGGCAAGGACGCGGGCGACGACGGCAAGAAAAAGGCCGTGCGCTCCGCCGACGAAATGCGGCTCCAGGAACGCTTCGACGCCCATATCGATGCCGGCGACTTCATCGAGGCAAAAGACTGGATGCCCGAGCACTACCGCAAGACGCTGGTGCGCCAGATCAGCCAGCACGCGCACTCCGAAATCGTCGGCATGCTGCCCGAAGGCAACTGGATCGGCCGCGCGCCCACGCTCAAGCGCAAGGCCATCCTGCTGGCCAAGGTGCAGGACGAAGGCGGCCACGGGCTCTACCTGTATGCCGCCGCCGAAACGCTGGGCACTTCGCGCGACCAGATGTTCGACGCGCTGCACAGCGGCAAAGCCAAGTACAGCTCGATCTTCAACTACCCCACGCTCACCTGGGCCGACATGGGCACCATCGGCTGGCTGGTCGATGGCGCGGCCATCATGAACCAGGTGCCGATCTGCCGCTGTTCGTATGCGCCGTATGCGCGCGCCATGGTTCGCATCTGCCGCGAGGAAAGCTTTCACCAGCGCCAAGGCTACGAAGCGCTGCTCACCATGATGACGCGCGGCACCGAGGCGCAAAAAGCGATGGTGCAGGACGCGGTCAACCGCTGGTGGTGGCCCTCGATCATGATGTTCGGCCCGCCGGACGACCAGTCGCCCAACTCGGCCCAGTCGATGCGCTGGGGCATCAAGCGTTTCAGCAACGACGAGCTGCGCCAGAAGTTCATCGATGCCGCCGTGGAGCAGGCGCGCATCCTCGGCGTGACCCTGCCAGACCCTGACCTGAAGTGGAACGAAGAGCGCCAGGCGCACGACTTCGGCGCCATCGACTGGAGCGAGTTCTGGCGCGTGATCGGCGGCGACGGTCCCTGCAACCGCGAGCGCCTGCAGGCCCGCGTCGACGCCTGGGAAGACGGCGCCTGGGTGCGCGAAGCCGCCATGGCCCACGCCAACAAGCAACCGATGAAGGAGGCCGCATGAGCGCCGATACCGAAAATTCCACGCAAGAGTGGCCCCTGTGGGAAGTGTTCGTGCGCAGCAAGGCGGGGCTTGACCACAAGCATTGCGGCAGCCTGCATGCGGCCGATTCGAAGATGGCGATCCAGATGGCGCGCGACGTGTACACGCGCCGCCAGGAAGGCAGCAGCATCTGGGTGGTGCGCTCCGACCAGATCGTGGCCAGCGATCCGGGGGACAAGGACATGTACTTCGATCCGGCGGAGGACAAGGTGTACCGGCATCCGACGTTCTATTCGTTGCCCAAGTCCGTGGACCACATGTGAGCGGAGCACCATGCAAGCATCGATCGAACTGAACCGAACGCCCGCCGTGCAATACCTGCTGCGCGTCGGCGATACCTGCCTCGTGCTCGCGCAGCGCCTCGGCGAATGGTGCGGCCATGCGCCCGTGCTGGAAGAAGACATCGCCATGGCCAACATCGCGCTCGACCTCGTCGGCCAGGCGCGCGCGCTGCTCACACACGCCGGCAAGCTCGAGGGCACAGGTCGCGAGCACGACGAGGACCAGCTCGCCTACCTGCGCGACGAACGCGACTACTTCAACCTCACGCTGGTCGAGCTGCCACGCGGCGACTTCGCCTTTGCCGTGGTGCGCAACACCATGGTTGCGACACTGCTCAAGCTGCTGTGGCAGCGCCTCGCCACGTCGAGCGAGGCCGAAGTGGCCGCCATCGCCGGCAAGGCCGTGAAGGAAGCGCGCTACCACCAGCAGCATTCTGGCGACTGGGTCGTGCGCCTCGGCGACGGCACTGACGAATCGCGCCGCCGCACCGAGAAGGCCCTGAAGCAGCTGTGGCTCTATGTGCCCGAACTGTTCGAAAGCGATGCGGTCGATGCCGAAGCCAGCGCCAGCGGGCTCGGCCCGGCGTGGAGCGAACTGCGCGAACCCTGGTTCGCCGACATGCAGCAGGTGCTCGACGCGGCCAATCTCGCAATGCCGAAGGAAGCCGCCTTCCGCAGCACCGGAAAACAGGGCGTCCACAGCGAGCACATGGGCTACATCCTCACCGAGATGCAGCATCTGCAACGCAGCTTCCCCGGAGGTGTGTGGTGAACGCGCTGGCGTCGCGCGTCGATGCGGCGTGGGCCGTGCTGCACACGGTGCTCGACCCCGAGGTGCCGGCCGTGTCGGTGTGCGACCTGGGCATCGTGCGCGAAGTGATCGAGCACGACGACGGGCTGGAGATCGTGCTCACGCCCACCTACTCCGGCTGCCCCGCGACCGAAGCCATCGAGCACGATGTGCTGGCCGCCATCGAGCAAGCCGGCCTCGGCCGTGCACGCGCCACGCTGCGCCGCGCGCCCGCGTGGAGCAGCAACTGGATCAGCGATGAAGGCCGCGCCAAACTCAAGGCCTACGGCATCGCGCCGCCTGCGCACCTCACCCCCGAAGACGCGGCCAGCACCGCGATGCCCATTCGCCTCTTCGGCCGTATCGCCGGCGGCGAACGCATTGCCTGCCCGCGCTGCGCGAGCGAGCGCACGGAGCGCCTTTCCGCCTTCGGCTCCACCGCATGCAAGGCGCTGTACCGCTGCATGGCCTGCCGCGAGCCCTTTGAACATTTCAAGCCGATCTAAGCGATGAGCACCCTCTTCCACCCGCTGCGCGTGAAGGCCGTCGAACCCGACACCTCGGAGGCAGTCATCGTCTCGTTCGAAGTGCCGGCCGAACTGCAGGAAGTCTTCGGCTTTACGCAAGGCCAGTACCTCACGCTGCGCAAGGACATCGACGGGCAAGACCTGCGCCGGTCGTATTCGATCTGCGCGGGCCTGGACGACGGCGAGTTGTGCGTCGGCGTGCGCAAGGTGCAGGGCGGCGTGTTCTCGAACTGGATCAACGCGCATCTGCAGCCCGGCGATACCGTGCAGGTCATGGCGCCGCAGGGCCGCTTCTTCGTGCCCATCGAGCCGGCCTCGGCGCGCCACCACGTCGGCATCGCAGGCGGCAGCGGTATCACGCCGATCCTCTCGATCATGAAGACCGTGCTGGCGCGCGAGCCCAAGAGCCGTTTCACGCTGATCTACGGCAACCGCCAGTTGCAGTCCACGATGTTCAAGGAAGAAATCGAGGACCTGAAGAACCGCTACATGACGCGCCTGGTGCTGCAGCATGTGTTCTCCGACGAGCACACCGATTCGCCGTTGGGCCGCGGCGTGATGAACCGCGAGAAGATCGGCGAGTTTCTCCGGACGGTGGTGCCCGCGAAGAGCATCGACCATGCCTACATCTGCGGGCCGTTCCAGATGAACGACGAGGCCGAGGCCGCGCTGCTCGCTGCTGGCGTTCCGGAGGAACGCATTCACATCGAACGCTTCGGCGTTGCGCTGCCTTCCACGACGTCGACAGGCCAGGTCGGCGCAGTGGTGCACGAAGCCCGGCCCGGTGACGCCAAACAGGCGCGCATCACCATCGTGCGCGACGGCCTGCAGCGCGAGATCACTTTTACCGAAGGCCAGCCGAGCATCCTCGACGCGGCTTCTGCGGCCGGGCTCGAAGTGCCGTTCTCATGCACCTCGGGCGTATGCGGTACCTGCCGCGCCAAGCTCGTGGAGGGGGAAGTCCGCATGGAAAGAAACTTTGCGCTCGACAAGAATGAAGTAGCCGCAGGATTCGTGCTGACTTGCCAGGCGCACCCTCTCACGGAACGCGTCACCCTGTCCTTCGACGAGCGCTGACGTCACAACAATTTTTCAACCCGGAGACAAACCAAAATGAAATTCTTCTTCAAGCCCCTGCTGATCGCAGCGCTGTGCGCCACTGCCGCCGCGGCATGGGCCGACATCAACGTCGGCGTGACGCTCTCGGCCACCGGTCCGGCCGCCTCGCTCGGCATTCCCGAGAAGAACACCATCTCCCTGATGCCCAAGACCATCGGCGGCCAGAAGATCAACTACATCGTGCTGGACGATGCTTCCGACACCACGGCGGCCGTGGCCAACGCCCGCAAGCTGATCGCCGAGAACAAGGTCGACATCGTGCTGGGCTCGACCACCACGCCCAACTCGCTCGCCATGATCGACGTGGTGAGCGAAGCCAAGACACCGATGATTTCCATTGCCGCATCGGCCCGCATCATCGAGCCGATGGACACCAAGAAGCAGTGGGTCTTCAAGACGCCGCAGAACGACATCATGATGTCCCTCGCCATTGCCGAGCACATGGCCGCCAACGGCGTGAAGACCGTGGCCTTCATCGGTTTTTCCGACGCGTATGGCGAAGGCTGGTCGCAGGAATTCGCCAAGGCGGCGGACCTGAAGAAGCTCAAGATCGTGGCCAACGAGCGCTACGCACGCACCGACACCTCCGTGACCGGCCAGGCCCTGAAGATCATGGCCGCCAAGGCCGATGCGGTGCTGGTTGCGGGCTCGGGCACGCCGGCCGCGCTGCCGCAAAAGACGCTGAAGGAGCGCGGCTACGCCGGCAAGATGTACCAGACGCACGGCGTCGCGAATGCAGACTTCCTGCGCGTGGGTGGCAAGGACGTGGAAGGCACCCTCCTGCCAGCCGGCCCCGTGCTGGTGGCCGAGCAGCTGCCGGCCAGCCATCCGGTGAAGAAATCGGCCATGGCCTACGTCACCGCCTACGAGGGCGCGAACGGCAAGAACACGGTGTCGACCTTCGGCGCGCATGCATGGGACGCGGGCCTCTTGATGACCTCGGCCGTGCCGGTGGCGCTCAAGAAGGCGCAGCCTGGCACGCCCGAGTTCCGTGCCGCCTTGCGTGACGCGCTCGAGCAGGTGAAGGACGTCGCCGGCGCCCACGGCGTATTCAACATGACCGCCAACGACCATCTCGGTCTCGATCAGCGCGCCCGCGTCATGGTCAAGATCGAGAACGGCGCCTGGAAATACCAGCCCTGAGCGCGTCTCGCCTTGCTCCCTCCCCCTCTGGGGGAGGGCTGGGGTGGGGGCACGACTGATTCGACACACGGGCAAGGCCCGAAGGTTTTTCTATGGATCTGCAGATCGCCCTTTTGCTCGGGCAAGACGGCATCGTGAACGGTGCCGTCTATGGATTGATGGCGCTCGCTCTTGTGCTGGTGTTTTCCGTCACGCGCGTCATCTTCATTCCGCAAGGCGAGTTCGTCGCCTTCGGGGCTCTGTCGATGGCGGTGCTGCAGGCCGGCCGCGTGCCGGCCACGCTCTGGCTGCTGGTCGCGCTTGCGGCGATGGTGCTGGTGGTGGAAGCCTGGCGCTGGAAGCGCGGCACGGTGGTGGACTGGGGCTCGACGCTCACCTGGTGCGTGGCGCTGCCGGCGCTGGCCTGCGCGCTCGTGCTCTGGCTCAAGCCGACCTCGATGGCGGCTCAAGCCGTCACCACGCTGGTGCTGATCGCACCGCTCGGGCCGCTGCTCTATCGCCTCGCCTACCGGCCGTTGGCCGATGCCAGCGTGCTGATGCTGCTGATCGTCTCGGTGGCGCTGCACGGCGTGCTGGTGGGGCTGGGCCTGCTCTTCTTCGGTGCCGAAGGCTATCGCACCACGGCATTCTCGGAAGAACGCTTCGACGTCGGCGGCATTCCGGTCAGCGGGCAGTCGCTGGTGGTGATCGGCGTCACGCTGCTGCTGGTGATTGCGATGTTCCTTTTCTTCGGCCGCTCGATGATCGGCAAGGCGCTGCGCGCCACGGCCATCAACCGTGTGGGCGCGCGGCTGTCGGGTATTCCAACGGAGCTCTCGGGCGACCTGAGCTTTGCGCTCGCCGCACTGATCGGTGCGATCTCGGGCCTCCTGATCGCGCCGCTCACCACGGTGTATTACGACACCGGTTTCCTGATCGGGCTGAAGGGCTTCGTTGCCGCCATCGTGGGCGGGCTCGCGAGCTATCCGCTGGCACTCGCGGGCGCACTGCTGGTCGGCCAGCTCGAAGCCTTCGCTTCGTTCTGGGCCAGCCCGTTCAAGGAGGTGCTCGTCTTCACGCTGATCATCCCGGTGCTGTGGTGGCGTTCGCTGCACAGCCACCATGTAGAGGACGAGGAATGAACAACACCTCCGCCGACAACACCGCCAACGCCGCGGCGGCATCCGTTGGCCGCGCGCTGATCACCCCGAGGCAGCTCACGCTCGTCTGCGTCGCGGCACTTGCATCGGCCTGGGGCTTCCTGCCGGAGTTCACGGTTTCGGTGCTCAGCAACATCGGGCTCTATGCATTGGTCGCGGTCGGGCTGGTCATGCTGACCGGCGTGGGCGGCATGACGTCTTTCGGCCAGGCCGCGTTCGTCGGCATGGGCTCGTACGCCACCGCGTGGATCTGCACATCGCCCACCGCCGCGGCGTGGATGGGCGGCGTCGTCGGCCCCGCCTTGCTGCCGTGGGCCGGGCTGCTGCTGGGGCTGTTGCTGACCTTCGCGCTCGCATGGGCGCTGGGTGCGGTCACGCTCAAGCTGCAGGGCCATTACCTGCCGCTGTGCACCATCGCCTGGGGCCTGAGCCTCTACTACCTGTTCGGCAACATGGATTTCCTCGGCGGGCAGACGGGCATCACCGGCGTACCACCGCTGGCCGTCGCGGGCTTCTCGCTGGCGACGCCGCGTGTGCTTGGCGTGGTGATCTGGGCCGTGCTGCTGCTGGCGCTCTGGGCCATGCACAACCTGCTCGATTCGCGCGAAGGCCGGGCCATCCGCGCCCTCAAGGGCGGGCGGCTCATGGCCGAGTCGATGGGTGTGGACACGGCCCGCCACCGCGTAAAGCTTTTTGTGCTCGCTGCCCTGCTGGCCGCCGTATCGGGCTGGCTCTATGCGCACCTGCAGCGCTTCGTCAACCCCACGCCTTTCAACCTGAACATCGGCATCGAGCTGCTGTTCATGGCGGTGGTAGGCGGCGCGGGCCACCTGTGGGGCGCGGTGCTGGGCGCCGCGCTCATCACGCTGCTGAAGGAAAAGCTGCAGGACGTTCTGCCTTCGCTGCTCGGCAGCAGCGGCAACTTCGAAGTGATCGTGTTCGGCCTGCTCATGCTCTTCGTGCTGCAACGCTTTGCCGATGGCCTGTGGCCCACGCTGGCGCGCATCGCCAGGCGCTGGGTACGCCCGCATGCCGTTGCGGCCACCGATGCCGCACGGCCCGCCGCCTCGGCCGCGCAGCTCGTGCAACGCAACTTGCCCGCCAAGGACGAGGTGCTGCTCCAGGCCACCAGCGTCAGCAAGCGCTTCGGCGGGCTGGTGGCCAACAATGACATCTCGATGACGCTGAAGGCCGGCGAGATCCACGCGCTGATCGGTCCGAACGGCGCGGGCAAGAGCACCTTCTTCAACATGATCTCCGGGGTGGACGACCCAAGCTCCGGCGAAGTGCGGCTAGCGGGCCATCCGATGGCGGCCAAGCCTTCGCGCGTGTTCGCGGCACTCGGCCTGGGCCGCACCTTCCAGCATGTGCGCCTGCTCGGCCAGCGCAGCGTGGTCGAGAACGTCGCGCTCGGTGCCCACCTGCGTGCCAGGCGCGGTTGGCTCGCCGCGATGCTGCGGATGGACCGCGCGGAAGAAGCCGCGCTGATGGCCGAGGCCCGCCGCCAGATCGAACGCTGCGGCCTCGGCGCGCATGCCGACACGCCGGCCGCGTCGCTCTCGCTCGGCCAGCAGCGCGTGGTCGAGATTGCGCGCGCGCTGGCCGGCCAGCCTTCGGTGTTGCTGCTCGACGAACCCGCCGCGGGCCTGCGCCACCTGGAGAAGCGCGCGCTTTCCGTGCTGCTGGGCCAGCTGCGCGCCGAAGGCCTTGGCATTCTCGTGGTGGAACATGACATGGAATTTGTGATGAACCTTGCCGACCGCATCACCGTGCTGGAGTTCGGCACCGTCATCGCGACCGGCACGCCGGCTGAAGTGCAGGCCAATCCGCGCGTGCTCGAGGCCTACCTGGGCGGCGCCGACGACCAGCTGCTGGAGGACGCACGATGAGCCATCCGCTCCTACAGCTCGACGGCTTCTGCGTCGCCTACCGCACCGTGGAGGCGGTGCACAGCGTGCGCCTGCATGTGAACGAAGGCGAGATCGTCACCGTCATCGGACCCAACGGCGCCGGCAAGACCACGCTGCTGTGCGCAACCATGGGCCTGCTGCCCTCCACCGGCAGCCTCACGCTGCATGGCGAGCGCATCGCACGCCCCGGCGTCGAGACCATGGTGGCGCGCGGCGTGGCGCTGGTGCCCGAGCGGCGCGAGCTGTTCGGCGACATGTCGGTCGAAGACAACCTGCTGCTCGGCGGCTTCTACCAGTGGCGCAAGGGCAAGCGCGACCAGCGTGCACGCATGGAAGAAGTGTTCGAGATCTTTCCACGGCTGCGCGAACGCAAGCCGCAGCTGGCCTCGACGCTTTCGGGCGGCGAGCGCCAGATGCTCGCCATCGGCCGCGCATTGATGGCGCGCCCGCGGCTCCTGATGCTGGACGAACCCTCGCTGGGCCTGGCGCCGCTGGTGGTGCGTGAGGTGCTGCGCGTGGTTTCTCAACTGCGCAGCCATGGCGTCTCGGTGCTCCTGGTGGAGCAGAACGCGCGCGCGGCGCTGCAGGTCGCCGACCGCGCCTATGTGCTGGAGATGGGCGCAGTGGCGCTTGAAGGCAAGGCCGGAGACCTGCTGCACGACCAACGAATCATCGACACCTACCTGGGCATCGGCAACAAGAAATGACCCTGTTTTTCTCCCTCCCCTTCCGGGGGAGGGTTGGGGTGGGGGCAGGCGGCGATCGATAAGGCACCGCGCCGAACCAGCGCCGCCTGCCCCCATCCCAGCCTTCCCCCAGCGGGGGAAGGAGCAACACATCGAAAGGACACTCTCATGACCACCCTTCAAAGCTACATCGCCGGCCGCTGGATCGGCAAAGAGAGCGCACAACAGCTGCGCAGCGCCGTCAACGGCCAGCCCGTGGCAAGCACGCATGCCGAGGCCATCGACTTCGCCGAAGCGCTGAACCACGCGCGCCGGGTCGGCCTGCCCACGCTGATGGCGCTCGACTTCCAGCAGCGCTCCGAACGCCTGAAGGCGCTGGCCAAGTACCTTGCGGCCAACAAGGAAACGCTCTACGCAATCTCCGCCCACACCGGCGCGACCCGCGCCGACAGCTGGATCGACATCGAAGGCGGCGCCGGCACGCTCAGCGCCTATGCCGGCATCGGCACCAACGAGCTCCCCTCGGGCAACCTGGTGCACGAAGGCCCGGCCTTTCCGCTCGGCAAGAAGGGCGGCTTTGCGGGCACGCACATCCTGGTGCCGCGCGGCGGGGTGGCGGTGCACATCAACGCGTTCAACTTTCCGGTGTGGGGGCTCCTCGAGAAGTTCGCGCCCAGTTTCCTCGCGGGCATGCCGTGCATCGGCAAGCCGGCCACCGCGACCAGCTACCTCACCGAAGCGCTGGTGCGGCTCATCGTGCAGTCGGGCATCCTGCCGGAAGGCAGCCTGCAACTCGTGGTCGGTGGCACGGGCGACCTGCTCGACCGGCTCGAGGGCGCGGATGTCGTCACCTTCACCGGCTCGGCCGACACGGCCGCCAAGCTGCGCGTGCACCCGAACCTGGTGCGCCAATCGATTCCGTTCAACGCCGAGGCCGACTCGCTCAACTGCGCGATCCTCGCGCCCGACGTGACGCCCGACGACGAAGAGTTCGATCTGTTCGTGAAAGAGGTGGCGCGCGAAATGACCATCAAGGCCGGCCAGAAATGCACCGCCATTCGCCGCGCGATCGTGCCGCGCCAGCATCTCGATGCGGTGGCGGACCGCCTGCGCGCGCGGCTCGCCAAGACCGTCATCGGAGATCCCTCGCGCGAAGAGGTGCGCATGGGCGCCCTTGCCTCGCACGCACAGCAGGCCGACGTGGCCGAACGCGTCGCCACGCTGCTGCAAGGCGCCGAGCTGGTCTACGGCGCGCGCGACGGCTTCTCGCCCGTGGGCGACGGCGTGAGCGAAGGCGCCTTCTTCGCGCCCACGCTGCTCTTGAGCCGCAAGCCGCTCGAACACGATGCCGCGCACGACGTCGAAGCCTTCGGCCCCGTCAGCACGCTGATGCCTTATGACAGCATCGACGAAGCGCTTGCGCTGGCCGCGCGCGGCCGCGGCAGCCTCGTCGGCACGCTGGTCACGCGCGACCCGGCCATCGCGGCCAAGGCCATTCCGGTCGCTGCCGCATGGCACGGCCGCCTGCTGGTGCTCGACCGCGAAGCCGCCGCCGAATCGACCGGCCATGGCTCGCCGCTGCCGCAGCTCAAGCACGGCGGCCCGGGCCGCGCGGGCGGCGGTGAAGAGCTCGGCGGCCTGCGCGCGGTGAAGCACTACCTGCAGCGCGCCGCGGTGCAAGGCTCGCCCACTATGCTGGCCGCGATCACCGGCGAGCATGTGCGCGGCGCGGCCGTGCGCGAAAGCGAGGTGCATCCCTTCCGCCGCCATTTCGAAGACCTGCGCATCGGCGACTCGCTCCTTACGCACCGCCGAACGGTCGGCGAGGCCGACATCGTCGCGTTCGGCGGCATCTCGGGCGACTATTTCTACATGCACTTCGACGAGGTGGCAGCAAAGGAGTCGCCTTTCGGCAAGCGCATCGCGCACGGCTACTTCGTGCTGTCAGCCGCCGCCGGCCTCTTCGTGTCGCCCGCGCCAGGCCCGGTGCTCGCCAACTACGGCCTCGACACGCTGCGCTTCGTCAAGCCCGTGGGCATTGGCGACACCATTCGCGCGCGCCTGACCTGCAAGCGCAAGATCGACCGCAACAAGAAGGACGCGAGCGGCCAGGGCCAGGGCGTGGTGGCCTGGGATGTCGAGGTGACGAACCAGGACGGCGAGCTGGTCGCGAGCTACGATATCCTGACCCTCGTCTCCAAGAAACCAGAAACCACCTGATGTTCGATCTCACAGGAAAAACGGCATTCGTCACCGGCGGCAATGGCGGCATCGGCCTGGGGATGGCCCAGGGCCTTGCCAAGGCCGGCGCCCGCGTCATCGTGGCCGCGCGCAACGCCCAGAAATCGGCCGCCGCGGTCGAGGCGCTGAAGGCGCTGGGCAGCGACAGCTTCGCGCTGGAGGTCGATGTGGCCGATGAAGCCTCGGTGCAGAAGGCTTTCGACGAAGCGGCCGCGCGCTGTGGCCGGCTCGACATCCTCATCAACAACGCCGGCACCACGGTGCGCAAGCCGGTCGACCAGTTGGCGCTGGACGAGTGGCACAAGGTGATGGACACCAACCTGACCAGCGCCTTTTTGTGCAGCCGGGCCGCACATCCTCATTTGAAGAAGGCGGGCGGCGGCAAGATCATCAACATCGGCTCGATGATGTCGATCTTCGGCGCACCCTATGCCCCGGCCTATGCCGCGAGCAAGGCCGGCATCGTGCAGCTCACCAAGTCGACCGCGCTCTCGTGGGCGGCCGACAACATCCAGGTCAACGCGATTCTTCCCGGCTGGTTCGAAACCGAGCTGACCGACGGCGCCCGCAGCCAGATTCCGGGCCTGTACGACCGCGTGGTGGCCCGCGCCGCCGCCGGCCGCTGGGGCCAGCCGGCCGACATTGCCGGCACGGCCGTGTTTCTGGCAAGCCGGGCTTCGGACTACGTGACCGGCACCGCCATTCCGGTGGACGGCGGATTTTCTATTTCTGGCTGAATCTGGCTGAAGTCGGGCGGGCCGTGTAAATTCGGCCGCCATGCTTCTCTGGTTTCAGATCTTTCTTTTTGTCGCCGGCACGGCCGCGCTGCTGCACGTCTCGCGCGGGCCGCTGCGCCAGCCCGGCTCGCACGGCTTCTACCGCTTCTTCGCGTGGGAATGCATGCTGGTGCTGATCATCGTGAACCTGCCGGTGTGGCATGTCGACCCGCTGTCGTTCACCCAGCTGCTCTCCTGCGTGTTCCTGGCGCTGTCGATCTGGCTGCCGATCCATGCGGTGAAGCTGCTCAAGGCCCAGGGCAAGCCGACCGAGGCACGCAACGACGACCCGGCGCTCTATGGTTTCGAGAAGACGTCGTCCATCGTCAGTACCGGCGCCTTCCGCTACATTCGCCACCCGATGTACACGGCGCTGATGCTGCTGGCCTGGGGCGCCTTCCTGAAGCAGTTCACCTGGCTCACGCTTGCGCTGGTGCTGGCGGCCACGATGCTGCTGTTTCTGACGGCACGCAGCGACGAAAAGGAATGCATCGCGCATTTTGGCGATGCGTACCGCGAGTACATGCGCCGCACGCGGCGCTTCATTCCGTTCGTGCTGTGAAAAGCCCGGGCTTTCCCAGCGGGCCGCAAGCCGCCCTCCTGTTCCTGGCGCTGTTCCTTTGCGAATTCGTCATTGCCGTTGCGCTGCGCGATGCCAACCGCTGGCTCGGACTCAACGACATGCAGCTGGGCGTGCTTTCCGCCGTGCTGGGCAACGGCTGCGTATTCGCCGGGGTCATGCACTTCCAGCAGCTCACCTATCGCGAGCTGTTCCACCAGTCCCCGGCCTCCGCCAGGGCCACGCTGGTGCTGATCGTTCCGCCGGTGCTGCTGCTGGTGCCGGGGCTGATGGTGGTGATAGTGGCCGCGATGAACCTGCTGGTGCTGATCGCGCCGCTTTCGGCCTGGGAGGAATCGATGTTCAGCCGCATGGCCGACGGCAGCGTGGCGGCCACGCTGGCGGTGTGCGTCATGGCGCCGCTGCTGGAAGAAATGCTGTTCCGCGGCATCGTGCTGCGCGGGTTCCTGCAGCGCTATTCGCGGTGGCAGGCCATCGTGGGCTCGGCGCTGCTCTTCGGCGTGGCGCACATGAACATCTACCAGTTCGTCGTTGGCCTGGCGATGGGCACGGTGCTCGGATGGCTCTATGAGCGCACCCGCTCGCTCATCCCGTGTATCGCACTGCATGCGGCCTACAACACGGGCACGATCTTCATCAGCGACCTGCCCGAGACTGTGTCGCTTTCAGACACCGCGCTGGCCTTGCTGGTGATCGCGCTGGCGACCGTGTGCGGCGTGCTGGCTTTGCGGCACATGCTGGTGGCGCCCATTGCGCGCAGGCCGGCGCCCTGACCGGGTCGCCCGCCGTTCAAGAACTAAGGTTGCACGGGTGCGAACGGCTGCGCATCCACAGCGTCGCCATCGACGATGAAGTGCCCGCCCGCCACATGGTGCAGCGTGCGCAGCTCGTCGTGCCCCGTGAAGTTCCAGCGTCCCTCGGCGAACACGCGCGAGTCGGCCTGCGCCGCGATCACTTCGCCCAGGAACAGGTCGTAGCGCTGCTGGATCGGCGGTTCGGGCAGCAGCCGGCATTCGAGCCATGCAACGCAGTCTTCCAGCAGGGGCGCCGTACCGGCTGCGCCGGTGAAAGTCTGTAGCCCGTAGGCTGCGAACTTGTCGTGCCCGTCGCGCTCGGCGATTTCGCGGCCCGAGCTGTTGCCCAGGGCATCTGTCAGGTCGAGCTGCGCGCGCGAAGGCACCTGCAGCGCGAAGGTGCCCGCGCCTTCGAGCAGCGCGCGCGTCCAGGTGCTCTTGTCGAGCACCACGGCCACCTTGGGCGGGTCGAAGTCCAGCGGCATGGCCCAGGCCGCGGCCATGATGTTGCGCTGGCCGCCGTGGGCAGCGCTCACGAGCACGGTCGGGCCGTGGTTCAGCAGGCGATAGGCCTTGTTCAATGGAACCGGCCGGCGGTAAGAGGCATTCATGCGCGTGGAACGAAGATGAGTCCAGGGAATGGAAGCCGCCAGCCTACCAGCATGAACCCGGTCTCGCCCTGCTCCCGACGTTCCAGTCGCAATTCACGAGTCACGTCGGCCGCGAACGACGACGGGCGCTTGGTGTGCCATCAGCTCGGCGATCCAGTCGATGAACACGCGCAGCTTGGCGCTGACATGCCGGTTGGGCGGGAACGCCACGTACATCGGCATCGGATCGAGCTGCCAATCTTCGAACAGGGGCACCAGCTCGCCACGCGCCAGGTGCGCCTTGCACATGTAGTCCGGCAGCCAGAGAACGCCCAGTCCGGCCAGGCCGGCCGCAAGATAGGCATTGCCGTCGTCTACCGCGAGCACGTAGCGGCCTTGCACTTCGATGTGCTCGCCGCCGCGGCGCATGGCGTATGGAAAGGTCTTGCCGGTGCGCGACCAGTGGTAACCCACGATGCGGTGGTGCGTGTCTTCCAGCTCCCTCGGATGCGAAGGCGTGCCGGCACGTTCGAGGTAGTCCGGCGCCGCGCAGACCTTGAGCTGCAGGTCGCCCACGCGGCGTGCCATCAGCGACTGGTCGGTGAGTTCTCCGCCACGCACGACGCAGTCCACGTTCTCGCCGATCAGGTCCACCATGCGATCGCTCACGCCCATGTCGAGCTGGATGTCGGGATAGCGCGCATGGAACGCCGGCAAGGCCGGCACCAGGAGCATGCGGGCCAGCGGGGTCGGCACATCCACGCGCAGCCGGCCCCGCGGCGACGCCGAGGCGCCGGACAGGCTGGTTTCGGCATCGTCCATGTCGGCCAGCAGGCGCACCACGCGCTCGTAATAGGCCGCGCCGTCGGCCGTGACGTTGACCTTGCGCGTGGTCCGGTTGAGCAACTGCACGCGCAACCGCGCTTCCAGCTGTTGCACCAGTTGCGTCACGCTGGTCTTGCTCATGTGCAGCGTCTCGGCCGCCTGGGTGAAGCTGCGTGTTTCCACCACACGGGCGAATGCCTGCATCGCATCGAAACGGTCCATGTCTATCCGCTCCTGCTGATTCGAAGATTGTTTGGGTTCTGCAAACAGTGATTGTTGACTTTGCCTGTTTATCCGGGTGACGCGGCTGCCTAAAGTCCCTTCATCGTTATCAACGGGTCGGCTTCGGCCCATCAAGAAAAGAAGGCAATCTCCATGGCTCAACGTGACGTCGTTTTCCCGCCCGGGCGCCAGGCGCTCTACGAAAAGAATCGCTATTCGCCGGCGATCCGGTCCAATGGCTTTTTGTTCGTTTCGGGACAGGTCGGCAGCCGCCCCGACGGCTCGCCCGAGCCCGACCTGGAGGCGCAGGTCCGGCTCGCGTTCGACAACCTGAATGCGATCCTCGGGGCCGCAGGCTGCACGTTCGACGACGTGATCGACGTCACCGTGTTCATCGTCGATCCCGAATCGAAGTTCGACACGATCTGGAAGGTACTGCCGGAATATTGGGGTAATGCGCCGCACCCGACGTTGACCGGCATCGGTGTGACGTGGCTCTACGGCTTCCAGTTCGAGATCAAGGTGATCGCGAAACTTCCGCAGATCGGTGGCGGCGACGACCGCGCGTAAGCGGGATTCGTGAGGGGAACAACCGGAGAACCGGAAACCGCCCACGAGTGCCTGTCGTCCAACCGCACCGCCATTGCAGAGTTCCTGCCCGTCAGAGCGCGACGAACGCCGCCCAGAGCAACGCGACAGCACCGACGATCGAGCCCCACGCACCGACCATGTTTCCAGCATAGACGAGCTTGCCCAGGCCAGCGCCATCGGAAGACAACCCGCGCTGGCCCGTGATTGCGGCCAGGGGCGTGGCAACGCAGAAGCCGTAGCCTGAAACGATCAGCGCAACGGCGATGACCCACATGACCGGCATGGAAACCGCGAGCAAGGTCAGCACGGCAGCCGTCGCGAGCATCAGCGTCGCACCGATGGGCAGGCTCAAGTGCGCCACGCGCCAGGAGTTGACGATGTGGGCCGGCGCATTGCGCTTGATGGCCTTCGCATAGGGCGCACCGAGCAAGAGTCCGAAAAGCAGGATCACTGCTGCGTGGAAGACGAGATGGCGTGCTGCTGTGTGCATGGAAAGGAGGAGCGTGGAGGTGGCGCATCCTACCCGGGGCTTGTTGTTCAGGGCGCGCACCCGCCGACGGGGTACCTTGCTCCGCGAATGTCCCCCGGCCTGCGGCCTCCTCCTTTATTTCGCTGCGCAAGGCACCCCATCGACGTGAGCGTTATGCGCGGTGGTCGTTGATCGAACGGAACAAGCGCAGCGCCCGGTGTGCACAGGGCATCGGGTGCTCCCCGCAGCGAAATAAAGGAGGAGCCGAAGGCGGGGGACATTCGCGGAGGGGAGTACCCGGTGGCCTTTGCACTCGCCCTGAATGAATTACGCCTTCTCCCCGCGGCCAAGCATCCGCCCCGCCCGAGCAAGCACCTTCGCCTCATCGCCACCGCCGCGATACGCCAGCACGCCGTTCACGAACACCCACTCCACGCCTAGGCTGACGCCATGCGGCTTGTCGTAGGTGGCGGTATCGGCAATGGTCTCAGGGTCGAACACCACCACGTCGGCCATGGTTCCCGCGCGCAGCAGGCCGCGGTCGGCAATGCGCAAGTTGCGCGCGGTCATGCCCGTCATCTTGTGCACGGCCTGCTCGAGCGTGAACAGGCGGCGCTGGCGCCAGTAGCGCGCGAACACGCGTGGGAACGCGCCCCACAGGCGCGGATGCGGATGCCGGTCGTGCGGTAGGCCGTCGCTGCCGATCATGGTGAGCGGATGCGCGATGACGCGCTCCACGTCTTCTTCCTGCATCTGGAAATAGCAGGCGCCGCCGGGCTTCAGGCGCAGGCAGGCCTCCTGCTCGGTGGTGCCCCACTCGCGCGCAATGTCGGAGATCAGGCGGCCCGTCATCTCCGGGTGCGGATCGGACCAGGTCAGCAGCACATCGATGACGCCATCGACCAAGTCTTCGCGCAGCACGGTGGAGCCCGCGACGTAGGGGTACACGTCCATCGCGATCTGCTGGCGCTGCGCCAGCGCCTCGATCAGCGGCAGCGTTTCCTTGGTGCGGCCCCAGTTCGCGGGGCCGGCGCACTTGTGGTGCGAAATGACCAGCGGCACGCCGGCGCTGAAGGCGGTGTCGCCGGCCTCGTGCAGCGCTTCGATGATCTGCTGCATTTCGCTGCGCAGATGCGTGGCGTAGACACCCCCATGCCTTGCCACGACGCGTGCGAGTGCGGTCACTTCCTCGGCGGGAGCGGCAAACGCTTCTTCATAAAACAACCCCGACGACATGCCGTGCGCGCCCTCGGCCATGCAGCTGTCGAGCAGTGCTTCCATGCGCGCCAACTCATCGCCGTTCGCGGGCCGGTCGAGCGCTTCCATGGCCGCGAAGCGCAAGGTGGTGTGGCCCACCAGCGCCGCCACGTTGATTGCCGGCTGCGTCGCATCGACGGCTGCGCGGTACTCGGCCATGGTGGCATGCTTGAATGATTCCGCGCCCAGCAGCGTGAGCGGCGGCTTGGACTGCGGCGTGCGATACGGCGCGAGCGAGATGCCGCAGTTGCCGGTCACCACGGTGGTGATGCCTTGCGACACCTTGGGCAGGCACAGCGGGTCGCGCAGCACGATGGCGTCGTCGTGCGTGTGCGCGTCGATGAAGCCGGGTGCAATCACCTTCGTGCGGCAGTCGACGATCTCCACGTCGGCCAGCGCAATCCCTTCGGGCAGCCGCTCGCGCAGGCCTTCCCCCAGCGCGACGATGCGGTCGCCCTGCAGCAGCAGGTCGCCGGGCCACGAAGGCCCACCCGAGCCGTCGACCACCAGGCCGGCCTCGAGCAATATGGCTTTGGCGTCGCTCACGATGCGCGGCCTCCGGTGTTGATGCCGCCGCCATCCCAGCTTTGCAGCGGATGCGTGGTGGCGTCGATGCCATGGCGCTGGAAGGCTTCGCGTGCACGCTGCAGGCGCTGCACCGCGGGCTCGCCGCGACGCTGCGCCACCAGCACCGTGAGAATCTCGATGGCGGTGAGGTGCGTCAGGTAGGCATCGATGCCCACGTGCATCACGGCGTCGTCGGGCACCGAGAGGCCCAGCAGAAAGTCGGCCTTGGCCGCCAGCGCGGTGCCGGGCCGCGTGAGTGCGACCACCTTGGCGCCCTGCCCGCGCGCGATGTCCACCGCGTCGAGCAGCGACGGCATGCCGCCCACGTGCGAAATGGCAATGACCACGCCGCCCGGACGCTGCGCGGCACCCGCCACCTGCTGCAGGTGGTAGTCGGCCCAGGCGTTGGCCGAGAGGCCGAGCCTGAAGAGCCGCGCCTGCAGGTCGTTGGCCATGAACCACGACGTGGCGCCCGCGCCGTACAAGTCGACATGCGGCGCGGCCGCAATGACGGCCACCGCCCCCTCGAGCACCTGCATATCGAGCTGCCCGCGCACGCCCGAGACCGAAGCCGCGGCGCTGCGCGCGATCTTGCTGACGACTTCATCGGCCGCGTCCTCGATGTTCACGCGCCGGTGCAGCGGCGAGCCGCCAAGCGCCAGCTCCTGCGCGAGCGCAAGCTTGAATTCGCGCAGCCCTGCAAAGCCCAGGTCGCGGCAGGTGCGCATGATGGTGGGCACCGAACTGCGCGAGCGCTCGGCCAGCTGCTCGAAACTTTCTTCGAGCGCGCGGTCGGGGTCTTCGAGGATCAGGTCGAGAATCGCGCGCCGCGTGGCCGGTGCGCTGCTGCGGAGTTCGGCGATCTTCTGAAGCAATGAGGGAGTCATCGGTTCGTGTTCAGAAGTGCATGGCGACGGCGTCGCTCACGCGGTAGTTTTCTTCGACCACCGGCATCCAGTGCCATTTGTCGAAGGTGGTGCAGGGGTGCGAAATGCCGAGGCCGACACGGTCGCCGACCACGGGGGCCTGCGTTTCTTCGGATGCATCCCATCGCAGGTAGGCGTGCTGGTCGTTGAGCGCGGTGATCTTCCAGCCCGCGGGCACGGCTTGCGCTTCGAGCATGCCGCGCGCGGCGCGAGCGATCGGCACCGGCATCGAAAGGTCGAACGATATGTCGCGCTTGCCGACGGCCAGAATCGCCAGGCCGGGCTCGGGCCGCGACTGCACGGTGGCCCACACTTCCATCGCGGGGCGCAGGCTCTCGCCGCAACCGCACCCCAGGCGCTCGTCCACCGCACTCACCATGCGCTTGTAGAAGCCGTGGTCGTGCGTGACATAGCAGCCCGAGCGCAGCAGGCCGCGCACCGGCGAACCCAGCACCGGCTTCAAGCGGCCGGCCACGAGGTCGAAGATGGCGGAGCCGCCGGCAGAGACCAGCACCTCGCCGGTTTCGAACAGCTGCTGCGTGTCGCAGTGGCGCGCGATGGCTTCCACGCGGTCCATCAGCGTGTTGGCGTAGGCCGTGTCGGGTTCGCTGGCACCGGTGGCGCCCTGCCCCTCGTAGGTCTCGATGCCCACGAGCTTGGCCGCATCGCTGGCGCGCAGCCGCGTGGCGAGCGCCACGGCTTCTTCGTGCGTACGGCAGCCGGTGCGTGCCCCTTCGACACCGATCTCGATCATGACCTCGAAAGGCACGCTTGCCGGATGGCGTTTCGCCCAGTCTTCGATCAGCGCAAGCTGCGCGAGCGAATCGACCAGGAACACGATGCGCAGGTCGACATGCGCCTGCAGCAGCATCTGGATGCCGGCCAGGTCTTCGTCGCTCACCACCTGGTTGGCGATGAGCGTGCGGCGCGCGCCGGCCGCCACGCCCACGGCGAGTTGCGTCACCGTGGCAAAGGTCAGGCCCCAGGCGCCGGCATCGAGCTGGCGCTGGAAGAGCTGCGGCGACATGGTGGTCTTGCCGTGCGGCGCCAGGTCGATGCCCCATTCGCGCACGCGCGACTGCATCCAGGCCAGGTTGTGCTCGAGCGCCTCGCGCTTGAGCACGGCCAGCGGCAGCGGCAGATCGCCGGCAAGCACGTTCCAGCCCGCGGCGCCGACTTCGCTTCGGCGGCGCGGCGGCTGGGTGCGCGGATAGCCCTTGAAGTTGCTGCCCAGCAGCGGGTCGTTGAAATCCTGGTCGGCGGCAGCGGTGGTGTCGGTCATGGTCATGCGGCAATGTTGGAGAGCAGCTCTTTTCGGATGCAGGCGCTGTAGTGTCCGGGAGAAATCTCGTCGAGCGGCGGCACCGTCTGCGCGCAGGCTTCGATGGCGTGCGGGCAACGGGTGCGGAACACGCAGCCCGAAGGCGGCGAGATCGGGCTGGGAATGTCGCCCTTGAGCGCGATGCGTTCGGTGGCCAGCGTCGGGTCGGGCTTCGGGCTCGCGGCCAGCAGCGCCTGCGTGTAGGGATGCGAAGGCCGCGCAAACAGCTCATCGGTGGTGGCCACTTCCATCACCTTGCCCAGGTACAGCACCACGACCCGGTCGCACAGGTACTCGACCACGTCGAGGTCGTGCGAAATGAAGAGCATGGTGAGGCCCAGGCGCTCGCGCAGGTCGGCCAGCAGGTTGATGACCTGCGACTGGATCGACACGTCGAGCGCCGACAGCGGCTCGTCGGCCACGATGAACTCGGGCTCCACAGCGAGCGCGCGCGCCACGCCGATGCGCTGGCGCTGGCCGCCCGAGAACTCGTGCGGAAAGCGGCTTGCATGCTCGGCGCGCAGGCCCACGGTTTCGAGCAGCTCGGCAATGCGCTTGTCGCGCGCCGCGGCGCCCCTGTGCAGGCCATGTGTGGACAGCGCCTCGCCGAGGATGGCGCTGATGCGCATCTTCGGGTTCAGGCTCGCATACGGGTCCTGGAAAATGATCTGCAGCTTGCTGCGCAGCTTGCGCATGCGTTCGCCCGAGAGCGCGCCGATGTCGTCGCCGCGGTAGAGCACCTGACCCTCGGTGCGTTCGATCAGGCGAAGCACGGTGCGGCCGATGGTGCTCTTGCCCGAGCCCGATTCGCCGACCAGGCCCAGCGTTTCGCCGGGCTGGATGGCAAACGACACGTCGTCGACCGCGCGTACCGGACGGTCGCTGCTGCCGAAGTATTTCTTGAGTCCGCGGACTTCGATGAGGGGGGCGGCGGTGGTCATCGTGGGGATGTTGTATTGGCTCCCTCCCCTTCCGGGGGAGGGTTGGGATGGGGGCTCTGGGCGGTGGAGACCGTCGCAACGACGGAACGGCCGCATGCCCCCACCCCAGCCCTCCCCCGGAAGGGGAGGGAGCAAGACAGGGGCAGCAGCGGGCGCCTCATGCGGCCCTCGCAAGTTGGGCGTCCGGCTGCACGCGAATGCAGCGTGCCTGGCGGCCCTCGCGGATATCGATCAACGGCGGAATCGCTTCCCTGCAACCCGGCAGCGCATGGTCGCAGCGCGGCTCGAAAGCACAGCCCGGCGGCGGCGCAAGCGGGCTCGACACCTGCCCGCGAATCGCGAACAGCCGCTTCGGCTTGGGCTGCCCCGGCAACCGCGCCTTGCCCGGGAGGCAGGCCAGCAGGCCCTGCGTGTACGGATGCTCGGGCTGCGCGAACAGCGGCCGCACGGGCGCGCTCTCGACCACGCGGCCGGCATAGAGCACCACCACGTCGTCCGCATGGTGTGCGACCACGCCGAGGTTGTGGGTGATGAAGAGGATGCTCATGCCCGTCTCGGCCTGCAGCCGCCGCATGAGCTCGAGAATTTGCGCCTGGATGGTCACGTCGAGCGCGGTGGTGGGCTCGTCGGCAATCAGCAGCGTCGGGTCGCACGCCATGGCCAGCGCAATCATCACGCGCTGGCGCATGCCGCCCGAGAGCTGGTGCGGGTACTCGTGGATGCGCTGCGCCGCCGCCGGAATCTCGACCAGCTCCAGCATGCGCAGCGCATGGGCCATGGCCGCCTTGCGGTCGAGGCCCTTGTGCAGTCGCACGCTCTCCGCAATTTGCTCGCCGATGGTGAAGACCGGGTTCAGGCTGGTCATCGGCTCCTGGAAGATCATCGACAGCTGGTTGCCGCGCAGGCTGCGCATCTCGCGTTCGCCGATCTGCAGCAGGTCGAGCGTCTTGCCTTCGCGCGTGACGAAAGAGGCCGAGCCGCTGACCTGTGCGTTCGCGGTCTTGGGCAAGAGGCGCATCAGCGTGAGACTGGTCACCGACTTGCCCGAGCCCGATTCGCCCACCAGCGCCGTCGTCTTGCCGGGCTGGATCGAGAAGCTCACATCGGCCACCGAGCGGATGAGGCCGTCTTCGGTGGGAAAGCTGGTGCTCAGGTTGCTCACCTGCAGACGCGGTATGTTCGTGGCGTTCGTCATCACAGCGTCTTCTTCAGTTTGGGGTCGAGCAGGTCGCGCACGCCGTCGCCCAGCAGTTGCAGCGAAAGCGCAGTGAAGATGATGGCGAGCCCCGGAAACAGCACCACCCAGAAGGCCTGATGCGCGTACTGCTGGCTGCCCGCGACCATGGTGCCCCAGGTCGGAATCTCCGGCGGCACACCGACGCCGAGGAACGAGAGGCCCGCCTCGGCCAGGATGGCGTAGGCGAAGATGAACGACACCTGCACGAGGATCGGCGACATCAGGTTCGGCAGGATGTGCCGCCACAGGATGCGCGAGGTGCGCACGCCCAGCGCGCGCACGGCTTCGACGAACAGCAGCTCCCGCACCACCAGCGTC
This sequence comes from Variovorax paradoxus, assembly GCF_040544635.1. Taxonomy (GTDB): domain Bacteria; phylum Pseudomonadota; class Gammaproteobacteria; order Burkholderiales; family Burkholderiaceae_C; genus Variovorax; species Variovorax paradoxus_R. The sequence goes on from NZ_JBEPKJ010000015.1 coordinate 52,639, forward strand.
GAGGCCCGCACCACCCGCGCCACGCGCGGCGTGTACACCAGCACCAGCGCGAGCACGGTGTTGATGAGCGAAGGCCCGAGGATGGCCACGAGCGCAATGGCAAGCAGGATGTCGGGGAACGACATCATCGCGTCGACCACGCGCATCAGCGGCGTGTCGAGCCGGCGGAAGAAGCCGGCCATCAGGCCCAGCACGGTACCGGCGATGACCGAACCCAGCGCAGTGAGCGCCGCGATGGCGAGCGAGTAGCGCGCGCCGTGAACGATGCGCGAGTACATGTCGCGGCCGAGCTCGTCGGTGCCCAGCAGGTGCTCGGCGCTCGGACCTTTCAGGCGCTGCAGCACCGCCGTGTCGTTGGGATCGATGGAGGCGAACAGCGGTGCGCCGATGGCGAGCACCGCAATCACCAGCAGTACCAGTGCGGAGACCATCACGATGCGGCGATGCATCAGCTGGCGGAGCATTCGGGGCATTTGCATGTTGTTGTTGCTCTCAGACCTTCACGCGCGGATCGACGACGGCGTACAGCAGGTCAATGGAGAAATTGATGAGCACGTAGATCGCGGCGATCACGAGCAGTGCGCCCTGGATCACTGGGTAGTCGCGCCGGAGCACCGCGCTCACCACGAGGTTGCCGACACCCGGGAGGCCGAACACGGTCTCGGTAATGACCGCGCCGCCGATCATCAGCGCCACCGTGAGGCCGATCACCGTGACGATGGGCACCAGCGCATTGCGCAGCGCATGCTTGAGCACAACCGTGCTTTCGCTCAGGCCCTTGGAGCGCGCGGTGCGCACGTAGTCTTCGCCGAGCACGTCGAGCATCGAGGCACGCGTGAAGCGGATGATGAGCGCCGAATTCAGCAAACCCAGCACCGTGGCGGGCAGCACCAGCGCGTGCAGCCGCTCGGTGAACGGCGCATCGGGCGCGCCGTAGCCCGACACCGGGAACCAACCGAACGACACGGCAAAGATCTGAATGAGCACGATGCCGAGCCAGAAGCTCGGAATGCTGGCGCCGAGCATCGCAATGCCCGTGAACAACTGGTCGACCACGCGCCCGCGGAACACCGCCGAGACGATGCCGCACGGCACGCCGATGAGCGCGGCAATGGCCACGGCCATCAACGCGAGCAGCGTGGTGGGCTCGGCGCGCTCCCACAGCGCCTGCGTCACCGGTCGCTGCAGAAAAATCGAGGTGCCGAGGTTGCCTTGCAGCACTTCGCGCAGCCAGTAGCCAAACTGCACGGGCAGCGGCTTGTCGAGGCCGTATTCCTTCTGCACGCGGGCGATGTCGGCCGCGGTGGCCTGGTCGCCCAGCAGCACCGAAACCGGATCGCCCGAGGCCGCGCGCGTGAGTACGAAGACGAGCACCGCCACGATGGCGAGCACCACCAGCATGCCGGCGGCGCGGGAGGCGATGTAGCGGATCATGGGGTGCAGTCTTGTCGAGCCGATGCGAAAGCGGACGGCTCCATTACTTGATCCGGGCGTTCCAGAAGAAGGGCCAGGTGGCCGGCTGGTAGTTGTCCAGCGCCGGGCTCTTGGCCGAAAGGCCGTTGAACTTGCCGACGTTGATGTACGGCACTTCTTCGTAGACCACCTGCTGCACCTTGCCCCACAGCGCGCCGCGCTTGGCCGGGTCGCTTTCGACATTGAAGGCCTGGAGGGCGGATTTCTTGGCGGGCGTGTCCCACCAGCCGGGCGCGCCGTCGCCGAGTTGCGGCGGCGAAAGCATCGGCTCGGGGAATTGGCCCGAGTGCGTCACGTAGATGTCCCACAGCTTCGCGTCGTTGCGGCGCTGCACCAGCGTGGCCCAGTCGACCACGTTCAGGTCGACCTTGAAGCCGGCACGCTTGAGCTGCTCGGCCATCAGCAGCGACATGTTGTAGTGGAAGTCGTACTGGCGGCTGGTAAGCACGCGGATCGGCTCGCCCTTGTAGCCGGCCTTGGCCGCGGCCTCCTTGGCCTTGGATGCGTTGCGCTCGTTGTAGAGCGTGGTGCCGGCGGTCGAATAGAACGGCGAGCCCTTGGGGAAGTGGTTGCCTTCGGCCACGAAGAAGCGCGTGTCGCCGAAGCCGGCCGCGAGCATTTCGCCTTCGCCGAGCGCGGACTGGATCGCCTGGCGCAGGGCCTGGTTGGCGGCCACGCCTTCCTTGGTGTTGAGCACGAGATACGGAAAACCGAACGACGGCGTCATGATCGGCACGGTTTTGCCGCCCGACTTCTCCAGGCGCGGCAGGGCTTCGACCGGCAGCAGGTCGGCAAAGTCGTACTGGCCGGCCAGGGCGCCTTCGACGCGCGTGCTGGCGTTGGGCACCGGCACGAAGCGCAGCTCTTCGATGGCGGCTTCGCGCTTGCCGCCGTAGCCGCTTGCCGGCTCCTTGCGCGCCGCGTATTTGTCGAAGCGCGTGAGCAGCACGAACTGGTCGGGGCGGCGCTCCTTGAACTTGTAGGGGCCGGTGCCGACGAAATCCTTCAGCGGGGATGCGATGGAGTCCTTGGCCATGATGGCCGCCATGCCACTGGGCAGCGCGAGCTGCGAGAGCAGCGGCGCATACGGCGCCTTCAGCACGATCTCCACGCCCAGCGGGCCCTTGGCCTTGAGGCTCTCGATTTCCTTGCCCACGGCCTTGCCGCGCGGCGACTGGTCCATCCAGCGCTGCAGGCTGGCCACCACGTCGTCGGCATTGAGTTCGCGGCCGTTGTGCAGCATCACGCCCTTGCGCAGGGTAATGGCGTAGGTCTTGCCGTCGGCCGAGATCTTCGGCATGGTCTCGGCCAGCATCGGCACCACGTTCCACTTGGCGTCGAAGGTGTAGAGGGTCTCGTACACGTGCTGCATGATGGTTCCGACCAGGTCGGCCGTGGAGGCCATCGGGTCGAGCGTCTGCGGCTCGGCGACCATCGCCAGCGTGGCGAAGTTGCGCGGCCCCTGGGCTTGGGCCTGCTGGTGAGGCAGCGCGGCGCACAGCAGCGCGAGCAGGGAAGCACCCAGCAGGCTGCGCTTCGACAGGTGCGGCAGGCGCTGGACAAGACCGGCGTAAGGCATGGGGGACTCCTTCATGGGGCGGGCAGGTTGTGAAAGAAATTTTCTTTTCGGCCCGGACTTTGAAGCAGTATTCATGCCAAATCATCCGTGTTAACCCTTGATTCAAGGGTTTTCTGAAACTAATTTTCAGATTGGATCGATACTTGCGATCCTCTTTTCTTCTTTTCTCACTTCAGGAGTTTCCCCATGCCGCTCGAATACCTCGGTGCCCCGCCCGTCGCCTCGGACCGCCAGGCCCGCCCCTTCTCCCCGGCCGTGCGCGCCGGCGATTTCGTCTATGTGTCGGGCCAGGTGCCCGCCAATGCCGAAGGCGAGATCGTGGTGGGCGGCATCGAGGCGCAAACGCGCCAGGTGATGGAAAACCTGAAGAAGGTGCTCGCGCTGGCCGGCGCCACGCTCGACGACGTGTGCAAGAGCACCGTCTGGCTACAGGACGCGCGCGACTTTGGTGCCTTCAACCGCATCTACATGAGCTACTTCGGTGAAAACAAGCCGGCGCGCTCGACCACCGAGGCGCGCCTGATGGTCGACGCCAAGGTAGAGATCGACGTCGTGGCCTACAAGCCCAGGTAATCGGCCCCGGCAGCTGCTACAGCAGCTCGGTCTTGCGCTGGATGATGCGCGAGACCAGCCCGTATTCGACCGCCTCCGCAGCCGAGAGCCAGCGGTCGCGCTCGATGTCGGCCAGCACCACATCGATCGGCTTGCCGGTTTCGCGCGCAATTTCGTGTGCGATGCGATGGCGGGCCTTGATGATCTCCTGCGCCTGGATCGCGATGTCGGTCGCCTGCCCGCCCGCGCCGCCGCTCGGCTGGTGAATGAGAAAGCGCGTATTGGGCAGGCACACGCGCCGTTCGCGCGGTACTGCGAGGTAGAGATGCGTGGCGGCGCTGCCGACCCATCCGGTGCCGATCATGTTCACCGGCGCGGAAATGAAGCGCACGATGTCGTGAATGGCATCGCCCGATTCCAGGTGGCCGCCCGGCGAGCTCACCAGAATGTCGATGGGTTTGTCCTGGCTGTCGGCGTCGAGCGCGATGAGCCTGCGCGTGACGTCGGCGGCCACCGAGTCGGTGATGCTGCCGAAGATCAGCAGCGTGCGCGACTTGAAGGCTTTCTCTTCCAGGTAGGAATTGCGCGGCTCCGCGGTGGCGGCGGGCGTGGTGTCGTCGTCGGTTTCCATGATCAAGAAGCACTCCTGTGATTGAACGGCATCTTGCCGAACAGACAGACAGTTTCGCCGACATCGCATTCGCCGTGGCAAGCGGCATCAACTCAACCCGCCAGCCGTCCCGCCACCAGTTGCAGCACGCGGTCGCAGCGCCTTGCGAGTTCCTGGTCGTGCGTGACCATCACGAAGGCCGTGCGGTGCTTGTGCGCGAGTTCGATCATCAGCGCAAACACGGTGTCGGCCGTGTTGCGGTCGAGGTTGCCCGTGGGCTCGTCGGCCAGCACGCAGGCCGGTTGCGTGACCAGCGCGCGCGCAATGGCCACGCGCTGGCGCTCGCCGCCCGAGAGCTCGGCCGGCCGGTGATGCAGGCGCTCGCCCAGGCCCACGCTTTCGAGAATTTTGGTGGCCGCCGCCGCCGCTTGCGCGGGTGCCATGCGCCGGATCTTGAGCGGCATTGCGACGTTGTCGAGCGCGCTGAACTCGGGCAGCAGGTGGTGAAACTGGTAGACGAAGCCCAGGTGCTGGTTGCGCAGCCGCCCCTGCTCGGCCGCGTCGGCATGCGCGATGTCCTTGCCGAGCAGTTCGACCTTGCCCGCCGTGGGCCCGTCGAGCCCGCCCATCAGGTGCAGCAGCGTGCTCTTGCCCGAGCCCGAGGCGCCGACGATGGCCAGCGTTTCTCCGGCACGCACGTCCAGGTCGACGCCGTGCAGCACGGTGAGGTCGATGCGCCCTTCGTGAAAGCGCTTGGTGAGGCCGCGCGCCTTCAGCACCACGCCGTTCCCCGGCGTGGCGGTAGCTTGTTGTTCACTCATAGCGCAGGGCCTCGGCGGGGTTGACGCGGCTGGCGCGCCAGCTCGGATACAGCGTGGCCAGGAAGGCCAGGACCAGCGAAATGATGGCAATCGGCATGATGTCGCTGCGCTGCGGATCGCTCGGCATCTTGCTGATCAGGTAGATGTCCTTGGGCAGGAAGCTCGCGTGGAAAAGCCGCTCGAGCGCGGGCACGATCACGTCGATGTTGTAGGCAATGCCCAGCCCCAGCAGCAGCCCGGCCACGGTGCCGATAACGCCGACCATGGCACCCTGCACCACGAAGATGCCCATGATGCTGCGCGGCGAACTGCCCAGCGTGCGCAGAATGGCGATGTCCGCGCGCTTGTCGGTCACCGTCATCACCAGCGTGGACACCAGGTTGAAGGCCGCCACCGCCACGATGAGCGTGAGGATGATGAACATCATGCGTTTCTCGACCTGCACGGCCGCGAACCATGTCTTGTTCTGGCGCGTCCAGTCGCGAATGAGGAACTGGCCCGGCAGCGTGACGGCCATCTGGTCGGCCACGTCGCGCGCCTCGTTCAGGTCCTTGAGCTTGATGCGGATGCCGGTGGGCCCGTCGAGACGGAACACGCGCTGGGCGTCTTCCGCGTGAATCATGGCCAGCGCCGAGTCGTATTCGTAGTGGCCCGAATCGAAGGTGCCGACCACGGTGAACTGCTTGAGCCGCGGCACCACGCCCGCCGGCGTGACTTGCCCGCCCGGCGCCACCAGCGTGACCTGGTCGCCCGGCTGCACGAAGAGCGAACGCGCCAGCTCGCCGCCGAGCACGATGCCGAACTGGCCCGGCACCAGTTTGTCGAGCGTGCCCTTCTGCGCCGTGCTGTCGATGTCGGTCACCTCGGGTTCGAGCTTGGGCACGATGCCGCGCACCAGCGTGCCCTTCATGTCCTCGCCGCGCGCAATGAGCGCCTGCGTGGCAATGAAGGGCGCCGCGCCGATCACCTCGGGGTTCTTGCGCGCGGCCGCCATGATGGCGTCGATGTCGGGCAGGGCCTGGCCGTCGCGCGAAAGAATCTCGATGTGCGAGACCACGCCGAGCATGCGGTCGCGCACTTCTTTCTGGAAGCCGTTCATCACACTGAGCACAATGATCAGCGCCGCCACCCCCAATGCGATGCCGAGCATCGACACGCCCGAGATGAAGGAGATGAAGCCGTTGCGCCGTGTTGCCCGGCCTGCGCGCGTATAGCGCCAGCCGAGCTGCAGTTCATAAGGAAGTCGCATATATCCTGGTTATTCCAACGCGCTTCGCGCGTCCCACGACGCTGGGGGGCGTTTCATCCCGGGATTGTGGCATCCCGGACAATGGGGAAATGGCCGAACCTCTCCCACGTCACCTGTTGATCCCCTTTGCCGGCCGCGGTTCCCCGGCATGCCGCGCGGCACTGCCATCGCTTCGGCTGCCCAATCTCGAGGCCCTGCTCTCCCGGCTTTCGCTCGCGCAGACCGATACGCAAGACGAAAGCACGCGCTCACCGCCCCACGAACGGGCGCTGGCGGGGGCGCTGGGCATTTCCGCACCCGACGGCTGCATTCCCTGGGCTGCGCTGGAAGCCAGGCAGGCCGGCATCGCCGGGCCCGGCGACCGCGAAGGCTGGGGCCTCGTTTCGCTGTGCAATTGGCAAGTGGGCATCGACGACGTGGTGCTGGGCGACCCGGCCGCCATCGAGATCGACGCCGCCGAATCGGCCGCGCTGCTGGCCGCCGCACTTCCTTTCTTCGAGGAAGACGGCATTGCGCTGCACCCCTCGCCCACGCCAGGCCGCTGGCTTGCGCGCGCGCCTATCTTCAACGGCCTGGCAACGGCATCGATCGACAGGGCCGTGGGCCACCCGATTTCGCAGTGGTCGCCATTGGCCGAGGCCGCACGGCCGCTGCGCCGCCTCCAGAACGAAATGCAGATGCTGCTCTACACCCAGCGCGTGAACGACGACCGCGCCGCCCGCGGCGTACCGCCTATCAACTCTTTCTGGCTCAGCGGCACCGGCGCGCTGCAGGCGGAAATACCTTCGTCCGCCGCGCCCGAGCCGACAGTGAGCGACGCGCTGCGCATAGCCGCGCTGCGCGACGACGGCCCCGGCTGGGCCGAAGCGTGGCAGGCACTGGATGCGGGCGCCGTCGCCGGCCTGCTGGCCGACTACACCGCCGGTGCCGACGTGACGCTCACGCTGTGCGGCGACCGCGCGGCGCAATGCTACGCGGTGCAGCAGCGCGGGCTGATGGGCTGGGCCCGGAGCCTGTTCGACCGGACGCGCGCCGCCACCGTGCTCGAGGCCCTATGAAAATCATCGCAAGGGAGATTCCGCCCCGCTCGGTCTGGGCGCTGGAGCAGGCCGGCGTGCACCCTCTATTGGCCCGCCTCTTCGCCGCGCGCGGCGTGCTGGCGAAGGACGAGCTCGACGACGGCCTGGCGCGCCTGCTGCCGCCGGACACGCTGCACGGTACGCGCGAGGCCGCGGTGCTGCTGGCCGATGCCATGGCGCAGGGCAAGCGCCTGTGCATCGTCGCCGACTACGACTGCGACGGTGCCACCGCCTGCGCCGTCGGGGTGCGAGGCCTGCGCCTGCTCGGCGCAAAAAACGTGAGCTACCTGGTGCCCGACCGCGTGGTCGACGGCTACGGCCTCACGCCGCCCATCGCCGAGCGCGTGGCCGACAGCGGTGCCGACATGCTGATTACCGTCGACAACGGCATTGCCAGCGTCGAGGGCGTGGCCGCCGCCAAGGCGCGCGGCCTGCAGGTGCTGGTGACCGACCACCACTTGCCCGGCCCCGAACTGCCGGCCGCCGATGTGCTGGTGAATCCCAACCAGCCCTGCTGCGGCTTCGAGAGCAAGAGCATTGCCGGCGTGGGCGTGATGTTCTATGTGCTGCTGGCCCTGCGCTCCGAATTGCGCACGCGCGGCATCTTCACGGCGGCCACGCAGCCCAAGCTCGACGTGCTGCTTCCGCTGGTGGCGCTGGGCACGGTGGCCGACGTGGTGAAGCTCGACGCCAACAACCGCCGCCTCGTTGCGCAGGGCCTTCGGCGCATTCGCGCCGGCGCGCTGCCGGCGGGCATTGCGGCGCTGTTCAAGGCAGCCGGACGCAACGCCGCGGTGGCCACCACTTTCGATTTCGGCTTTGCGCTCGGCCCCCGCATCAATGCGGCCGGCCGGCTCGCCGACATGACGCTGGGCATCGAATGCCTGCTGACCGACGATGCGGGCCGCGCCGACGAACTGGCGCGCATGCTCGACGGCATCAACCGCGAGCGGCGCGACATCGAGGGCGGCATGCGCGACCAGGCGCTGTTGCTGGCCGAATCGCTGTTCGGCCCCGCGACCGACGGCAGCGAGGCACCGCCGGCCGCCATCAGCGTGTTCGATGCCGACTTTCACGAAGGTGTGGTCGGCATCGTGGCCTCGCGGCTCAAGGACCGCTTTCACCGTCCGACCTTCGTGTTTGCCGCGAGCGGCGCGCCGGGCAAGGAGCATGAACTCAAGGGCTCGGGCCGGTCGATCCCGGGCTTTCACCTGCGCGATGCACTCGACCTGGTGGCCAAGCGCCACCCGGGCGTGCTGCTGCGATTCGGCGGCCATGCGATGGCGGCCGGCTGCACGGTGGCGCGGGAGAAATTCGAGGTGTTCGAACAGGCGCTGGCCGAGGTGGCGCACGAGTGGCTCGATGCGGCCACGCTGACGCGCCGCCTCGACACCGACGGGCCGCTGGCACGCGAGTACATGCGCATCGACCTGGTCGACACGCTGCACCGCGAGGTATGGGGCCAGGGCTTCGCGCCGCCCACCTTCAGCGAGGAAGTGGAGGTGGTGTCGCAGCGCCTCGTGGGCGAAAAGCACCTGGCGCTCAAGCTGCGGCACCAGGGGCAGCCGGTCGACGGCATCTGGTTCGGCCATACCGAGCCGCTGCCCGCGCGCGTGAAGTTGGCCTTCAGGCTCGACGCCGATGAATGGCAGGGCGTGCGGCGCGTGCGCTTCCTGGTCGAGGGCGCGGAAATCTAGCTCGCCCCGGGGTGGGCGTATCGCACGACACGGCGGGCGTGCATTCGGGATGGATTCCTACGCAGGCCAGGCAGCGAAGTTTTACGGTGGTCATTCACATGAGGAGCCCAGGCACCATGAAATCGACCACTGCATCACCCGCAAGATCAACCAAGTCCGGAGGGACGGCCCACACGGCGGCGTCCAAACACCGTGCGGTTCAGCGTGCACAAGACGCGAAAGACGGCAGCGCAAAGCCCGCCGCCAAGAAGTCCGGCCAGCCTGCGCAAGCAGGGCCGCGGCCCCAGCCGGCCAACCCCATGCCGGCACAGCATTTGAGCAAGCCCGGCCTGGAAGCCGAGATGGCCCTGCGCCCCCGCTTCGAGGCGCCGGACTACCAGGGCAGCGGCAAGCTCGAAGGCATGGCGGCACTGATCACGGGTGGCGATTCCGGCATCGGACGCGCCGTGGCGCTGCTCTATGCCCGTGAGGGCGCCGACGTGGCCATCGCGTACCTGGAGGAAGACGAGGATGCCGAGGAAACGCGGCGCTACGTCGAGGCTGAAGGTGCGCGCTGCCTCGTGATCAAGGGCGACGTCTGCGACCCTGCTTTCTGCCGCGAGGCGGTCGACAGGACGGTCGAAGCATTCGGCAAGCTCGACATCCTCGTGAACAACGCGGCCTTCCAGTTGCACGCGGACTCGATCGAGGACATTACCGACGAGCGCTTCGACCTGACGCTCAGGACCAATGTGTTCGGCTACTTCCAGATGGCGCGCGCCGCGGTTCCGCACCTGGGCCAGGGCTCGTCGATCATCAATACCGGCTCGGTCACCGGTCTGGAGGGAAGCGCGCACCTGCTCGACTACTCGACCACCAAGGGCGCGATCCACGCCTTCACCAAGTCGCTCGCCAGCAACCTTTTGCCGAAGGGCATCCGCGTGAATGCGGTGGCGCCGGGGCCGGTATGGACGCCATTGAACCCGGCGGACAGCCCGCCTGAAAAGGTGAAAGACTTCGGCAAGAAGACCGACATGCATCGGCCGGCGCAACCCGAGGAACTGTCCCCCGCTTATGTGTTCCTGGCCGCTCCGTGCTGCGCCAGCTACATCACGGGCATTGTGTTGCCGATCACAGGCAGCGTGGGTGCCGTCTGAATGCCCCCAGGAGTTTCTGCAATGTCCTGGAGCGTGGCACGTCCCGCATGAGTGGCGGCACCGAGATGGCAAGCAACAATGCCGCGAGCGGCACCACGCACACAAAGCCGACGTAGCTGAAGCCGAGCGCACCGACAACGCCGCCCAGCACGAACATGCCGATCAACCCGCCCGCCGCCTGCATCCGGCGGCGGTTGTGGCGCACCATCGCACGCGCGGGCGTCGCATGGCGGTTCCAGTAGAGCAGCTTTCCCAGCTCCATGCCCAGATCGGTGATGTTGCCTGTCATGTGGGTGGTGCGGATGCTCCCTCCGGAGGTCTTCGAGCCGACGGCGTTCTGCAAGCCCATGATGAACGAAAGCAGCAGCACGGTGAGCGGCACGGCAAACGGGGTGGGCCATGTCAGCGTAATGGCTCCTATCAAGCCGAACGGAAACATGAGCGCGGCCTCGAGCAGCAGCGGTACCGCATAGACACTGCGCAAGTGGTGCTGGCGGCCCCAGTTCACGAGAATCGCGCAAACGGCGGCGCCCGAAACGAAGGCCAGAATGGCGCCCAGCGCGTTCAGCAGCAGCTTGGTGTTGCCCAGCACCAGCCCGTCGGCGAACTGCGACGCAAAGCCCGTCATGTGCGAGGTGTACATGTGCAGCACGAGGAATCCGCCCGCATTGACCGCGCCGGCGTTGAAGGCCAACAGCAGGCCGAGCACCCGGTTCGTGGAAGGGGCGCGGTGCCGGTGGGTAAGAAAGCGGAGTCTGCGCATCAGCGTGCAACTTGCGTTTCGACTCTAGCACCGGCAGGAACGGCCACGACGCTGCGTACCATGGTTTTCATACAGCCCAACCTGAGGAATGTGCTGATTACACTTTGCACCGGCCTGCGTTGTGCATGCGTGTTCACATATTCAAAGGTTCCAATGAAAGTCCCAGCTCTTCTGGTGGCCGCCGCGCTCGTCGCGGCTGCCCTGCCCGCCGCGGCGCAGGTTTCGGTCAACATCAACCTGCCCCTGGTTCAGGTTGCGCCTCCCGCGCCCCGGTATGAGCCCATGCCGGGCCCCAGGGCAAGCCAGGTGTGGGTGCCGGGACACTGGCAATGGAACCAGCGCGCCTATGTCTGGCGTGCCGGCTTCTGGCAGGCCGCACGGCCGGACTACGCCTATGCGCCTGGCCGCTGGGTTCAGGCGGACGGCGGGTGGCGATGGATGGAAGGCAACTGGCGCCGCGCGGAGAGGCCTCGCCACGCCGACCATGGCGGGGACCACGGCGGCGGCGGACACCCGCACTGCCCTCCGGGACAAGCCAAGAAAGGCCGTTGCTGATCTCTGTCAGCCGCCAAAAAATGAAAAAGGGGCGAGAAATCGCCCCTTTTTGCTTGCCGGCCAAGGCGAATGCCTTTCCGGGATCTTCTTCGATATGGTGCCGCTTGTCGGAATCGAACTGACGACCTTCCGCTTACAAGGCGGGTGCTCTACCAACTGAGCTAAAGCGGCACGAATCCTGGGATTTTAGCGGTGCGGAACCGGCCTACTTCACGCGCTTGAGCGACGGGCGGCTGCCGCCACCCATCGGAGGGCGCGGCGGCTCATCGGTGGGGTCGATGGACGAACCGGCGTCGTCGCCGGCATCGACCATTTCGTCCGCATCTTCACCCGTTACCAGGTGAACGATCTTGCCGGCATCGCCTTCGGTGCCGCGCGATGCATCGCGCAGCGGCATGCGTGCGGGCCCCTGGGGCGCGTGCGCGGCCTCCGGGGATCCGCCGCCGCCCTCGGCACCGCTGCCCGCGGCCACAGGCGCCGGGAAGGCCATGCCCTGCCCGTTTTCACGCGCATAGATCGCAATCACCCGGCCCACAGGCACGATGATTTCGCGCGCGCTGCCGGCAAACCGGGCCTTGAACTCGATGAAGTCGTTGCCGAGCTTGAGCGAACTGGTCGCGTCGAAGCTGATGTTCAGCACGATCTCGCCGTTCTTCACGTATTCGCGCGGCACCTGGACGGTGTCGTCGACCTGCACCGCGACATAGGGCGTGAACCCGTTGTCGGTGCACCATTCGTACAGCGCCCGGATGAGGTACGGGCGGGTGGAGGACGACTCGAGCGCGTTGATCATGAAAGACAGCGGAGAACGGTTGACGCAGTTTTACTTGCGCATGACCTTTTCGGAAGGCGTCAGTGCTTCGATGTAGGCCGGACGCGAGAAGATGCGCTCAGCGTACTTCAGAAGCGGCGCCGCGTTCTTGCTGAGGTCAATGCCGTAGTAGTCCAGGCGCCAGAGCAGCGGCGCAATGGCCACGTCGAGCATCGAGAAATTGTCGCCCAGCATGTACTTGTTCTTGAGGAACACGGGTGCAAGCTGCGTGAGGCGATCGCGGATGTGCGAGCGGGCCTTTTCGAGCGCCTTCTCGTTGCCCTTGGCGGTGCGGTTCTCGAGCGTGGCCACATGCACGAACAGTTCCTTCTCGAAGTTGAGCAGGAACAGGCGCACGCGCGCGCGGTCGACCGGATCGCCAGGCATCAGTTGCGGGTGCGGAAAGCGCTCGTCGATGTACTCGTTGATGATGTTCGACTCGTACAGGATCAGGTCGCGCTCGACCAGAATCGGAACCTGGCCGTACGGGTTCATCACGCTGATGTCTTCGGGCTTGTTGTAGAGATCGACATCGCGGATTTCGAAGTCCATGCCCTTCTCGAACAACACGAAGCGGCAGCGGTGGGAAAAGGGGCAGGTCGTTCCTGAATACAAGACCATCATGGCGAGAGACTCCTAAAAATCAAAAAGAGTGGGTCGCGTTGGCAACCCACTCTGCGGGACCGCACGCACGAGGCGCGCAGTCGGCGTGGACGGAACTACTTGACGTCTTTCCAGTACGAGGCGTTCAGTCGCCACACGAAGACCAACGACACGAGGAGGAACAACAGCACCCACACACCGATGCGGATGCGCGTGTTCTGTGCAGGCTCGGCCATCCATTGCAGGTAGCTCACCAGGTCGCCGACGGCATTGTCGAACTGCAACGGCGTCATGGTGCCGGGGGTGACTTGCTCCCAGCCCTTGAACACTTCGGTTGCATGGCCGTGCTGCTCGACCTTGGTGTAGACCGGGCGGCGTTCGCCCTGCAGTTCCCACAGCGGATTGGGCATGGCAACGCTCGGGAACACAAGATTGTTCCAGCCGGTGGCCTTGGTGTCGTCGCGGTAGTAGGTGCGCAGGTAGGTGTAGAGGTAGTCCGCACCCGTGCCGCCATGACCGGCGCGCGAACGCGCCACCAGCGTCAGGTCAGGGGGGATCGTGCCGAACCAGTCCTTGGCCTGGCGCGCGTCGATGTTGGCCTTCATGGTCTCGCCGACCTTGTCGGTCGAGAACAGGAGGTTGTCCTTGATCTGCTGCTCGGTAATGCCGATGTCCTGCAGGCGGTTGTAGCGCATGAAAGCCGCGGAGTGGCAGTTCAGGCAGTAGTTGACGAACAGCTTGGCGCCGTTCTGCAGGGAGGCCACGTCGGTGGTCTTGTTGGGCGCCTTGTCCCAAGCCAGGCCGCCGGACTCGGCCGATGCGACCGCGGAAAAGGTCAGGCCCAGTGCCAGACCCACAACCGCGAGCCAGCCAGAAATGCTTTTCTTCATCGTGTTTCTCTCGAGCTCTCTTGGGCTTCTCAATGGGCGGCGAAGGTCACGCGGTCAGGCACGGGCTTGAACTCGCCCTTGCTGCTCCACCAGGGCATGAGCAGGAAGAAACCGAAGTAGAAAAGCGTGCCGATCTGGGAGATGGTTTGCGCGATGTCCAGCGCGAACGAACCGATGACCAGGCTGCCCCAGACGCCGGGCGCCTGGATGCCCAGGTAGCCCAGGATCAGGAAGAGGAACACGAAGACGCCGTAGACATACTTGTGCCAGCTCGGGCGATAGCGGATCGACTTGACCTCGCTCTTGTCGAGCCATGGCAGGAAGAACAGGATGATGACCGAGCCGCCCATCACGACCACGCCCCAGAACTTGGCGTCGAAGGCCTTGAGCAGGAAGATGGCCACGGCCGCCACGACGACGATCGCGATCTTCAGCGCGGTGCCCGACTTGCCCTTGACGAAGTTCAGGATGGCTGCAGCGCCGATGATCAGCGCGAACACGTTGACCATGTCGTCGGTGGTTGCACGCAGCATCGAATAGAACGGTGTGAAGTACCAGACCGGAGCGATGTGGTTCGGCGTCTTGAGCGAATCGGCCGGAATGAAGTTGTTGTACTCGAGGAAGTACCCGCCCGCTTCCGGCGCGAAGAAGATCACGGCCGAGAAGATCGTGAGGAACACCACCACGCCGAAGATGTCGTGCACCGTGTAGTACGGGTGCGACGGAATGCCGTCGAGCGGATGGCCGTCGGGACCGCGATTGGCCTTGATTTCGATGCCGTCGGGGTTGTTGGAACCCACTTCGTGCAGCGCGATCAGGTGGGCCACCACGAGGCCGAGCAGCACCAGCGGCACGGCAATGACGTGGAAGCTGAAGAAGCGGTTGAGCGTTGCGTCGCTCACCACGTAGTCGCCGCGGATGAGCAGCGCCAGGTCAGGACCGATGAACGGGATGGCGGCGAACAGGTTCACGATCACCTGGGCGCCCCAGTAGCTCATCTGGCCCCAGGGCAGCAGGTAGCCCATGAAGGCTTCGGCCATCAGGCACAGGAAGATCGCGCAGCCGAAGACCCAGATCAGCTCGCGCGGCTTGCGGTAGCTGCCGTACATGAGGCCGCGGAACATGTGCAGGTACACCACGATGAAGAACGCCGAGGCGCCCGTCGAGTGGATGTAGCGGATGAGCCAGCCCCAGGGCACGTCGCGCATGATGTACTCGACCGAAGCGAACGCCTGGTTCGCATCGGGCTTGTAGTGCATCACGAGGAAGATGCCGGTCACGATCTGGATCACGAGGACCAGCATCGCGAGCGAACCGAAGATGTACCAGAAGTTGAAGTTCTTCGGCGCGTAGTACTTGCCCCACTGGTCGTTCCAGAGCTTGGTCAGCGGGAAACGGTTGTCGACCCAGTTGAGAAGCTTCTCGCCGGCGGGCGCATTGGGGGAAATTTCGTGGAATTCAGCCATGTTCTTCTTCTGCCTCAGGCCTTCTTGTCTTCGCCGATGAGCAGCTTGGTCTCGGACAGGTACATGTGCGGGGGCACAGGCAGGTTGTCGGGCGCGGGCTTGTTCTTGAAGACACGGCCGGCCAGGTCGAAGGTGGAACCGTGGCAGGGGCACAGGAAGCCGCCTTCCCAGTCGTTCGGCAGCGAGGGCTGCGGGCCGGCCTGCAGGCGGTCGACCGGCGAACAGCCGAGGTGGGTGCAGATACCCACCACCACCAGCACATCGGGCTTGATGGAGCGGTGCGCGTTCTGTGCGTATTCGGGCGTGAATTCGTCGGGGTGCCGCTTGGAGAGCGGATCGGCCAGCTGGCCGTCGAGCTTGGGAAGCTCGGCAACCTGATCGGGCGAACGCTTGAGGATCCAGACGGGCTTGCCGCGCCATTCGACGGTGATCTTCTCGCCGACCTTGAGGCCTGCGATGTCCACCTCGACCGCAGCGCCCGCGGCCTTGGCCTTTTCGGAGGGCTGGAAAGTACTCACGAAGGGAATCGCGGTGGCCACGCCTCCCGCTACGCCGGCACAGCTGGATGCGATTAACCACGTCCGCTTGCTTGTGTCGATCCGGGGGGAACCGGAGGTCATGTCACTCATGGGGATCCTCTAAGTCTTCTTCGCTGGAGCAGGGTCAACCGGCGATTGTAGCGGGCTGTTGCGGGCATATTCAACGCCGCCGGCCCGGAGCACGCGCGAATGGGCTCCACCAACGCCCGCGAAAGGCTTATTAAGAACAACTAATTAGTATTTATTTGCAACTTATTTACAAGACATTTCGACACAACGATTTGCAACTGTATAGGGCGGCAAAAGGGCTAAATTAGTTGCGGCACACTTCGCTAACTGCTAATCTTGCCCCAACTGTTAATCGTCAATTCGAGAGGATGTTTGCCATGAGAATCAAGCCACTGGTTTACGCAACCGTCATTGCGACCCTGAGCATTTCTTCGGCGCTGGCGCAAACGCCGCCCCCGGTTCAAACGCCTGGCCCGCAACCGGCAAGTGCCACGGGCGCAGCCAACTCCGCATCGGGCCGCATCACCGCCGGACAAGCTGGCGGCGTTGCTGCCAGCGTGGGGCTGGCAGCTGCTGTTGCCAGCGGAAACGGCGGCAACAGCGGCGGCGGCAGCGGCACGGGCGGTACTGGCGGCACGGGCACAGGCACAGGCACCACCGGCACGAATTAACCGTGCGGGCCCTCCTGGCGGGAGGGCATTCGCTGAAAAGTCCGCGCGTTGGCCACGCCACGCGACTTGTTGAATGCTGTCTTTTGTCAGCATTTCTTTTGGGCGTTGGCGGCTGTTCTTCCGGATCTTCCGCCATGCTGGCCACGGCGCGGCATATTTATAACGGCACGTCTGCAGCGCCCTCGCCCACGTTTAATCCTAATTACCGCTATTTGCGCGTCGCTATCGGCGAGCAGACGGTATTCATGGTGCTCGGCTATATCGACAAGCGCCCCGAAGGTGCCGTCGAAGTCTGGTACAGCGGGAGCGGCGAAGTCGTCAAGCTGCTCGACGGACGCGTCGTGGGAACCACCGGCCTCTCGACCGATTGGCGGGAAGTGCGCTTTTTCGGCCTGCCCGCGTGGACCGGCGATGCGAACAGCCCGCAGCCGGCAAGAACTTATCAGCGCCAGCGCGACATGATGCCCGGCTACCGTTTCGGCATTCGGGACGAAATCGTGCTGACGCCCATTGCCGCACCGCAGCAAGTCGCCCTGGCTGGCACGGCTGCTGCTTCCTTGCGCTGGTACGAGGAGCGCAGCGCTTCCCGGCCGGCAAGTGCTTCCTTGCCTCCCGCGCGCTTCGGCGTCTCGCAAGCGGGCGGTATCCCTCGGGTCGTTTACTCCGAGCAATGTATTTCCAATGATCTGTGTATGAGTTTCGAGCAGTGGACGCCTTCCCCCCCAGCACCCGTCGCAGCGGCGAGCGCTGGTACATGAGCCGTTCGCTTCCCCGTGGCTCTGGCAGACATTCCTGGCCTCTTCGCGCCGCGGTGGCCTGCGCGCTGGCGGCGAGTTGCGCCGCCGGGGCCCAGCCTCTGGGCAGCAGCCCCGTCGACAACAAGACCCCCACCAACGATGCCGACATTCGCCCCGGCGAGCGGCTGAGTGCCTGGCTGCTTCGCCAGCCGACCGAGACAGCGGCACCCGGCCTCTCGTGGCGCGTTCCGCAGGAGCGCCTGGCGCAGCAGTTTCTGAAGAACCAGGTGCTGCTGCGGCTCGAGGCCGCCAGGCGGCGCGCGCCCCGGGACGAACAGGCTCAACGCCAGCAGCTGATCGCATGGCTGCAGAAGCTTCCCGTGACCGGCCGGGTTGCGCTCGGCATCGTGGACCCGCGCTGGCTCCAGGCGCATCCGGAAGAAGACCCGGTGCTGACGGCGGGCCAGCAACTCATTGCGCCACCGCCGGCACTGAAGACGATTTCGGTGGTGCAGCCCGATGGGCAGCTCTGCCAGGTGGCCCATGAGCCCGGCCGCACGGCATGGGACTACGTGGCGGCCTGCGACCCCGAAGGCAAGCACGACTGGGCCTGGGTAGCGCAGCCCGACGGCCGCACTGCCCGCGTCGGCATGGCGAAGTGGAATGCGCATCTTTCGGACGAGCCTGCGCCCGGCGCATGGGTCTGGGCAGCGCCACGCGGCATGGTCGACCTGGATGCCGTTTCCGAGGGCATGATCAAGTTCCTGGCCACGCAGGGCCCGTCGCCGCAAGGCGGCGCCGTGGCCGTGGCAGCAGAGCCGTCGGCTGTGGCTCCCGCCGCTGCTGCGGCTACGGCACTTCCACTCACGCCACCGGCCGGAATTCCACCCGACCCCGCCGCGCCATCGGCATCGGCATCGGCATCGGCCACGCCATTCCAGCCGACCACGGTTTCAGTGCGTCCCGAGGCGGCACCGCAGTACCGCGCGTTGCAGTCCAGCGGCAATGACTGGGGCGAAACCGGCTTGCTGCAGACGCCCACGGCCCGCATGGGTCAGGCGGGGGACATGCGCACTTCGCTCACGCATGTCTCGCCCTATACGCGGCTGAACGTGATGTTCCAGCCGCTGGATTGGCTGGAAGCCGGTTTCCGCTACACGTCCATCGGCAACCGGATCTACGGGGTCGGCCTCAGCAACCAGGACTACAAGGACAAGAGCATCGACGTCAAGGCGCGGCTCTGGAAAGAGTCGGCCTACCTTCCCGAAGTGGCCCTCGGCTTTCGCGACATCGGCGGTACCGGTCTCTTTTCGTCCGAGTACCTCGTGGCGAGCAAGCGCCACGGCGACCTGGATTTCAGCCTCGGCATCGGCTGGGGCTACATGGGAAGCAGCGGGAACATCAGCAACCCCTTCGGTCTGCTGAGCAGTCGCTTCAAGACCCGCATCAGCGAGACGACGTGGGGCGGCGCCAACTTCGGCCGGCTCTTTCGCGGACCCACCGCACTTTTTGGCGGCGTGCAATGGCACACGCCCTGGGATCCATTGACGCTCAAGCTCGAATTCGAAGGCAACAACTACAAGAACGAACCGCTCAACAACGACCAGCCGCGGCGCTCCCCCTTCAACATCGGCCTGGAGTACCGCTACTCACCGGGCGTGACTTTCTCGGCCGGCCTCGAGCGCGGAAACAAGGTGATGGTGGGCGTCACGCTGCACACCAATCTGGCAAAGATGCAGATGACCAAGACAGCGGATCCTCCGGCACCGAGCTTTTCGCCGACACCGCCCGCCACCTCCCCGGGCTGGGCGGCCACCGCGGCCGACATCGAGAGCCGCACGGAGTGGACCGTTCAACGCATTGCGCCGCAGGGCCAGATGCTGCACGTGTGGATCACCGAAAGCGCCACCGTCTATCGCAATGCCCGTGTCGAGCAGATCATTGCCGTGCTGCATCGCGATGCGCCGGGTTCGATCAAGAATTTCGTGCTTCACTATTCGGAACGAGGCTTGCCGATGCACGCGCAAGTGGTCGACCGGAACGAATGGGTCACAGCGCACTACCAGACGCAAACGCCCAGTGAAGCTCGCGCGGCCAGCCAGCGCGACTATGCGCCGCCGGTGGGCTCCGACTTTCAGGCCGTCAACATCCCGAAGGCCGAGGGCGCCAATACGGCCGCCGCATCCAGGGACGCCTCCGGCATCGTGGACGACAAGGCACTGGCGCCGTGGGAGCGGCGCACCTCGAAGTTCAGCATCGGCCTCACGCCCAGTCTCGGCCAGATTCTCGGCGGCCCCAACGCATTCGTGCTCTACCAGATCGGCGTGCAGGCGGTGGCGGAATACCGCTTCACTCCGAGCACCTGGGTGAACGGTGCATTGAACCTGCGCCTGCTCGACAACTTCGACAAGTTCACCTACACGGCGGGAAGCAACATGCCCCGTGTACGAACCCTCCAGCGCGAGTACGCCACCGCGAGACGGTTGACCATGCCGGTGCTGCAACTGACGCACGTCGGCAGGCTGACGGACAACCAGTACTACAGCGTGTACGGCGGTGCGCTGGAGAGCATGTATGCAGGCGTCGGCGCGGAATGGCTCTACCGGCCGTGGCGCAGCCGGATGGCCATTGGCGTCGACTTCAACCATGTGCGGCAGCGCGACTTCGAGCAGGACTTCGGCCTGCGCGACTACAAGGTGAACACGGGCCACGCCACCCTCTACTGGGACACCGGCTGGAACGGCGTGCTGGCCAAGATCAGCGCGGGCCAGTACCTGGCGGGTGATCGCGGCGTCACCATCGACATCAGCCGCCGCTTCGACAACGGCGTGGTGCTTGGCGCCTACGCCACCAAGACCAATGTGTCGGCAAGGCAGTTCGGCGAAGGCAGCTTCGACAAGGGCATCTACATTTCGGTGCCTTTCGACGCGCTGCTGCCGCGCTCGAACAAGTTCACCGCCAACTTCGCGTGGGCACCGCTGGTGCGCGACGGCGGTGCGCGCCTGGGCCGGATCCACCCGCTCTACGAGATGACTTCCGCACGCGACCCGAGCGCCTTCAAGTTCAGCCCGCCGGACAGCGGCACGCCGGGCACAGGCGACAACATCCTGAACTTCGACCGGCCGCGCTGACACGGCGCTTCCGTCAAACCCCGCCGCGCTCACCCGTGCGGCGGGCCTTCTTCGAAAAAGAGATCAGGCGGTTCGACCGGAACGGTCTTCGCGCATGATGAAGAACAGCCAGCCGATCATCATGGCCGCCATGCAGGCGAAGCCCAGTGTCATGGCATTGATGGTCTGGATATAGGAAATCGGCGGCCTGGCCGCGAGCATGCACGCCGCGAACACCAGCGCCCCGAAGATCGAGCACCACAAAAGAGCGCCAGGCCGCGCGGCGGCCCTGAACCCCGTTCTCAGGCACATCGTGAGACCGAAGATGGCGGGGGCATAGAAAAACGGTGAGAAATCCATTCCACCGTAGTTCTTGCCGAATGCCAGAACCACCAGGTAAGGCCCCAGCAGGCCCAACAGGACGCCGCCGATCTCCGCGACCACGAAGCCGAAGACGACGAACTTGATGAAGAGGCGAAAAGCGTCTTTACGGTCGTCTGATTTCCAGCTGGCCGCCAGCTTCGGCAGGATGTAGTAGCCCAGCGCGAGCAGCACATACTGCATGGGCAGCAGAAACGTGATGTAGATCTTCAGCAACCCGCCCTGCGCGGAATCCGCCGAGGAGCCCAGCAGCAATATGGCGCCACCCGTCATGATCCAGCTCATGAGCTGCGACAGGCTTGCCTTCCACCCATAGGCCGTGGCTTCCCTGATGGTCAAGGTTTGCGCGCCGGCCGGCGCCGGAAGGGGCGCAATCACATTCTTCAGGCTCCTGGCAATCAGGACCAGGAACGGCAGCTGAATGACGGCAATCCACAGCAAGGCCTGTGTCCACGTCGCCGGTCTCAAGCCGACCAGGACCGCCACATAGCCGATGCAGATCAGGACACCGGACACGCACAGCACTGCGAACCGGCGCCCCACGAGCAAAACACTGCGAGAAATCCAGAATATCTCGTAGCCAACGATCAAGGCCACGCCGGCCCAGTTCAGCGGCCCCGGAAACCCGGTGAACTGCCAGATCAGAAAGCCGGCAACAGACACCGCGACAACGAGCGCCCAACTCCACCAGGCGGCGGAGCGATCCGCGTAGTAGCGCTTGATCAGCAACGGCTCATGCACCACCGCCGTATGCAGGATGTACTGGAAACTGACGATCGCCAGGAAAGCCGAAGCAATACCGAAATCCGAAGGCGACAACACCCGGGCCAGCGCAAAGCTCAGCAGCAGCTGGCTCGCGCTATAGATGCATTGATCTGCAACTGCATAGATCGGCCCCAGACGCTTCCGAATTCCGGAGAAAGACGCCATCCTCAGTCAGAAATCGACAACAGGAACGGATAGGCGGTTGCCTTGCCTGCAAAGCCCCCGTCGACCGGGTTGCCGCAGGTGCCGTGCCGCACCTGCGGGAAGAAATCGACGCGCGTGCACTTCTTTCCCTTTTCGGCGGGCACCAGCACGTTCTGCTCCGAGCTTTGCGTCCACACCACGTGGAGCAGCGAATTTCCACGGCTCAGCACCAGCTTGTTCAGACCGGCGTTGCTCTCGTAGGAAACCTTCCTGGAGTTTCTGGCGATCTTGAGAAATTCGGTAAGGCTGGAGAAGGCTTCCTTCTTCTCGCCCCCCTTCGACTTGAGCCCGAAATTGTCTTCTCTCGAAACGGCGGACGTTCCCCGGTCCTGCCATGCATAGAGGTTCAGAAGCTTGATGCCGGCAGCCACGTTGGTCAGGTATTCGCGAAAGATGAGCGAAGCCTGGGTGTTGCGGTCCCGAACAGGAAGGTAAGACGCATAACCCCATTCCGAAGCAACGATGCCGACTTTTCCGAGCTGCAGCTCATCCAGCTTGCCGCGCAGCTTTCCATAGTCGGCAATGGCTGTTTCGGGAACAGAGCGGTAGGGATGGATCGAGATGTCCGTCAGGCAGTTGGCCTTGGCTGCCGACACGAAGGCGTTCTCGAGTTGCAGAGGGACTTGGCCCTGGCTGAAAGGAAGCTTCGCAAAACCGAAGCCCATGACGACCTTCGGTGGAGTCTTCAACTGCGTGATGCTGCGGCAGAACTCCGCGGTCGCGGTCTGGAAGTTCGAAAAAAGCGCCGGGTTCAGAAACGTCTTGTGGTCGGGCTCGTTCCATAGCTCCCAAACCGCCACGTCGGCAGCATGCGCGTTCATGAATTCGAGCGCGAAGTTCGCGAACAGCTTTTCCCTTTGGCCGCCGGCGCCCAGGTCCGCGGGCTCGTGCCCCCAGATCTCCTTGCCTCCGAACAGCGTCACGATGGCTTCGAGCCTGGCGTTCTTCACGCGCCGGATCAGGCTCGAGTAATCGATCATGGCGGGGTTGACGCTCTTCAGCGGAGGCCGCACGCCGAATCGAACGAACTCGAAACCCGCGGCCCTGATTTCATTCAGGTCTTCGTTCGAAATAGTGGCCGGATCGATCTGCACGCTCAGGGCCGTCGGGTACTCCGTACTCAGCTCGCCGACGCCCCGGGCCTGGGCCGACAACGAGATTGCGGCCACCGCCACCGAGGCGCAGAACAACCTGAAGATTCCGCGCAGGCGCCCCGGGACAGGAACAAGGGATGAAAACTTCATCACTGGACCGACTCCTTGTATAGATCGACGATGGCTGAATTCATTCTGTCGGCGGTGTATTTCTTTTCGAAAAGCTCTCGCCCGGTTCGCCCCATTCGCACCAACTCTTCGTCGGGGATCTGGTCGATTTCGCGCAGCATTTCGTCCAGGCGATCGAGCGGAAACAGCCGGCCGCTGCTGCCGTCTTCGACGATGTCGATCAGGCCGCCCACGGCCGAGGCAAAAACCGGCTTGCTCCTTGCCATCGCCTCGACCGCGACAAAGCCGAAGCCTTCCCATCTCGACGGCACGATGACCGCGTCGGAAGTCCTGTACGCGGCATCGAGCTCTTCCTTTTCAAGCCATCCCTTGAACTCTATGTCTTCGGAATGGGCAAGAGAAAGATCGTTCCGAACGGCGCCGCCGACGATGGTGAGTTTGAAATTCGGCCGGACCCGGGCATAGGAATCGAGCAGCACGTCGATGCCCTTTTGCCGATCGAGCCGTCCCACGAACAGGACTTTTCTGGGCCGCGGCGATTCTTCTTTCGGGACAACAACCTGTTCCTGGCCGAGGGCTGCGGGGGTGATTCCGTTCGGAATGCACCTGCATTTCTTGATGCCGAACTTTTCTGCAATTCGCAGTTCGTGGTCGCTGATGCAAATGATCGCATCGCTCCAGTATGAAAGCAGCCATTCGACCCATCGATAGATCGACTTCTTGTAGGAAGGACCGATCTGATCGAACGCCCAGCCGTGAGAGCAGTAGACGATCTTTGTCTCTTGCGGCACCTGGCCGAAGAGCGCCATGGCGCGAACAACCCCACCGGCAATCGAACTGTGGAGATGAAGCACCGAGGGCCGCTCCGTCCGGATGATTTTCCTGACTTCAGCGGCATAACTCGCAAGAGCCAACGGACTGCGCGCCGTCGGAACCACGTGGGTGTCTTGCGAGCTCAGCCAGTCCACCGGACCGGGCAGGATGAACTTCGCCTGGCTGATGACCGGCGAGTTCTGCTGAAAGCCCGAAACCATCCGAAGATAGGTTTCCAGCCCGCCCTTGAGCGTTTCGGCAATGTGCAATATTTTCATGGCCTGCGAAGTCAGATCAAGGCATGAATTCCGGCAACCACTTCGCCTCTGAGCAAGTCGAGCGTTTGCCGGTCCGGAGCTTTCTCGTTCAGCAGCCCGAGCACCGAAGCCTCGAGTTTTTCCACCTTTGGCGACAAATCGAAGAGGTAGCGCTTTCGCTTTGTCAGTTCGAAGAAGGACTCGACCTTCTTGTCCCAATTCATTCCTATGGACGGAATGTTCAGGCTGTACGCAACGATGTTTGCATGGAGCCGATGGGCAACGATGCATGAGCAGGCGCTGATGAGAGAAACGAGCTCGTCAGGATGCCGGGGAACCAGGAAACTGGATTTCGGCGCACTGGATTCCGAAGAAATCTCGTTCAATATCTTGTTGTCTTCGGATGCGCCGTTCGTGAAATAGAGCACCCGCTTTCCTTCGGCTCGCAATGCTTCGGCGAGCGTCGAAAAAAACTTGGCGGACTCCGTCGAGTTGGAGTTCGCATACTCGGAGTTCATTACCAGGGCATCGAGACTGCTGACGCAAATTCCGATGTCCCAGTTCTTCTCGGGCGAAAGTCCTTCCGCAAACGCATCGGCGCAAACGAGCGCGGGATCGGGAACGACCCTGATGCTTCCTCTCGGAATTCTGAAGTGCGTATGCAGGTTGCTTGCCGACTCCTTGTCGCGCGTCGCGTAGAAAACAGGCCTGGCATTTCTTATGAACCGCTTGACCAGGAACCGCCCCAGAAACGACCACCGCGCCGTGACGCCGACCGAAACCACCACCACCCGTTTTCCACGCAAAAGCCGGCTCAGGAGAAACAGTTTGGCCGGAAAATTGAGCGCAACATCGCAAAACAGCTGCCCACCTCCGATGACGATCAGATCTGCGTCGCTGATTGCAGCCTTCCAGTTTTTTCGCCAAACGAAAAAATAGCCTTTGAGGCAGTACAGGAAAACGATCAGGGATTGCAACAGGGACGGCAGCTTTGCGAAAACCTGGAAGGCACCGCCGCCTCGCAGATTTTCTTCCTCGAACCCGGCACGGCCGGCAATGTCCAGAAACTCGACGCTGGCCCGCGGGTACTTCAGGCCGGCAATATGGGCCAGGGATGCAGCGATGACCCCATCTCCCAGGTTGTCGCTGAAAGGTACCGCGCAAATCAGAATCTTTTTCATCTTGAGTTAGTTTGTTTTCGGAGACCGGTCATCGCGAACCGTGTCCCACGGCAACCACCCAGATGGTCCTGATGAAAATGGAGATATCCCTGCCGACGGAGAGCGTCTCGACGTAGCTGACATCCAGCGCCACGCGTTTCTTGTAGCTCAGCTGGTTGCGGCCACTCACTTGCCACAGGCCGGTGATGCCGGGCCGCACGGCGCAATAGAACGACCAATCGGCGCCATAGAGCCCCTTCTGGTCGAGCATGCACGGCCGGGGACCGACCAGGCTCATGTCGCCAACCAGCACATTCCAGAACTGCGGCAGTTCATCCAGGCTTGTTTTGCGGATGAACTTGCCGAAGCGGGTAATGCGCGGGTCGTTCTCGAGCTTTTGATAGTCGTCCCACTGCTGGCGCGCCACGGGGTCGTTCTTGAGGTGTTCCTCGAGAATCTGGGCCGAGTTCGAGAGCATGGAGCGGAACTTGTAGAACTTGAACACGCGCCCTCCCCGTCCATAGCGCGGCTGCGAATACAGGACGGGGGCTCCGGAACTCAGAAAAACGCCAATGGCAAGCAGAATATAGAGCCAGCCGAAAGCGGTAAAAAAGAAAAGCGAAGCGGCAATATCCACCGCCCTTTTACCGGCCCGCAGCATGGCTGGATGACGGACTTTTGTCCATGCCGAGTCTGAAAATTCGCCATGCATTTCCTCGCCTCTTGGCGCAATCAATTCCTCTTGATGGAAATTTGTCATAGGAATGCTCCATTCTCACATTTGAAACGGAGGCAAATTTCTAGCTTAAGAACTCTCATTGCTGGAGCACCTTTCGTCTTACAAGCAAGCGCTTGCCCCTCTCGGGTCGGTGATAAGTTGCGGCTCGGGCTTCAGGTCATTTCGGCCTTGCCCGGGAGCCTTGAAGGATGCTGCGCGTAAAAACCATTGCGCAGTCCGAGCGACTCAACCACGTAATACAAAAGAACGAAGTACTTAACCCTAGGCCTTTGTTATTAGCTTTTGAGCAAAGGCACCAATTTAGTGCCACGCGTGATAAATCACACGCTCTAGCTTAATTTTCTCAGAAATCGTTCCATCAACTAGGTGGTATCCCTGTTGTTTTTGTATTTATAGTGTATGTAACGGTAACCACCGTATTTGTATGCACTGCCGCCCGCATGTCGGCGAGATAAGTCCATAGCATTCAAAATTACGCCATTGGCCGAGCAGCCAGCGTGCGCCAACCTTCTGACACTCTCGTTCAATTCGCCGAGCTGGGTTTTTTCCGCACGGGCAACAAGAAGAAGGGAGCCTGCGAGCGGCGCCACCGAAGCCGTGTCCGCCGCCACCAGCACCGGCGCCGTATCGACGATGACCAAGTCATAGTCGGGCGACAGTTTTTCCAAAAGTTGCGAAAAAGAGTCGCTCATCAGCAATTCGGCGGGGTTCGGCGGCAGCACGCCGGTCGTTATGACGTCCAGATTCGGCAGGATCGACGAACGAACGGCCTTTTCCAGGTTCAATGTGCCGGCAATCAATTCGGACAAACCGGAGGATCGGGATACTGAGAAGAACTGATTAACCCGGCCCTTGCGCAAATCGGCATCGACCAGAAGAACCTTTTTCCCGGAAGCGGCGGTAATTGCTGCGAAATTGACGGAAACAAAAGTCTTCCCGACGCCGGGCGTTGCACCGGAGATGAGCAGGCGGTTGTTGGGTGCTTCGAGCATGGCGAACTGCAGGGCGGTTCGCAGGCTGCGCAAGCTTTCCACCGCAGGATCTTCGGAGTGCTGAAGTGCAAGGATGTGCATGCCGGGCGCTTTGCTTTCGATGCTCTTGTCGATCATCCGCTGCGCGCCGCTCAGGGGGATGCTGCTGTAGACGCTGAGCCCCGTATGCATTTCGATTTCGCTCGGATTGCGGATACCGCCGAAGAACGAGTTCCTGGCAATCGCGGCGGCCACGCCGGCCATCAGCCCCACGAGCAATGCAAAGGCGAGGATCAGCGGCCGCTTGGGCCAGACGGGCTCTTCCGGAGTGATGGCGTCGTCCAGCAGGCGCACGTTGCCGACCTTGCCTTCCTTGGCCAGCCGCATCTGCAGCGAGCTGTTGAGCAGCGACACGTAGAGGTCGGTGTTGACCTTGATGTCGCGCTGCATCTGCACGGTGTTCTGCTGGAGCAGCGGCATTTTGCGGATGCGCGAATCGACCGACCCGATTTCGCCCTTCCACGCCGCAATTTGCGTGTCCAGCGTCTGGATGCTCGGGTGCTTGTCGGTGAAGCGCGCGGAGAGCTCGCGCCGCTTCTGCTGCGCTTCGAGCAACTTGGATTGCAGATCGACCGTCTGGGTGAGGGCATTTTTCGCCTCGTCGTCGAGGCTGACGGTGCCGTTCTCGTTTCTGTAGCGGTTGTAGAGGTCTTCGGACTGCTCGAGCTGCTTCTTGAACTGGGGCAGTGCGGTGTCGAGGAAGCCCAGGGTTTTTTCGGCTTCGGCCGCCTTGCGCTCTATGTTCTGGCGAACATAGAGGCGTCCGATTTCATTGAGCAGTTGCGTCAGCTTTTCGGGATTCGGGTGCTTCCAGCTGACGTCGATCACGCCGGACTGCTTGCCTTTTTCAACCACCTTGAGGCCGTCCTGCAAAGACAAGAGCGTCAGTTGTTTCGAAAACCGGACCAGCCGGAATTGGGCGCCCGGCTTGGCATTGACGGAGCTGACCAACAGCCGAAGGCTGCCGCTCGGAAGGTTGGCGACCAGCGGCGTTCCAATGGCGCCGTTGAGCGGAGTTGCGACGTCGGGATAGGTCAGCTCGTAGCGGTTGTCGGGTTTTACAGTCAGCGTGAACTGTTTCTCTTCGAAATCAGCGGGCACGTCGAACTGGGGAACGAGGATCTGCTCGGTGCCGGTCACGTAGCCCGAAAGCCCCATGAAGCCGGGGTCCGACAGATCGGTGGCGCGCCGGGAGAGCCAGCTGCCCACAATGGGTGCGTAGCGGGGCTGCGCGCTGATGTAGAGCTTGGTGTTCTCCACGGCCTGGGCCAGGATGGCGCGCGACTTGATGATTTCGATTTCACCCGCGGCGGGGGTCTTCACGCTCAGCAGGGAAGAAGCGGCATCGCCCAGAAAGCTGCCCGCCGAATTGCCGGAGTCTTCCACCTGCACCGCCACGTTGGCTTCGTACATGGGCTTGCCGAAGAAGGCATAGGCAAAGCCGAGGAACAAAGTCGCGGCGGTCACGATGGCAATGAGCCAGCGGTTGTCGACGAGGATGTCCAGGTACTCGACGAGGTTGACGCCGTCTCCCTCCTCTTCCAGCGCTGGCATCGGCAGGGCGGCTTGCTGGGGTGCGTTCATGTCGGTTGCTGCTCGGGTTTTGTAATTTTCAGAATGCGATCGATCCAGGTCCTGGCGCCCACGTCGATGAGGGACAGGGCGTGCTCGAAGGCCGCTTCGTCTTTTCGGTAGGGATCGGGCACGTCCTGCTTGGCGGCCTCGGCAATGCGAAAGACCTTGCCGCGCACGAAGGGGTAGGTCGACTCGAGGTAGCGGCGCTGCTCCATGTCCATCACCAGGATCAGGTCGGCCTGCCGGCAGAGCAACTGGCTCACCTGCTGCGCCACGTGGCCCGAAATGTCGATGCCGCGCGCCTGCATGAGCTTTTGCGCCGTGGCGTCGGCCGGCTTGCCGACGAGCGCCCCGGTACCCGCCGATGCGACGCGCAGATGCGGCAGCCCGGCGGCGAGGAGCCCTTCCGCCATGGGGCTTCGGCAGATGTTGCCGATGCAGACTGTCAGGACGGATTTCATCTGTGGCGGCTCCAGACCTCGTCGCCGGCGTTGATGACTTGCGCCGCCGGCAGGATCAGGCTGGCCAGGCGGTTCCAGGTCACGAGCGGCACGGAATCGATGTAGACCACGTCGCGCGGCTGCAGTGGGAAGCGTTCGGCCAATGCCAATGCGGCCGGATTCTTCGAGTTCAGATGAAAGATCGCCGGCAAGCCTCTGGCGTTGTTGCGAATGACGTAGACCTGGCCCGTGTTGGCCGAAGCCAGGTTGGGGCCGCCGGCTTCGCCGAGCGCTTCGTTCAGGCTGAGCCGCCCGTTGTGCATGAGCAGCGCCGAGGGACGCGCGATTTCGCCCATCACGAACACCTTGCTCTCGTCGCGGTGCCGCACCTGGATCACGTCGCCGTTGCGCAGCGGAATCTGGCTGGCGTCGGCGCCCAGCTCCTGGAGATTCGGCAGGTTGATCAGCGTGGACTTGCCGCTGCGCTGCAGCGTCACGAACGAACGGTCGCCATTCGCGGTAATGCCGCCGGCGCGGCTGATCGCTTCGGCCAGCGTCATCGGTACGTCGGTGAAGATCTGCAGGCCGGGCGTTCGCACTTCGCCTTCGACAAAAGCGCGGCGGCTTCTGAACGACTGGATGCGCACGGTCACCTGCGGATCCTTGATGTAGGTCGCAATGCGTTTCGCAATGAGGTCGGAGGCCTCGATTTCGGTCAGTCCCTGGAGCTTGACGCGGCCGATGTAGGGGAACGTGATCTGCCCGTCCGCGCCGACGATGAAGCCAGGCGCCACGCTGATGCCCGTGGGGTCCGCCTGCTGCGTGATCACCGCGCCGGCATTCGGCAACAACTCCGGATGGTCGTAGACGATCACGCCCACGACGTCGCCCGGCCCGATGGTGTAGACCCGCGCCTCGCCGAAAAGGGCCTTCACGTCGGGCGCGACGGCCGTCGGCTGCGCCTCGGCCATTGCACGGATGAGAGCGGGTGAAATCGAGGTAATTACCCCGTCCGGCGCGCCGTCGGCCGGCAGGTATTGGAACTCCGGGGGCAGGCTCTGGTCTGCCTCGTAGGCAGACACAGAACTGAAGCCCGGTGCGCAACCCTGCAGCAATAACGCGCCGATTAGGGCAAAACCCCACCCCATCGGGTGCACGTAGCGTGTCAAATTGATCCCCATTGCACAAATTGGTTTTTTCGACATTCCGTGATTCATATGCAAGGCCCGAGCCCAATCTGCATTTGGCCTCGACCTTTTTGTCACGGTTCGTGAAAGCGGGCCTGCGCGATGTTGTCAGGCACGCCGACCGAATTGTCGCTGCCCGCGCATCCCCTGTTTTCCGTTGAATAGACGAAAAAAATGTGTCTATCTGTGGATTGACCCGGGTGCCGTCAGGGGCATGTTCGGCCGCAATGCCGAGGGCCTGTTTCTCATTGGGAAATGAGGACCTTCGGGGCACATTCAAAACCGCGACCTGCGGTTTGCAAATGTGAACTATTAATTAACTGCCCAATGGATCAATTGTTGCATTCAAGCGACAATTGGCAGCCATTGCCGTCTCATCTAAAAGGTTTGCTCTTTTGTAAGCACCTGTGAATTCCATGCGGGCCGACGGGCGGGTTCGCGGTTCTGCAGGAGATCGCTACGCCTGTACGGCCGCTCGATGCCCGCCATCCAGGCGGCAATGGATTCCAGCGCGTACTGCGTGGGTGCGGGCCGCCCCACGACGATGAAAAACAACAGCGGGGCTGCAAGGCCGGCAGCAAGCCAGCGCGGAGTTCGCAGCGATACGGCTGGCAGCCTGTTGCGCTGCAGCCGCAGAAAGCTTGCGCTCACAATCGTGCCGAGCAAGACGCCTGTTAGCACCTCGGCGGTGGAGTGCACCTCGAGCTCCAGCCGCGACACTCCGACGGCAACGCCCCAGGCCCATCCCGCCAGCGCCGCAACGACGCGCGAGAATGGTGCGAAGCGCAGCGCCGCAAGCCAGAAAACGACCGGCCAGACGCTCGTTGCCAGCGCCGTGTGCCCGCTGAAGCCGGTGAAATCGAAGTCGACGCTGCCGATTCCCCAGCCCAGAAAAGCCAGTTTGGACAGCATCACGGCAAGCCCGCATCCGCCGAATAGGAGCACCCAATGCACCGCTGCCGGGCGCGTGGCGCGGTCGACCGCCAGCCAAATTGCGATCCACAATGCGGCGGGCAATAGAAAGCCGCTGTCACCGAACCCGGTGACCAATAACCAGAAACTATTCATCGATTTAAAATGGAATTGCGCCTTTTCGGTGCGGGCCCGGCGATTGAATCGTTATTATTAAAGTCGGCCGGCCGCCGGGAACTCTTTCGAACTACAACCATGCGTCGATCCGGTTCAAGGCGGGATGATTATTCCACAGGCATACTCGCGCCATCTTCAACACCCGTGCGCCCAAGCACATCGAAATCATGAGCATCCTCAGTGAATTCAAGGAATTTGCCGTCAAGGGCAATGTCGTCGACCTCGCGGTGGGCGTGATCATCGGTGCGGCGTTCGGGAAGATCGTCGACTCGCTGGTCGGCGACATCATCATGCCGGTGGTCGGACTGGTGTTCGGCAAGCTCGACTTCTCCAATCTGTACTGGGTGCTGGGTTCCGTACCGGCGGGCGCGGGCAACAACCTGGCCGAGCTGAAGAAGGCCGGCGTACCGGTGCTGGCCTATGGCAACTTCATCACCATCGCGGTCAACTTCGTCATTCTTGCCTTCATCATCTTCATGATGGTCAAGCAGATCAACAAGCTGCGCAAGGCCGATGCCGAGGCCCCCGCCGCGCCGGTGGCACCGCCGGAAGACATCGCCCTGCTGCGCGAGATTCGCGACAGCCTGAAGAATCGCCCCTGAGGCGTCCTTGGCGCCTCAAGCGCCGGTCAGCGTTCTGGCCATGCGCAGAGCCTCGATGAGGCTCGATGCGTCGGCCCGGCCCGTGCCCGCAATGTCGAACGCGGTGCCGTGATCGGGGCTGGTGCGCACCAGCGGCAGGCCCAGCGTCACGTTCACGCCTTTGTCCACGCCGAGGTACTTGACCGGAATCAGCCCCTGGTCGTGGTACATGGCAATCACCACATCGAATTCGCCGCTTCCGGGCACGCCCGCCTTGGTACGCGCGCGCATGAAGACGGTATCGGGCGCATGCGGTCCGTCGGCGTCGATGCCCTCGGCGCGAGCCGCCGCAATGGCCGGAGCGATGATGTCGTGCTCTTCGGAACCGAAGAGCCCCCCTTCTCCCGCATGCGGATTGAGGCCGGCCACGCCGATGCGCGGCGCCCGCCCGAGCATGCGGTACAAGGCACGGTGCGTGATGCGCAGCGTCTCCAGCACGTTGCCGAAGCTCACGGCGGTGATGGCGTCGCGCAATGACATGTGAATGCTGACGAGCACGGTGCGCAGATCGTCGTTGGCCAGCATCATGCGCACCGGCATGCCGTCCACCGCAAGGCCCGCATGCGCGGCGGCTTCGGCCTGCAGCAGCTCGGTATGCCCGGGATACGGAAAACCCGCCGCGGCCAGCGCTTCCTTGTGCAGCGGTGCCGTCACGATGGCGGCGATGTCGCCCCGCAATGCGGCGCGCGCGGCCCAGACCACGCAGTCGCCCGCCACGCGCCCGGCTTCGGCGCTGATCCGGCCGAACACGATGTTCTGCGGCGGCGCCACCACCTGCAGCACGGGGATGCAACCCGGCGGCATTGAGGCCGCCTCGGCCACGTGCCCGATTTCCGCCATCGGCCACGCGGGTTGCCCCGGCTGCGCCAGGGCTTGCGATGCGCGGCGCATGGTGGCCACGTCACCGGCCACGAAGGCACCGCGCGTGGCGTCGGGCGCCCGATGGAAAGCCTTGGCGATGATTTCCGGGCCGATGCCCGCGGGGTCGCCCAGCGTGATGGCAACAGGAACGATAGCGGCCTGGCCGGTCATGCCGGGTTGTCGATGTCGATGAACTCGTGCTTGAGCCCGAGCTGGGCCGCCACATGCGCGGTCACGGCCTGGGCGCCGTAGCGTTCGGTGGCATGGTGTCCGCAGGCCAGAAAAGCGACGCCCATCTCGCGTGCATAGTGGGCCTGGGGCTCGGAGATCTCGCCGGTGATGAAGGCATCGGCCCCTGCGGCAATGGCCGCCTCGAAATAACCTTGGGCGCCGCCTGTACACCAGGCGATGTTCTTGATGGGTCGGTGCGCCGTATCGACCAGGGTTACGGGCCGCTTGAGAATCTTTTCGGCGTGCGCGGCCAGTTCCTTGCCGCTGGCAAAGCTCTCGCCGTTATCGCGCGCGCCCAGGAAACCGAGCTCCTGATCGCCAAAGCGCCCGGTCGAACCAGCATGGGCGAGCAGACCGAGCTGCAGGCCGAGCTGGGCGTTGTTGCCGAGCTCGGGGTGCGCGTCGAGCGGCAGGTGGTACGCGA
Organism: Variovorax paradoxus; assembly: GCF_040544635.1. Classification (GTDB taxonomy): domain Bacteria; phylum Pseudomonadota; class Gammaproteobacteria; order Burkholderiales; family Burkholderiaceae_C; genus Variovorax; species Variovorax paradoxus_R. Next base: position 86,010 of record NZ_JBEPKJ010000015.1, read on the forward strand.
ACAGATTGACGTCATCGCCCAGCAGCAGGCTCAGCCGCTGCTTCATCCAGCCGGTCACGCAGCCGTCCTGGCCGCGCCAGAACAGGCCGTGGTGAACGAAGATGGCGTCGGCCTCGGCGTGGATGGCGGCTTCGATGAGCGCGCGGCTCGCGGTAACGCCGGAAACGATTTTCCGCACCACGGTGCGGCCCTCGACCTGCAGGCCGTTGGGTCCGTAGTCCTTGAAGCGTGAGGGCGCAAGAAGCAGGTCGAAGGCGTGCAGCAATTCGTGGCGAGTGGTGCTCATCGCGACATTGTCGCGCTCCCGCCACCGTTGCGCATAGCATGGCCGCGTGCCGCCAGTGGCCACAGGGCCAGCAGGAAGCCCAGGGCTGCCAGCACAGCCACATAATGCGCCGGCGCCATGCTGTCGTGCTGCAGCCAGACGGTCAGGATCACGGGCGTCAGGCCGCCGAACACGGCATAAGACATGTTGTAGGCAAACGAAAGCCCGGTGAAGCGCACCGGCGCCGGGAATGCACGCACGCCGGCAATTGGCACCGTGGCGATGGTGCCCACGAACAATCCCACCAGGCCGTAATGCCAGAACAGCGTGGCCGGCGTGCCCGGCAGTCCGGTATAGAACAGATATGCCGTCGCGAAGAGCCCTCCCCAGCCAATGAGCATGACGGCGCGCGTGCCGATGCGGTCGCTGGCCCAGCCGACCAGCACGCAGCCGATGGTCAGGGTCAGCGTGGCAAGGGCGTTGGCTTCCAGCGCCAGTGCGGCCGGAATGTGATGCACCTTCTGCAGGTAGGTGGGCGTGTACAGCACCACCACGACGATGGCGGCCGACAGCACCCAGGTCAGCAGCCCCACGTAGATGCTCGCCGCGCGGTGCTCGCGCAGCACGGTGCGCAGCGGCAGTTCGCGCGCCACGGTCTTGCGGTCGGCCAGTTCCTTGAAAACCGGTGTCTCGTGCAGGAACCGGCGCAGGTACACCGAGACGAGCCCGAACACGCCTCCCAGCACGAAAGGAATGCGCCAGGCGAACTCGCTCACCTCCGCCGGCAGGTAGTAGCGGTTGATGGCCACGGCAACGAGCGAGCCCAGCAGAATGCCGCCGGTAATGCCCGAGGTCAGCGTGCCAATGCCGAAACCGTAGCGCTGCGCCGGCACGTGCTCGCCGACGAACACCCAGGCGCCAGGCATTTCGCCGCCGATGGCTGCGCCCTGCAGAACGCGCATGGCCAGCAGCAGCAGCGGCGCCGCGATGCCGATGCTCGCGTAAGTGGGCAAGAGGCCGATGACCAGCGTCGGCGCCGCCATCAGGAAGATCGACAACGTGAACATGCGCTTGCGGCCGAGCAGATCGCCGAAATGCGCAATGACGATGCCGCCCACGGGCCGGGCCAGGTAGCCGGCGGCGAAGATGCCGAAAGTCTGGAGCTGCCGCAGCCAGTCGGGCATGTCGGCGGGAAAGAAAAGCGCGCCCAGAACGGTGGCAAAGAATACGTAGATGACGAAGTCGTAGAACTCCAGCGTTCCGCCGAGAGCGGACAGGGCAAGGGTCTTGTAATCGCGCGCGTCGAGCGTGCGGGCCGGCACCGGCTGTGCGCCGTCCGGGGAAATTGCGTGAGAAGTCATGGCTGGCGGAAGGTCGTTGCCGCGCACCGGCCGCAGAGGGATTGAAAGCGGAGGGCAGCGCGCAGGCGAAACACCTGGCCGCGTCCGCCGGGTGGGCGATGCGGAAGGCCGGAGTTCGGAGCCGTGTGGGCTCGCTGCGCGATGCTAAGGGTTATCCCTTATTGGCGCTTGAGGCCTATGTCATTCTCGACCGCGCGGCGCGGTTTCTGACGGACAGGGGTTGAGGGACAATTGGCTCTTGGCGCCGCGCGGACGGCGCGTTCACCCCGCTCTAATCAAAGTTTCATGAAACGCACCTGGCTGCTCTTTGCCCAAGCCGTGACCGTCCTCCTGGCGGCCTACTTCGTTGTTGCGACACTCAAGCCCGAATGGATCAACCGGCGCGCCACCTCTCTGGGCGGCGTGGTGTCGGTCGTCGAGGCCCCGGCCGGCGCCCCCTCGGCGCCGGTCCCCGGCAGTTTGAGCGCGGCGGCAAAGAAAGCCTCGCCCGCGGTCGTGAGCATCAACACCAGCAAGGCGGCGCAACGCCACCCGCGCAGCAACGACCCGTGGTTCCGGTTTTTCTTCGGCGACCAGGGCGACCAGCCCCAGGTCGGCCTGGGCAGCGGCGTGATCGTGAGCTCCGACGGCTATGTGCTGACCAACAACCACGTGGTCGAAGGCGCGGACGAAATCGAAGTCACGCTCAACGACGGTCGCCATACGCGCGGCAAGGTGATCGGCACCGACCCGGACACCGACCTTGCCGTGCTCAAGATCGAATTGGACAAGCTTCCCGCGATCGTGCTGGGCAATTCCGACGAACTCCAGGTGGGCGACCAGGTGCTGGCCATCGGCAACCCCTTCGGCGTGGGCCAGACGGTCACCAGCGGCATCGTCTCGGCGCTGGGGCGCAACCAGCTCGGCATCAACAACTTCGAGAACTTCATCCAGACCGATGCCGCCATCAACCCCGGCAATTCGGGCGGCGCGCTGATCGACGTCAACGGCAACCTGCAGGGCATCAACACCGCCATCTACTCGCGTTCGGGCGGCAGCATGGGCATCGGCTTCGCGATTCCCGTCTCCATGGCCAAGATCGTGCTCGAAGGCATCGTGAAGGAAGGCCAGGTGCGCCGCGGATGGATCGGCGTCGAGCCGAACGAACTCTCGCCCGAACTGGCCGAGACCTTCGGCGTGAAGGCGGATACCGGCGTCATCATCACCGGCGTGCTCCAGAACGGGCCGGCAGCCAAGGCTGGCATCCGCCCGGGCGACGTGATCACTTCGGTCGGAGAAAAGAAGACCGACAACGTGCAGGGCCTGCTGACTGCCGTGGCTGGCCTGAAGCCGGGCAGCACCGCACGCTTTGCGCTTCAGCGCGGCACCGACAAGATGGAACTGGACGTAACGCCGGGCCTGCGGCCCAAGAGCCCGGTGCGGCAGGTGCCCAACCAGCCCGAGTAGCCGAGCCGCGATCGATCAGGAAGACGCCGAGGAATCGGCGCTTTCTTCTTCCTCTTCGTTTTTCTTGCCGCCTGCAAAGTAGCGCGCGCCGATGATGCCTACCTCGTAGAGCAGGCACATCGGCACCGCCAGCGCGAGCTGCGACACCACATCCGGCGGCGTGAGCACCGCGGCGATGACGAAGGCCACCACGATGAAGTAGCCGCGGAACGAGCGCAGCTTTTCAATGGTCACCATCTCGAACTTCACCAGCAGCATCACGACGATCGGCACCTGGAACGCCACGCCGAATGCGATGTAGAGCGACAAAATGGCCTCCACGTACGACGAGATGTCAGGCGTGGCACTCACGCTCGGCGGCGTGAATTTCTGAATGAAGCCGAACATCTTGTCGAGCACGAAGAACTGCACAAAGGCGATGCCGACATAGGCCAGCAGGCTGCCGAACAAGATCAGCGGCAGCGCGAATTTCTTTTCATGGCTATAGAGCCCCGGCGCCACGAACATCCAGATTTGGTACATGAGCCAGGGCAGTGCCAGCAGCACGGCCGTCATCATCAGCACCTTGAGCGGCACGAAGAAGGGCGAGAACACGCCCACCGCGATGAGCTTGGCGCCCGGCGGCATGTGGGCCTGGATCGGCATGGCGATGAGGTCGATCAGCCCGCCCGGGCCGGGCCAGATGGCCAGCAGCACGCCCGCGATCACTAGGCCGTAGACACAATAGAGCAGCCGGTCGCGCAGTTCGACCAGGTGCTGCACGAACGGCTGTTCGGTGCCCGCCAACTCGTCTTCTGCGTCTTTGTTCTTGTTGTCGGAATCGGCCATTGGAAGGGAAAAAGAGCAGGAGAAAGCGTGGCTTCGGCCGGCGTGCGGCGCACGAGGAACGCGGGAATGTGAAAGCCGCTAGTTGATCTTGTGAGGGCGGAACCGGGCCACGCGCGCGGCACCCGACAGCGCCTTGGTGCGCACGCCGTTGCGGGCCTTGTACCACTGCGGCGTGGCGCCCTGCTTCAGGCGCCAGTTCTTGCGCGGGTGCCTGTATTCAGGCACCGAAGGCTCGGGTTCGGCCAGGGCCGAGAGGGTTTCGCCCGAACCGGAGAACTGCTTTTCGAGATCGGTCGCACCGGTGTGGATGCTGTGCTCGACATCGCGCGCCGCATCCTCCACGGTGGTTTTCATCTTGCGCAGCTCTTCGAGCTCCATCGAGCGATTGACCTCGGCCTTGACGTCGTTCACGTAACGCTGCGCCTTGCCCAGCAGGGTGCCGACCGTGCGCGCCACCCGTGGCAGCTTTTCCGGGCCGATGACGATCAGCGCCACGACGCCGATCAGCGCCAGCTTCTCAATACCGAGGTCGAGCACTTAGGACCCGCGCTCAGGACTTCTGACGCGCTTCGACGTCGATCGTCGACTTGTCGCTGTTGGCCGGCTGGCCGGTCACTTGGGCGGCAGGGGCCGACGAAGCAGCGGGCGCGTCGGCAGTGGTGCCGCCCTCTTTCATGCCGTCCTTGAAGCCCTTGACGGCGCCACCAAGGTCGGAACCCATGTTCCGCAGCTTCTTGGTGCCGAAGATCATGACCACGACGAGCAGCACGATCAGCCAGTGCCAGATTGAAAATGAACCCATGGAAGACTCCTAAGAATGTGTCCGATTTTAGTCGGGCGAAATGTGACAGTTTGGCCTAATGTTCAGCCGCGAAGCCATGGACGGGGACCGCCCATGACATGGACATGGAGATGGTGAACCTCCTGCCCGCCCTCGGCGCCCGTATTGATGACGACGCGCCAGCCGCCCTCCGGATAGGGCCTGCAGCCCTGCTCCACCGCCAGCTTGGGGGCCAGCGTCATGATCTTGCCCATCAGCGCGGCGTCGTCGGGCATGAGCTGCGCCATCGAGGCGATGTGCTTCTTTGGCACCAGCATGAAATGCACCGGCGCCCAGGGCGAGATGTCGTGAAAACCGAACAGTTCGTCGTCTTCGTAGACCTTGCGCGAGGGAATCTTGCCTTCGATGATTTTGCAGAAGACGCAGTTCGGATCAGATGACATCTTTGGGTTCCATGGGACGGCTGTCGTTCATGCGGATCATGCCTTTCACGATCCGGTAGAGGAACCACAGCGAAATCAGGCTCCAGGCGATCCAGCCCGGCACGAGAAAGAGCAGCCAGAGCCACGAGGTCACGACGTACAGCAGGCCGGCCCACAGCACCGACCGGATGCGCCAGCTGAAGTGCGAAGCCTGCCAGGTGCCCGCCGCGTTATCGCGCTTGACGAAATCGATCACCAGCGCCACCAGCAGGAGCGCCACGGAAGCCTGCGCTCCCGGCAAGACGGCGCAAATGGCCACGATCAGGTGCAGGATATAGCTGACCCAGCCCCAGGTCTTGAGGGACTCGTCGGGTTCCACGTTCACGATGTCGTTGGCCATGGGATGTCCTTTCAATCGTTGGATGCCTCACGCGCCCGCGCCTTGCGCAGGGCCTTTTCCTCGATGCCGCTGGTGCCCTCGCGGCGCTCGAGCTCCGCAATCACCTCGCCGGGCGAGAAACCGTAGTGGGCCAGCGCCACCATGGTGTGGAACCACAAATCGGCCACTTCGTTCACTATTTTCGTGCGGTCGCCGCCGTGGTCGGCGTCCTTGGCGGCCATGACGACCTCGGTGGCTTCTTCGCCGATTTTCTTGAGGAAGGCATCGGGGCCCTTGTGCAGCAGGCGCGCCACGTAGCTCTTCTCCGGATCGCCGCCGTGCGCGGGCAGGCGGCTTTCGATGACGGCGGCAAGGCGTGCGAGGGCGTCGGCGGTGTTCACTGTGGCCGTCATTTGTAGATCGACTCCGGGTCTTTCAAGACCGGCTCGACCGCGGTCCACTGGCCGTTCTCGTATTTGCTGAAGAAGCAGCTGTGGCGGCCGGTGTGGCAGGCAATGCCGGGCTCGTGGCCGAGCTGGGTGACTTTGAGCAGCACCACGTCGTTGTCGCAGTCGAGGCGGATTTCGTGCACCGTCTGCACGTGGCCCGATTCCTCGCCCTTGAACCACAGCTTGTTGCGCGAGCGGCTGAAATACACGGCGCGGCCCAGCTCGGCGGTCTTTTCGAGCGCCTCGCGGTTCATCCAGGCGAACATCAGGACGTCGTTGCTGCCCTTTTCCTGCGCGATCACGGGCACCAGGCCGTTCGCGTCCCACTTCACTTCATCGAGCCAATTCATAAAGGGTATTGTCCCACCCCCAGGGGCGGCGGCCGCACTCACAGCCGGACGGGAATGCCCCGGGCCGCCATGCGGGCCTTGGCCTCGCCCACCGTGTGTTCGCCGTAGTGGAAGATGCTGGCGGCCAGCACCGCATCGGCGCCGCCGGTCTGGATGCCGTCGGCCAGGTCGTCGAGGCTGCCGACCCCGCCCGATGCAATGACCGGCACATTCACGGCGTCGCTCACCGCACGGGTGAGTTCGAGGTCGAAACCACTCTTGGTGCCGTCGCGGTCCATGCTCGTGAGCAGGATTTCGCCGGCGCCGCGGCGCACCATCTCGGCCGCCCATTCCACGGCGTCCAGGCCTGTGTTCTTGCGGCCGCCATGGCTGTACACATCCCAGCCCGCGCCGCGCGTGGCGGCTTCCCCGGGGCTGCGGCGCTTGGCATCGATGGCCACCACGATGCATTGCGCCCCGTACTTCTGCGACGCGTCGTTGATCACCTGCGGATCGGCAATGGCCGCCGAGTTGAAGCTGGTCTTGTCGGCGCCCGCATTGAGCAGCCGGCGCACATCGGCCACGGTGCGCACGCCGCCGCCCACCGTCAATGGAATGAAGACCTGAGAGGCCACCGCCTCGATGATCGGGAGGATCAGGTCGCGGCCGTCGCTGGTGGCCGTGATGTCGAGAAAAGTGAGCTCGTCGGCGCCCTGCGCGTTGTAGCGCGCCGCAATCTCGACCGGATCGCCGGCATCGCGCAGCTCGAGAAAATTGACGCCCTTGACCACGCGGCCGCCGGTAACGTCGAGACAGGGAATGATGCGTTTTGCGAGCATGGTCGGTCGTAGGGAAAAAATCAGAGAACGCGAAGCTGCTGCCAGCCCTGCCATTGGGCCCCGGGTGCGAGCAGCACCTGCTCGTCGATGCGCGCGGCTTCCACGCACAGCATGTGCCGGTAGCCATCTTCAGGCATGTCGGCGAGTTTCGCACCAAGCACGGCACCGGGGTTCCAGACCACGGTTTCGCTGCAGCTCGCGCTTTGCTCGATTTCAAGCGTGCCGCTCGGCTGCACCAGCCGCAATGGCTTGGCGGGCGCTGCATAGACGCTGTCGAACTCGGCATTGAAACGCAGCTCCGGCGCCGTCTCCACGTGGCGGTCGTCGCGCAGCGAATCCCAGCGGTTGGCGCCTTGCAGCCCCTCCAGGCGCACATCGGCGATGTCGTCGACACGCAAGTAGGTATGCAGCGCCGCGGCAAAGCTGAATGGCGCATGGTCGAGATTGAGCAGTGTCAGGGCAGCGCGCAGCCGGCCCGGGGCCATGCCGATTTGCAGGCGTGCCTCGAAAACATGCGGCCAGAGCTTGCGCGTGGCCTCGCTGTCGCGCAGCCGCAAGGTCAGTTCGCCCGATGCGGCGTCGATGCCACGGTTTTCCCAAGGCAGATTGCGCATGAAACCATGCTTGGGCAACATGCCTCGCTGATTGAATTGAGGGCAGCAAATGGGCACGCCGCCGCGGATTGCGGCTGCTGCGTCGAACACGGCGCGCGGGCTCAGATAGAGCCGCTCGACGCCATCCGCCGTGGTCCAGGATAGCAGTTGCGCCCCGTGTAGAGACACGGTGAAAGCACTGCCGTCGGCGCCGGTGGCACGAAGCGCCGGCTGGCCGCGAAACTCGATCGGATTGATGTCCATGCGGGAATTGTAGGCAGCGGAAATTCCCGCACGCGAAACCGGCAATGGACACTTAAGACCTCATCGAAGCCGTGGTGCTGCTGGTTGCACGCGGGGGGCCTTCTTGGATAACCTTTTGCCCGCCACGCAAGCACACAGACGCCGGCAGGTCCGCGCACACCTCCAAAACCATACCTACACATCGAAGAGAAACGCATGATGAAGAAACTGCCGGCCGCCGCCTGGATCCTGATCGCCATGGTGCTCGGCATTCTTGTCGGCTACATGATCTTCACGAGCTTTCCGGACAAGAAAGCGGCTGCGCAGATTGCAGGCTACGTGTCGATCGTGTCGGACGTATTTCTGCGCCTCATCAAGATGCTGATCGGCCCGCTCGTGTTCTCCACGCTGGTGGTGGGCATTGCGCACATGGGTGACGCCAAGTCGGTGGGCCGCGTGTTCGGCAAGTCGCTCGGCTGGTTCTTTACCGCTTCGCTCATCTCGCTGCTCATCGGCCTCGTGATGGCCAATGTTTTGAAGCCGGGCGAGAACCTGGGGCTGCCGCTGCCGGACATTGGCGCCTCGGCCAACCTGGCGACCGCGAAGTTCACCCTCAAGGACTTCGTGAGCCACCTGGTGCCCAAGTCTTTTGCCGAGGCCATGGCCAACAACGAGATCCTGCAGATCGTGGTGTTCTCGATGTTCTTCGGCGTGGCGCTCGCCTCGCTCGGCGACAAGGCCAAGACGCTGGTGGCGGCCATCGACGAGCTCTCGCACGCCATGCTCAAGATCACCGGCTACGTGATGAAGCTCGCACCCCTTGCGGTGATGGCCGCCATGGCGGCCACCGTTGCGACGAACGGCCTGGGCATCCTGCTGAAGTTCGCGGTTTTCATGGGCGACTTCTATCTGGGCCTCTTCGTGCTGTGGGGCGTGCTGATCCTCGCGGGCTTGTCGTTCCTGGGACGACGGGTGTTCAAGCTGATGGTGCTCATCAAGGAAGCCTTTCTGCTTTCGTTCGCCACGGCCAGCTCGGAAGCGGCCTATCCGAAGATCCTGCAGGCGCTCGACCGTTTCGGCGTGAAGCGCAAGATCTCGAGCTTCGTGATGCCGATGGGCTATTCGTTCAACCTCGACGGCTCGATGATGTATTGCACCTTTGCCGTGCTGTTCATCGCGCAGGCCTACAACATCCACATGCCGCTCAGCACGCAGGTCACGATGCTGCTGATCCTGATGCTCACCTCCAAGGGCATGGCCGGCGTGCCGCGCGCCTCGCTGGTGGTGATTGCCGCCACGCTCAACCACTTCGACATTCCGGAAGCCGGCCTGCTGCTGATCCTGGGCGTCGACACCTTCCTGGACATGGGGCGCTCCGCCACCAATGCAGTGGGCAATTCCATTGCCACCGCGGTGGTTGCCAAGTGGGAGGGCCAGTTGCTCTCCGAGAGCGACGCAGCGGTGAACGCCAAGGCGCTGGACGAGGAGGCCGCCGCCACCCTCGCCCACCCGGCCCACGCGTGAGGCCCGCGATGAAGCCCAGGCCGACGCTGCCGGTTTTCATTGCCGGCCTGCTGGCGGCGGTTGCCCTTGTCATGGGAGCCCCCGTGCAGGCGCAGGAAGCGCCCCCTACGCTGACCGGCACCCTTGCCAAGGTGCGCGAGACCGGCGCCATCACCATCGGCTATCGCGAGTCGTCGGTGCCGTTCTCTTTTCTCAATGCACGCGACGAACCCATCGGCTATTCGATCGAACTCTGCCGCGAATTGGTCACGGCCATCGAGGAAACGGTGAACAAGAGCCTCGTGATCAAGTGGGTGCCGGTGACCTCCGATTCGCGTATCGAAGCGGTCGAACGCGGCACGGTCGATCTCGAATGCGGCTCGACCACCAGCAATCTCGAGCGGCAGAAGCGCGTGAGCTTCTCGCCCACGATCTTCGTCTCGGGCACCAAGGTGCTGGTGAAGAAGGGCTCGCCGATCAAGTCGTTCCGCGACCTGGCCGGCAAGCGGGTGGCCGTTACCGCGGGCACCACCAACGAGAAGACGCTGCGCGAGCTTTCGCAGAAGTTCAAGCTCGGCATCGACCTGCTGGTGGCGCGCGACCACGCCGATTCGTTCGGGCTGGTGAAAAGCGGCCAGGCCGATGCCTTTGCCACCGACGACGTGCTGCTCTACGGCCTGATCGCGCGGGAAGCCGCCAAGGCCCAGTACGAGGTGGTCGGCGACTATCTCTCCTACGACCCCTACGGCATCATGTACCGCAAGGGCGATGCGCAATTGGCCAAGGTGATCAACGACGCCTTCCAGGTGCTGGCCCAGGACGGCGAGATCGAGCGCCAGTACAAGCGCTGGTTCCTGCGCAAGCTTCCGACGGGGGAAAGCATCGACCTGCCGATGAGCGCCCAGATGCAAGCGATCATCCAGACGATGTCGGTGAAGGCGGAATAATCCGCGCAGGAGGGGAAACGGAGGCCGGCAGCTACCGCGCCGGCCACGCCCAATGCGGTATCTCGCTCATGTCGAGATTGGCGATGCGGGTTTCGCCGAACCGCTTTTCCAGCACCACCGGTTGCAGTTCGTCGCTGTCTTCCAGCGCGGCGATCAGCCGCGCGGCATGCGACACCACGATGACTTGCGACTCGCGGGCAGCCTGTGCGATCAACCGGCCGAGCGCAGGCAACAGGTCGGGGTGCAGGCTGGTCTCGGGCTCGTTGAGCACCAGCAGCGCCGGCGGCCGGGGCGTGAGCAGCGCGGCAATCCACAGCAGGTAGCGCAGGGTGCCATCCGAGAGCTCCGCCGCGGTCAGGGGCCGCAGCAGGCCGTGCTGGTGCATCAGCGTTTCGAAGCGGTCGTCATTCGCGCGCACTTCGACGCGGGCCCCGGGGAATGCGTCGTCCACGGCACGGTCGAGCGCGCCGCTGTCGCCGATCTCGCGAATGGTCTGCAGCGCGGCGGCCAGGTCGGACCCGTCGTTGGCCAGTACCGGCGTGTAGGTGCCGAGCTGCGGCTGGCGCGCAGGTGCGTCGGCGTCGGAGCGGAAGTGGTCGTAGAAGCGCCAGGAGCGCATCTGCTCGCGCAGCGTGAGCATCTCGGGTGCGGCGTGGGGGTCGGCGTACTCGGTCATCATGCTGGCGAAATGGGCGATGGGCCGGCCCACGGGCTCCCAGCTTCCGCTGCGCTCGCCGCGCAGCCGCAGCGAAGCGCCCTTGCGGTCGACCAGCTGCGTGGCGGGCCGCAGCACCGGACCGCTCCAGATGGCCTCGCGCTTGATTTCGGGGTCCCCCCCGAACGCTGTTTCGCGCGGCACCGGCAGGCCGATGTCGATCGCGTAGCCGAAGTCGCTCGTCTCGACGCCCGAGAACCCGAGCCGCAGGTTCACCGGCTCGCTGCGCACGGTGCCCTGCACCGGCGCATCGCCGCGCAGCATGGCGGCCGAAAAGCGCTCGGGCCCGGCCCAGAGGGTGGAGGAAAGCCCACCCTCGCGCACCAGCGAGCGGATCACGCCGCCGTTGGCAATGTCGGCCAAAAGCCGCATCGCGCGGTACACGCTGGATTTGCCGCTGCCGTTGGGCCCGGTCACGACGGTAAGCCGGCCGAGCGGCACCGTCAGCTGGCGCAGCGACCGGTAGTTGGCAATGGCAAGCGCACAGAGCACGCCGCGCTACACAAGACGCCTCAGACGCCGGCGAGTTCGTCGGCGCGGGCTTGCGCGGCGGCGAAATCGAGGTCGCCCGAATAGATGGCGCGGCCGCAGATCACGCCTTCGACGCCTTCGGACTCGACCGCGCAAAGCTGGTCGATGTCGGCCATGTTCGACAGGCCGCCCGAGGCGATGACCGGAATGGTCAGCGCCTGCGCGAGCTTGACGGTGGCATCGATGTTGATGCCCGAGAGCATGCCGTCGCGGCCGATGTCGGTGTAGATGATCGATTCGACGCCGTAGTCCTCGAACTTCTTGCCCAGGTCGGCCACCTCGTGGCCCGTGAGCTTGCTCCAGCCGTCGGTGGCGACCTTGCCGTCCTTGGCGTCGAGGCCCACGATGATGTGGCCGCCGAAGGCCACGCAGGCGTCCTTCAGGAAGCCCGGGTTCTTGACCGCGGCGGTGCCGATGATCACGTAGCGCAGGCCGTCGTCGATGTAGCGCTCGATGGTGTCCAGGTCGCGGATGCCGCCACCCAGCTGCACGGGAATGTCGTCGCCCACTTCGCGCAGGATCGCCTTGATGGCCGCGTGGTTCTGCGGCTTTCCGGCAAAGGCGCCATTCAGATCGACCAGGTGCAGCCGCCGCGCCCCGGCCTCGACCCACTTGCGGGCCATGGCGGCGGGGTCTTCGCTGAAGATGGTGGACTGGTCCATGTCACCCTGTTTGAGGCGAACGCAGTGGCCGTCTTTGAGATCAATGGCGGGAATGAGGAGCATGGAAGTGACGCGAGTGTGCGGAATCCGGGCTGAGGAAGGTTCGGCCCGGGCGGAAATATAAGGTCAGGGATTCCAGTGGAGGAAGTTTCGGTAGAGCTGCAACCCGTGGTCCGCACTCTTCTCCGGGTGGAACTGGGTGGCAAAAATGTTATCGCGTGCGATGGCTGCGGTAAAGCATGCCCCGTAATCTGCCTCGCCCACGCTGTGCCGGTCGTCCGCAGGCCGCGCATAGAAGCTGTGAACGAAATAGAAATAGCTCATGTCCGGTACGCCCGCCCACACCGCATGCGGCTGGGCCTGGCGCACCTGGTTCCAGCCCATCTGGGGCACCTTGAAGCGGCTGCCATCGGGCTGCAACCGGCCGGCCAGGTCGAACTTGACGACTTCGCCGGGGATGAGCCCCAGGCCATCGGTCGGCCCTTCATGGCTGCGCGACAGCAGCATCTGCATGCCCACGCACACGCCGAAGAGCGGCTTGCTGGCCGCGGCTTCGAGCACCGACTCTTGCAGGCCCGAGTCGCGCAACTCGCGCATGCAATCGGGCATGGCGCCCTGCCCCGGCAACACCACGCGGGTGGCCTTGCGCACCACATCGGGGTCGGAGGTGACGAAGACTTCGACCCCCACCTGGTCGGCCGCATGCTGCACGGCCTGCGAGACGGAGCGCAGGTTGCCCATGCCGTAGTCGACCACGGCGACGGTATTTGCTACAGATTTCATAGCTGAGCGCCGATGGATTTCAGAGCGAGCCTTTGGTCGAGGGAATGACGCCCACGGAGCGCGGGTCGAGTTCGAGCGCGCCGCGCATTGCGCGTGCAAACGCCTTGAACACCGTTTCGCACTGGTGGTGCGCGTTCACGCCCTTGAGGTTGTCGATGTGCAGCGTGACGAAGGCGTGATTGACGAAGCCCTGGAAGAACTCGTAGGTGAGCTGGCTGTCGAAGGTGCCGATCATGCCGCTCGTGAAGGGCACGTGCATCACCAGACCCGGGCGGCCCGAGAAATCGATGACGACGCGGCTCAGCGCCTCGTCGAGCGGCACGTAGGCATGCCCGTAGCGGCGAATGCCCTTCTTGTCGCCCACGGCCTTGGCCACCGCCTGGCCGAGGGTAATGCCCACGTCTTCCACCGTGTGATGGCCGTCGATGTGCAGGTCGCCCTGGCAGTCGATGTCGAGGTCGATCAGGCCGTGGCGGGCGATCTGGTCGAGCATGTGGTCGAAGAAGCCGATGCCGGTGGCGAGCTTGGCCTTGCCCGTGCCGTCGAGGTTGACGCTGACGGTGATCTTGGTTTCGGCGGTATTGCGGGTGACCGTTGCGGTGCGCGCGGCAGTGCCCGTGTCGGCTGTTTGGGGGGTGGTCATAGTGAGGCTTCGAGTGCCGCGAGCATCCGCGCATTCTCGTCGGCCGTTCCGACGGTGAGGCGCAGGCAGTTTGCGAGCAGTTCATGCATTTTAGAAACGTTCTTCACCAGAATCCCGCGCGCCTTCATGCCCTCGAAGGCCTTGGCGGCATCGGGCACCCGCACGAGGATCATGTTGGCGTCGCTCGGCCACGTCTTCACGCCCGAAAGACGGCCCAGCCCCATCATGAGGCGGTGGCGCTCCTCGCGGATCTGCCGGGCCTGGGCCTCGAACACCTCGGCATGCTCGAGCGCGAACAACGCGCATTCGCAGTTGAGCACGCTGATGTTGTAGGGCGGACGCACCTTGTCGATCTGGGAGACCAGCGCGGCCGGCCCCATGAGATAGCCGAGGCGAATGCCGGCCAGGCCGAACTTGCTGAGGGTGCGCATCAGCAGCACGTGGCCGTGCTTCGCCATGCGGTCGATATAGCTCCTGGCGGCAAATGGCTGGTAGGCCTCGTCCATCACCACCAGGCCACCCTGCGCGCCCTGGGCCTCGACGATCTTCTCGATGACGGCATCGTCCCAGAGGTTGGCGGTGGGGTTGTTCGGATAGGCCAGGTACACGATGGCCGGCTTCTCGCGCGCGATGGCAGCCAGCATTGCCGCCTCGTCGAGTTCGAAATCGGCCGTGAGCGGCACGCCGACGAAGCGCAAGCCCTGCAGTTGGGCGCTCATGGCGTACATCACAAAACCGGGCACGGGCGCGAGCACCGCTGCGCCGGGCATGTCGCAGGCAATGGCCAGCAGCGAAATCAGCTCGTCGGAGCCGTTGCCCAGCATCAGCGCAAAGCCCTCGGGCATGTGTGCGTGCGCGGCCAGCGCGCGCTGCAGATCGCCGCCCCGCTCGCCCGGATAGCGGTTGAGCGCCAGCGCGCCGAGCCGTGCGCCGAGCTCGGCCTGCAACGCAGGCGGCAGGCCGAACGGGTTTTCCATGGCGTCGAGCTTGACGAAGCCGCGCGCGTCCTGCACCGCATAGGCATGCATGGACTGCACGTCGGAGCGGATGCGGTCGATCGGGCGGGCGGTAGCGGAAGTTGTCATCGGGTGCAGCGGTAGCTGTTTCTAAGGGCGCCGGACATGACCAGTTGCACGGGCATGTCGGCCTCATAGCTGTCGGCGTTGCGCGTCAGCTCGGTTTGATAGAGGGAGCGTGCCATCGAAGGCTCGAGCCGGCGGCCCTCGACGCAGAAGACCGGCTTCTGGCCGTTGCGCTGCGACGCTTCCACGCCTTCGCGCAAGCCTTCGAGCACGCCGACGAGGTAGTAGCTCGCGTAGGCCTTGCCGTCCTTCTCGCCCGCTTCCAGCGTGCGCAGCTCGCGAATGCTCATGGCCTGCGCACCGGCACCGGCCGCCAGTGCGAGCAACAGCGCCGAAAGGCGCGGCAGCAGCAGGACGGCGGCATGGCTCATGGCATCACTTGCTGTAGCGCGGCGGCGGTGCGTAGGAGTCGTCGGCCGGGAAGGCGTTCGGCTGCGTCGACGCGGCATTGCGGCGCGGGCGGCGCGATGCTTCGGGCTGCTCGAGCTCGAACAATGCGGCGCCGATCACGCCGATGTTGCGCACGTCGCCGGCTTCGGTGTTCGCTGCATAGGCACGGCTTGGTGCGGCGAAACGGAAGGCCGCGACCTCGCTCTGGCTCTTGCGGAAGCCTTCGATGTCGAGGGTCTGCAGCGGACGCAGCACATAGCCGCCATTGCGCAGGCTGCCGGGCTTGCCGTTCAGCACGTCGAGGCCGTCGACCGTGGCAATCACTTCGTAGCTGCGGTCGCTGAGGTTGCGAAAGCGCAGCGTGTAGCGCGCGCCTTCGATGCCGGCGAGGCGGAACATGTCGCTGCTGCTGCGGCGTGCGCGCTGCATCGGCAGAGGACGGCCGTTTTCATCCAGCACTGACCATTCCACATCGCCTTGGGCCAGTTGCAGGTTGAGCCGGCGCTCGGGGTTGTTGCCCGCTTCGCGGCGCACGGCGGATGCTTCGTTGTAGCCCAGCGAGGCGACTTCGTCAGGCTGCGCGGACAGCCGCTTCGCCTCGACCGTACGGGTCTTCGACTCTCTGCCCTCGCCCCACTGGGTGCCGAGCTGGGCCGGCGCGGGCACAGCAGCCGCAGCGCTGGGCGTTGCCGACAAGGCGGCCGACTCATTGCGCGGCGCCTGCGGCATCTGGCTGCAGGCGGCGAGCAAACCCGCGCCTGCAATGAGGCCCGCAGCGAATCTGAAAAAACGCGAACTATGAAGACGATGAATCATCTGGCTTGCTCCTCCCGAGCGGTTTTCTGTTTATGGAACTTCAAATCTTGCGCAAGCGCATGCGCGCCGCTTCGGCGTGCGCCTGCAGGCCCTCGCCTTCGGCCAGCGTCACCGCAATCGGACCTAGCACCTGCGCGCCGGCTTCGCTCACCTCGATGAGGCTCGAACGCTTCTGGAAATCGTAGACGCCGAGCGGGCTCGAAAAACGCGCCGTGCCGCTGGTCGGCAGCACGTGGTTGGGGCCCGCGCAGTAGTCGCCGAGGCTTTCGCTGGTGAAGGCGCCGAGAAAGATCGCGCCGGCATGGCGCAGCAGCGGTTCCCAACGCTGCGGCTCGCTGCTGCTGACTTCCAGGTGCTCGGGTGCGATGCGGTTGCTGATCTCGCAGGCCTCTTCCATGCTCTTGGTATGGATGAGCGCCCCGCGGCCGTTGAGCGAAGCGGCAATGATTTCGGCGCGCGGCATGGCGGGCAGCAGGCGGTCGATTTCGGCCTGCACGCGGTCGATATACGCTGCGTCGGGGCACAGCAGAATGCTCTGCGCGAGTTCGTCGTGCTCGGCCTGGCTGAACAGGTCCATGGCCACCCAGTCGGGCGGCGTGGTGCCGTCGGCCAGAACGAGAATTTCGCTCGGGCCCGCGATCATGTCGATGCCCACGGTGCCGAACACGCGGCGCTTGGCGGCTGCGACGTAGGCGTTGCCCGGGCCGGTGATCTTGTCGACTGCGGGAATGGTGGCGGTGCCGTAGGCCAACGCAGCCACCGCTTGGGCGCCGCCGATGGTGAAACCGCGCGTCACGCCGGCCACGTAGGCTGCGGCGAGCACGAGCGGGTTCTTTTCGCCGCCCGGCGTCGGAACCACCATGATGATTTCGGCCACGCCGGCCACGTGCGCCGGAATCGCATTCATCAGCACGCTCGACGGATAGGCCGCCTTGCCGCCCGGCACGTAGATGCCGACGCGGTCGAGCGGCGTGACCTTCTGGCCGAGCAGCGTGCCGTCCGCGTCACGGTAGCTCCAGCTCTCGCCGCTCGCCTTCTTCTGGGCCTCGTGGTAGCTGCGCACACGGCGCGCGGCGGCTTCGAGCGCGTCGCGCTGGGCGGCGGGCAGCGATTCGAAGGCGGCCTTCAGCTCGGCCTGCGTCAACTCCAGTTCGGGCAGCGTCCTGGCACCGAGCTTGTCGAAGCGGTTGGTGTATTCCAGCACCGCGTCGTCGCCCCGCTTCTGCACATCGGTCAGGATGTCGGCCACCACCTTCTCGATGGCCGCGTCCGCGTCGGCGGACCAATGCAGCCGCGCCTTGAATTCAGCATCGAAGCTGGCTGAAGTCGTGGAGAGACGGGCGGGGGCTGCTTTCAGTTTCATCGCATGAATCGAGAAAAATATCCAACGGGACGGCTGTTCATTCGAGGTCGCTCGAAAGACGCGAGGGCTTGTTGACCAAGGTACCTCGTATTTTGACGGTCGCTTCAAGAGCGCGGGCCGAGCCCCAAACGGCGAACATCGCGATCAACGCGCCCGCACCGCTGACGCGGCCACCGGCCGCCATGCCATATCCGGCAAAGATCAAGGTTCCGAGCGCAAATACCAGAGCAATGCTCGCAGCAACCCGGCTGCGGAAGCGGGCAATGCCAAATGCGCAGGCGGCATTCAACGCGGCATCCACCAATCCGACCTTGTCGCCGATCAGCGCTGAAATCGCTTGCAGCGCTGCAATGATCCAGAGTGCCTTGGAGGCGTCTCTGATCATCTCGACTGCCGCGTAGTGGCTGTCGAGTTTCGAGAAAAAGCTCCTCTTGTTCTCTTCGGACACGGCGCTCCTCAAGACCGAGGAATGGCTGACGCAAAGGCATCGATGATGCGGCGGATCGGCTCGCGCTTGAGCTTGAGCGCGGCCTGGTTGACCACGAGCCGTGCACTGATGTCCATGATGCGTTCGACCTCGACCAGGTGATTGGCCTTGAGCGTGTTGCCGGTCGAGACCAGGTCGACGATGGCGTCGGCCAGGCCGGTGAGCGGCGCGAGCTCCATGCTGCCGTAGAGCTTGATCAGGTCGACGTGCACGCCTTTGCTGGCGAAGAAATCGCGCGCCAGGCCTACGTATTTGGTGGCCACGCGCAGGCGCGAGCCCTGCTTGACGGCCGAGGCGTAGTCGTAGTCGGCGCGCACGGCCACGCTGAGGCGGCAGGCCGCAATCCGCAGGTCGAGCGGCTGGTACAGGCCCTGGTTGCCGTGCTCGAGCAGCACGTCGGAGCCGGTCACGCCGAGGTCGGCGCCGCCGTACTGCACGTAGGTGGGCACATCGGAGGCGCGCACCAGCACCACGCGCACGTCGGAGCGGGTGGTCGCGAGAATCAGCTTGCGCGATTTTTCCGGGTCTTCGGTCACCTCGATGCCGGCGGCGGCCAGCAGGGGCATCGTCTCTTCGAAGATGCGGCCCTTGGAGAGCGCCAGGGTGATCATGCGGCGGCTCCGGCCACACGCTCGATGTCGGCCCCGATGCCGCGCAGCTTGGCTTCCATGCGGTCGTAGCCGCGGTCCAGGTGGTAGATGCGGTCGACCAGCGTCTCGCCGTCGGCCACGAGCCCGGCGATGACGAGGCTGGCCGAGGCGCGCAGGTCGGTGGCCATCACGGTGGCGCCCGAAAGCTGGGGCACGCCTTCGACCATCGCCACCTTGCCTTCGACGTGGATGGTCGCGCCCAGACGCACCATCTCGTTCACGTGCATGAAACGGTTCTCGAAGATGGTCTCGGTGACCATCGAGGCGCCACGCGCAATCACGTTCAGGGCCATGAACTGGGCCTGCATGTCGGTGGGGAAGCCGGGGTATTCGGTGGTGCTGAAGCTCTGCGCCTTGAGGTGCTCACTGGCCGGGGCCTTGGAACTGATGCGCACCCCGCCCTCTTCCGGCGAGATGGTGCAGCCGGCGTCGCGCAGCTTGTCGATCACGGCGTCCATGTGGTCGGCGCGGGCGTGGCGCAGGAACACGTCGCCGCCCGTGGCCGCGACGGCGCAAAGGAAAGTGCCGGCTTCGATGCGGTCGGCCACCACGGCGTGTTCGCAGCCGTGCAGTTTTTCAACACCCTGGATGCGGATGTGGCTGGTGCCGTGGCCCTGGATCTTGGCACCCATGCGGATCAGCATTTCGGCCAGGTCGACGATCTCGGGCTCCTGCGCGGCGTTCTCGAGCAGCGTTTCGCCCTCGGCCAGCGCGGCGGCCATGAGGAAGTTCTCGGTGCCGGTGACGGTGACCATGTCGGTCAGGATGCGCGCGCCCTTCAGGCGGGTGCGCCCGGCCGGCAGGCTGGCGATCATGTAGCCGTGGTCGACGGTGATTTCGGCGCCCATGGCCTGCAGGCCCTTGATGTGCTGGTCGACCGGCCGCGATCCGATGGCGCAGCCGCCCGGCAACGAGACCTTGGCACGGCCGAAGCGGGCCAGCAGCGGGCCGAGGGCCAGCACCGAGGCGCGCATGGTCTTCACCAGCTCGTAGGGGGCTTCGGGGTTGGCAAGGTCGCCTGCATTGAGCTGCACCGTGCCGTTGTCATCGCGCTCGGCCACGACGCCCATGTTGCGCACCAGCTTGAGCATGGTCGACACGTCCTGCAGGCGTGGCACGTTGTGCAGCGTCACGGGCTGGTCGGTCAAGAGCGCGGCGCACAGTTCGGGCAGCGCCGCGTTCTTTGCGCCGGAAATGAGCACCTCGCCGCGAAGCTGGCGCCCGCCGCGAATCAGAAGTTTGTCCATCGAATTTCCAGCGAATCAGGGCCTCAAGGGGCCGGGAGTTATTTTTCCAACGCCGCCCATTCGGCCGGCGTGTAGGTCTTCATGGAGAGCGCATGCACCTCGTCGGTGTGCATTTTCGCACCGAGGGTGGCGTAGACCCGCTGGTGTCGCTGAATGGCGCGCTTGCCCTCGAATTCGGCCGAGACGATGGTGGCGTACCAATGCCGGCCGTCGCCTTCGAGCGTGATGTGCTCGCAGGGGAGGTGGGACTGGATCAGGGCCTGGAGTTGTTCGGCGGTCATGGGGAGATTGAAGGGCCTTTCAGCCTCTGATTTTGTAGCCGATTCGCAGGAGATGAACGGCAATGGCGCTCACCACCAGCCAGGCGGCGCCGACGATCCCCAGGCTGAGCCAGGGGGAAGCGTCGCTGACTCCGAAGAAGCCGTAGCGGAAGCCGTCGATCATGTAGAAGAACGGATTGAGGTGGCTCACCGACTGCCAGAACGGCGGCAGCGAGCCGATCGAATAGAACACGCCCGAGAGAAAGGTCATGGGCATGATCAGGAAGTTCTGGAACACGGCCATCTGGTCGAACTTCTCGGCCCAGAGCCCGGCAATGAGCCCCAGCGTGCCGAGCATCGCGGAGCCCAGCAGCGCGAACACCAGAATCCACAGCGGCGCAACGAAGCTCGGCATGGCGAAGAACACGGTCACCGCGAACACGCCGAGTCCCACGGCCAGCCCGCGGATCACCGACGAGCCCACGTAGGCGAAGAACCAGCCCCAGTGCGAAAGCGGCGTGAGCAGCACGAAGACCAGGTTGCCCATGATCTTGCTCTGGATGATGGACGACGAGCTGTTGGCGAAGGCGTTCTGCAGCACGCTCATCATCACGAGGCCCGGCACCAGGAAGGCCGTGTAGCCGACCGAGCCGTAGACCTTCACGTGGTCTTCGAGCACGTGGCCGAACACCATGAGGTAGAGCAGCGCGGTAAGCACCGGCGCGCCGACCGTCTGGAAGCCGACCTTCCAGAAGCGCAGCGTTTCTTTATAGAGAAGTGCGCGCCAACCCGTCACGGCCATCATCGCGAGACCTCCAGCGGCGTTTGCTCGCCCGCCATCAGATCGATGAACACGTCTTCCAGATCGGCCTTGCGCATTTCCACGTCTTCCACCGCGACGCCGGCTTCGCGGATTGCGGCCAGCAGTTGTTCGACTTCATGGGCGTTCTGTGCCGGCAGTTGCACGATGCGCCCGGTGATGCGCGCGTGCTGGGCAATGGCCCAGGGCAGCATGGCGTCGGTCTTGAAGCGCAGCACGTTGCTGGTGGCCGATTTCAGCAGTTCGCTGGTACGGTCGAGCGCAATCACGCGGCCCAGCTTGAGCATGGCGATGCGGCTGCACAGCGCCTCGGCTTCCTCGAGATAGTGCGTGGTCAGGAGCACGGTGCTGCCCTGCTTGTTGAGCCTGGCGACGAACTGCCAGAGCGTCTGGCGCAGTTCGACGTCGACCCCGGCCGTCGGCTCGTCGAGCACGATCACCGGTGGCTTGTGCACCAGCGCCTGCGCCACCAGCACCCGGCGCTTCATGCCGCCCGAGAGCTGCCGCATGTTGGCCGTTGCCTTGTCGGCCAGGCCGAGGCTTTGCAGCAACTCGTCGATCCAGGCCTCGTTGTTCTTGATGCCGAAGTAGCCCGACTGGATGCGCAGCGACTCCCGCACGTTGAAGAAGGGGTCGAACACCAGCTCCTGCGGCACGATGCCGAGCTGGCGCCGGGCCTCGGCATAGTCGCGCTGCACGTCGAAGCCGTGAACGCTGATCGCCCCGGCGGTAGGACGCGACAGGCCGGCCAGCATGCTGATCAGCGTGGTCTTGCCCGCACCATTGGGGCCGAGCAGGCCGAAGAACTCGCCCGGCTCGATCTGGAAACTGACCTCGTCGACGGCGCGCAGCCCTTGCTTGCCTTGGGCCCGTTGCTGTCTGGAGGGGGGATAGGTCTTGGAGACCGATTGGAATGAGATCGCGGGCATGGGAGCCGACGATTTTACGGGCCTGCTTGACAAGCCGCTGCGGCGCGGCCGGATACCCTGACACGGCCGCTCCGGGCCGGGCCACAAGCAAGATCAATCAGGGTGCCGCCGGCAAGAGCCCTGCGATGCCGTAGAGGGCAGCCAGTTCACGCAGCCGCGGCGAAAGCCCCTTGACCGCGAAGCCGCGGCCGAGCGCACTCGATTCCCGGCGGCACTCCAGCAACACAGCCAGAGCCGAGGAGTCGAACTGCGCCAGCGCGCTGGCGTCCACCACGGTGGACGTATCGGCCTGACCCTTCAGCCCCTGCTGCAGCATGCGCATGCAGGCCGGGGCATCGTCGTGGGTGAGCTTCGTCGGCAGCACCAGCATGGCATCAGCTCTTGCCGTTGTTGCCCTTGTTGCGCGCCGCCAGGGCTGCAATCAGGCCATCGATGCCGCGGGCGTTGATTTCCTGCGCGAACTGGGTGCGGTAGGTGTCGACCAGCCAGACGCCCAGCACATTGAGGTTGTAGACCTTCCAGCCGCCGCCCTGGCCAGGCGTTTTCTCGAGACGGTAGTCGAGCTGCACCGGATCGCCACGGCCCTTGACCTCGGTGCGCACCAGCACTTCGGTGTCTTCGGGCGAACCGCGGAACGGACGGACCGAGACAGTCTGGTCGCTCACCTGGTCGAGCGCGCCGGCGTAGGTGCGCACCAGCAAAGTCTTGAATTCTTCCTGCAGCTTCTTTTGCTGCTCGGGCGTGGCCTGGCGCCATGCCGGACCGACGGCGGAAGCCGTCATGCGCTGGAAGTTGACGTTCGGCATGATCTTGCTGTCGACCAGCACCATGATCTTGCTGATGTCGCCAGACTTGATGGAGGTGTCGGCCTTGATGGTTTCGAGCACGTCGGTCGACAGGCGCTTCACCAGCGCATCGGGCGCTTCATCGGCAGCCTGCGCCGGTCGGACGAAAGCCGCGGCGGCACCAAAAAGCAGCGCGGTGGCCAGTACCAGGCGGCCAAAGCCGCGTCGTTGCAAGATCTTGTTGTTCATGGCAATTCCCTCAAGTTTGAAAATCCACAAGGCACGCGTTGAACGATGTGCCTCCTGGAAAGAACGTGTTCGACGGGTCCGGAGCCGACCGGGTTCCCTGAAGCGCAGGTGAAGCCTTGAAACCGGATGCAAGCAGAAAGTGCCTCATCCGGCTGCGAACAGCCTCTTTTCTGCGCGTTTTCTGCCCCTATTTCCCACCTTCGTCGTCGGGCGGATTGCCATCGTAGACGTCGTTGCGGCGGTGCTGCAGGAAGGCGTCGCGCGTGAAGGTGTACTTGTCGAGCGCAGCGTCATCGAGCAGGCGCCCGGCGCGCAGGTACTTCGCCCGCGTATCGACGGCCTCCAGGAACGACAGCGAATTGCGCCAGGCCACGTCGTTCATGTTCGAGACCACGCCACCCGCGCGGTCCACCGGCAACGCGGCCGTGTCGCGCAGGGTCGAAGGGCCGAATAGCGGCAGCACGACATATGGTCCGGCGCCCACGCCCCAGCGGCCGAGCGTCTGGCCGAAATCTTCTTCGTGGCGGTCGATGCCCGCCTCGGTGGCAATGTCGAGAAGGCCGCCGAGCCCGAAGAAGGTGTTGACGTTGACCCGCATGAAAGTCTCGGCGCTGTTCTGCAGCTTGAGCTGGGCCACGCTGTTGGCAAAGCTCCAGACATCGCCCAGATTGCCGAAGAAATTGCTCACGCCGGTGCGCACCATGGAAGGCAGCACGCGCTGATAGGCGGTAGCCACCGGCACCAGCACCGCTTCGTCGACCGTGTCGTTGAAGCGAGTGACGCCGCGGTTGAGCGGCTCGAACGGGTCCGCGGGATTGGCATGGGGGCCGCTTGCGCATCCTGCAATCAGCGCAAAGGCGGCTGTAATACCCATCCAGCGGGCAGAGTTCGCTACATTTTTAATAGCGATAGACGGAAAAAGGCTTGTTTTCATTTCTTGTTGGCTGTTCCCGGCGTCGAAGTATTTCCTTCGGCCGCCTTGCTGTAGAGGAACTGGCTGATCAGGTTTTCCAGCACCACGGCCGATTGGGTCGAAGTAATGGTGTCGCCGGCTTGCAGGTTCTTCTCCTCGGCGCCCGCTTCGATTCCGATGTACTGCTCGCCGAGCAGGCCACTGGTCAGGATCTTGAGCGAGCTGTCCTTGGGAAAACTGTAACGGTTTTGTAATGCCAGCGTGACGTCGGCCTGAAAAGCCTTGTCGTTGAACGCGATGGATTCCACACGGCCGACCACCACGCCCGCGCTCTTGACCGCGGTTTGCGGCTTGAGGCCGCCGATGTTGTCGAAGCGCGCGGTGACGTTGTACGTCTTCTGGAAATTCAGGCTCAGCAGGTTGGCCGATTGCAGCGCGAGGAACAGAAGCGCCGCGCCGCCGATCAGGACGAACAGGCCGACCCAGATGTCGTTAGTGGAACGTTGCATGGTTTGCACTCTCTAGAACGATTGGAGCCGAGGCTCCTTCAAATACTGAACATCATGGCGGTCAACAGGAAATCGAGGCCGAGGACCGACAGCGACGCCATGACCACCGTGCGCGTCGTCGCGCGCGACACGCCTTCAGGCGTGGGCTGGGCCTCGTAGCCCTGCAGCAGTGCGATGAAGGTCACGGTAAAACCGAAGACGATGCTCTTGATCACGCCGTTGCCGACGTCGCGCCAGACATCGACGCCGCCCTGCATCTGGCCCCAGAACGCACCCGGGTCGACGCCGAGCATCAGCACGCCCACCACGTAACCGCCCATGATGCCGACCGCGCTGAACACGGCCGCCAGCAGCGGCATCGTGATGACACCAGCCCAGAAGCGCGGCGCAAGAATGCGCCGCACGGGGTCGACCGCCATCATTTCCATGGCGCTGAGCTGCTCGCCGGCCTTCATGAGGCCGATTTCCGCGGTCAGCGACGTGCCGGCACGCCCGGTGAAGAGCAATGCCGCCACCACGGGGCCGAGCTCACGCACCAGGCTGAGGGCGACCAGCAGGCCGAGCGCCTCGGAAGAGCCGTAGCGCTGCAGCGCGTAATACATCTGCAGGCCCAGCACGAAGCCGACGAAAAGGCCGGACACCGCGATGATGGCGAGCGAGTAGTTGCCGAGGAAATGAATCTGGTCGCGCACCAGGCTGAAGCGCCGCAGGCTTTGCGCGCCTTGAAACGCCAGGCGAATGAAGAGCTTGGCGCCATAGCCCAGGTCGGCGAGCTTGCCGCGCACCGCAAAGCCGACATCGGCGGGCTTCCACCAGGTCATATGAGCCCCCACGTTCGGCACTTCGTGTCCTCACTGCCCCCCGAGGGGGCCGTCGCTTGCTCGGGGCGGCCCAGCGCTGCGCTCATGAGCTTCCCCCTTCGATGCCGAAATCTTCTTCGATTCCAACCCCAGGGTAGTGAAAATGCACCGGCCCGTCGGGCAGTGCATTGACGAACTGGTGAACCAGCGGATCGATGCTCTGCCGCACTTCGTCGGGCGTGCCTTGCGCCGCGATGGCGCCGTTGGCCAGAATGATCACGTGATCGGCGATGCGGAATGTTTCCTCGAGATCGTGCGACACGACGATGCTGGTCAGGCCCAGCGTGTCGTTGAGCTGGCGGATCAGCCGCGCCGCCGTACCCAGCGAAATCGGGTCCAGGCCGGCAAAAGGCTCGTCGTACATCACGAGATCGGGATCGAGCGCAATGGCACGCGCCAGCGCCACGCGCCGCGCCATGCCGCCGGACACTTCGCTGGGCATGAGGTCGCGCGCGCCGCGCAAACCCACTGCGTCGAGCTTCATGAGCACGATGTCGCGCACCAGCGCTTCCGACAGCTGCGTATGCTCGCGCAAGGGAAAAGCGACGTTGTCGAACACGCTCATGTCGGTGAACAAGGCACCGAACTGAAAGAGCATGCCCATGCGGCGCCGCGCTTTATACAGGGCCGCCGCATCGAATTTGCCGACGTCCTGGCCGTCGAAGAGCACTTCGCCGCGCTGCGCCCGCTGCTGCCCGCCCACGAGCCGCAACACGGTGGTCTTGCCGCCGCCGGAGGCGCCCATGAGCGCGGTGACCTTGCCGCGCGGGACGGAAAAGGACACGCCGTCGAGAATCGCACGTGCGCCGTAGCCGAACGTAACGTCGCGGAACTCTACAAAAGGGTGTGGCTGTGCGGCTGGGTCCATCTCAATAAAAAAGCCGGGCACCTTGACAGGTATCCCGGCATGCGGTTTCCGCAAATGATAGCGGGGCCGTGACGGGCCCCGCAAAACTGAAACAAAAATCAGCGCGGTAAGTCGCTAAATCCCATCAAAAATTCATCCACCGAGCGCGCGGCCTGCCGGCCTTCGCGAATTGCCCACACCACCAGCGACTGGCCGCGGCGAATGTCGCCCGCTGCGAACACCTTCGGCACGTTGGTGGCGTAGCCGCCGATGAAATCGACCGTGGCCTTGGCGTTGCCGCGCGCATCCTTCTCGACACCGAAGGCATCGAGCACGGTGGCCACGGGGCTGATGAAGCCCATCGCCAGCAGCACGAGGTCGGCCTTGAGGATCTGCTCGCTGCCGGCCACTTCCTGCATCTTTCCGTCCTTCCACTCCACGCGGACGGTCTTGAGGCCGGTGACTTTGCCCTTTTCGCCGATGAACTCCTTGGTGGAAATGGCGAACTCGCGCTCGCAGCCTTCTTCGTGGCTGGAGCTGGTGCGCAGCTTGATCGGCCAGTAGGGCCAGGTCAGCGGACGGTTTTCTTCTTCGGGCGGCTCTGGCATCAGCTCGAACTGCGTGACGCTGACTGCGCCATGCCGGTTGCTGGTGCCCACGCAGTCGGAGCCAGTGTCGCCGCCGCCGATGACGATGACGTGCTTGCCGTCGGCGCGCAGCTGGCCCTTGACCTTGTCGCCCGCATTGACGCGGTTCTGCTGGGGCAGGAACTCCATCGCGAAGTGAATGCCGTCGAGATCGCGGCCCGGTACCGGCAGGTCGCGCGATTGCTCGGCGCCGCCCGTGAGCAGCACGGCGTCGAACTCCTTGTTCAACTGCTCGGGCGTGACGATTTCCTTGGCGAGATTGGTCACCTTGGAGCCCTTGCCGAGCGGGTCTTTCGCGGCGCCGACCATCACGCCGGTGCGGAAGGTGACGCCCTCGGCCTTCATCTGCTCGACGCGGCGGTCGATGTGGGTCTTCTCCATCTTGAAGTCGGGAATACCGTAGCGCAGCAGACCGCCGATACGATCGTTCTTCTCGAACAGCGTCACGTCGTGGCCGGCGCGCGCGAGCTGCTGCGCCGCGGCCATGCCGGCCGGGCCCGAACCCACCACGGCCACCTTCTTGCCCGTCTTGTGCTTGGCGACGCGCGGCGCCACCCAGCCTTCGTCCCAGGCGCGGTCGATGATCGCGTGCTCCAGCGACTTGATGCCGACCGGATCGTCATTCACGTTGAGCACACAGGCGGCCTCGCAAGGCGCAGGGCAGATGCGGCCGGTGAATTCCGGGAAGTTGTTGGTCGAGTCGAGCACCGCGAAGGCGTTTTGCCAATCGTTGCGGTACACGAGGTCGTTGAAGTCCGGAATGATGTTGTTGACCGGGCAGCCGCTGTTGCAGAACGGCGTGCCGCAGTCCATGCAGCGCGCACCCTGCACCTTGGCCTGCTCGGTATTCAGGCCGACGACGAATTCCTTGTAATGCTTGACGCGCTCTTCAATGGGCTTGTAGCCCTCTTCGATGCGCTCATGCTCCATGAAGCCGGTGATCTTTCCCATCGCGTGCTTTCCTTTGTTCTCTGTGTCGCCGGTTGTCAGACCGCGGCCGGCGTGGCTTGCGGTGCGGCGGCCAGCGCGTGCGGCTCGAGGCCGATGTGCGCGTTGTTGCCGCTGCTCGTGAGCTCGACCTTGCGGTCGTGCAGCTCGGCGAGCGCCCGCTTGTATTCGTTCGGGAACACCTTGACGAACTTGGTGCGCGCCACGGCCCAGTTGTCGAGCAATTCGCGCGCACGCTTGCTGCCGGTCCAGCGATGATGCTCTTCGAGCAGCTTCTTGAGCTGGGCCTCGTCGGTCTCGCCCGCGTGCCAGATCTTGCGATGCACGCTCGCGGTCTGCTCGGCCGAGGTCAGCACCTTGTCGAGCGACACCATCGAGAGATTGCAGCGCGTGGCGAACTGGCCATCTTCGTCATAGACGAAAGCCACGCCGCCGCTCATGCCGGCCGCGAAGTTGCGGCCGGTCTTGCCGAGCACCGCGACCGTGCCGCCGGTCATGTATTCGCAGCCGTGGTCGCCAGTGCCTTCGACGACCGCCGTGGCACCCGAGAGGCGCACCGCGAAGCGCTCGCCGGCCACGCCGCACAGATAAGCTTCGCCGGTGGTCGCGCCGTAGAGCGCGGTGTTGCCGACGATGGTGTTGCGGATGGCTTCACCGCGGAAATCGAGGCTGGGGCGCACCACCACGCGGCCGCCCGAGAGGCCCTTGCCGGTGTAGTCGTTGGCATCGCCGATCAGGTACAGCGTGATGCCGCGCGCCAGGAAGGCGCCGAACGACTGGCCGCCCGTGCCTTCGAGCTGGATGCGGATCGAATCGTCGGGCAATCCCTGCGGATGCACCTTGGTCAGCGCGCCCGACAGCATGGCGCCCACCGAGCGGTTGACGTTGCGCGCCACCTCGATGAACTGCACCTTCTCGCCGCGATCGATGGCGGGACGCGACTTCTCGATGAGCTTGACGTCGAGCGCACGCTCCAGGCCATGGTCCTGGTTCTCGACGTGATAGCGCGGCACATCGGCCGGCACGATCGGCAGTGCGAACAGGCGGCTGAAGTCCAGGCCGGAAGCCTTCCAGTGCTCGATGCCCTTGCGCATGTCGAGCAGGTCGGCGCGGCCGATCAGGTCGTCGAACTTGCGGATGCCGAGCTGGGCCATGATCTGGCGCACTTCCTCGGCCACGAAGAAGAAGTAGTTGACGACGTGCTCGGGCTTGCCCGAGAACTTCTTGCGCAGGATCGGGTCTTGCGTCGCCACGCCCACCGGGCAGGTGTTGAGGTGGCACTTGCGCATCATGATGCAGCCTTCGACCACCAGCGGCGCGGTGGCAAAGCCGAACTCGTCGGCACCCAGCAGCGCGCCGATGGCAACGTCGCGGCCGGTCTTCATCTGGCCGTCGGCCTGCACGCGAATGCGGCTGCGCAGGCGGTTGAGCACCAGCGTCTGCTGTGTTTCGGCGAGGCCGATTTCCCACGGGCTGCCCGCGTGCTTGATGGACGACCACGGCGATGCGCCCGTGCCGCCGTCGTGGCCCGCGATCACCACGTGGTCGCTCTTGCACTTGGCCACGCCGGCCGCGATGGTGCCCACGCCGATTTCGCTCACCAGCTTGACGCTGATGCTGGCGTGCGGCGCGGCGTTCTTCAGGTCGTGAATCAGCTGCGCCAGGTCTTCGATCGAGTAGATGTCGTGGTGCGGCGGCGGCGAGATCAGGCCCACGCCCGGCACCGCATAGCGCTGCTTGCCGATGTACTCGGTGACCTTGCCGCCGGGCAGCTGTCCGCCCTCGCCCGGCTTGGCACCCTGCGCCATCTTGATCTGGATCTGGTCGGCCGAATGCAGGTACTCGGCGGTGACGCCGAAGCGGCCCGAAGCCACCTGCTTGATGCGCGAACGCAGCGAGTCGCCGTCTTTCAGCGGCAGATCGACCTCCACGTTGGCCGCGCCGATCACGCTCTTGAGCGTGTCGCCCTGCTTGATCGGGATGCCCTTGAGCTCATTGCGGTAGCGCGCCGGGTCTTCGCCGCCCTCGCCCGTGTTGCTCTTGCCGCCGATGCGGTTCATGGCAATGGCGAGCGTGGCGTGCGCCTCGGTGCTGATTGAGCCGAGCGACATCGCGCCCGTGGCAAAACGCTTGACGATCTCGGCAGCGGACTCGACCTCGTCGACCGGAATGGCCTTGGCCGGATCCAGCTTGAATTCGAACAGGCCACGCAGCGTGAGATGGCGGCGGTTCTGGTCGTTGATGAGCTGCGCGTATTCCTTGTACGTGTTCCAGTTGTTGGAGCGCGTGCTGTGCTGCAGCTTGGCGATGGCGTCGGGCGTCCACATGTGCTCTTCGCCGCGCGTGCGCCAGGCGTACTCGCCGCCTGCGTCGAGCATGTTGGAAAGAATCGGATCGTCGCCGAAAGCCGCCTTGTGCATGCGGATGGCTTCCTCGGCAATCTCGAACACGCCGATGCCCTCGACGCGGCTGGCCGTGCCGGTGAAGTACTTGTTGACCGTGGCGGTGTTCAGGCCGATGGCCTCGAACAGTTGCGCGCCGCAGTAGCTCATGTAGGTGCTGACACCCATCTTCGACATGATCTTCGAGAGACCCTTGCCGATGGCCTTGACGTAGTTGTAGACCGCCTTCTCGGCGCTCATGTCGCCCGGCAGGTCGGCGTGCATGGCCGCCAGCGTTTCCATGGCGAGGTAGGGATGCACGGCTTCCGCGCCGTAGCCCGCGAGCACGCCGAAGTGATGCACCTCGCGCGCCGAGCCGGTTTCCACCACCAGGCCCGCCGTGGTGCGGAGGCCCTCGCGCACCAGGTATTGATGCACGGCCGACAGCGCCAGCACAGCGGGAATCGCGACTTGCGTCGGGCTCACGCCGCGATCGCTCACGATCAGGATGTTGTGGCCGCCCTTGATGGCGTCGACCGCTTCGGCGCAGAGCGACGCCAGCTTGGCTTCGACGCCTTCGTCGCCCCAGGCGAGCGGATAGGTGATGTCGAGCACGTAGCTCTTGAACTTGCCCTGCGTGTACTTGCCGATGTCGCGCAGCTTCGCCATGTCGGCAAAGTCGAGAATCGGCTGGCTCACTTCGAGCCGCATCGGCGGGTTGACCTGGTTGATGTCCAGCAGGTTGGGCTTGGGGCCGATGAAGGACACCAGCGACATCACGATGGCCTCGCGGATCGGGTCGATCGGCGGGTTGGTCACTTGCGCGAACAACTGCTTGAAGTAGTTGTAGAGCGGCTTGTTCTTGCTGGAGAGCACGGCCAGCGGGCTGTCGTTGCCCATGGAGCCGATGCCTTCTTCGCCGGCCTGCGCCATCGGGCTCATCAGGAACTTGATGTCTTCCTGGGTGTAGCCGAAGGCCTGCTGGCGGTCGAGCAGCGCGACCTGGCTCACCGGCGCCTTGATTGTCGATGCGGCCGGTTCGGCCTTCACGCTGTCGAGCTTGATGCGCAGGTTTTCGATCCACTGCTTGTAGGGCTTGCTGTTGGCGAGGGTGGCCTTGACCTCCTCGTCGTCGATCATGCGGCCCTGTTCCAGGTCGATCAGGAACATCTTGCCGGGCTGCAGGCGCCACTTGCGCACGATCTTCTGCTCGGGCACGGGCAGCACGCCCGATTCCGAAGCCATGATGACCAGGTCGTCGTCGGTCACGCAGTAGCGCGAGGGGCGCAGGCCGTTGCGGTCGAGCGTGGCGCCGATCTGGCGGCCGTCGGTGAACACGATGGAAGCCGGGCCGTCCCACGGCTCGAGCATGGCGGCGTGGTATTCATAGAACGCACGGCGGCGCGGGTCCATGGTGGCGTGCTGTTCCCAGGGCTCGGGAATCATCATCATCACGGCCTGGCTGATGGGGTAGCCCGCCATCGTCAGCAGCTCGAGGCAGTTGTCGAAGGTGGCAGTGTCGGACTGGCCGGCGAAGCTGATGGGATACAGCTTTTGCAGGTCGGCGCCCAGCACGGGCGAAGACATCACGCCTTCGCGCGCCTTCATCCAGTTGTAGTTGCCCTTGACCGTGTTGATTTCGCCGTTGTGGGCGACATAGCGGTACGGGTGGGCCAGCGGCCACTCGGGGAAAGTGTTGGTCGAGAAGCGCTGGTGCACCAGGCCCAGCGCCGAGATGCAGCGCTTGTCCTGCAGGTCGAGGTAATAGGTGCCCACCTGGTCGGCGAGCAGCAGGCCCTTGTAGACCACGGTACGGCTCGACATGCTCGGAACGTAGTATTCCTTGCTGTGCTTGAGCTTCAGGCGCTGGATGTTGGCGCTGGCGGTCTTGCGGATGACGTAGAGCTTGCGCTCGAGCGCGTCCTGCACGATCACGTCGTTGCCGCGGCCGATGAACACCTGGCGCAGCAGCGGCTCCTTGGCGCGCACGGTGGGCGACATCGGCATGTCGCGGTTCACCGGCACGTCGCGCCAGCCCAGCAGCACCTGGCCTTCGGCCTTGATGGCGCGTTCCATTTCCTGTTCGCAGGCTTCGCGGGAGGCATGTTCCTTGGGCAGGAAGATCATGCCGACGCCATATTCGCCGGGCGGCGGCAGCGTGACGCCCTGCTTGGCCATTTCTTCGCGATACAGATGGTCGGGCAGCTGGATCAGGATGCCTGCGCCATCGCCCATCAGCTTGTCAGCGCCCACTGCGCCGCGATGGTCGAGGTTTTCGAGGATCTTCAGGCCCTGCAGCACGATGGCATGGCTCTTCTCGCCCTTGATGTGCGCGACGAAGCCGACGCCGCAGGCATCGTGCTCGTCGGCACCGGAATACAGACCGTGTTGTTGGAGATGTTCGATCTCGGCAGCCGTCGTCATGGCGCACTCCTTCAGTTTTTCGCAGGGAAGAGAAGGATATTGCGATGCACAAAGAATGCCAAATACTTTATTAGGGGTCAGATTCCCATTAAATCCCGAGTTTTCTGGTCAGAATTAAATTGGGGACATATTAATAGTGGAATCAAAACAGCCATGGATTGCTCGGTGACGCATGCGCGTTCCCGCTCAGGAACCGGGAGTCGCCGGAGGGCGCCCAGCCTTCGCTTTGGCCACGCGCCGCTCGGTCGACTTCTGAAGCGAAGCAAGAAAATCAGCGTCGCCGGCCGCCCAGCCCCGCAGCGTGGCTTCGGTGAGAACGCCCTGATCGGCCGGCCGCACGCCGGCGCGCACCAGCTCGACGTACGCGGCCTCACGGGCAAAAGGCGTGTTGCCCAGCTCCCAGTACAGCGGATGCGGGGTCAGCAGCTTGTCGTGCCGCAGGCCCGCATAGTGCCCGTGGCTGGACCATGGGAAGTCGCGCACGTCCGACACCAAGCCGGCCCGCACGGGATTGAGGTCGATATACGCCATGCAGGTCAGCAGATAGCGATCGGTCTGGATCAGCGTGGACCTGTAGCGCCCTTCCCACAGGGTGCCGCTGCGGCCGTGGCGGTCGTTGAAATAGCGCACATAGCTGCGCCCGACCGACTGCATGAACTGCGGCAGCCCGGTCGTGGTGCCGGGCGTTGCCAGCAGATGGAAGTGGTTGTCCATCAGCACATAGGCATGCAGCGCGATGCCGAAGCGCGGTGCGGCGTCGGCCAGCAGGCCGAGCAGCCGTTCGTGGTCCGCACGGTCGATAAAAATCGCCTGGCGGTTGTTGCCGCGCTGGATCACGTGGTGCGGCATGTCGGCGAGCGTGAGACGGGGCAGACGGGCCATGGCGTGACAGCGGCGCGCGCTCGCGGAATCAGGACAGGCGAAAGCGGGTATCGCCCAGGGCATCGAGCCCGAACTGCGACAGCAGCTCGCCGAGCCGGGTGGCGGCGCTGGCCTTGCGCTGCCCGGTGTGGCGCGCCAGGATCAGTTCATTCTTCATGCTGTGCTCCCAGCCCACCAGTTCGGTCACGGTGACGCTGTAGCCGTTGGCCTCCAGATACAGGCAGCGCAGCACATTGGTGAGCTGGCTGCCGATTTCGCGGGTGTGCAGCGGATGGCGCCACAGCTCGGCCAGCGGCGTGCGCGACAAGGCCAACGCCTTGGTTTCGCGCAGGCAGGCCGCCACCTCGGCCTGGCAGCACGGCACCAGCACCATGCAGCGCGCCTTCTTCGCGAGCCCGAAGGCAATCGCATCGTCGGTTGCGGTGTCGCAGGCATGCAGCGCGGTGACCACGTCGATCCGCTCGGGCAGTTCGCTCGCCTGGGCCGATTCGGCGACGGTGAGATTCAGGAACGACATCCGGTCGAAGCCGAGTTGCCGTGCCAGCGCACGCGATTTCTCGACCAGTTCGCTTCGCGTCTCGATGCCATAGACATGACCGCCCTCGCGCGCACGGAAGAACAGGTCATAGATGATGAAACCGAGGTACGACTTGCCGGCGCCATGGTCGGCCAGCGTGGCCTCGGCGCCGCCATCCGGTAGTTCGCGCAGCAGTTGCTCGATGAACTGGAACAGGTGGTACACCTGCTTGAGCTTGCGCCGCGAATCCTGGTTGAGCCGGCCCTCGCGCGTGAGGATGTGCAACTCCTTCAGGAGCTCTACGGACTGGCCCGGCCGCAACACCTCCGACAGCTCGGCCTCGGCTATGGAAATCTTGGCGGTCTTCACGGCCTTGGTTGCTTGTGCATTCATGATCGGGCACTCCCCGGGCCCACGTCGAGTGCAGCCCAGCCGGCAGCGCCCAGCGCTTCGAGCGTCTGGATGTTGCGCTCGAAGATGGCTTCGGCTTCGGGAAACGCCTCGACTGCGCGGCTCACGCTGTCTTCGCGCAGCAAGTGCAGCGTGGGGTACGGCGCGCGATTGGTTGCATTCGAAATGTCGTCAAGCTCGGTGCCGCCGAACTGGAACTGCGGATGAAAGCTCGCGAGCTGGAACACGCCGTCGAAGCCCGCGCGGGCGAGCTTGCGTTCGGCGCGTGCCGCGAAATCGTTGAAGTCCAGAAAATCCGCCAAGGTATTGGGTGCTATCAGCAAGGTGGTATCGCGCACGGAGGCGTCGAGCGCAGCGAGTTCATTGGCCTCGGCAAGGAGCATTTCGATCAGCGTGGCGTCGTCGGCCGGCAAGTACATGGCGTAATGAATTTGCGCCTTCACATGCACGGCCTTC
Organism: Variovorax paradoxus; assembly: GCF_040544635.1. GTDB lineage: Bacteria > Pseudomonadota > Gammaproteobacteria > Burkholderiales > Burkholderiaceae_C > Variovorax > Variovorax paradoxus_R. The sequence continues at coordinate 120,602 of NZ_JBEPKJ010000015.1, forward strand.
GCGAACGGGCACAGATTGAGCCCGATCACCGCGCGCTCGAGCCAGCGCCGCGTATCGGCTTCGGCCTGAATGGCTTTGATTGTCGCCGCGCCGGTCATGCCACTGCCGCCGCAAGGCGTATTCGTCCCAGGTGCCGCGCCATGGCCATGCCGGCCAGCGAGCATGCCAGCGTGGCAGTCCACGTCCAATGCCAACCGCCGACGCTGTGAGCCACCCAGGCCACCGCAGGCGGCGCCAGGAACTGGCCCAGCGAGGAGGCCTGCTGCATGAGCCCGACTGTCGTTGAAACGGTGGCGGGCCCGGGCGCCAGTCGGACCCCGAGCAGGAACAGGGTCGCCGGCACCATGCCGCCGCACAGCGAGAAGACGCAGACCGCGATATAGCGCAGCGCCGGCGGCAGGCCGGCCGCGTCGGCGCCCTGCCCCACCTGCGCGAAGGCGGCGACGCCGCCCAGCGCCATCGCCGCGAAACCCAACTGCAGCAAACGCTCGGGGGCGACACCGCGCTGCAGCCAGCGCCCGCCCGCCACATTGCCGACGATGTTCATCGCGGCGGCAACGGCGGTGAGCACCGCGTTCCAGCCAGCCGGCACGCCCACGCCTGCGTAGATGGCCGGCAGGAAACCGATCACGGCCATCCACTGGGCGGAATACACCGCAAAGGTCAGCGCGATCATCCAGGGTGCGCGCGCGCCGACGGTGGCGCGCAGCCGCGACGACCACCCTTCGGTCTTGCTGCCGCCCCGCGCAGTGGAACGAGCCCCGTCCGCAGGGACCGTCAACCACAGCCAGAACGCCGCAGCGGCCGAAACAAGGGACAGCGCCCACCACCAGTCGGGCCACCCACCCCAGGCGATCAAGGCCGGCCCCAGCAGCAGCGCGAGCGCGACGCCGAGCGGCATGTACGCGCCCCACAGCCCCAGCGCGGCCTTGTCCGCACCGAGCGGCGTGAGCGCGCGGATCAGCCCGGGCCCCGGCATGACTGCCAGCAGAAAACCGATGCCTTCGGCGGCGCGCAGAACCAGCAGCCACTGCACAGCAGGCGCGTCGCCAAAAAGCCCGATGCCGACCGCGCCGCCGAGCAGGCTGGCGACAGTCAACACCATGAGCCCCGTCAACATGCTGCGCCGCAAACCGATGGTGTCGGCCGCGAGCCCGACCGCCAATCCGAGCGTCATGCTGGCCACCTGCACCAGCGACAGCAGGAAACCTGCCTCGACCAGACTGATGCCGAGCGAGGCCTGCAGGGCCGGCACGGCGGGCGGCAGCTTGCCCAGGTGCAGCGCAGCGCTGACGCCACCGAGCAGAACGGCGAATGCAGCGACGGGAACGCGCGCGGACACGACGGCCGCCGAGCTCATTGGGCTGCCTTCGCCCTCGCGGGCTCCGGTGCGAGCTTGCTTGGGACGGGCCGGCGCTGCGCTCATGCGATGCCTCGCCGGCCCGTGAGCCGCTCATGCTCGCGCATGGCGAACCGATCGGTCATGCCGGCGATGTAGTCGGCGACGGCCCGGTGCCGGTCGCGACGGCCTGCGTAGGAATCGGGCATTTCGGCGCTGCGTTCGAGATAGGCATCGAACAGCTCCCGCACGACCTGCTGCGCCTGGTCGGTGGTCTGCGTCACCTGCGGATGCCGGTAAAGATTGCGGAACAGAAAGCCCTTGAGCTCGTTGGACTGCACCTGCATGGTTTCGCTGAACGCAACGAGCGGCGGTGCGTTCCGCACGCCGTCGGCATCGGCCGGCCTCACCGCTTCGAGAGCCGCACGGGTGGCGTCGATCACGTCGTAGACCTGGGCACTCAGCATGCGCCGGATCGTCTCGTAGAGCACGCGCCGCCCTTCCAGTTGGGGGTACTCGGCGAGCGCCTCGCGGCGGTAGCGCTCGAACAGCTCCACCTCGCCGAGCTGCTCGACGCTGATGAGTCCGGAACGCACGCCGTCGTCGATGTCGTGCGCGTTGTAGGCAATGGCGTCGGCCAGATTGCAGAGCTGCGCCTCCAGGCCCGGTTGTGTGCGGTCGAGAAAGCGCCGGGCCACGCCGTCGGGCTCTGCGATCTCCAGGCGTTCCGCATTGGCGCGCGAACAGTGCTTGAGAATGCCCTCGCGGGTTTCGAAGCTGAGATTCAGGCCGTCGTATTGCGGATAGCGGTGCTCCAGCGCGTCGACCACGCGCAGGCTCTGCAGGTTGTGCTCGAACCCGCCGTGGCTTGCCATGCAGGCATTGAGCGCGTCTTGCCCGGCGTGGCCGAAGGGTGTGTGGCCGAGGTCGTGCGCGAGGGCAATGGCTTCGACCAGGTCCTCGTTGATGCGCAAGGCGCGCGCGATGGAACGGCCCAGCTGTGCAACCTCGATCGAATGCGTGAGCCGGGTGCGGAACAGGTCGCCTTCATGATTCAGGAACACCTGCGTCTTGTAGACCAGCCGCCGAAACGCGGTGGAATGTACGATGCGGTCGCGGTCGCGCTGGAAAGCGTCGCGCGTCGGCGCGGGCGGCTCGGCATGGCGCCTCCCGCGCGAGCGCGCGGGGTGGCAGGCATGGGCCGCGAGACTCATCGACGCACCCTCGGCGCTGCGCTCATTCCACGCTGCAGCACTGCGCGAGCACTTCGCGCACCAGCGCATCAGGCGCGCTGCTGACAGCGGCGGAACCCGGCTTGTCGATGACCACGAAGCGGATCTCGCCGGCTTCGGACTTTTTGTCGACCCGCATCAGTTCAAGGTACCGGTCGGCTCCCAGCGCCGGGCCGACCGTCGGCAGGCCGGCGCGCTCGATCAACCGCGTGAGCCGTTCGACAAACGCCGCGTCGACCCCGCCGAGCCGCTGCGACAGGTGCGCCGCCATGACCATGCCGCAGCCGACCGCTTCGCCATGCAGCCATTCGCCGTAGCCCAGGCCCGATTCGATCGCGTGGCCGAAGGTATGGCCGAAATTGAGAATGGCGCGCAGGCCGGTCTCGCGCTCGTCCTGGCCGACGACCAGCGCCTTGATTTCGCAGCTGCGCTTGACGGCATAGGCCAGCGCGGCCGGATCGCGGGCCACCAGCGCATCGACGTTCGCCTCGATCCAGTCGAAGAACGCCATGTCGTGGATGGGCCCGTACTTGATGACTTCGGCCAGGCCTGCGCTCAGCTCTCGCGGCGGCAGCGTCTGCAAGGTACCCAGGTCGCATACCACGAGCTGCGGCTGATAGAACGCGCCGATCATGTTCTTGCCGAGCGGGTGATTGATGGCAGTCTTGCCTCCCACCGACGAATCGACCTGCGCCAGCAGCGTGGTCGGCACCTGCACGAACGGCACGCCGCGCATGTAGCTGGCGGCGGCGAAACCGGTCATGTCGCCCACCACGCCGCCGCCCAGGGCGAACAGGACGGTTTTTCGGTCGCTGCCGTGCCCGAGCAGCGCGTCGAAGATCAGGTTCAGGGTCTGCAGGTTCTTGTGCGCTTCGCCGTCAGGCAACTCGAGAAGGTGCACGGTGCGGAAACGGCCGGCCAGCGTGGTCCGCAAGGCTTGAGCATAGAGCGGCGCTACCGTGGTGTTGCTGACGATCAGCGCGCTGGCGGCATCAGGCACTGCGGCGAAGCTCGACGGGTCGCCCAGCAGGCCGGCGCCTATCAGGATGGGGTAGCTGCGTTCGCCGAGCTGGATGTCGACGCGTTCTGGCTGTGCGGAGGGTGCGGGCAATGGCATGCAGCGAGTTTAGGCGCTGCGGGCTGGTTGCTCAGGCGGTGGGCTCTTCCGGATGCGCTCCCGGCGCCACGATACCGGCGAGCTCCAGCTGCATGACGATGATGTTCACCAGCATGGCGATCGACGGACGGCCTGTGTCGACCACATCGTGGGCCGTTTCCCTGTAGAACGGGTCGCGCGCATCGTGCAGTTCGCGCAACCGCCCGAGCGGGTCGGCCACCTGCAAAAGGGGCCGCTTGACGTCATGGCGCAAGCGCCGGAACAGGTCTTCAGGGGAGGAGCGCAGGTAGATCACGTGGAAGTGATCCCGCAGCTGCTTGCGGTTGACTTCCCGCAGCACCGCGCCGCCTCCCGTGGCCAGGACACCGTGGGCCTGCGCGGCCAGGTCTGCGATCACCGTCTGCTCGAGGTCCCGGAAGGCCGTTTCGCCTTCCCGCTCGAAGTAATCGCGAATCGAGCAGCCGATGCGCTGCTCGATCACGTGGTCGGTATCGACGAACGGAAGGTTCAGGCGCGCACCCAAGCGCCGGCCCACTGCGGACTTGCCGGCGCCGGGCAACCCGACGAGTGCGACCGCCACGCGGTGGCTGCTACGCCCGCGCGTCAGCGCGCGGCGTTGCGGTCGGTAATCATCTTCGGAGTGATAAAGACGAGCATTTCGGTCTTGTTGGCAACGCGTTCGCGCTTGCGGAACAGTGCCCCGAGGTAGGGCACTTCACCCAGCACCGGCACGCGCGATTCGTCATTGGTTTCGGTGAGTTCGAAGATACCACCGATGACGACCGTGCCGCCGTTCTCGACCAGCACTTCGGTCTGCACGTGCTTGGTATTGATGGCCGGGCCCGCCGAAGTGTTGACGCCGCGGGCGTCCTTGCTCACGTCCAGGGTCAGGATGATGTTGCCTTCAGGCGTGATCTGCGGCGTGACTTCGAGCTTCAGCACCGCCTTGCGGAACGAAATCGAGGTAGCACCGCTGGAGGTTGCCTGCTGGTAGGGAATTTCTTCGCCCTGCTCGATCAGCGCCTTCGTCTGGTCGGCGGTAATGACGCGGGGGCTGGACACCAGCTTGCCCTTGCCGTCGGCTTCGAGCGCCGAGATTTCGAGGTTCAACATGCGCGACAAGCTCGAGTTGAACAGCGAGATCGCGAAGGTACCTGGCGAATTGCCGGTGCCGCCGGCATCGCCTGCGGGCAGGTTGATGAAGTTGGAGTTGGTCCAGGTGGCTGCGGCGGCGCCGACGCCGCCAGTGGTGGTGGTGGGCATGACGCCGAAGGTGCCGTATGCCGGATTGCCGCTGGCCGACGCGACGCGCTCGCGGGAGATACCGCCGCCCAGCCGCACACCCAGCGACTTGCCGAAGGTGTCGGATGCTTCCACGATCCGCGCTTCGATCAGCACCTGGCGAACCGGGATGTCGAGCTTCTGGATCAGGTCGGCCACTTGTGCCAGGCGCGACGGAATGTCCGACACGAACAGCTGGTTGGTGCGCGACTCCGCGATCACGCTGCCGCGCGGGCTCAGGATGCGGGTGGTGGTGCCGGAGCCGCCACCGCCGCCCGACGAAGCGCCGGTTCCGGTCAGGCCTTGGGCAATCGCGATTGCCTTGGTGTAGTTGAGCTGGAACGACTGGGTGCGCACCGGCTCCAGATTCTCGATCGTGGCCTTGGCTTCGAACTCGAGCTTTTCCTTGGCGTTGATTTCATCCTTGGGCGCAATCCACAGCACACTGCCGTTCTTGCGCATGCCGAGGTTCTTCGCCTGCATGATGATGTCGAGGGCCTGGTCCCACGGCACGTCCTTCAGCCGCAGCGTCAGCGCGCCGGTCACCGAATCGGAGGTCACGATGTTGAAGTTCGTGAAGTCGGCAATCACCTGCAGCAGCGAGCGGATCTCGATGTTCTGGAAGTTCAGCGACAGCTTCTCGCCGTTGTAGCCCACGCCTTGCGTCAGCTTGGTCGGGTCGACCTTGCGGGCACGAACCTCGACGACGAACTGGTTTTCGCTCTGGTAGGCGCTGTGCTCCCAGTCACCCTTGGCCTCGATCGTCATGCGAACGCGGTCACCCGACTGTTGCGAGGTAATCAGCTGAACCGGGGTATTGAAGTCGGCCACGTCGAGGCGGCGGCGCAGGCCTTCAGGCAGCGTCGACTTGGTGAATTCCACCACGAGGTTCTTGCCCTGCTGCTTGACATCGACACCCACCTGGTTGTTCGGCAGGTCGACGATCACGCGGCCGGTGTTGTCGGAACCGAGGCGGAAGTCGACGTCGCGCAGCGGCAGCGTGTCGCGGTTGCGGTTCTCGGCAAAGACGGTGGGTGTGGACGATGCCAGCGCCGTGCCGGCCACCGGCTCGAGAATCACCAGCAGCGATTTGCCCTGGATCTCGGCCTTGTAGGCAGTCGCCTGCTTGAGGTTCAGCACCACGCGGCTGCGCTCGCCGGCCTGCACCACGTTGACGGAACGCAGGTTGCCCTGGTTCACCTCGATGGCGGAGCGCCCGATGGCGTTGGTGACGCCCGGGAAATCAAGCGCAATGCGCGCGGGGGTCTGCACGGCAAAGCCGGTCGGCACCGCCGTGAGCGGCTGGGCCAGATCGATACGGATGACCTCGGCGCCGGATTGCGTCGAACTGGTCACCGCTTCGATGGCGTTTTGCGCATACGCCATCGCGAACGCGCCAAATGCCAGCAGACCCAGCCCGGCGGCTCGCAGCCGCTGTGCCATTGTTGATTTTTTCTGATTCATTTCGCACTCTCTTGCAGCTGCAATGTCGCCACGCGTTCGATCCATTCACCGGCGGCGTCTTGCACGATTTCACGCAAGGCGACTTCGGTTTCGTTGATACGGGTAATGCGCCCGTAGTTGAGTCCCAGGTACTCGCCGACACGCACCTTGTAGAGGAGCTTGTCGACACGAACCAGCGCCACCGGCTGGCCGTTGCGGTTCATGCTGCCCACCATGGCCATCGTGTCGAGCGGGAAGGCTTCGAGCGCTTCCTTGCGGCGCGCCAGTTCAGGCGCGATCAGCTCCGATGTGCTGGGCTGATTCGATTCGCGGCGCAGCGCCTGCGTGAGCTTCAACAAATTGAAAGGCTCGAACGCCGACCCTTCGGTGTAGGCCTGGGGCGTGAATTTCTTGGGCTCCGTGATCGGAGGCACCGTGGGCTTGACCTGGGCGCGCTGCTCGACCATCCAGCGGCGCAGGTCTTCCTGCTCCGAATCGGCGCAGGCGCTCAGGCCCGCAGCGGCCGCCACCAGCCACATGAGTTTGGCGATCGTCCTCATTTCTTGGCCTTCGGCGCCGCGGCGCGTTTCTGGGCCGCCCGCTCTTCGTCGTCGAGATAGCGGTAGGTGCGTGCCGTGGCATCCATCGTCAGGGCGCCGTCCTTGTCTTTTTGCGGGGTGATCGTCAGGTTGTTCAGTGTCACGATGCGCGACAGCCCCGCGACGTCGGCGGCAAACGAGCCGATGTCGTGGTACCGGCCAGTCACGCGCACGGCGATCGGCAGTTCCGCGTAGTAGTCCTTGACCGAAACCTGTCCTGGCCGGAACAGCTCGAATTGCAGGCTGCGCCCGAGGCCGGCCTGGTTGATGTCCGACAGCAGCGCATCCATTTCCGCCTTGCTGGGCAGCTGCTTCTCGAGCAGTGTCACGTACTGCTGCACCTGTTCGCGCTGCTTCTTCAGCAGCTCGAGATTGGCGGCGAGCGCGACCTTTTTCTGGTAGTCGGCCCGAAGGGTGACTTCCTTGGCGCGCTCGCTCTCGAGCTCGTCGTTCGAATTGGTGAGCCACACGAACCACAGGCCGACCAGCACCAGTGCGGTCACCGCCAGGCACAAGGCATAGCGGGGCACCGGCGGCCAGCTGGCCGGGTCGTTCGGGTTCAGGTTGCGAAACTGGTCGCCGAAACCGCGCATTGCCGCGGCGACGTCCAACTTTTGAGAGGGGCGATTGCTTGCCATGATCCGTCTACCCCTTGACTGGCGTCGATGCAGCCAGGGCCTTCTCGGCCGCGGCCTTCTGTGCGTCGGTCGGCCGCTTGAGACCGATACGCATCGTGAAGTTCGCCACACGGCGCTGGTCGCGCTGACTCAGGCTCACCGTTGCAGAAGTAATTTCGACCAGCTCCGGCTTGACCAGCCATGGGCTGTTGTTGCCCAGGTTGCGCAGCAGCTCCGACACCCGCTCGTTCGACTGCGCCATGCCTTGCAGCGTGACGGTCTGGTTGTCCTGCTTCATGCTGGTCAGGTAGACGCCGTCGGGCAGTTGCCGAACCAGTTCGTTGAGCAGGTGCACCGGCAGGTTGCGGTCGCCCTGAAGGTCTTCGACCGCCTGCTGGCGTGCCCGCAGGGCCGCAATTTCTGCCTGCAGCGTCGAAATCTCCTTGATTTCGGCGTCGAGCTTGGTGATTTCGGTCTTCAGGAAATTGTTCTTGGCCTGCTGGGCCGAGATTTGCGCCTCGAACCAGAGAAAACCGAGGCCCGCAATCAGGCCGCCAAGGATGGCCGCAGCACCCAGCGTGCCGTAGAACGCCTCGCGCCGCCGCTTGCGCGCGGCTTCGCGATGCGGAAGCAAATTGATGAGAATCACTGCACGAACCTCCGCATGGCCAGACCGCAGGAGGTCAGATAGGAAGGCGCCTCGCGCCGAACCTTCTTCTCACGGATGTTGGGGCCCATCTCCATGCCGTCGAACGGATTCACGAGCGAACAGGCGAACGAAGTCTGGCGCGTCACGGCGCTGGTCAGACTCGGCAGCGAGGCCGAACCGCCGGCGAGCAGCACATAGTCGACACGGTTGTGCGGCGTGCTGGTGAAGAAAAACTGCAATGCACGGGCAATTTCCTGCGCAATGCTTTCCACGAAGGGCTTCAGGACGCTCGAGCCGTAGTCGTCCGGCAGGTCTCCGCTGCGCTTCTTGGCTTCGGCCTCTTCGGCGGAGAAACCGTATTGGCGGACGATGAGTTGGGTCAATTGGGCGCCGCCGAAAGCCTGGTCGCGGTCGTACAGCACTTCCTGGTTGCGCAGCACCTGCATGCTGGTGGTGAAGGCACCTACTTCGAAAAGCGCCACGACGGCATCGACGCCCTTGCCCGGCAGCTGCTCGATCAGGCGAGCGGTCGCGAGGCGGGAGGCGTAAGACTCGACGTCGAGAATCATCGCTTTCAGGCCGGCCGCCTCGGCCAGGCCTTCGCGGTCCTGGACCTTTTCTTTCCGCGACGCGGCAATCAGCACCTCGACATCGCCGGCGGAGGCCGTGCTCTGTCCGGTGACGCAGAAATCGAGGCTGACTTCGTCGAGCGAAAACGGAATGTATTGGTTGGCTTCGGACTCGACCTGAAGCTCGAGTTCCTGCTCGCTCATACCGCCAGGAAGAATGATCTTCTTGGTAATGACCGCCGAGGGGGGAAGCGCCAGCGCCACGTTGCGCGTACGAGTGCCGCTCTTGCGCACCACGCGGCGGACGGCCTCGGCCACTTCATCGAACTTTTCGACGTTGCCGTCTGTGATCCAGCCCCGCTCGAGGGGTTCGATCGCGCAGCGTTCCAGAACCAGCTTGCCGCTGGCCTCACGGCCGAGCTCGACCAGCTTGACACTGGACGAACTGACGTCCAAGCCGAGCATGGGGGCGTTCTGACGACGAAACAATGATCCGAAAGCAGCCAAGTTAGGTCCCTTTACCCCTGCATTTGTAACTAATGGAAATAAGTGCGTTCGGTTGCATGCTAGCAGGAGGCTTACCGGCCACCAAGCAACCGCAGGCTCCAAACGGGAGGACCGTTGTCAAAAGCTGACGTTCAAGCCACATTCAGTAACTTTTGGTTTAGCTCACAACGATGCACCCAAGTTCGGCTCACGACAAGGGGGCGGCTTTTTATAATGTCCGGTGACTCTCCGGGCCCACATGCAAGAAACTTCCCGCCCCAAAGGGCCAGCCAAGACCTCTCCCCCCGCACGCCCAGCCTGGCTGAAATGGTTGCTGCGTTTCATGATTTGGGGATTTGGCATCGCCGCAGCCGGAGTTCTGGCAGTTCTGTGCGTGATCGCAGTGGCATTGGCAGTCGCCTACCCTAATCTGCCGGACATCTCCGAACTGTCGGACTACCGGCCGAAGCTGCCACTGCGGGTCTTCTCGGCCGAAGGCACCCTGATCGGCGAGTTCGGCGAAGAGCGCCGCAACCTCACACCGATCGCAGCCATCCCCAAGCTGGTGAAAGAGGCGGTATTGGCCGCCGAAGACACGCGCTTCTACGACCACGGCGGCGTCGACTACAAGGGCATGGTGCGAGCGGGCCTCGCCAACATGAACCGCGTGAAGAGCCAGGGCGCATCGACCATCACGATGCAGGTGGCCCGAAATGTCTACCTGAGCTCCGAGAAAACACTGACCCGCAAGATCTACGAGGTGCTGCTCACTTTCAAACTGGAGCACCTGCTCACCAAGGACCAGATCTTCGAGATCTACCTGAACCAGATCTATCTGGGTAACCGCGCCTACGGCTTCGCGGCGGCTTCCGAAGCGTATTTCGGCAAACCGCTGCAGGAGCTCTCCATCGCCGAGGCGGCCATGCTCGCCGGATTGCCGAAGGCACCGGGCGCCAACAACCCGGTCAACAATCCGCAGCGGGCGCGCGGACGCCAGTTCTACGTGATCGACCGCATGCAGGACGCCGGCTTCATCACCGCCGAGCAAGCTGCCCAAGCCAAGAAAGAAGAACTGCACCTGCGCGACGCGGCGGACCCGAACCGGTTGCACGCCGAGTACGTGGCCGAAACCGTGCGCCAGCTGATGTATGCGCAATACGGCGACAGCACCTACACCCGTGGCCTGAAGGTGTACACCTCGCTGGTGGCCGCCGACCAGGCCGCCGCTTACAAGGCGCTGCGCAAGGGCATCATGGATTACGAGCGGCGCCAGATCTACCGGGGTCCCGAGAAATTCGTCGACCTCCCCAACGACCCCAGGGATCTCGACGAAGCGGTGGACGACGCACTGACCGATCACCCCGACAACGGCGACGTGATGGCGGCCGTGGTGCTCAAGGCCAGCGCCAAGGAAATTTCGGCCGTGCGCGGCAACGGCGACCCGGTGCAGATCACCGGCGACGGCCTCAAGCCCGCCCAGTCCGGCCTTTCCGACAAGGCACCGCCCAACATCAGGATTCGCCGCGGCGCGGTGATTCGCGTGGTGAAGACGCCCAAGAACACCTGGGAGATCACCCAGTTGCCCGAAGTGGAAGGCGCTTTCGTCGCCATGGACCCGCGCGACGGCGCCATCAAGGCACTGGTGGGCGGCTTCGACTTCGGCAAGAACAAGTTCAACCACGTCACGCAGGCCTGGCGCCAGCCGGGTTCGAGCTTCAAGCCCTTCATCTACTCGGCGGCGCTCGAGAAGGGCTTCACGCCTTCCACGGTGATCAATGACGGCCCGCTCTTCTTCGATGCCGGCACCACCGGCGGCCAGCCCTGGGAGCCCAAGAACTACGGCGGCGGCTACGACGGCCCGATGTCCATGCGCACGGCGCTGATGAAGTCGAAGAACCTGGTGTCGATCCGCATCCTGCAATCCATCGGCACGCGCTACGCGCAGGAATGGATCACCAACTTCGGCTTCGACAAGGACAAGCACCCGGCCTACCTGCCGATGGCGCTTGGCGCGGGTTCGGTCACGCCGATGCAGATGGCAGTGGGCTACTCGGTATTCGCAAACGGCGGCTACCGCGTCAATCCTTATCTCGTGACCCGCATCACCGACCACAAGGACCGGGTGCTGGTCGACAAGCAGCCGCCGCTGCTCAACGAGACGATCCGCGCCATCCCCCAGCGCAACGCATTCATCATGGACACGCTGCTGCAGTCCATCACGCGTGCCGGCACCGCCGCCAAGGCCCAGGCCATGCTCAAGCGGCCCGACCTCTACGGCAAGACCGGCACCACCAACGATTCGCTCGATGCCTGGTTCGCCGGCTTCCAGCCCACGATGACGGCCATCTCCTGGATCGGCTACGACACCCCGCGCAACCTGGGCGATCGCGAAACCGGCGGCGGGCTGAGCCTGCCGATCTGGATCAACTACATGGAAACCGCCATCAAGGGCGTGCCCGTGACCGATCTTTCCACCACGCCGCCCGCAGGCGTCGTGAGCGTCGGCGGCGAGTGGTACTACGACGACTATGCCCCGGGACGCGGTGTCTCCAGCCTCGGCGTGGACACCCCTTCCGCGCCACCCGCGGAGTCCCTGAGCGGTGTGCCGGTGAGCCCGCCCCCACCGCCCGAGGAACGCAATCGCATCCTCGACCTCTTCAGGAATTGAGGGTGAAGAGAGTCAGGCGGCCGCAAACTCCAGCGGCTGCCCGGCTTGCAGGCTCGCCTCGCGCGACAGGTTTCCGAAGAATTCTTCGCCCGTCTTGGTGTCGACCCAGGCTTTGCCGTCGAACCGGTAGTGATAGCCGCCGGAGCGGGCGGCCAGCCAGATTTCCTGCAGCGGCTTCTGCAGGTTCACGATCAACTGACTGCCATTCCTGAATGAAATCGTGATCATCCCGCCCACGCGCTGGTTGTCGATGTCGGCATCGGTCGCATCGTTGATGCGATCACAACCTTGCTCGATGGCGGCGAGCGCGGCTTCGGCGCGGTCCATGTATTCGGAGTCGGTCATTACAATTTCGTTATGTTGAATGTTCGTCAAATTCTAGTGAGCGCTCCCAGCCGCGCTGCGCTCATGGTCTGCCTCGCTGCTGCAGCGGGCGGCTTGGTCGCTTGCGGGCAGCGCGGGCCGCTCTATCTTCCGACCGATCCGGCGGCCGCGCAGCGTGCCACCTTGCCGCAGTTGCTCACGCCGGGTGGGCCCCGCGCCTCCGACGCCGAAGCAGCACCCAAGCCCGCTGCGGCCAGCAGTGCACCGGCTGCAGGCAACAGCGCCACCAGCCCCGGAGTGCCGAAGTGACGAACGCCCTCCTCCCCGGCCACCCGCATGTCGCGCATCGCGACGACGCGCTCCATGTCGAAGGCCTGAGCCTGGATGCACTGGCCCGCGAGCACGGCACCCCCTTGTTCGTTTATTCGAAGCAATGGATGCTGGACGCGCTGGCCGCCTACCAGCGCGGCTTCGAAGGCCGCGAGGCCTTGATCTGCTATGCGATGAAGGCGAATTCCTCGCTCGGCGTTCTGCGCGTGTTCGCCGAAGCCGGCTGCGGCTTCGACATTGTTTCGGGCGGCGAACTGGCGCGCGTGCTGGCGGTGGGCGCCGATCCGGCCAAGATCATCTTCTCGGGCGTGGGCAAGACCCGCGCCGAAATGCGGCAGGCGCTCGCGGCCGGCATTGCCTGCTTCAACGTGGAGAGCGAAGCCGAGCTCGACGTGCTCAACGAAGTGGCGCTGGCCGAGGGGCGCCGCGCGCCCATCAGCATCCGCATCAATCCCAACGTCGATCCCAAGACGCACCCCTACATCTCCACCGGGCTCAAGGGCAACAAGTTCGGCATTGCACACGACCGGGCCGTGGAGGCCTATCGCCACGCCGCCAGGTTGCCGGGGCTCGAGGTGGTGGGCATCGACTGCCACATCGGCTCGCAGATCACAGAAGCTTCGCCCTACCTGGATGCCTGCGACCGGATACTCGACCTGGTCGAGGCCATCGAGGCGGCGGGCGTGCCGATCCATCACCTGGACTTCGGCGGTGGCCTGGGCATCGACTACAACGGCGAAGTGCCGCCCAAGGCCGATGCGCTCTGGCAACAGTTGCTCGCGCGGCTCGACGCTCGCGGCTTCGGGCGGCGCAAGCTCGTCATCGAGCCGGGTCGTTCGCTGGTCGGCAACGCCGGCGTGTGCGTGACCGAGGTGCTGTACACCAAGCCGGGCGAAGACAAGAATTTCTGCATCGTCGATGCGGCGATGAATGACCTGCCCCGCCCCGCGATGTACCAGGCGTTCCAGAAGATCGTGCCGCTGCGGATCCGAGCCGGCAACGCGCCGATTTATGACGTGGTCGGCCCGGTCTGCGAAAGCGGCGACTGGATCGGCCGCGACCGCGCGCTCAACGTGGTGGCCGGCGATCTGCTCGCAGTGCTGTCGGCGGGCGCCTATTGCATGAGCATGGCCAGCAACTACAACACGCGCGGCCGGGCCGCCGAAGTGCTGGTGAGCGGCCAGAGCGCCACGCTCATCCGCCGCCGCGAGACGATGGAAGACCAGCTGCGCAGCGAGCGGATCGAGGGCTGATCCGCGTCGTCGCGCGTCGTGTGTTGCGCGTTGGTCGACGAGTAGGTCAGCCTGCGCTGCTGCGCAGCGACTTCTCGCCGCTGCTGCCGCGCACGCCTGCGGTCGGCTTCGACTTGCGCTTGCTCGCGTAGTGCCACACCCGCCACCCGAGCAGCACCGCGACGATCGCCGCATAGACGAACACTTCGGCGAAGTTGTTCTTGCCCGCGCGCATCCAGAAGAAGTGCAGCAACCCAAGGCCAGCGATCAGGTAGACCAGCCTGTGCAGCATTTGCCAGCGCTTTGCGCCCAGCGCCTTGATCGCGCGGTTGAACGAGGTCGCAGCCAACGGCGTGAGCAGCACGAAAGCCGAGAACCCCACCAGGATGAACGGCCGCTTGGCAATGTCCTTGGCGATGTCGGCCCACTCGAAGCCCATGTCGAACCAGCTGTAGCACAGCAAGTGCACCACCACATAGAAATACGCAAACAGCCCCAGCATGCGGCGAAAGCGCGCAAGCGCATTGGCCTTGGCGATCACGCGCAGCGGCGTCACCGCCAGCACGATGCAGATGAAGCGCAAGGTCCAGTCGCCCGTGGCGCGGATCAGGAACTCGGCCGGATTCGCGCCCAGCCCGTCCGTGAACGCACCGTAGGTCAGCCACGCGAACGGCAGCAGGCACAGCAGGAAGATCACCGGCTTGGCCGCCGGATGCATGAGCAGCTTGTTCATGGCGCAAAGGCTGGGTTGCGAGGCAGGGTCGGGCTCAATAGTTCTTCTTCAGGTCCATGCCCGCATAGAGCTGGCCGACCTGGGCTTCGTAGCCGTTGAACATCAACGTCTTGTTGCGCTTGGCGAAGAGCCCGCCGCCGTCGCCGATGCGGCGCTCGGTGGCCTGGCTCCAGCGCGGATGGTCGACATTCGGATTGACATTCGAATAGAAGCCGTATTCCTGTGCCGCGGCCTTGTTCCAGGCCGTGCTCGGCTCTTTCTCGACAAAGCGGATCTTGACGATCGACTTGGCCGACTTGAAGCCGTATTTCCACGGCACCACGATGCGCACCGGCGCGCCGTTCTGGTTGGGCAGCACTTCACCGTACATGCCGAAAGCCAGCAGCGTGAGCGGATGCATGGCCTCGTCCATCCGCAAGCCTTCGGTGTAGGGCCATTCGAGCACCCGCGAACCCACGAAGGGCATGGTCTTGGGATCGGCCAGGGTCACGAACTCCACGTACTTGGCATTGCCCTGCGGCTCGACCTTCTTGATGAGCTCGGCCAGCGAGTAGCCCACCCACGGAATGACCATCGACCAGCCCTCGACGCAGCGCAGGCGGTAAATGCGCTCTTCCTGCGCGCTGAGCTTCAGCAGGTCTTCGATGCCGTACTTGCCGGGCTTCTTGACCAGGCCCTCGACCTCCACGGTCCACGGGCGGGTCTTGAGCGTGCCGGCGTTCTTGACCGGGTCGCCCTTGTCGGTGCCGAATTCGTAGAAGTTGTTGTAGCTCGTCGCGTCCTTGTAGTCGGTGAGCTTTTCCATCGTTTGCGCGCCCGGCACGGCGGACTTGGCGCCCGGAAGCAGCGCCAGCTTGTGCGGGCCGGTCGCCTGGGCGAAGGCTTCGCGTGCGGCAAAGCTCGCCAGCGCAGCACCGGCCGCGCCGCCGGCCATCAGTTTCAGCAGGTCGCGCCGGCCCTCGTAGACGGCGCGCGGCGTGATCTCGCTCGAGAGCGGATGAATGAAACCGCTGCTTCGACCCTGCGGGCGGGATTGGAACGACATGGTGATGGCCTTTCGCGTGAATCGTTGTGCTCAGGGTAGTTCGTGCAATTCCCTGATTCGGTTACGCGCAATCGCTGCGCGTGGTTTCAATTCTTCGCGAAAAGCCGGCCACCGGCGCCTACAGGGTGCCGTAACTGTGCAGTCCGCTCAGGAACATGTTCACGCCCAGGAAGGCAAAGGTGGTGACCGCCAGGCCGGCCAGCGCCCACCATGCCGCCACCGTGCCGCGCAAACCCTTGACCAGCCGCATGTGCAGCCAGGCCGCGTAGTTGAGCCAGACGATCAGGGCCCAGGTTTCCTTCGGGTCCCAGCTCCAGTAGCCGCCCCAGGCATCGGCCGCCCACAGCGCGCCCAGCACGGTCGCAATGGTGAAGAAGGCGAAGCCGACGGTGATCGACTTGTACATCACGTCGTCGAGCACTTCGTTGGCGGGCAGGCGTGCGGCAATGCGCTTGCGGCCGAGCAGAATGCCCGCCGCGATGAGCGCGGAAATGCCCGCATAGATCACCCAGTAGCTGCCGCCGGCTTCCTGCACGCGCTGGCGGAACGCCACCGGCACGAAGCACAGCGCCACGCCCAAAAGCCAGATCGGCGTGAGCTTGTACCAGCGCGTCTCCTGCGCCTGCTCCTTGATGAGATAGGCAAAGGCCACCATGGCCGCAAGCGCGAAGGTGCCGTAGCCGATGAAATTGGCCGGCACATGCAGCTTCATCCACCAGCTCTGCAGCGCGGGCACCAGCGGCTGGATTTCATGCGCATTGCGCACCAGCGTGTACCAGAGCAAGAAGCCGACCGCCGCGCTCACCACCAGCATCACGAAGGCGCCGAGCGTGCGCGTACCGTAGCGCGA
The DNA here is from genome assembly GCF_040544635.1 of Variovorax paradoxus. Classification (GTDB taxonomy): domain Bacteria; phylum Pseudomonadota; class Gammaproteobacteria; order Burkholderiales; family Burkholderiaceae_C; genus Variovorax; species Variovorax paradoxus_R. The sequence goes on from NZ_JBEPKJ010000015.1 coordinate 137,116, forward strand.
TTCGAAGTACAAGTAGAAAGCCGTCGTGAGCCAGCAGAAGAGCACGAACACTTCGTACAGGTTGCTGACGGGAATGTGGCCGATGTCCGGCCCGAGCAGGTGGCTCTCGTACCAGCGCACCATGGTGCCGATCAGCGCCATGGCGACGGCGGCCCACGCGAGGCGGGAGCCGATCAGGTCGAAGGTGTCGCCCTGCTTGCCACCGAAAAAGCCGAACCAGTAGAACAGCGTGCTCATGAAGAACAGCACGCTCATCCAGAGAATGGCCGACTGGCTCGACAGGAAGTACTTGAGCCAGAACACCGTGTCCGCGCGCGCCAGGTCGCCTTGGTAGGAGCTGATGGCCAGCAGCGAGGCCGCGGCCACAACGATGGCCAGTACCCGCAGCGGACGCCAGAACCAGCCGATGGCAATGACCGAGATCATCGCCGCGGCAAGGATGGGCTTCTCGTAGGAGTCCATGGCGCCCGCATACCGTGCGAAGGCAAACAGGCCGCCCGCCAGCACCAGCGCCGCGAACACCCAGTCGAAAAGGTTGCGGCGCGAAAACCAGCTTTCGTGGAGCGTGAGGGTGGTGGTGTTCATGGCGACGCCGGTCCTTCTTTTTTCAAGGCAAGCAGCTTGTGCTTGAGGTGCTCGAACTCGCGATCGCTGTCAATCGTCTTGCGGTTGACCGAGAAGGCCATCGTGGCAGCCGTGGTGTTGTTGTCTCCTGCACTCGCGCCGTCCGGTGTCAGCCACACCCAGAGTCGGCGCTCACGCACGTACAGCATGGCAAAAATCCCGACTATCAGCAACAGGCAGCCCAGATAGACCACGTTCTTGCCGGGCGCGCGCGCCACCTGGAACACGCTGGCCTGCACCTGGGTGAAGTCGGTCATCATCATGGCGACCGGTGCCGGATAGAAATGCGCGTCGCTGATGGCCAGCACCGCCTGGGTAAGAAAAGCCTGCGACTTCTCGTCGCTCGGCAAGGCCGCGAGCCCCGCGCCTTCGCGGCTCAGGTTGAGCACCTCGAACAGCACGTCGTTCAGGATGCGCACCAGCACCGCGCCGGCACGTTCGCGCTCGGCTTCGGGCACGTTGGCTTCCATGAACTCGGCAATGGCCTGCCAGCCACCCATGGTGGTGGCATCCGCCTTGGCGCGCTCGCTGCCGGCAAACAATGCCAGTGCACGCGCCGCCGAAACGCGCAATTGCTCGGCCATTTCGGGCCGCTTCGGATCCACGGCCTTGGCAATGTAGCGGTCGACCGCACGGGTGCGGGTATCGGCATCGGCCAGCGAAACGCGCATGCGCACGAAGCTGTCCATGGTGCCTTGCTCGTCGGCCGGTACGCGCAGGTAGCGGAACGGCTCCTCGGGCTTCTCGCGCATGCCGAGCAGGAACATCGGTTGCCCGTCGCCGGTATCGACCGGAACCATGTAGTTCTGGTACTCGCGCGCCTGCCCCGCGGCGTCGCGCAGCTTGTAGCCGATGCTCGGGCCGATGTTGCGCAGCACCTTCGGCTTGCTGGTCTTGTTGGCGGCGCCCAGCCGCGATTCGATGTCGTGGCGCAGGTCGACCTTGCGCACGTCGGCGCCGCTGCCCATGGCACCGCCGTCGGCAAAATTCTCGACGTTGATCACGCGCAGCGCGGCATATTCGAGCGTGAGCTTTTCCTTGCCGTTGGTAATTTCGGTGCTCGGCCCGCCAATGACGCCTTCGACTTCGAAGGGCTTGGCCGCGGCCGCCATGGGCACCGCCTTGAGCTTCACCTTGGAGCCGCCGTCGTCGAAGCTCGACTGATAGATTTCCACGCCCTTGTAGCTGGCCGGGTGGTTGACCTCGATGCGCGCAGGCACCTGGGCGCCGGTCTCGCGGTCGTGCAGCACCACCTCGCTCGCAAACAGCTTGGGCATGCCGGTCGAGTAATAGTCGACGATGAACTTCTTGAGCTCGATCGAGAACGGCAACTCCTGCAGCAGCACGCCGTCGGACTGCTGCAGGATGGCCACGCTGCCCTGCCCGCCTTCGGGCACGAGGATGTTCCCGCGGAAGGTCGGATTGCGCGGCGACAACCGGTGCTGCGGCGGCACGTCGGCAATCATGCCGCCGCCGGTGAACACGCTCTTGCCGTTGAACCAGGTCTGGGCTCGCACCACCAGGTCGCCGTCGAGCAGGCCGCCGATGCACACCAGCACGATGGCGCTGTGGGCGGCGATGTAGCCCAGCTTGTGGGCACCGCCCGCACGCGCCGCAACCATCCAGCCGGCGCCGGCCTGGCCGGCCACGGCTTCGCGCTGCTGCAGCTTGACCTTCCAGCCGCCGCTCACCAGCAGTTGGCCGATGCGATTGGCCGCTGCGGCGGGCTCCTCGGCAAGCTGGTTTTCAGCGCGCTGGCCAAAGGCCTTGAGGCTCTGCGCGCGGATGTTTTCCTTGAAGGTTTTCAGGTCCACAAAAATGCGCGGCGTGTTGCGCGCAATGCACAGCGACGTGCTGATCACCAGGAACAGCAATATCAGCAGGAACCACCAGGCGCTGTAGATCGAATCGAGCTTGGCCGCGCGGAACAACTCGGCCCAGAACGGACCGAACTGGTTGATGTAGTTGTTGATCGACTCGTGCTGCTTGAGCACGGTGCCGATGATCGATGCGATGCAGATGACGGTGAGCAGCGCAATCGCGAAGCGCATCGACGAGAACAGCTCCACCGCAGCGCGAAGCACTTGCGGGCCGCGATGGACGCGAAGGCCATGGGTGGAGACAGACATCGGACGGTGAGGAAGAAAGAAATGAGGGAAAAAGCAAAGGGCGGGCCATCCAGCTGGATCGGCCCGCCCTTTGTTTGGGTTTTTTATCGGCGGTTAGTTCACGCTGAAGCGCGTGGTATCAGCGCAGGCCGGCGATGTAATCTGCAACAGCCTTGATTTCCCGGTCGTTGAGCTTTGCGGCCACGCCGGTCATGGGAGCGCTGTTCTGGCGCACGTTGTCCCGGAAGGCAACAAGCTGTGCCACCGTGTAGTCGGCGTGCTGGCCGCCCAGGCGCGGATACTGCGCGGGCATGCCGGCGCCGTTGGGGCTGTGGCAGCCGGCACAAGCCGGAATCTGGCGGTCGGCAATGCCGCCGCGGTAGATCTTTTCACCCAGCGCTACCGTGTCCTTCTCCTTGGAGAAGCCGGTCTTGATCTTCTTGGAGCCCACGAACCACGCGATGTTGCGCATGTCTTCGTCGGACAGCTTCGCGGCCAGGGGCTGCATGATGGGGCTCTTGCGCTTGCCGGACTTGAAGTCCTGCAGTTGCTTGAGGATGTACTCGGGATGCTGCTGTGCCAGCTTCGGGTTTGCCGCAATGGCCGAGTTGCCGTCTGCGTTATGGCAGGAGGCGCAGGCTTGGGCGGCGGAATTGAACACCGTGTCGCCCTTGGCGGGATCGGGCTTGGCCGGCTTGGCCGCGGCTGGTGCAGCCGTTGCGGCAGCAGGCTGGTCAGCCGCAAGGCTCGCGCTGGCTGCGACACCCATGAGGGCTGCAAGCAGAAAATTGGCAAACAACTTCATATCGGGGGCTCGATTTATTGGCGCAAAACCCCGCGATTCTACAATGGCAGCCCGTTCCGAAAGCTCATTGATGACTACCCCGTCGCGCAAGCACGCTGCTCCCCCTTCCCGCGCGACCCCTGCCGTGGACCCCATCGTCGCCGAGCGCGAGCGCATTGCGCTCGGCTGGCTGCACACCGCCCACTTCCTGACCAGCGCCCCGCAGCTCGAGCATTTGCCTCCGCTCGATCTGCCCGAAATCGCCTTCGTCGGCCGTTCGAATGCGGGCAAGTCGACCGCCATCAACACGCTCACCCAGCAGACGCGCCTGGCCTTCGCATCCAAGACGCCGGGCCGCACGCAGCACATCAACCTGTTCGGCGTCGGCAAGCAGAAAGCCGACGACGCCGTGCTGGCCGACCTGCCCGGCTACGGCTATGCCGCGGTTCCCAAGGAAGCCAAGCTGCGCTGGCAGCGCGTCATGGGCAACTATTTGATGACGCGCGAAAACCTGCGCGGCGTGGTGCTGATGTGCGACCCGCGCCAGGGCCTTACCGAGCTCGACGAAATCCTGCTTGACGTGATCCGCCCGCGCGTCGAGCAGGGACTCAAGTTCCTCGTGCTCCTGACCAAGTCCGACAAGCTCACCCGCAGCGAAGGCGCCAAGGTGCTGTCCATTACGCGACTGCAGGCCGGCGGCGGCGAGGTCAAACTGTTTTCCGCCCTCAAGAAACAGGGCGTGGGGGAAGCCGCCGAGTTGCTGTGGCGCTGGGCACACCCCCCCGGGGAAGCACCGGCGGAAGCCGAGCAGCCCCCGGTGCCGGAAGACGCCTAGGGGAAAACCGGCTCGCTGCCGTCCCATCTGCGTGATCCACTATGAAAACAATAGCAACGGAAGTTGAAGGAGACAAAGCATGATCGAGACGTTCCAGCGCAGCCTGCCCAACGGAACCACGCTGAGCTGCCGCGCCACCGGCGCGCCCGGCCGGCCGTTGATGGTGTTCCTTCATGGCTTCCCCGAAGCCGCGTTCATCTGGGACGAGCTGCTCGAATATTTCGCCCAGCCCGAACACGGCGGCTACCGCTGCCTCGCACCCAACCTGCGCGGCTTCGAGAAATCGAGCGCGCCGACCGACGTGGCCGCTTACAAGGCCCATCTGCTGATCCAGGACGTCCAGCAGCTCGTTGCCACCGAAAGCGCCGACGGCACCATGGCCGCGCTGGTGGCGCACGACTGGGGCGGCGCATTCGGCTGGGGCTATGCCAACGCGTTTCCGGAGCAGGTCGGCCGGCTGGTCATCATCAACTCGCCGCACCCCGGCACCTTCACGCGCGAGTTGCGCAACAACCCGGCGCAGCAGCAAGCCAGCGCCTACATGAATTTTCTCGCCAGGCCCGATGCCGAAGCCCTGCTCTCGGCCGACGACTTCAAGCGCATGTGGCCCTTCTTCACCTTGATGAAGGCCGGCCCCGACGGCTTCGGATGGCTGACTGAAGACGTGAAGCAGCAGTACCGCCAGGTGTGGAATGCCGGCCTCACGGGCGCCTGCAATCTCTATCGCGTCACGCCGATGAAGCCGCCGCTGCCGGGCCAGAGCATCGACGCCATTCCGGTGCTGCCGCACGAGCGGCTCACGGTGAACGTGCCGACCTTCGTCTTCTGGGCGCTCGACGACGCGGCGCTGCTGCCGGGCCTGCTCGACGGCCTGGAGGACTACGTGCCCAAGCTAGAGGTCAAGAAGGTGCCCAACGCCACCCACTGGATCGTGCACGAGCAGCCGCAGCTGGTGGCGCGCGAGATCGAAGCCTTCCTGAAAAGGAATTGAAGAAGCCGCTTCGCTTCTTCAATAGATCGACGGGGCGCCCTCGGGCCGCGTCTTGAAGCGGCGATGCACCCAGTAGTACTGGGACGGCATCTTGTCGATGTAGCCCTGCAGCCGCTCGTTCATCAGCGCCGTGTCGGCCTCGACGTCGTCCGTCGGAAAGTTCTGCCACGCCGGCAGCACTTCGATCTCGTAGCCACCCGGAGTGAGCTTGGAGACGATCGGCACCACCTTGGCCTTGCCCAGCCGCGCAAAGCGCGAGAGCGACGGCACGGTAGCGGCCTGCACGCCATAGAACGGCACGAAAATGGTCTGGTCGCGGCCGAAGTCCATGTCGGGCAGCAGGTACAAGAGGCCGCCCTTGCGCAGGCCGCCGAGCACCGGCTTGATGCCGTCGACGCGGTTGAGCGCCGCCACGTTGCCGAAGCGCGTGCGGCCTTCGCGAATCCATTCGTCGACCATCGGATCGCGCTGGGTCGTGTAGATGGTGGCAGAAGGCCGCGGCGTGTGCATGGTCAATGCCGTGGCCGCAGCATCGAGCCCGTAGAAATGCGGCGCGAACAGGATCATCGGCTCGTCGCCGTTGGCGATTTCGTCGATCTCCTGCGCGGCGCCCACCACCTTGAGCCGGCTGGCCACCACCTTTTCGGGTGCATGCCAGAGCCAGCTGCGGTCGAGCCACGACTGCGCCACATACACAAACGTCTCGCGCGCGATCCGGCGGCGTTCGGCTTCCGATTTGCCCGGAAAGCACACCGCCAGATTGGTGTCGACCACGCGCCGCCGCGGCACGGCGACGGTGTGTAGCACGCGCCCCAAGAGCGCGCCGAAGCCGCGCACCAGCGGAAGCGGCAGCGGCGCAATGGCGCGCATGAAACCGATACCAAGACGGGAGCCGAGACTCATCGCGCCTGCTCCCCGCCGGCAGTGGCCGCCACAGCAGAATCGCCGCGCGGTTCCTTGTAGCGCGCGTAGTCCCACACGTACTGGCCGGGCAGGCTGTGGATCAGGCGGCCGATGGCGTCGTTCATCGCCGCGGCCGCGTCTTCGATGGGGGCCTTGGGATCGGTCAGTGCCGTGCCCACGATCGGTTCGAAGCGAATCACATAGCCCGCACCGCGCGGCAACCGCTCGCACACGCTCAGGAAACAGGCGGCGCCGGTCTGCTGCGCGAGGCGCGGCAGCAGCGTCATGGTGTAGGCCGGCCGCCCAAGAAAGGGGGCCCAGACGCCCTGGCCCAGCGGCGGCACCTGGTCCGGCAGGATGCCGGTGTAGCCGCCGCTGCGCAGCGTGCGGATGAGGCCGCGCACGCCGGTATTGTTGGTCGGCAAGGTTTGCAGGCCGGGCCGGTCGCGCGAGCCCGCGGCGATCAGCTCGGCCATCCACTTCTTGCGGGCGGGACGGAACAGCGCCGTGATCGGACCGTAGGCCTGGAGAAAGCGCTCGCCGATGGCCTGGCCGCACATCTCCCAGCTGCCCAGATGCGGCGCCACCAGGATCACGCCCCTTTTTGCCTGCATGGCGGCCTCGAAGGCCTCGACGCCTTCCCAGCGCACCACGCGCCGCAACACGCTTTCGCCCTGCGGGCGCAGCCAGAGCCAGGGCAGTTCGGCGGCCATGTGGCCGGCGGCGGCGATGGCAGGGCGGTACTGGTCAGGGGTGAAGCCCGCATTTTCGGCATTGGCCTTGAAGCGGCGACGGTAATCGGGTGCGCACCACCAGACCATCCAGCCCAGCAACGCGCCGAGCCGATGCATCAACGGCATCGGTACGCGGGCAAGCAGGCGGAACAGGGTGACCATGGGCTGACAACAGGGAGTGAATACCAGGACGCGCGCGCACGAATTGGCGCGGCTCGAATAGAATGCAAATTGTCGCCGAGTTACGGAACAACTTGCAGGGCGACAAACACAAGCGCAAATGCGATTGTGCCCCGTCGATTCAATCGACATTCTGCTAAAGCGTTCGCCAGGGCTCCGCAGAGTTGGCAACGCGCCAAATCACTTCAAGGAGCTTTGAACAAAATGGCGAACGACTTCCTCTTCACTTCCGAATCCGTTTCCGAAGGCCACCCCGACAAGGTTGCCGACCAGATCTCGGACGCCATCCTGGACGCGATCTTCGAGCAGGACCCGCGCAGCCGCGTGGCCGCCGAAACGCTGACCAACACCGGCCTCGTGGTGCTCGCCGGCGAAATCACGACCAACGCCCACGTCGACTACATCCAGGTGGCGCGCGACACCATCAAGCGCATCGGCTACGACAACACCGACTACGGCATCGACTACAAGGGCTGCGCGGTGATGGTCTGCTACGACAAGCAGTCCAACGACATCGCCCAGGGCGTGGACCACGCCAGCGACGACCACTTGAACACCGGCGCCGGCGACCAGGGCCTGATGTTCGGCTACGCCTGCGACGAAACGCCCGAGCTGATGCCCGCGCCCATCTACTACGCACACCGCCTCGTCGAGCGCCAGGCCCAGCTGCGCAAGGACGGCCGGCTGCCCTTCCTGCGCCCCGACGCCAAGAGCCAGGTGACGATGCGCTATGTCGACGGCAAGCCGCACAGCATCGACACCGTGGTGCTCTCCACGCAGCACAGCCCCGACCAGAGCGAAACGCCAACCAGGATGAAGGCCTCGTTCAACGAAGCCATCATCGAAGAGATCATCAAGCCCGTGCTGCCGAAGGAATGGCTGCAGAACACGCGCTACCTGATCAACCCGACCGGCCGCTTCGTCATCGGCGGTCCGCAGGGCGACTGCGGCCTGACCGGCCGCAAGATCATCGTCGACACCTACGGCGGTGCCTGCCCGCACGGCGGCGGCGCGTTCTCGGGCAAGGACCCGTCGAAGGTCGACCGCTCGGCCGCCTACGCCGCGCGCTACGTGGCCAAGAACATCGTGGCCGCCGGCCTGGCGCGCCAGTGCCAGATTCAGGTGGCTTACGCCATCGGCGTGGCACAGCCGATGAACATCACGGTCTACACCGAAGGCACGGGCGTGATTCCCGACGACAAGATCGCCGAACTCGTGCGCGAGTTCTTCGACCTGCGTCCGAAGGGCATCATCCAGATGCTCGACCTGCTGCGTCCGATCTACCAGAAGACGGCCGCCTACGGCCACTTCGGCCGCGAAGAGCCCGAGTTCACCTGGGAAGCGACCACGCAAGCGGCTGCGCTGCGCGCCGCGGCCGGCCTGTAATCCCCCCAGGGCTTTTCGCCCTTCCCAAAGCAAATGCCGGCCTCGAGCCGGCATTTGCGCTTCTGGCATACCCGCATGCAAATTTGCTGGCGGTGCGCGGCATTCCGTGTAAAACTTGATCATCTTGTGAAAGTTTCACAAAAGGACCAAGGTGCCGCAGTTGCCAGCTCGACCGCTCCAGACTCCTGCTTCGGCGCCTGACGCCGGCACGGCGCAGCGCATTCATTCCGTCATCGACCTCTGGCTCGGGGAGCAACTGCGCAGAAGGCGCCAGGCGCTCGGACGCCCGCTGCAACAGGTGGCCAAAGCCTGCGGCATTTCGGTCAGCCTGCTGAGCCAACTGGAGCGCGGGCACCGTTCCATCTCCATGCGCACGCTCGGGGCGCTGGCACAAGACCTGCAGCTCCCCATCGAGACCCTGGTGCGCAATACCCAGTACAGCGAAGGCGAGGCCGAGGGCGCCGTGGCGCGCGCCGGCACGCACAAGCGCATCGACCTCGGCGACAAAGGCATCCACAAGGAAAACCTCACGCCGCCCGCCGCCTCCGGCGGCGTCGAGATGTACCGCGCGGTGATCGATCCGGGCGGCTCCACGGGCGACGACCTGTTCTTCACGCGCAAGGGCGAACAGGTCGGCTACGTCATCGAGGGGCAGCTCGAACTCTTCGTGCGCGAGCGCCTGCTCAAGCTGAAAGCAGGCGACAGTTTTTGCTACGACGGGGGCACGCCACGGCGCTGGCGCAATCCCGGAAGCACCCCCACCACCGTCCTTTGGGCGATCACATGTTCACCCGGATAGGCCCGGGCCCGACTGCGGGGCCGTCCGACTGAAGCAGGCATCCAGGGCAGGCCACATGGCTGCCGCATGGCATTCGATCTTTTTTCTGAAGAGGAACTCACCATGAAAATCGCTTCTTCCCTCGCAGCCTTCGTGCTGGCCGCGCTCACGATGGCCTTCGGCGGCCAGGCCTCGGCCCAGACCGTGCTCAAGGTCGGGTCCACGCCCACCGGCAACCCGTTCACCTTTCTCGACACCAAGACCAACACCATCGACGGCATCATGGCGGACATCGTCAAGGCCGTCGGCAAGAACGCGGGCTTCGAGGTGCAGATCGAGCCGATGCAGTTCTCGGCGCTGATCGGTTCGCTCACTTCCAAGCGCATCGACCTGATCTCGGCCGCGATGTTCATCACGCCGGTGCGCCAGGAAGTGGTGGACTTCTCGCAGCCGATCTACAGCTACGGCGAAGGCATCGTGGTACCGGTGAAAGACACCACCGCCTACCGCAGCTTCGCCGAGTTCAAGGGCAAGCGCATGGGCGTGCAGGTGGGTACCGCCTTCGTCGAGCCGCTGCAAAAACTCGGCATCTTCAGCGAGGTCAAGCTCTACGACACCACGGCCGACCTGATGCGCGACGCCAATGCCGGCCGCATCGACGCGGGCGTGCTCGATTCGCCGATTGCCGCCTACGCCATTTCCAAGAATGTGTTCCCTAACCTGCGCCTGGTGACGACCTACCAGCCGACGATGGTCAACAGCATCGGCATCGCCACGCGCAAGGGCGACGCCGAAACCATGGGCAAGGTGAATGCGGCGCTCACCAAGCTCAAGGCCGATGGCAGCATCGACGCCATTCTCAAGAAGTGGGGCCTCAACAGCTGAGCGGCATTTTCTTGGCTGGCCACTGAGACACCCCGCCCATGAGCACCTTCCTGAACAACGTCTGGGAGTTCCTGCCGATCCTGCTCCAGGGCGCCAAGCTCACGGTGCTGGTGACGCTGGGCTCGCTGGTCATCTCCACGCTGCTCGGCCTGGTCTGGGCCGGCATGCGGGTGTCGGGCATTCCGCTGCTCGCAAAGGTCAGCGCAGGCGTCATCAACCTGCTGCGCGGCATTCCGATCATCGTGCTGCTGTTCTTCATCTACTTCGTGATGCCCGACTTCGGCCTCTCGCTGACCGCGCTGCAGGCGGGCATCCTCGGGCTCGGCATCGCCTACTCGGCCTACCAGTCGGAAAACTTCCGCGCCGGCATCGAGGCCGTGGACCACGGCCAGGTGGAAGCGGCGCAGGCCATGGGCATGAGCTGGCGCCTGACGATGCGGCGCGTGGTGCTGCCGCAGGCCTTCCGCATCACGCTGCCCTCCTACGGCAACATCATGATCATGATGCTCAAGGACTCGTCGCAGGCCTCGACCATCACCGTGGCCGAGCTCGCGCTGCAGGGCAAGCTGATTGCCACCTCCACCTTCCAGAACGCCACCGTGTTCTCGCTGGTGGCGCTGCTCTACCTGATCATGTGCGTGCCGCTCATCCTGCTGGTGCGCCATTTCGAGAAGCGGAGCAAGAAATGATCGAAATCCGCGGCCTGCAGAAATCCTTCGGCAGCCACCACGTGCTGAAAGGCATCGACGCTTCCATCTCGCAGGGCGAGGTGGTCTGCATCGTCGGGCCCTCGGGCTCGGGCAAGTCGACCATCCTGCGCTGCATCAACGGGCTCGAGAGCTACTCGGGCGGCAGCGTCGACATCGACGGCCGGCGCGTGGACAACCGCCATGCGTCGATCAAGGCCATTCGCGCCGAAGTGGCCATGGTGTTCCAGCGCTTCAACCTGTTCCCGCACCGCACCGTGCTCGAGAACGTGATCGAAGGGCCGGTGTATGTGAAGGGCGAAGACCGCGCCGCCGCCATCGTGCACGCCAAGGAATTGCTCGCGAGCGTGGGACTGGCCGACAAGGCCGGGGCGCATCCGCCCGAACTCTCGGGCGGCCAGCAGCAGCGCGTGGCGATTGCGCGCGCGCTGGCGATGCGTCCCAAGGCCATTCTGTTCGACGAGCCGACCTCGGCCCTCGACCCGGAACTCGTCGGCGACGTGCTGCAGGTGATGCGCAAGCTGGCCGGCACCGGCATGACGATGGTGGTGGTCACGCACGAGATGCAGTTCGCGCGCGAAGTGGCCGACCGCGTGATCTTCATCGACGGCGGCGTGATCGTCGAACAGGGCCCGGCCGCCGGCTTGCTCAACAACCCGCAGAACCCGCGCACGCAAGACTTCCTGCGCCGCGTGCTCCATCCGCTCTGAAGAAATCTCATGCCGAACGCATCGCAGGAATTCTTTCCGCTCGCTCCATCGCTCTGGGCCGCCACGGCCGCGCCCGCGCCGGCCACCACGCCGCTCGACACCGACACGCAAGCCGACGTGATCGTCATCGGCGGCGGCTATTGCGGCCTCAGCACCGCGCTGCACCTGGCCGAGCGCGGTGTGCGCGTGGTGGTGCTCGAAGCGCGCGAGATCGGCTTCGGCGGCTCGGGCCGCAACGGTGGCCAGGTCATCCCGGGCCTCAAGCACGACCCGAGCGAATTGCTGCGCATGTTCGGCCCCGAAGAAGGCCAGCGCCTGGTCGACTTTGCCAAGGGCACGGCCGATGCGGTGTTCGAGCTGATCGACAGGCATGGCATGGACGTGCCTCGCGCGCGCCAGGGCTGGATCCAGGGCGCGCACACGCCAGCCGCCTTGCAGCTGGCCGAGCGCCGCACGCGCGACTGGCAAGCGCAGGGCGTCGCGGCGCGCCAGCTCGATCGCAACGAGACCGCGCGCCTGCTGGGCACCGACAAATACTTCGGCGGCTGGCTCGATCCGCGCGGCGGCGGCGTGCAACCGCTGAGCTACGCGCGCGAAATGGCGCGCGCGGCGCAGGCGGCCGGCGTGGTCATCCACACCGACACGCCCGTGACGCAGCTCACGCAGGCCGGCGGCAAGTGGCAGGCCGCCACCGCGCGCGGCCCGCGCGTGGCGGCCGAGCGCGTGGTGATGTGCACCAACGGCTACACCGACGACCTGTGGCCGGGCCTGCGCAAGACCATCATCAACGCGAACTCGTTCCAGGTCGCGACCGAGCCGCTGCCCGAAGCGGTGCGCAAAGGCATCCTCCCCGAAGGCCACGTGTCTTCCGATGCGCGCAACCTGCTGCTGTACTACCGCCTGGACCACGCCGGCCGGTTGCTGATGGGCGGACGCGGCAGCTTTCGCGAACCCGATGCCGCGCAGCCCGGCGACTGGTCGCACCTCGAACACGTGGTCGGCAAGCTGTTCCCGCAGGCGGCCGGCGTGCCCATTGCCTACCGCTGGTGCGGCCACGTCGCGATCACGCGCGACTACCTGCCGCATCTGCACGAACCCGCGCCGGGGTTGTTGATCGACATCGGCTGCCAGGGCCGCGGTGTCGGCCTGCAGACGCGCATGGGCCAGGCGATGGCGCAGTACATCGCCACCGGCGACAAGAAGGCCCTGCCGGTGCAGCCATCGGACATGCGCCCGTTTCCGCTCTACGGTCTGCGCCGCCTGTATGTGTCGGCCGTGATCGGCTGGTACCGCATGACGGACGGCGGCGTCTGAACCTCAGAAGCGGTAGGCGCCGCTCAGGCCCACTGTCCAGTTGCGGCCCGGCGCAGGCTCGTAATAGCGCGCATTGCCTTCGTTGACGATGACCGAGCCCACGTAGCGGCGGTCGAACAGGTTGTCGACCCGCGCAAAGGCGTTGAGCTCCCAGCGCTCCCACTTCTTGAGGTAGCCGGCATACAGCGCCGCAACCGCATAGCCCGGCGCGCTGGCGGTGTTGACGTCGTTGGCCTGCATGCGCCCGAGCGCGCGCATCTCGACGCCGGCCCGCCAGCCTTCGGGCGGCACCCAGCCCAGGGAGGCAAAGAGCGACTGCCGTGCGATGCCCGGAATGCGGTTGCCCGCCGCCACCGTGTTCGATGCCGCGCAGGGCGACGGCGAGCAGAAGGCATCGCGGTAGCGCGCGTCGAGCCAGGTGTAGGCAAGCTGCGTGCGCCAGTGGTTGGCCGTTTCATGCTGCCAGGCCAGTTCGAAGCCGTTGCGCCGCGTGCGGCCCGCGTTCTGGAAAGTGGCGCGGCCGCCGCTGTTGGTGTCGGTCACGATCTCGTCGCGGGTGCGGGTCTGGAACAGCGCGGCCGTCAACAGGCCTGCACCCAGCCTTGCCTTCGCGCCCACTTCGACGCTGTCGTTGACCGAGGGCCGCAAGGCGAAGTTGAGCCCGCTGGCACCGCCCGCACGGTACGAAAGCTCGTTGAGCGTGGGCGTCTCGAAGCCGCGGCCGATCGATGCATACAGCGCCAGATCCCGCGTTGCCTGGTAGCGCAGCGAAGCCACGGGCAGCGTCTTGCTGTAGCGCGCGCTGCCGCTGTCGTCGCGGTTGGCGCCCACGATGTAGCGGTCTTGCGAATCGAAGTGCACACTGCTTCGGCGCACGCCGGCCTCGAGGGTCCACTGCTGCGCAAGCCGCCAGGTGGCCTGGGCGTAGGGGTCGAGGTTCCAGACTTCGTTGCGCTCGCTGCGCCGCAAGCGGCCTTGCACGCCCAGCACGGGCGAGGCCACGCGGCCGAGGTAGTTCTCGTAGCCGAGACGCTGCTCGCGCAGGCTGTCGTAGCCCAGGCCGACGACGAGGTCGAGCGGCCGGTCGGCCATTTGCAATGCGGCGCTCCAACGCAGGTCGACGCCGCCATACTGGCGCGAAAGATCGATCACGCCGCCCGCGTGCAGCGGGTTCTGCTGTGCCGAAGGCGGAATCGACTGGTACTGCACCGTCTTGCGCTCGCCGCCGTACACCATCAGCCGGAGCGACTGCGACGCACCCACGCGCCGTTCATAGAGCAAGCCGGCCTGGGTCTGCTCGACCGTCTTGCGGGTGTCGAACTGGGTCGCGAGCGCAGCGCTGCGCGGCGCCAGCGCGTACTGGCCGGCCGTGAGGCCCAGCGGATCTTGCGCGCTGATGCGCACGCTATTGAGCACCAGCGTGAGCTTGTCGCCGTTGTCGAGCGCAATGCCGAGCTTGCCGTTGGCGATGTCGCGGCGCGCCGCACTGTGCTCGCGCCAGCCGTCGGTCTGGAAGCGGCTGGCGTTCAGCAGGTAGTCGACCGCGCCCTGCGATCCGCTGGCTTGAAGCGACTGGCGCCAGGTGCCGAAGCTGCCGCCGGCCGCCGAGTACGAAAGCCGCGGCGCACCTTCGCCCGAAGCTGTAAAGGCTTGCAGCACGCCGCCCGAGGAATTTCCGTACAGCGCCGAGAACGGCCCGCGCAGGATCTCGATGCGATCGAGCGAGCCGATGTCGATGTTCGAGGTCTGGCCCTGGCCGTCGGGCAATGTGGCGGGAATGCCGTCGACATACAGCCGCACGCCGCGCACGCCGAAGGTGGAGCGCGCGCCGAAGCCGCGAATCGACAGCTGCAGGTCTTGCGCATAGTTCATGCGGTTCTGCACCTGCAGGCCGGGAACGCCGCCCAGGCTTTCGGAAAGATTGACCTGCAGCCGGTTGTCGCGCATTTCCGCGCCGTCGACGCGATCGACCGAGCCCGGCACGTTGAAGGGAGCGACCTCGCCGCGCGGCGTGGAAACCGTCACCTCGGGCAAGCGGCCGCGGTCGGCCGCGGCCGGCAACTCCTGCTGCGCCTGCGCGGCGAGCGGAAGGCCCCACAGCAACAGACGAACGGCAGTAGCAGTAGGGGTGGCGAGTGCGGGCTTCATCGCGCCGATTCTGCGTCGGCGCGTATCACTGCCCGTACTAGCAACAACCCGATCGGGCTGAAGAAATCAGGTTCTGCGCCAGCCGTACCAGGCGCACACGGCAACGGGAATGCCCAGCGCGAACCAGGCCAGCATGTCTCCCAGGCCGCCTTCGCTGAACAGCGCCGAGATCAGCCCGAAGGTGGTCAGCACGCCGAGCACGATCGGCCAGCCCCACATGTGCCAGAAGCTGTGGCGATGCTTCATGCCTGCACCTTCATGGCAGGTGCCGGGTCAGGCTGCTGCCCGCCATGCTGCGGCCTGTGCCCGGGGCCCGTCGGCACCGGTGCGGCCGGGGCAGGCACGGTGTTGCTGCGCTTGAGCCACAGGTAGAGCCCGCTGCCCAGCACGATGATCGTCGCGATGTCGAGCAGCGCCCAGATGATCTGCATCGGCATGCCGCCGTAGTCGCCGAAGTGCAGCGGCTGCGACACCAGCAGCGCCGTCAGGTACCAGGGCATCTTCGGCGCCGCGGTCACCTGGGCCGTCTTGGCGTCGACAAGCACCGGCTGCAGCAGCTTCGAGGTGAAAGGCTCGTTGCCGCGCATGAAGAAGGTGGTGTGGTGCGGGCTCGAGAACGACGTACCGGGGAACGCGATGAAGGCCAGCTTCATGTCGGGCGTCTGCTGGAGCGCGACGTCCATCGAACGCTGCACGGATGCGCGCTGGGCCACTGGCACCGTGGGTTCGTTCTTGTAGGGGGTGAGCAGCGCGCTGAGCTGGTCGTACTGCCAGTACTTGATGAGCAGGTCGGCCCAGGTGTTGAGCATGCCGGTGGAGCCCACCACGAACAGCCACACCAGCGTGACGATGCCCAGCAGGTTATGCAGGTCGAGCCACTTCAGGCGCGGGCGCTTCTCGCGCCGCACGGTGCCGAAGTCGAGCTTGCGCATGAACGGCGCATAGAGCACCACGCCGGAGACGATGGCCACCAGCAGCAGCAAGCCCATGAAGCCCAGGAACAGCTTGCCCGCGAGCCCGGCGAACAGATCGACGTGCAGCTTGAGCATCACGTACATGAAGCCTTCGTCGAACTTGGGCTGCGCAAGCACGGCGCCGGTGCGCGCATCGATGGCCACCGTCTTGAAGTCTTCGGTGGGTTCAGGCGTGGGCGTGAGCGTGACGAACCAGAAGCCGTCGTCGTCCTCCGGCTGCGAAGTGAACTGCACCACGCGGTCGGGATGCATTGCACGCGCCGTTTCAAGCACGCGATCCAGGCTCACGCGCGGCGTATTCGCCGGCATCTTGGGCGACTCGACCTCGGTGCCCAGCAGGTGGCCGATCTCGTGATGAAAGATCAGCGGCAGGCCGGTAATGCACAGCAGCAGCATGAACACGGTACAGACGAGGCTGCTCCACTTGTGCACCCAGGCCCAGGCCTTGATCTTCCGGCTGTTCATCATGTCGTCATTGCTCCCGTCGAAAGAGAAATATCAAAAGCGATAGGTTGCGCTTGCCACGACGCTGCGGCGCGAACCGTACCAGCAGTCGCCGCGTGAAAGACAGGTACTGAAGTAAGTCTTGTCAGTCAGGTTGTTGATGTTGAGCGCATAGCGCCAGCTGGCATTTTCATAGGCAAACACGGCATCGAGCAACGTGACGCCCGGCACCCGCGGGCCCACGCCGGATTGCAGGTCGCGGAACGAGCTCATCATGCGCACGCCCGCACCGGCCGAGAACCCGCTGAGCCCGCCGATCGAAAAGCGGTACTTGGCCCAGACGCTCGCCTGGTGCTTCGGCAAGCCTTCGATCAGTTCGTCGGCATCGGTGTAGTTGTAATGGGCAATCAGGTCAAGGTTGGAACCAATCGAACCCTTGGCTTCGAGCTCCACGCCCTGGGTCTTGGTCTTGCCGACTTGCGCGTACACATTCATCGACGGCGAAGTGATCTGGTTCTTCTCGCGCAGATCGTAGACCGCGGCGCTGAACGCGAGCGCACGGTCCTTCGGCTCGTACTTCACGCCGGCTTCCCATTGCTCACCGCGCAAAGGCGTGAAGATCTGCCCGTTGCGCGGCGACTGCGGCGTGAACGACTCGCTGTAGCTCAGGTACGGCGACCAGCCCGAAGGCATGGCGTACATCACGCCAAAGCGCTTGGTGGTTGCGCCGCTCTTCTCGGCGTCGCTGCCCTCGGCGCTCGAAACGGCCTTGTCGTGGCGCAAGCCCGCCACGAAGATCCAGTTGTCGAGCTTGATCTGGTCCTGCAGATAGAAGCCGTTCTGGCGTTGGCGGGTGCGCGGCAGCGCATCGCGTACGGGCATGTCGACGTGGCCATAGACAGGCGCGTAGACATCGATGGTGTCGAACGTCGTTCCGCCCCAGACGTTTTCGCGCTGGCGCGAAAAGTCCGCGCCCACAAGCAGCGTGTGCTTGAGCGCACCGGTCTGGAAATGGCCTTCGACATGGTTGTCGAGCGTCTGCGTGCGGTTGCGCGTCAGATAGCTGTCGTAGTAGCGGCCCAGCACGCGCTTGAAGATCGGGTCGCTCGCATCCCAGCTTTCGGCCCCGCTGAATGCCGCGCCGTAGTGGTAGCGGTTGTCGTTTTCGTTGCGCGCATAGCGGAAGTTCTGCCGCACGGTCCAGTTCTCGTTGAACTTGTGCTCGAACTGCCAGCCGAAGGTCTTTCGCTCGCTGTCGTAGTAGTCGAAACCCGGCTCGCCGATGAAGCGGCTGGTGGGAACACGCCCGTTCGGGTTCGGCAGCAATGTGCCCTCCCACGGAAGAAACTGCGAGCTGCTGCCGCTCTTGTCCTTTTGCCAAAGGCCTTGCAATGTGAGCGAGGTCGCCGCGCTGGGCCGCCAGGTCAGGGACGGCGCAATGACGCTGCGGTCATCAGGCACGTAGTCGACCTGCGTGTCCGACTTGCGCTGCAACGCGATCAGCCGGTAAGACAGGCTGCCGTCCGCGTTCAGCGGACCGGTCAGGTCGGCCTGGATCTGCTTGCGGCCGAAGCTGCCGAACTGCACGCCCACTTCGCGCTGCGCGTCCTGCAGCGGACGCTTGCTGACCATGTTGACCACACCCGCGGCCGTGCCCGCGCCGA
The DNA here is from genome assembly GCF_040544635.1 of Variovorax paradoxus. Lineage (GTDB taxonomy): Bacteria > Pseudomonadota > Gammaproteobacteria > Burkholderiales > Burkholderiaceae_C > Variovorax > Variovorax paradoxus_R. Next base: position 155,285 of record NZ_JBEPKJ010000015.1, read on the forward strand.
ACAGCATGCCCGAGGGGCCGCGCAGCACTTCGAGCCGCTCCAGCGTGTACGGCTCGGTGCGCGTGGTGCTGGTGTAGTAGCCATAGGACTGGCGCAGGCCGTCGAGGTAGATGTCGGGATAGGCGCCCCGCACGCGCACGGAATCGGTCCGCGAATCGAGGCCATAGGCATCGGAGCGCACGCCGGCGGCATAGTTGAGCGCATCCTGAAGATTGGTCGCGCCCTGGTCGATCATCTGGTCGCGCGTGACCACGGTCACCGACTGGGGTGTTTCGGACAGCGGCGTGTCGGTCTTGGTGGCGGTCGCGGCATTCCTGGCGCGGTAGCCGATCACCGGCGAAGTCGCGGTTTCGACCTCGGCGCTTGCATCGACCTTCACTTCCGGCAAGGCGCCAGGCGTTGTGGTCTGAGCCAAAACCTGGTGGTGCATGTAAATCGCCATGCAACCTGCCAGCACCGATGCGACTCTGCGCCCCGCCATCAACCTCGTCATTCCTGCTCCACTCCGAAACACTATTAAGAACGATTCGTATTCTAATAGTTATAAAGTCTCATTTGTTTCAATTTCCCGAGACCGGCAAGGGACGTTCCGGCGTCGGAGGCAGCGGCGGTACCGCGCAAAGAAGCTACGATCCCCGGCCGCACGCGCTGTGCGATGGCAGGTTTCATGCTCAAGCTCATTGCCTCTTCGTTTCCCGCACTGCGCGGTCCGGCTCTGCGGCTGATTGCTCTCGGATTTGCCCTCGTTCTGGCGGGCTGCGCCGGTCTTCCCCCTCGCGCACCCGAACCGCCCACGCTGTCGATAGCAGCCTCCCCCGCCACCACGCTCGGCCGGGCTGCGGCAAGCCTGAGCGCAGCGCAGGACGGGCTTTCCAGCATCCGCCCGCTGGTCGAGGCATCTTTTGCGCTGGACGCCCGGTTCGAGCTGATGCGGCGGGCGCAAGCCTCGCTCGACGTGCAAACCTACCAGCTCGGCAACGACAAGACCGGCCGGCTGCTGCTGCGCGAACTGCGCGATGCCGCCCGGCGCGGGGTGCGCGTGCGCTTGCTGCTCGACGACTTCTACACGGCCGGCATGGACCGCCTGCTGCTCGGCCTTGCCGCGGAGCCCAATGCCGAGGTTCGCCTGTTCAACCCCTTCGTGAACGCCCGCGACCACTCGGCCACGCGGTGGCTGGAGTTCTTTGGCGATTTCCGCCGGCTCAACCATCGCATGCACAACAAGCTCTTCGTGGCCGACGGCGCCATGGCGATTGCCGGTGGCCGCAACTTGGCCGACGAGTATTTCCTGCGCAGCGAAGGCGCCAACTTCATCGACTTCGAACTGATCATGGCCGGCCCCGTGGTGCCGGAAGCCGCACGCATCTTCGACGCCTACTGGAACAGCGACGTGGTCTACCCGCTCCAGCGGATTGCCGGCGCCAGCGACAGCCCGGCGGTGCTGAAAGCGGAGTTCGAAGCCGCCACATCGCCGGCTTATGCGCCGCTGCTCGCCCCTCTCACCGGCACCGACCTGCTGGGCGACGCGCCGCTCGGCACGCAGCTGGCCGACATCGGCCGGGCGAAGTGGATGCGCGCCGAGGCCCATGCCGCGGCCGACAGCCCCAACAAGGCGCTGGGCACTCTTGCATCGCCGGCCGAATCGCTCGCGGCGCGATTCCATGAAATGACGGCGAGCGCGCGCTCGGATGTGGTCGTGATTTCGCCCTACTTCATTCCAGGCGAAGACGGCATGGCGCGCATCCGGGAAGGCCGGGCGCGCGGCGTACGCATGAGCGTCATCACCAATTCGCTGGCCGATAGCGACGAACCGCTGGTCAACATCAACTACAACCGCTACCGCGTCGACATGCTGAAGCTGGGTGTGAACCTGTACGAGGTCAGCACCCAGCAGCTCAAGCGCAACCGCCAGTTCCGCACGCTGCTCAAGAAAGCGCGCGGGCGCCTTCACGCCAAGCTTGCCCTGGTCGATCGGGAATGGGTGTTGCTCGGCTCCATGAACCTCGATCCCCGCTCGGCGCGGCTGAACACCGAGTTCGGCGTTCGCGTGCGCAGTTTCGAATTGAGCCAGGCGCTGCTGTACGCCTATCAGCTGGACGACATCGAAGGCGTCTACCGCGTGGTGCTCATGCCCGACGGCGAGAACGTGCAATGGATCGGCACCGGAGACGTGGACAACGAGGTGCTCGACAGCGAGCCGGACTCCAGCCTGCTCACACGCCTGCAGCTGCTGCTGTTTTCCTGGTTCGTGCCGACAGACCAGCTGTAGAGCGCCGCACGCCAAAGGTGGCCAGGGGCGCCAAAGGCGGCCATCGGCGGCATCTACAATGGAGAATGAGATTCGTTCTCAACAACTCCAATAAACGCACCAAAAAGTTCTCCATGGGTTCCCGCATCCGGTCGTCACGCATCGCCTTCGCCTTGCTCCCCCTCGCTTCTCTTTCCTCACTCGCAACAGCACAAGGCACCGGCAGCGGACAGTCCGACCCCGCGAGCACATCGCTGCCCGAGGTGCATGTTGTCGCCGACCCGGAATCCGGCGGCTACAACCCCACAAGCAGCAGCGGCGCCACGCGCACCAGCACGCCGCTGCGGGAGGTGCCGCAATCGGTACGCATCGTCTCCAGCCAGTTGATCGAAGACCTGGGTGCGACGCGCCTGGCCGACACGGTCGATTTTGTGAGCGGGATCACGCGCCTCAATGACTTCGGCGGCACGTGGGACAACTTCGGTATTCGCGGGTTCAGCAGCACCGACATGGGGTTTCTGGTCAACGGTTTTCCCGGCTCGCGCGGCTACAACCCGCCGCGCGACACCGCCACCGTCGAGCGCTTCGAATTCCTGAAAGGGCCGGCATCGGCCGTCTACGGCAGCAGCGAGCCGGGCGGCACGATCAACATCGTCACCAAGAAGCCGGAGTTCACGCGCCGCAACACGGCCGACTTCAGCATCGGCAGCCAGGGGCTGCGCCGCAGCACCCTGGACAGCACCGGCGCGCTGAGCCGCAGTGTGGCCTACCGCCTGAATCTGGCGGTGGAAGAAGGCGACAGCCGCAGCGACCTGTTGAGCAACCGGCGCACCCTGGTGGCGCCGGCGCTGACCTGGGTGATCGACGACAAGACGGTGCTCAACTACGAGTCCGAGTTCCTGCGTTCGAAAACGCCGCTGGACCGCGGGCTGATCAACGTACGCGGCGTGCTCGGCACCCTGCCCCGCGACCGCGTGCTCAACGAGCCCGGCGACGGCAACATGACGCTCACCAGCAATACGCACCAGCTCACGCTGGACCGCCAATTGTCGGAGAACTGGCGCGCGCGCATGGGCGCGAGCTACAAGGAAAGCACCTTTTCCGGCAACTACACCGAAGCAACATCGCTGGCCGCCGACAACCGAACGCTCAACCGCCGCGCGACCTGGCGCCAGCTGCCGTCGCGCGACACCTCGTTCCAGGCGGAACTCGAAGGAAAGTTCACGACCGGCGCCCTGGACCACACGCTGCTGATCGGCGTGGAAGCATCCAGGCTGTGGATGAACACCGAGATCCTTCGTTCGGGGAACTACCCGATCGATATCTACCAGCCGGTGTATGGAAAGCCCCAGCCGCCGCTCACGTCGCTCACCTCCAGTTCGGACGAGCATCAGCGTGCGAGCGCCGTTTTCGTGCAAGACCAGATCAGCCTTTCGCCGCAGTGGAAGCTGCTGGTGGGCGCCCGCTACGACCACTACAGGCAGAGCATCGAGGACCGCGTCGCAAACCGCAACAGCGCCCAGCAGCACGATGCCGTTTCGCCGCGCGCCGGCCTGACCTACCTGCCGAACGACTGGAGCTCCTGGTATGTCTCGGCCGGCAAGTCGTTCCGCGGCAACAGCGGTACCGACAAGAATGGCCGCGCATTCGATCCGCAGTACTCCACCGCGCTCGAGGCCGGCGTGAAGCTGCAGACGCCGGACCAGCGCCTGGGCGCCAACCTGGCCGTGTTCGACATCAAGAAGACGAACGTGCTGACGGCAAGCGACACGCCCGGCTTTTCCGTGGCCGCCGGCGAAGTCAAGAGCAGCGGCTTCGAGGCGGACGTCTACGGCCAGATCGACAAGAACTGGCGGGTAAGCGGAAATTTCGCCTACGTCGACGCCCGCATCTCGAAAGACGCCACGCTGGCAGCCGGCACCCGCATCACGAACATCCCGAGGACGAGCGCCGGCCTGTTCGCCATTCGCGAAGATGCGCTGGCCGACGGCAGCCGATATGGCGTCGGCGCCGGCATCAACTACGTCGGCAACCGCTCGGGCAACAACGCCGACACCTACGCCCTGCCGGCCTACACCACCGTCAAGCTGGTGAGCTTCTGGCAGATCAACAAGACCGCGCGCGTGTCGATCGACGTGCACAACCTGTTCAACAGGAACTTCTATACCGCCTCGTGGGGCAATTTGTATGTGATTCCAGGCGCGAAACGCAGCGTCGTGGCCAGTCTGAAGCTGGACCTCTGATGAACAAACTGCACCGAATCGCAGCCCTGGCCACCCTCGCAGCGGCGGCCGTACTTTCCTCGGCGGGCGCGCAGGCGCACGGCATCTGGTTTGCCCAGCGCTCGGGCGAACTCGCGCTGATCTACGGCGAAGGCGCCGACGATCTGGACACGGTCAAGCGGCAGCCGCTGATCACCGCGGTCACTGCCTACGACGCCTCCGCGAACCCCGTGCCAACGGCACTGGAGGTGAGCGGGCGTCTGCTGGTTGTAGACACGAAGGAGAAACCCGCCATCGTCGCGGCCGTGCTCGACAACGGCACCTGGAGCAAGACGCCGGAAGGCAAATGGCTCAAAAAGGGCAAGGACGAAGTTCCGGGCGCGCTCACCAGCGGCCACAACCTCAAATACGCGGTGCATCTGCGCAGCCCGCTCCGCGGTGCTTTGCCGCCGCTGCCCGGGCACACACTGCAGATCGTCCCGGTCGATTCCACGCTGCCCGACAAGCTTGGGCAAGACCTGCGCTTGCGCGTGCTCTACAAGGGAAAGCCCGTGGCGGGCGCCCTGGTGCTGAGTGACTTCGTCAACGACCCTGACGCCAAGCCCATGGAAAGCGGCGCCGACGGCAGCGTCGTTCTCAAGGTGCGCAACCAGGGGCTGAACGTCATCACCGCCGTCCTGGCGACGCCACCGGAAGACCCCGTCAAGACCGACAAGGTGGAGCACCTGGCATCGCTCTCCTTTGTGCTTGCGCACGCGCCGGAATAGGCGGGCGGGTGCCGGGGGGCTGCGCCCCGGCCCTTGAAACTCCGCCGATTGCCCTTATGATTAGCACTCACTGATGACGAGTGCTAACAGGCCCTCGCTTCCAGTTGATGGGTCGCCGGCCTCCGGTCCGGCGCCCGACCACAACCCCCGTTTCTTATCCAGGAGATGCAATGAAACTTCGTCCTTTGGCCGATCGCGTGATCGTCAAGCGTATCGACAGCGAAACCAAGACCGCCTCCGGCATCGTCATCCCCGACGCAGCCGCCGAAAAGCCCGATCAGGGTGAAGTCCTGGCCGTGGGCCCGGGCAAGCGCACCGACAAGGGCGACCTGACCGCACTGACCGTCAAGGTCGGCGACCGTGTCCTGTTCGGCAAGTACAGCGGCCAGACCGTCAAGGTCGATGGCGACGAACTGCTCGTGATGAAGGAAGACGACCTGTTCGCAGTCGTCGAGAAGTAAGCCTTCTCCTCCCTTTCGATCCCATTCAAATCCAATCCATTCGGAGTTAATTCATCATGGCAGCAAAAGACGTAGTCTTCGGCGGAGAAGCCCGCGCGCGCATGGTCGAGGGTGTCAACATCCTGGCCAACGCAGTCAAAGTGACCCTGGGCCCCAAGGGCCGCAACGTGGTGCTCGAGCGCTCGTTCGGCGCCCCTACCGTCACCAAGGACGGTGTGTCGGTCGCCAAGGAAATCGAACTCAAGGACAAGCTCCAGAACATGGGCGCCCAGCTCGTGAAGGAAGTGGCTTCCAAGACTTCGGACAACGCCGGTGACGGCACCACCACCGCGACCGTGCTGGCCCAAGCCATCGTTCGCGAAGGTTTCAAGCTGGTGGCTGCCGGCATGAACCCGATGGACCTGAAGCGCGGCATCGACAAGGCCGTCACGGCCCTGGTCGCCGAGCTGAAGAAGGCTTCCAAGCCCACCACCACCTCGAAGGAAATCGCGCAAGTCGGCTCCATTTCGGCCAACAGCGACGAAACCATCGGCAAGCTCATCGCTGACGCGATGGACAAGGTCGGCAAAGAAGGCGTGATCACCGTGGAAGACGGCAAGTCGCTGGACAGCGAACTCGACGTCGTCGAAGGCATGCAGTTCGACCGCGGCTACCTGTCGCCCTACTTCATCAACAATCCCGAGAAGCAATCGGCATTGCTCGACAACCCCTTCGTGCTGCTGTTCGACAAGAAGATCAGCAACATCCGTGACCTGCTGCCGGTGCTGGAGCAAGTCGCCAAGGCTGGCCGTCCGCTCTTGATCATTGCCGAAGAAGTCGAAGGCGAAGCCCTGGCTACCTTGGTCGTGAACACGATCCGCGGCATCCTGAAGGTCGTGGCTGTGAAGGCACCTGGCTTCGGCGACCGCCGCAAGGCCATGCTGGAAGACATCGCCATCCTGACGGGCGGCAAGGTCATCGCTGAAGAAGTGGGCCTGACGCTCGAAAAGGTGACGCTGGCCGACCTGGGCCAAGCCAAGCGCATCGAAGTGGGCAAGGAAAACACCATCATCATCGACGGTGCTGGCGCTGCCGGCGACATCGAAGCCCGCGTGAAGCAAGTGCGCGTGCAGATCGAAGAAGCGACCAGCGACTACGACCGTGAAAAGCTGCAAGAGCGCGTGGCCAAGCTGGCCGGCGGCGTTGCAGTGATCAAGGTTGGCGCTGCCACCGAAGTCGAAATGAAGGAAAAGAAGGCTCGCGTCGAAGACGCCCTGCACGCCACCCGCGCTGCAGTGGAAGAAGGCGTTGTGGCTGGCGGCGGCGTGGCTCTGCTGCGTGCCAAGCAAGCCGTGGGCGAGTCGGTCAAGGGCGACAACGCCGACCAGGACGCCGGCATCAAGCTGGTGCTGAAGGCTGTCGAAGCGCCCCTGCGCGAAATCGTGAACAACGCCGGCGGTGAAGCTTCGGTGGTGGTGAACGCTGTGTTGGCCGGCAAGGGCAACTACGGCTTCAATGCCCAGAACGACACCTACGGCGACATGCTCGAACTGGGCATCCTGGATCCGACGAAGGTCACCCGCACCGCACTGCAAAACGCAGCATCGGTGTCCTCGCTGCTGCTGACGACCGAAGCCATGGTCGCCGACGCACCGAAGGACGAGTCGGGCGCTGGCGGCGGCATGCCTGACATGGGCGGCATGGGTGGTATGGGCGGCATGGGCATGTAAATTTCGCTCGCCCCCAGGCTGCGCGGCACTTCGTGTCCGCTACGCCAACCCCCTACCGGGGGCAACACCTGCGGCCCGGCAAAGCCGGTTCCGCGGTGTTCCGCGAAATAAAAAAGCCCGTCTTGCGACGGGCTTTTTTTATGGGCGCTCGGAACGTTGACTGGTTATCGAAACTGGTCGCGCAGCGCCATGTAGAGCACCTGGAAGCGTGCATGGCGCGTCTTGTGCGAGCCGGCCCCTTCGGCCGACGGCGTCAGCTTCTGCTTCACCGGCGGCAGCGTGCACACCTCGGCCACGGTGCCGCCGTCGGCCAGCCACGCGAGGCGCGCCGCACCGAGCGCGCCGCCGGTCTCGCTGCCCGCATAGAGCGTGAGCGGGACCTGGAAGATGTCGGCCAGCAACTGGCCCCACCACACGCTGCGCGCGCCGCCGCCCACCAGCGCCACTTCGCGCAGCGGCATGTCGGCCGGCAGGCGCAAGGTGTCGAAGCCGTCGCGCAGCCCGAAGCTCACGCCCTCGACCACGGCATAGGCGATTTCCGCTGGACCGTGCGCATGCGTCAGGCCGAACAGCGCCCCCTGCGCATTGGGGTTGTTGTGCGGCGAGCGCTCGCCCGAAAGGTACGGCAGGAACAGCGGGCAACGCTCGCGCTGTGCCGGTGCGACCGATGCGGCCGCTTCGAGCAATGCCGCCTCGTCGGCGAACTTGAATGCCTTGGCAGCCCAGCTCACCGCGCTTGCGGCCGAGAGCATCACCGACATCTGGTGCCAGCGCTTCGGCAGCGCATGGCAGAACGCATGCATCGCCTGCGCGGGGTTCGGCAGAAAGCGGTCGGTCGAAACGAACACCACGCCCGAGGTGCCGAGCGACACGAAGCCCTGCCCAGGTTCGACCAGCCCCATGCCCACCGCACTGGCGGCGTTGTCGCCCGCACCGCCGGCGATGATTACCGAGCCGCTACCCACGCCCCAACGTTCCGTCAGCTCGGGCTTGAGTTGCGCCGACACTTCGCTGCCCTCGACCAGCCGCGGCATGTGGTCGCGCGTGAGCCCCGTGGCCGCGAGCAGTTCGTCGGACCAGTCGCGCGCACCGACATCGAGCCACAGCGTGCCGGCCGCATCGGACATTTCGCTGACGGCCTCGCCGCTGAGCATGAAGCGCAGCCAGTCTTTCGGCAGCAGCACGCGCGCCACGCGAGCGAAGATTTCGGGCTCGTGCTCGCGCACCCACAGCAGCTTGGGCGCGGTAAAGCCGGGCATCGCCAGGTTGCCCGCGATTTCGCCCAGCCGCGGTACGGCGCGCGTGAGCGCCTCGCACTGCGCGCCGCTGCGGCCGTCGTTCCAGAGAATGGCGGGACGCAGCACCTCGCCCTCGGCATCGAGGAGGGTGGCGCCGTGCATCTGACCCGACAGGCCGATGGCGCGCACCGCCCGCAGCGCATCGGGGTGCGCCTCCCGCAATTCGGCCATGACTTGCTCGAGCGCTTGCCACCACTGGCCCGGAGCCTGCTCCGACCAGAGCGGTTGCGGCCGTTCGACCGTGAGTGCCGCGCGTGCGACGCCGACGATGCGGTGATCGTCGGCGAGCAGCAGCGCCTTGAGCTCGGACGTGCCGAGGTCGAGTCCCAGATACAAGATAGTGCTCCCTGATTACGCCTTGAATGCTGGCTGTTGCTTCGAAGTCAGCCGAACCGCGTGTCGGCCTGGCGCCGGAACTCGCTCGGCGTCATGCCCTTGATTTCGAGAAACCGCCGGTTGAAGTTGGCCACGTTGTTGAAGCCGACCTGATAGCAGATGTCGGTCACGTAGTGATCGGTCTGCATCAGCAGGTGGCAGGCGCTGTTGATGCGCACACGATTGACGAAGTCGGTAAAGCTGTTGCCGGTGGAGCGCCGGAAGAAACGGCTGAAGCGGCTCTCGCTCATGCCGAGTTCGGCCGCCACGTCCGACATCGAGATGGATTCCGCCAGGTTGGCGGTGATGCGGTTGACGATGTCGTTGATCTGGTCGACCTGTGCATCGCCCTCGATGCCTTGCGCGCCCTGCATCTGAACGCTCGACAGCAGCCGATAGTCGGTGCATTGCGCGAGGTCGGCCATGAACTCGAAGAACAGCCCGAGCCGGCGCACGCCGCGGGCTGCCTTGATGTTGTCCCAGTGCGTTTGCGCCTGCTGCGACATGCCGAAGAACTCGATGCCGTGGCGCGCGCGTTCGAGCAGCTGCATCACTTCGCGCAACTCCGGAATTTCGGCGGCGGCGCTTTCGATCGGCTCGTGGCGGAACTGGATCACCCGGTCGCGCCCCTCGGCACCGCCTTCGGGCACGTCGAGAGAAATCCAGTTGTGCGGCAGCCGCGGTCCGCAAAGCACGAGATGACCCGGCTGGAACGGCCCGATCCAGTCTCCGATAAACGCCTTGCCCGAAGTCTCGGTGATCAGGTGCAGCTCGTAGTCTTCATGAAAGTGCCATCGCACCAGCGGGCTCGGAAAGCCGTGCGCAAGACAGCGCACCAGGCCGGTTTCAGGGGCCTCGTATCCCAGCGACGGAGAACGCGCGATGTCGCGCTCGAGTTCGGGTTGGCGCTGGCGGGGAATCGAGCGCTTGCGTGTGGACGTTGTCATGGCAGCATGGCTCAGGACCGGGAAGCGACGGCCCGATTGGTCCCATTGTCTTCCTGCGCGAGGGCCATGTGAACCGCTTCCAGCGTGGGTGGATCGGCCCCCTCGCGAGTGCAGTTCAGGGCAGCAGCGGTAGCGGCGAAGCGCATAACTTCGCGCCAGGCGCTGTCGCTCAGCTCGCCGAGCTGGGCCGGGTGTTCGATGCCATGCGCAAGCAGCGAAACCGAGAGCCCCGCCGTGAAGGTGTCCCCCGCACCGATGGTGTCGACCACCTGGACGCGCGGCGCCGCCACGGTGAGCGGAGCATGCCCCGTGCGCCAGAGCGTGGCACCGGCGCCGCCGCGCGTGACGACCACCGCGTGCGCGCCGGCCTGGAGGCACTCCGCGGCCAGTGCATCGACCGGCCGGCCGGGTGCGAGCAGTTCGGCATCCTCGTCGCTGAGCTTGACCAGATCGGCCATCGCCAACCACTCCATGACACGCGCACGGTAGGCGGCCATGTCGGGAATCAGGCTCGGCCGCACATTGGGATCGAACACGATCACGCGGCGCCCGGCGTTGGCCGTGACCAGCTCCGCGATACGCGTGGCCGCCGGCTCCTGCAGCAGCGAGATCGAGCCGAAATGAAGAAAGCGGCAGTCCGCCGGCAGTTGCGGCAGCGGCTCGGGCGCCCAGGTGGCGTCGGCGCTGCCGCGCGTGTAGAAGGCATAGCGGTTGGTCTGCGGCGTGCGCTCGACAAAGGCCAGCGTCGACGGCGCATTGCTGCGCAAAATGAAGCTGGTGTCGACGCCGTTGCGTTCGAGAAAGCCCATCAGCCGTTCGCCGAACAGGTCGGTCGACAACTGCGTAAGAAAGCCAGTGGGCTGGCCAAGGCGCGCGCAGGCCACGGCCGTGTTGAGCGGCGAGCCGCCCTCGTGGCCCAGGAATGCGAGGGTGCCTGGCTCGCTGGCGGTGAAATCGATCAGGGCTTCGCCCGTGAGTGCAATACGCATGGTGCGTTAATTCTCGGTCAAGACAAGGCGCGAGCATCGGCCATGAAGCCGCGCTCGGCGGCCAGCGTGGCGGGATGATCGAGCAGTTCGGCAAAAAGGCGCGGCGGAATCGTGATCGCCCCCACGCCCAGCCCCAGCAATGAAAGATACGCCTCGCGCGAGCGAATGCTCGCCACCAGAAGCCGCGTGCCGGACGAAGGGCGCTGCGCGACCAGGGTCTGCATCTGCGCAATCAGCGCCAACCCGTCGATGCCGGCATCCTCAAGGCGCCCCAGGTAGGGAGCCGCGTACGCCGCGCCCAACTGTGCCGCGAAGTGCGCCTGCTCGGGTGCATACACAGCGGTCCATGTCACCGGCACGCCTTGCGCAACGAGCCGCGCGCCGGCGTCGAGGCCCTGGCGCGTGGCGGGAATCTTGACGACGAGTTGGCCGCGGTCGAAGTGCGGCAGCAAGGCCTCTGCATCCTCGAGCATGCCGTCGACCTCGCTGGAATACACCTGCGCCTGCACCTGTCGTGCGCCCAACTCGATGCAGCGTTTCAGCAAACCGGGTACCTCGCCGCGGCCCACACCGGCACGCTGCAGCAGCGTGGGGTTGGTCGTCACGCCGTGCACCACCGGGTGCGGCAGGCAGGCCTGCAGTTCGGTCAGGTCGGCGCTGTCCAGGTACAGATGGAAGTCTTCGTTCATGGGATTGCACTATGCAAAGGGAAGTGTGCTTTCGGGGCGATCTTGTTCTTGTTCAGGGCGCGTGCACAGGCCACCGGGTACTCCCCTCCGCGAATGTCCCCCGCCTTCGGCTCCTCCTTTATTTCGCTGCGGGGAGCACCCGAT
>NZ_JBEPKJ010000016.1:0-160534 GCF_040544635.1 Variovorax paradoxus
CCGCAGGGGCCTGGTGGCCGAGCGAAGCAAAGGCCCGTTCGGTTTCCAAGCCCCTCTGTATGCGCCGAGGAGCGGAGGGTTTCGCGGATCAGGGCTCGCAGCTGTTTGAGCGAAGCGAGTTCTGCGAGACCCCGCGAAACGCGAGCACCGCAGGTTGCCCGCAGCGAAGCGGAGGGACGCAGACAGTGGGGTCGCCTTTCTTTTGCCTACGTTTCTTTGGCGAAGCAAAGAAAAGTAGGTCGCCCGCCGGGGCGAGACCCGGCCTCGGAACTCAGAGAAACGACAAATAAGCTATCAACAAAGATTTCGTTGAGAAACCACCGCTGAAAACCTACATTGGCGGAATGACCGCTTCCACCAAGACCGAAGCTCTTCCCCAGCACTTCGAAGTCCGCCCCTTCCCCGCCCCCGTAGGCGCAGAAATCCTAGGCCTCGACATCTCCAAGCCCATCAACGCCGAAGATTTCGCGCGCATCCACCGCGCCCATCTGGACCACCACGTCCTGGTGTTCCGCGACCAACGGATTACGCCGCAAGAGCACATCGATTTCAGCCGCCGCTTCGGCCCGCTCGAAATCCACGTGCTGCACCAGTTCCACCTCAAGAACCATCCCGAGATCCTGATCGTCTCCAACATCAAGGAAAACGGCGAACCCATCGGCCTGGGCGACGCAGGCGTCTACTGGCACTCCGACATCTCTTACAAGCACCAGCCGAGCCTCGGCTCCCTGCTGCATGCGCAAGAGTTGCCAAGCGAGGGCGGCGACACGCTCTTTGCCGACCAGCATCTCGCGTGGGAAGCGCTCAACCCTGGCTTGCAGCAGCGCATCCTCCCGCTCAAGGCCGAACACAGCTATCTCGCCAAGTACGAAGAGCTGCGCGCGAAGAACCCGTGGCGCCCCAAGCTCTCGCAGGCGCAGATCGACCAGGTCGCACCCGCGGTACAGCCGGTGGTGCGCACGCACCCGGAAACGGGCCGCAAGGCGCTGTTCGTCAGCGAGCATTTCACGACGCGCATCGTCGGCCTGCCGCAGGAGGAAAGCGACGCACTGCTGGCCGAACTGTTCGCGCACAGCGTGAAGCCCGAGTTCGTGTATCGCCACGCATGGGCGCCGCACGACCTGGTGTTCTGGGACAACCGTTCGCTGATGCACCTGGCCGCCGGCACGCCCGACCACCTGCGCCGCCGCCTGAACCGCACCACTGTCGTCGGCGACACGCCTTTTTGACCGCGTTCCCAGCTCAGCCGGCGCCAGGCTTGCGGGAGCCCCGGCGCAGCGTGCGCAACTCGGCGGTGAGGAATTCCTTGGCGTCCCTCATTGCGCCATTCGGCATCTTGACCTGGTAGGCCTTGCCCGTCATTTCCGAGCGGGACGCGCAGCGGTCGATGAAGTCTTCGGCCGTGGCGATCTCGTCTTTGAAGTGGTCGAACTTGGCCCGCATGTGCTTGGCGGCATCGTCGGCATCGTGCGCCTTGCCGTTGCGCATGAAGGTCATCGTCTTCATCTGGGAGACGCGCAGGATCAGCGTATCGATGAGCTTCTGCTCCGACGCGGAAGGGGCGGCCTGGGCCAGTATGGCCATGCAGCCGAGCAAAAGCGCCAGCAGCGCCGTGCGCAAAAATCGAAATGGAGCCATTCAGCGGTAGTCGAGGGACGGGTAGTTCGGCCCATGCTAGAGCGCCGGCCCCGGGCGTGTCAAACCGGCCCCGGCTCGGGTCTAATCGCAGTTTTGGCACGCGTGACTTCTCCATGAGCTCCCCGACCCCCGATCTCCTGTCGATTGCCAATGCGCTGGCCGATGCGGCCGCCGCGCAATCGATGCACTATTTCCGCACGCCGCTCGACATCATCACGAAGGCCGACGAAAGCCCGGTGACGCTGGCGGACCGCGCCGCCGAAACGGCCATGCGCGAGATCCTTGCCCTCCGTGTCCCGGCGGACGGCATCTTCGGCGAGGAGCATGGCCTCGAGCGGCTCGACGCCGAGCGCGTCTGGGTGCTCGACCCGATCGACGGCACGCGCAGCTTCATTACGGGCTCGCCGCTCTGGGGCACCCTGATCGGCGTGCTGCAAGACGCCCGCGTGGTGCTCGGCATGGTCGACATGCCGGTGCTGAAAGAGCGCTGGGTCGGCCAGGCCGGCAAGGGCGCCACGCGCGACGGCCAGCCGGTGCACGCAAGCAGCTGTACCGAGGTGGCCAAGGCGCGCATCGTCACCACCTCGCCCGACATCTTTGCGCCGGCCGACTGGCAGGCTTTCGACCGCCTGAGCCGGCAGTGCGCGATGCGGCGCTTCGGTGGCGACTGCTACGGCTATGCCCAGCTGGCGGGCGGCACCATCGATCTCGTGGTGGAAACCGGACTGCAGCCCTACGACTATCTCGGCCCCGCGGGCCTGATCGAAGCGGCAGGCGGTGTCATCACCGACTGGCAGGGCCAGCCGCTGGGTCTGGAGTCCGACGGAAGGGTAATTGCCGCCGCAACGCCCGAACTTCACCGACAAGCCATGGCCATCCTCGCGGCCTAGACTGTTTCCATGTTCCGCTGGCTGATCGTCGTCGTCCTTGCCCTGGTGCTCATGAGCGGGCTCACGGCGTGGCTGCGCCGGTTCGGCTTCGGGCGATTGCCCGGCGATTTCGAATTTCGCGCTTTCGGCCGCGAGTGGCAGCTGCCGATCTCCAGCACCCTGGTGCTCAGCATGATCGCCGCGCTGGTGGCGCGCTTCATCTAGCGCCATCGATCGACCAAGAAACCGAAAAGAAAGAGAAGAACCACGCGATGAGAGCCTGCGTTGACATCGGCGGCACCAAGGTGGCCGTGAGCCTTTCCGCCTCGAGCGATGCGCCGCTGATCGGCCGCCGCAGCGAGCCGACCGCCAAGACCGGCAACAACGACGCCGTGGCTGTGCAGATCATCCGCATGATCGAAGAGGTCTGCGCCGAACAAGGCATCGAGGCGGCCACGATCGACCGCGTGGGCGTATCGTCGGCCGGGCCTTTCGAGCTGCGCGACGGCATGGTGGAACTGGCCACGCCCAACATCTGCGGCGGCATTGCCGGCCCGGCGCGCGGCCTGCCCAACAACTGGATGACTGCGCTCCTCGAAGCGCCGCTGGCCCGGCGTTTCGGGAGCGTGCGGGTCGAGAACGATGCCGTGGCCGCGCTGGAAGCCGAGCGCCATTGGGGCGCGCTGCAGGGCCTGGACCATTGCGCCTACGTCACCTGGAGCACCGGCGTGGGCGTGGGCCTGTGCGTCGACGGCCGCGCATTGCGTGGCAAGAACGGCAATGCCGGCCACGCGGGTCACAGCTTCGTGGTGGACGATGCCAGCGGTGCGCTCTGCGGCTGCGGCAATCTCGGCGACGTGGAGGCGCTGGTGGCGGGCAACTCCATTGCGCGCCGTTTCGGGCAGCCCGCGCCCGACCTGTTCGCGGCCGCTTCGGGCGGTGAGCCGCATGCCCTGGAGATCGTCGATGCCTTGTGCCGCGTCACGGGCCGCATGCTCTACAACCTGGTGGCCACGCTCGATCTCCAGCGCATCAGCCTGGGCGGCAGCGTGTTCTGGCACCACCGCGATTTTTTGCTGCCGCGGCTGCAGGCGCAGGTCGACGGCAAGCTGCCGCCGCTCACACGCGGCGTGCTGCTGGTGCCCGCAGGGCTCGGCGAAAAAGTCGGCGACTACGCCGCCCTGGCACTGCTCGACTGAGGCCGGCGCGCCTCGGGCGGCCGTGCGGGAGCAGGCGATGACTGCTGCGCGGGCCGGGCCGACTGTGCCGGCCCTGTTGTGCCAGCACCCCGGCTCAGCGTCTCGATGATCTGGCCCAGGCGGCGCAGCCCGGTATCGATCGCCTCGCCGTAAGGCCAGCCGCAATTGATTCGCAGGTAGTGGTCGAAACGCGAAGAGTTCGAGAACAGCGTGCCGGGCGCCACCACGATGCGCTCGGCGAGCGCCGCGTCGAAAACCCTCGATGAAGAAAGCCGCTCGGGCAGCTCGACCCACAATTGCAGCCCACCGGGCGGCAGGTTGATGCGCGTGCCCGCGGGAAAGTAGCCGGCAATGGCATCGGCGGTCTGCTCGCGCTGCGTCTTCAGGCAGCTGCGCAGATGGCGCAGATGGCGGTCGTAGGCGCCGGTGCCCATGAACAGGCCGGCCGCGCTTTGCGAGAGGCCCTCGTTGTTGCGCGTTTGCGCGAACTTGAGCATCTCCACCCGGGCCTGCCAGCGCCCCGCCGTGATCCAGCCCAGCCGCAGGCCGGGTGCGAGAATCTTGTGCAGCGAAGCGCAATGAATCACGTTGCCGCTGGTATCCCAGGACTTGAGGGCGCGCGGCGGCATCGGGGCATCGACGAGCTCGCTGTAGGTGTCGTCTTCGATCAGCGGAATGGCATGCCGCTCGCACAGGTGGGCGAGCCGTGCCTTGTGGGCATCGGGCATCACGCTGCCCAGCGGGTTCTGCAGGTGCGGCACCACCACCACGGCCTTGATGTTGTCGTAGGTGCGGATCGCGAGCTCCAGCGCCTCGATCGAAATGCCGGTCTGCGGGCTGGTCGGGATTTCCAGCGCGCGCATGCCGAGGCTCTCGAGCACCTGCAGCAGGCCGTAGAAGGTGGGCGATTCCACCGCCACCGTGTCGCCCGGCTGCGCCACGGCGCGCAATGCGAGGTTGAGCGCCTCGATGCAGCCGTTGGTGACCAGGATGTCTTCCGGCGAGATCGCCATGCCCACGCGCAGGCTGCGCTGCGCGAGCACTTCCCGGAACTGGCGATGGCCTTTCAGCTGCGCCGCGACCGTCAGCAGGTCCGGTTGCTGGCGCAGCATGCGCGTCATCGCATTACGCAGCGCCTCGGCGGGATACAGCTGCGGTGCGCCGCGCGCGATCGAGAGGTTGAGCTTTTCGGAAATCTGCCGGCGGCGCGCCACGAATTCCGAGACCTTGGCGTGAATGCCCACGTACTGCGCCGGATCGGGCGGCACGCCGGCCGCGGGCTCCTCCATGGGCGCAATGGCCAGGCGCCGGGGCCGGCGCACGAAGTAGCCCGAGCGGTCGCGCGCCTCGACCCATCCATCGCTCTCCATCGTGCGGCACAGCTGCAGCGCGGTCGACAGGCTGATGTCGTGCAGACGCATCAGGCTGCGCAGCGAAGGCAGCTTGTCGCCCTGCTTGAGCGAGCCGGTGTGAATCGCGTCCACATAGTGCGCTGAAAGCTGGCGGTAGAGCGGTAGCGAATCCATGGCGTCGATGCTCCCCCTATCGCGCATCCGAAAACAGATGCAGTTGCTAAGGAAAACGACCATAACAGATGCGCCGCGACAACCGCTGTTCCGGTGCGAATCGCCTTGGCGTGTGCCTGTTTTTCGGGCGCCCGAATTCCTACGATGACCGCATCAACTCCGGAAACCGCGCCATGTCCCCACTCACTCTCGACCGACTGCCCGATACCGTCATGCTGCAGCCGGGGCAGGCCTTGCGCACCTCTCTCGATCCCGCCACCTGGCTTGAAATGCTGGAGGGCCGCGCGCAGCTCGTGTCGCCGCCGTCCTGGTTCGGCGACACCGTGTTCACCGCGAAGACCGTGCTGAGCGAAGGCGACGTGCATCGGTTGGAGCGCGGCGGCTGGATCGAACTCTCGGCGCTCACGCCGGTGCGGCTGCGCGTGCATGCGCCCCGGCAGGCAGTGGCACCGGCCGCCCGGCCTGCAGAGGCCCGGCCCGTGATGCGGCTGGTGCGGCTGTTGACCGGCACCTGAGCGAGCGGCCCGCTTTCTAGCGGTGGCTTGCGGCGTGGCGCAGCGCCTCGAGAAAGCTGCGCCGCCACCAGTGAATGTCTTGTTCGCGGATGCGCGACAGCAGCTTCTGGTGCCGCTCACGGCGCTCCTCGAGCGGCATCTGCAACGCCTGCTGAACGGTTTCGGCTGTGCCGTGCGTGTCGTACGGGTTCACCAGCAGCGCTTCCTTCAGCTGCTCGGCCGCGCCGGCGAAGCGCGACAGCACCAGCACGCCGGGGTCGGCCGGGTCTTGCGCCGCGATGTACTCCTTGGCGACCAGGTTCATGCCGTCGCGCAGCGGCGTGACCAGCCCGACCGCCGCGGCGCGGCACAGTCCCGGCACGCGCTTGCGCGCCACCATGCGGTGGATGTAGCGCACCGGCATCCAGTCGAGTTCGCCGTAGTCGCCGTTGATGGCGCCGCACAGCGATTCGAGCTCACGCCGGATGTCGCCATAGGCATCGACCGTTTCGCGCGTGGGCGATGCAATCTGGATCAGCGTGGCGCTGCGGCGGTTCTCGGGGTAGTTGGCGAGCAGTTCGCGGAATGCGCGCACGCGCTGCGGAATGCCCTTGGAGTAGTCGAGCCGGTCGATGCCCAGCAGCAGCCGCCGCTGCGAGTACTCGCGCTTCATGGTCTCGAACATGTCGCGCGACTCCTTGGCATGCGTGAGCGCCGCGAACTCGTCGACGTCGATGCCGATCGGAAAGGCGCTGCAGCGCACCGTCTGCCCGTAGGCGCGGTACATGTCGTCGCCCAGGTATTCGCCATGCGCCTCGTTGCGCACGTAATGCTCGAAGTGCTGCACGTCCTGCTGCGCCTGGAAGCCGATCAGGTCGTAGGAGAACAGCGAGCGCATGAGCCATTCGTGCTGCGGAACGGCCGCGATGATGATCTGCGGCGGCAGCGGAATGTGCAGGAAGAAGCCGATGCGCTGCTTGCAGCCCATGGCGCGCAACTCGGCCGCGAGCGGCATCAAATGGTAGTCGTGGATCCAGATGATGTCGTCGTCCTTCAGCATCGGCATCAGCTTGCGCGCGAACAGCTGGTTCACGCGCCGGTAGCCGCCGATGAAGCCGGCTTCGAAGTGGGCGAGGTCGAGCCGGTTGTGGAACACCGGCCACAGCACATCGTTGCTGTAGCCCAGGTAGAAGCTGTCGTGGTCTTCGCGGCTCAGGTCGATGGTGGCGAGCGTGACCTTGCCGGCTTGCTGCATGTGCAGCTCGCCTTCGCCCGTGGGGCCGCCCTCCACGATCTGGCCGCTCCAGCCGAACCACAGGCCGCCGCTTTGCTGCAGGCTTTCGCCGAGCGCAACGGCCAGGCCCCCTGCCGCGGGCTTGCGCGGATCCGCCACGCGGTTTGAAACAACAACCAGGCGACTCATATGCACGAATCCCAAGGCGCCGACAGCCGGACTGCCGCATTGATGATGCCGACCATCGAATACGTCTGCGGAAAGTTGCCCCACATCTCGCCCGTGACCGGGTGCGTGTCTTCCGAGAGCAGGCCCAGCGGATTGCGCGCCGCCAGCATGGTCTCGAAGATTTGCCGGGCTTCGGCCTTACGGCCGATCTTGGCGAGCGCGTCGATGCGCCAGAAGGTGCAGATGTTGAAGGCGGTCTCGGGCTTGCCGAAATCGTCGGCCGCTTCGTAGCGGCGCATGTAGGGGCCGTCGCAAAGCGACTTTTCCATGGCGTCGACCGTGGAGATGAAGCGCGGGTCGCGCGCGTCGATCAGCCCCACCTCGACCATCAGCAAGATGCTGGCGTCCAGTTCGTGGCCGCCGAAGCTCTCGGCAAAGGCCTGGCGCTCCTCGCACCACGACTTGGCCAGGATTTCTTCCTTCATGCGCGCGGCATGGCCGTGCCAGTAGGCGGCGCGCTCGGGCAGCTCCAGCGTACGCGCGATCTTGGCGAGCCGATCGCAGGCGGCCCAGCTCATCAGTGCCGAGCTGGTGTGCACGCGGGCGCGGGTGCGCAGCTCCCACATGCCCGCGTCGGGCGTGCCATAGACGCGAATCGCCTGTTCGCCCACTGCTTCGAGATGGGGAAACTCGGCCACGCCCGCGCGGGCGAGCAGGCGGTGGTCATGAAAGGCCTGCGCCGCGCCGAGCACGATGTTGCCGTAGACGTCGTGCTGGAAGTGCTCCTGCGCCTGGTTGCCCACGCGCACGGGGCCCATGCCGCGGTAGCCCGCGAGGTTCTCGACCATCGACTCGGGCAACTCGCGCTCCAGCCCGATGCCGTAGAGCGGCTGGATGTGCTCGCCGTGCGAGCCGATCACCACGTTACCCAGCCAGCGCAGGTAGTCTTCCATGGTCCCGACTTCGCTCAGCGAATTGAGCGCCCGCACCACGAAGAAGGCATCGCGCAGCCAGCAGTAGCGATAGTCCCAGTTGCGCTGGCTGCCCGGCGCCTCCGGAATGCTCGTGGTCATGGCGGCCACGATGGCGCCGGTGTCTTCGTAGAGCGATAGCTTGAGCGTGATGGCCGCGCGAATCACCGCGTCCTGGTATTCGAACGGAATGGCGAGCCGCTTGCTCCAGGTGCGCCAGTAGGCAATGGTTTCCTGCTCGAAGCTGCGCGCGGTGTCGGCAATGCCGTCGAGCAGGGTCTCGTCGACGCCGAACATGAAGTTGTATTCGCGCGAAATGACGAAAGGCTGGCGCGAAAGAATGTGCGAAATCGATGCGTCGGTGTTGAGCCGCAGCGTGAGGTCCGGCCCCACGTAGCGGATGTGGTTGCTGCCGCGTGTGACTTCCACCGGTGCCGAAGCACCCCACTGAAAGCGCGGGTCGAGCGCGACGCGGATGCGCGGCGCGCCGGCAATCGGCCGCACCCGGCGCACCATCATCAGCGGACGAAAGTAGCGCGAGCGGCTGTAGAAGCGCGGCGCAAAGTCGGTGATCTCGATGCCCTGGCCGGCGCTGTCGAACAGCTGGGTGCGCAGCACCGCGGTATTGGGCTCGTACCACTGCTTGCTGGACGCGAAGTCTTCGATTTCGATGGCCCAGGCGCCAGCTTCTTCGCCGGGATGCAGCAGGGCGTTGAACACCGGGTCGCCGTCGAAGCGGGGCAGGCAGCACCACACGGCGCGCCCGCGTGCATCGATGAGCGCGCTGTAGGCGCAGTTTCCAATCAGGCCGACGTCGAGCGAGGGCTCGGCCGGCGGCCCGAAGCCGCGCGGCACCGCCGAAGCCGCGGCGCGCGGGTCGACCGGCGCCCGGTCGGCGGGCCCGGCGGCGCCGGAAATGGACATGCCCGCGCGATCCTCGGGTGCTTTCGACAGTTGCAGCTCGCTCATTCAGGGTTCCTCGGGGACTCGTTTTTCTTGCGTTCCGGCGCGGCGAGCTGGTCGCGCATCTCGACCAGCCATTCGTAGACCGCGCGGGGCGATTCGAGCCGGTGCAGCGCCAAGCTCGGGCCCGAGCCCACCTTGATGCCGACGCCGCCGCGCGGCTGCACCACCGCAAAGCCGCTCTCGTCGGTCGTGTCGTCGCCGGCAAAGACCGGCCTGCGTCCCGCGAACGGGGCCTCGTTCATGAAGGCCTCGATGGCAATGCCCTTGTTGATGCCCGTGGGCTTGATCTCGAACACGAACTTGCCGTGCATCAGTTCGAACTGGGGCCGGCCTGTGATGGCGCGCGACATGGCGTCGCGGCACACGGCCTCCAACTGCGGCGCGAGCCGGTAGTGCAGGGCGATGGCCGCATGCTTGCGCTCGACCAGAAGGCCTTCATGCACGCGCGCCAGCTCGTTGGCGATGTCCAGAATGGGCACGAGGTCGGGCGCGTGCTGTTCCTGCATGTGGCCCTGCGAGTCGCGGCGCTGCACGCCGTGTTCGCCGGCCGCCGGCAGCCGCAGCGGCGCGAGGAAGCGGTCGATGACGTCGATCTGGCGGCCCGACACCACGGCCAGGGCGCCGCCGAGCTGGTCGCTCAGGTCTTCGAGCAGTGCCACCAGGGCGGGAGGAATCTCGATCGCCTCGGGGGTAGGTGCGAGGGCGACCAGCGTGCCGTCGAAGTCGAGAAAGAGGGCGGTATCTCGGCCCAACGGAGGAGGCAACTGGGAGGACATTGGCATCGGCGAAAACCATAACACGGGCATTGCATTTCCCGTGTCGGCCAAAGTCGGACGTATGCCCGCGGCGGTACCGCACCGGCTGGGGGGCGCCGGCGCCGAGGCCGGCACGCAGCGCGGGGCGTCAGCCCGGCAATGCCGCCACGGCTTCGACACGCGCGCGGTGAATCGCCTCGCCGATTTGCGGCCCCGTGGCGCCAGATTGCTGCGCCGTGCGCGCCACCGCGTCGGTTGCCACGCCGGCCGCCGCGGAAAGCACTGCGAGCAGCCGGTCCCGCTGGGGATAGGGCTGGTCTTCGAATCCGAGCCGGCCGCGCGAGTCGCACTCGCAAGCCAGCAGCACGTCGGCAAAACGCGCCGGCTTGCGGAACGCATCGCAACGCTCCAGCAGGCGCACCAGCTCCGCGGCCTCGAGTTCGCCGCTGCCATGGACGTTGCCGTGCTCGCGCGCCACCACCTCGGCGAGTTCGCGAATATCGACCGGCACGCGCCAGCGGTCGCACACCGCGTGCAGCAGTTCGGCGCTGCGCTTCTCGTGGCCCGTGTGGCGCGGCAGCAGCCCGGGGTCGGTCGTGCCTTTGCCGAGGTCGTGCATCAGGCAGGCAAAACGCACCGGCAGCGGCGCCTGCAACCTGGCGCTGGTGTCGATGACCATCATCAGGTGCACGCCGGAGTCGACCTCGGGGTGATGTTCCGCGGACTGCGGCACGCCCCAGAGCCTGTCGACCTCGGGCAGCAGCACGGCCAGCGCGCCGCAGGCCCGCAGCACGTCGAACATGCGCGAGGGGCGGGTTTCCATCAGGCCGCGGGCCAGTTCCTGCCAGACGCGCTCGGCCACCAGCGCATCGGTTTCGCCGGCTTCCACCATTTCGCGCATCAAGGCCATGGTTTCGGGCGCGACCGAGAAATCGTCGAAGCGCGCCGCAAAGCGCGCCACCCGCAGGATGCGCACCGGGTCTTCGCGGAAAGCGTCAGTGACATGGCGCAGCAACCGTTGCTGCAGGTCGCGGCGGCCGTGAAAGGGGTCGGCCAGCTTGTCGGGATCGGGCTCGAAGCGGCCGTCCGCGTCCACGAACTCCGCGGGCATCGCAATGGCGTTGACCGTGAGGTCGCGCCGCGCCAGGTCTTGCTCCAGGGTGACGTCGGGCGACGCATGCACGGTAAAGCCGCGGTAGCCGGGCGCGCTCTTGCGCTCGGTGCGGGCGAGCGCGTATTCCTCGCGGGTCTGCGGGTGCAAGAACACCGGAAAGTCGCGCCCCACGGGCAGATAGCCGCGCGCCGTCATTTCCTCGGGTGTGGCGCCCACCACGAGCCAGTCATGGTCGGACACCGGCCGACCGAGCAGTCGGTCGCGCAGCGCGCCGCCGACGAGATAGGTTTTCATGCGCCCAGTGTAGGGACACTCCGGGCCCCTCGGCGGCGTACCGCCTCAGCGTGCCTTGCGGTAGGGTTCTTCGAACTGCAGGAAGTCTTTCTCGGCCAGGGCGTCGTCGATCCATGCCTTGATGCCGGGCAGGGTCTGCACCCGCTCGATATAAGCCGAGATGGCCGCCGGCACCGGCAGCCCGTAGGTCTTGATGCGCGTGCCGACGGGGGCAAAGTAGGCGTCTGCATTGCTGAATTCGCCGAACAGCATCGGGCCGCCATGGGCCTCGAGCAGGTCGGTCCACATCTGCACGATGCGGTCGACATCGCCTTGCAGGCCGGGGTTGTCTTTCAGCAGCTGCGCGCCGACGTCGGCCAGCGAGGCTTCGATGTTCATGCCGCAAAGGCTGCGAAGGCTTCCGAAGCCCGAGTGCATTTCGGCGCAGATGCTGCGCGCGCGGGCCCGGTCGGCCGCGGCGCGGGGCCACAGCTGCTTCTCAGGGAAGGTTTCGGCCAGGTATTCGGCGATGGCGAGTGTGTCCCACACCACCAGGTCGCCGTCGACCAGCACCGGCACCTTGGCGACCGGATTCAGCGTGCTGATGGTTTTCTTGAACTGCGAATCGGCTTCGAACGAATCGAAGCGCACCTTTATTTCCTCGAATGGAATGCCGGCCTGCTTCATGAGCACCCAGGGCCGCATGGACCAGGAGGAGTAGTTCTTGTTGCCGATATAGAGCTTGCGCATCGTGTGATCCTGCGGTTCGAAAGAGACAGCCCTCAATGCTAGCGGGACTGTGCACGCGGATTGATGCCGAAGCCCGCGCGAATTGATGCAGGCGCCGCTTTACCCGCCCTCAGCGCGGCGGCTTGTCTTCAGGCGAAGCGATCACGCGGGGCGCTTCGTCGGCCTTGTTTTCGCCGCGCGGCGGTCCGACCATGCGTTCGACCAGGCTCACGAGCCGCGGCACCAGCGCGAAGACGGCCAGGGCTAGCAGTGCGCTCAGCACCGCGGTGACTTCGCGGCCGAGTCCGCAGGCCATGCCGATGGCGGCCGTCATCCACAGCCCGGCGGCGGTGGTGAGGCCTTGCACCTGGTGTTCGTCCTTGCCCTGCTTGAGGATGGTGCCGGCGCAAAGAAAGCCCACGCCCGCCACCAGGCCCTGGATGACCCGACTCATGTCGGCCGGCACGATGCCGGTCTGCTGCGGAATCAGCACGAACAGCGCCGAGCCGATGGCCACCAGCATGTGGGTGCGCACGCCGGCCGCCTTGCCCTGCTGCTCGCGCTCGAAGCCGAGCATGAAGCCGATGACCGCCGCGAGCATCAGGCGAACCACGATGCGCGTGAGCTGGGCGACGTCACCTACATCCGAGAACTCGGCTGCAACGGTGTCGAGTACCTGGTCGCTCCAGCTCATCTCGGCATCTCAGGGGAGATCCTTGTTCGGCTCGGGCTCGGCCGCGTCGCGCGGCCCCACGCGGCCGAGACGCTCCTTCAGCGATTGCGGGCGGCCGCTGATCAGCGCGGCGTAGTTGGTGGTGTTGGCGAGCACCTTCTTCACGTAGTCGCGCGTTTCGTTGAAGGGCACGTTCTCGGCCCAGATGGCGGCTTCCATCACCGGGCCGTTGCGCCAGCTGCGCGGCCGCCCCGGGCCGGCGTTGTAGGCCGCGGCGGCCAGCGCCATGGAGCCGTCGAAATCGTCGAGCGCCAGCTTCAGGTAGTTGGTGCCGATGGTGATGTTGGTCTCGCGGTCGTTGATCTGCCCCGGCGTGAAGTCGTTCATGCCGATCTTGCGCGCGGTCCAGCGGGCCGTGGCGGGCATGACCTGCATCAGGCCCGAGGCACCCACGCCCGAGCGCGCATCCATGATGAAGCGGCTTTCCTGGCGGATCAGCCCATAGACGTAGGCCGGGTCGAGCCCGATGTCCTGGCTCTTGCGCAGCACCGTGTCGTGGAAGGGCATGGGGAAGCGTTGCTCCGCATCGATCACGCCCTTGGTGCGCTCGCTGGTGTTGATGCAGCGGTCCCACACCTCGCGCTGGCAGGCGAAGTCGGCCGCGGCCAGCAGCGCGCGGTCGTCCATGCCGCCCTTGTCGTGCAGGTTGGTGGCGTAGTTCCATTCGCGCGTGCCTTCGGGGCGCAGGCCGATGGCAATGGCGTAGAGCGCGCGGTTGAGCGCGATGTTGCTGCGCGCTGCGTTTTTCTCTTCGGGCGTGAGGGGAGCGGGTCGGGTCGGCGTCACGGTGCGCTGGCCGAGTTCTTCGAGCGCGAGCATTTCGTAGAAGCCGCGCGTGCCGGCAATGCTCTGGTAAAGCTCGCGTGCCTGGGCGCGCCGCTCGTCACCGCCTGCGGCGCTGAGCGCGCGCGCCTTCCAGTAGACCCAGGTCGGCTCCAACTGGCCGGTTTCGCTCATGGCGTTGATGGCGGGCGCCACCTCTTTCCACTGGCCGTTGCGCAGCGCGGCGCGCACGCGCCAGCCGAGCATGTCGTCGGACAGGTCGCTGTTCTTCGTGACGTTGGAAAAGTAGCTGCCGGCCATGGGCGAAAGCTTGCCCGCAGCTTGCCGGCCGATGGTGCCCCAGAGCCAGTTGCGCTCTTCGGCGGAAAGCATCGGGCCCCACTTGCTGTCGAGCTGGGAGGCGGCCTGTTCCGGGTCGGCCATGGCGATCTTGATGAGCGCCAGGACCACCAGCTCCTTGCGGGACTTGGCGGCCACGAAGGCGCGGCCGGTCAGGAACTTGGCCGCGCTGGCGTTGAGTTCTTCAAACAGCGGCAGCGCATCGGGCGCGGCAATGATCACGGCGCCGCGCGCGGCTTGCGGGCGGTTGGCCTCCATGGCCAGGCGGGCTTTCTTCCAGACGTCGTTGGTCGACATCAGGCGGGCCGCGACCATGCGGTCGGCGGCGGTGAGGCAGCCGTCGTCCGCCTCTTTCTGGCTGAACCAGCTGCGGCGCACCTCGTCGGCCTGTGCCTGCGTGGCTGCGCCGGAGCGCAAGGCTTCGACCAATACCGCGTAGCAGCGCACCTGCGGGTCGTCGCCCATGCGGAAACCGGCCACGGCGGCGGAAAAACCGTCCCAGTCGCGGCGCTGGCCCAGCAGCAGCAGCCAATCGTTGCGGAGGCGATCTTCCTGGTAAGTGCCGGGATAGCGGGCGAAGAAGTCCTGCACCTCGTTCGGTGCGGCTTCCTGCAGGCGGGCCTTGAGTTCCCAATAGGCGGCCCAAGGTTCGAGCGCATGGCCGCGCGCTTGCGGCAACAAGGCGGCGAGGCGGGCCTTGTCTCCGCGCTGGAATGCCTGCTTCATTTGAATCAGCACGTCGTCATTGCTGTTGCTCGCTTGCGCAGCGGCGGGCTGCTGCGAAAGCAGTGCGGCGGCGGCAAGAACAGCGGAAAAAACGAGTGCGGGCGCTGCGCGGCGCGGGCGATGGCGCATGGGTGCCAAAATGCTTGGGAACTGCATCGGGGGATTATGGACAAGTCAAAGGATGCCGACACCTCGGCGACCGTGAGTTTTCTCAAGGATCAGCTGCGAAAAGCGCTGATCGAGCAGCGCCTGACCATGCCCGACCGCCTTGCCAGGGCCGATCTTCTGCAGCGGGTGATGCGGATCTGGCTGGTTGGCCGGCCCGACACCGTGATTGGCGCCTACTGGCCGATCAAGGGCGAATTCGACCCGCTGCCCGCATTGCACCGCTGGAAAGAAGACGGCGAGCTCATCGACGAGCCGCAGCGCCGCCGCATCGGGCTGCCGGTGATGAACAAGGTGCACAAGACGCTGACCTTTCATGCCTGGTACCCGGGCTGCCAGATGGAAGAAGACGCCTACGGCATTCCCAAGCCCAAGGACACCGAACTCATCGTGCCCACGCTGCTGTTCGTGCCCTGCGTGGGCTACAGCGCTGGGGGTTACCGCCTGGGCTACGGCGGCGGTTTTTACGACCGCACCTTGGCCGCGCTGGAGCCGCGCCCCTTCACCGTGGGGCTGGGTTTTACCAACGGTTTCCTGGACGACTACGAGCCCGAGGCGCACGACCTGCCGCTCGATGCCATCCTGAACGACAACGGCGTCGTCTGGCCAACCAGCTGAGCCCGGCTCAGTCGATGTTGTCCACGGTGTCCGGGTCGGGCACCTCGCCGATGGTTTCGCGCGTGGTGATGGCCTGGGCCTGCAGCCAGTCCCAGAAGGCCCTGATTTCCGGGCGCAGCGCATTGCGCGGCCCGGCGATGAGCCAGTAGCCCATCGGCGAATCCATGCGATGCTGCGGCAGCACCTCGACCAGGTCGCCGTTGGCCAGGCTTTCGGCAATGAGCGAGCTGCGCGCCAGCGTCACACCCTGGCCGGTGAGCGCGGCCTGCACCATCTGGTAGGCGTAGTTGAAATAGAGCCAGCGCTTGGGCTGCGCCCGTTCCAGGCCGTTCACTTCGAACCAGCGCCGCCAGGTCAGCCATTCGAGGTGCGTGCGGTGCGCGTCGCCGGCCTCGATCAGCGTAAAGCCGGCAATGTCGGCGGGCGTCTTGATGGGCGGGCTGCTCTTCAAGAGCCAGGGGCTCGCCACGGGCGTAAGGGTTTCGCCAAACAGGCGAACCGCCGTAGCCGGCATGGCTTCGCGCGGGCCGTAGCGAAGGGCAATGTCCACGTCCGCCACTTCCAGGTCTACGGCCACGTCGCTGGCGTCGATGCGGATGTCGATCTCGGGGTTGTCGCGCTGAAAGGCCTCGAGCCGCGGGATGAGCCACATCGATGCAAAAGACGCAAAAGTGGTGAGCGACACGCTCTTGCGCCCCGCGCTCTGGCGGATCTGCCGCACAGCCGTATCGATGCGCGGCAGCGATTGCTGCACCGCCAGCAGCAACTGCGCCCCGGCGCTCGTGAGCTCCACCGCGCGCGTATGGCGCAGGAACAGGGCCACGCCCACTTCTTCCTCGAGCGACTGGATCTGGCGGCTGACCGCCGACTGCGTGAGCGCCATTTCTTCCGCTGCGGCCCGGAAGTTCAGGTGCCGGGCCACGGCCTCGAAGGCGCGCAGATGGCCGGCAGAAATCGGGCGGGAGCGCAGGTGGGTTTGGGAATGCTGCATGGACGAGGGCGTGGACGGCATCGGTCGATTGATGCGAATTCGGAATCAGTAGGCTACTTCGTTTTCATTGGACTGCCAACAGGGCAAGAACGATCATTCATTCCCGAACTGCGCCATTGCCTCCGTCCTGTGTCATCGCACTTCGGCAAAGCCCAAGGAGTTACATCATGTCCACCGCCGTCTGCACCAACGAATCGCTCGCTTCCCTGTCTCCCGCTGCCCGTGCCGCTTTCGCCGTTCCCCCGGCCGTGCGCCGCGGTGCCTGGCAAATTGCGCCCGGCGAGGCAATGAGCCTGAAGGCGCGTTCGACCAGCGTGCTGCGGGTCAAGCAGGGCCGCGTCTGGATCACGCCGGACGCCACGTCCGCCGCACCCAGCGAAGACCTGGTGCTGGCACCGGGCGAGTCGCTGAACGTGGCCGCCGGCCAGCGCATCGTCATGGAAGCGTGGGATGGCTACGGTGCCACCTACTCGTGGGATCCGGCCTGAGCGCCAAGACTCCCCACGGACGGAAAGGCGGCTTCGGCCGCCTTTTTTGTTTTCAGCCGTTGATGTCGAAGCTGGGGCGCAGCGCCAGGAAGTGCTTCAGGGCGGCTTCGCCCTCCAGCGCGTGCACGCCGGCCATGAGGTGGGGCCCCTCGCTTTCAGCCAGGCCCATGCCGAAGCCGGTGTAGCGCCGGGTGGCCAGCGCGCCCCGGTAAACCACCCGGACGTCGGTGTGCCGCGAATCGCGGTCGATGCGGCGCATCAGCGTCTCCACGGCTTCCCGCGGACCTTCGAAATGCTGGCAGAAGCGCATGCCGTCAAAAACGAGAAGGCCGGTGATGTGGTGCTGGGCATTGCGTGCACGGGCCTGGGTCACGATCGTGCCGACAGTGGCGGGTGGCAGGTCTGGCGCGAGTAGGCTGCAATAAAAAATTTCGAAAAGCGATGCTTCTTCTGTCATGCGAACTGGGACTGGAAAACGTGCGAAGTGTATGAACCTCCCGCAGGCCGCGAAATGTAAAAAGACACAGACGAAGAGCCTATAGTGGCGCGTGAAATTCGAGGACCATCTACCCCCCGTAGCGCCTCCCGAAGGGCCCAATCCCTGCGACGACTGTGCCTTGCGCAAGCTCGAGGCCTTCTTGCCGGCCTCGCAGGAAGAACTGAAGACCATCGAGTCCTTCCGCGTCGGTTCCCGCCGCGTTCCGGCTGGCGGCGCGATCATCGAAGAGCATCGGCCCAGTGCTCAGCTGTTCACGCTTTATGCCGGATGGGCGTTTCGCTACAAGACGCTGAGCGACGGGCGGCGGCAGATCCTGAGTTTTCTGCTGCCCGGCGATTTCATCGGCCTGCAGGACGAGTTTGCCGACGGCCAGACGCACGGCGTCGAGGCCGCGACCGACGCCACCCTTTGCGCGTTCTCGCGCGACCGGCTCTGGGAGCTCTTTCATGCTCAGCCCAAACTGGGCTACGACATCACCTGGCTCGCCGCGCGCGAGGAAAAGCTGGTGGACGACAACCTGGTGACCGCCGGCCGCCGAAACGCGAGCGAGCGCGTGGCCATGCTGTTGATGCACCTGTACCGCCGGGCCGAGCGGGTCGGCATGGTGCGCGACGGGTGGGTCGAGTTTCCGTTCAACCAGCAGCACCTGGCCGATGCGCTGGGGCTGTCTCTGGTGCATACCAACAAGACGTTGCGAAGGCTGCAGGGCCTGGGCCTCTACAAGCTCGACGCGGGCTGGCTGCGCATTCTCGAGCCTCATGCGCTCGAAACGCTCGGCGACTACTTTGAGCGCCCCATACGGCCGACGCCGCTGATCTAGCCGCGCGGCGCCTCGAAGCAAATATTCATTCAGCGCGCGGCCACCAGTTGCCGAAGATCGTCCTGGTAGGCCTGCAGCCGACGCACCGCCTGCTCCCGCTGATTGGCGCTGGTGGCGTTGTGCAGGGCGGCCAGATTGCGGCAGCCTTCCTGCAGCAGCGCCTGCTGATGATCGCGCCAAGGCCCCGGTGGCGGATCTGCAACGCGCATCACATAGGCATGAATCGCGGCACGCGCTTCAGCCGCAGGGGGCCTGGCGGCGTTGAAGCCGCGCAGCAGTGCCAGCGCTTCTTGCTGCCGCTGGCGGCGCTCGGCGTCGGCCGCCCGCGGATCGAACACCGACTGCGCCACCTGCCGCCGCACCAGGTCGCGCTGCTCCGTTGTCAGCCGGCCATAGAAATCTTCCAGGCGATCGAGAAACTTCTCGTAGCGTTGCTGCTGGACCTTCGCGGGGCTGCGGTCGAGCCATTCCTTGCGGTAGTCGGCGTTGTTCTTTGCGTACTTGCGCTCGAGCTGCTGCAACTGCGGCTCGGTCAGGCTCAGCGCCAGCTCGGTGCCGGCCGGCTCCGCGCGTTCGGTTACCGCCAGCAGGCGCTCCCTGATCTGGTCCGCCATGCGGCACGCCTCGGCCGCGGTCACGTCGCGCGGCGCCAGGGTCTGCGCTTCCTGCAGCAGGCTGACGACCCGGGGCAGTTCGTTCTGCCGGTGCCAACTCAGCAGTTGCGCGAGTTCGTCGCGCACCTTGGGCGTTTGCGAACCGTCGAAGTCGAGGTACGTGTCGAGCCACCAATAGCTCACCTCCGGGAGGTTGTTGTAGGCCAGCTTGATCGTGCTGCATGCGCCGAGCGCGGCGGCCACCAGCAGCGCGCCGATAATTCGCGCCAACTTGGCGCAACGCATTCGGGTAGAAAGAGGCATGAATCAGATTCCGCAAGACAACCAGGGGCCGGTCGACGTGGTCATCATGGCGGCCGGCAAAGGCACGCGCATGAAAAGCAGGCTGCCCAAAGTGTTGCATCGTTTGGCCGGGCGTGCACTGCTCGCGCATGTGACCGACACCGCCGCGCGCATCGGGGCCCGCCATGTGGTGGTCGTCACCGGCCACGGTGCGGCCGAGGTCGAGGCCGCGATGTCCGCCAGCGCGATCGGCACCGCCTTGCAGTTTGCGCGGCAGGAGCCGCAGCTCGGCACCGGCCACGCGGTGCAGCAGGCGGTTCCGCTCTTGCCCGACGACGGCACGGTGCTGGTGCTGTCGGGCGACGTGCCGCTCATCGGCGAGGAAACGCTGCGCGCGCTGATTGCCGCCAGCGCCGGCCAGCGGCTTGCGCTGCTGACCATCGAGTTCGACGACCCGACGGGCTATGGGCGCATCGTCCGCGCCACGGAAGAGGGGGGCGGCGGAGTCACGGCCATCGTCGAGCACAAGGACGCGACAGAGGCGCAGCGCGAAATCCGCGAAATCTACAGCGGCGTGATGGCCGTGCCCGCTGGCCTGCTCAAGGGCTGGTTGGCCCGGCTGGACAACCGCAACGCCCAGGGCGAGTACTACCTCGTCGACATCGTCAAGCTGGCCGCGGCCGACGGTGTGCCGGTGGTCGCGCAATCCACGACCGACGCGCTCCAGGTGGCGGGCATCAACAGCCCCGCACAGCTGGCGGCGCTCGAGCGTGGCTGGCAACTGCGGCAGGCCGATGCGCTGATGGCGCAAGGCGTGCGGCTCGCCGACCCGGCGCGATTCGACCTGCGCGGCACGCTGGCCTGCGAGGCCGACGTCGAGATCGACGTCAACTGCGTGTTCGAAGGCTCGGTGTTCCTCGGTGAGGGCGTGCGCATTGGCGCCAACTGCGTGATTGCCAATGCGCGCATCGAGGCGGGCGCGGTGATCCACCCCTTCACCCACATCGAGGGCGAGAAAGCCGGCGTGACGGTGGGTGAAAAGTCGCTCATCGGCCCCTTCGCCCGGCTGCGGCCCGGCGCACAACTGGGGGCCGAGGTGCACATCGGCAACTTCGTCGAGGTGAAGAACTCGACCCTTGCCGACGGTGCCAAGGCCAATCACCTGGCTTACCTGGGCGACGCCACCGTGGGCCAGCGGGTCAACTACGGCGCGGGCAGCATCACCGCCAACTACGACGGCGCCAACAAGCACCGCACGGTCATCGAAGACGACGTGCACGTGGGCAGCAACTGCGTGCTCGTGGCACCGATCACCATCGGCGCGGGCGGCACCATCGGCGGGGGCTCGACTGTCACCAAGGCCACCTTGCCCGGTTCGCTTACCGTGGGGCGCGGCCGCCAGATCAGCATTCCCAACTGGCAGCGCCCGAAGAAAACGCCCAAGGCCTGAAGAGGCTTGCCCAGGCCCGGCGTGCTTTCAGGCCAAAGGAAGCCGAGGCTCGAACTTTGCGCGCTTGAGGCTGAAAAAGGCCTTGACGTTGCGCACGTTCGCGTCGGCGTTGAAAAGCCGCTGCGCGAGGACGCCGTAGCCGGGCATGTCGCGGGCGGCCACCACCAGCACGAAATCCGGGCCCGGCGAGACGCGCCAGCACTGCTGCACCGCGTCGTCGGCCATCACGCGCGCCTCGAAGGCATCGAGCGCCGCCGCGTCCTGGCGGTCCAGCGAAATTTCGACCACTGCCTGCAGCCCGTGGCCCAGCACCGTGGCCAGCCGGTCGGGCGAGAGCAGGGCCACCTCGCGCTCGATGAACCCGTCTTGCCGCAGGCGCTGAACACGCCGCAGGCAGGTGGGCGGCGAAATGCCGACCTCGGCGGCCAGCCGCTGATTGGTCTGCGAGGCGTCGCGCTGAAGCGCGTCCAGCAGGCGAAGGTCTATTGCATCCAGAGAGATTGATTCCATATGAAGGTAAATTATGGAATAAAAATCCAAATCAGAGATGTTGTGAAATAAAAGTCCAAATTGGATGAAATTTTGAGTGCATATTTTTTCGGCCGTTCCCTACCATCAGGTCTCCTCTTCATTCAAAGGCAGCTCACCATGTGCGGCATCGTCGGCGCAGCGTCCCATCGCAACATCGTTCCGGTCCTGGTGCAGGGGCTTCAGAGGCTCGAATACCGCGGTTATGACTCCTGCGGCGTGGCGGTTCATGCGGGCGGCCTCACGCGCGCGCGCACCACGTCCCGGGTGGCGGACCTCGTCACGCAGGTGCGCGAAGACCATGTCGAAGGCCTGACCGGCATTGCCCATACGCGCTGGGCCACCCACGGTGCACCGGCCGTGCACAACGCGCACCCGCACTTCAGCCACGGCCCCGGCGCCGACGCACAAGGCGCGCGCCCCGGCCGCATCGCGCTCGTGCACAACGGCATCATCGAAAACCACGAAACACTGCGCGCGGCGCTCGAAGCCAAGGGCTACGTGTTCGAGAGCCAGACCGACACCGAGGTGGTCGCCCACCTGGTCGACAGCCTGTATGACGGCGACCTGTTCGAGGCCGTGAAGGCCGCGGTGCTGCAGTTGCACGGCGCCTATGCCATTGCCGTGATCTGCCGCGACGAACCGCAGCGCGTGGTCGGCGCGCGCGCGGGTTCGCCGCTCATCCTCGGCGTGGGCAAGGAGGGCGGCGAGAACTTCCTTGCGAGCGATGCCATGGCGCTCGCCGGCGTGACCGACCAGATCGTCTACCTGGAAGAAGGCGACGTGGTCGATGTGCAGCCCGGCAAATACTGGATCGTCGACCGCAGCCACAAGCCCGTCGAGCGGCAGGTGCGCACAGTGCAGGCGCACAGCGGCGCGGCAGAGCTCGGCCCGTACCGCCACTACATGCAGAAGGAAATCTTCGAGCAGCCGCGCGCCATCGGCGACACGCTCGAAGGCGTGGCCGGCATCGTGCCCGAGCTGTTCGACGGCATCGGGCAGGACGGTGCCACCGGTGCCAGCGCGCATCGCGTGTTCAAGGACATCGACAAGATCCTCATCCTGGCCTGCGGCACCAGCTACTACAGCGGCTGCACTGCCAAATACTGGCTCGAGGGCATCGCAAAAATTTCGACGCAAGTCGAGATCGCAAGCGAATACCGCTATCGCGATTCAGTGCCCGACCCGAAGACGCTGGTGGTCACCATCAGCCAGTCCGGCGAAACGGCGGACACGCTGGCCGCGCTCAAGCATGCGCGCTCGCTCGGCATGGAACAGACGCTCACCATCTGCAACGTGGCCACCAGCGCCATGGTGCGCGAATGCAAGCTCGCCTACATCACACGCGCCGGCGTGGAAATTGGCGTGGCCTCGACCAAGGCCTTCACCACGCAACTGGCCGGGCTGTTCCTGCTGACGCTCGCCATTGCGCAGAGCAAGGGCCGCCTGAGCGAAGCCGACGAGGCGCGCTACCTGAAGGAGATGCGCCACCTGCCCGTGGCGCTGCAGTCCGTGCTCGCGCTCGAGCCGCAGATCATCGGCTGGGCCGAAGACTTCGCACGCAAGGACAACGCGCTGTTCCTCGGCCGCGGGCTTCATTACCCGATTGCGCTCGAGGGCGCGCTCAAGCTCAAGGAAGTGACCTACATCCACGCCGAGGCGTATGCCGCCGGCGAGCTGAAGCACGGCCCGCTCGCGCTGGTGACCAGCGAGATGCCCGTGGTGGCCGTGGCGCCGAACGACACGCTGCTCGAAAAACTCAAGAGCAACCTGCAGGAAGTGCGCGCGCGCGGCGGCGTGCTCTATGTGCTGGCCGACGGCGACACCAAGATCAAGGGCAGCGAAGGCCTGCACGTCATCCGCATGCCCGAGCACTACGGGGCGCTCTCACCGCTGCTGCACGTGGTGCCGCTGCAATTGCTGGCGTATCACACGGCATGCGCGCGCGGCACCGATGTCGACAAGCCGCGCAATCTGGCGAAGAGTGTGACGGTGGAGTGATGGCGGGCGCTGGTGGGTCGTGTGTTCTTTGCCATTAATGTCTGAGACAGCGCATTAATGTCTGAGACATGCTCATCGATGGGGGAACGCTAGGGATGGTCGTCGTCGGTGCTTTGCCCTGCACCTGTTGACGCGCACCTGATAGGCGTGGTGGCACGCTTGGAACACTTCGCGTTGGCGAACAGTTGACACGCAACCAGAGTAGCTGGCGGTGCACTGCCTCGCGCAGTCGGGTTCAACCTTCGACGTATCAACATCCTTGATGTTGGGAAGGGCGCATTGGAGGTGAGGATGTCGTTGACCGCGCCCAGCATCCGGGCGGCCAGGTCGTGGGCTTCGAGCAGGTGACGAAAGCGCAGTATGGTGGTCTCGTCGGGCAAACGCACCGCAGCACCATCCAGGCCTGCGAACTCGCGGTACAGCGGCACGTTGTGCAACGCTTCTTCCATCGCCGGGTCCGACAGGCTGAACCATTGCTGCAGGAAGTGAATGCGCAGCATCGTCTCGACGGCGAACGGCGGGCGACCCGTGCGGGCCCGAGGCTCGATAAGCGCCACCAGCGCCGATCACGGCACCACGCGATTCATCTCGTCAAGAAACTGCCGCTTGCGCGTCTTCTTCGTTGACAGGTTCAGCCCGAGGTCGAGTTGATCCGGTGCACTAGTCACTCGTTTGGCAATCATGGCTTCAACTCACGCAGGGCTCGTGCCAGTCTTGCAGAACATCCCTAGCCGTCTTCTGCATATAGCTCGTGAAGCTGCCGAGCGCCGGACCCCGGTCGTGGTGCGGAACAAGAAGGCCGATCGGCGAGAAAGGAAAACGCTGGGCCCACGAGATTTCTGCGAGCAGACCGGATTCCACACCACTTCGAACAATGCTGGCGGGAACGAAGGTCAGCAGATGCTGTTGCGAGAGCAGGCTAGAGAGCATGGTGGCTGAGTTGGTGACGACACCATGCGTCTTTATCGGAGTTGGGGCGTGCGCGAAGAACGTATCGAATGCTTCCCGTGCGGCCATCGATGTTGGTGTTACGAGCCAGGTGGCAGCCACGAGGTCCGACATTGTCACGCGGCGCTTGCGAGCGAGCGGATGGGCATGACCAGCGACGATGGCAAACCGGTCCGGCCATAGAGGTGTGAAGGACCATCCATTGGGCAAGACAGGAGGTGCACGGCAGAACGCGCAGTCCACGTCATCGTCTGCTAGCAGTGACGTTTGACGTGATGCGTCGGCCTCCTGCAGATGCACAAGCACTCTCGGATGCAATTGGGTGAAATCATGAATCGTCTTGCCCAGGTGACTTTCGATGGCGGCCGAGATAGCAGCAACCCGGACCACCTCGTTGGCGCCTTGTGCCAGCGCAGCGGCTTGCGTGGCAGCGTCATCCATGATCCCGAGCGTTCGGCGGGCAAGTGGCAGCAACTGTGAGCCCGCTGGGGTCAGGGCCATGCCTCGCGCATGTCTCAAGAACAGCGTGCATTCAAGCAAACGCTCCAGTTCGGCGAGCGCCTGCGTGGCGGACGGCTGGCTGATGCCCACGGTCTCGGCGGCGCGTTTGACCGTCTGCAGCTCGGCCACTGTGACGAAGACGTGCAGGTGGCGCAATCGAGCACTGCTCAGAAGGCGGTTGCGAAGGGTACTGGCGGAGGTGCGCATGATGGCGATGAGCGGAAGGTCGTCTAAACCATGGTATTGGATTCTCCTATACCTCTGTGGAATTTTTCATTAGACGGCTATCCCCGAAGCTTCGACACTGGCTGGCACCGCACCGCACGCAGGATCAGCAGCCCACCCAGTGGCCACGCCACTTGAGCCGAGATCTTTCGCCGATCAAATCTTGCCGGCTATCACCGGCGCCTGGAGACTGCATGAAGCGCAACCTCAATCGCCGATCGCTGCTGATCGCCATCACGGTCGCCGCCGCTGCCCCGCTAGCCCGGGCACAGGCTTACCCTGACAAGCCGATCACACTGGTCGTTCCATATCCCGCCGGCGCCTCGGTGGATCGCATCGGTCGCACGTTGGCAGTCGAGCTTGGCAAGCGCCTTCACAGCTCCGTAGTGGTTGAGAACGTTGCTGGGGCCTCAGGCACCATTGGCGCCAAGAAGGTGCAGCGGGCGCCGGCTGATGGTTATACGTTGCTGTTGGGATCGGTCAATGACTTGATAGTCGGGCCTGCGGTGCTTAAGTCGGGCTACTCAGTTCGAAACTTTACGCCCATCGCGAAACTTTCGACTAACAGCACGGTGTTGGTCGCCCACTCCGGGCTCGCTGCCAGCAACGTCGACGAGCTAACGGCCATGGTCGTGCGGGCCAAGGAGCCGTTGCTGTTGGGCGCCACCGGGGCAGCGATGATTCAGACCATAGGCGGTACGATCGTTGCGGACGCCGCAGGATTCAAGGTCAGCCCGGTCGTCTATAAGGGAGGCGCTCCGCTGCTCAACGACCTGATCGGCGGCCAGGTTCAAGTTGGCACTATGGCATTGACGGGAGCCTTGCCGATGATCCGAGCCGGCAAGCTCAAGGCTCTCGGCATCATTTCGGCACGACGGGATCCAACCGCGCCCGAAATTCCGACGGTTAATGAGAGTAAGACGGTCAGGGGCGCCGAGGCAGATCTCTGGACGGGCTTATTCGGTCCCGCAAACCTCCCCGCTCCCGTAGTCGCGCGGCTGGCGGCAGCAATGAGGGAAGTGCTGGCAGACCCGACGTACCAAGAGGGTGAGTTCAAGGCCGGCAGCATCGCTTCAGAACCCGGCGATCCGAAAGCCTTCCAGCAGTATCTGCAGCGCGAGGAGTTACGCCTGAGCCCCTTGTTGGCAAATCTGAAAGTCGAATGATGAGCGCTCTCGAACAGCGGCCGCTACAACGCGTCGTGATTGCCGGCGGTATAGACATCCACTATGCCGAGGAGGGCTCAGGATCGACGCTCGTTTTCGTGCACGGCGGGATGGGAGACTGGTCGTCTTGGGCGCCGCAATGGGCGGCCTTTACACCGCATTTTCGCTGCATCACTTACAGCCGACGCTACAGCAGCCCGAACCGAAATACGATCGACAGCCGGAGCCATTCCGTGCTCGCCGAAGCGGAAGACCTATCAGCTCTCCTTGAGCGCTGGCAAGCCACGCCGGCCGTTTTGATCGGCACCTCCTACGGCGCATTTACAGCTCTCCAGCTCGCTTTGGCGCATCCAGGTAAGGTCCGTGCCCTCGCGCTGACCGAGCCCCCCGTCCTGCCGTTTGCTGACCGCAGTGACGGAGGCCGCGATGCGAGGCTGCGTTTCCAGCGAGAGGTAATGGACCCGGCCGCCGATGCTTTCGCGGCGGGCGAACGTGAATCGGCAGTACGCCTGCTCACCGAAGGCATCAATGGCTCAGGCCCGGGCGAATCCAGCACCCCTGCAGGACGCGAGCGGCGGCTGCGCAATGCCGAGGCGATGCGCGCGCTCTTGATTTCCTCGGAACCATTTCCCTCACTCGACGAGGAGGCGCTGCGGCACTTTGATGCGCCGACACTTCTGCTATACGGCGAGCGCACGCTGGAAGTGCATCGCGCCACGACGATGGCCTTGTCCCGGTTGATGCCTCAGGCACAACTGCTGCAAGTACCGGACAGCGGACACGGCGTCCACCGGGACAATCCGGCTGTCTTTAACTCAGTGGTGCTCGACTTCCTTCAGCGCCACGTCCTTGGTTGTCGATGATAGCGTGGCGTCTGGCCCCCGGGCCAGTTGTGAACCGTCAAGAGGTCATTTGCAGATTTAAGCCTGTGCATTGGAGCGGTGCATCCGATGGGGCTGTGGGGTTGATGCCATTTGTAGTGGTGTTGCCAGCTCGCCAAGGCCTCGGTTCGCTGGGCTGGGTTCTGGTACGTCCAGCCATAGACCCTCTCACGCAATGCCGACTGGATGAACCGCTCGGCCTTGCCATTGGTTTGAGGCCGGTACGGCCTGGTGAAGTTGTGTCGTACGCCCAGCGCCTTGCAGGCCGCAGCGAACTCCCTCGAACGGAACGCCTACCGGCCAAGCCACTTCATGGCTGTCTGCGAAGTGACACGATGGCTGCGCCGGCTTGGGCCGCATCCAGGCCTTCCAAGGTCATCTGTTTGACCATCTCGATTCGGCGGGCGAAGGTAGGCGAACCATCCGAAGATCCAGTGGCCAAGAAGTAGACAATTTGCCCTTCGGACTCCTCTGCTAGGGTCGAGCCACGGCGTCTCGGACTTTATTGCCGACTTTTTGCCCGCGCCGAGCTGCTTTCCTCGGTTGTCTCAGTGTTTCTCGATCCCCGAACGGCTTTCGGACTCGCGCCTCAAAGGTAACCTTGTCTCCGACTTTATTGGCAAAGAACAGCGTGGCCCTCAGTCTCCTTAAGTGAGCCGGTCCATCCGCCATGCAGCCGGGGTAGCGCCGGTTATTTTGCGGAATGTCCGACCAAAGTGGACCGCGTCCGCAAAGCCGGTGGCGTCAGCAATATCCTGTAGACACCAATTGGTGTTCACTAGCAGCTCCTGGGCTCGCTCGACACGAGCCCGCAGCTGCCATTGATACGGCGCCAGCCCAGTCGACGCCTTGAAGGCGCGGCTGTAATGCGACAGCGACAAACCAGCCAGTTTCGCAAGTGTTGCAAGGTCCACTCTCGCCGGCATCTTCGCATCGAGATAGCTCAAGGCATCTTTAAGCTGAATCGCTGACAGTCCGCCCTCGCTTCCTTTGACCTCTTTGGGCCGTTCGAAGAGCCTTGCTGCAATCGCTGCAGTCAGCGAGTCACCATACAGCTGAGCGGTGGGATCAGAGTCGTTGATCGCATCTGTAAGCAACTTGATCAACGTCCATAACCGGTCATCAGAGAAGCGGAGCCGAGGAACATCAATCGGTCCCAGTGAGTCAGATATTCCCAGACGCTCTTGGAGCATGTCTACGTCGAAGGTGATCCCGCCGCACTTGAGATAGCAGGCATCTCCCGAATGCCCCCACAGCTCCATCTCCGCCGGTGCGAAATAGATGGGCCGAGGCCTGTAGACAATTGAATTAGGTATGTTGGGCGCCGACCTGAGCTCAGCGCGGTGCCGTCCGACGTATTCGAGTTCAGCGCCAATCCGAGCAGAGTCTTGATTTTTTTCGAGATGAAACAGGACTCTGCCCGTGCAGGTGTATTCAGCCAGACTGACATTCATGCCATTCCAGCAACGAGTGGACAGCTTCATCATGGCCACGTTCTCAGGAAGTTCAAATTCGTTCGACATACGTATGAGGCTGCTTTCGACACACCCCCGAGGCGCGTCTTGTTTGCTTGGTTCGGCCCACAGAACGCCGAACATTGCTCAACTGATCATTCACTGAATCGCCGCGTCTGAGGTCCGCGCCGTGCTGCCGAGTAGGGTGTCGCGCTCACCCGAAGGCTATCTGTTGGCCATCTTCGCATGCCATTTCGTGGTACGGTAGCCCCGTAATCTGCACATCAATGTCGCAGAACGGGGAACGCTGGTGGACATCGAAGAGCTAAGAACCTTTGTAGAAGTTGCCGACGCGGGAGGCATCACGGCGGCCGCCGCCCGTCTCGGCGTCGCCAAGTCCATCGTCAGCCGACGGCTCATTCGGCTCGAGGCGGGGCTGGGCGTTCAGTTGCTCGCTCGTACCACGCGAGGCACATCCCTCACGGAGGCTGGTGCGACGTTTCGCGACTATGCAGCCAGGGTGTGCGCAGAGATAGATGTTGCCCAGGAGACGATCCTGCCCGCCGGGGAGCTTCGCGGCCGATTACGCGTCGCGGCGCCGCTGTCCTTCGGTCCGACCCACTTCGCGCCAGTACTCGCCGAGATGGCCAATCGGCATCCTCAGCTTCATATCCAGACCTGCTACACCGACCGGTTCGTCGACTTGGTCGCTGAGGGGTACGACTGCGCCATTCGCGTTGGCCACCTTCCGAGCTCCACCCTTGTCGCTCGATATGTTGGACCTGTGAACGGGAGCCTGGTCGCAAGCCCTGCTTACATCAAAGCGCATGGCGCACCTCAAACGCCAGACGAACTCCTTGACCACGAAGCGCTGATGCAGGGTACGGAAACCTGGCAGTTGATGGATGGAACCGAAGTCGTGACTGTTCGGCCCCAAGGCCGCTTCAAGGCAGACAACGGAATTGCTCTCGTCGCCGCGGCCGTGGCGGGACTAGGCATCGGTTACTTGCCTCTTGGACTCACACGCCCCCATCTGGCCTCCGGCGCGCTGGTGGTGATCATGCCGAAACATCCAACCAGGCCAGCAGGCGCATACGTTGTACGCCCACCAGGTCAGCATCCCGCGCGGAAGATCAGGGTGCTGACAGAAATGCTGACGGACTACTTCAGTCTGTTTCCAGACTTCGGCGATAACGTCCCCGTTGGCTAGTAAGCGTCCGGCCGCGCATGCGTCGCTCACGCAACGGAAATCACTACTTTCCCGTGGAAAGGCTTGCCATCGACTTCACCGCGTTCCAGGACGGCATGCGCCTGCGGGATCTGGTCGAGTGAGAACCTCGCCCCGATGATCGGGCGGATGCGGCCGCTTTCCAGCAGCGTCTTGAGCGCGAGCAATTTGCCCCGATTCTGGCGAGTGAAGACAAAGTGGTATTCGGCGTTCACGCCCCATGCCGTGACAAGGTTCTGGGGCGTGGCCAGGTCGACGATCGACACGACACGGCCCGCGTCGCTGAGCACATGAGGCGACTGGCTCAAAGTCATCCCTCCGATCGTGTCGAGCACGACGTTCACGCCTTTCTTCTCCGTCAGGTCCGCGATCTCCTGGATGTAGTCCTGGCTGGTGAAGTCGATGGCGTGGTCTGCACCGAGCTGGCGAGCGAACGCCAGATCACGGTTCCTGCAAGTCGTGTACACAGTTGCGCCCATCGCCTTGGCCAGTTGAATCGCGATGGAGCCAACACCACCGGCTCCGCCATGGATCAACACAGACTCGGCCGGCTGCAACCTCGCCCGCGTGACAAGGGCCTCCCAGGCTGTTCCCCCGACGAGGGTCGTGGAGGCCGCTTCTTCATGCGTCAGGTTGGCAGGCTTGCGGGTCACCAACGCCTCAGCCACGACGTTGTACTGGGCGTAAGAGCCTCCTTTCGGACCGAAGATCTGCGGTGTGTAGAACACCTCGTCTCCCACCGCGAAGTCGGCGACGCCAGGGCCCACCTTTTCCACGACACCGGAGACGTCATGGCCGATGACGGCGGGAAGGGGAACATAGGCCGGATAGTCGCCCCGGCGGATTTGGTAGTCGAGCGGGTTGATGGCTGTGGCGAGCACACGCACCAAGAGTTCGCCTGCACCGGCTTCAGGAACTGCCACTTCCTGCAGCTCGAAGCTGTCAGGGCCGCCAAACTTCTTCAGAACGATCGCTTTCATCTCAGTATCCTTTCAATGTCTCGGTAAGGGACAGGAACTTGCCATGCGGCCCGTGAAGAGCGCTCACGACATGCCGCGATGTGCTTCAACGATGTCGCACATCGGCACGGCGAGCGACTCAACGGTCCGGGATTGCTCGGTCTGGTGACCTCACTGAGCTTGGTAATAGCCGCCAAAGTGTTTGATCGGCGACCAGGTGGGCAGTGTTTCGGGCAGTGCCGGGGAAAGCGGCTGGTAGCCCTGTGCGCCGTATACCACCCGGCCATCCATGACCGTCAAGACCGAGGAGATGGACTTGATCTGGGATTCCGCAACCGCAAAGTAGTCCCTGTCCAGAAGCGCGAAGTCGGCGAGGTGGCCGGGGGCGATCATGCCCATCTCGGATTCGGTGTTCATGAACCACGCCGCATTGCGAGTGAACAGCCTCAGCGCTTCGGCGCGCGACAGACGGTTGTCCTTGGCCAGCACTTCGGTACCGGAAACCGACTTCCCCGACACCATCCAGCTGATACCGACCCACGGATTGAACGAGGCCGCGCGGAACGCGTCGGTGGTCATGGCCAGGGGGATGCCGCTGTCGACGAGCTGGCGCAGGCGCGGGGTCAGCAATGCCTTGTCGCGGCCGTGGGTCTTGATGAAGGCGTCGCCGTGCAGCGCCATCTTGGTGTCCAGTGCGATGCCGCCGCCCAGCGCCTTGACCCTGGCGATGTTCGCGGGACTGATGGTCTCGGCGTGCTCGATGCTCCACCGCAGGCCGTCGAGCGGCAACTTCTCGTTCAGCTTCTCGAGCGCATCGAGAAATGGCGTGATGTTCTCGTCGTAGGTGATGTGTTCGCGGAAAGGAATGCGCCGTTGGACGAGCTTGGAGATGTCCCGCTCCACCAGTTCTCGCATCTTGTCCGGCTGGATGATGACCGCCGGACGGTCGAAGTTCTCGTGGTCGTGCACCTCCACCGACAGCAACTCGCCAGCTCCCTGGTAGGCATGACCGTGGGCCAGGTGCGGGTGCAGGTTGTGCCCGGGACTGATCGGCGCCGTCTTCGTGATTGCCGTGATCTGCGCGTCCACCACGTTGAAGTCGGCGCCTTCTCCAAACTGGATGTCCACGAAGGGCATGCGGATGTTGAGGCGATTGTCGCGGGCCAGGGCATTCACGGTGGGCACGGCCTTGGGATAGCCGCGGAAGCCCGTGCCCGCATCGACGATGGAGGTGACGCCGACGCGGTTGAGACTATGAATCGTCTGAACCAGGGAACTCACCTCTTCATCGAAGGAGAGCTGCGGGACCATGGTCTCCATGGCGATGAACGTGAACGTGTAGCCATGGACCACGCCGGTGTACCTGCCCTGATCGTCCTTCTCCAACTCGGTGCCCGGCAGCTTGGGAAACCTGTCGGTGCCCACGCCGAGGGCATCCATCGCCTGCTGGTTCATGAAGGCGCGGTTGTAGGCGTACTGCACGATCAACGGGCGATTGGGGACGGCCTTGCGGAGTTCGTCCATGGTGGGAAAGCGCTTCTCCTCGAACTGGTAGGGAGACCAGCCGCCAATCACCTTGACCCAGTGGCCTTCCGGGGTTCGCTTGGCTTGCTCACTGAGCATCGCCAAGGCCCGGCGCAGCGTTGGAACGCCCTCCCATCGCAGGGTGTAGTTGTATCCGCCCTCGTTGAGCACATGGGTGTGGGCATCGATGATGCCCGGGATGAGCCGCCGGCCGGCGGAATCGATGATTCGGGTGTTTGCGTTCTTCAAAGCCAGCACCTCGGCATCCGTGCCGACCGAGTAGATGCGGCCGCTTTTGACGGCCAGGGCGGACGCCGCGGGTTGTGCCGGGTTGCCGGTGAAGATCTTGGCGTTGTGCACGATCAGGTCCGCGCCTGGAGCCTCCTGCTTGGCTTGTGCATGGGCGTTGGTCAAGCCATTCGCCACTATCAATCCGATCACTAGTATCAACTTCACTGCCATTCCTCATTGATGAATTGAAAGAACACCACGCCCTGTCAATTTCGATCAACGAGTTGAACTCCGCCGCGGTGTGCGTTTAGCAGGGAGATGCTGCCTTCTTGCTCCCGCACAGTCACTGATTGTTCTTGACTGCGGCAGCACGATTCGCTCATGGCCAGCGCTTCGCCGCCGTGGCAAGCGGCCTGGCTGAAGCACACCTTCGATCCCAAGGCACTGCTTGCATGTGGTCGGGCTGGGTTCGGGTGGCCGGCAACCAAATGAGCGATTCGAACTGCCAGCCGCAAGATCTGACAGTGACGGTCCACGTCGGCCTTGGCAACATTCCCTCTCCGAGTCCCTCAACGATGCGAAGCGTCAAGTACTTCAAGGAGTTTCCCCATGTCCAAAACTGGTCTCAATGCACTGCTTCGCCCTGAAGACAGCATCGTCGTCCTCATCGACCATCAGCCTTATCAATTCACAAACCTGAACAGCCACGACGCAACAACGATCGTCAACAACGTCGTC
This sequence comes from Variovorax paradoxus, assembly GCF_040544635.1. Classification (GTDB taxonomy): domain Bacteria; phylum Pseudomonadota; class Gammaproteobacteria; order Burkholderiales; family Burkholderiaceae_C; genus Variovorax; species Variovorax paradoxus_R. Next base: position 32,829 of record NZ_JBEPKJ010000016.1, read on the forward strand.
GGCCTGGCAAAGGGAGCCAAGGTCTTCAATGTGCCGACCATTCTCACGACGGTGATTGAAGAGCGCGGTGGCTACATCATCAAGCAGCTGCAGGATGTATACCCCGATCAGAAGCCGATCAACCGCACATGGATCAACACCTGGCAGGATCCGCAGGTCACGGATATCGTGAAGAAGAGCGGCCGGAAGCAACTCGTCCTGGCGGCGTTGTGGACGGAGGTCTGCCTGGCGCAGCCGGCGATTCAGGCGCTAGGCGAAGGTTATGAAGTCTTCGTCGTCACCGACGCATCGGGTGGGGTCTCCGCGGAGTCGCATGACATGGCCGTCCGCCGATTGGTGCAGGCCGGTGCGGTTCCCATCACCTGGATGGCCGTCGTCAGCGAGTGGCAGCGGGATTGGGCCCGAGAGAAAACCGCGGTCGAGTTGGCAGGCGTGATGGCCGAGCACGGCGGCGCCAGTGGCATCGCGTATGCCTGGGAGGTGCAACTCCTCGAGTCTGCAGGAAAGGCGGCCACGCCGGGCATGTGAAGTGCAAGCCATGAACTCACCCAACGACTTGCCGATTTCTGCCAACGAAAGCTTTCGCCGCGTCACCTTCAGGACGCGGGGCGATACTCACGGTCCGGTCACCCGATTGATGAGCCCATCGGACCTTGGTCACCTCCTCAAGCCCTACGTGTTTCTCGACCTGTTTGACGTCGACCTGCATGATCCGCGAGCAGGCTTCTCCATTCATCCGCACTCGGGACTTGCAACGATCACCGTCATCACCGACGGAGACCTGCGATTCGATGACCCCGCAGACGGGACAGGCCACATCGGTTTCGGCGGCTTTGAGTGGATGCGCGCGGGCAACGGCGTGTGGCACGGTAAAGAGCTGTCCGGCGGGACGACTCCGAAAGCAAAGGGATTTCAGCTCTGGATTGCGTTGCGTCCCGACCTTGAGCACCAGGCCGTAGACAGCCAGTACGTTGAAGCCGAGCACGTCCCGACTGTCGGGCCCGCGCACGTGATTCTCGGCAGCTATGAAGGCGTCCGCAGCCCAGCTCGTGCCCCTGAGGGCGTGACTTACCTCCTGGTCAGGCTGGACGCTGGCACCGAGTGGACGTTTACGCCACCTCCGACAGAGCCGCTCGCCTGGCTGGCGGTTTCAAGCGGTCATTTGATCGGGGAGATTCCGGCCGATGCCGGCGAGATGGTCATTTTCGAGCAGGCAGATCAGCGCATCAACCTGAAGGCCGGCTCAAGTGGCGACGCAATCTTCGTGATCGGCTCCGCAACACCACATCCCCATGATTTGCATCTAGGGAGCTATTCCGTCCACACCTCTGCAGACTCGCTGGCCAAGGGTGAGGCCAACATCGAGCGCCTGCGGCGGCTCCTGATTGCCGCCGGCGACCGACGAAACGCGAGCGGCACGGTCCCAGTCTTCAAGGACTGAGCATCCTTCTGCGTCCCAACCCGAAGCGCGGCGCTCAGCCCGCGCTAACGCCCTTGCCCTGTCCGATCAAGCTGACAACTCAACGTACGTTCCGCAATAGGGCGCATGTGAACCGGACCGTCTGAGTTGCTGCGCTCTGTCGCGCTTAATCTGGCAAGAGGTGTGAGGCCATTGCCTGCGCAACAACTACGACGGCGCCCCTCGGCCTACACTTCCCACACATGACCACCACCTTCGCTTGCATCCAGGTTGCTTTGGCTGCGCTGCTTCTCGCAGCGGCCTATGCCCGTGCTGCCGCAAAGAAGGTGCGTCGTCAGCTGACGCCCGCACATTCCTAAGCCCGGCGGTCCGCTCTCTTCCCTTTCAGCGCAACCATCCACCGCCGGGCACAAAGCCTCGCGCGGTAGCGGTCGCCGTCCCATTGGACGACGCTCGCATTCGATGGAGTGCGTCAATGCATGCAACGATTCACGGCGAGCGCATGCTCACCGACCTTGACTTCGCTCGCCTGAGCAAATTGCTCGGGCGCGAGCTTCCCCCAAGCCTGGCCGACCTGTTGGCAATCGCCGAGGTGACAAGCTCGCGCGCGGTGCCGTCCAATGTCGTGACGATGTACTCGCGAGTGGAGCTCGTCGACCTGCACACCGCCCGGCGTCAAACGCTCACTGTCTGCTATCCAGGCGATGCCGAGGCGGCGGCCGGCTTTATTTCGGTGCTCTCGCCCGTTGGCAGCAGCCTGCTGGGCCTGAAGGTCGGAGACGTCGCGAAGTGGCTGACGCCGAATGGCGACAACTGCGCTGCTGAAGTCGCGGCCATCCTCTTCCAGCCCGAGGCCGCTGGCGACTACCAAAGATAGACGGGCAACTGCTCAACGGAGTTGAGCCTGCCCATCGCCCGGCTCGCATTCGAGCCTCCTCTTCATTGCGCCGCTCCCTGGCTCCTACCCGGCGCCGGAAGCGTGGCGCGAGCCATTCCGAAAGCAGTTCTGCCGTGACCCCACGTTCCATCCTTGCCGTCACCGATTTCTCCGCGCATGGCGACAACGCCCTCTCTCGTGCAGCACAGCTGTGCGCGGAGCACGGTGCGCCGCTCAAGCTCATCTACCTGGCATACCCTGGTGAACCTCCGCCACCCGATGCCGGATGCCGGCTGGCGCACCATGCCCTGCAACTCGGCCAGCGCCATGGCATCCGCGTGCACTCGATGAACCAGATCGCGTTCACCTTTGAGGACATCCTCCCGGCGGCCCACTGCGCCGACCTCCTGGTCTGGGGCACCGCGCCGGTCCGAGGAATCCGGTCACTCTTTCGAGGCCAGCCCATGGAGGGCATGCTTCGGAAGTGCCGGCGGCCGGTTCTCGCCGTGCGGACGCCCGCCAACGGACCTTATCGCAGCATGGTCGTGGCTGTCGACTTCAGTGAAGCATCGCGCGGCTTGATCGAGCTGGGATTCGCACTCAGCAAGGATGCACAGGTGGAGTTGTTCCACGCAATCAGCACGGCGAATGAGGGCAAGCTTCGCTATGCGGAGGTTTCTGAACAGGCCATCAAGGCGTACCGCGAGGAGTGCCAAAGGTACGCACAGGACCGCATGTTCTCGCTGACAGATTCCTATGATGCGCGCCGCAATCGTGTGCTGTCCGCCATCAGGCATGGAAGCCCGGCAAGGCAGGTGGCTGTGCAGCAGCAGCGCAGTGGGGCCGAGCTCATCGTTGTCGGCAAGCATCCTTCATCGGCAGCAGTGGACTTTCTTTTCGAAAGCGTTGCCAAGGGCGTGCTCCGCCAAAGCACCAGCGACGTTCTGGTGGTACCCCATGGCTATCGAGCCGTGTCGGGCACACGCGCAACCGATCGACTCGCGGCGGAATTCCGGCGCGGGCGTCGGGTGCGCGCTGGCGCGCCGCAAGCGCCTGGTCGGACATAGTGATTCTTGAACGCATGCGTCCACGGTTGGTATCGGCGCAAGCACCTGTCGGTCGCGGCCTTTGCGCCTTCTTGCCTTGGATATCCAGCACACGGCGGGGATATGCATACTGCGCCCATGCTCGCGCCGCCCCTGACATCGCACCTTCGGCCCGCCCATTGGGCGGGGCCCCTTCTGGCGTTCACAAGCCTGTCCGCGCATGCAGATCCCGCCGTGGATTTCTTTCGCATATTGGGCTGGACTGTCGCCATGGGTTTGGGAGAGATCGTGGCCTGGGGCTTGGGGCTGGCGTTTGTCTTCGCAATGACGATCCTCGTGCCCGGTGCAATCCTTCGGGCACTGGTGCGCGCCCCGCTGCTCTGGGCTCTATTCTTGCTGATGGTGCCTCGCTGGCGCGTGGGGCCATGGGGCTGGAGCAGCGTTTTGCTGGGCCTGGCAACCGCCGCTTTGGCGGCCTGGCTCATCGAGCGCCGTTGGAACGACGATGACGCGGATATCGACCTTACTTGATACTTCGGGGGCCAATCGATGGGCTTGTTTCGCAGGGCAATAGCGCTTGTCATCTTCCTCGGTGCGACTTTCGTCGCAATCGAGATGCGTCAGGGCAGTTCTGCGCTGGGAGGGATCTTCCTCATCCCCGCAGTGCTTGTCGCCTTCTTCGCACTCGCCGTCGCCATATTCAATCTCCCGATCCTGGGCGAACACCGGTTCGAAGACAGCGGTTTTGAGCACACCGTGCTATCGCCGTGGCAGTTGAAGGTCTTCGGCATTTTTCTGGCGCTCCTCTTCGGGGGCGCGCCTCTCTACATTGCCGTGCGAGGACTCGTCAGAGGTGTCATTCCCGCCCCGTGGGATGCCCCGGACATCGTGTTGGCGCAGGCGCCACTGCACTTTCTGCTCGCTTGCGCCATTTTTGCCGGAGCAGGCGTACTGCTCGCAGTGCTGATCGTGAAGGGAATGTGGCGAGCGAGCGCTTCGTCCCGTTGATCCGGCCACAGCGCATATACCCGCACCCATGGTTGCGCGCACCGGAGGTGAGCGTCCGCGAGAGAAGGGTGCGATTGCCATTTCCGCCTATGCAGAATATGGTTGCCAAGATGGATTCGCACAGCTCCTGCAAGACCAGAATGAATCGCAAGCCGTACCTGCTGGGATTGATCGCTTCGGTGCTCTTGTTATCGGCTTGCGCGTCGAACGGCGTGAGAATGCTGACACCCGGCATGGTCACCAGTAACGCGAGCGCGGTTGTCGTGTACGGCGTGGGTGTTGAAGGCAATTGGCAGGCCGAGCGCTTCGGCATCGAGCTGGCCGCTTATGACGTCGAGAGCCAGTCTGTGGCGGGCAGCTGCTTCCGATTCAACAGAACACAGGCGACAGTGGCCGCCACGCCGGGCCCGGTTCAATACTTTGCCTTCGAGGTGCCCGCGGGGAACTATGTCTATATTCCGCGCCATGGCGGCGCGCGGGCGCAGGCCTTCGCAGCGCCCGGCGGCCGCATTGTGTACATCGGCGATTTCGTCTACGAGAAAAACAAGGATGTCGCGCTTCGCCGTGAGCTGGACAGTTTGCAAAAGTCCCGCGCGGCATGGCTGCCCGATTTGAAGGGACAGATTTCCCAGGCAGTTGCAACGCCGGTCGAAACAGTCCGTGTGTTCACGTGCTCGCTGTGACGAAACGCGAACACGCTGGCCGGGCCGGCTGATTGAGAGATCGTCGCAGAGGGCACGAGTCCGCCGCACTGAAAATGACTTTCGACACTGGTACGTTGCTCTTGGCGCGCGTACCTTGCTCGCTGGTGTGATGAGGCACGTCGCCCATCGCCGTTCTTTTCCATCGTTCTCATGATCAAGCTTGCCCGCACCACGGCTCTCATTGCCTGTGTCGCCGCTGCACTTGCCGCCTGCAAGCGCAGTGAAGCGCCGTCGCCTCAAGCGCCGCAGTCATCGGAGGTCTCTGCTGCGCCGCATGCGTTTGCTTTTTCGACGGCGCGCGAGGGCGAAGCACCGCGCACGGTCGACGATCCGGCCCTGCTGGCGCTGGCAAAGCCCATCCTGGATGAGGTCTACAGCGGCTACGACGAAGCGGGGCGCTGCTGGAAGACGGAAGCGGAGGGCCTGAACTATTGCATGGAGCTGGATCGGGTGGACCGCGTGAATGCGCCAGCCGGTGAACGGCTCTATCTGCTCGCGCGTGGCAGCACCGCAGACGGAGGGCATCCCACGCCCGGGCTGATCGGCGCCTTCGTGCTGGAGCGGCAGCAGGGTCGATGGGTCATGCTGTCGGGCGATGCCCGCATGAACTATGGGGCGTACGGCAATGCTCCGGCCAACTGGAAATTCGTCAAGGTCGGGCCTTCGGATTACTGGGGATGGCTCAACACCCATGGCGATGTGCACCAAGGCTATGCCGGCAGCTGGTACATCGTGCTGGCGCCCTACGGCAAGAAAATCAAGGACCTGGCCGGCATGACGGCCGAGTACTCCGACGCGGGCGCTTGCAACGAAGACGACAAGGTCTGCGAGCAAAAGACTTCCGATCTCGACAGCACCCTGGAGATCGACACCAGCCGCATCCAGGATAAGGTGTTCCCCCTGCGCATTGCGGTCATGGGCAAGAACAGCGGCAAGACGCTCGCACCGCAGACCTGGGAATTCACCTTCAGCGAAAAGAACTGGAACTACGTCATGCCTCCCGGCTACCTGCTGGAGAACAAAGAGTTCTGATCAATCAGTTCTCTTTCGGCATCGGCATCGGCAACGCGACAGGAGTCTCCTCGCCGTGGCGCGGCGGGGACGCAAGTGCCTGGCCATCCTTCTGGTCTCGAGTGGTGCGCAACACCCCGCGTTCGTAAAGACTTTCGGTAGATGACCCGTCGAGCTCGTAGCGGGTTACTACGCCGTCGAGTTTGCCGTCTACGAATTGACCGACCAGCTGCTTCTTGCCGTTCCAGTGCCAGCGGAAAAATGGGCCGTTTTCCTTCCCATTCTTGTTCTGGATTGTCGCCTTGATCTGTCCATTGTCGTACCACATCTGGCTGAGCCCTTCGGACAGATCCTTGGTATAGCGCCTCAATGCCGAGCGCTGGCCGTTGGCGTACCAGTATGTGGCCTCGCCCTCCAGGGCGCCGCGATCGTAGTTCTCTTCCCGCTTCTTCTGGCCGTTTTCATACCACTCGGTATATGTGCCATCGATGACGTCATAGTGGCGCTGGCTGTATGCCTTCTTCTTTCCATTCGGATGCCAGGTGGTGAACGCCCCGACCAGCCGTCCGTAGTCATAGCGCGCCTCGGCGCTCTTGACCCCGTTTTCATGCCACACCGTGGATGAGCCATCCAACTTTCCAAATTTGTATTGGGATTCCTGCTTCATCTGGCCGGAGGAGTAGTAGGTGACTATTCGTCCATGCAATGCGTCGTCGACGTACTCGCCGTCGAACTGCAACTGACCATTGGGGAACCAGGATTGAGAGAAGCCGGTGAGCCGACCTTCACGGAAGGCGCTGACTTCTCTGCTCCTGCCGTCTTCATACCAGTGCCGGAAAGCACCATCCGCACCCAATTTGCCCATGCTGGTCTCAGCCAGCATGTTGTCGGTCCGGCTGACGGCAATGGCGTCCGTCCTTTTTTGACCTCCCGGGTAATAGGAAGAAATCCGCAGGCGACCCGCCTCATCCTTGCCAAGCAATACCCGGTAGTAGGCCACTTGCGCGATGTTGTGCTCGGTGATGTCTTCGCCGATCAGCACACCGTTCTTGTCGAAGTAGCCCACCACGCAGGCAGAGGCATCCTGAGTGACATGGCGAGAATAAAGACAGCGGTAGCCGCTTTTCTCCGCCATTGGGGTGCCGCCGGCCGCCCATGCCGAATCAAGCGGCGCGTGGGCGAGCGAAACCAACGCCAGAATTGCCCAGGCTTGGCGGGAAATCAGTCGTTGTGCCGATCGATGGAACATTGGATTTTTCTTTCACGTTGAAGAGACTTGCGAACGGGCACTTCCGTCACCCTCGCCGTTCGGCAGGCGTAGCGTCCTGGCTCAGTCCCCTTTGAAATACAGGCCTTCAATCAAATCCGCCTGCTGGGCTGATGTGGAGTAGCGGATCCAGCCGAGCAGTCCGAATGGCGTCTTGATCAGGTAGTGCTCGCCTTCGTTGAGAACGACGGTCAACGCGCCCCCCGCCGGGATGATCGCCACGGGCTGCGAGAGCTTCTTGTCTGCATGGATGGTGATGCTTCGCAGGGCCTTCGACGCCAGGCCCACGTAAGAGAACGCTTGCTTCACCTCGACCAGCTTGTCGTCCTTGAGCTCGAACTTCCGGCGGTGATCGAAAAGGCTGTTGGTATGGCCAGACACATACGCAGAGCCATTTCCCGGAAGGAACAACTCGATACCGGCAAGCTCTCCCGCTGCCCGGCTCGCACCGGCCTTGACGATCCTGAACATGGGATCGCCGCTCATTCCTTCGGTGTAGTGGATCTCGTAAGGCTGGGGGTTCTTCCGGTCGATCGGAGTGCTCAAGACCCGGGTCCAGTTCACGTCGTCTCGCTTGTATGGCTTGTTCACCAAGGCCGTGCTCGGAGGATCGTAGTGGACGCGCGCAGCAAACTCTGCACCGGACACCGCAACGGACTTGAGTTCCCGGAACGCGGGCTCTTCTCCTGCAGCGCGAGCCAATGAAAACGGCAGCAGGGCCACGGCAACAAGGGTGAAAAGTTTCATCGTCAGGTCTTCAAAGATCATGGGAAGAGGTCTGGCGCTCGCCGGGCATTGCAGATCCGATCAATGGTCATTGCAGTTTGAATTTCGTCAGGCATACATGGCGTTTGAGCTTCTCGCCGGGAATGGGAACGGCGGCGTTCTGGCGGTGAGGTGCGCCCAAGTCCAACGGATCCTTGTAGACGCCGGTTCTGTACGACACCTGGCAGTCTCCGTATTTGTTGCATACAGAGAGCTTGGTGCAGATGGGCGCACCGTTCTTTTCATAGATGTAGTAGGTGGCTCCGGAATAGGGTGGGCGGGGGTAGTCTTCGGTGCGTACGGAGATGTCGGAGGGCGCGGCCTGCGCGGCGACTACGGGCGAAGAGAGAACCAAGAGGCCAAAGGCAAGAGCGGCAAGAAGTGGCGAAGTGTTCATAAAGGAATGGCGCGGCAACAGAAAGATGACGCCAGCAACGAAACTACGCCCGATGCATGCGATGTACCAGTGTCGAAAGTCACCCGATCGCAGCCCGGCCGCATTGCAAGCGTTTCGGCTGTGGCGCCTTCGAGAGGACAATCGGGAAAGCTCAGTTCAAAAACACAGCCACGACCATGCCCCGTCTCGATGATCCCCTCCACGACGCCGAAATCGGCTCCCGCGACAGCACGCTCGACACCACACGGATCGACGACGTGCGTATCGGTGCCGTTCGTCCGCTCATGACCCCTGCGCTGCTGCAGGAGCGCGTTCCCGTGCGTGACAACACGCTGGCGCTGGTCGAAAGCAGCCGTGCGGCGATTGCCGACGTGCTGCACGGTCGCGACGACCGGCTGATCGTCGTGGTCGGCCCTTGCTCCATCCATGACCACGACCAAGCCATCGAATACGCACAGCGTTTGAAGACGGTCGCCGATTCTCTGCAGGACGACCTGCTGATCGTGATGCGCGCCTATTTCGAGAAGCCGCGCACCACCGTGGGCTGGAAGGGCTACATCAACGACCCGCACCTGGACGGCAGCTTCGCGATCAACGAAGGCCTGGAACGCGCGCGGCGCCTGCTGCTAGAGCTGACCACCCTGGGCCTGCCGACCGGCACCGAGTTTCTCGACCTGTTGAGTCCGCAGTTCATTGCCGACCTGATCGCCTGGGGGGCCATCGGCGCCCGCACCACCGAGAGCCAAAGCCATCGGCAGCTGGCGTCGGGCCTGAGTTGCCCGGTTGGCTTCAAGAACGGCACGGACGGCAGCGTCAAGGTAGCGGCCGACGCCATCCTCGCGGCTCGCGCGCCGCATGCCTTCATGGGCATGACCAAGATGGGCATGGCCGCGATATTCGAGACCCGCGGCAACGACGACTGCCACGTGATCCTGCGCGGCGGCAAGGCTCCCAACTACTCGGCCGCGGACGTCGCATCCAGCTGCGAGGCGCTGCTGGCGAACGGCCTGCGGCCTCAGGTCATGGTCGACGTTTCGCACGGCAACAGCAGCAAGCAGCATCAACGGCAGATCGTGGTCGCTGAAGACGTGGCGGCGCAGATCGCGGCCGGCGAGCGGCGCATTACGGGCATCATGATCGAGAGTCATCTCGAAGAGGGGCGGCAGGACCTGAGGCCGGGCGTCGCGCTGAAGCATGGTGTCTCGATCACCGATGCCTGCATCGGCTTTGCTCAGACGGTGCCGGTGCTCGAGGGGCTGGCTTCGGCGATCAAGGTGCGGCGGCGCTTGTCGAAGGCGTGAGGCTGGGGCCAACGGCTCAAAGCCTGCTCCGTTGCCGCATTCGAGAGGACAAATCAGATGGCAAGATTCATTTTGGTGCCAGGTGGTTGGCACGGAGCCTGGGCATTCGACGCTGTCAGCAATGCGCTATCAAGCGAAGGCCACGAAGTTCAGGCGCTCACTTTGTCAGGGCTGGGTGACGAGCCTGCGAATGGGACCAATCTCGAGCGCCATATCAACGAGGTGGTTCAAGCGGTTCGCGGGCGCGATACGCGTGCCGTTCTCGTCGGTCATTCGTATGGGGGGCGGATAGTTTGACTTGCGCGCCGCAAAGCCTTCATCGCCGCATGCGGCTGGGAAGGAAGTCCGTTCATCGAGCTGTACGAACGTCTGCGACTAGACCCTGAATGGGCCACGCATGGCCTCGACTGCGCACATGATGTTCCGCGGCTGGCCCCAGCAGCTTTCACGAGGATCCTCCTGGAGTACGTGTAGGAAGCCGAGCGCACGAGTGGCAGCGCTCTCGCGAGCGACCGCTTTCGAGATGGCCGGATGGCCGCTCAGAGCCCTAAGCTCCGATCCGCCGACCGGCTACAGTCGCCAAAAGTTGACCTTCGTACCGCGTTAGGATCACGCAATCTTCGTCCGTTGTGGCGAAATCTGCCGTCATGGGCAACTCACAAAATGCGACACGTCATCTATTACTCGCTGATGCTCATCCTTGGATTCGCCTTCTACAAATATGGGCAGAACCTGCTTCACAAGGCGCCTGGCGATGGGAGCGTCGAACGCACCAAAGGGGTCAAGGGGGCCTTTGGGCTTCTGGTAATGGCCGGGGTGAACTTCTTTCTATTATTTTTAATGTTGCGCGCGTTGGCGCTAAGAGAAGTGGAATGCCTCGGCAAAGGCTGCAAAGAGCAGCTTTATATCCTTGCGGCGAATGCTGCCGAATACTGGTCCAGCATGTTCTACCTCCTGTGGATGGTGCTCGGCCTCAGCTATGCGATGTACGTGACGCTCAAGATTCGGTCCCGTGAGCAGCGGTATGGGAAAGGCAGCGGAGCGTAGTCAGGAGTGGACAAGCCGGGTTGCGTGTCTCACGTGGAACGGTAGGGCACCTGTGGTGCGCTCCGACTCCCGTTCGCCAATGTGCGCCCATTGCTCAGATATCATCCCGTCGACGCTCTTCCCCTTACCGCAAACGATTCGATGACATGCGTGCCGCTATTTACTACGTGCTGATGCTCCTGCTCGGATTTGCCTGCTACAGATTCGGGCAAAACTTGCTTCGGAAGCCGCGCTGGAATGAGAACGGCGAGCGCACCGAAGGACTTGTAGGGCCGGTGGGATTGCTCGTGTTTACTGGCATAGCCTGCTACCTCTTGTTTGCGTTTCTGCGCGCGCTGGTTCGGGGTGAGGTGCCATGCGTCGGCAAGGCTTGCAGGAATCAGATCTACACCCTGGCGGCAAACGCTGGCGATTACTGGGCCAACATGTTTACCCTCGCTTGGCTGCTGCTTGGCCTGAGCTATGCGGTCTATGTGACGCTCAAGATTTGGTTCCGAGAGTAGCGCCGGAGGGGTGTCGAACTGCGATGGAGGCGGGCGACCTCCGTTCGTAACGGTCGCGTGTCCGACTTCAGTCGGCCAACAGCGAACAGTGAGGGCCCGCCGCCCAGGGCGGCATACGCCGCGACTTTGTCGACGGCACGGGCAAGGCGAGGGACCGCATCGGCGCTCTCGCACGCGCGATCCGCCGCGCGCGAGTGGGATGCTCAGCCGCTGAAGCCGGACTGTCTTGCATTCAACGGCATCACGGGACCTTGCGCCCCGCTTGCCTGGCAGCACGATCGATCACGTCGGCGACTTTCTTCGGCTGGGTCATGAAGACCGCATGGCTTGCCTTCACCTCTTCCACCGCGGCACCAATGCGCCGGGCCATCTTGTGCAGCATCCGCACGTCGAAGGCCTTGTCCTCGGTCGCAATCACCGCCCAGCTTGGCTTGGTTCGCCATGCGGCGTGATTGAGCTTGGTCGCAAACACCGACATGTTGATCGGCACCTGCGAGTCACGCAAGAACGCGGCGTCCGCATCGCTGGCATCACCGGCGAAGCCGATCTTGAACTTCTCCAGACTGACGAATCCGTAGCCGTCTGCTTGCGTGTCGATCACGAAGTCGGGGGCACTGAATCCGGCGTACTGCTCGCTCGTGGTCTCGCCGGCGTCGGGCGAGAGAGCGCTGACATAGACGAGACCCACCACCTTCGGGTTCATGCCGGCCTCGGTGATGACCGTGCCCCCCCAGGAGTGACCGACGAGGATCGTGGGGCCGTCCTGGCGGGCGAGCGCCCGCTGGGTCGCCGCCACGTCGTCGGCCAACGAAGTCAGAGGATTCTGAACAATGGTGACCCGGTAGCCTCTGTTGGTCAGCTCGTCATAGACACTCCGCCAGCCCGATCCATCGGCAAAGGCGCCATGCACCAGCACAACATTTTTTGCTTGCACCAGTTGCGCATGTGCGCCGCCACCGGGGCCGACGATGCTGGCAGTGGTCGCAGCGGCGATGAAAAGCTTGCGAATCAGTGAGTTCATTGGGGATCCTGAGCGGTGGATGGAAAGATTGGAATGGTAGAAAAAAACGTGCTGAACAGGGTTGCGAAGATGGCTGCAAAGTCGGATGTTTAAGCGAACAGATCGCATATTGACAAAACGGCGTTGTGCAATTTATCGAAATCAAGCAATAAAGATGTGCGGCACGACGAGCACATCGGAGATCGGACGCACACGAACACCCCCTCGCGGGATGCGCGGGCCGCTGGCCTGCTTCATGTTCGAGATGCAGCTGCCGATGCAACCGGCGCGCCTAGACCGTCGGGACGGTTCCCCCGTCTATCAAGTGCTCCGAACCCGAGATCGAGCCCGCCCGTGGTGACACAAGGAACGTGATCAGGTCGGCGACTTCTTGCGGTCTGGCCGGCCGGCCAAGCGGAATGCCGCCAAGCGATTGCATGATGATCCGCTTGCCGCCCTCGTAGTCGGTGCCGGCCTGATCGGCAAGGCGCTCGGCCAGCGCCACCGACGCTTCGGTCTCGACCCACCCCGGCGACACGCGCAACACGCGAATGCCCTTGGGTGTCACCTCCTTCGACAACGCCTTGCTGTAAGTAGACAACGCCGCCTTGGCCGCCGCATAGGCGGTCGTGGATTCCGGCAATGGCAGCAGGCGCTGGATCGAGCTGACGTGGGCGATGACGCCTGAACCCTGCGCGAGCATGGCGGGCAGCAGTGCGCGATCGAGTCGGACGGCGGGCATGAGATTCTGGTTCAGTTCAGCGAACCAGCGCGCATCATCAAGGGCTGCAAAGCCGCCGCCTGGTGCACTGGAGCCGCCGAGCACGTTGACCAGGATGTCGACGCCGCCCCAATGGTCGAGCACCGACTGTGCGACCTTGGCGGCGCCCTCGGCCGTCGAAAGATCGGCAGCAACATGGATTACGTCCCCGATCGACCGCGCGGGCGCGGAGCGCGCCGTGGCCATCACCTGCACGCCGGCATCGCGCAGACCTTGAACGACCGCCGCGCCGACACCCTTGGTCCCGCCAGTGACCAGCGCTCGCTGCCCTCGGAGTTGAAGATCGAAGCTCATGCCGTGATCTCCAGCGAGGCGATCAAGCCGCGTTCGAGCCGGAAGCGATACTGAAGGTCGAGCGGGCTGCCAGGGAAATTGCCGGCCAAGTGAGCCCGAACGACGTGGGCTTCCTCCTCCTGATGCAGCGCAAACGGCGCGACGGTGTACCGGTACCGGGTCGCTGCCGCGGCCTTCCATTCTTGAATCGCGCGGCGGCCGGTGTGGGTGCGGCCTTCATCCTTCACGCTGGCTTGCGGAGTGAAGCAACGGGCCAGTGCCTCGGCGCTCTGTGCGTCGGCCACGAAGTAGGCGGAGATCGGATCGGGAAGGGTCAGGGTGCTCATGGTGACGACGTCTTGGAAGTGAAGTCGCAAGGATGCGTGTCGTGGACCAATTAGTGAATCCTCTAGAATCTTCACGAGCTATGTAGAGGACGATACACAATGCGCGGAGCGGAATTTGCTGAGCTCAAGGCTTTTGCCGCGGTGGTGGAACGCGCGAGCTTTGCCCGCGCCGCGGAGCATTTGGGGCTGTCTGCTTCCGCGCTGAGCCAGACCATCCGACAGCTGGAAACGCGGCTCGGTACGCGTTTGCTGAACCGCACGACCCGCAGCGTTGCCACCACCGCGACCGGGGCGCAGTTGTACGGGCGCATCGCGCCGCTCTTTCAGGAGATGGCCGATGCGGTGAACGAAGCGAGCGCCATGGCAGGTCAGACGCGCGGCACGCTGCGCATCAACACCCTCGGGATGGCCGCCTGGGCGGTGATCGGCCCCCGCCTGGGCCGGTTTCACCGGGCGCACCCGGAGGTCACACTGGACATCGTGGTCGATAACGGATTGAGCGACATCGTCGCGGGTCGATTCGACGCTGGCATCCGCGTCGGAGGCAAGCTGGAAAAGGACATGATCGCCGTGCGTTTGACGCCGGATGTGAAGATGGTGGCCGTGGCATCCCCGGACTATCTGGAGCGCCGCGGCACCCCGCGGTCACCGTCCGATCTGCACGGCCACGCCTGCATCAACTGGCGGCTCCAGAGCGACGGGAGTGCCTACCGCTGGGAGTTCGAAAAGAAGGGCAAGCGGACCGAGGTGGCGGTGGACGGACCGTTGGTCACCAATCATTCAGACATGGGCGTCGCGGCTGCACTGCAAGGACTGGGAATCGCCTATGCCTTCGATCGCGAACGAGTCGATGCGCTGCTCGCCCAGCAGCGCCTGATGGAAGTTCTTGCCGACTGGTCGATTGCGCGGCCAGGGCTGTTCCTGTATCACCCCAGCCGGCGCCACATCCCGGCCGCGCTGCGCGCCTTCATAGACTGCATGCTGGACAAAGATGCCTGAGCCAAATCGACTCTGAACACTCGTCTTTGAGACTCAGAAGAACGTTGATGCATCGAGGGCTGGAATCCTCCCCGATCACCGAGGAAGCCTTTCAGGCTTGGCTGAGACAGCAGCTCGTGGGTTTCGGCCCTGCGAGCTAGCCGTCTATTCCAGCGGACCGCCTTCGACGGCGGCTAAGACAAGCGTAGAGCGTCAGCTTTGGAGCGAAGCGAACTTCTGGTTTGCGCTCCCAAAGAGACGTTCGCAATTACCGATAGCAGACGTCCAATGACGCTGCGCTCCCCGGCCTCGGAGGCGCGGCTCAAGCGAGGGGCTGATTCTCCGTCGCTCGCAGCGCATGAATGATGGACACAGATCGATCTTTTCCGGAACCCCTCTTATCGGCGAGGGCTATCAAGCCGCGTTCGTCCGTTGCGATTCGCCTCATGACAATCTTTGATTGCAAAGTGACCCTGAGACCTGAATCAGCTTCTGCGACTGGCGTTGTTGGAGAGTCGTCAAAAGCCCGCCACCGGAAAAGGAGCCGCGATGCCCGGTAATGAATGGAATTTGCCCGAACGTTTCGACTTCCAAGGACATGCCATTGCGTGGGGATCGATCGGCAACGGACCGCCGGCCGTGGTTCTTCACGGCACGCCATTTTCGTCGGGCGAGTGGCGGCGGATTGCGCCATTTCTCGCTCGCGAACGGCGTGTTTTCTACTTCGACATGCTGGGCTATGGAGCGCTCTGCGCGGCCATCTCCTGAATGGCCTGGACTATCGCTCGATGGTCCTGATCGATCCGGTGGCAATCAGCCCCCAAGGCTCCCCGCTGGTGCAGGCTGAGCGGCGTTTTTCCGGTCCGCCGCGCAATCAGGCCTGGCCGCTGCGGCAACTGGCCGGACTCAAACCTCGGCCGCTCAGGCCCCTTCGATGATCCGCAGATCCCGTTCGGCCCCGTCGCCCAGCGCTTCAAGCGCGGCTTGGTAGTCGGGGCTGTCATGCACGGCTGTGGCTTGCTCGACGCTGTCGAACTCGATCAGCACGGTGCGTTGGGCCAAACCGTACTCGTAGACCTTGGCGGGCATGCCGCGTGCGAGGAAACGCCCGCCCCCGGCAGTGATCGCCGGACCCGCCAGTTTTGCGTAGGCCGCAAGTTTGTCGGCGTCCTTGACGGCACGGTAAGCGCTGACCCAATAGGCTTTTGCCATGGTGATTTTCTCTGTGTTGCTGAGCGAACAATATAGCTCGCCCGTGGCCGCCTTGCCGAAGCACGGCATGCAAGAAATAGGCGGTTGACCGACTGCGCTCCGGCCTGAAATTCGCTAGGCTTTGCTGGCGAGCGATTCCATCGAGCGCGGAGACAACGCGATGAGCCAGGGCGCATCTCTTCGTCTGCATGTGCCGGAGCCCACCGGGCGGCCGGGGCATGAAACCGACTTTTCCTATCTCCATCTGTCGCGTGCCGGCGAGGTGCGCAAACCGCCGATCGACGCATCGCCGGCCGACACCAGCGATCTGGCCTACACGCTGGTGCGCGTGCTCGACGACGAGGGCCGTGCGGTCGGCCCGTGGGCGCCGGAGGCCGACCCCGAACTGCTGCGCCGTGGCCTGCGCGCGATGATGAAGACGCGTGCCTTCGATGCCCGCATGCTGATCGCTCAGCGGCAGAAGAAGATCTCGTTCTACATCCAGTGCCTCGGCGAAGAGGCCATTGCCATCGGCCACGCGCTGGCGCTGCAGCAGGGCGACATGTGCTTTCCCACCTACCGCCAGCAGGGCCTGCTGCTGGCGCGCGACGATGTAACGCTGCTTGAATTGATCTGCGAGCTGATGTCCAACGAGCGCGACCCGCTCAAGGGGCGGCAGCTGCCGGTGTGCTATTCGATGAAGCGGGCCGGCTTCTTCTCGATCTCGGGCAACCTGGCCACGCAGTTCATCCAGGCGGTGGGGTGGGGCATGGCCTCGGCGATCAAGGGCGACACGCGCATCGCATCGGGCTGGATCGGCGACGGCGCCACCGCTGAGTCCGACTTCCACACGGCGTTGACCTTCGCGCACGTGTACCGCGCGCCGGTGATCCTCAACGTGGTCAACAACCAGTGGGCGATCTCGACCTTCCAGGCCATCGCTGGTGGCGAGGCCACCACCTTTGCGGGGCGCGGCGTGGGGTGCGGCATCGCCTCGCTGCGTGTCGACGGCAACGACTTCCTCGCCGTGCTGGCCGCCTCGCGCTGGGCCGCACAGCGCGCCCGCAGCAACCTCGGACCGACGCTGATCGAATGGGTCACCTACCGCGGCGGCGCGCATTCGACCTCGGATGATCCGTCGAGGTACCGGCCGGCCGACGACTGGGCGCATTTCCCGCTGGGCGATCCGATCCCGCGCCTGGCGCAGCACCTGACGGCGATCGGCGCCTGGTCGCAGCAGGAGCACGACCAGACCCAGGCAGACCTGGAGGCGCAGGTAAGCACCGCGCTGAAGGAGGCCGAGCGCTTCGGCTCCATGGCCGACGGCCATGTCGCCGGCGCCGCGACCATGTTCGAGGACGTCTACAAAGACATGCCCGAACACCTGAAGCGGCAGCGCGAACAGCTGTCGTCGGAGGGATGACGGCCATGGCCTCGATGACCATGATCCAGGCCCTGCGCTCCGCCATGGATGTGATGCTGGAGCGCGACGACAACGTGATCGTCTACGGCCAGGACGTGGGCTACTTCGGCGGCGTGTTCCGCTGCACCGAAGGCCTGCAGGCCAAGTACGGCCGCTCGCGCGTGTTCGACGCGCCGATCAACGAGGGCGGCATCGTCGGCTCGGCCATCGGCATGGGGGCCTACGGCTTGCGCCCCGTGGTGGAAGTGCAGTTCGCCGACTACGTTTATCCGGCCTACGACCAGATCGTGTCCGAGGCGGCGCGTCTGCGCTACCGCTCGGCGGGCGATTTCACCGCGCCGATCACCATCCGCATGCCCTGCGGCGGCGGCATCTATGGCGGCCAGACGCACAGCCAGAGCCCGGAGGTGCTGTTCACGCACGTCTGCGGGCTGCGCACGGTAATGCCCTCCAACCCGCGCGACGCCAAGGGCCTGCTGATCTCTTCCATCGAAAACGACGACCCCGTCATCTTTCTCGAGCCCAAGCGGCTGTACAACGGGCCCTTCGACGGCCACCACGACCGGCCGCTGGTGCCCTGGTCGGCCCATCCGCTGGGCGAGGTGCCCGAGGGCTACTACACGGTGCCGCTGGAGTCGGCCGCCGTGTTCCGGCCCGGCGCCGACCTGACGGTGATCAGCTACGGCACCATGGTCTACGTCTCGGAGGCGGCTGCGAAGGAGACCGGCATCGACGCCGAGATCATCGACCTGCGCAGCCTGTGGCCGCTGGACTTGGAGACGCTCGTCGCTTCGGTGAAGAAGACCGGCCGCTGCGTGGTCGTGCACGAGGCCACGCGCACCAGCGGCTTCGGTGCCGAGCTCACGGCACTGGTGCAGGAACATTGCTTCCACTACCTGGAGGCGCCGATCGAACGCGTGGCCGGTTGGGACACCCCCTATCCGCATGCGCAGGAGTGGGCCTACTTTCCGGGCCCGGCGCGCGTCGGCGCGGCCTTCCGGCGCGTCATGGAGAACTGAATGGGCACGCATGCAATCAAGGTGCCGGACCTCGGCGAAGGCATTGCCGAAGTGGAGTTGGTGGCGTGGCGCGTGCAGCCCGGCGACGCGGTGGCCGAAGACCAGGTGCTGGCCGATGTGATGACCGACAAGGCCACCGTCGAGATCCCGTCGCCGGTCGCGGGCCGGGTGCTCGCGCTCGGCGGCGAAGTGGGGCAGCAGATCGCGGTGGGCGCGGAGCTGATCCGGATCGACGTGGAGGCGGGCAGTGGGGCGGAGGCGGTGCCGGCTGCGCCCGCACGTGCGCCGGCGCCTGCATCTGCAGCAGCAATGGCAACACCGGCACCGGCACCGGCACCGGCCGAGCACGCGCTCCCGTCGGCGGCCGGCAAGCCGCTCGCCGCGCCCGCGGTGCGCCATAGGGCCACGGCCCTCGGCATCGATCTTCAGCAGGTGCCGGGCGGCGGCCCGGACGGCCGCATCCTGCACGAGGACCTCGACGCCTGGCTGGTCCGCAAGCAGGGCACGCACGCGCCAAGCCTGCCGCGCTACGCGGAGCGCAACGACGAAGAGGCCGTGCCCGTGACCGGCGTGCGCCGCCGCATCGCGCAGCGCATGCAGGATGCGATGCGCCGCATTCCGCACTTCACCTACGTCGAGGAAGTCGATGTGACCGAGCTGGAGCTGCTGCGCGCGCAGATCAACGAACGCTGGGGCGGCGAGCGGGCGCACCTCACGCTGCTTCCGCTGCTGGTGCGTGCGGTCGTGCTGGCGGTGCCGCGCTTTCCGCAGATCAATGCCCGTTTCGACGACGAGGTGGGCGTGCTCACGCGCCACGGCGCGGTGCACGTCGGCATCGCGACCCAGACCGCTGCCGGCCTCATGGTGCCGGTGCTACGCCACGCGGAAGCACGCGACCTCTGGTCCAGCGCGACCGAGATCGTGCGCCTGGCCGAGGCCGCACGCGCGGGCCGGGCCACGCGCGACGAACTGAGCGGCTCGACCATCACCGTCACCAGCCTCGGCGCGCTGGGCGGCATTGCGTCCACGCCGATCATCAACGCGCCCGAGGTGGCGATCGTCGGCGTCAACCGCATCGTGCAGCGACCGGTGATGCAGGGCAGTGCGGTGGTTGCGCGCCGCATGATGAACCTGTCGTCCTCGTTCGACCACCGCGTGGTCGACGGCCAGCTTGCGGCCGAATTCGTGCAGGCCGTGCGGGCTTCGCTCGAATGCCCGGCCCTGCTTTTTGTCGAATAGCCCGCGTTTGAACTGGCCCGGCTAACGGAATTCGACGGAGTTCGACACCGCTTCAGCTCACGCCACCGGTGGCAAGCGGTCCAGCAGCTTATCGAGCGTGATCGGATAGTTGCGCACCCGAACGCCTGTCGCGTTGTAGACCGCGTTGGCCACCGCAGCCGCCACGCCGCACATGCCGAGCTCTCCCACGCCCTTTGCCTTCATCGGCGAAGAGATCGGGTCCGTCTCGTCCAGGAAGATCACCTCCTGGTGCGGGATGTCGGCGTGCACCGGCACCTCGTAGCCCGCCAGGTCGTGGTTCACGAAGAAGCCATGCCGCTTGTCGAGCGCCAGCTCTTCCATCAACGCGCCTCCCACGCCCATCGTCATGGCGCCGATCACCTGGCTGCGGGCCGACTTGGGGTTCAGGATGCGGCCGGCAGCACACACTGCGAGCATGCGCCGGACGCGTATCTCGCCGGTGTCGGCGTCGACGCCTACCTCCACGAAATGCGCGCCGAAGGTGGACTGCTGGTACTTCTTGTCGAGGTCGCCGTACTCGATGCTGTCCTCGGCCACCAAGCCGTTCGCGCCGGCTGCTTCGGCGAGCGGCACCGCGCGCCCGCCGGCGCGCACCATGCCTTCCGAGAACTCCGCCTCGGCCGCAGCGAACCCCAGCTTGCTCGCCACGGCTTCGCGCAGCTTCATGCACGCGGCAAAGACACCCGAGGTCGAGTTGTTGCCGCCCCACTGGCCGCCGGACCCGGCCGAAACCGGATAGGCCGAATCACCCAGCCGCACGAGGACCCTGTCGAGCGGCACCCCCATCGTTTCGGCGGCGGTCTGCGCGATGATGGTGTACGACCCGGTCCCGATATCGGTCATGTCGGTTTCCACCGTGACCATGCCCCGGTTGTCCAGGCGCACACGCGCGGCCGACTTCATCAGGAGGTTGTTGCGGAATGCCGCGGCAACGCCCATTCCCACGAGCCAGCGTCCGTCGCGCTGCCGTCCCGCGGCTGCGTTGCGCTTGCTCCAGCCGAAGCGCTCGGCCCCTGTGCGC
Organism: Variovorax paradoxus; assembly: GCF_040544635.1. Classification (GTDB taxonomy): domain Bacteria; phylum Pseudomonadota; class Gammaproteobacteria; order Burkholderiales; family Burkholderiaceae_C; genus Variovorax; species Variovorax paradoxus_R. The sequence goes on from NZ_JBEPKJ010000016.1 coordinate 53,468, forward strand.
AGGCACTCGATCAGCTTGCGCTGGGAGTAGGGACGCTCCGGCTTCTCCGGGTCGACCTGCGTGTCGTTCAGCACGCGAAACTCGATCGGGTCGAGCCCCAGCTTTTCCGCCATCTCGTCCATGGCGATTTCCAGCGCCATCAGGCCCGGCGCCTCGCCGGGCGCGCGCATGGCGTTGCCCTCGGGCAGGTCCAGCACGGCCAGCCGCGTGGTCGTCAGGCGGTTGGCGCCGGCGTACAGCAGCCGGGTCTGGTTGACCGCCGTCTCGGGCTGTCCGCCCGGCAGGTCGCCGGACCAGCCTTCGTGGGCAATGGCGGTGATCTTGCCGTCCTTCGCGGCGCCGATGCGGATGCGCTGGATGGTCGCCGGCCGGTGCGTGGTGTTGTTCATCATCAAGGGCCGCTGCAAGGCCACCTTCACGGGCCGTTTTGCCGCCCGAGCACCGAGCGCGGCAAGCACCGCATCCGCGCGCACGAACAGCTTGCCGCCGAAGCCGCCGCCGATGAAGGGCGAGACCAAGCGGACATTCGCCTTGGGAATGCCCAGCGTCTTGGCCACATCGCCGACACCCCAGGCGATCATCTGGTTCGATGTCCAGACGGTGAGCTTGTCGCCCTTCCACTGCGCAATGGAAGCGTGCGGTTCCATCATGGCGTGCGACTCGTCGGGCGTGGTGTAGGTCGCATCGAACTGGACGGCGGCCGTGGCGAACGCGCCGGGGAAATCACCCGTTTTCGTTTCCGGCTCGCCCGCAAACGGATTGGGTTTGGGCAACTGGGCCGCACCCATCTCTGCAGCAAGGTCGAAGCGCCCCGGCGCACGCGTGTACTCGACGCGCACCAGCTGCGCCGCAGCACGCGCCTGTTCGAAGGTGTTGGCCACGACGAGCGCGACCGCCTGGTGGTAATGATCGATCTCGGGCCCGCCCAGGAGCTTGGCCGTATTGAAGTCGCCCTTGCCCAGCTTGCCGGCATTGCGCGCGGTGACGATGGCCAGCACGCCCGGTGCCGCGCGGGCGGCACTCAGGTCCATCGAGGCGATGCGGCCTTTTGCGATGCCGGCGCCCACTACGTAGCCGTAGGCGGCGTTGGGCACTTCGGTGTTGCGTTCATAGGCGTAGCGTGCGGAGCCCGTGGTTTTCACGGGGCCATCGATCCGGTCCGTCGGCTTGCCGATGATCTTGAGCTGGTCGATCGGGTTGGTCGTGGCGGGTGTGTCGAATTTCATGATGATCAGCTCCTCGCTTGCACCAGCGCCGCAGCCAGCGCGCGCTCGGCCAATGACACCTTGAATGCGTTCTCATGCGTGGGTTGCGCGCCGGCCAGCAGCTGCGCGGTCACCGCCTTGGCGCCTTGCGGCATCGCGGCCTCGGCGGCCTCCAGGCGCCACGGCTTGTGCGCCACGCCGCCCAGTGCCACGCGACCGGTGCCGTCGCGCTGCACGATGGCCGCAACCGAAACCAGCGCAAAGGCATAGGAGGCACGGTCCCGGACCTTGCGGTAGATCTGCGTGCCGCCGATGGACTTGGGAAGCGTCACGCTGGTAATCAGCTCGTCCCGCTCCAGCGCCGTTTCGATGTGCGGTGTGTCCCCCGGCAGGCGGTGGAAATCCGCAATCGGAATCACGCGCGTGCGGCCGTCGGGGCGCACCGTCTCGACCGCCGCGTCGAGCACGCGCATCGCTACGGCCATGTCGCTCGGGTGCGTTGCGATGCAGGCCTTGCTCGTGCCGACCACCGCATGCTGGCGAGTGATGCCGCCGATGGCGCTGCAGCCGCTGCCGGGCTGGCGCTTGTTGCACGGCTGGTCCGTGTCGTAGAAGTAGGGGCAGCGCGTGCGCTGCAGCAGGTTGCCCGCCGTCGTGGCCTTGTTGCGCAACTGGCCGGAGGCACCGGCCAGCAGCGCGCGGGACAGCACGCCGTAGTCGCGGCGCACGCGCTCGTCGGCGGCCAGGTCGGTGTTGCGCACCATGGCGCCGATGCGCAAGCCGCCCTCGGATGTCGGCTCGATCTTGTCCAGGGCAAGACCGTTCACGTCGACCAGGTGCGTCGGCGCTTCGATCTGCAGCTTCATCAGGTCCAGCAGGTTGGTGCCGCCGGCGATGAACTTGGCCCCCGGGTTGCGGGCCACGGCTGCGGCAGCCTGCGCGGGAGATTGCGCGCGCTCATAGGTAAACGGCTTCATGTTCTGCTCCCCGCCACTTCGGTGATGGCATCGACGATGTTGGAATAGGCGCCGCAGCGGCAGATGTTGCCGCTCATGCGTTCGCGCAGCTCTTCGGCCGAGAGCATCGGGCGCGCGGTGAGGTCGGCGCTCACGTGGCTCGGCACACCGCGCTTCACTTCGTCGATCACGCCGACGGCCGAGCAGATCTGGCCCGGCGTGCAGTAGCCGCACTGGTAGCCGTCATGCTTGACGAATGCCGCCTGCAGCGGGTGCATGTTCTGCGGGGTGCCAAGCCCTTCGATGGTGGTGATCTGCCCGCCCTCGTGCATGACGGCGAGCGTCAGGCAGGAGTTGATGCGCCTTCCGTCGGCAATGACGGTGCAGGCGCCGCACTGGCCGTGGTCGCAGCCCTTCTTGGTGCCGGTCAGGTTCAGGTGTTCTCGCAGTGCGTCGAGCAGGGTCGTTCGCGTATCGAGGTCGAGCGAATGAGACTTGCCGTTGACGGTCAGCGATAGCTTCGCACGGGGGCCTGCCGCCGCCGAGGGGGCAGCCGGCGCCGCCGCGGCAGGAGCGGAAGACGAAACCGCCGCAGCGGTGGCGGCGCCTGCAATGAGGGCGTCGCGGCGCGAGATGAGGGGGGGCGTGGAACTGTCCATGTGGGCTCCTGTTGTTCGAAGTTCGTGGGTTCGTGGGCGATCACCGCTGATATCGCGAGCCATCAGCGATGGCAATAGGAGGCGGGCTCTTTGTTGCCGGATGAGTTCCCTGACAGCAAAAAGTCCTCGGCCCGAAAGGCAAGGCCGGATCGCCATTTTTCTGGCAGCACACGCGGAATCGATAGAGCATTCCGCTTCATTTATTGCCTGATCCTCTGTGCGCGCAAGCGCCGGTGGCACAAAGGCTCAATCGTTCAGAGCAGGGCGGCGTCGAACGAAGTCTTTTGCATGCGTTTGCACGTTGGCGCCGCGGGCGCCGTCCCGCAACTCCTCGATGTCTCGCTTGGGCGGCGCACCGAACAACCGGCTGTATTCGCGGCTGAACTGCGAAGGGCTTTCGTAGCCGACCTTGAAGGCGGCGCTCGCCGCGTCGGAGTGCTCGCTCAGCATCAGCCGCTTCGCCTCGTTCAGTCGCAGCCACTTCTGGTACTGCAGCGGGCTCATGGCGGTGAGCTGGCGAAAGTGGTGGTGGAACGTGGGCGTGCTCATCTGCACGCGCGCTGCGAGCTCATCGACGCGGAGCGGCGAGGCATAGTTCAGCTTGAGCCAATCGATGGCTCTTGCAATCCGGTAGCCCTGTCCATCCACGGAAGCGATCTGCCGCAGCTTGGGCGCCTGGTCGCTCATCAGCAGCCGGTAGTGAATCTCGCGGTGGATCAGGGGCGCAAGAACGGGAATGGCCGCGGGCTCGTCCAGCAGCTCCAGCAGCCGCCCGAACGGCGCCAGCAGCGCGGGTGTTGCCACGCCGATTCCCACGCCCACTCCGGGCGAACGATCTCGATGCGGCGGCAGGCCGCCCTGCGCGACCAGTTCTGCCAGCACCCGCACGTCCAGCTTCAGCATCAGCCCAAGGCAGGGCCGCTCAGGGCTTGCCGCCAGCACTTCGGAATTGGCGGGAACATTCAACGAGGTGACGAGAAAGCGCGACGCGTCATAGGGATAGGCATCGCCGCCCACCCACATCTGCTTTGCGCCTTGAGCGACAAGAACGATGCTCGGCTCGACCATGCACACCACAGGCGGTGCCGGGGCGTCGCGCCGGAAGAAGGCCAGGCCGGCAATGAGCGTCTCGAAGTCGCCCGATCCCGCCGTTCGCGCGCCGATGATGCGGACCATGGCCTCTTGCGGCGGAACGGGCTGGGCGGCCGTGTCGTGGGATCTGGGTGCCATGTTGCTGGAGCCTCCGCGGAACACTCTAACGTTCGGGCAAATCTTCATCCGCAAAAGAGCGGTAGCGCCAGAGGATCAGGCAAGAAATCGAGCGGAATGCGCAAACGATTGGTCGAGAGCCCCTCCAGAACGTGCACTTGCCCCGCTTGCCGCGGCCGGAGCGTACCCCTTGATTCAACTGACGAAAGGAGAACCACGAATGAAAGCCGAACCAGCACGCCGCGAAAGCTTCGATATCGCAGGCTGCAAACTTTCCGCCGTGGCGGGCGGAAACCGGAACCACCCGGCTGTCTTGCTCCTGCATGGGTTCCCGAGCTCGTCGCGTACCTTCAGGAACGTCATCCCGCGGTTGTCTGAAGGGCCGGCCCGGCCATCTGGAGCTGCAACGCGCCTTGGTGAAGGACTATGGAAACTACGTGTCCCGCTTCGACGACATCGCACGATATCTGCGCGACCATCAGCCGCCGGCACTCATGCTGTGGGGAAGGCATGACAGCTACTTCGACTGCGCCGAGATCCTCTCCTGGCTGCAAGACCTGCCGCGCATGGAAGCGCATGTTCTGGATGGCCCGCATATGCTGCTCGAAACCCACGCCGCGTATTGCGCGGAACGGATCGCCGATTTCGTGCGGCGCTACGGCTGAACCGCGCTACGCAGTCTTCCTGTCTGGCTCCGAGGCCAAGTCGTCGTCGTCGTCGATATCGTCCAGCATGTCGCACAGGTCGCCCGAGACGCCGCTTCCTACCTTGCGCACGAACCACCTGTCCGACGCAACGATCTCCTCGTAGTCCGCCGCGCGGAACCAGCGTGACAGCGAGGGGTCGATCAGGTGCATGTTGGCCGCGTCCCACACGCCGGATCCGCTAACGCGCTTCACGCTGTGCCGCAGCGGGGAATGTGCGAGCAGGGTATGAAAGTAGATTTCGTCCGGCGCCTTGGAGAACCGCAGAAAGCGCTTCACGGGCTCTTCGAGCGGATGCGAAACGAGGTACCCCACCGCTTCGGGATTGAGCGCCCACCACTGGGAGCCGAAATGCCATTGGGGAAAAAGCGAAAGCGAACGGCGACCGAGCTTGCCGGCCAGTTGCAAAAGGCCACGCGCCAGCCGCACCAGCGTGAACTTGCGTCCATCGACCGGCAGGTCTTCGTAGAACCAGAAATGCCGAATGCGCTCGTGCAGCTTGCGCGAGCTCGCCAGGGGAATCATCTTGATGAAGTTCATGCCCGCATGCGAGCGCGAGTAGGCACGGAGCTCTTCCAGCGGCCGCACGGGGTAGCAGTTTCCGGAGAGCAGCACGAAATGGCTCACTTGCGACGCCTCGCATCTTGCGAGCGCAGCGCGCATGAGCCTCAAGGTGGCGTCGACCTGCGAGATGGCGCCCCAGCGCACGTCGATGCGGTCGTGCACGTAGCTCACGCGCGAGTCTTCGATGCGGAAAGCCGAAAGATCGGACTTTGCATCGACATGAACAATGCAGCGGCCCACGGACACGAGCCGCTGCAGCAGCCGTTTGACCTGCTGTGGATCCGCATGGACAAGCAATAGAAATACCGGGCTCATATCGCGGTGTGGTCAGTGCTGTCGGGCTTTCGATGATGCAAGAAGAATGCCCCGGACACTAGCTCGGGCCCCGCGACTGGGTACCCTGCAGGCTGCTGCGCAGCGCCAGCTTGCGCACGATGGTCGAAAACGCGCGCGTGGCTGCCGCGTCGCGCGCCACGGGCGACCACAACATGCCGGGCGTGCGCACCGGCGTGGGGCTTTCCAGCCGGATGACCACGAGACCCGACTGCGCCGTCACGACGTTCGCGGCCATGATGGACGCGAGCTGCGTCTTGGCGACCAGGTCCATCATGGGCGCCAGCGTGTTGATCTCCGCCACCACGTGGGGTTGCGCGCCGCAGGAGCGAAAGCATTCGTCGAGCATCTGGCGCGTGGCAAAGCTGGCCGGCAGCAGCACCATGGGCAGGCGATGCAGTTCCACCATGCGCACGCGCTTGCGCCGTGCGAGCGCGTGCTTCTTCGCCACCACCAGCACCATCTCCTCGTTGTAGAGCGGCTCGAACTGAAGCGACCCGGGCGCGCTCGGCCGGTAGGCAATGCCCAGGTCCAGCGTGCCCTGCTGCAGCCGCGCGGCGATCTGGTCGGCCGAGAGCTCCTCGACCACCACCTTCACGCGCGGGTGCTTTCCATGAAAGCTGGCGATGCAGTCAGGAATGAAGCCGAGATTGAAGGTGTGCGTGGAGCCCACGCGCAGCTCGCCCGTCACCTCCGAGCTGTTCTGGCGCAGCGCACCCAGCCCCAGGTCGATTTCGTGCAGCGCCTTGGTGCAGTAGTGCAGAAACTCGTCGCCGGCCTCGGTCAGGCTCACGCGCCTGCCGATGCGGTCGAACAGCGGAACGCCGATCTCCTCTTCGAGCTGCTTGATCTGGTGCGACAAGGTCGACTGCGTCACGTGCAGGCGTTCGGCGGCGCGCGTGAAGTTCAGCGAGCCCGACAGGGCAATGAAGTAGCGCAAGTGCCTGAGTTCCACGGCGTTCTCCGGAGGCGATGATCGATCGCATCGATGCTAACGATGAAAAACAATCATTTTCAGGATTGACCGCCGCCGCCTACAGTTTCTTCCAGCCCCTCGAACAACAACCCACAGGAGACTTCCCGGTGCAAAAAGTCCTCAGCGGCATCAAGGTGCTGGAACAAGGCACGTTCATCACCGGGCCGGCCGCGGGCATGTTTCTGGCCGACCTGGGCGCCGAGGTGGTGAAGATCGAGCAGCCCGGCGCGGGCGATCCGTTCCGGGCCTTTCGCGGCGGCCTCTACAGCCCCCACTTCCAGACCTACAACCGCAACAAGCGCAGCATTACGCTCAACCCAAAGCTGCCCGAGGACGCGGCCGTGTTCGACGAGCTCGTCAAGGACGCGGACGTCTACATCCAGAATTTCCGCCCCGGCGCCGCCGAGCGGCTCGGTGCGGGCGAGTCCAGGCTGCGGGCGCTCAATCCTCGGCTGGTGTATTGCGCCATCAGCGGCTTCGGGCAGACCGGCCCCGCAGCCGGGCGCCCCGCTTACGACACGGTGGCGCAAGCCGCGAGCGCCTTTCTCAAGCTGCTGGTGAACCCGGCCAATCCGCGCGTGGTGGGCCCGGCGCTCGCCGACGCCATGACCGGCTTCTACGCCGCCTACGGCGTGCTCGGCGCGCTGGTCGAACGCGGCCGCACCGGCCGCGGCCGCGCGGTGGAAGTGTCGATGCTGGAAGCCATGTGCCATTTCAACCTCGACGCGTTCACGCACTTCTTTTCGGAGAGCGAGGTCATGGGGCCGTTCAGCCGGCCGAGCGTGTCGCAGTCTTATGTGCTGGAGTGCGCGGACGGCCTGTGGATTGCGCTGCACATGTCCTCGCCCGAGAAGTTCTGGCAGGGCCTGGCCAACGCGATCGAGCGGCCGCAGCTTTTCGCGGACCCGCGCTTTGCCTCGCGCGAGGCGCGCATCGCCCACCAGGAAGACCTGATCACGCTGCTCGGCGAGCTGTTCCGCCAGCAGACCCGCGCCGCGTGGTGCGCCCGGCTCGAGGCCGAGGACGTGCCGCATGCACCCATGTACGACACCCGCGAGGCCATGGAAGACCCGCAGGCGCGGCACCTGCAACTGCAGGTGAGCGCGCCGCACCCCGAAGGCGGTGAATGGCACACCATCCGCTCGCCCGTGAGCTTCGACGGCGAGCGCCCGCTGGAGGTCACGGCGCCGCCCACGCTCGGGGCCGACAACGCGTCCATCGTCGATCCGATCCGCAAGCGCCTGGGGCAGCCGCGCGGCGGCGCAAGCTGAGGCCCTCGGCGCCGACCTGAATGCAGCCTTTCAATCAAAACGAGCCAGGAGACAACAGAACATGACCCCATCGAACGAAAGCGAACTGACGCAAGCCGTGTTGCAGCGCCTGGAGGGCGCCGGCGATGCGCGCTTCGCGCAGATCATGCAGTCGCTCATCACCCATCTGCATGCCTTCATCCGCGAGGTGGACCTGAAGCCCGACGAGTGGATGCAGGGCATCGAGTTCCTGACGGCCGTGGGCCAGACCTGCACCGACAGGCGCCAGGAGTTCATCCTGCTGTCGGACACGTTGGGCGCCTCGATGATGGTGGTGATGCTCGACCAGCTGCGCGCCGCCGCCGGCAAGCGTGGCCGGGCAGGGGTCGGCGCTACCGAAGCCACCGAGGTGAACGAAGCCACGCGCGCGACCGACGCCACGGTGCAGGGCCCGTTCTACTGGGAAGGCGCACCCGATCTCCCGCTCGGCGCCGACGTGGCCCAGGGCGCCAGGGGCGAGCCCACTTTCTACAGCGGCCGCGTGACCGATACCCACGGCCGGCCGCTCGAAGGCGCGCTGCTCGACATCTGGTCGGGCGACGGCGAGGGGGTGTACGACATGCAGATCGAAGGCGCCGAAATGGCCGCGCGCGGTCGCATCCGCACCGACAGCGAAGGCCGCTACTGGTTCTGGTCGATTCGCCCGACCTTCTATCCGATTCCGGTCGACGGCCCCGTGGGTCGCATGCTGGATGCGATGGGCCGCCACCCGAACCGCCCCGGCCATATCCACATGATGGTTTCGGCGCCGGGCCATGTGCCCGTGACCACGCACCTGTTCGTGGCGGGCAGCCCGTACATCGAATCCGATGCTGTGTTCGGCGTGCGGCCGAGCCTGATCGTCGACTTCGAATCGCACTCCGCGGGCCGCGCGCCCGATGGCAAGACGCTGGAAACGCCGTACTGGTCGGCGCACTACGACTTCCGCCTCGAACCCCAACACGCCTGAAAGACGAAGCCCCATGAAGATCGGAAAGTCCACCGTCCCGAGCACCGCCATCTGCACCTCGGACGAACACACCATCGTCGTGCGCGGGCAGGACCTGTGCCAGGAGCTGATCGGGCACCTGTCCTTTGCCGACTACTTCTTCCTGCTGCTCACCGGGCGCCGCCCCGATGCCGCCTGCAGCGCCGTGCTCAACGCCACGCTGGTGGCCATTGCCGAGCACGGCCTCGTGCCCAGCGTGCAGGCCAGCCGCATGACCTTCGCGGCGGCGCCCGATGCGCTGCAGGGCGCGGTGGCGGCCGGCATCCTCGGCTGCGGCTCGGTCATCCTCGGTGCATCCGAAACGGCCGGCCGCCTGTTCATGGACGTGGCGGCGCGCGTCGATGCGGGTGCCGCGCTGCCCGACGCAGCCACGGCAGCCATCACCGAACTGAAGGCCGCGCGTGCGGCCATTCCGGGCTACGGCCATCCGCTTCACAAGGAGCGCGATCCGCGCGTCGACCGCCTGATCGAAGTGGCGACAGAGGCGGGGGCCGACCTGCGCTACGTGCGCATTGCGCAAGCGCTGGAAGAGGTGATTCCGGGCATCGTCGGCAAGGACCTGCGAATGAACGTTTCCGCGGCGATTCCCGCGGTGCTGCTGGGCGTCGGCTTTCCGGTGGCGTCGCTGCGGGGCGTGCCGATCCTCGCACGCACGGCGGGGCTCATTGCCCACCTGGCGGAAGAGGCTGAAACGCCGAGCGGCTTTGCGCTGTCTTACCAGGCGACGCGCGAGCTGCAATACGACGGCACCGTGCCTCCGGGGTTCGGGAAGGCGGCATGAAGCGCCGCGCGATCCTGGCAGCGGCAGGCCTCGCCGCCGCAATGCTTGCGCAGGGGAGCGCATGGGCCCAGGCCGGCAATGCCCGCCCCATCAAGCTGGTGGTGCCCTTCGCTGCCGGCACCTCGACCGACATCGTGGGGCGCGTGCTGGCCGAAGCGTTGGGGCGCCAGCTGTCGCAGGTGGTGATCGTCGACAACCGGCCCGGTGCGGGCGGTGCCATCGGCAGCGAATTGGTGGCCCGCTCGGGGGCAGACGGACAGACCGTGCTGCTGGGCACCGTGGGCACGCATGCCATCAACGCCTCGCTCTACAAGCGGCTTTCCTACCAGCCGCAGCGCGACTTCGTGCCGCTGGGCTTCGTCGGGGCCACCCCCACGCTGCTGGTGGTGCCGGCCGCGGCGCCGTGGAAGAGCGTGGCCGATCTGCGCCAGGCCAGCGGCAAGTCGGTGAGCTTTGCATCGGCCGGCAACGGCACCTCGGGCCACCTTGCGGGCGAACTGCTCAACCTGCGGCTGGCCAAGGATTTCGTGCACGTGCCGTATCGCGACGGCGCGCAGGCGCTCACCGAGGTGATGGCCGGGAACGTGCAGTTCATGTTCTATCACCCGGCCGCCGTGCTGCCGCAGGTGCGCGCCGGCAAGCTGCGCGCGCTCGGCGTATCGAGCGCCAGGCGAAGCATGGCCGCGCCCGAGGTGCCCACGCTGGCCGAGCAGGGCATCGCGGACTTCGACCTGGTGGCCTGGTTCATGTTGTATGCACCGGCCGACATGCCCGCCGCGCAACGCGATCGCCTGCGCGAGGCCACGCAGGCGGTGCTTGCCCAAGCCGAGGTGCGCGACAAGCTGGCGGCACAAGGCATCGAGCCCGTGGCCATGACTGCGGCGGAAATGGCCGCCTTCGGCACGGCCGAGATCGCGAAATGGGGCGAGGCTGTGCGCCGCTCGGGTGCGCAGGTGGATTGAAGAAAAAGACAAGAAGAGAAAAAGAGCGGATGCCCGGCCACACCGGGCGGCAGACGGATCGACCAAAACACGGGCACGGAGTTGCCCAAGGAGACAAAAATGCGTTCGACAACCCTCAAGACGATGCTCGGCCTGGTGCTGGGCCTCGCCGGCAGCCTGGCCCCGGGCCTGGCAGGTGCCCAAACACCGGAATGGCCGAGCAAGCCGATCAAGATCGTGGTGGGGTTCGCCCCCGGCACGCCGCCCGACATCTTCGCGCGCATGTACGGCGACTATGCGAGCCGGAAGCTCGGCGTGCCCGTGCTCATCGACAACAAGCCGGGCACGGCCGGCAACCTTGCCTCGGACACGGTGGCCAAGGCGCCGGCGGATGGCTACACCTTCCTCTACAACCTCTCGACGGCGTTCACGATCAACCCGTACATCTACAGCAAGCTCCCGTTCGATCCGGAGAAGGACCTGGTCCCCGTCGCCACGACGATGCGCCAGGGCCTCGTGCTGATCGCGAACGCCAAGTTCCCGGCCAAGACCATCAAGGAGCTGGTGGCCGCGGCCAAGGAGAAGCCGGGCACCTACTCGCACGCCTCCTACGGCGCGGGAAGCCCGTCGCAGTTGATCGTCGAGTCGCTGAAAGACGAGGTGGGCATCAACATGCTGCATGTGCCCTATCGTGCCAGCCCCATTGCCGATCTCGTCGGCGGGCAGGTCGACACGCTGATGGAGCCCATTGCCACGGGGTACCCGCTGATCAGCAGCGGCCGCGTGCAGGCACTGGCGTATTCGGGCCCCACCCGCCACCCGGCCTTGCCCGATGTGCCCACGCTGTCAGAAGTGATGCCGGGCTTTTCGATGATGTCGTGGCACGGCATCTGGGCGCCCGCGAACACGCCGGCGGCGGTGCTCAACCGCTTCAATGCGGTGTTCGTGGAAGCCAGCAAGGACCCCGACCTGGCCAAGCGCATCAGGGATCTCAACAGCGAGCCGCTGGGTGTCACACGCGGCGAAATGACCGCCATGGTGCGCCGCGATGCGGAAATCTACAGCCGCGTCGTGAAGGCCCGTAACATCCGGGTGGACTGACGCCGCCGCCGCCGCATCGATCTCCCTTCAATCCCCTTTGCGCTCGTCGATGCTGCGTGCGAGAAAGCGCCAGATCCGCTCGTCTTCGCTGAACGCCACGTTGAAGCGCAGCCATCCCGTGGGGCGCGGGTTGACGAGAAACAGCTGTCCCGGGCCGAGCATGATGCCCTCCGCGGCGGCCAGCCGGGACAACTCGGCGGTGTCGGTAATGTCCGGGTGGCGTGCCCACAGATACAAGCCTGCGGCGGGCTCGTGGAACAGCTCGAAGCCCTGTGCTTCCAGTTGCCTTGCCACGCCGGCATGCGCCTGCGCCAGCCGGTCGCGCAGCGACTTCAAATGCTTGCGCCAGCGCCCGTCGGTCACGGCGCCGAAGGCCAGCCGTTCCGTGATGTCTGAAGACGTAAGCCCCGAAACCATCTTCAGCTGGGCCAGCCTTTCCATCAGCCCGGGCTCCGCCACCACATAGCCGACCCGGATGTTCGGGGAAATCGTCTTGGAGAAGCTGCTGACGTAAATGACCTGGCGCAACTGGCTGAGGCTGGCCAGCGAGGGCCGGGAAGACGCGTCCATGTCGGCGTAGATGTCGTTCTCGACCAGCACGAACTGGTGCTCCTGTGCGAGCTGCAGCAGCCGCACGAGCTGCGGCAGCGAGGCCAGCGAGCAGGTCGGGCTCTGGAGCCGGGCCTGCGTAAAGAACGCCTTGGGCCGGTGCACCGCCAGCAGCGCCTCCAAAGCGGGCAGGTCATAGCCGGTGGGCGTGCGCGGCACACCGATGAGGTGCACGCCGAGAAAACGCAGCATGAACATCAGGTTGGGGTAGCCCGGGTCGTCCACCAGCACCTCGTCGCCCGGCTTCAGCAGCTGGCGGGCCACCAGGTCCAGCGCCTGGCTGGAACCCTGGGTGAGCAGCACCTGGTTCGCCTCCACCACGATCTGCCGCTCGGAAAGCGATTCGGCAACGACCATGCGCAGCGCCATGTGCCCGAACGGCAGGCCGTAGCCGCCGATGTCGGTGCCGCCGGCCGCGAGGGTGCGCAGGCTGCGGCGCATGCCGTCCTCGAACAGCCAGTCGTGCGGCAGCCATCCGCAACCCGGCTTGAGCGGCAGGTGGCGGTTCTCGAAGATTTGCTGCAGGTACCACCGCGCATCGAAGCGCGGGTCGTCCTGCTGCGTCGCGGGCCCGCCCGGGGCGGTGTCCTCGCTTCGCCGCTTGACGAAGAAACCCGCATTGGCGCGCGACACCAGGAGGCCCTGCGCCACCAGCCGGTCGTAGGCCTCCACCACGGTGAAAACGCTGACGCCGTGCGCCGCGGCAAAGGCCCGGATCGAAGGCAGCTTGCTGTCGGCCTTCAGCTTCTGGGTGCCGATCAGCCCGCGAAGCCCTTCCACGATCTGGCTCACGAGCGATGTCGGCTGTTCGGGGTGAAGAATGAGCATTCGAGGGAGGTCCCGGTAGACCGATCTGCACCATATTGAGGAAAGTATGTACAGGATACAAGACCAGTACAGTCCGCCGATTCATGACTCGCGGTGTACATGGTCAGGGCCGGACGTGAAACCTAAAGTGCCAGCATCTTCTTTCAGGTACAGGTCGTATCCATGCAGCGCGAACCCCATCTCAGCAATGCCGCCCTCATGGCCCGCCGCGGCGCGGCCGTCGCCCGCGGGGTCGGCCAGGCCCATGAAATCTTCGTCAGCCGGGCCGCCAACGCCGAGGTCTGGGACGTCGAGGGGCGCCGCTACATCGACTTTGCCGGCGGCATCGCGGTGCTCAATACCGGCCACTGCCATCCGGAGATCAGTGCGGCCGTCAAGGCGCAGGTCGATTTGTATTCGCACACCTGCTTCCAGGTGCTGGCCTACGAACCCTATGTGGAGCTGGCCGAGCGCCTGAACGCACTGGCGCCGGGCGAATTCGCGAAGAAATCGATTTTCCTGAGCACCGGCGCCGAAGCGGTCGAGAACGCCGTGAAGATCGCCCGCGCCTACACCCGGCGGCCGGGCGTCATCGCCTTCAACGGCGGCTATCACGGCCGCACGATGATGACGCTCGGCCTCACCGGCAAGGTGGCGCCCTACAAGGTCGGTTTCGGCCCGTTTCCGGGCGAGGTGTTCCATGCGCTGTACCCGAACGCGCTGCACGGCGTGAGCGTGGACGATGCCCTGCACTCGGTCGAGCTGCTGTTCAAGAACGATATCGAGCCCGAGCGCGTGGCGGCGTTCATCCTGGAGCCGGTGCAGGGGGAGGGCGGTTTCTACGTCGCGCCCAACGACTTCGTCGAGGGCCTGCGCGCGCTGGCGGACCGCCACGGCATCCTGATCATTGCCGACGAAGTGCAGACCGGCGCCGGCCGCACCGGCACCTGGTTTGCGAGCGAGCAGTGGCCCGTGGCGCCCGACCTGATCACCACCGCCAAGTCGATGGCGGGCGGCTTCCCGATCTCCGGCGTGGTGGGCCGCGCCGAGGTGATGGACGCCCCCGCGCCCGGCGGCCTGGGCGGCACCTATGCCGGCAGCCCCATCGGCTGCGCCGCGGCGCTGGCGGTGCTCAAGGTGTTCGACGACGAGCAGCTGCTGGCGCGCAGCAGGGCGCTGGGCGAACGGCTCACGGCCGGCCTGCGACGCATCGCGGCCGACGTGCCGGCCATCGGCGACGTGCGGGGGCTCGGTGCCATGGTGGCCATCGAGCTGTTCGAAGAGGGCGACACCGCGCGGCCCGATGCCGCGCTGACCCGCCAAGTGGTCGCGGAAGCGGCGCGGCGCGGGTTAATCCTGCTGTCATGCGGCAGCTACGGCAATGTAATTCGCGTGCTGGTGCCGTTGACGGCATCCGACTTGCTTGTGGACGAAGGGCTGACGCTTCTCGCGGACAGCTTCGCCGCACTGCGCTGATCGGTCCCTTTTTCTCTTGAACTCCTCCATGACAGAAGAACCCCTGGTGCGTTTCCAGCGCGTCCAGAAAACCTACGACGGCGAGCACCTGGTGGTGCGCCAGCTCGACCTGGACATTCACCGCGGCGAGTTCCTGAGCCTGCTCGGGCCTTCGGGGTCGGGCAAGACCACCACGCTGATGATGCTGGCGGGCTTCGAGTCGCCGACCTCCGGGGAAATCTTGCTCAACGGCAAGCAGATCACCGGCACGCCGCCGCACAAGCGGCACTTCGGCATGGTGTTCCAGAACTACGCGCTGTTCCCGCACCTGAGCGTGGGCCAGAACGTGGCCTATCCGCTCACCGTGCGCAAGGTGTCCAAGGACGAGCAGCAGCGCCGCGTGCAGCGTGCACTCGACATGGTGCAGCTGCGCGGCATGACCGACCGGCTTCCGGGCCAGCTCTCGGGCGGCCAGCAGCAGCGCGTGGCGCTGGCGCGTGCGCTGGTGTTCGAACCGCAGCTGGTGCTGATGGACGAGCCGCTGGGCGCCCTCGACAAGCAGTTGCGCGAGCACATGCAGATCGAGCTCAAGGACCTGCATCGCCAACTGGGCGTGACCTTCGTCTACGTGACGCACGACCAGAGCGAGGCGCTCACGATGAGCGACCGCGTCGCGGTGTTCAACGAAGGCGTGATCCAGCAGCTGGACACGGTCGACCGGCTGTATGAGAAGCCGTCGAATCGTTTCGTGGCCGGTTTCGTCGGCGACAACACGGTGCTCAAGGGGCAACTGAGCCGGGCCGGCGAACACGCCGAAATGACGCTGCCCGATGGCCGCGTGCTGAACGGCCTCAACGTCAACGCCGCCGCCGCGGGTGCGGCCGTGGAGGCGTGCATCCGACCCGAGCGCGTGGTGCTGCACCGCCGGCCCGATGCGAACGGCGCCAACATGCTGTCGGCCGAGGTGGCGCGCGTCATCTACTTCGGCGACCACCTGCGGCTGCTCTGCAGCGTGGGCGGCGGCCAGGCCGAAGCCACCGTGAAGCTGCCGCTCACGGGCCTGGACGGCGCAGCCGCGCCGCAGGCCGGCGAGTCGGTGGCGCTCGAATTTCCGATTGCGCATGCGCGCATGTATGCGTCGTGACGCGCGCTCTGGCATGCGCTCTGAATCCCGTCCCGTTTCTCGTTCCCGTTCCCGCTTCCGTTCATCACCCAGGACTACCTCCACCATGAAAAAGACACTCCTCGCCTGCACCGTCGTTGCCAGCTTCGCGCTGCCGGCGCTTGCCCAGCAGCAGCTCACCGTCGTCAACTTCGGTGGCGCCAACGCCAACGCGCAGAAGAAGGCGTACTACGAGCCCTACGAGAAGACCGGCACCAAGATCATTCCGGTCGAATACAACGGCGAGCAAGCCAAGATCAAGGCCATGGTCGAAACCAAGAAGGTCACCTGGGATGTGGTCGAAGTCGAATCGCCCGACGCGGCGCGCGGCTGCGATGAAGGCCTGTTCGAGAAGCTCGACTATTCGAAGATCGGCAACAAGGCCGACTTCCTGCCGGCCGCAGTGACCGATTGCGGCGTGGGCCTGTTCGTGTGGTCGACCGTGATGGCCTACAACGGCGAAAAGCTCAAGACCGCGCCCACCAGCTGGGCCGATTTCTGGGACGTGAAGAAGATCCCGGGCAAGCGCGGCATGCGCAAGGGCGCGCGCTACAACCTGGAGTTCGCGCTCATGGCCGACGGCGTGAAGCCGGCCGACGTCTACAAGGTGCTGGCCACCAAGGACGGTGCCGAGCGCGCGTTCAAGAAGCTCACCGAACTCAAGCCGAACATCCAGTGGTGGGAAGCCGGCGCCCAGCCGCCGCAGTTCCTGGTGGCCGGCGACGTGGTGCTCACCACCGTGTACAACGGCCGCATCGACGCAGCCAACCGCGAAGGCCGCGACCTCAAGATCTACTGGCCGGGCGGCATCTACGACCTGGACTACCTGGTGATTCCGAAGGGCGCGCCGAACAAGGAAGCCTCGCTGAAGTACATCCAGTTTGTGATGCAGCCGGCCAACCAGGCGGTCTACGCGCAGAACATCGCCTACGGCCCCGCCAACACCAAGGCACTGGCTTCGCTCAGCCCCAAGGTGCTGGCCGACCTGCCGACCTCGGCGACCAACGCCAAGGATGCGCTGCAGTTCAACGTCGCCTTCTGGGCCGACCAGGGCGAGGCGCTCGAGAAGCGCTTCGCTTCCTGGGCCACCCAGTAATCGACGGGCAAGCACCAGAAAGAGGCCATGCACGCGGCAACGACTGTTCCCCTGGTTTCAGCAGAAGCGCCGCCCGGCGAACTGCGGCGTGCGCTGGCGCGCGCCGACGCCCGCCGCAAGTGGCGCGCCTTCGCGCTCACGGTGCCGCTGCTGGTGTTCCTGCTGCTGACGCTGCTGGTGCCCATCGTGGCGCTGCTGCAGCGCGCGGTCGAGAACCCCGAGGTGGCCGATGCGCTGCCGCGCACCGTGCGCGCACTCGACGACTGGAACCGCAAGGAGGCACCCGCGCCCGCGGCCTATGCCGCGATCGCGGCCGACCTGGCGAAGCTGCCCGACAGCTCCGACGCGGGCGCCCTGGCGCGCCGCCTCAACACCGAGATCGCGGGCGCCCGTTCGCTCGTGATGGGCACCTTCCGCGCGCTGCCGATTGCCGGCACGCCGGAAGAGGTCAAGGCGCGAATGCTGGAGCTCGATCCGCGCTGGGGCGAGCCGCCGTTCTGGCAAGCCATTGCCAAGAACGGCTCGCGCTGGACGCCTGACTACTTGCTCGCCTCGGTCGACCTGCGGCGCGACGTGGCCGGCGAGGTCGAACGCATGCCCGCCGACCAGCGCGCCTTTGCAGGCATCCTGCTGCGCACCTTCCAGATCAGCGCTGTGGTCACCTTCTTCTGCCTGCTGCTGGCCTATCCGCTGGCGTGGTGGTTGTCGACCCTGCCGGCGCGCAAGGCCAACGTGCTGATGATCCTGGTGCTGGTGCCGTTCTGGACTTCCATCCTGGTGCGCGTGGCGGCATGGATCGTGTTGCTGCAATCCGAAGGGCTGGTCAACCGCGGCCTCATGGGCATCGGGCTGATCGACCATCCGCTGGCGCTGCTGTTCAACCGCACCGGCGTGATCATCGCCATGGTGCACATCCTGCTGCCGTTCATGATCCTGCCGCTCTACAGCGTCATGAAGAGCGTGCCGCCCACCTACCTGCGCGCGGCCGTCTCGCTGGGCAGCTCGCCGCTGGCCGCGTTCTTTCGGGTGTATGTGCCGCAGACCTATCCCGGCATCGGCGCGGGCGCGCTGCTGGTCTTCATCCTGGCCATCGGTTATTACGTGACGCCCGCATTGCTCGGCGGCGCGGACGACCAGATGCTGAGCTACTACATCGCGCGCTACACCAATGTGGAAATCAACTGGGGCATGGCCTGCGCGCTGGGCGCCGTGCTGCTCGTCGCCACGCTGGTGCTGTACGCCGTGTACCGCCGCATCGGCAAGGCCGAGCTGAGCCTCGGCTGAGCGGCACGAAAGACACACAAGCATGATGCTGAAGCTTCCCCAATTCCCGGCCTATGCCACCTTCGCCGACAAGCTCGGCTGGTGGCTGGTGCGCGCCGGCTGCGTCGCGGTGCTGGCCTTTCTGCTGGCGCCCATCCTGGTGGTGATTCCGCTGTCTTTTTCCGACAGCTCCTTTCTGGCCTACCCGATCCGGGGCTGGTCGTTGCAGTGGTACCGCCACCTGTTCGAATCGCCCGAGTGGGCACGCGCGGCGCGCAACAGCTTCATCGTGGCGCCGGCCGCCACGGTACTGGCGACCGTGCTGGGCACGCTGGCGGCGGTGGGGCTTTCGCGCACGAACTTCGCCTTCAAGGGCCTGCTCATGAGCGTGCTGATCTCGCCGATGGTGGTGCCAATCGTGGTGGTGGGCGTCGCCACGTATCTCTACTTCGCGCCCATCGGCCTGGCCGACACCTACATCGGGCTGATCATGGTGCATGCGGCGCTGGGCGCGCCTTTCGTGCTGACCACCGTGCTCGCCACGCTGGCCGGTTTCAACCACAACCTGGTGCGCGCATCGCTGAGCCTGGGCGAGACCCCGTTCAGGACTTTCATGCGCATCACGCTGCCGGTGATTGCACCGGGCGTGATCTCGGGCGCGCTGTTCGCCTTTGCCACGTCGTTCGACGAAGTGGTGGTCACGCTGTTTCTCGCGGGGCCGGACCAGGTCACGCTGCCGCGGCAGATGTTCACCGGCATTCGCGAGAACATCTCGCCCACCATTGCCGCGGTGGCGACACTGCTCATCATCTTCACCACCACGTTGCTGCTGGCGCTCGAGTGGCTGCGCGGCCGGCGGCGTTGAACGCGCACACCATGCCCATCACCACCCCGAACCAGCCGCTCGGCGGCAACACGATGCCGCGCTTCGCCGGCCCTGGCACGATGATGCGGCTGCCCGCTGCAACGTCCGCGCAAGGGCTGGACGCGGCGTTCATCGGCGTGCCGCTGGACATCGGCACTTCCAACCGCCCGGGCGCACGCTTCGGGCCGCGCCAGATCCGTGCCGAATCGGCACTGCTGCGGCCCTACAACATGGCGACGGGCGCGGCGCCGTTCGACAAGCTGAATGTGGCCGACCTGGGCGATGTGCCCATCAACACCTATTCGCTCGAAAAGTCGGTCGACATCATCTCGGCCTTCTACGACACGGTACTGGCCGCCGGTTGCGCGCCGCTCACGCTCGGCGGCGACCACACCATTGCGCTGCCCATCCTGCGCGCGCTGGCGCGCAAGCACGGCCCGGTCGCGCTGGTGCATGTGGATGCGCATGCGGACGTGAACGACGACATGTTCGGAGAGCGCATCGCCCACGGCACGCCGTTCCGCCGCGCCGTCGAAGATGGCCTGCTGGCCTGCGACAAGGTCTGGCAGATCGGCCTGCGCGGCACCGGCTATGCGGCGGACGATTTCGACTGGCCGCGCGCACAGGGCTTTACCGTGGTGCAGGCGCACGAGGTCTGGTACCAGTCGCTGGCCCCGCTGATGGCGCAGGTGCGCGAGCGCATCGGGCCGACGCATCCGGTCTACATCAGCTTCGACATCGACGGCATCGACCCTTCGTTCGCTGGCGGCACCGGCACGCCAGAGATCGGCGGCCTTACCGTGCCGCAGGCATTGGAGATCGTGCGTGGGTGCCGGGGCTTGAATGTGGTTGGGGCCGATCTGGTGGAGGTGAGTCCGCCTTATGACGTCAGTGGGAATACCGCGCTGCTCGGTGCCAATCTTCTCTACGAAATGTTGTGCGTGCTGCCTGGGGTGCCTTTTCGCTGAGTTGTTCGGGGCGCTGCTGTTCAGGGCGCGTGCAAAGGCCACCGGGTTACTCCCCTCCGCGAATGTCCCCCGCCTTCGGCTCCTCCTTTATTTCGCTGCGGGGAGCACCCGATGCCCTGTGCACACTGAGCGCTGCGCTTGTTCCGTTCGATCAACGACCGCCCTGGATAACGCGCCCGTCGGCGGGAGCGCACCTTGAACAGCAGCGCCCGTTCAAGACCCTCAACAGATCACAAACGAACCAGAACCATGAACATCAAAACCTCCCCCCTCGCACTGTTGAACGACCCGACCCTGCTCAAGACCGACGCGCTGATCGCCGGCGAATGGACAAAGGGCAAGAGTCGCTTCGACGTGAACGACCCGGCCACTGGTCAGAAGCTGGTCAACGTCGCCAACCTTACGCGCGCCGACGCCGTCCTCGCCATCGCTGCTGCGAACATGGCGCTCGCAGCCTGGCGCCGCAAGACCGGCAAGGAGCGCAGCATCGTGCTGCGCAAGTGGTTCGACCTGCTGATCGCCAACACCGAAGACCTGGGCCGCCTCATGACCGCCGAGCAGGGCAAGCCCTTTGCTGAAGCCAAGGGCGAGGTGGCCTACGGCGCGAGCTTCATCGAATGGTTTGCCGAGGAAGCCAAGCGCGTGAACGGCGAAGTGCTGCCGCAGTTCGACAACAACCGCCGCTTGCTGGTGATGAAGCAGGCCATCGGCGTGTGCGCCGCCATCACGCCGTGGAACTTTCCGCTGGCCATGATCACCCGCAAGGTGGCACCGGCATTGGCCGCGGGCTGTACGGTCGTCATCAAGCCGGCCGAGCTCACGCCGCTCACTGCACTGGCCGCGGCCGAGCTGGCCGTGCGCGCGGGCATTCCGGCCGGCGTGCTCAACGTGCTCACGGCCGACAGCCAGAACAGCATCGCCATCGGCAAGGAACTGTGCGAGAGCGATGTCGTGCGCCACCTGAGCTTCACGGGCTCCACCGAAGTCGGCCGCATCCTCATGAGCCAGTGCGCGCCGACGGTCAAGAAGCTGTCGCTCGAGCTGGGCGGCAACGCGCCTTTCCTGGTGTTCGACGATGCCGATGTCGATTCGGCGGTCGAAGGCGCCATGGCCAGCAAATACCGAAACGCCGGCCAGACCTGCGTGTGCGCGAACCGGCTCTATGTGCAAGACGGCATCTACGACAGCTTCGTCGAGAAGTTCGCGGCCAAGGTCAAGGCGCTCAAGGTCGGCAACGGCTTCGAAGAGGGCGTGGTGCAAGGGCCGCTTATCGAAGATGCGGCCGTCGAAAAAGTGCAGCGCCATGTCGACGATGCCGTTGCCAAGGGCGGCAAGCTGCTCGCCGGTGGCCACAAGATCCAGGGCCAGTTCTTCGAACCCACGGTGATCGCCGAAGCCACCTCCGACATGCTGTGCGCAAAGGAAGAAACCTTCGGCCCCTTCGCGCCCGTGTTCCGCTTCAAGACCGAACAGGACGCCATCGATGCGGCCAACAACACCGAGTTCGGCCTGGCCAGCTACTTCTACACCCGGGATGTGGGCCGCATCTTCCGCGTGGCGGAGGCGCTGGAGTACGGCATGGTCGGCATCAACGCCGGCGTGATCGCCACCGAGCACGTGCCCTTCGGCGGCGTGAAGCAATCGGGCCTGGGGCGCGAGGGCTCGCACCACGGCATGGACGACTATGTCGAGATCAAGTATCTCTGCCTGGGCGACATCCAGAAGTAGAAGCGGCAGGGCTCCTTGGGCGACGGGTCGGCGTTTTGCGCCGACCCGTCTCGCCAGTCAAGCCGGCGCCGCATCGTTGCCATGCGGCCGCGCCAGGTTTTCGGCAAGTTCCCACAGCGACCCCATCTGCCCTGAATGAAAGAGCAAGGGCGGTGCGTCTGTTCGCGAGAAACGGTCCACGCGTCCGAGGATGATGGTGTGGTCACCCTCCTGGTGGCGGGAGTAGGTCGAGCATTCGAAGGTCGCGACGCTCTCGACAAGCCTCGCACACCCATTCGGCGCGACCTCGAATGCCTCGGCAAAGCGCTCGAACTTGTCCACTGCGGGCTTCGCGAAATGCCAGGCCAGGTCGCGCTGCCCGGCGGTCAGCACGCTGAGGTTGAACGGCCGGGCCGCAAGGAACGCATCGGCGCTGCGGGTGTCGTCGCGGATGCTCCACAGAATCAATGGGGGATCCAGCGACACCGAAGCGAACGAGTTGATCGTCATGCCCTCGCGCTTGCCGTCCGACGTGGTGGTGGTCACGAGGCACACCCCCGTGGGGAAGGCGCCGAGCGCCTGACGCAACTGGCGGGCATCGACCGTCTCGGCCGCATCGCCCGTAATGAGAGCCCAGGAGTACATGGCGTTGCCCGATCAGTACTGGCCCTTCGGCTCCAGGCCGAGCAGGTATTGGCCCACCATCGAAGAGACCGCGTCCCAGTTGAGGCTGATGTGGCGCGAGATGGCATTCGTGTCGCGCC
Organism: Variovorax paradoxus; assembly: GCF_040544635.1. Classification (GTDB taxonomy): domain Bacteria; phylum Pseudomonadota; class Gammaproteobacteria; order Burkholderiales; family Burkholderiaceae_C; genus Variovorax; species Variovorax paradoxus_R. The sequence continues at coordinate 75,891 of NZ_JBEPKJ010000016.1, forward strand.
ACATGCGCTGGATCGGCTGGTTCAGCGAGAGGCCCGCGCCTCCCACGCTGGCGAATATCGCTTCGACGGCATCGCGCGAGAGACGTGCGGCAAACGCATGGTCGCGCCTGTTGCGGATCCGTTGCTCGATGCTGATGACGCGGCCGTCGACCGCCATCTGCTCCACCTGGGCGGTGTCGCGGTAGAGCAGGAGCCGCGCGGCATCGACGCTCGCCGAGGCTTCGGCCAGGCGCGACTGCACGGGAAAGAACTCGCTCAGCCGGCTGCCGCCTCCGGCAACCGCCCCCCGGGTGACGCGCGTGCCGGCCAGCGCGATCAGCTCGTCGACCGCGCCTTGCGCGGTGCCGATGATGGGCGACACCAGGCAAACCGGCACCGCCGAAAGAAAAGGAATGCGGTAGATCGGATTCGTGTTGACCCTGGCACCGGGCGGGCTGTTGGACGAAGCTTCCGCGAAGGTCAGCTTGCGGTGTCCCGGAATGAACAACGGCTTGTCGATGATGATCGCCTTCGACCCCGTGCCCGCCTGGCCGGCCACGTGCCAGTTGTCCTCGATGGCCCAGTCCGCGCGTGGCGCGAGCAGAAAGCCGGCCGTCGGCGGGGCGCCTTTTTCTTCAGGCGGAAACTGAACGCCCAGCAGTGCCCACTGGGAGTTGTCCACGTTCGACGCGAAGAGCCACTTGCCCTGCACGAGGTAGCCGCCGTCGACCTTCTCGGCCATGGTCGCGGGCGCATACGAGCCGCAAACGATCGCGCTCGGGTCCTTGCGCCACACGTCGTCCTGCGCCTCCTCCGGAAAGATCGCCACCAGCCATTGGTGAATGGCGCCCAGCGAGCAGCCCCAGGACGACGAGGTGCAGCCCCGTGCGAGTTCGCTGACCACATCGATGAATGCGGTGAATCCGTACTCGAAGCCGCCGTAGCGCGCAGGCTGCATCAGCTTGAAGAAGCCCGCGTCATGGAACGCCCGCGTGGTTTCCTCGGAAACGCGGCGGTCCTGTTCGGTGCGTTGCGCCCGTTCGCGAAGCATTGGCACCAAATTGCTTGCAGACGCAACGATTTTTTCAAGCGGAGGCGCGTCCTTCACAGGCGACTCGCGGCCCGGAGCGGGGAGGTCGACGCGGTCTAGTTGGGCAAACGGGTTCACGGCTTCAGTCATGGTGGTCTCCAGATGGGTGTATGGGGAACTCGATAGGCAGGCCTCGATTGAAGCGCATGAAACTTGCAAATGCAATTAATAAATGCTTGGGGTTTACGCTATATCGATGGTGCGATTCGCCTGTAGCATTCGTCATGGCCAAGAGAAAATCACCCGATACAGAGACTCGGCAGATGCGTGGAACACGTGCCGAGGCGACACCAAAATTGAATGCAACTGCAGATAAATCAGCGGATCACGACCTGGAGCGGGCCATTCCCTACCTGCTTGCGCGCGCAGGGATGAGAATGGGCCAGTCGTTCAGCAAGGAGCTCAGGCAGTTCAAGCTTTCGCTGACCGAATGGCGGGTCTGCGTCGCGTTGCACCACAAGGCGCACCAGCGGCTCTCCGACCTTGCGTTGCACACGTCGACGGACCCTTCCACGCTCTCGCGGGTGGTCGACGGTCTTCTGCAGCGCGGCGTGCTGGTGCGCGACCGGTCGGACGCGGACGCCCGCGCGCTCGCACTGAGCCTGACCGAGGCGGGGCGCGACCTCACGTTGCGAATCATCCCGCTGGCCCAGGTGTACGAGCGCGTATCGTTGTCCGGGCTGACCGCCGCGCAAGCCGAGTCGCTGCGGGACATGCTCCGGATGGTCTACGACAACCTGGCGGTCCTGGACAACGAATGACGGCTCGGCGAAAGAGGCGGCGCGGTGAACATCAACTCCATTGACCTGAATCTCTTCCTGGTGTTCCAGGCGATCTATGCCACGCGCAGCGTCACGCTCGCGGGCGATCGCCTCGGCATGACGCAGTCCGCGGTGAGCAACGCCCTCAAGCGCATGCGCGAACGCTTCAACGACGCGCTGTTCGTGCGGTCGGCGGATGGGATGGTCCCCACGCCCGTCGCCGAGCGGCTCATCGCCCCCATCGAGGAAGGAATCGCCTGCCTGATGCAGGCCGTCGATCAAGGCCGGACCTTCGAGGCGGAGACATCCAGCCGCATTTTTCGCATTGCGGTCAACGACATCGGGCAACTGGTCATGATGCCCGAGCTGCTGTCGGTTGCGCGTGGCATCGCGCCCGGGGTTCGCTTCGAAACCGTGGACGTCTCCATGGCCGACGCCCGGCAGCGAATGCTCCACGGACAGATCGACATTGCGCTGGGCAGTTGGGAATCGATGGGGCCGTCGTTCTATCAGCAGCGGCTGTTCGACGAGACATTCGTCGTGCTGATGTCGAAGGCGTCGCCCCTGGGCACCCGCGAGCGCATCGAGCCCGACGACTATCTTGCGGCCGAACACATCGCCTACCGGCCGCACGGAACGACCGACTCCCAGCTTCAGCAAACCCTGGAGAGGGCGGGCGCGCTCGATCGGCGGCGGGTCGTTCTGACTGCCGCCCACTCGCTGGGCCTTTCGTCGATCGTCGCCACCTCGGGCCTGCTGCTGACCGCACCCGCCCGCCTCGCCAAGGCAATGGTGGCGTCACGCGCGGACCTGCACAGCGTCGAGGCTCCCTTCGAGGTCACGCCCTTTGAAATACGCCAGCAGTGGCACGAGCGGTTTCACCAGGACAGCGGCAACCGCTGGCTGCGCGAGCTGATATTCGGTCTCTTCCACGAGCGATCGAGCCGTGAACTCGTGTCACCGGCGACGCGGAGCAAGTGATCGTCGTCACGGCCTTGGCGGCGCACCGTCCAATGCGCGGTCGAGCAAGGCGCGCAGCGCGACCCTCTCGAGCGGCCGCGGATTCGGATACTGGTTCGACGCCGCCAATTCCGCAGCCCTTTTGAGCCCGTCGACCGGCATGCCGATCGCCTTCAGCGACAGGGGGGCGCCGTGGGTTCTTGCCAGTTCGAAAAAACCCATGGGCGCATCCGCGACGCCGAGGGCTCTCGCGATGCGGGCCATGGCCTCTGGCGCCGCGCCGGCGTTGTACTGAAGCGCATGCGGAAGAACCACCGTATGCACTGGCGCGTGCGGCAGGTCGAACGTGCCGCCCAAGGTGTGGCACAGCTTGTGGTGCAGGCCCATCGACACGGCACCCAGAACCGTGCCGCAGAGCCAGGCGCCGTAGAGCGCCAGGCTGCGTGCGGGCAGATCGCGCGGGTTGTCCCGAAGCGGCTGCAGCGACGCCGCGCAAGCGCGAATTCCTTCTTCGGCCATCAATGCGATGACAGGATTTCCATCGTGCGCGTACAGGCCTTCCGCCGCGTGAGCCATTGCATTGATCGCGCTCGTGACCGTCAGGTCCAAGGGCAGCGACAGCGTGAGCCTGGGGTCGTAGACCACGACGCTCGGAAGCACGCGCGGGTCGCGCCCGGTCTTCTTCAGGCCGCCTTCGGTGATGCCGTAGATGGGCGTCACTTCGCTGCCCGCGTAGGTCGTCGGCACCGCAATGATGGGCAGGCCGGACTCCAGGGCAATGGCCTTGCCGAGCCCGATGGTGGATCCGCCTCCGACGGCCAGGGCGCAATCCGCCTTCAGCTCCGAAGCGAGCATGCGTGCCTTGCGCGCAATCTCGATCGGCACGTGCATGACGGCTTCGTCGAAGATGAATGCGACGCGGCCGGGAAGCCGGTCGGCAATGGCTTGCGCCTGGCCGCGCTGGTTGGGCGTGCACAAGACCAGAGCACGCCGGGCGCCCAGGCGATCGATCTCCGCTGGAAGCTGGTCGATGCTGTCCGGACCGAAAACGATGCGCGATGGGTTCGCGGTGTAGACGAAGCGGTCCATGCTGCTTCTAGTTCTTCGGTGCGGTGTTCAGTACGAAGTCGTAGTCGAGCGTGTAGAACGGCACATCCATGCGTTTTCCGTCCGGAGCCACGCCGGGTTCGTGGCGCTTCCAGTCGGCGATGAGGGAGGAACGCACGCCGAACACGGCGTCCGAATTCAGATAGCTGCCTTCCGAGCGGAACACATGGGTGATGAGCGTTTCATAGCCCGGCGCCTTGATCATGAAATGCAGGTGCGCGGGACGCCACGGGTGGCGGCCGAGTTTCTCCAGCATCTGGCCCACCGGGCCGTCGTGGGGAATGGCGTAGGGCACGGCCACGACGGATCTGAAGTAGTAGCGCCCGTCCTCGAGGCTGCTCAGATGGCCCCGGCCCTGCGCATGGTCCAGCTCGGGGCGCTGCACGTCGTACCAGCCTTCGTCGTCGGACTGCCACACGTCGATGCTTGCATGGGCAATCCGTTCGCCGTCGAACCCCCGGATGGTTCCGCTGACGAAGCAGGGTTCGCCGCTCGCGCCGTTGGAGATGTCGTCGCCGTGGTTGTACTCCGGCGCGTCGGGTACGTAGAAGGGGCCGAACACCGTCGCCTCGGTGCATCCCGCCGGGCGGCGGTTGCACTGTGCGGTGACGAGCGTCGAAAGGCCCAGCACGTCGGACAACAGGATGAACTCCTGGCGCTTGTCGTCCGTGATCTTTCCGACACCCGTGAGAAAGTCGATGCCCGAGGCCCACTCGGCTTCGGTGAGCTGCACCTCGCGCGCGAAGTCGTGAAGGTGCCGCACCAGGCTGTCCATCACGGTCTTCAGGCGCGGGTTGGGCGTGGTGCCCTGCGCCTTCAGCGCGGCGCCGGTGATGGTCCACTCGTCGATGTCGATCATTCGTGCTCCTGCCTTTCCGGACGGCTCAGGATTGAGGCAGCTTGAACAGCGACAACGCGTTGGTGCGGCCGATCTTCTTCCGGTCGGCCTCGCTGATGCTCGTGTCGTTGAACCAGTTCGACGCATGGTCGACGTTCTCGAAAGGCCAGTCGGTCGAGAACAGGATCCGGTCCGATCCGACTTCCAGCATCGCATCGATCAACGTCTGGGTGCGGAAGTTGCCCGAGGTCGTGAGGTAGAAGTTTTCGTGGAAGTAGTCGCAAAGCTTGCGCTTGGCCGGATAGCCCTTGGGCGCCTCGACCCAGGCGTTGCGATGATCGACGCGCCACATGTTGTAGGGCAGGCCTTCGCCCAGGTGGCCGAGAATGATCTTGAGGCCGGGGTGCCGATCGAACAGGCCGCTTGCCATGAGGCGCAGGGCGTGCACGGCGGTTTCCTGCGCAAAGGCCCACGTGGGGCCGAGCAGCCACGGGTGGCCTTCGTAGATCTGCGCCCAGCTCGCGAGCGGATTGCGCGGGTGCAGGTAGAACGGCGCATCGAGCCGCTCCACTGCGGCCCAGAAGGGCGCGTACTGCGGCGCATCGTAGTAGACGACGTTGTCGGGCGTGCCGACCTGCGAGAACCCGTTGACCAGCGCACCGCGGAAGCCGAGCTCGGTCATGCACCGCTCGAGTTCCTGCGTGGCCTTCTCGGGATCCTGCATCGGCAACGCGGCAAACGCCTGGAAGCGGTCGGGCCGCTTGGCAACCTGTTCCGCAAGAAAATCGTTCGCGCGCACCGCGAGCTCGTAGGCCTTCTCGGGGTCGGGTACGGCCTGAACGGCGGGCGCGTTCAGCGAAAGAATCATCATCTCCATGCCGTTCTCATCCATCTGGCGCAGGCGCCCGTCGTGAATGTCGAGAAGGCGGCTGCTGAGCTCCTTCCAGTAGACGCCGGGTACAAAGCCGGCCGAATCCTGCAGCGTGTCCGGGATCGCGAAATGTTCTTCGAGACCGATCTTTCCTTGCATACCTATCTCCTTTGTGCGGGCGCGCCGCAAACACCTGACTCACGGCAGCTCCACAGCGGCGCTTAGCCTGCGGTCAATTTACGGGCGCGGACAGGCACGGTCCAACAAAGATCGGTGATAGCGCGCATTCGAAGATCGTATGAAGGGGCGAGCAGCCGCGCACGGGCGAGCGCAACCCATGGGTAGACCCGCCCCAACATTCACAAGCCGCATAAAGGGCATCCGGAAAATGCGTTGGACCTGCCAAACCGGGAAGCCCATGATCGCCAGCATCGCCGGTCACCCTGCAATCCCACGCGAGACCAGGGCGGCGCACAAGGCATCTTTGCTATTCGAACCGGAGACAAGAGTCATGCGTCAAATCGATCTTCACAAGCTGGCCGACGATGCCCGCTTCAACCGCTTCCATGGCCTCGTGCTGTTCTGGTGCGCGCTGATCATCGTGTTCGACGGCTACGACCTGGCGGTCGTCGGCATCGCGCTGCCTTCGATCATGAAGAAGATGGGCGTCGACGCGACCAACGCCGGCTTCATGGTCAGCTCCGCGCTTTTCGGAATGATGTTCGGTGCCATCTTCATGGGGACCATTGCCGACAGGATCGGCCGCCGCTGGGCGATCGCGATTTGCGTCGGCTTCTTCAGCGTCTTCACGGCCGCCGCGGGGCTGGCCGAGAGCCCGGTCGCATTCAGCGCGATGCGCTTCCTCGCCGGGCTCGGCATCGGGGGCGTGATGCCGAATGTCGTGGCGCAGATGACCGAGTACTCGCCCAAGAAGATTCGTGCCACGCTCGTCACGCTGATGTTCAGCGGCTATGCCGTCGGGGGAATCATCGCGGCGTTGCTCGGCAAGGGGCTCATAGAGGCCTACGGCTGGCAATCGGTGTTCTTCGCAGCCGGCTTGCCGGTGATCCTGATTCCGCTCATCCTGAAGTCGGTTCCTGAATCGATGCCGTTCCTGCTGGCCAAGGGCCGGACCGAAGAGCTGAAGAACATCGCCTCGCGGCTCGAGCCGGGCTACCAGCCGCTGGCAACCGACAGCTTCGTCGTTCCCGCCAAGGACAGGGCCGACAGCGCACCGATCAAGCATCTCTTCTACGACGGCCGCGGATTCAGCACCGTGATGTTCTGGATCGCGTTCTTCATGTGCCTGTTCATGGTCTTCGCGCTGAGTTCGTGGTTGACCAAGCTCATGGCGAGTGCAGGCTACAGCCTGGGCTCGGCATTGACGTTCGTGCTGGTGCTGAACGTCGGTGCAATGGTCGGCGCCATCGTGGGCGGCTGGCTCGCCGACCGGTTCCACATCAAATACGTGCTCGCGGGAATGTACGCGCTGGCAGCCGTTTCGCTCACTCTGCTGGGCTACAAGATGCCCACGCCGGCGCTGTTCACTCTCATCGGGCTGGCCGGCGCGTCGACCATCGGCACGCAGATCGTGGCCAACGCCTACGCGGGGCAGTTCTATCCGATGGCCGTGCGCGCCACGGGTCTCGGGTGGGCATTGGGGGTCGGCCGCAGCGGTGCGATCCTGGCGCCGATCCTGATCGGCATGCTGGTCGGCATGAACCTCCCGCTGCACCAGAACTTCATTGCCATTGCGATTCCGGCTGTCATCGGCATGGTCGCGGTGCTGCTCATCAAGCACGACCGGTCGGCATCGGCATCTGCGCTGCGCGCGGAGGCCGGTCCTGCGTTGAACAACAAGGTTGCGGCGGGCGTGTCGGGAACGCCTGGAGGCTGACCGCTCGCGGCGGCGCCCGTGACGTTGTCATCGCATCACCGATGGGTGATGCAAAAAGGGCCGGGATTGCCCCGGCCCTTCTTGTTACCTTCTTTTTACTTCGCGCTCTGGAGGCGCTTCTGCATCGCCGCAGCGCGGTCGCTCGACGGCGGGTGGGAGCTCAGAATCGAGCTGCCCGAACCGCCGGTGTTCAGCGCGGCGAGCTTCTGGAAGCTGCTCACCAGGCCCTTGCGTTCCAGCTTCCGTTCCGTCAGCAGGTCGAAGGAATAGTTGTCGGCCGCGCTCTCTTGCGATTGGGAGAACTGGGCGTTGATGAACTTCTCGCCGAGGTCGCCCGCCTGCGATTGCGACAGCTGGCCCACGACACCGCCGGCTGCGCTGGCAAGACCGCGAACGGCCGAGGCCGCGTAAGCCGTTTGCATGCGTCCCTTGGAATGGCCCAGGGCGACGTGGCCGATTTCATGGCCGATGACGCCGCGCAGCTCGTCGTCGTTCATCAGGTCCATCAGGCCGCTGTAAACGCGGATGCAGCCGTTGGCCATGGCCCAGGCGTTCACGTCCTTGGTCAGGTAGACCTTGTAGTTGGCCGTCTTGTCGTTCACGCTGGTGGGCATGCCGCGCACCACCTGGTTCAGCCGCGTGGTGTAGCGGCTGTTGGCGGGGGCGATCTGGTTCTTCTGGTCCATGGCGGCGCACGACTGGTCGGACATCGTTGCAATGTCCGAGTCGGTCAGCGACATGGCCTTGTAGGCGGAGCCGCCGGCTTGCGTGAGTGCGCCGGTGTCTGCGTTCTTGATGGCGCCGCAGCCCGCGAGGGCTGCAGCCATGATGACGGAGATGGCGATGGGTTTGAGATGGTGCATGAAGCTCCCTTTCTTTGAATATTTAAAAGTCGATGTATCAGGCTGATGGCACCGCGGCAGACGGGCTTGGCCGTCTGCCGCTGCGCAACAGCGGCGCCATCATAGGTGAGCTCCAGCGCTCGAGGCCATCGCTTTGACGCGGGGTGGCTTTTGTAATTCTTTCGTTGGATGGGCCGCGAATTCGATTCCCGCACCGGGCTTGTTGCTGTTGCTCCGACCGTTAGAATTCCCCGCATGTTTCGGGTCCGCCTGTTCGTTCTTTGGGTCATGATGTTCGCCGTGCCGTTCCAGGGGTACGCTGCGGCAGCCATGGCCTTTTGCGATCCGGGGCATGGCGGTGTCCATACCGCTGCTTATGCCGGCGCAACGGCCTCCGCCGGGCACCAGCACGGCGACGGGCATGCGGACCATCATCAGGAAGCCAAGCAGACCGCGGATGACAGCGCCGGCAAATCCGCCAGCGCCGAACCCGACGCAATGCACAAGTGCGGCACCTGCGGTGCATGCCACGGCACCGCGCTGATCAGCACGCTGGAACTCGCGGTGTTCCACGGTCTGCCCCGCGCGGACCTGGCGGAGCCGCCCCTCGCGATGGCCACGCTCGCGCCACGCGTTCTCGACAAACCTCCTCGCGCCTAACGCGTTCGTGCGCCCGTGATCCGTCACGGGCCGCCGCGAACGCTCATGCATCGCTGCGCCACGCCCTTTCGGGCCGCCTTGGCGCACTCCGTTCATGAACAAGTTGCGAGGACTCCATGTTCCATTCATTGCCAATCCGTTGGCTGGCCGTCTTGCCCGCGATGGCGGCGCTGGCTGCCATCGCGCAGCCCGCGTCCGATGCTGCGCTAGCGCCTGCCGCCGCATCGCCAGAGGCAGCACCCGCCGTCCCGACCTACAAGTCCGCGCTCGAGGGCTACAGGCCCTTCACTGACGAGAAGCCCATTCCGTGGAAGGAGGCCAACGAGACCGTCCGCCAGCGGGGCGGATGGCAGGCCTACGCCAAGGAGGCGGCGGGTGACGGCGCGGCCGGGACCGATCCGGCCAAGGACGCGGCCGACGCGCCTGCCGCGCACCAGGGCCACACGATGCCGATGCCTCCCGCGAAAAAGGAGCAGAAGCCATGAGGCGCGCCTTGCGCCTGACGGCCGTCGCCGTGGCGGCCGCCTTTCTGGCCGGCTGCGCCTCGGTCGGCATCGACGACGCCCTGCAGGACACGAACACCAACGCCCGGCAGTTCACCGGCGGCAAGCTCGAGCTCAGCCGCACGCAAGAACAGCGGGACCGCCGCTCGGCGCTGACGCAGGAGTTGCTGTCCAGGCCGTTGTCGCAAACCGACGCGGTGCAGCTCGCGCTGGCCAACAGTCCGTCGGTGCAGGCCCTGGTCGCCCAGAGCTGGGGCGACATCGCCGCGGCCAACCAGTCGAGCCGGCTGCCGAATCCGGTCTTCACTTTCGAGCGCATGCGCCTGAACAGCGAGCTCGAGCTCGGCAGGCTGTTGTCCTTCGGCCTGGTGGATCTCATCCTGCTGCCGCAGCGTTTGTCCATCTCGCGAAGCCAGGCCAGCCAGGCCAAGGTGCAGCTCACCGGCGCCGTGGTCGACCAGGTCACGCAGGTGCGGCAGGCCTGGGTCCGCGCCGTGGCCACGCAGCAGATGCTGAAGTACGCCGAGCAGGTCAACCGCTCGGCGCAGGCCAGCGCGGAACTCGCGCGGCGCATGCAGCAGATCGGAAACTTCAGCAAGCTGCAGCGCGCGCGCCAGCAGGTCTTCTACGCCGATGCGACCACGCAGTTGGCTTCGGCGCAACACGCCGCCACGGCCGCGCGCGAGGAACTGGTTCGTGCCTTGGGGCTCGACGATGCGCAGGCCGCCAGGCTGGCCTTGCCGGATCGGTTGCCCGACTTGCCCAAGGCGCCGCGCGAGCCGAAGGAAGTGGCCGCCACCGCGACCGAGCAGCGGCTCGACGTGCAGCTCGCACGCGCGCAGCTCGACCTGGCGGGCAAGTCGCAGGGCATCAACCTGCTGTCGACCTTCGTCGACGTGGAGGTGGGCGGCCGGCGCGACACGGTATTCGACAACGCGGAAGGCACGAAAAGCAGGCGGCGGGGCTTCGAACTCGACATCCGGCTGCCCTTGTTCGACTGGGGCTCGGCGCAGCGCGATGCACTGAACGCGCAGTCGCTGGCTGCGGCCAACCGCTACGACGCCGCGGTGCGCGGCGCATCGTCGCAGTTGCGCGAAGGCTACTCGGCCTACCGCACGGCCTACGACATCGCGCGGCACTACCGCGACGAGATCGTGCCGCTGCGCCAGGCCATGGCCGACGAGAACGTGCTTCGCTACAACGGCATGCTGATCGGCGTCTTCGAGCTGCTGGCCGAAGCGCGCGACCAGATCGCGAGCGTGACCAACGCCATCAACGCCCAGCAGCAGTTCTGGCTGGCCGATGCCGCACTGGCGGCTTCGGTGATCGGAAAGCCCGCGGCCATGGCCGCCGCAGCCGGTTCGGGCGGCGAGGCCGCCACTGCAAGTGCCGCCCACTGAGCGCGCACGCCCACCAACGATTTGAGCCACATGACCAACAGACGCAATTTTTTGGGCGGCGCGGGCGCCATCACCGGTGCCATCGCGGCCGCGAGCGTGAGCAAGGTGGCGATGGCCGCATTGCCCGAGCCCGTGACCCGCACCACGCCCGACACCATGCCCCCGCTCATGCCTTCGAGCGGACGGCCCTACAACCCCGTGGTCACGCTCAACGGCTGGACCCTGCCCTGGCGCATGAACAACGGCGTGAAGGAGTTTCATCTCGTGGCCGAGCCCGTGGTGCGCGAAATGGCGCCCGGCTTCAAGGCCAACCTGTGGGGCTACAACGGCCAGTCGCCCGGCCCGACCATCGAGGTGGTCGAAGGCGACAGGGTGCGGATCTTCGTGACCAACAAGTTGCCGGAGCACACCAGCGTGCACTGGCACGGGCAGCGGCTGCCGAACGGCATGGACGGCGTCTCCGGCCTGACGCAGCCGCCGATCCGTCCGGGCAAGACCTTCGTCTACGAATTCATCGCGCGCCGGCCCGGCACCTTCATGTACCACCCGCATGCGGACGAAATGACCCAGATGGCCATGGGCATGATGGGCTTCTGGGTGACGCACCCGAAGGCCGAGCATCCGCTGATCGAAAAGGTCGACCGCGACTTCGTGTTCCTGCTCAACGCCTACGACGTGGAGCCCGGCAGCGCAACGCCCAAGATCATGACCATGCTGGACTTCAACCTGTGGTCCTGGAACAGCCGCATCTTTCCCGGCATCGATTCGCTCAACGTCAGGCTCAACGACAAGGTGCGCATCCGCATCGGCAACCTGACGATGACGAACCACCCGATGCACCTGCACGGGCACGAGTTTCTTGTCACGGGAACCGACGGCGGCCCGACCCCCAGGAGCACGCGCCAGTACGAGGTGACGACCGACGTGGCGGTCGGCCAGATGCGCCAGATCGAGTTCCTGGCCGACGAGGAAGGCGACTGGGCCTTCCACTGCCACAAGAGCCATCACACCATGAACGCGATGGGCCACGACGTGCCCACGATGATCGGCCTCGATCACAAGGACGTGGCCAGGCAGATCACGAACCTGGTGCCCGACTACATGGTGATGGGCGAACGCGGCATGGCCGACATGGCCGAGATGGAGATGCCGATTCCCGACAACACGGCGCCGATGATGACGGGCCAGGGCCCGTTCGGCTCGGTCGAGATGGGCGGCATGTTCAGCGTCGTGAAGGTGCGCAGGAACCAGAAGGCCGGCGACTACAGCAACCCCGGCTGGTTCAAGCATCCCAAGGGCACGGTGGCCTACGAGCTGGATGGCCCGCCGCCCGAACCCGCGCGCCAGCGCGGCGCCGGCGCGGCCGCCATGCCCGCGCAGAACATGCCCGCGAAGAGCATCGAAGTCCAGGTGCGCAAGCCGGGCAAGGCCGGTTCCGGCCACGCCGGCCATTGATCGTCCGCGGACGCACTTTCCCGACGCGCCTCTTTTTTCTTTTCTCCCAACCTCAACCCTCAGAAGGAAAACCATGAAACACACGCTTCGCAATATTGCCTTCACCGCGCTCGCCGCATTGGCGGCTACAGGCGCTTCGGCTGCCGGCAACCATGCCGGTGGCCATGGCCACGACGCCGAGGCAGCGATCGGCAAGCCCGGCACAGCCGCCAAGGCCACGCGCACGATCAACGTCGACATGACCGACGCGATGCGCTTCACGCCGGCCGACATCAGCGTCAAGCGGGGCGAGACTGTTCGCTTCGTCGTCAAGAACTCCGGACAGCTGAAGCACGAGCTCGTGCTCGGGACCGAGAAGGAGCTCAAGGAGCACTACGAAGCCATGAAGAAGCACCCGGAAATGGAGCATGCCGATCCGAACATGGTGACCCTCGCCGCGGGCAAGACCGGCGAGATCGTGTGGCAGTTCACCAAGGCAGGCAAGGTCGACTTCGGCTGCCTGCAGCCGGGCCACTACGACGCGGGCATGAAGGGCGCCGTGAAGGTGACCACGGCCGGCAAGTAAGAACAGGAAACCCAGATGTCGAAAATCCGTATCGCACTCGCGGCATTCATTGCCGCACTCTCGTTCGCTGGCACCGCCGGCGCGCAGTCCTCCGCCTCGGAGTTCGCCGAAGGCGAAGTCCGGAAGGTGGACAAGGACAACAAGAAAGTCACGATCAAGCACGGCCCGCTGAAGAGCCTGGACATGCCCGGCATGACCATGGTGTTCGGCGTCAAGGACGACGCCCTGCTCGACAAGGTCGAGACCGGTGCCAAGGTCCGCTTCCAGGCAGAAAAGATCGACGGAAAAATCGTCGTCACCCAGATCGAAGCGGCCCGCTGACGCATTGAAAAATTGCCCGGCACCGATCATCGGCGGCGGGCAGGGCGAGCAGCGCAGCGTCTGGTAACAACGCTTGCGAGCCAGCGGTGAGAATCCAGCAATGCATCAAGCAAGTCATACCGTTCTGCGTTGTTCAAACAGGTTCGCGCTCTTTGCTGCGTCTGCGGCCATTGCCGTGCTGCTGGCAGGCTGTGCGTCAGCGCCATCGACCACCACGGCCACCACCGCCTCGAAGCCGCCGGGTTCAACGGCAGGAGCTCGCCCCGCCACTGCGCCCGCGGCACCGGGGGCGGTGGCGGTGGCCCCGGACGATGCGGCAGTCGAACAGCGGTTTGCAAAATGGGTTGCAGACTTCCGCACCACCGCGCGCGCAGAAGGCATCAGCGATGCGACGCTGCGAAGCGCGTTCGACCAGGTTCAGTATTTGCCGCGCGTCATTGAACTGGACCGTGCCCAGCCTGAATTCGTGCGCACCGTCTGGGACTATCTCGACAACACCGTCACGCCCCAGCGCGTGGCGACGGGCCAGGACAAGCTGCTGCAGGTTCGCGCCGAAGCCGATGCGGCCGCCGCGCGCTACGGTGTGCCGGCCGCCGTCGTGGTCGCCATCTGGGGCATGGAAAGCAACTACGGCGGCAACTATGGCAGCACCCCGGTCATCGATGCACTGGCCACGCTCGGCTTCGAAGGGCGCCGCGAAGACTGGGCGCGCCGCGAGTTGCTTGCGGCATTGAAGATTCTCGACAACGGCGACATCGCGCGCGACCGGATGATCGGCTCCTGGGCCGGTGCCATGGGCCAGACCCAGTTCCTGCCTTCGAACTTCCTGGCCTACGCGGTGGATGCGGACGGCGACGGACGGCGCGACATCTGGGGCAGCATGGCCGATGTCGTGGCCTCGACCGCGAACTTTCTCTCGCGGTCGGGCTGGCAGGCCGGCGTGCCCTGGGGTGTGGAAGTGCGGTTGCCGTCGGGCTTCGACTACGGCCGTGCCGATACGTCCGTGCGCCAGTCGAGCGCGCAATGGGCGGCCGAGGGGCTGCGCGCTATCGACGATCAGCCGCTGCCCGGGTTTGCCGAAGCCACCGTGCTGCTGCCCGCGGGTGCACGCGGACCGGCGTTCTTGATCGGCCCGAACTTTCGCACCGTTCTGCGCTACAACAACTCGACGAACTACGCACTCGCAGTCAGCCTGCTTGCCCAGCGCCTGAGCGGTGGCCCCGGCGTGCAGGCGCCGTGGCCGCGGGACCTGCCCGCGCTCACGCGCAGCCAGATGGTCGAGCTGCAAACCGCGCTCAACCAGCGCGGCTTTGCGACCGGCACTGCCGACGGTGTGATGGGGCCCGCCACGCGTGAGGGGCTGCGCCGCTATCAGCGCAGTGTCGGCTTGCCCGCGGACGGCTATCCGAGCACCGAGTTGCTGCAGCGCTTGCAGCAGCCATAGCTTGACGGCTGCGATTCATGGGTAGTGCGCGCCCGTTAAACTGGCGCCGGGTGCGAGGCCGTTTTCCATGGCGTCGCAGGTTCATGCGCTGGTCGGGCCGCCACGCGGATCAGCCACGTCAGCTCCATGCAAGAACCCACCATCCAGTACATCGCCGCAGGCCTCTTCGCTGTCGCGCTTCTCCACACCTTTGCCGCCAAGCAGTTCGAGCGGCTGTCGCACCGCTTTCCCCGCCATGCCGGCCTGTTCCACCTGCTGGGCGAGGTGGAAGTCGTCTTCGGCTTCTGGGCCATCGTGCTCGTCCTCGCCATGGCCTTGGTGGTCGGCGGCGGCCCGGCCCTCGGCTATGCGGAATCGCGCAACTACACCGAGCCGCTCTTCGTCTTCGTGGTGATGGTGGTGGCCGCCTCCCGCCCCGTGCTGCGCACCGTCATGTCGGGCGTGAGCCTCATTGCGCGGGTGCTGCCGCTGCCCACGCCCATGGCATCGGCCTGGCTCGGGCTGGCGGCCGTGCCGCTGCTGGGATCGCTCATCACCGAACCGGCGGCCATGACCATTGCGGCGCTGATGCTCGCGCCCCAGATCTTCCGGCCGCAAGTGCCCGAAGCGGTGAAGTACCTGGCGCTGGGCGTGCTGTTCGTCAACGTGTCCATCGGCGGCACCCTCACGTCCTACGCCGCGCCGCCGGTGCTGATGGTGGCTTCGACGTGGCAGTGGGACAGTGCCTTCATGCTCGCCACCTTCGGCTGGAAGGCCGCAGCCGCCGTGGTCGTCAACGCGACCATTGCGACCTTCGTGCTGCGCAGGCACCTGCCCGCCGCGTCTTCTGCGGACGCAGCGCTGTCCGAAGCGCCGGTGCCGCCCGCCGTGGCCCTGGTGCACTTGGTGCTGCTTGCCGGCATCGTGCTGTTCGCCCATCATCCGGTGGCGTTTCTCGGGCTTTTTCTGATGTTTCTCGGATTCACGCAAGCGTATGAGCGTCATCAGAACCCGCTGATCATCAAGGAAGCACTGCTCGTCGGCTTCTTCCTGGCCGGGCTGGTGGTGCTGGGCGGCATGCAGCGGTGGTGGCTGGAGCCGGTGGTTTCCAGCCTGCAGCCGCTGGCCCTGTTCTTCGGTGCGTTGGGGCTCACGGCCATCACCGACAACGCGGCGCTCACCTACCTGGGCTCGTTGATCGCGAACATCTCGGACGAATCGAAATACATGCTCGTCGCCGGCGCGGTGGCCGGCGGCGGTTTGACGGTGATTGCCAACGCGCCCAATCCCGCGGGCGTGGCGTTGCTCAAGCGCGGGTTCTCGGACGAGACCATCGGCGCCGGTGGGCTGCTGCTGGGGGCGCTCGGGCCGACGGCTGTGGCGGCTGCGGCATTCATGCTGTTGTAGCGGACCGGCCGCGGTGATGCTCGCGCCGCCACCGCACATGAAGGAGGCAAGAAAATGTTCATGCGCTCTCGCACAGGCCTTGCCGCAGGCGCGGCGTTCATCGCCTTGGCAATGGCCGGCTGCACCTCCCAAGGCGATGCCGCTTACAGAAACACAAGGGCGGAGCCCCCGCCCACCGATTGCCGCGCCTGGGTGGGCGTCGACCGCAACCATGAGCTGCCCGGCTATCGCCTGCCGCAGCCCGGTGGCCAAACGGTGTGCGTGCCGCTCGGCGTCACCGCGCATCGGCCTCCCGCAGGGTATGCCGGCGGCGACTATTACGTCGACGAGTTCACCGACGCACGGCTGAAGGAGCGCTGGCGTACCTGCAAGGCCGATGCCGCCTGCTTTGCGCGCATCGATGCGCAGATGCAGCGCTGGCTGCCGCCGAACAAGGCGCGTTCGACCCGCTCGACCGGCGTCGTCGATCCTTCGGGAAAGATCGATCCCGAGGGTGCGGTGGACCTGCGGCAGATCCGCCGTCCGGCCTTCTTCGCGAAGGCGCCTTATGCGGAGGCCATTGCGCGGGCCGATGCCGCCACCTACATCGTCGAGTTCACCGTGCCGCGCGATACCTTCGAGCGCATCGATCTGAAGATGACCGACCCGGTCAAGCTGCGCGGCTGGTACATCGAAGGCCGCGGCGTCGACGACGGCAAGGGCGGCAAGATGCGCGCGCTGGTGGTCATGGCGCCGGGCGGCGGCGGGCAGCTCACGGCGATCCAGCATCCCGATGAAAAGTCCTACCGCATCGACCCGGCCACGGGCAGGGCAGTGGACATCAAGTTTCCGAATGCCACCACGGAGACCATGGGACAGCGCTGGTGGCGCGAGAACCTCGATGCATTGAACCAGGCGGGCTTCGACGTGCTGGCCTACGACCGGCGAGGCGAGGGCATCTCGGGCGGGTTCAGCGACACCCACACGCTGGAGCAGGGCGAAGACGTCTTTCGCGTGCTGGCGCAGTTCGACACCGGAAACGGCATGCGGCTTCTCTCGCCCGACGGACGCGTGCTCGCGGGCGGCGAGGCAGCGGGCAAGCTGCTGGGCGGCATGAAGTCGAACCGCATTCCCATTCTGCTGGGCGGCTATTCGCGCGGCTCCATGTCGACGGCCTGGGCCATGGCCAAGAATTTTTCCGGCGCGTGCAGCTACGACATGCCGGTGCCCGAATGCGCTCCGCCCAAGGGGCTGGCGAACATCAAGGGAGCGATCTTGCTGGCGTCTTTTGCGAGCGGCGCGGGGTACCTGCCGTCATCGCCAGACCTGGCCGACCGCAACCTGTTTCTCGGTGGCATGGCGGCGGACCATCACATTCTTTTCTATCCCAACTCCGCGCCGCTCGCGGGCATGCACAAGTGGCCGGCGGCGTTCTTCGGCAAGGGCTTGTGGGACCGTGCGGAAACGCTGGAAGGCACCGTCGCCGCGTACGACCGCATTCGCGGCGCGCGCGAAATCGTGGTGGCCCGCGCACCCCATTCGATCGAGACCTGGCCGGAAAGCGACAAGCAATACCTGCGCGAGAGGATGGTTGCCTTCGCCAAGGTCGCGATAGCCGGCGGCACCACCGTGCCGGGGGCCAAGCCCTGGTCCAACCTCAAGGAACTGGTCGCGACCACGCCCGACTCGTGGGAGCCTTCATCCAAGCCCAAGGCCGCTGAGGCGGCTCGCGCCTTGCCTTGACTTTGTTTCCATGATGTTGGATATTCCTCCGACATCATGGAAAATCAACCACCCAGTCTGAATGAGCGCATCGCGCAGCGCGTGCGAGACCTGCGCGCCGATCGCGGCCTTTCTCTCGATGCGCTGGCGACGCATTGCGGCGTCAGCCGCTCGATGATCTCGCTCATCGAGCGCGGCGAGAGCAGCCCGACGGCGGTGCTGCTCGAAAAACTGGCCACCGGCCTCGGTGTTCCGCTGGCCTCGTTGTTCGAGGCACCTCAGCCCGAAGCCGGCCCGGTGTCTCGCCTGGCCGACCAGCCGCAATGGCGCGATCCGCATTCCGGCTATGTGCGCCGCAACGTGTCGCCCGCAGGCACCTCATCGCCCATCCATATCGTCGAAGTGCTGTTTCCGCCCAAGGCCCGCGTGGCCTACGAAACCGCCGCGCGGGAACCGCAGGTGCACCAACAGGTGTGGATGCTCGAAGGAACCATCGAAGTCACGCTAGGCGACGAACGCCACCGGCTCGACGCGGGCGACTGCCTGGCACTGGTGCTCGACCGGCCCATGAGCTACTACAACCCGACCCGCAAGATCGCGCGCTACGCCGTTGTGATCGCGACCTCGCCCTTTGCTTCAAGATGATCGTGGAGATGAGATGACAGATACGGCAACACTCGCGCCAAGCATTCGCGCTCTTACCAGCGTCAACGACGCGCACATCTGGCAACTTGCCGATGTGCTTATCGATTGCGTGGAGGGCGGCGCATCCGTCAGCTTCATGCTGCCGCTCACGCGCGATCGCGCACTCGCCTTCTGGCAACGCGTGGGCGAGGGCGTGGCACGCGGCGAGCGCGCGCTGCTGGTGGCCGAAGACGCGCAAGGCATCGTCGGAACCGTGCAGCTCGTGCTCGATCAACCCGAGAACCAGCCGCATCGCGCCGAGGTGTCGAAGATGCTCGTGCATCGGCGGGCCAGGCGCCAGGGCATCGGTGCGCTGCTGATGCAGGCCGCCGAGCAGCTTGCGCGCGAACACCGAAAGACCTTGCTCGTGCTCGACACATCGAGCGCCGAGGCCGAGCGCCTTTATGCCCGCATGGGCTGGACGCGCGTCGGCGTGATTCCGGGATTTGCACTGCTGCCGGGCGGCGAGCCGTGCGACACCACTTATTTCTACCGGGCGTTGGGCTAGCGCGACTGGCTCGTTGCGCGGGGCACGAGCGGCCTGTCATCATTCGCGGCTGCATGACCCAAGAAACGACTCTCCCCATGGATCTGCTGGTTCGCGCCAGGCAGGTACTGGCCGCACCTGACGGCACGTTGCCGGGCGCCGCCGCCACGCCCGAGGCCGGTTGTGTCGTGTTCATCGCGATGGGCGACGGCACGAGCCGCGCACGCGTCGCGGTCGGGCGCGGCGCCACTGCCGAAGAAGCCTGGCAAAGGGCCTGCGATGCGGCGCTTGCACTCATCGAGCGCATCGGCTTGCAGCCACGCCGCATGCGCGTAGAGCTTGCCGACCAGGCCGAGCCCCTGACCTGGGGTGAGCTGAAGGCCCGCCTGTCGCGAACCAAGCGCAACTACTTCAACCAGGGCGTGTCCTTCGACGCGGAATTCGAAGTAGCGCTGCTCGCGCCGGAGATCAACGGCAGCGCCATCTTCTACAGCGGCACCGTGGAGCATGCGGAGCCCAACCCGGGCAACCTGCGCCTGCACGGACAGCGGCGCTTCGGAACCGACATCGAGTTTCCCGCGGACGATGCCGCGCCGGTGTGGTGCTTCACGACCCGGGGCGCCTACGTGGACGCCGAGGGCGCATGGCCCCTCACGGCCAAAGGGCAGGCGGCGGGCTATCGAACGCTGCCCGAGTGGAACGCCGGCCAGGTGCGCCGCCTCGTGGACACCGCGAGCGACTATCTCGCGGCGCAGGTCAAGCCGACGGGCGAGTTCCACTACGGCTGGTTCCCGTGCTTCGACCGCGCGATTCCAACCTACAACACCCTGCGCCATGCCAGCTCGACCTTTGCGTTGCTCGATGCCTGGGAGCTGACCCGCAGCGACGTGCAGAAGGCGGCCATCGACCGTTCGCTGGCCTTCTTGAAGAACCGCCTCATCCGCCAGGTCGACCTGCCCGACGGCACCCGCGCCGCCTACCTGCTGGACGTCGGCGACGAGATCAAGCTCGGCGGCAATGCGGTATGCCTGCTGGCCTTCGTCAAGTACACCGAACTCACCGGCGATGCGCAGTATCAGCCGCTGATGGAGCAACTCGCGCTCGGCATCCAGGCCATGCAAGACCCGGCCAGCGGGCGTTTTGTTCACGTGCTCAACTACCCCGGGCTCGACGTGAAGGATGCGTTCCGCATCATCTACTACGACGGGGAGGCCGCTTTCGGCCTGATGCGGCTGTACGGACTCACGCGCGATCCGCGCTGGCTCGCCGTCGTCGAAAAAGCCTTCGAGCATTTCATTGCCGCGGAGCATTGGCGCGCGCACGATCACTGGCTGAGCTATTGCGTCAACGAACTCACGCGCTATCGCCCCGAAACGCGCTACTACCAGTTCGGCCTGCAGAACGTGGCCGACTACCTGGACTTCGTGCTGCAGCGCATCACCACCTTTCCCACGCTGCTCGAACTGATGATGGTCGCGCGCGAAATGGTGGAGCGGCTCGACGCCGACCCCGCGCTGCGCCCGCTGCTCGCAGGGCTCGACCGCGACAAGTTCGACCGCGCACTCGAGCATCGGGCGCGTTATCTGGCCAACGGCTATTTCTGGCCCGAGCTTGCGATGTTTTTCCGGAACCCCGACCGCATTGCGGGTTCGTTCTTTATCAAGCACCACAGCTTTCGCGTTCGCATCGACGACGTGGAGCACTATCTTTCGGGCCTCGCGGCCTACTGGAAGTACCGCCGATGAACAGCACCATTACCTCGCGTGAGTTCGGCCGCATGCCCGACGGGCGCGCCGTGACCGAATACACCCTCGACAACGGCCGCGGCCTCCGCCTCAGCGCCATCAATCTCGGCGGCATCGTCACGGCGCTGCACGTGCCCGATCGCGATGGGCAAAGCGGCAATGTCGTGCTCGGCTTGCCTACGCTCGAGGACTACCTGAAGCCGCATCCGCACTTCGGCACCATCGTCGGGCGCTTTGCCAACCGCATCGCGCGCGGGCGCTTCACGCTGGACGGCGCTGCGCATCAACTCTCGGTGAACGACGGCGCCAACTCGCTGCACGGCGGGCACAAGGGCTTCGGCACGCGCTTCTGGCAGATCGAAGAAGTGCCGGTGGACAGCGCGGCGAACGAGGTGGCCATTGAGCTGCGCTACACCAGTGCGGACGGCGAGGAGGGCTTTCCTGGCGAGGTGCAGGTGACCGTGCGCTACGTGCTCAGCACCACCGAGAACGCATGGCGCATCGACTACCGCGCCGTGACCGACCGGGCCACGGTGTTGAACCTGAGCCACCACGACTACTTCAACCTGGCGGGCGGTGGCGCGGTGCGGGGCCATCGGTTGATGATTCCGGCGAGCCGCTTCTGCCCGGTGGATGCGGGCCTGATTCCCCTCGGCCTGGCGCCGGTGGCCGGAACGCCGTTCGACTTTCGCGTGCCCACGCAAATCGGCGCGCGCATGGGCGAGCCGCACGAGCAGCTGCAGGTGGCCGGCGGCTACGACCACAACTGGGTCCTCGACCGCGAGCCGGACGGCATGGCGCTGGCGGCACGCCTCGAGCACGAGCCTTCAGGACGCGTGATGGAGGTGCTGACGACCGAGCCGGCGGTGCAGTTCTATTCGGGCAACTTCCTCGACGGCAGCATTCGCGGCCGCGACGGGGAAAGCTTTAGCCAAGGCGCCGGGCTGTGCCTGGAAACGCAGCACTACCCCGATTCGCCCAACCAGCCCGACTTTCCTTCGACCGTGCTCCGGGCCGGCGAAGCGTTCAGCAGCAGCACGCTGCACCGCTTCGGCGTTCTTTGAGTTTCTAGCTACTTGAATCTCGCGTTGTTCTGCCGTTGAGGCAGCACTGCCTTCTCCTCGCCATACGAGACCGCGTTTTGCACGCGCGTTCGTACTGCGGCGGGGTCACGCCACCGCAGTCGGTGCGGAGATTTCTTGCCTGCGGGGCCCACGCTTCGGCGTTTTGCCCTCGTCAGCCAGTTTGCGCACCTGTTCTATCTGCCTCTGCCGCTCCGCAATAGCCAACCTCTTGGCCTGAGCATCGCCATGTCGCTTGATGGAAAACGATTTGGTCATCGTCTTGCCACCGACGCGAGTTATAGCCATCCAATAGGGAATGTCCCAATTCTTGTCCACGCGAAATGTAACGCCTGGATATCCGCTGGTGTTGGTCGTATTGGGTGATTCCTGCGGCAGTCGCTTTGGCCGCTTGTTATCGGCAGGCAACAGGCGTGGCACAGGGCTCTCTCGCAGCTTGACCTCGTCGGGGTGCGTTTGTATCCGACCTTCTATCAACTCCAGTTGCCTCTGCCTCTCGGCGATGGCCAGTTCCTTGGCGTAGGCATCCCCGTAGCGTTTGATCGAAAAAAACTTGTGCACGGTATTGCCTGGCCCCAGGCGGGTGCTGGCTTCCCAGTATCTGGGCGTGCCGTCTTTGTCCTTGGCGAGTTTGACCCCTGTATAGCCGCTGGTGTTGTTACGCCGTGAAGTGGCCGCAAATTGTTGTCGTGTGGCCGGAGGGTGCTGTCTGATGATCTCGTCGCGCCAGGCTTGAGCTTGGCGCAGCGCCGCAGCCTTGCTGCCATACACCGTGAAACTGAATATCTTGCCCAAGGTCACGCCATCGCGCTGGATAGCCACAGCCCAATGCCCAACCCGGAGACGGATGCCATACATCGCAGCAGATTTGGGTTTCCCTAAAGGCATGGTGTATTGCTCAGAAGAAGCTCGCATTCAAATTGAACCCGAAGGTGGTCTTGGCGGTGCGATACCCCTCGGGCTTGCGGATCGGCGCGCCCATGAAGAAGTCATAGCTCAACTTGCTCCACTGCCCCCGCACGCCAATGACCGCACCGGCCAGGCTACGGCCCAGCAGGTCCACCGTCGAGCGCCCGCCCACATGCCCGTAGTCGGCGCCGACATACAGCTCCGCCCCGCTCTGGCCTGAACCTGTGGGGATCGCCCACCCGATGTCGTTGCGAATCAGCCAGCCCCGCTCGCCCATCAGGCTCGTCTCGCCGTCGAAGCCGCGCACCGTGTAGCGCCCGCCGATGGCGAACCGGTCCTGCGACATCAGCGGCGTGCGGTTCCACTGCGCCCGGATCAAGCCCGAATAGCGCAGCTTCTGCGCACCCAGCTTGAACGGCGCATTCAGGCTCACCTCGGCCGTGTACAGCTTCATGCGCGAGGTACCGTCCAGCGGCTCGCTGGGATCGTTGCGGTGGTAGATCTCTTGCGGCGAGGTTCGGGCGCCAAAGCCGCCCGTGCCGTGCTTGAACGCCAGCGTGCCCTCCAGCGTGGCCTCGCCGATGAACTCCTTGTGGTTCAGCCCGAGCTCCCAGCCGCCCACCACCTGGTGCTGCACCGGCACTTCGGTGTCTTCGATGAGGCTGCGCGACTCCCTGCGGAAGCCCTTGAGCGCCAGCGTCGTCTTGCGGCTCTGGTCGCGGTACAGCAGGCGCGAGAGCTTGACCTCGGCATTGTTGGACTTGCCGGCGTAGGTGATGGGCCCGTTGAAACTCTCCACGCTCTGGTGGTACTGGCTGTTCGAGGCCGTGAACCCCAGCATCCAGTAGCCGTACGGCAGCGAGTAGTGCACCGTCTGGCCTTCAGTACCGTAGCTCGGCTCCGAGAGAAAGTGACTGTTGATGCTGTGGTTGGCGCTCAGGTAGAACAGGTCGTTCAGCCCGAACGGGTTGTCCACCGACACCGTGGCGCCGGCCTGGTAGCGGCCGGTGGCCTGGGTGCCGCTGTCGTCCAGGCTCAGGGCCACGCGCCACTTCCGGGCCTGCGCGTACTTGACCACCAGGTCGCTGTCGCCCGGCCGGGCATCGGACGCGGTCGAGGGCTCGATCTGGATGTCGGCCTCGGCCGTGGGGGCGCGCTTCAAGTTCTCCAGGCCCTGCTCGATGTCGCGCAGGTTCAGCAGGTCGCCCGGCCGGGCGGGAATGGCCGAGCCCAGCAAGGCGCCGCTGCCCAGCAGCGTCGAGGAAGAATCGGGCGTGGTCCGGATGGCCGCGATGCGGCCCGGCACCAGCGAGAGGGTCAGGGTGCCGGTGGAGAGGTCCTGCGGCGCGGCCAGCACCCGCGTGGTGACAAAGCCGCGCGCGATGGCCGCCTGCTGGGCGCGCGCGAGCACCACGTTGACGCCTGCGGTGCCCAGGCAGCGGCCGAGGGGTGAATCGTTACCCTCGGGACCCGACAGATCGGAAACAGCCCACTGGAAGGCCTCGGCCTGCTCGCCGACCAGAAGCACGCGGTCGATGCGAAAGCACGGGGCTTCGGAGGCAGGAATGCGTGCCACCGGTGCAGGCGGCGCCGCC
Organism: Variovorax paradoxus; assembly: GCF_040544635.1. Classification (GTDB taxonomy): domain Bacteria; phylum Pseudomonadota; class Gammaproteobacteria; order Burkholderiales; family Burkholderiaceae_C; genus Variovorax; species Variovorax paradoxus_R. The sequence continues at coordinate 100,173 of NZ_JBEPKJ010000016.1, forward strand.
TGCGGGCGCTGGTCGACCGTGCGCTCGTTCTGCTCGCGCAGGGCGCGTTCGCGTTCCTGCTGACGCTGTTGTTCTATGAAGGACTGGGGGGTGGTGGGCGTTTGCTGGGCCAGTGCCCACAGTGGCACCGTCGCCATCGCGGCGAGCAGCAGGTTGTGTTTCAAGTGGGACTCCCTCTTTCTTGTTTTTGGCCGAGGTCAGCGTTCACCCAGCCGGCTGGTGGTCGCCATCATTGCGATAAGGGGCGCGTCCACCATGGATGTCATCGCGCTGAAGGAGACTGTCCAGAGGCTGGTCCTGCCTGCGCCCGAATGTTCTGTGCGATCTTCGCGGCCAACGCATTGACCGCGTCGTCATAGCTCCCGGCAACCTCCCGCGGCTTTCCGATGATCTCGTCGAAACTGGACCAGTGATGGCGAGCATCTGCCGGAACGCTCGTGCGCGAATTGCCACTCGAATCAGCGCCGTAGTAGATGGTCTCGTTGTAAAGCTCGACCTCGCTGCGGGGACGAACCAGGTACGCACCCACGTTGACACGCGGCACATAGTCCTTCGAGAACCGGGCGGAATACATGCCTACTTCCTCGAAATAGACGTGCAGCACGGGGTCAGTGGCGGGCAGCTTCTGATAGTCGATTCTGTCGGGTGACGCCGCTGACCTTGCAACGCCTTCGAGCACCTGGGCCTCGAAGCCCTGTGCGTTCAACTGCCGGACCAGCGCAGCCGTGAGTTTCGGGCCCATGTCCTTGCGCGTCACCTCCATGCGCTCGCTGAAGTCCGAGCTCTTGATGCGATCAGCAATCGAATACCACAGCACCCCCAACGGGACGCCCTTGTTCTCGGTGTGCAGCTTCGCAATCGGCATCACGGGAATCACCATGATGCGCGTGACGGGCGCTTCCTGGACGACAGGTGATCGCGCGCAGCCAGAGATCAGGGAGAGCGCGAGGAAAGAAGAGATAAGTAATCGCATTAGGGGGATTTGCGTGAAGCAGTTTGAGAACAAGACGCGGCGGAGCTCAGAAATCAGCGTTGAGATGGAAAACTTTGCCATTCAATTTTCTCGCTGCACAGGAATTTGGGATGCGCCATCAGGACTTAGTCACCGCCAACACCTGCATTTAAAGACCAATCTTGCCCTTCAACTCCGCTAGATCGTGCTTATCAATCCCTCCTAGAAAATGAGAGTCGTCATATAAGACACGAGCGCCAAACGCTCTTAGACTGTGTGCAATGAGTGTTAAAAATTTCTTATTGCCCTTGGCAGAGATGGCGACAAAGTAAGCCAAATCCGCCTCGCCGACTTCTCTAATTGACTCTTCGGCAAAAGAAATATCGAGCAAACATGAGTCATCTGCGACGCTCCCTTGGATATTTATAAACCCGTCGAGCAGGGCGTGGGTGTCGGGTTTGGTTGTCTTATACCAGACGGATGGCGGAGATTTGTTTGTACTCTGAAATTCGAATACAACACTTTCTTGAAGTTCCGATAAGCTCTCGGGAATTCGAAGAATTGGAATAATTAAACTGTTTGGCATTCTATTGTGGCGCAATTGTTATTGCGCCTGAAATTATGGCGAGCCAGCCTGCATTTCTCGTAATAAAGACATCCGAACAATCTCGTTGGTTGTCACGTTGCCAACTAGAGATTTCGGTCCGACAAGAATTGAAATTGTTTTCAATGCTAGCCCGAAAGTTTCGCATCGACGTAAATGTCGCCCTGCAACCGGCTTTTCCCAGGCACTTGAATCAGTATCGGGTCATCACATCAAGGGGCAGGCCGCTCAGCGCGGATGGGGCAAGCAATCGCTACAAATGCGCGTTCACAACATACTCCGGACCAAGTTCGGCTCTCAACAACTCGGTCAATCTAAGCGTCTCTCGCCTAAACGCAAGCTCATCGTCATTATTTTTGAACCCAGAGTTCGAGGGGTATTTTGCGTCCAGCGTTTGGTTAAAAGCATCCGCCCAACGAATAAGTTCTGCCTGCAGTTTTAGCGATATGGCAAGGCTCCGAGGATCAATGTTTCCGTACTCGCCTGGCCCAGCCTTCCAGAGAGGAAAGCATCCGTAATCCGCCATTAATTTGATTTCTTTCACTCTTGCCCTCCTGCCGGAATGGCACCGACCACAAAGCCATTTCTTGATACTGTGACGGCAATTCGACGCGTCTGCCCGCCAATCGAAACTTCATAGACTCAATGTAAATTCCATTTAATGATAAAATGCAGCCAAGTGCCAACGAAAGCGTCGATTTCGACTTCCTGTCCATCAACGTTCAATAATCGGATGCATTTAACTTTCATGGCTCGTCATGCGGCTCAGGGGTCTTCACTCAGAATAATGTCCCGCTCTCGCACGAAAATTGGATAAGCGACTGGGTCATGGTCACTAAATGCCTCATAGAACCCAGACTCTTGCCAAGCAGAAGGAGCGATATCGGTCGTGCCTTGGTAAACCACAGTACGCCAATTTGACGGTATCGCTTCGCTAACAATTTCAAAGCATTCAGTCTGATGACTACCCCACTGCGGCCACTCTCCTTTGGGATGGTGACTAATGATGGTAAATCTACGCGTCCCATCTAAGGCGACATGAATCCTCATCACGTGATAAATACGACCAAGCTTCAGCCAAGGTGACGATTCGATTTCCTGTCCATCTGCGTTCAACAGTTGAATGCATTTAATTTTCATGGCTTTTTAGGCACTCCAGGCATTTTATTGAATACGGCCTTGCAATCCAAGCCATAAAACACCTCGCCGGTAGCCGGACTCTTGTAAAAATTTATTTTGAAGTCACCAGCAGGGCTGCAGAACGTTTCGTTTCATGTTTTCCAAAAACCGATAGGAATGGCAGGATTGCTCGGGCTACCAGCCTCTAAACTTGGCACACATTCGCCCTCTTAATCGCATCCTGCGTCAATTTCCCGTTCCATTAATGACGATCTTACAGATTGCGACGTCAACTGCTTGGCCAGATCTTTGGCAGCAGCAATGTTATGCACCTCATCCACAGCAAGCGCCGCAAAGAAGCAGAATTTAGAAATCAAATCGACTGCCAATCAACGCATCCAAAGCATCCAAGTCTTCAATCAAGTTCACCAACTCCTCCCATACTAGTCCTTTGATTGGAAATCGTAAATCTCGTCCAATAGCCAGAACAAAAATTCGCGCCAAAACCCTATCTTGGTACATCGCATAGTTGCCGAACACCATCCGAGTTTGACCATCCGGGATCACCCATAATCCGTCGGGATTGACTTGACTCGTTTGAAATTCAAATTCCACTCCTTCGTACAGAATTTTCATTCTGTACACGGAATTCAAAAAATAAATATCAAGAAGATCAAATGATTTCATTCTATTTTCCATTTTTTACCAAACCGCCGTACTTCCATGCCACTTTGAAGTCATCCGGCTTCATTACATATGACAAGCCCGCAGGGTCAAGGATTTTTATGTTCCCTTTTGAGTCAAACCCTTGAACAACCACCCAATGCCCGTCGCCCGGCTTTGAACTTGGCGCATTGAAAAGTGCAGCAAACGAATTGGCTCCGTTATTTGTCAAGTAATTGATCGCAGACGTGGTTTGAGTAGATGTCATTTTCGCACTTTCCTGCGGCCACATCCCACCCGTGATACTGCCGCCGGTGATTTTTCCCAGCGCCTTTCCCAATTGTTCTGGAGTTGTAGTTCCCGTCCCCAGCGTCGTTATGAAGCTTTGCTCATTAACGGATGGAAATCCTAACTCTTGAGCTATTCGTGCGCCGCACATCTGCCCGCATGTAGTTTCACCACTCTGAATAAAAGATGGGGCAGGCTTGACCTCACTGACAGTCCATTTAATACCGACAGAGGTGGAGCCGCCAGTTGGTGTTATCACATTGCCTCGATCGTCGCGGTATACGAACGACCCATACGAACGTCCACTGGAATAGTTTGGAACCCCTTCATTTGCCACGGATGTCAACGAATTTCCGGAGACGAGGGATAGCCCTGCACTTTGCATCCCCACTCTTAGCGCACCAGCGGTCGCAGTTGTAATGGAACTAAGTGCACCAACTGCAGAGTTGTAATTTCCAACGGCCCAACCCATCGCAATGACGCTTAGAGGCTCTTCGCCAGGATTATTGGCGCGATCATTTTTGTCGCCAACAATGCGTTCTCGCATCCAGTCAGCGACCTCCGTCAGATCGCCAACAGTCATATTGGGCACGGCACCTGGTTGAAAGCTCGAGCGGTAAGCGTCGTAAATCTGCGCCGCGGTGTATTTTCCGGCGGAAGCCTCGGACTGCTTGCGTGCCCAAGTCCAAATTTCCTCATCGGCTGGCAGGAAGGTTGCCGCGGCGGCAGCGAAGTCGGAACGCACGGATTGGCAGTACGAGGACTGATTTCCTGCGCAGCTATTTAACGCAGCATTTGTTTCGCTATCTTTAGCTAGCAAATCGGCCAACAGTTCCCGCTGACTCGAAGTACAACTTGTCTTGCAATCGGCTGCTAGCTGACGAAGCTTGACCGTATCCGGGTGATTCAAGAAATTGTTGGCAGCGGCATTGCTGCCCGCTTGGCTTCCAAGATTGATCTGCGCCGCATCTCCGCCCGTGATTGCCACCGCGAGAGCGCTCATCATGGCGGCGAACTGCACGGTGTCAGCTTTTCGCCCGTAGGCTTCCGCGGCGATCTCACCGATGGCCGCACCTAGCGCGCCAGCACCGCACCCACTCGCGCTGTCCGCTCGTGCGGCACCAACCATGCATCCCGCAATCGCATGCGCGACCTTGTTGCTCAAGCCCTCGAAGTTGTCCCCGATGGCATTGGCGCCTTGCGCGGCGACCGTATCCAAGATGGCATTCTTCAATCCGTCCTTCAGGTTCTCCTCGAAGCTGCCGCCATTGATCGCTGTCCCGATCACCGCGCGCGCCGCCCCTGCCTGCAAGTTCTGTCCGAGTTGAGTAAAGAACTCCTGGCTACCCCCGCCTGCGGTAGGCAGGCCCGTCGGATTCAGGTTAAGCCCCCCCAGAACACCGCCCGTCACAATGGCCGTCAGCAGGTTCTTGACGCTCGCGCTGCTGCCGAGATCGTGCAGTGCGCCACCGATATCGCCCTGGTTGTTGATCAGCGCCACCGCTGCCTGGCTCGCGAGTGCGGTAACGCCCGCCGTCACGGCTCCCCCCACCACGCCGGAAATCGCGGCGCCGGTCCCCGTCACGAATGCGCCGCCGCCGGCGAGCGCGACCCCTTCGCCGGCCCCTACCGCAGCGGCCTCACCTGCTGCACCGCCAATGCCCGACGCCGCCCCCGCCGTGAAATACGCCACGACGATGGTCACCACCGCCGCCGCCTCGGGCGTCAAGCCCTGCTGGCGGTAGTCCCAGTTCTTGTGCGCTTCCTCGACCTTGACCCAGTCGACCTTGTCTTTGAGCTTGGGATCGTTCTGCAGCTGGTTGACCCAATCCATGCCGGGCTGCTTGCCCAGGGCTTCAACGCTGTCCTTCGCACCCAGGCCCGCCTGGATGTGGTTGGCGTTGATCGCCAACTGGCCCACGTTGAGCTGGTTGTAGTTCAGCTTCTGGTCGGTGGTGCCCTTGTCGGTGGTCTTCTGCCAAGCCACGTCGCCGCCCTGGCTGGTGTTGCGCGTGGTCGCCTCGGTGGTCTGTGGCAGCAGGTTGACCCGGTCGCCCGTCAGCGTCAGTGTGCCCGGCGTGTTGACCGTGGTGCCTGCAAGGTTCAGTGTTCCGCCCGCACTGCCGGGCGCACCGATAGCGGCAATGTTGACGTTCGCACCGTTGAGCGTGGTGTTCGTCAGTGATGTGGCGGAACTCTCCATCTTGTCGGTCAGCTTGGCGTTGATGCCCTTGCCGAAGGAATGGAAGCCGATGGCGTTGAAGCTGCCGCCCTTGCTCGATTCGGAGGCGTTGACCTCCAGTCGGTTCTCCGCCGCGGCGATGTTGACATCGCTGCCCTCGATCTTGATGTCCTTGGCCGCGCTGACCTGCGCGCCGCGCATATTGACCACGCCGCCCTGGATCAGGACGCCGCCGTTTTCGCTGCTGATGCTGGTCGGCGCGGCAATGTCGGTCTTGATTTCGAGGGTGTTCCCGTTCGATTTGTTTTGGCTGAGGATCTGATCCCGAACGGGACCGGTGGTCTTCTTGCTGAATTCGCCACTGACACTGGCGGTGTTGCGCGCCTCGTAGATGTTGACGCTGTTGCCACCGTGGAGCGCCACGCCGTCGCGCCCGGCAATGCGCGCGCCTTCGATGTTCAGGTTGTTGCCCGCATCCATCGCGACCACACCGCCCGTGAAGCTGCTGCCGATGCTGTTGCTGGACTGGGCCTCGCCTGTGAAACCGGTGGTGGTCGACCTGAAGGTGCCCTTCTTGGTGGACTGGCCAGCCCCGATGGACGCCTTGGCATCGACACCCGAGGTGATGTTGATGTCACCCGCGGCGGAGAGGCTCAGCAAGCCGCTGCCCGCGTCCACGGTGGCTGCCCGCGCATTGATGTCGCCACCCTTGGCGTTGAGCAGCACGGTGCCGTTGCCAATGATGGTGCTGCCGGTTTCCTTGCTGGAAGCATCGCCGGCGTAGGTGCCGGGGCCGAAGATCGACAGCCGGCTGCTGGATTCGGTGACGGTGCCCAGGTTGATGTTCTTGCCGGCCGTCACGGAGGTGAAGCTGCCCGGCCCCTTGTTCGACAGGATGCCGCCGATCACGTTCACGTCGTTGCCCGCGCTCGCGACCAGCGTGCCGCCAGGATTGGTGACGTAGACGCCCGCAACGCGGTCGATGTTGGTCTTGTTGGCCAGCCAGCCCTTTTGTGCGCTGGTGGTGGTCTCGATGTTGATGTCGTGTCCGGCCTTCAGCGACACCGAGTTGGCCGCGGTGATGGTGCCGCCGATGTTGTTGATGTCATTGGTTGCATCCAGCGCGACGCTGCCGCCCGCGATGCGGCCGCCAAGGTTGTTGATGTTGTCGGCGTTGATGGAAACCAGGGTGCGCCCGGCGATGGTGCCGCCGTTGGTCAGGTCACCCTTGCCCTTGATGATCATCCGATCGGCCGACAGCACGCTGCCCGAGCCCGTGATGTCGCCGGGCTGTACGCGCACATACACCTGCGGCACCAGCACCTGTTGCGTCATGCCGTCGGGCAGGGTCACGGTCTGCTCCACCAGCCAGACGATGTCGCTGGTGAGCTGGGCCATCTGTGCCGGCGTCAGTGCGATACCGGGGCGCAGGCCGTATTCCTTCGCGAAGGTCGCTCCCGCATTCATCAGGGCGGTGTACTGGTCTTCGTCATTGAAGTAGCCATCCAGGAAGCGGTAGCCCGTGAGTTGAGCAACCTGCTCACGGATGAGCTTCTGCTCGTAAAAGCCGTCACCCAGGCGCTTGAGGATGTTGTTCGGGTCTTGTCCGAGGCTGTTCAGTAGGTAGTCGCTACTCAGCCAGGTCCGGTAATTCGCAAAGCGCGGATCGGTCTCGATCAGGTAGCCGCCAGGACCGGCGTGAATGCCGAAGAGGCTGGTGGTGGGAACCGTCGTGTTGGGCAGGCTGGTGCGCACCACCAGCGCGATGGTGCTGGTGCCGCCCGTGCCCGAGGCGCCGTCGGCGCCACCCGCGCCATCGGCGGTATTGCCGCTCGTCTTGATGGAGCCTCCGACCGCCGATGGCACCTCCACAATGGCGCGCGCTCGCGTGCCGGCCGTCACCGCGCCGGCCATGCCGGCCCGGTCGCTGACCACGGTGCCTTGAGCGGCATTCGGCTTCGTGCCCGAGGGCGTCACACTGGTGCAATCGTTGAAGCAGCTCGATCCCAAGTCGATGGTGTAGATCGACTTTTGCTCTGGGATGAAGCTGCCGATGACTTGGCTGCCCTTCTCGGGTGGTGCATAGGATTGCAGGCCGCCGACGGTCACGACCCGCTGGCCCTGCGTGGGGGTGTTGTCGATGTCCGCAGGATCAAACGTGGACTGAGGACCCGCCATCACCTGGCTGTCGCGGTTGCGCAGCTTGCCGTCGATACTCAGCTTGCCGCCAGCGTAGATGCGGCCCGGATCGGGTGGATTGGAGGCCTGGTCGATTTCGGTGGTGGTCGTGTACTGGCGTTCGATCCAGCCGCTGCCGCTGACCACCTGGCCGTTGATGATGGTCGTCCAGATCCGGCCACCGCGGTCCAGCACGAATTGGTCGGCCGGGAGTTCGATGCCCCCCAGGGGGGTGATGGTCTGCTTGTCGAGGACGGGGCCCGTACTGGTTCGCACCACGGCGAAGTGGTTGTCGAAATTGTTGATCTGGCCCATCGCGATGGTCATGTCGCCCAACGACTCGACCGTGGCGCTCAGGTTGTTGAGCGTACCGCCCTGGCCGGTGGCGTAGCGTTCGGCATCCAGGCCTCGGCCGATGAACATGTCGCCCGCACTGAACAGCAATGCATGCTCGCGGTTGTTGATGGTGTCGGCACCAATGTCCAGGATGTCGCGCGCGGCGATGGTCCCTGCGCGGGCCGCTCCGCCGACGGTTTCCGCGTCGTTGTCCAGCGTCCCAGTCGCGATCGACACAAGGTCACCATAGATGCGGCCAGTGCCCAGATTCCGGACCGTGCCGGTTCCGGTCGTGACGCCATTCGTGGTGGTGGCGCCCGCATTGATCTGGGTATCTCGCCCGTCGATCAGTCCCCGGTTGGTAGCCGTACTCGCGGCGCTGACGATGGTGGTGTCGCCCGTGATCTCGCCAGTCACGGTGTTGTCGACCTCGTTGCCGCTGGCGGTGACCGTGCCACCCGCCAGCAGCTTGCCGTTGTTGGTCAGCTTGCCGGTGGTCGCGTAGGTCAGATTGCCGCCCGCCTTGACCTCGGCGTTGTTCGTCACATCTTGCGCGAGTGCGATGCTCAGGTCGTTGACGCCGACGGTCGTGCCGTCGCCGCTGAAGCTCTTGGCGTCGATCTCCAGCTTGCCGAAGGCCGCAATCTGCTTGCTGTCTGCGCCGAGTGCGGCGGCCGTGCCGGCGACCAGGGTGCCCCCGGTGTTGATGACATTCAGCGTCTTGGCAGTGGGGTTCGCGCGGTTCGGATCGACGATGCCCAGCGTGTGGCCAGCAGAGATCAGTCCGTTGGTGTTGGTCACGGTGCCGCCGCTGGTGATGGTGGCATTGACATCAGCCCGGATGGCACCCTCGATGTTGTTCAGGTCGCCAGCGCCGATGGCCACGTTCTTGCCTTCGATGCCCTGGTCAGCGCCCAGCGTGCTGGCATTGACGATGGTCGCGGCATTGAGTGCTGTGGTTTCGATCGAGCGGATGAGACCGCCGGTGTTATCGATCTCGCCCGCGTTGATGCTGAGGTTGCCCAGTGCCTGGGTCTGGCCGCCGGTGTTGTCGTATGCGGCGCCATGGGTGTCGAGCGTTACCGTGGACTGCCCGAGCACCTGGCCTTTGCCCGTGTTGGAGAAGGCCTGCGTATTGGCGACCAATGCGCTCTTTGCGCCAATGAAGCCGCCCGTGTTGATGACCTTCCCTGCGGTCAAGTCCAGCGTAGCGCTGCTGGTGATGCCGCCTTGGCCGGAGGTATAGCCTGCTGCATTGGTGTTGCTGAGCGCATTGCCATTTGTGTGAATGGTCATCGCTGCGCCGGACTGGATCAGGCCGGCATCGTTGTTCAGCGCACCCGAGTTCACATTCACGGTGGTGGTCGCTGCCAGCGTGCCCTTCGCGCTGTTGTCCAGTGCATTGCCGCGCGTGTCCACGGACAGGCTGTTGCCGAAGACCTTGCCGCCGACATTGTTCAGGCCGCTGTTCAGCAGCGTGGTCGCGGCGCCGGCCTGCAGGGTGCCGCCGTTGTTCGTCGTCGCACCCGAGGTCGTGACACTCAGGTTGCCGGTGACCGCCGCAGCCGTTCCGCCGCTGTTGTCCAGCGTGCCGGCCACGAGCGTGGTGTTGCCGTTGGCCGCCAGGGTGCCGCCCACGTTCGAGGCCGCGCCGCCGACGGTGGCGCTCAGATCGCCGACCGCGGTCACGCCGCCCGCGTTGTTGTTCAGGCTGCCGGCCGCGATGGTGGTGCTGCCGCCCACGCCGATCACGCCCTGGTTGCTGTTGTCGAGCAAGCCGCCCACGGCCAGGCCGAGGTCGGAGGTCTCGGCAGCCCGAATGGTGCCGCCTTGGTTGGCCAGGCTGCCGGCCGCCACAGTCGTACCACCGTTGCTGGCCAGCGTCCCGCCACTGTTGTCCATGGCGCCCACCACCGTGACGCGCGTGGCGTCGGCGCCGGTCTGCACGATCTGGCCGCCGCGATTGCTGAGCGACCCCGCGTCGATGGTGATCTGCTTGGCGCTGGTTGCTCCGCCGTCCTGGGTAAAGGCGCCGGACATGGCGACCGCCAGTGCGCCGTTGGCCGTGATCTGGCCGCTGGCGCCGCTGAAGTTGCCGCCCGCAATGCTCAAGGTGCCGGTGCCAGCATGCTCGATCTTGCCGGCTGCGTTGGTGATGCTTGTGCCTTGCAGCGTGAGGTCCTGACCGTTGCTCGCGATGCGGCCGCCGTCGTTGTTCAGGGTGCCGCGGGTGGCGATGACCGTTGCCCCGGTGCCGGTCTGCACGATCTGGCCGCCGTTGGTGTTGGCGAGGTTCGAGACGCTGATCTGCAATTGGCCGGCGTTGAGTTGTCCGGCCGCATTGACGAGGGTTTGCGCGGCGTTGCTATTGGCGGTGATGGCGAGCGTGCCGGGCGTGACCACGGTCGCCCCGCTGGTGGTGACGTTGCCTTGCGTGGCCGTGACCGCGATGTTCGCCGCGCTGGTCTGGCTGGCCGACAGATCGACACTCCCGCCCTGCAGCGTGGCGTTGCCGGCCGCAAGGTTGGTGCCGTTGGCGATAAGGGCGCCGTTGCTGGTCACGCGCAGATCGCCCGCGCTGCCGAGGCTGCCATCGTTCTGGATACCGGCACCGAGCACGCCAGTGGCGCCACTCTGCAGGCTGCCGGCGGTCACCGTTGTGTGCCGTCCGGCCGTGAGGCTGCCGTCGTTGGTCAGCGCACCGCCGACTGCGACATTGACATCGTTCGCACCACGCAAGCTGCCGCTATTGGCGAGCGAGCCGGCTTGTACGTTCAGGTCGATGGCCGCACCGATGGTGCCGCCGCTGCCGTTGGTCAGCTGGTTCGCCACCGCCAGCTGCACTCCGGCTTGTGCCGACTGGATGCTGCCGGCGGTATTCCCGAGCGAGCCGGTGTTGAGCGTCAGGCTCTGATTGGAGGCCAGGGTGCCGCTGTCGTTGAGGGTGGCCCCAGCCACGTTCGCAGCCAGCGCGCCCGCGCTCGAAATCGTCCCGCGCGTGTTGTCGGCCTTGCCTCCGACCGTGAGGGTGGTATCGGTGGCGCTGGTCAGCTTGCCGTCGACGTTGATCAGGTCGCCCGTGGTCGCAAGGTTCAGGCTGCCCGCGTTCAACGTCCCGCCGGTGTTGTTCAACTGGCCCACGTTGGCGCTGAAGCTGTTGCTGACGGTGAGCGTCCCGCCCGCGTTGCTGAAGGTTGGGCCCGTGACCGCCATGCTGGCCACCGACAGCGAGCCGCCCGCGTTGTTGATCTGCGGGGTGTTCAGTGTGATCGGGCCCCCAGCGTACATCTTGCCGCCGTCATTCAGGATGGTGCCTGCCGCGGTGAGGGTGCCGGGCGAGGTGGGCACATACGGTGCCGGTGCGGGCGAGGCTGTGCCGCCGGAACTCGAGGTGGAACCCGTTCCAGCCGTGGGCGTGCCCGGGCTGGTGGTGCCGCCCGTGCCGGTGCTGCCTCCGGTGCTTGTACCGCCGCCCGAACCCGCCGTGGGCGCAGGCAACGGCTCGGCACCGATGATGCCGCCATTCGTGTTGGACAGCACCGGTGCGGTGATCGCGAGACCCACGCTGCTGGTCTGGCGGATCGTTCCGCTGCGGTTGTCGATGTCGCCGGCGCTGGCGAGTTCCACGCGCGTGCCTTCGAGGTTGCCGGTGTTTTCAAGGCGTCCAGCTGCCGTAACGACGAGGTTGCCATTGCTCGCGCCGATGCTGCCGGCGTTGCGCACGCCGAGGCCCGCTTCCGTGCCCACCAACGTGATTTTTCCGGCATACATGCCTCCGAGGGCAGCCGCGTCCAGGGCGAAGGTCGGTGCGGCACCAGTGCCCGCCGTGGGCGTGATCTGCGTATGGTCAGCGCTGACCTGGTTCGCGCCTGTGACCACCTTGAGGTCGGTGGCGTAGATCGCTGCATTGAGCTGCACGGCGCGCGCGAGAATGGCGGCGTAATCCGTTTTGCTGGCATCCAGGCCCGCACCATCGATGGTGACGGTGCCGCCTCGCACGAGGAAGCTGTCGAGGCCGCCGATGGCGTTGAATTGCGGTGTGCCCGTGGTCACCGTGGTGCGCGATGCATTGATGAAGCCGCCCCCATTGATGCTGATGCCTGCAGGATTGGCGATGATCACCTCGGCCCGCTGCCCCGCGACTTCGATGTAGCCGCGCAGCTGGCTCGGGCTGCCGCCGTTCACCTCGTTCACGATGATGCGTGCGGGGCCGGTCGCGAGATACGGATTGCCCTGGACGATGCCGCCGAGCTGCGTGCCTACATTGACCCGGCTGTTGTTCAGGATGGCGCCGTTGGGGGCCACGTTGAACTGATTGAATATATTTCTGCTGACGCCGGCGGCGCTGGGCGTCTGGATGTTGATCAGCGGCACGCCGTTGGGCGCGACCATCACGGTGGGCCGCAGGTTGCCGGGAACATTGGGGGCGCCGACGATCTGGGCTTGAGCAGGCGAGGCTGACAGCATGCCCGCGAATGCGGCACCCACGAGCATCGGTGCAAAGGCTGCGGCACCGGCAGATGCACCGGTCGCCGCGGTCGTGGCCTTGGAGGATCCCCTACCGGTGCTCTTGGCCGTTTCTTGAACGACCATGCGCAGTCCGCGCTTCGCATTGAACACAATACGGTGCAAATTCTTATTCATGTCGTTCTTCTTCCCTGATCTCTCTGCGTGACAGCCATGCACGCCACTTCGGAAGGCGTGCTGATCCGTCGGCACCACCGCCGACGGCCCCGGATTGTCTAGGGGGAAAGCTATAAACAATGCCGACAGGATGAAGCGCGCGCAGATTCAGGCTAGGCGCGCCACATATGTCACGCCGTTCATCCGTGGCAATGAGTCACTAAGTTGTCACTGGCGCGATTTGGCTGTGGTCTGCCTGCTACGTTTCTCAGTGGTTCTCGTTTTCCGGACAAGAAGATTGCCCTCGAGCGCCCGCGAGTTCCGCCGTGGAGAGAGGTCTACGCCTTGACCGCGGCCGCGCCGAACTCCGCGGCGGGCAGGCCGGGGCTCGCAATGCGAACCGCGAACAGCGCGCCGGACAGCGGCTCCGCTTCGATCTGTTCGGCCGTGAGCCCGCTGCGCGCGGTGGTGATGTAGAGCGTGCACAGGTCCTCGCCGCCGAAGGCGCAGTCGGTGACGTTGCTTGCGGGCAGCTCGATGCGGCACAGTTCGGCGCCGCTCACCGGGTCGTGGCAGCTCACGCAGTGCCCGCCCCAGCGCGCAATCCACAGCCGGCCGGCCGCGTCGGTCGTCATGCCGTCGGGCAGTCCGTCGCCATCGGCAAAGCGAAGCCACACCCGCTTGTTGCTTACCGTGCCGGCCTCGCTGTCGAAGTCATACGCGTAGACGCAGCCTTCGACGGTGGCGTTGAAATACATCGTGCGTTCGTCGAGCGACCAGGTCGGCCCGTTCGTGACCGCAAAGCCGTCGTCGTGGCGCGTGCAGCGGCTGTCGGCATCGAAGCGATAGAGCGCACCCGTCGGCGCCACGCAATTGAAGTCCATCGTGCCGCCCCAGAAGCGGCCCTTGCTGTCGCACTTGCCATCGTTGAATCGGTTGCCGGGCCGGTCGGTTTCCGGCTGGTGCAGGTAGCGCGGCGGCACATCGACAGCCGGGTCGAAAAAAGCGAAGCCGCGTCGCATCGTGACGATCAGCCCCGGCGTGCCCGCGCGTTCGGCCAGCGCGGTGATCTCTTCATCGAACTGCCAGCTTTGGCGCGCGCCGGTCTTCGGGTCGTACCGGGAGAGGCGGCATCCGAGGATGTCGATCCAGTAGAGCGCCTGTTCGCGCGGCGACCACAGCGTGCCTTCGCCGAGCGTGGCGCCCGCGGGCCACAGGCATTCGGGCTGGCCGAGGATCGATGGCGCACCGAGGGGTGCGGGCGTGGATGTGCTGCCGGTCTGGGTCATTTGTTTTTGCGTCTTCGTTGTCTCGGGTCCTTGACGGGGCGGATCGTATCAAGGCATATTGATAATAGAAATCAAACTTTATGGCATTAAGTGATATCAATTTTGCAATGTCACTGCCGATTTGGAGACGCACATCTTGAAGGATTCCCCGAAGCTCTCGATTCACCCGTGCCTGAAGGGGCGCGCAGTGTTCGTCACCGGTGGCGGCAGCGGCATTGGCGCGGCCATTGTTGCCGCGTTTGCAGCGCAGGGCGCGCGCGTGGCGTTCATCGACATTGCCGAAGGCGCCAGTGCGGCGCTCGCGCAACGGATCGCCGATGAAGGCCATGCGATGCCGTGGTGGCGCGCCTGCGACGTGCGCGACATCGGCGCCATGCAGAAGGCGATTGCCGACGCGTCCGCCGAGTTGGGCGACTTCGCCGTGCTGGTCAACAACGTGGCGAGCGACGACCGCCACACGCTCGAGTCGGTTACGCCCGAGTACTACGACAACCGCATGGCCATCAACGAGCGGCCTGGGCTGTTCGCGATCCAGTCGGTGGTGCCGGGCATGCGGCGGCTGGGTTTCGGCTCGGTCGTCAACCTGGGTTCGACGGGCTGGCAGACCAAGGGCGCGGGCTACCCGTGCTATGCCATCGCCAAATCGTCGGTGAACGGCCTCACGCGCGGCTTGGCGATCGACTTGGGCCGCGACCGTATCCGCATCAACACCGTGTCGCCCGGCTGGGTGATGACCGACCGGCAGGTGCAGCTCTGGCTCGACGACGAGGGCGAGCAGGCGCTCAAGCGCAACCAGTGCCTGCCCGACAAGCTGATGCCCGAAGACATCGCGCGCATGGTGCTGTTCCTGGCGTCGGACGACGCGAAGATGTGCACCGCGCAGGAGTTCACGGTGGACGCGGGCTGGACCTGATCAGTCCATTTCCAGCTTGCGGCCGTAGACGCTCAGGCTCGCGGTTTTCAAAGCCTTCATCATCACCTTGGCCGCCGGCGACGGCAGCCGGTCGGTGCGCGTGATGATGCCGAAGGCGTCCATGTGGCAGGGCATGTCCAGCGGCAGCAGCGACACGATGCCGTGGGCGGCGTAGTAGCGCGCCACGTCGGATGCGAGCACAGCCACCATGTCGCTCTGCTGCAGCATGCGCGTGATGAAGAGCAGGGCCGAACTCTCGATGATGTTGTTCGGCGGCACCAGGCCTTCCTCCTGGAACATCAGCTCGAAGCGGTGGCGCAGCACGCTGCCCGCGGGTGGCACGATCCAGCCGGCGCCCACCACGTCGCGCAGCGTCAGGCCGCTCACGCCCAGGAGCGGATGGCCGGGGCGCACCAGCGCGCACACCGGCTCCTCGGCCAGCGCTTCGTAGCGCAGCTGCGACTTGTCGTGCTCGGCGAAGAGCCGCGCCACGAGGATGTCGAGCTTGCCCTGCTCGAGCCGGTCGATCAACACGGCGCTGGTCTCGATTTCGAGCGACACGCGCAGGTCGGGTTGTTCGCGCTTCACCATGGCCACCGCGGGCGGCATCAGCGTGAGGCCCGGCGCGGTGATGGCGCCGACGCCCACCTGGCCGAAGCGGCCCGCCTTCAGCGCGGTGAGTTCGTCGTGCGCCTGGTTCAGGCTGGCCAGCGCCACGCGGGCGTGGCGGATCATGGTTTCGCCGTACCAGGTGGGGCGCATGCCGCGCGGCAGGCGGTCGAACAGCGGCACCTCGAGCACGTCTTCCAGGTCTTTCAGCAGCTTGGAAGCCGCGGGCTGCGTCATGTTGAGCACCTGCGCCGCGCGGTGGATGTTGCCTTCCTCCGCCAGCGCCACCAGCAGAAGCAGTTGCCGCGTCTTGAGACGGGCCCGGATAAACCAGTGGTTGTAGTTGGTCATGGTTATTGAAACTTTGGGCTGCGCGGGTTTTCCAGAATCCAGCGATTGATATGCATTTTGTCGAAAAAATGATTGGATTGATATCAATTCTGTTCCTAGACTCGCGGCACTTCCAAAAACGAGAGACAAGGCAAGGCGCCCGGTGATTCACGGCGAGCTTCATCAGAACGTGCGGCAATACATCAACGGCCGCTGGGAAACCAGCGCGACCACCGGTGTGAGCGCCAATCCTTCGGACACCAGTGAAGTGGTGGCCGAATACGCACGTGCTGACCGCCGCCAGGTGGACTTCGCGATTCGCGCGGCCGCCGACGCCTTTCCGCACTGGAGCCACAGCACGCCGCAGCGCCGTGCCGACGTGCTCGACCGCATCGGAACCGAACTGCTGGCGCGCAGGGACGAACTCGGCCTGCTGCTGGCGCGCGAGGTCGGCAAGACCCTGCCGGAAGCCGTGGCCGAGGCCACCCGCGCCGGCCAGACCTTCAAGTTCTTTGCGGGCGAGGCGATGCGCGGCGGAGGCGAGAACATGGCCTCGCTGCGCGCCGGCGTGCAGGTCGACGTCACGCGTGAACCGGTGGGCGTGGCCGGGCTCATCACGCCCTGGAACTCGCCGCTCGCGGTGCCGGCCACCAAGATTGCGCCCGCGCTCGCGCATGGGAACAGCGTGGTGTTCAAGCCGGCCGAACTGGTGCCGGCCTGCGGCTGGACGCTGGCCGAAATCATCAGCCGCGCCGCATTGCCGGCGGGCGTTTTCAACCTGGTGATGGGCAGCGGCCGGGAAGCCGGCCAGGCGCTGGTCGATAGCCCGCTGGTCGATGCGGTGAGCTTCACCGGTTCGGCGCGCAACGGCGAACGCATACTCCAGGCGGCCGCCTCGCGGCGCGCCAAGGTGCAGCTCGAGATGGGCGGCAAGAACGCGCTCGTCGTGCTGGCCGATGCCGATATCGATCACGCGGTCGACTGCGCGGTGCAAGGCGCCTACTTCTCCAACGGGCAGCGCTGCACGGCGTCGAGCCGGCTCATCGTCGAAGCCGCCGTGCACGATGTTTTCGTTTCGCGGCTGCGCGAGCGCCTCAAGAAGCTGAAGATCGGCCATGCGCTGGAGCGCGGCGTGGACATCGGGCCTTTGGTCGACGAAGAGCGGCTTGCGCGCAGCCTGGCCTGGGTCGAGATCGCGAAAGAAGAAGGTGCCGAGCATGTGTGGGGCGGCGAGCCGCTCACGCGCGCCACCGCCGGCCACTACATGAGCCCGGCGCTCTTTCTGGCCAAGCCGGGACACCGCATTGCACGCGAGGAAATCTTCGGCCCGCTGGCCTGCGTGCTGCGCGCGGCCGACTACGACGAAGCGCTGGCGCTGTGCAACGACACGCCCTCGGGCCTCAGTGCGGGCATCTGCACCAACTCGCTCAAGCACGCGATGCATTTCAGGCGCCATGCCGAGGTCGGCATGACGATGGTCAATCTGCCGACCGCGGGGGTGGATTTCCACGTGCCCTTCGGCGGCCGCAAGGGGTCGGGCTACGGGCCGCGCGAACAAGGGCGCCACGCCGCGGAGTTCTACACGACGGTCAAGACCGGCTACATGCTGGCCTGACCACCACGGACGGTTTTCAACAAGCACTTAGAAAGAAGGAGACAAGCCATGAAACTCAATCGCCGCACCCTCAATATCGCGCTCGCCGCAGCTTCGCTCGGTGGGCTTCTGCCCGCCACGGCACTGGCGCAGAAGAAAATCGTGCTGGGCTTCAGCCAGGTTGGCGCCGAGAGCGAATGGCGCACCGCCAACACCGAGTCGATCAAGTCTTCCGCCAAGGAAGCAGGCATCGAGCTCAAGTTCTCCGATGCCCAGCAGAAGCAGGAAAACCAGATCAAGGCGATCCGCTCGTTCATTGCGCAGAAGGTCGACGTCATCGCCTTCTCGCCGGTGGTCGAATCGGGCTGGGAAACCGTGCTGCGCGAAGCCAAGGCCGCGAAGATTCCGGTGGTGCTGACCGACCGCGCCGTGAACACCAAGGACGACTCGCTCTATGTGACCTTCATGGGTTCCGACTTCGTGGAAGAAGGCCGCAAGGCCGGCCGCTGGCTGGTCGAGAAGATGAAGGACCAGAAGGGCGACGTGAACATCGTCGAACTGCAAGGCACCGTGGGCTCGGCCCCGGCCATCGACCGCAAGAAGGGTTTTGAAGAAATCATCAAGGCCGACCCGAAGTTCAAGATCGTGCGCTCGCAAACCGGCGACTTCACGCGCGCCAAGGGCAAGGAAGTGATGGAAGCCTTCCTGAAGGCCGAGGGCAAGAAGATCAACGTGCTGTACGCGCACAACGACGACATGGCCATCGGCGCGATTCAGGCCATCGAGGAAGCGGGCCTGAAGCCGGCCAAGGACATCACGATCATCTCGATCGATGCCGTCAAGGGCGCCTTCGAAGCCATGATCGCCGGCAAGCTCAACGTGTCGGTCGAATGCAGCCCGCTGCTCGGGCCGCAGCTGATGAGCGCTGTGAAAGACATCAAGGCCGGCAAGGCGCTGCCCAAGCGCATCGTGACCGAAGAAGGCATCTTCCCCATGGAAGTGGCCGCCAAAGAGTTTCCCAACCGCAAGTACTGAGAGCAAGCACCCATGAAACGCAACTTCCTCAAGGCCTCGCTCGCAGGCATCGCGCTGGCCGTTGCCGGCATCGCACCGCTCGCGCATGCGCAGGACAAGGGCCCGATCGCCATCTCGATGCCCACGAAGTCGTCGGCCCGCTGGATCGCCGACGGCGCCAACATGGTCAAGTACTTCAAGGAAAAGGGCTACAAGACCGACCTGCAGTACGCCGACGACGACATTCCGAACCAGCTCGCGCAAATCGAGAACATGGTCACCAAGGGCTCGAAGGTGCTGGTCATCGCAGCCATCGACGGCTCCACGCTGTCCGACGTGCTGCAGAAAGCCGCCGACAAGGGCGTGAAGGTCATCGCGTACGACCGGCTCATCAAGGGCTCGAAGAACGTCGACTACTACGCCACCTTCGACAACTTCCAGGTCGGCGTGCTGCAGGCGCAGTCGATCGAGGCGGCGCTCGGCCTGAAGAGCGGCAAGGGTCCGTTCAACATCGAGCTGTTCGGCGGCTCGCCGGACGACAACAACGCCTTCTTCTTCTACAACGGCGCAATGTCGGTGCTGGATCCGTACATCAAGAGCGGCAAGCTGGTGGTGCGCAGCAAGCAGTTGGGCATGGAAAAGGTCGGCACGCTGCGCTGGGACGGCGCGGTGGCGCAGTCGCGCATGGACAACCTGCTGTCGGCCTACTACACCAAGGACCGCGTCGATGCGGTGCTGTCGCCGTACGACGGCCTCTCGATCGGCATTCTCTCGTCGCTCAAGGGCGTGGGCTACGGCTCGGCTTCGCAGCCGATGCCCATCGTCTCGGGCCAGGACGCGGAGATTCCTTCGGTCAAGTCGATCCTGCGCAAGGAACAGACCTCGACCGTGTTCAAGGACACGCGCGAGCTGGCCAAGGTCACGGTGGCGATGGTCGACGCGATGCTCTCGGGCAAGACACCTGAAGTGAACGACACCAAGACCTACAACAACGGCGTCAAGGTGGTGCCTTCGTACCTGCTCAAGCCCGTGAGCGTGGATGGCACCAACTGGAAGCAGGTGCTGGTCGACAGCGGCTACTACAAGGAAAGCCAGGTCAAGTGAAGAGCAGCATGGAAGCGAACTCGCGCAGCATCCTCGAGATGCGCGGCATCACCAAGACATTTCCCGGCGTGAAGGCGCTGAGCAATGTCAACCTGGCGGTGCGCGCGGGCGAGATCCATGCGGTGGTCGGCGAGAACGGCGCGGGCAAGTCGACGCTCATGAAGGTGCTGAGCGGCGTCTACCCGTGCGACTCGTACACCGGGGAGATCCACTTCGAGGGTGAGCTGCGCCGCTTCAAAAGCATTGCAGACAGCGAGAAGCTCGGCATCATCATCATCCACCAGGAACTTGCACTGGTGCCGCTGCTGTCCATTGCCGAGAACATCTTCCTCGGCAACGAAATCACGCGCGGCGGCGTGATCGACTGGTTTGCCGCCTACGGGAAGACGCGCGAGCTGCTTGCCAAGGTGGGCCTGAAAGAGCTGCCGACCACGCTGGTGACCGACCTGGGAGTGGGCAAGCAGCAGCTGGTCGAAATTGCCAAGGCCTTGGCGAAAGAGGTGAAGCTGCTGATTCTCGACGAGCCCACCGCCAGCCTCAACGAGAACGACAGCGACGCCTTGCTGATGCTGCTGCTCGAACTGAAGCGCCAGGGCATCGCGTCGATTTTGATCTCGCACAAGCTCAACGAGATTGCCAAGGTGGCCGATTCGATCACCGTGCTGCGCGACGGCGCCACGGTCGAAACGATGGACTGCCGCAACCAGCCGATCAGCGAGGACCGCATCATCCGCGGCATGGTCGGCCGCGACATGGCGCACCGCTATCCGCAGCGCCATCCGAAGATCGGCGAAACCGTGTTCGAAGTGCGCGACTGGCGCGTGCACCACGCGCTGCATGCCGATCGCGAGCAGATCAAGGGCGTGAACCTGCATGTGCGCCAAGGCGAAATCGTCGGCATCGCGGGCCTCATGGGCGCGGGGCGCACCGAGCTCGCAATGAGCGTGTTCGGCAAGTCCTACGGCCAGCGCATCAGCGGCACGGTGCTGATGCACGGCCAGCCGGTGGACGTGGGCACGGTGCGCAAGGCCATCGACCAGGGCATTGCCTATGTCACCGAGGATCGCAAGGGCCTGGGGCTGGTGCTGGAAGAAGACATTCGCAAGAACGTGAGCCTGGCCAACCTGGAGGCGGTTTCCAGTTCCATGGTGATCGACGACGCGCGCGAATTCAAGGTCGCGAGCGATTACCGCAAGGCGCTCAACATCCGGTCTTCGGGCGTGGAGCAGCTGGTGGTCAATTTGTCGGGCGGCAACCAGCAGAAGGTGGTGCTCAGCAAGTGGCTCTTTACCAAACCCGAACTCCTGATTCTCGACGAGCCCACGCGCGGCATCGACGTCGGCGCCAAATATGAGATCTACACCATCATCGACCAGCTCGCGAGCGAGGGCAAAGGCATTCTCATGATTTCTTCCGAACTGCCGGAACTGCTAGGCATGTGCGACCGCATCTATGTCATGAACGAGGGCCGTTTCGTGGCCGAATTTACGGCCGCCGAGGCTTCGCAGGAACGCATCATGCATGCCATCGTGAGCGCGGGGAGTTCTGTTCATGTCGCAGCCTGAAGTCAACGCGGTGAACGCCGCGGTCCCCATTGCAGAGGCCGCCCCGAAGCTGCACGCCGGCTTCCTGAAGAACAACCTGCGCGAATACGGCATGCTGATCTCGCTGGTCGCGATCATGGTGCTGTTCCAGGTGCTGACCGACGGCACGCTGCTGCGGCCGCTGAACCTTACCAACCTGCTGCTGCAGAACAGCTACGTCGTCATCATGGCGCTGGGCATGCTGCTGGTGATCGTGGCGGGGCACATCGACCTTTCTGTGGGCTCGGTCTGCGGTTTCATCGGTGCGCTGGCGGCGGTGCTGATGGTCGAGTACGAATGGCATTTCGTGCCGACGGCCATCATCAGCATTGCGGCGGGCGCGGTCATCGGCGCAGCGCAAGGCTGGTTCGTCGCGTTTCGCAAGATTCCGTCGTTCATCGTCACGCTCGCGGGCATGCTGGTGTTCAAGGGGCTCACGCTGGCGCTGCTGGCGGGGCAGTCGGTCGGGCCGTTCCCGGTCGAGTTCCAGCGGCTGAGCTCGGGCTTCATTCCCGATCCGCTGGGCGGCGACACATTGCGCACCACCTCGCTGGTGGTGGGCGCGCTGGCCGCGGCGGCGCTGGTGTTCTTCAAGCTGCGCGGGCGCGCCAAGCTCGCGGCGCACGGCATGGAAACGGAGCCCTATGTGTTCTTCCTTGTGAAGAACCTGTTCTTCGCGGCCATCATCCTGTTCTTCAGCTACCTGCTGTCGACCTACAAGGGCCTGCCCAACGTGCTGATCGTGATGGCGGTGCTGATCGTGGTGTACGACTTCGTCACCAACCGCACCACCATCGGCCGGCGCATCTACGCGCTGGGCGGCAACGAGAAGGCGGCGCGGCTGTCGGGCGTGAAGACGCAGCGCCTCGCGTTCCTGACCTTCGTGAACATGGGCGCGCTGGCCGCGCTCGCGGGCCTGGTGTTCGCGGCGCGGCTCAACACCGCCACGCCCAAGGCCGGCCTGGGCTTCGAGCTCGACGTGATCGCGGCCTGCTTCATCGGCGGGGCTTCGGCCTCGGGCGGCGTGGGCCGGGTGATGGGCGCGGTGATCGGCGCCTTCATCATGGGCGTGATGAACAACGGCATGTCGATCCTGGGCATCGGCATCGACTACCAGCAGGTGATCAAGGGGCTGGTGCTGCTGGCCGCGGTGTTCATCGACGTCTACAACAAGAACAAGTAAGCGCATGACGGGCGGCAGCATTTCACCCGTGCTCGAACTGCGCGGCATCCACAAGCAATTCAGCGGCATTCCGGTGCTGCGCGATGTGCAGCTGCGGCTCTATCCGGGCGAGATTCATGCGCTGATGGGCCAGAACGGCGCGGGCAAGTCGACGCTCATCAAGGTGCTGACGGGTGTGCTGCCGTCGAGCGGCGGCGAAATATGCCTCGACGGACAAGCCATTCATCCGGCATCGCCGCTTGAAGCGCAGAAGCTGGGCATCAGCACGGTTTACCAGGAGGTCAACCTGTGCCCGAACCTCTCGGTGGCCGAGAACGTGTTTGCGGGACGTTATCCGCGCTGCGGCGCGGCGCAGGGCTTTCGCATCGACTGGGCGGCCGTCAACCGGCGCGCCGCCGAACTGCTGGCGCGCATCGGGCTCGACATCGACGTGACCCGGCTGCTGTCGAGCTATTCGGTGGCGGTGCAGCAACTGGTGGCCATTGCGCGTGCGCTCGGTGTGTCGTCGAAGGTGCTGATCCTCGACGAGCCGACCTCGAGCCTTGACGACGACGAAGTGGAGAAGCTGTTCGAGGTGCTGCGGCGCCTGCGTGCGGAGGGTCTGGCCATCGTCTTCGTGACGCACTTTCTGAACCAGATGTACGCGGTGTCCGATCGCATCACGGTGCTGCGCAACGGCAACTGGGTGGGCGAGTGGCGTGCCGCGGACCTGGGGCCGCAGGCGCTGATTGCCGCCATGCTGGGGCGGGAACTCGCGGCCCAGTCGGCCCGGCCCGCTGCACTGCCGGCTTTCGACGAAGCGGCGCCGGCCTTGTTGCAGGCCGAGGGCCTGGGGCAGGCCGGGCAGTTGCAGGCGACCGATTTGCGCGTGCGTTCCGGCGAGGTCGTCGGCATCGCGGGCCTGCTCGGTGCCGGGCGTACCGAACTCGCGCGCCTGCTGTTTGGCCTCGAGGCGCCCGACCGCGGCGTGCTGAAGGTCGACGGCCGCTCGGTCAGCTTTTCGAACCCGGCCGACGCCGTCCGCGAAGGGCTGGCGCTGTGCCCGGAGGAGCGCAAGACCGACGGCATCGTCGCCGAGCTGTCGGTGCGCGAGAACATCGCGCTCGCGCTGCAGGCGCGCCTGGGTGTGCGGCGTTTTCTGTCGCACGCCGAACAGACGGCGATGGCCGAGCGCTTTGTTGCGGCGCTCGGCATCAAGACCGCGAGCGTGGAAACGCCCATCGGCTTGCTCTCGGGCGGCAACCAGCAGAAAGCCATGATCGCGCGCTGGCTCGCGACCGAACCGCGCCTGCTGATACTCGACGAGCCCACGCGCGGCATCGACGTGGCGGCCAAGCAGGAAATCATGGAAGAGATATTGCGGCTCGCACGTGCGGGCATGGCGGTGATCTTCATTTCTTCCGAAATCAGCGAGGTGGTGCGCGTGGCGCATCGCATCGTGGTGCTGCGCGATCGCAAGAAGGTGGGCGAGCTGCCGGGTGGCTCGACCGAAGACGAGGTCTACGAAATGATTGCAGCAGCATGAGCACCCTTTTGTCTTTCTCCCTCCCCTTCCGGGGGAGGGCAGGGGTAGGGGCACAGCGGCCTTCGATTGAGCGCTGCCGCATCGCTAGCGCCGCCTGCCCCCATCCCAACCTTCCCCCGAAAGGGGAAGGAGCAGGACCGAAGCCATGACGAATCGCCTTTCATCGCTCATGAGCCATCGCCTCGCCTGGCCGGTGGTCACACTGGTGCTGCTGCTCGCGGTCAACACCGCATTCAACGCCAGCTTCCTGCACCTCGAATGGCGCGACGGCCATCTTTACGGCAGCCTGATCGACATCGTGAATCGCGCGGCGCCGCTGGTGCTGGTGTCTCTGGGCATGACGCTGGTCATTGCCACGCGCGGCATCGATATTTCGGTGGGCGCCGTGGTGGCCATTGCGGCAGCCGTGGCGGCCTGGATGATCGGCGGCTCGGTGGCGAGCGACGTGAGCCGGTTTCCGATGTGGCTGGCCATCCTGGCGGCCCTCGCCATTGCGCTGCTGTGCGGCCTGTGGAACGGCCTGCTGGTCGCCAAGGTCGGCATGCAGCCGATCATCGCGACGCTGATTCTCATGGTGGCGGGGCGCGGTATTGCGCAGCTCATCGCGGACGGGCAGATCATCACGATCTACTACAAACCCTTCTTCTTCCTCGGCAGCGGCTATCTCCTGGGGCTGCCGTTTTCGCTCTTCATCGTGGCAGTGGTGTTCGTGCTGCTCTACCTGGCCATCACCCGCACCGCGCTCGGTCTTTTCATTCAAACGGTGGGCATCAACCCGACGGCTGCGCGTGTCGCGGGCGTGCAGGCGCGGCGGCTCATCGTCGGTGCCTATGCGTTCTGCGGCGTGTGTGCGGGCATAGCGGGCCTCTTGATCAGCTCCAATGTGAAGAGCGCCGACGGCAACAACGCAGGCCAGCTGCTCGAGCTCGATGCGATTCTGGCCGTGACCCTGGGCGGCACCGCGCTCACCGGCGGGCGCTTCAGCCTCATGGGCAGCGTGATCGGTGCGCTGATCATCCAGACGCTGACCTATGCCATCTACTCGCTGGGTGTGCCGCCGGAGATCAACCTCGTCGTCAAGGCCGTCGTGGTGTTCGCGGTGATGCTGCTGCAGTCGCCGGAGTTCAGGGCGGAAGTACGGTCGCTGGTGCAGCGGCCTGTGCATGAAGGGGAACGGGCATGAGCGCGGTGATTGAAGCGGCTGCGCCCTCACCCCAACCCTCTCCCGCTCGCGGGAGAGGGGGCAGGGCAGGGCTCAACCCGAAGTACTTTCCTTTGGCCGCGACCATCTCGCTGTTCATGCTGATGGCCACGCTCGGCTCGGTGTTCTACGACGGCTTCTTCTCGGCGCAGGTGTTCCTCAACCTGCTGATCGACAACGCCTTCCTGATCGTCGTCGCCGTGGGCATGACCTTCGTGATTCTTTCGGGCGGCATCGACCTCTCGGTGGGCTCGGTAATTGCGCTCACCACGATGGTGTCGGCCTCCCTGGTCGAGAAGCACGGCTGGAGCCCCGCCGTGGTCATCCCGCTGGTGCTGGCCATGGGCACGGCCTTCGGCGCATTCATGGGGCTGCTCATCGAGCGGTTCAGGCTGCAGCCCTTCATCGTGACGCTGGCGGGCATGTTCCTGGCGCGCGGGCTTTGCTACCTGATCAGCATCGATTCGATCAGCATCACCAACGAGTTCTACTCGGAGGTCTCGCAGATTCGCATCCCGGTCTGGGGCGAGGCTTCGCTGTCGATCAGCGCGGTGATCGCCATCGCGGTGCTGCTGGCCGCGGTGTTCATCGCCCACTGCACGCCTTTCGGCCGCGCGGTGTACGCCATTGGCGGCAGCGAACAGTCGGCCATGCTGATGGGCCTGCCGGTGCGCTCCACGCTCATCGGCGTGTACACGCTGTCGGGCTTCTGCTCGGCGCTGGCGGGCGTGATCTTCACCTTCTACATGCTCTCGGGCTACGGCCTGCATGCGCTGGGGCTGGAGCTCGATGCGATTGCGGCGGTGGTCATCGGCGGCACGCTGCTCACGGGCGGCGTGGGCTACGTGGCGGGCACGCTGTTCGGCGTGCTGATGCTCGGAATCATCCAGACGCTTATTTCGTTCGACGGCACGCTGAGCTCGTGGTGGACGCGCATCGTCGTGGGTGCGCTGCTCTTCGTGTTCTGCCTGCTGCAACGCTTCTTCACTTCGCGTGCGCCCCGGCGCTGACGCGTTCCCTGCCTTTTCTCTTTCTCTCGCTTTCAGGAAACTTCCGCATGCCGGACCAAAACCCCAAGAAGAAGCTTCGCTCGACCGAATGGTTCGGCTCGGCCGACAAGAACGGCTTCATGTACCGCAGCTGGATGAAGAACCAGGGCATACCGGACCACGAGTTCGACGGCCGGCCGATCATCGGCATCTGCAACACGTGGTCGGAGCTCACGCCGTGCAACGCGCACTTCCGCAAGATTGCCGAGCATGTGAAGCGCGGCATTTCGGAGGCGGGCGGATTTCCGGTCGAGTTTCCGGTGTTCTCCAACGGCGAATCGAACCTGCGGCCCACGGCCATGCTCACGCGCAATCTGGCGAGCATGGACGTGGAAGAAGCCATTCGCGGCAACCCGGTCGATGCGGTGGTGCTGCTCACGGGCTGCGACAAGACCACGCCCGCATTGCTGATGGGCGCCGCGAGCTGCGACATCCCGGCCATCGTGGTCACGGGCGGGCCGATGCTCAACGGCAAACTCGACGGCAAGGACATCGGCTCGGGCACGGCCGTGTGGCAGCTGCACGAATCGCTCAAGGCCGGCGAGATCAACCTGCACCAGTTCCTTTCGGCCGAGGGCGGCATGTCGCGTTCGGCGGGCACCTGCAACACCATGGGCACGGCCTCGACCATGGCCTGCATGGCCGAGGCGCTCGGTACCTCGCTGCCGCACAACGCAGCCATTCCGGCGGTCGACGCGCGGCGCTATGTGCTTGCGCAGATGTCGGGCATGCGCGCGGTCGAGATGGCGAAAGAAGGGCTCACGCTGTCGAAAATTCTCACGCGCGAGGCATTCGAAAACGCCATTCGCGTCAATGCGGCCATCGGCGGGTCGACCAACGCGGTGATCCACCTGAAGGCGATTGCGGGGCGCATCGGCGTCGACCTCGAGCTGGAAGACTGGACGCGCATCGGCAGCAACACGCCGACGATTGTCGACTTGCTGCCTTCGGGCCGCTTCCTGATGGAAGAGTTCTATTACGCGGGCGGCCTGCCCGCGGTACTGCGGCGCCTCGGCGAGAACGGCCTGCTGCCGCACCCCGGCGCGCTCACCGTCAACGGCCAGTCGATCTGGGACAACGTGCGCGAGGCGCCGAGCCTCAACGACGAAGTGATCCGTCCGCTCGACAACCCGCTGATCGCCGACGGCGGCATTCGCATCCTGCGCGGCAATCTCTCGCCGCGCGGCGCGGTGCTCAAGCCCTCCGCGGCATCGCCCGAGCTGCTGAAGCACCGTGGCCGCGCCGTGGTGTTCGAGAACCTCGAGCACTACAAGGAGCGCATCGTCGATGAATCGCTCGACATCGACGCGAGCTCGGTAATGGTGTTGAAGAACTGCGGCCCGAAGGGTTACCCCGGCATGGCCGAGGTGGGCAACATGGGGTTGCCGCCGAAGCTGCTGCGCCAGGGCGTGAAGGACATGGTGCGCATCTCGGACGCGCGCATGAGCGGTACGGCCTACGGCACGGTGGTGCTGCATGTGGCACCCGAGGCGGCCGACGGCGGACCCTTGGCCGCGGTGCGCGACGGCGACTGGATCGAGCTCGATTGCGATGCGGGGCGGCTGCACCTCGACATCAGCGATGAAGAACTGGCGGCGCGCCTGGCTTCGCTGTCGAGCAGCGATGCACAGCCCATGAGCACGCGCGGCGGCGGCTACCAGAAGCTCTACGTCAATCATGTGCTGCAGGCCGATGAAGGCTGCGACTTCGACTTTCTGGTGGGCTGCAGAGGTTCCGCCGTTCCCCGTCACTCACACTGATCCATCATGACCCCCAGATACCGCGGCATCTTCCCGGTGGTGCCCACCACCTTCACCGAACAGGGCGCACTCGACCTCGAGAGCCAGAAGCGCTGTCTCGATTTCATGATCGATGCGGGCTCCGACGGGCTGTGCATTCTTGCCAACTTCTCCGAGCAGTTCGTGCTCTCCGACGAAGAGCGCGAGGTGCTCACGCGCACGGCGCTCGAGCACGTGGCCGGCCGCGTGCCGGTGATCGTGACCACCACCCACTACAGCACCCGCATCTGCGCCGAGCGCAGCCGGCGCGCGCAGGACATGGGCGCCGCCATGCTGATGGTGATGCCGCCCTATCACGGCGCCACGTTCCGCGTGCCGGAGCCGCAGATCTTCGAGTTCTACGCCGGTCTTTCCGACGCCGTGAACATTCCGATCATGATTCAGGATGCGCCCGCGAGCGGCACTGTGCTGTCGGCTGCTTTTCTTGCGCGCATGGCCCGCGAGATCGAGCAGGTGGCGTATTTCAAGATCGAAACCGCGGGTGCCGCTTCCAAGCTGCGCGAGCTGATCCGCCTCGGCGGCGATGCGATAGAGGGCCCGTGGGACGGCGAGGAAGCCATCACGCTGATGCCGGACCTCGACGCCGGCGCCACCGGCTCGATGACCGGCGGCGGCTTTCCCGACGGCATCCGCCCCATCATCGAGGCGCACCGCGCCGGCGACCGCGAGAAGGCCTTTTCGCTCTACCAGCAGTGGCTTCCGCTCATCAATTACGAGAACCGCCAGGCCGGCCTTCTGGCCTGCAAGTCGCTCATGAAGGAGGGCGGCGTGATCGCCTGCGAGGCGCCGCGGCATCCGCTGCCGGCGATGCACCCCGAGACACGCGCCGGCCTGATCGAGACGGCGAAGCGGCTCGATCCGCTGGTGCTGCGCTGGGGGCGCTGACAGCAGCGCCGCGCCCTTCGACGAAGTAGGGCGCGACGATCTCGGTGAGCCAGTCCATCACGGCCAGCACGCGCGGTGCGAGTTGGCGCCGGTTGGCGTAGAGCAGCGAAACCGGCATTGGGCGCGCGTTGAACTCCGGCATCACCTGCACGAGCGCGCCGGCGGCGAAACTCGCCTCCAGGCCTGCGACCGGCGCCTGGATCAGACCCAGGCCGGCCAGCGCGGCCGCCTGGTAGGCGTCGGTGCCATTCACCGTGACGGTCGCACGCACGGGCCATGTCTTGTACATGCCATCGGCGGGATCGCGGTACTCCCAGCCTGCATCGCTGGAGGAGAGCGTCTGCGCGAAATGAACGACGCGGTGCTGCGCCAAATCTTCGAGCGTGCGGGGCGTGCCGTGCGCGCGCAGATACGCGGGGCTCGCAGCATTGGCCATTCGCATGGCACCGAGCGGCCGCGCGACGAGTTCCGAGTCGCCGAGCATGCCGACGCGCAACACGCAATCGAAGCCTTCGTGCACGAGGTCGACGCGGCGGTCCGAGGTGCTGACGCCGACCTCGAGCGCGGGATGCCGAGCCAGGAATTCGGGCAGGCGCGGAATGACGAGGTCGCGCGCCACAATGTTCGGCAGATCGATGCGCAGCCGCCCCGTGAGACCGCCGGCGTGCGAATGGAACATGGTGGCGAGCTGTTCGCCCTCGGCCAGGTAGTCCTTGCAGCGATCGAGGAAGCGCCCTCCGTCCTCGGTGAGTCGCACGCTGCGCGTCGTGCGCTGCAGGAGCCGCGTGCCGAGCCGCTCTTCGAGTTGCTGCACGGCCAACGACACGCGCGCGCGGGTCAGGCCGAGCTGGTCTGCGGCGCGACTGAAGCTCGCGAGTTCGGCCACCCTTGAAAAGATGCGCAATTCGTCGGTGTTCATGGCCGAGGATTGTTTCCTTTCTGAATAACAGTGTGCGCAGTTTCGCGGAATTTATCTTTCCGCCGGTAATTTTTAAAGTCCACCCGTCGACTCACCGATCAATCCACCGAGGACTTTGAAATGACAGCTTCCACACTCCCTGACCCATCCCGCATCGCACTCATTACCGGCGGCAGCCGCGGTCTCGGCCGCAGCGCCGCGCTGGCGCTCGCCGCCGATGGCGTCGACGTGATCCTGACCTACGTGTCGAACGACGCCAGCGCGCAGGCAGTGGTGGCGGAGATCGAGGCGCAGGGGCGCCGCGCAGTCGCACTCAGGCTCGACGTCGGCGACAGCAAAACCTTCGCCGCATTCGCGGATTCGGTGAAGGCGGCGCTGGCTGCCACCTGGCAGCGCGAGCGCTTCGATTTCCTGGTGAACAACGCCGGCGTGGGCCTGCACGCGAACTTCGAGGACACGACAGAAGCACAGTTCGACATGCTCTACAACGTGCACTTCAAGGGCACGTACTTCCTCACGCAGAAGCTGCTGCCGCTCATCAACGACGGTGGGCGCATCGTCAACGTGTCGTCGGGTCTCACGCGGTTTTCCATGGCGGGCGCGTCCGCCTACGCCGCGATGAAGGGCGGCGTGGAAACGCTCACGCGCTACCTCGCGAAGGAACTTGGCGCGCGCGGCATCGCGGCGAACACGATCGCACCGGGTGCGATCGAAACCGACTTCAGTGGAGGCATGGTGCGCGACAACCCGCAGGTGAACGCGATGGTCGCCGGTTTCACCGCGCTGGGACGCGCGGGCCAGCCGGACGATATCGGCGGCGCGATCGCGGGCTTGCTGGGGGAGGGCAATCGCTGGGTGAATGCCCAGCGCATCGAAGTGTCGGGAGGGATGCTGGTCTGAGCACGCGGCCCACCCAGCGGGTTTCGCTCAGGTCTTCTCGAGCTCGCTCACTTGCAGCGACAGGTCGAACAGCTTCGACTTGCTTGCGTAATAGCGGTCGAGCCGCCATTCCTTCAGGATGTCCATGGCGAGCTCGAAGCTCTTGTAGTCGAGGCTGTAGAGCGTGACCAGTTCGAAGCTGCGTTCGGATTCGAGCGCCAACACGAGCTGGGCCAGGATCTTGGCCGATTCGTTGGCCGGGTCCGTTTCTATGAATCGGCGAGCGACCTTGATGGCATTCATGGGAAAGAGTTCCTCGGTAGGCAGAGACCGAGAACTATAGCTAGCACGCTGCCGTGATTTATGACAGTCGTGTGACAAACGGGGTCATCGCATCACGCTTGCGCGTGGCCTGTGCGGCGCAGTATGCAGCCCGCCGCCCGCATGAACGTGGGCGACGGGTGCGTGGATTGGCTCAGTGCTTCAGCGGGCGGGCGCAGGCATGGGCATGGGAGCCGGCATCGGCTCCATAGGTGCGATTGGCGTCATCGGAGCAATGGCCGGCGCGGGAACGCGTGAAGGTGCGGGCATCGGGGCCGGCATCACGGCGGGCGCGGGCATGACGACGGTGGTGACCGACTCGCGGATCACGCCGCCGCCCATCACGCTGCCATCGACGGCGCCGCGGGTGTTGCCGCTGCCGCCAAGCACGCGTGCTTCGCAGTCGGCTCGATCGGCCGGCGGCTGGAGTCCGCAGCGCGCGAGCGCATTGCGCTGGTAGTCGGGCGCGCTGGTCAGCCCGCCGCGCGCAGCTTCCTGACGTGCGGCGCCGGCCTCGCGAATGCAGGCCGCGCGGTCTTGCTGGTTGTGTCCGCAGACCGAGACTTCCTGCTGATAGGTGGAATCGCCGCGGCGCGGCTGGGCCGCGGCCGATGTAGCGGCGGCAATACCGCCCACGGCTATCAGGGCGGCAATCATCGAACGGGTGGTGTTGTTCATGGTGGGCTCCTTGGAGTGACCTGATGAAACATAGAACTGTTGGACAAGACAGGCCGCGTCGGGGTTCCGTGCGGCCCGTGCTCGGCGCTTCAGCGCGTGGGTGCGGCGGGTTGCGCCGGCAACGGCGTCACGGTTTCGCGGATGACCCCGCCGCCCATCACGCTGCCTTCGGTGCTCGTGCGTGCACCGCCCTGCAGGCGGGCTTCGCAATCGGCGCGGTCGGCGACGGGCTGTTCGCGGCAACGCGCCATGGCGTTGGCGTCATAGCGGCCAGGGGTGGCGCTCGTAAGACCGTCGCGGCCTGCTTCCTGGCGCGCGGCGCCAGCTTCGCGCAGGCATGCCGCGCGGTCTTGCTGCACGCCGTCGCA
Organism: Variovorax paradoxus; assembly: GCF_040544635.1. GTDB lineage: Bacteria > Pseudomonadota > Gammaproteobacteria > Burkholderiales > Burkholderiaceae_C > Variovorax > Variovorax paradoxus_R. The sequence goes on from NZ_JBEPKJ010000016.1 coordinate 132,361, forward strand.
GGTGGCGCGCTCCTGCTGTGCGCGCGCGGCGGTCCCTGGCGCCTGCGCCTGTGCCGACGCCATGCCGAATAGGAGGAAACCGCTTGCTGCAAAAAGCGCGGCAGCAGAAAGGGTGGAACGAACTGTTGTTGTCATCGGGTGCTCCTGGTTAGGGCGCGCCCTCCGAAAGCGCGACCGGAACAGCAGTGTGGTCCGGTGCACTCTTCCGGGGTGTGGGACTGCATAGACAGCAGACCCGGCCAGACTCGCCGATGCGTGTGGGACGTGTCCGGCAACGAATCCGGCACAGCGGGCCGGCATTGGCCGGCCTGCCGTGCGTTCGTTCAGCCCGCCGCGATGCGTTGCGCCAGGTGCGCGAGCGCTTCCTCGACCTGGTCGACCAGGATCAGCGACAGATCGCCCGGTTGCAGGCGTGCAAGCGCGGTATCGATGGCGACGAACTCGCCGCGGATCTCGTCGATGTAGCGCGTGCGTGACGCGCCCTGCAGGCCCTGGCGCAGCAGCGCCATCACCTCGCCGTCGGCACGGCCGCGCTGGGCCGCATCCTGGTAGAGGATCACGTCGTCGAAAGCCTGGCCCAGGATGGCGGTCTGGTCGCGGATGTCGGAATCGCGCCGGTCGCCCGCGCCGCTGATCACCACCGAGCGCTTGTTGGCCGGCATGGTGTCCACGGCCGACACCAGCGCGCGCATGGCGTCGGTGTTGTGGCCGTAGTCGGCGATCACGGTGGCGCCGCGGTAGTCCATGACGTTGAAGCGCCCCGGCACGCCGGCCGCGTCGTTCATGAAGCTTGCGAGGCCGCTGCGAATGGTGTCCCAGTCGAGGCCCACGGCCCAGGCCGCGGCCACCGAGGCCATCACGTTGTCGACCTGGAAGCCGATGGTGCCATTGCGCGTGATCGGCACATCGCGCAGCGCGATGCGTTCGCGCCATGAGCCTTCGGCCGCAATCAGCGCGTCCTGGTCGACGTAGACGGTGCGCTTGCCTTGCGCGCGGTGCGTGGCCATGACCGGATGCTGGCGGTCGGCGGTAAAGAAGATCACGTGGCCGGGGCAGCCGGCGGCCATGGCGGCCACGTTGGGATCGGCGGCGTTGAGCACCGCATAGCCGTCGGGCGCGACGTTGCGAACGATCACGCGCTTGAGCACCGCGAGGTCTTCGACGGTGGTGATGTAGTTCAGGCCCAGGTGGTCGCCGCTGCCGATGTTGGTGACCACGGCCACCTGGCAGCGGTCGAAGCCGAGGCCTTCGCGCAGCACGCCGCCGCGCGCCACTTCGAACACGGCCGCATCCACGTCGGGATGCATGAGCACGTTGCGCGCGCTCTTGGGCCCGCTGCAGTCGCCGCTGTCGGTCTGCCGGCCGTCGACGTACACGCCGTCGGTGTTGGTCATGCCGGTGCGCAGGCCGCTCGATGCGAGCAGATGGTTGATGAGGCGCGCCGTGGTGGTCTTGCCGTTGGTGCCGGTAACGGCCACCACCGGAATGCGGCCGTCGTCGCCGGGTGCGAAGAGCGTGTCCATGACGGCCTCGCCGACTGCGCGGCCGCGGCCGAACGAGGGCGAGATGTGCATGCGCAGGCCGGGCGCGGCATTCACTTCGACCACGCCGCCATGCTGCTCTTCGAGCGGGCGCAGCACGTTTTCGCACACCATGTCGACGCCGCAGATGTGCAGGCCGACCATCTGCGCCGCATCGACCGCGCGTGCGGCCACTTCGGGGTGCACGGTGTCGGTCACGTCGGTGGCGGTGCCGCCGGTGGAAAGATTGGCGTTGTTGCGCAGCACCACGCGCTCGCCGCGCGCGGGCACGCTGTCGGGCGTGAGGCCCTGGGCCTCGAGCCGGCCGATGGCGATGTCGTCGAGGCGAATCTTGGTCAGCGAGGTGGCGTGGCCTTCGCCGCGGCGCGGGTCGAGGTTCACGGTGTCCACGAGCTGGCGCACGGTGGAGCTGCCGTCGCCGATCACGTTCGGCGGATCGCGCCGCGCGGCCGCCACGAGGCGGTCGCCCACCACCAGCAGGCGGAAGTCGAAGCCCGGCAGAAATTTCTCGACCATGACTTCGCCGTACGCCGCGGCCGATTCGTAGGCGGCCGCGAGCTGCTCTTGCGTCGTGATGTTGACGGTGACGCCTTTGCCCTGGTTGCCGTCCTGCGGCTTCACCACCACGGGCAGGCCGATTTCCATGGCCGCGGCCCAGCCGTCGCCGGCATCGGCCACGGGCCGGCCGAGCGGCACGGGCACGCCGGCTGCATTGAGCAACTGCTTGGTGAGTTCCTTGTCCTGCGCAATCGACTCGGCCACGCCGCTGGTGCTGTCGATTTCGGCCGCCTGGATGCGGCGCTGCTTGGAGCCCCAGCCGAACTGCACCAGGCTGCCGCTGGTCAAGCGGCGGTACGGAATGCCGCGCGCCACGGCGGCATCGACGATGGAGCCGGTGCTCGGGCCGAGGCGCTCGGATTCGTCGAGGTCGCGCAGTTCGGTGATGGCGGCGGTGGCGTCGAAGGGCGTGTCGGCCAGCGCGGCTGCGATCAGCTCTTCGGCCAGTGCGAGCGCGCGGCGTCCCACCGCTTCTTCGCTGTACTGGAAGGTGACCTGGTAGACGCCTTCTTCCATCGTGGGTGCGGTGTGGCCGAAATTCACGGCGCAGCCGGCCTGGGCCTGCAGCGCAACGGCGGCATTTTCGAGCACATGCGCGAGCGCCAGCGGCTGGCCCAGCACCATCGGGTGCAGTTCGCCGATGGTGGGAAAGCGCGCACGCAAACGGGCTTCGAAGCCCGGCAGCCGGCTGATGGCGTTTTCATCGCCTTCGCAGGCAACGACCGCTTCGATGGCGGTGTGGCGGCTCCAGAGATTGGGGCCGCGCAGGGCGCGGATGCGGGTGACTTTCATGGGGCGACGCGGTTCGGTTGGACGATGGGGGCCGCCTCGCTCGGGGGGAGTCGGGGCGGCGGTGCGCATCAGGCAAATTGTTGTTGTTGGGACGAAAGCGGCTGGGTCTGCGAGAGCTGCAGCGAGGCCAGCGCCGCTTGCAGGTCGGCTTCGAAAGCCTCGACGCCTGCGCCGATGAGGTTCAGCGGGATGCCCAGCGCCCAGGCCGCGGCCACGGCGGCCAGCACGCTCTCGAGGCTGACGCCCGCGTGCGTTGCGCGCCAGATGGTCAGGCGGCCGAGGCCCGGCAGGAACGATTCGCTGCTGCCGTTGGCCAGCACCACGCGGTCTTGCCGCACCAGCACGGCCTTGCCGCCGGCGGCCTGGTGCGCGCCAAGCGCTGCGGCCTGCGGATCGGCCGCATAAAGAATGACGGCACCGTCGCACAGCGGCGCGAGGCCGGCCACGCGGGGATCGCCGGCGTTTAGCACTGCCGTGCCTTCGCCGAGCACCACGTCGACCTGCGTGCGCAGCACCTTGACCAGCTGATCGCTCTCAGTGATGTCGTAGTCGGCCAGCGCTTCGGCGCCTTCGAGGTCGGTCACGATGCCGACTTCGCAGCGGTCGTAGGCCAAGCCGTCGCGCAGGATGGTTTCGGCGCCGTTCTCGATCACCACGGCTTCCACCGCGCGGTTCACGAGCAGGCGGTGGCCGGCGTCCCAGTTGGCGCTGTCGCGTGCATCGACGCGGCGGCGTTCGAGGAACAGGCCGTCACGGCAGGCAAGGCCGGTGTGGCGCCCGCCGAGGTTGATCACCCAGGCGACGAGCCGTGCGAGCACGGCGGTGTCCTTGGAGCCCGCCACGCCCACCACCGGAATGCGGCCCGGAGCGTCGTTGGGGAACAGGTGGTCGCAAATGGCGCGGCCCACCGGTCGCGGCGAGCCGACGGCCGGCTTCAGGTGCATCAAGAGGCCGGGGCCGGCATTCACTTCGACGATGGCGCCGCGCTGCGGGCCGAGCGGCTTGCCGATGTCCTGTGCCACGAGGTCGATGCCTGCAATGTCGAGCCCCACCACGCGCGCCGCCAGCACGGCGGCATGCGCCACTTCGGGGTGGACCTGGTCGGTGCAGTCGTTGGCCATGTTGCCGTTGCGCTGGATGGTGACCACGCGGCCGGCAGCCGGCACGGAAGCGCCGTCGAGTTCCTGGCGCTTGAGTTCGAGCTGCAGCTTGGCGTCGGTGGCCAGCACGATCAGGTCGAGCGGGTATTCCTCTTCGGCGCCGCGGCGCGGGTCGCTGTTGAGCTGCTTTTCGATGAGCTCGGCCACGGTGCTCTTGCCGTCGCCCGTCACGGTAATGATTTCGCCGCGCGCGGCCGCCACCACTTCGCCGCCCACCACCAGCAGGCGGTGTTCGTGGCCGCGGATGAAGCGCTCGACCATCACGTCGCTGCCTTCGGGCTCGGCGACCGCAAAAGCGGCCATGACTTCTTCGCGCGTCGTCAGTTCGAGCGACACGCCGCGGCCGTGGTTGGCGTCCGAGGGTTTCACGACCACCGGCAGGCCGATGTCCTCGGCAGCTTCCCAGGCTTCTTCGGCGCTGGCCACCACCTGGCCTTCGGGCACCGGCACGCCGCAGCTCGCGAGCAGCGACTTGGTCAGTTCCTTGTCGCTGGCAATCGATTCGCCGATGGCGCTGGTGTAGTCGGTCTCGGCGGTCCAGATGCGTTGCTGGTTGGCGCCGTAGCCCAGCTGCACCAGGTTGCCGCTGTTCAGCCGCATGTGCGGAATGCCGCGGTCGGTGGCGGCGGAGACGATGGCCGCGGTGCTCGGGCCCAGGTAGCAGTCTTCGACCTTGGCCTTGACCGCATCGACCGCCTTCTGCACGTCACCAGCGGTGAACGGGTCGTTGTTGATGGCGGCCATCAGCAGGCGGTGGCCTTCGGTGAGCGCCACCCGGGCCACCTGTTCGTCGCGCGCGCGGAACACCATGCGGTAAACGCCGTGCTCCGAGGTGCTGCGGGTTTGCCCGAAACCGGTCGGCATGCCGGCCAGGTTCAGCAGTTCGATCACCACGTGTTCGAGCACGTGGCCCGACCAGGTACCTTCGGTGAGCCGCTGGATGAAGCCGCCGCGCTCGCCCACGCCGCAGTGGTGCTCGATGAGCGCCGGCAGCAGGGTCGTCAGGCGGTCGGTAAACCCGTCGATCTTGTTGGAAGGGTAATCTTCCAGTTGGCCCAGATCGAGCCAGACTTCGAGCACCGGACGGTAGGTCCAGAGGTTGGGGCCGCGCAAATAGTTGATGCGCAGCAGGCGGATGTCGTCGAAACGGGTCATGCAAACGTTCGAGGTGCTTTGGCCGAGCACCACGGCGCCTTCAAGCGCGCCCATGGCAATCGGTCAGAATCGGCGCCCGACAAAGGACGCCATGACGCGGTCCCTGCGGCCCGCGACGGGCAAGAGTCAAAGAAACACAATGCAACATCACGATCCAGTCGGCACCCGGGAGGGCGAAACAGAGGCGGCATCAGGCGCGCTGAAAAGCCGGCTCACTGCCGCGGAAAACGTTCTGGTCACATTCCCGGTTGACCTCGACGAAGAACTTCTGTTTACGTTTGGCCTCGTCGCCTTGACCGATCGGCGGCTATTGGCGCTGCAACCGGGTGGGCAATGGTGTGAGTGGTCACTATCTGATCCATCTCTCGAACTGTATCTGAACGATCATTCGGGCGTTGGAACCCTCGATCTCGTCGGCCCCCAAGGTCGTCTGGCGCGCTGGCGTTACACATTGGCGAACCAACCCGCCGCGCTGCGGCTGCTCAAACTGTTCGGCCAGCGCGTGGATGGGACTGTCGCCGAGGCGACAGCGGAACCCGACGGCGACGACACGGCCGCCACCGATACCGAACTGCAGACGCCGCCGTCGACCTGGGTGCTGCTGCGCCTGGGCCGTTTCGCCAAGCCCTATCGCAAGCAGCTGATCACGGGTTTTTTCCTGACCCTGATTTCCACCGCGGCGACGCTGGTGCCGCCGTACCTGACCATCCCGTTGATGGACGACATCCTGATTCCGTTCCAGAACGGACAGAAGATCGATCCGTCCCGCGTGGCGCTTTATCTGAGCGGCCTGCTGGGCGCGGCGCTGGTCGGCTGGGGCCTGGGCTGGGCGCGCACCTATCTGCTGGCGCTGGTGTCGGAGCGCATCGGCGCCGATTTGCGCACCACCACGTACGAGCATCTGCTCACGCTGCCGCTCGACTATTTCGGCGGCAAGCGCACGGGCGACTTGATGGCGCGCATCGGCTCGGAAACCGACCGCATCAACGTGTTTCTCTCGCTGCACGCGCTCGACTTTGCGAACGACGTGCTGATGATCGTGATGACCGCGGTCATTCTGGTGTCCATCAACCCGCTGCTGGCGGTGGTCACCCTGGTGCCGCTGCCCTTCATCGCGTGGATGATCCACGTGGTGCGCGACCGCCTTCGCACGGGTTTCGAGAAGATCGACCGGGTGTGGTCGGAGGTCACCAACGTGCTGGCCGACACCATTCCGGGCATTCGCGTGGTCAAGGCCTTTGCGCAGGAGCGCCGCGAAGCCGAGCGCTTCCGCATTGCCAACGTCTACAACCTGCAGGTCAACGACAAGCTCAACCGCACCTGGTCGCTGTTCACGCCCACCGTTTCGCTGCTGACCGAAATCGGCCTGCTCGTGGTCTGGGGCTTCGGCATCTGGCAGGTGGCGCGCGGCAGCATTACCGTGGGTGTGCTCACCGCCTTCATTGCGTACATCGGCCGCTTCTACACGCGGCTCGATTCGATGAGCCGCATCGTCTCGGTCACGCAGAAGGCGGCGGCGGGCGCCAAGCGCATCTTCGATATCCTGGACCACGTGAGCAACGTGCCCGAGCCCGCCAACCCGGTGAAGATCGAACGCGTGCAGGGCCGCATCGAGATGAGCGGGCTGGGCTTTCGCTACGGCTCCCGCGCGGTGATCCGCGACCTCGACCTGACCATCGAGCCCGGCGAGATGATCGGCCTGGTGGGCCACAGCGGTTCGGGCAAGAGCACGCTGGTCAACCTGATCTGCCGCTTCTACGACGTGACCGATGGCGCCATCAAGGTCGACGGCACCGACATCCGCCGTTTTGCCGTGGCCGACTACCGCCGCCACGTCGGCCTGGTGCTGCAGGAGCCGTTCCTGTTCTTCGGCACCATCGCGCAGAACATCGCCTACGGCAAGCCCGATGCCACGCGCGAAGAAATCGTGGCCGCCGCACGCGCCGCGCATGCGCACGATTTCATCCTGCGCCTGCCGCACGGCTACGACTCGCTCGTGGGCGAGCGCGGCCAAGGCCTTTCGGGCGGCGAGCGCCAGCGCATCAGCATTGCGCGCGCGCTGTTGATCGACCCTCGCATCCTGATCCTCGACGAAGCCACGTCGGCCGTGGACACCGAAACCGAAAAAGAAATCCAGAAGGCGCTCGACAATCTCGTGCAGGGCCGCACGACCATTGCCATTGCGCACCGCCTGTCGACGCTGCGCAAGGCCGACCGGCTGGTGGTGATGGACCGCGGCGAGGTGGTCGAGGTCGGTCCGCACGACGACCTGATGGCGAAGCAGGGCGCCTACTGGCGGCTCTACCAGGCGCAGCTGCGCCAGGCGGACGACGATGCGAGCGAAGGCGCGGTGGACGAACGCGCGGGCGCCCAGCTGCCGCTGATCAGCCATGCAGCGCATCCGGCGGGAGACGCGTGATGAACGGGAACACCTCCATCCCTTCCTTCAGCCTCGAGCGCGATGCCTTCGGCCGCCTGGTGCTGACCGATGCCGAGGGCGAGCGCCACGTGGGCGTGACACCCGTGCGCGCCTTTCCGCTCAGCGCTCCCGGCGAGGGCGTGTCGCTGGTCGGCAGCGAGGGCCGCGAACTGGTCTGGATCGATCGCGTCGAAACCTTGGCGCCGGAGACGCGTGCATTGCTGGAGCAAGAGCTGGCAGTGCGCGACTTCGCGCCCACGCTGCTCAAGCTGCACGGCGTCTCGAGCTTCGGCGTGCCCAGCACCTGGACCGTGAGCACCGACCGCGGTGAAACCACCTTCGTGCTCAAGGCCGAGGAAGACATCCGCCGGCTCGAAGGCGGCGCGTTGCTGATTGCCAGCGCGCACGGCGTGCAGTTCCGCATTCCCGACGTGAAGGCGCTCGACCGCCCCTCGCGCAAGCTGCTCGAGCGCTTTCTCTAGCAGGCTGCGAAAATCGGGGCTTTTGAACCCGCAACGGCCCGCCGCCTTCGAAGAGAAATGCCCCTGCACACCACCGCCCTCGTCCTGTTCTCCGGTGGCCAGGACTCGACCACCTGCCTCGCGGAAGCGCTCTCCAAGTACCAGCGCGTCGAGACGCTGGGCTTCGACTACGGCCAGCGGCACCGCGTCGAACTCGACGTGCGCGGCACCATCCTGTCGAAGCTGCGCGAGCGCTTTCCAGACTGGGCGCCGCGCCTGGGCGAAGACCACCTGCTTACGCTCGCCGCGCTGGCGCAGCTCGGCGGCTCCTCGCTGACGGAAGAGGTTGCGTTCGAAATGCAGGCCGACGGCCTGCCCAACACCTTTGTGCCCGGCCGCAACCTGCTGTTCCTCACGCTTGCCGGTGCGCTGGCCTACCGGCGCGGCCTGCAGGTGATCGTCACCGGCGTCTGCGAAACCGATTTTTCGGGCTACCCCGACTGCCGCGACGACACCATGAAGGCCATGCAGCTCGCGCTCTCGCTCGGGCTGGAACGCCGCCTCGTCATCGAAACGCCGCTGATGTGGATCGACAAGGCCGAAACCTGGCAGATGGCGCACCGCCTGGGCGGCGAGCCGCTGGTCGACCTGATCGTGGAAGAGACCCACACCTGCTACCTCGGCGACCGCGAGCATCGGCAGGCCTGGGGCTATGGCTGCGGCGAGTGCCCCGCTTGCGACTTGCGCAAGAAGGGGTGGGAGCGCTACGCGGCGGCGCCGCCTGCTGCTGTCACCTCCACGCGATAGCGCGCGGCGGCGCCCTCGGGCTCCGGCACCAGCGTCCAGCGCTGGGTGTGAAACTCGCCCACGGCCGCGCGGTGCGCAATCGACACCATCGCGCCGCCCCGGTTTCGCACCATTTCAGAAAGCCGCTGATAAAGCGCGCGCTCGGCCGGCGCGTCGAGCGCGCTGCTGATCTCATCGGCGAAGACCCAGCGCGGCTTCTTCAGCAGCACGCGCGCTATCGCAAGCCGCTGCTGTTCACCGCCCGAGAGCTTCTGGCTCCAGGCGTCGCTGTCGTCCAGCCGGGCGGCCAAGTCAGGCAGCAGCGCGTCGGCCAGCGCCTGGCGCAGCTCGGCGTCGCTGTACTTGCCGGCATCTTCGGGATAGGCCAGCGCCTGGCGCAGCGGGCCGTTGGGCACGTAGGGCCGCTGCGGCAAGAACATCGCGTCCGCCGGCACCTGTACCTTGCCGCTTCCGAACGGCCAGATGCCCGCGAAGGCGCGGAACAGCGTGGACTTGCCGCTGCCCGAGGGGCCCTGCACCAGCACGCTGTCGCCGGCCGCGGCCGAAAGCGCTGCATTCGCGAGCAGCGGCTTGCTGCCACCCGGCAGGCTCAGCGAAAGGCCGTCGGTGCGCAGCACTTCTGCATCGCTGCGTTCGAAGGCGTTCGTTTTCTCGGCATGCGCACGGATCGCGTCGTCGAAGCTTGTAAGGCGGTCGGCTGTCGCGCGCCACGAAGCCACGTTGTCGTAGTTGTCGACGAACCAGCTCAGCGCGTCTTGCACCTTGCCGAAGGCCGACGAGATCTGCATCAGTTGCCCCAGCTGGATTGCGCCGCTGAAGAAGCGTGGTGCCGCCACCACGAACGGGAAGATCACTGCCGCCTGGCCAAAAAAGGCGGTGAAGGTCACGAGGTTCTTCTGCTGCTTGATGAGCGCGAGATAGTTGCGCAGCACCGCGCCAAAACGCAGGTCGAGCTGCCCGCGTTCCACCGTCTCTCCCCGATCGAGGGCGATTGCCTCGCTGTACTCGCGCACGCGCACCAGGTGGTGCCGGAAGTCGGCCTCGAAGCGTTGTTGGCGGAAGTTCAGCCCGATCAGCGGCCGGCCGATGTAGTGGGTGATCACCGTGCCGACCACGCAGTAGACAAGTGCGAGCCAGACCATCGAGCCGGCAATCTCGTAGGTACTGCCGCCGATCGGCAGCGCCGTGGTGCCCGACAGGCCCCAGAGAATGCCCACGAAGCTGATCAGCGTGACCACGGCGTTCAGCAGCCCCATCGAGAGCGTCATGGTCGCGGCCGTGAAGAGCTGCATGTCTTCCTGAATACGTTGATCCGGATTGTCGGGCGTGGCGTTGTCGCTCTTGGCATAGCGTGCGAGTTCCAGCTCGTAGAACGTGCGGTTGGCCATCCAGCGGCCGAGATAGTTGCGCGTGATCCAGGCGCGCCAGCGCAACTGCAGCAACTGGGTCACGTAGAACTTGAGCACCTGCAGCGCGATATTGAAGAAGGCCAGTACGCAGAACACGCGGACTTCGCGCCAGAACACGGCCGCGTCCTTGTTCTGCAGGCCGTCGTAGAAGCGCCCATACCACTGGTTGAAGAGCACCAGCGCATAAACGTAGGCCAGGTTGAGCGCGACGATGGCCGCGAACATGATCCGCGCGCGCCACTTCTCCTCCGACCGGAAGTAGGGGGCCGCGAGCGTTAAAACGCGGCGCAGTACCTGGACGAAGGTTTTGGCGCGTTCGTTGACGGAAGGAGACATGCGGGGCTTTCCTCGAAGGCGCTTGCGCGCGGAGATCTTGAGGAAGCCATCCTAGACAAATTTCTTAAGCCGGCCTGAAGATCGCGCCCCCAGGCCGGCGATGCCGCGTGCCTCAGCGCAGCATGACCCGCGCCGCAGTCTGCAGAAAGTGCTTGAGCGGCGGCGTCTCGAGTCCGGCCACCTTGGCCTCTTCGTCCCAGAGCCGCAGCCGGATTGAGTCGCCCGACCAGGGATGGTCGGCAAAGCGCCGGACAGCTTCGGCGCTCATCGGCCCGCCCTGCAGTGCCAGGCTGCGCACCGAATCGGGGGAAAGCCGCGCGAAGTAGTCGGGGCGGGTTGCACAAAGGTAGCGCTTGGCGTCCACGTGCAGGCGGATCGGCTCGCGCACCTCCAGCCCGAAGGCGCCGCGCAGCACCGGCATGGCAATGTACTGGTGGCGGTCGTCGATGCCCAGTTCGGTGGGCGAGCGCGAGAGCGTCTGGTGCTCTGCGATCAGCAGGTGGCCGAGGTCATGCAGCAGCGAGGCCGTGACCAGCGCATCGTCCGCACCGGCCTGCTCGGCCAGCCAGGCGCATTGCAGCGCATGTTCGAGCTGCGACACCGGCTCGCCCGCATAGGCGACCCCGCCCCGTTCGGCGAACAGGCGGGCGATCTCGGCGAGGTCGAGTGTCATGGCTCTGAAACAAAAGACGGAAAGCGCAGGCGGCAGTGCGCCAGCATCGTGCATTGCGGTGACAAGGGCATGACGATGCCTTGCAAGCGCCATGCCGGCGCGTGCCTTCTGACAAATGCCTGTCACACGCCGCTGCCAGCATCGCCGCGTTCATGGCGCTAGCCGTGGGTACTTTCTTCTTCCGCATTACTTCCCGCTTCGTTTTCTTTTCCGAGGTATTCCCCATGCTGCGTCGTTCTATCCGCTGGGCCGCCGTGCCGGCCGCTCTGCTCTCGCTGGCCTTTGCCGCTTCGGCCCAGGGCCGCACCGAGCTGCTGGTGTACACGGCGCTCGAAGCCGATCAGGTGCAGGCCTACAAGGCCGCCTTCGAAAAGGAGAACCCGGCCGTCGAACTGAAGTTCGTGCGCGACTCCACCGGCATCGTCACCGCCAAGCTGCTGGCCGAAAAGGCCAACCCGCAAGCCGACGTTGTGTGGGGCCTGGCCGCCACCTCGCTGATGCTGCTCGACAAGGAAGGCATGCTCCAGCCATATGCGCCTAAGGGCCTCGACGCCATCAAGCCCACGATGCGCGACCCGGCCAATCCGCCCAAGTGGGTGGGCATGGACGTGTGGTCGTCGGCCATCTGCTTCAACACCGCCGAAGCGCAGAAGAAGAGCCTGCCCAAGCCCACCAGCTGGGCCGACCTGACCAACCCGGTCTACAAGGGCCAGATCACCATGCCCAACCCCGCGGCGTCGGGCACGGGCTACTTGATGGTGTCGGGCTGGATCCAGATGATGGGCGAAGAAAAAGCGTGGAAGTACATGGACGCGCTGCACCAGAACATCGGCATCTACAGCCAATCGGGCAGCAAGCCCTGCCGCCAGGCCGGCGCCGGCGAGTTCGCGCTCGGCATGTCGTTCGAATACCGCGCCAACAAGACCAAGCGCGACGGCGCTCCCATCGACATCGTGCTGCCCAAGGAAGGTTTGGGCTGGGACATGGAAGCCACCGGCATCCTGAAGACCAGCAAGAAGCAGGACGCCGCCAAGGCGCTCGCCGACTGGGCCGTGACCAAGCAGGCCAACGAGCTCTATGCCAAGAACTTCGCGGTGCTCGCGCTGCCGGGCATCCAGGAAAAGCTGGAGTTTGTGCCGGGCGACGTCGAGAAGCTGCTCGCCAAGAACGACTTCACCTGGGCCGCCGCCAATCGCGACCGCATCCTGACGGAATGGTCGAAGCGCTACGAATCGAAGTCGGAAAAGAAGCCGATGTGATCGGGCTTGAGAACAGCACCAGCAGATGACCAGCTTTCTTTCTCTTCGCGGCATCGGCAAGTCCTTTGGCGCCACGCGGGTGCTCGACGGTATCGACCTCGACATCGAACCGGGCGAGTTCGTGTGCCTGCTCGGGCCCTCGGGCTGCGGCAAGACAACGCTGCTGCGCATCGTGTGCGGCATCGAGCGTGCCGACAGCGGGCAGATCCTGCTGGGCGGGCAGGACATTGCGGGCCTGCCGCCCGCGGCGCGCGGCTTTGGCGTGGTGTTCCAGTCGTACGCGCTGTTCCCTAACCTCACGGCCGCACAGAACATTGCCTACGGCCTGCATCCCACAGGCGCACTGGCCCGCGAAATGGCCAAGCGCTCGCGCGAGATGCTGGATCTGGTCGGGCTGACGGCGCATGCCGACAAATACCCGGTGCAGCTTTCAGGTGGGCAGCAGCAGCGTGTAGCGTTGGCCCGCGCGCTGGCACCCAACCCGCGCCTGCTGCTGCTGGACGAACCGTTGTCGGCACTCGACGCGCAGGTGCGCGCGAGCCTGCGCAGTGAAATACGCTCGCTGCAGAAGCGCCTGGGCATCGTCACCATCATGGTCACGCACGACCAGGAAGAAGCCCTTTCGATGGCTGACCGTGTGGTGCTGATGCACAACGGCCGCATCGAGCAGGCCGGGACGCCCGACGAGCTCTACCGTCAGCCGCGCACCCGTTTCGCGGCAGGTTTCGTGGGCCGCATGAACATGCTGCCGGCCACGGTGCTGGCCGATGGCAAGGTGCGTGTGCGCGACAGCGAATTGTTCTGTGCGCCGGGCAACCTGAGCGTCGGCGCGCAGGCTACGGTGGGCATTCGGCCCGAGCACGTGGTGGTCAAGCGCTTCGGTTCCGAGCTGGGTGCCAACAGCTTTGCGGCGCGGCTCTTGGACACGGAGTTCTTCGGCAACCGCACCTCGGCACGGCTGGCTTGCGAGCCGTTGGGTATCGAGATCGAAGCCGAGCTGCCGGCCGATGCACGCGGCGATGGCGGCGAGCCGTTGGTGCCCAGCAGCATGGTGCATATCCAGCTGCCTTTGAATGCGCTGTCTGTTCTGGCGCATTGAATGAGTGCTCGCTTTCTGATTGCGGCGGGTCGTTCGGGGCGCGCACCCGCCGACGGGGTACCTTACTCCGCGAATGTCCCCCGGCCTGCGGCCTCCTCCTTTATTTCGCTGCGCAAGGCACCCCGCCAGCGGGTGCGTTGCAAAGGGCGGTGGTTGATCAGCGGTACACCCAGAGCGTGCCCCAGTGCACAGGGCATCGGGTGCTCCCCGCAGCGAAATAAAGGAGGAGGGCGAAGCCCGGGGGACATTCGCGGAGGGGAGTACCCGGTGGCCTTTGCACCCGCCCTGAACTCAACCACCGCCAAATCGAGCGGGGTCCTGTTGACATGAGCAGCTCCCCAGAGGCCATCGCCACCATTCCGGCCGTGATGACACGCACCAGCGCATTCGACCGCGAGCGCTGGCTCACAGGCGCCGCCGTGTGGCTCGTCGTACTGCTGCTGATCGTGATCGTCGCGCTACCCGTCGGCGCACTGGTCGGCCAGAGCTTCTTCGACCGCACCGGCGTGTTCGTCGGCTTGGCCAACTTTGCGCGCTACCTCGAGAACCCCGCGCTGGTGCAGTCGGCTTTCAACAGCCTGGGGCTCGCGGCGATCAGCGCAGTGATCTGCACCGCGATCGCCTATGTGTACGCCTACGGGCTCACGCTCTCGTGCATGCCGGCCAAGGGTGTTCTGCGTGCGGTGGCGCTCATTCCGCTGCTTGCGCCTTCGCTGCTGCCGGCAATCAGCCTGGTCTATCTGTTCGGCAACCAGGGGCTCTTCAAGGGGTTGCTTGGCGATGTGTCCATCTACGGCCCGCTGGGCATTGTGCTCGGCTCGGTGTTCTGGACGCTGCCGCACGCGCTGCTGATTCTCACCACCGCCATGGCCACTTCCGACGGCCGTCTCTACGAAGCGGCGCAAACGCTTGGTGCTTCTCGTTGGCGCATCTTCCGCACAGTGACGTTGCCGTCCTCGCGCTATGGCCTCATCGTGGCCGCGATGGTGGTGTTTGTGCTGGTCATCACCGACTTCGGCGTGCCCAAGGTGGTGGGCGGGCAGACCGGCGTGCTTGCCACCGACATTTACAAGCAGGTGGTCGGGCAGCAGAATTTTCAGATGGGCGCCGTCGTTGGCCTGGTGCTGTTGATTCCGGCGGTGCTCTCGTTTTTGGTCGAGCGGCACGTGCGCAGCAAGCAGGCCGCGGCGCTCTCGGCGCGCGCCACGCCCTACAAACCGGAGCCCGTCAAGACGCGCGACCGCGCACTGCTCGTGTTCTGCACGATCACGGCCTGCGGCATCCTCGTGATGATCGGCATGGCGGTGTTCGCATCGCTCGCCACCTACTGGCCCTACAAGCTTGCCCCGTCGCTCAAGAACTACGACTTCAGCAACATGGACGGCGGCGGCTGGGGCAGCTACTTCAACTCGCTGCGGCTCGCCGTGTGTGCCGCGGTGGCGGGTGCATTCGTTACCTTCGTTTCGGCCTACCTGGTCGAGAAGCCGCGCCACTTCGGCCTGCCGCGCGAGCTGCTCAACCTGCTGGCCAACCTGCCGCTCGCGGTGCCGGGGCTGGTGCTGGGCGTGGGCTACATTTTCTTCTTCATTTCGCCCTCGAACCCGCTGCGCGCCATCTACGGCAGCATGACCATCCTCGTGGTGTGCACGGTGGCGCATTTCTTCTCGGTGGCGCACCTTACTTCGCTCACTGCGCTGCGCCAGCTCGACCGCGAATACGAGCTGGTGTCCGAGTCGATGGGCGTTCCCTTCTGGCGCACGCTCTGGCGCGTGCACCTGCCGGTGGCGCTGCCCACCGTGCTCAACGTGGGCGGTTATTTTTTCGTCAACGCGATGACGACCGTGTCGGCCGTCGTGTTCCTCTACTCGCCGCAGACCACGCTCGCCGCCATTGCCGTGCTCAACATGGACGATGCCGGCGACGTGGCGCCCGCCGCCGCCATGGCCTCCTTGATCATGCTCACGGCCGCCGTCGGCCGTGGCGTGTTCGCACTGGCCGGGCACTGGGCGCTCGCGCGTACCCAAACCTGGAGAAACCGGTAATGCCCGGACCTCGAATCGACAGCAGTAACAACAACAAAGACAGCTTCGACCTGATCGTCGTCGGTGCCGGCATCGTGGGCATGGCCCATGCTTACACGGCAGCCCTGCGCGGCCTCAAGGTGTGCGTGGTCGAGCGCGATGCGGCCTGCATCGGCGCGTCGATCCGCAACTTCGGCTTCATCACCATCACCGGCCAGGCGCCGGGGGATACCTGGCGCCGCGCGATGCACGCCCGCGAGGTCTGGCAACACATCGCGCCGCAGGCCGGTATCGACATCGTTCACCGCAACCTCTGGCTCGCGGCCTATCGGCCCGAGGCGCACGACGTGCTCGAAGCCTTCATGCGGACGCCGATGGGCGAAGCCTGCGAGCTGCTCGATGCGGCCGACGCGCAGGCCAAGGCGCCGGCGCTGAGCCTGGCCGACGCGCGCTCGGTGCTGTTCAGCCCGCACGAGCTGCGCGTCGAATCGCGCACCGCCATCGGCCTGCTTGCGAAATGGCTGGCCGAAGTGCACGGCGTGGTGTTCCGCTTCGGAGAGACCGTGCACCAGGTCGAAACGCCGCGTGTGCGCACCTCGCGCGGCACCTTGCGCGGCGAGCGCGTGGTGGTGTGCACCAACACCGACCTGCACGGCCTGTTTGCCGAGCGCATTGCCGCGCACGAGCTCACGCTGTGCCGCCTGCAGATGCTGCGCGTCGTACCGGAGGCGGGGTTTCGGCTGCCGGGCTCGGTGATGATGGACTTGAGCCTGGTGCGCTACGAGGGCTACAGCACCTTGCCCGAAGCCGCAGCCTTGCGCGCGCGGCTGCAAGAGGAAGAGGCCGCTTCGCTTGCGCACGGCATTCACCTCATCGTGGTGCAAAGCGCCGACGGCTCACTGGTGGTCGGCGACTCGCACCATTACGGCGATGCGCCCGAACCGTTTGCGATGGAAGAAGTCGACCAGCTCGTCCTTCGCCACCTGCGCAGCACGCTCAATCTCGAAACCGCGCAAGTCACCGAGCGGTGGACCGGCGTCTATCCCTCGTCGAAGGCCGCACCCTGCGTGATCGATGCGCCCGACAGCGCCACACGCGTGGTGCTGGTCACCAGCGGCACCGGCGCGAGCACCGGCTTCGGCATTGCGCACGACGTATTCCAGAAATGGTGAACACCCTCTCAATGAACGCCCACAACCACTCCAAGCTCCAGGCCGTCGTCTTCGACTGGGCCGGCACCATCATCGACTTCGGTTCCTGCGCGCCCATGGGCGCCTTCGTCAAGCTGTTCGAACAGTTCGGCGTGGACATCATCATTGCCGAGGCACGCGGCCCCATGGGCATGGCCAAGTGGGACCACATCAAGGCACTGGGTACGCTGCCGCGCATCGCCTCGCAGTGGGAGGCCAGCCAGGGCCACGCCTTCAGCGATGCCGATGTCGACCACCTCTACGAAGTGTTCACGCCGATGAACGCGGCCAGCGTGCGCGACCATGTCGAGTTCATTCCCGGCGCGCTGGATGCCGTCAACGCCGCGCGCGAACGCGGCCTCAAGATCGGTTCGACCACCGGCTACAACCGCCCGATCATGGAGGTCGTCGTGCCCATTGCCGCGGCTGGCGGCTACTCGCCCGACAACCTCGTGTGCGCCGGCGATCTTGCCGAGGGCCGCCCGTCGCCGCTCATGATGTACCGCTGCTTTGCCGACCTGGGCGTGTGGCCGCCGCACACCGTGGTCAAGGTCGACGACACCGGTGTGGGCCTGCAGGAAGGCCTCAACGCGGGCACCTGGGCCGTGGGCCTCGCGGTCAGCGGCAACGCGGTCGGCCTCACGCTCGCCGAATGGCAGGCGCTCGATGCTGCACAGCAGCAGGAATACCGAGAGCGCGCCATCTCGCAGCTACAGGCCGCGGGCGCCCACTACGTGATCGACAGCGTCGCCGATCTGCCCAATGTGCTCGAAGACATCGAGCGCCGGCTGCACGGCGGCGAGCGGCCGGCTGCCGCCTGACAGGTCCGCCGCGGCACGGCGCGGCGTCCGACTTGACTTGCAAGGCAGCGGGCATAGCATCCGCCGCATGAGAAGCACAGCCTTCGTTCTTCTGTTCTGCATCGGCCTGGTGACGGCCGGCTGCGACGACAGGCCCAAGCCGGGCGGGCCGATGCCCAAGGCTTCGGTGAATGTCGTGGTGCCGGCACTGTCCGCAGGCTGATTCGCCGCATCGGGCGTCAGGTGGCCTCGCGCCGCCGGGTATTGCGCGCTCGCGTCCATGCGTCTTCGCATCCGGGGGTATTCTCGGTGCGGAGAAAAAATGAGAACACCCGAGACAACCATCCATCAAGCCGATTCGCGCTATGCCATGCTGCGGCTCGGCATCACCCTGCTGGTCATGACGGTCGGCAGCAGCGGCATGTACGTGGTGTCCGTGATGCTGCCTGCGGTGCAGGCCGAGTTCGGTGTCGCGCGCGCCGATGCCTCCTTGCCGTACACCCTGCTGATGCTCGGCTTCGGCGTGGGCGGCGTGCTGATGGGGCGGCTGGCCGATCGCTTCGGCGTGATGTGGCCCTTGCTGATCGGCGCTCTGAGCCTCGGTGTCGGCTATGTGGCGTGCGGCATGGCCGACAGCATCGTCGCCTTCATCGCGGCGCAGGCGGTGCTGGTCGGGCTGCTGGGCAGTGCCGCGGCTTTCGCACCGCTGGTGGCCGACACATCGCTCTGGTTCGTCAAGCGGCGCGGCATTGCGGTGGCGGTGTGCGCAAGCGGCAACTACGTGGCCGGCGCTATCTGGCCGCCCATTGCACAGCATTTCATCGAGACGGTCGGCTGGCGCCAGACCTACATCGGCATGGGCATTTTCTGCGGCCTGGCGATGGCGGCGCTCGCGCTGTTCTTTCGTGCACGGCCACCGGCATTGGCCGCTGTGCCGGCCGGTTCGACATCCAGCGCGGCGCCGCCGGTGCGCGACATGATGCGGCCATTCGGTTTCAGCATGGGCACCGCCCAGGGCCTGCTGTGCGTGGCAGGCGTAGCCTGTTGCGTGGCAATGGCGATGCCGCAGGTTCACATCGTGGCGTATTGCGGCGACCTCGGCTACGGCGCCGCGCGGGGTGCGCAGATGCTGTCGCTGATGCTGGGCTTCGGCGTGGTGAGCCGGCTCGTGTCGGGCGCCATCTGCGATCGCATCGGCGGGCTGCGAACGTTGCTGCTGGGCGGCGTGCTGCAGTGCGTGGCGCTGCTGCTGTTCCTGCCGTTCGACGGGTTGGTGCCGCTGTATGTGATCTCGGCGCTGTTCGGCCTGTTCCAGGGCGGCCTCGTGCCGTCTTACGCAATCATCGTGCGAGAGCACTTTCCGCCCGCGGAAGCAGGCGCGCGCGTGGGCACGGTGCTGATGTTCACGCTCTTCGGCATGGCGCTGGGCGGCTGGATGTCGGGCAAGATCTTCGACCTGACGGGCAGCTACCACGCGGCGTTCCTGAACGGCATCGGCTGGAACCTGCTGAACGTCAGCATCGCGGCACTGCTGACGTTCAGGGTTCGCAAGCTGTGGCTTCGCACCGCCGCGGCGTAGCGGCCTACCGCGCAAGGCCCACGCCGCTGCGATGCAAGGACCGTCAGAGATCGGACAGGCCCATTGCCGGATCGCTCACGGTGTGCTTGCCGGTTTCCACGCGGCCGGCAAAGCGGCGCAGGTAGCCGGGGTCGGCATCGCAGCTGACCGCGAAGTCGTACCACTGGCCGCTGGTGGCGAGCTCCCAATGCTGTTCGGCCGCGGCGCCGCCATCGACTGTTGCAATCCACGGGCCGTCGCTGCGGTAAGCCGTGGCGCTCACCGTGAACTTGCAGCTCTTTGTTCCGCCGTTGCGCATGTCGAGGTAGACGTTGCCGTTGGCGATGTCGTAGCACACCCGTACTTCAGGGTTCGCGCCGCTCGTGCGCAGCGCGTCGAGGTTGCCCTTGAAATGGCGGTGAAAGCCGTTGGGGCCGAGCACCCACAGGTCGTAGAAGCCGCTGTTGTCGGTGGCCGCATTCCAGGTGTCGTCGAGCGTCTTGCCGGCTTCCACCGTGTAGCGGCGCGGCAGGCGGCCGAGGTTGAGCTTGTCGTACACGTGGAACACCGCGCCAGCCTTGCCCGTGTTCGAGAACAGCAACTGCACCGTGCCGGCCGCCGCATCGGCGCGCGCGCTGGCATGCAGCTCGTAGGGCAGCGCGCGCGAGGGGCGCGTGCCCGTTGGCTGGCGCGGCAGTTGCGGATCGATCGGTAACGGCACCTGGCCCAATGCCTCCTGGCTCAGACGCAGCTGGTCGGCCTGGTCGCGGGTGCTGCGGCCCGCCAGCGTGGGCAGAGGCTCGCCGTTCGGGTTGGCAAAGTTGAAGGCGCTGGTGAGGTCGCCGCACACCGTGCGCCGGAAGGCACCGATGTGGGGCTCTTTCACGCCGAAGCGCGCTTCGATGAAGCGGATCACCGACGTGTGGTCGAAGGCCTGCGAGTTGACCCAGCCGCCGCGGCTCCACGGCGAGATCACGTACATCGGCACGCGCGGGCCGGGGCCGTAGACGCGTCCGTCCGGGGCAGGCTGCTTTGTGCTGCCTGGGGGCGCCGCCTGGGTGAAGTATTCAGGAGCCAGGTCCGCATCGGGCAGCGTGGTCTTGCCGGCAAAGGTGCCGCCGCCGACGGGCGAAGGTGCCGAAGGCGAGGGCAGGTGGTCGAAGTAGCCGTCGTTCTCGTCGAAGTTGACGAGCAGCACGGTCTTGCTCCAGACCTCGGGCACGGCGGTGAGCGCGTCCAGCACCTCCTGCAGGAACCATGCGCCTTGCACTGGGCTTGATGGGCCGGGGTGCTCGCAGTAGGCGGAGGGGGCATTGATCCAGCTCACCTGCGGCAGGCGGGCCTCCTTGATGTCGCGCCGGAACGCGTCAAGGTATTGCTCTGGAGCCGTGCCTGGTAGCGTGTTGGCGATGCCTTTGTAGAGCGGGTTGCCCGGGTTGTCGCTGGCCGGATCGTAGGCGTGGAAGGGTATTTGCTGGCCAGTGTTGGAAAAGGGCGCGTTGAAGTACCCGCTGGTCACGGGATAGGGTGATGCGCGGTTGGCACTCCTGAACTGCCGAAACGCGCCCAGCATGTTGTCGCCCCATTCGTCGGGCATGTTCTGGTACGAGATCCAGCTCACGCCGGCGTCCTCCAGCCGCTCGGCGTAGGTCTTCCACGTGTAGCCGGTGTTGACCGCGGCGGGAGCGGCGTCCAGCCAGTCCCACTCGTTGGTGACGAAGGCCACATTCTGTGCGGTCGCACCGTTGGTGCCGGTGAGATGGAAGGCTCGGTTCGCATCGGTGCCGGTATGCATGCTGCAGTGGTACGCATCGCAGAGCGTGAAGGCGTTGGCCAGCGCAAACTGGAACGGGATCTCCGCCTCCTTGTGGTAGCCCATGGCCTTGCTGGTCTTGTAGCGCGGCCACTGGTACATGCGGCCGCCGTCCCAGGCGTCCTGGCTGTCGGCCCAGTCGTGGGGCGTGCCGCCGTCGCGTTGGGCGTTGCCCTTGCGGCTGTCGAGGTGGTAGGGCAGCACCGGCTTTCCGCTGGCATCGGTCTGCTGCCACACGTTCAGGCCCTTGGGCAGCGGAATGGTGAACCGGTCACCGAAGCCGCGCACGCCCATGAGCGTGCCGAAGTAGTGGTCGAACGAACGGTTCTCCTGCATCAGGATGACGATGTGCTCGACGTCCTGGATGGTGCCGGTCTTGTTGTTGGCGGGAATGGCCAGCGCGCGGCGAATGCTCGGCGGAAAGGCCGAGACCGCGAGCGCGGCGGCGCCCGTGGTGGCAGCGCCTGTGAGAAATCTGCGGCGTGAGTTCATTGCGCGTGCAGCCTCACAGGTCGGCCAGGCCCATGGCGGGGTCGCTCACCGAGTGCTTGCCGGTTTCGACGCGGCCTGCAAAGCGGCGCACGAAGCTCGTGTCGGCATCGCAGGTCACGGCAAAGTCGTACCAGGCGCCGCTGCTGGCCAAGTCCCAGTGCAGTTCGGCCTTGGCGCCGCCCGCCACTGTGGCGGTCCACGGGCCGTCGGTGCGGTAGGCCTTGGCACGCACGGTGAACTTGCAGGCGTTCTTGCCGCCGTTGAGCATCTCCAGGTACACGTTGCCGTTGGCAATGTCGTAGCACACGCGCACTTCAGGCGCAGCCGCATCACCTGCGCGAAGCGCGTTCAGGTCGCCCTTGAAGTGGCGATGGAAGCCGTTCGGCCCCAGCACCCACAGGTCGTAGAAGCCGCTGTCGTCTCTCATCGAGTTCCAGGCGTCGTCCAGCGTCTTGCCGGGTTCGACCATGTAGCGGCGCGGCAGGCGGTCGAGATTGAGCTTGTCGTACACGTGGAACACCGCGGCGGCCGTGCCGGTGTTGGCAAACAGCAGCTGGGCTCTTCCGCCGACGATGTCGATGCGGGCACTCGTGTGCAGCTCGTAGGGCAGCGCGCGCGAAGGGCGCGTGCCTTTGGCTTGAAGCGGAAGTTGCGCAAGCGCCGGGAACGGCACCTGCGAAAGTGCCTGTTGATCTGTGCGCAACTGGTCGGCCTGCGCCTTGGTCTTTCGGCCTGCGAGTGTGGGCAGCGCTTCGTCGTTGGGCGATACGAAGTTGAACGCGCTGCTGAGATCGCCGCACACCGCGCGGCGGAAACCGCTGATGTTGGTTTCCTTCACTCCGAAGCGCGTCTCGATGAAACGCAGCACCGAGGTGTGGTCGAAGGCCTGCGAGTTGACCCAGCCGCCACGGCTCCAGGGCGACACCACATACATCGGCACGCGCACGCCCGGGCCGTAGACGCGGCCGTCGGGTGGGGGCTGGTCGGTGGTGCCGGGTGGACTCGGATGATTGAAATACTCGGGCGAGAGCGCTTCGAGCGGCAGCGTGGTTTTTCCGGCGGGCGTTCCGTCTGGGTTGATCGAGGGCGCGGCCGGCGAAGGCACGTGGTCGAAGTAGCCGTCGTTCTCGTCGAAGTTGATGAAGAGCACCGTCTTGCTCCACACCTCGGGCACGGCGGTGAGCGCGTCGAGCACTTCCTGGGTGTACCAGCCGCCCTGCACCGGGCTCGAAGGGCCGGGGTGCTCGGAATAGGCCGCGGGCGCGACGATCCACGACACCTGGGGCAGCTTGCCGTTCTTGATGTCCTGGCGGAACTGTTCGAGAAAGCCGCCGTCGGGCATGGTGTTGGCAATGCCCTTGTAGAGCGGGTTGCCCGCGTCGTCGCTGGCCGGGTCATAGGCAGGCGAGATCGCGCTGCCACTCACTGGCTTGCCGGAGGCTTCGTTGGCCAGCCGGTACTGCTTGAAGCCGGCCAGCGAGTTGTCGGTGAAGTTGTCGGGCATGTTCTGGTAGACGATCCAGCTGACCTTGGCTTCCTGCAGGCGCTCGGGGTAGGTCTTCCAGCTGTAGCCGTTGGCGGAGCTGTCGATACCGTCCCATTCGTTGTTGACCGTGGCCACGTTCGCGCCGGTGGGGCCGTTGGTGCCGGTCCAGAGGAACATGCGGTTCGAATTGGTGCCGGTGTGCATGCTGCAGTGGTACGCATCGCAGAGCGTGAAGGCGTTGGCCAACGCAAACTGGAAGGGCAGTTCCGCCTCCTGGAGGTAGCCCATCGATTGGGTGAAAGGTGCCTTGTCGGTCTTCTTGTAGCGCACCCATTCATGCATGCGCCCGCCGGCCCACGCGTCCTGGCCGTCGCTCCAGCTGTGCGGCGTGCCGGCCATGCGTTGCGCATTGCCCTTCGAGCTGTCGAGGTGGTAGGGCAGCACTTCCTTGCCGGTGTCGTCCAGTTGCTGCCACACGCTGCGCCCGTTGGGCAGCGGAATGGTGAAGCGGTCGCCGAAGCCGCGCACGCCCATCAGCGTGCCGAAGTACTGGTCGAACGAACGGTTCTCCTGCATCAGGATGACGATGTGTTCGACGTCTTGAATGGTGCCCGTCTTGTTGTTGGCGGGAATGGCGAGCGCGCGGCGGATGCTGGGCGGAAAGGCGGCGAGTGCGAGCGCGGCGGCACCGGTGGTGGCGGTGCCCTGCAAGAATTTGCGGCGTGAATTCATGGTCTTGTTGTGTTTGGTCATGAGGGGATGCGACGGACGCTCAAGGCGCGCAGCGCATTTCCGGCTTCACGCCCGTATCGGGTGCGGGCGGGTTCGGATTGGCGGGCACGTCGGGGGTGGTGGGCGTGGTCGGTGCGCCGGTGCCGGGCAGGAAACCGGAGAAGCCGCCGCCTCCGTCTCCGCCGCCGCAGGCGGAAAGGGCGCAGGCCAGGGCCAATGCGGAAAAGAGCCGCACGGAGGGGAGTGGGAGTCGCATGGTGGGTTCCTTGGTGTTGTCGTGTACGGGCGGTTCGGATGCGGCAAAAAAAAGGCGCCATGAAGGCACCGCGCACCGGACAGACCGCAAGACTAGGGAGAACCCGTTACACCGCCATGAAGGAGCGATGACAACGCTAAAGCGCAGGGCGCGCCAAGGGAGCGGAGCGCCGCCAAAGCGCCCGCTCCGCGAGAGGCTCAGCCCTCGTTGCTGATGCCGCTGGAGACGTGGCCCGCCGGCACATGGCGTGCTGCGGCGTCGACGTGGCCGGTCTGGTCGTCGAAGAAGAAATCGGGTTCGAACTCGCGCAGGAATTCGCCCTTGGGCAGGCCGCCGAGGAACATCGCTTCGTCGACGCGAATGTTCCACTTCATCAGCGTGCGGATGGCGCGCTCGTGCGCGGGCGCGCTGCGGGCCGTGACCAGTGCGGTGCGGATGCGCATCTGCGCATTGCCCGCCATCTGCAGGCGATGCAGCGCAGACAGCAGCGGCTTGAAAGGGCCTTCGGGCAGCGGCAGGTCGGCCTTGCTGAGCTCGTGCGCCTGGAAAGCGTCGAGGCCCTCGGCCTGGAACACGCGCTCGGCTTCGTCGGAGAACAGCACCGCATCGCCGTCGAAAGCAATGCGCACTTCGTTGGGCCAGGCATCGCTGGCCTTTACCGATTCCACCAGCACCCGCGCGGCCGGAAAGCCCGCGTTGAGCGCCTCGCGCACGTCTTGCGCGTTGACCGACAGAAACAGATGCGCGCGCAGCGGCCGCAGATAGCCGAAGGGCGGGCGGCCTTGCGTGAACACGCCGCGCTGCAGCTTGATGTCGGCGGCCGCGCTGGAGCGGAAGATGCGCATGCCCGAGACCGGGTCGTTGCGCGAAAGAATGACCACCTCGACACGCTGCACGCCGTCGTCGTTGAAGCGCAGCAGCTTGCGGATCAGCGAATACGCAATGCCGGGCGCGGCCGGCACATCGATGCGGTCGAGCTGCAGCTGCATGTAGCCCTCGTTGTCGCCGGCCTCGAAGATCTTGTTTTCTTCTTCGAGGTTGAACAGCGCGCGCGACGATATCGCGACCACGAGCTTGTCTTCGAGCGTTACGGGCATGGGTTGTCGGGTTTCCTGGCGGGTGTCACTTGACGAACTGGTTCAGCTGGATGATAGGCAGCATCACCGCCAGCACAATGAGCATCACCACGCCGCCCATGGCCACGATCAACAGGGGTTCGAGAATGGTGGCCAGGTGCATCGCGCGGCGCTGCACTTCGGCGCCGAGCTGGTTGGCCGCGCGCTGCAGCATCAGCGGCAGCGTGCCGGTCTGCTCGCCCAGACGGGCGAACATCGACACCAGCCCCGGAAAGCGTTTTTTCTGCGCCAGCGCCGAGGCCAGCGGCGCGCCTTCGCGCACCAGCACCAGTGCGTCGAGCGCGTCCGCGCGCATCGCGCGGTTGCCGAGCGTTTCTGAGGCGGCCTGCAGCGCGCGCAGGATCGGCACGCCCGCGGTCGCGAGCATGGCCAGCGTGCTTGCGAAGCGCGCCGCGTTGTAGCCGCGCGCGAGCTTGCCGACCAGCGGCAGCTTGAGCCAGGCGGCGTCGAACTTCAGTCGAAACGCTTCTTGCGCCAACGCCAGGCGGGCGGCAACGGCGGCGAACACCACGCCGCCCAACATCCACCAGCCGTAGTTGCGCACCGCCGCGCTCAGCGACAGCATCACCGTGGTGAGAAAAGGCAGCGAGCGCTTGGTGCCCGCGAACACCTGGGCCACCTGCGGCACCACATAGCTCACGAGAAAGATCACGATCACGATCGCCACCAGCGTGACGATGGCGGGGTACAGCGCCGCGCCAACAAGCTTCTGCTGCAGCGCCTGCCGCTCCTCGAGGTCGTCAGCGAGCCGGTCGAGCACGAGGCCGAGGTTGCCGCTCTGCTCGCCCGCACCGATCACGGCCGTGTAGATGGCCGAGAACTCGCGCGGATGGGCTGCGAGCGCGCGTGCAAAGGGCGAACCCGCGTTGACCTCGGCGCGCAGCGATGCGACGAGGTTGCGCTGGGGCTCGGTCTCGGCTTCGTCGGTGAGCGCGGTCAGCGCGCGCTCGAGCGGCAGGCCCGAAGACACCAGGCCCGCGAGCTGGCGTGTCCAGACGGCGAGGCCGGTGGAGCTGAAGATCCTGGCGCCGCCGCCCAGCCACCGGCGCAGGCCGCCGCTGCCCGTGCCGTTGACGTGACTGCTGCCGACCGGCGTGACCGACAGCGGAATGAGCGCCTGCGCGCGCAGCAGGCTGCGGGCGCTGCGGGCGGTGTCGGCCTCGAGCACGCCTTCGCGGGACTGGCCGCTGGCATCGATGGCTTCGAAGGAATAGGCGGGCATGGCAGACCGAAATGGCTATTTATTCGCGCGTGACCCGCACCAGCTCGGCGCGCGACGTGATGCCGGCCTGCACCAGCCGTTCGCCGTCCTCGCGCATGGAGCGCAGGCCGCCGCGCGAGCCGGCTTCGAAGAGCTGGCTCTCGGCAGCCTTGCCGTGGATGAGCGCCTGCACTTCGTCGTTGGCCACCAGCAGCTCGAAGATGCCGGTGCGGCCCTGGTAGCCGGTCTGGCCGCAGACATCGCAGCCGGCGCCGCCGCATGCCGTGCAAACCTTGCGCACCAGGCGTTGGGCGAGCACGCCCAGCAGCGAGGAACTCAGCAGGAAAGGCTCCACGCCCATGTCGGTCAGGCGCGTGACGGCGCTGACCGAGTCGTTGGTGTGCAGCGTCGCAAGCACGAGGTGGCCGGTGAGCGAGGCCTGAATGGCGATTTGCGCGGTTTCGAAATCGCGGATTTCGCCGATCATGATCACGTCCGGGTCCTGCCGCAGGATGGCGCGCAGCGCCTTCGCGAAGGTGAGCTCGATCTTGGCGTTGATCTGCGTCTGCCCGACGCCCGGCAGCTCGTATTCGATCGGGTCTTCCACCGTCATGATGTTGCTGCGGCTCGCGTCGAGCCGGGCCAACGCGGCGTACAGCGTGGTGGTCTTGCCCGAGCCGGTAGGCCCGGTCACCAGGATGATGCCGTGCGGCTGTGCGATGAGGCGCTCGAAGCGCTCCAGCGTGTCGCCCTGCATGCCGACCGATTCGAGCGTGAGCTTCGATTCGGTCTTGTCCAGCAGGCGCAGCACCGCGCGCTCGCCGTGGGCGCTGGGCAGCGTGGAAACGCGCACGTCGACCGCACGCGTGCCGATGCGAAGGCTGATGCGTCCGTCCTGCGGCAGCCGCTTCTCGGAGATGTCGAGGTCGGCCATGATCTTCAGGCGCGAGATCAGCGCGGCGTGCAGCGCCCGGTTGGGCTGCACCACCTCGCGCAGCGTGCCGTCGATGCGAAAGCGTACGGACGAGGTGCGCTCATAGGGCTCGATGTGGATGTCGCTCGCGCCGTCGCGCGCGGCCTGCGTGAGCAGCGCGTTGAGCATGCGGATGATGGGCGCGTCGCCCGCGCTTTCCAGCAGGTCTTCGACCGCCGGCAGCTCTTGCATCATGCGCGACAGGTCGGCGTCGCTCTGCACTTCGCTCACCACCGCGGCGGCGCTCGATTCGCCTTGCGCATAGGCCGCGCTGATGCGCTGCGCGAGCGGGCCGTCGGCCAGCACCTCGAAGGCCTGCACGCCGTACTTGCGCGTGACTTCGCCGACCGCGCTGCGCGAGGGATGGTTCGACATCCACAGCGTGTAGCGGCCGTCGTCGGCTTCTTCGAGCAGCAGTTGCTGGCTGCGTGCGAACGCGTAGGGCAGGGGGTGGCGCATGGGCTTCAGGGCAGTTCGCGCGAGCTGGTCGGGTCGGCCGTGGGCGGCAAGGCGCCGCGCAGCGGGCTCGGGCGCAAGCTGCGCGTGTCGGCCGGCGGGCGCGGCGGCGGAATGAGCTGCGTGCCCTGGATGCGCTCGCTGCTGGTCGGGCGATCGGCCGGGCGGGGCGCCGGTGCTTCCGGCAGCACCGGCGCGGCGTTCACCCCGCGCAGCATGATGTTGTCGGTGTTCGGTTGCGTGCGCTGCTGCATGCCGCGGATCTCGTCGTAGCGGTCGTACGCAAAAGCCTCGGTCGAGGCGCCGTCGCGCATGACCGCCGGGCGCAGGAACATCATCAGGTTGCTCTTGGTGCGCGAGCGGATCTCGTTCTTGAACAGGTTGCCCAGCA
>NZ_JBEPKJ010000017.1:0-148949 GCF_040544635.1 Variovorax paradoxus
TGATCAACGACCGCTCTTTGCAACGCACCCGTCGATGGGGTGCCTTGCGCAGCGAAATAAAGGAGGAGGCCGCAGGCCGGGGGACATTCGCGGAGTAAGGTCCCCCGTCGGCGGGTGCGCGCCCCGAACAGCACCGCTCAACAAGAGGCAAAGAAAGACAACGCCTCATTCCTAGCCCTCCTTGTCCGACTTGGGCGAACGCTTGACCACGCCACGCGCAGCCTGCACTTCAGCCGCAAGCCGCTCCATGTCCTGCTTGATCGACCGGTCGAGCTCGAGCCGGCGTTCGGTGGCGGTTACCAGCGGCAGGATCAGTTCGCGGTAGGTCACGGCGATCTGCAGCATGGCGTCGGCCAGCCGCTGGCCTTCGTTCGGCCCTTCGGCTGGCGGCTTGGGCTTGAGTGCATCGACCGCGCGCGCCACGTCGAGCATGCTGCTGGCGATGCGCTGGCTGCCGTCGACATCGTCGCCGCCGAGCTTTTTCTTCCGAACGAACTCTTCGCAGATGGCGGCCCAGCGCGCGCTTTCTTCCAGGGTCGGGCTGCCCAGAAGTTGCGCGAGCCGGAGTAGGTTTTCTTCCGCGCCGGTGGTCAGGGTCTGTGCTTCGCCGCGGTAGTGGTCGCGCAGCAATGCATCAAGCTCGTCGTCGTGCATCAACGCCGTGATCTTGCCCGCGAGCTTGGTCATGTTGCGGTAGCTGCCCTGCAGCTTGAACGGCGGCGCGGTGCGGTAGGCCTCCTGTTGCGCGGCCGATTCGATGTACGCGAGGTTGACCTTGAGCAGCAGGTCGCGCGCACGGAACAAGCGCTGCAGCAGTGCCTTGATCTCTTCCAGCTCGACCGCGCTGTAGGCATGCGAGAGCGCGCTGCTCGGCACCTCGTGCCCCTGCGCCATCTTCACCAGCAGCTGCACGTCCTTGGGGTCCCGCGAGGCCAGCGGCATCAGCGTGGAGTTGGAAGTCAGGCTGTTCTCGATGTACGAAAGCGCAAATGCCGCCTCGCGTC
Organism: Variovorax paradoxus; assembly: GCF_040544635.1. Taxonomy (GTDB): domain Bacteria; phylum Pseudomonadota; class Gammaproteobacteria; order Burkholderiales; family Burkholderiaceae_C; genus Variovorax; species Variovorax paradoxus_R. Next base: position 1,005 of record NZ_JBEPKJ010000017.1, read on the forward strand.
CCGAGAGCACGTCGCCCAGGTTGTAGATGTCCGCCCGGTTGGCCAGCATGTCCGGAATCTTGAACACGTCGCCCGACTCGGTATACGGGTTGCCCGCCATCACGATTGCGAAGCGCTTGCCGCGCATGTCGTAGCTGCGCGGCTCGCCGTTCCACACACCCTCGATGCGGCGCGTGCCGTCGGCCAGTGCAATGAACTTCTGCAGAAACTCGGGGCTGGTGTGCTGGATGTCGTCCAGGTACAGCATCACGTTGCTGCCCATTGCGAGGCCGAGGTTGAGCTTTTCCAGCTCCTGCCGCGCCGCGCTGTTGGGCGCATTGGCCGGGTCGATGGCCGTCACGCCGTGGCCCAGCGCTGGGCAGTTGATGCGCACGAAGATCAGGCCGAGCCGGTCTGCCACGTACTCCATCAGCGTGGTCTTGCCGTAGCCGGGCGGGGAGATCAGCAGCAGCAAGCCCATGCGGTCGGTGCGGCTGCCCTCGCCCGCCGAGCCGATCTGCTTGGCCAGGTTGTCGCCGATGATGGGCAGGTAGAGCTCGTCGATCAGCTGGTTGCGCACGAAGGTCGAGAGCGGCTTGGCCTGGAACTGGCCCAGCTTGAGCCGCGCCTTCTCGCGTTCGAGCAGCTCGTGGCGCAGGCTGTGCAGCGCCTCGTAGCCCGGCACCGCGTGCGTGGCGTGGAACAGGAAGCGGCGCCAGAAGTCGTTCAGGTTCAGCGTCATGCGGCCGTCGGCCACGCGCGGATGTTCGCCGCGCAGCCCTTCGACCGTGCGGTCGAGCGCCACGTTGACACGCGTGCGCTGCATCGGCATGGCCAGCACGCTGGCCGCGTCGTCTACCCAATCGACCGATTGCGGCGCTTGATGGATGGCATAGGCACGCACCCAGTCGCGTGCGAGGCGCCAGCGCTCTGCCGGCGGTGCGGCGTCGAGATCGTGCTGCCACGCATCGCGCCGGCCGCCCCGTTCGAGTTCGCGCAGCAGCGCGGCCGCCAGGTCTTCGCCCGCGCCCGACACGGCCCAGGTTTCGCCGCCGTGCTCGCCGGCCAGTTCGCGCACCAGGTAGGCGGCCGCCTGGCCGCACAACGTAGCCACACGGCCCTGGTGGGCGTCGCGCTCTTCTTCGGTAGCGGCCTCGGCCAGCTGCAGCAGGTCGGGCAGCATGTCACGTGCAAAGTGGTTCAGCGCACGCGCCGTATCGGCTTCGAGCTGTTCCAGTGCATCACGCCGGCCGAACAGGGCCTGCATTTGCAGGGCGGCGCGCGCACGCCGCAGCAGCGATTCGCGGTGTGCAATGAGGTGGCCGTGCTGCCAGTAGAGCAAGGCCAATGCGCGTTCGGTCGGCCCCCACGCCAGCAAGCCAGCCTGGTCTTGCATGGCGACGAGCGCGCCAAGCAGGCGCAGCGCGTCGTCATCGTGAATGCCCTTCTGGTAGCCCTCCTGGTAGCGCGCGGCTGCGAAGCGGCGCACCATTTCGAGCAGCTGCGGGTGCAAAGGGTCTTCGGTGAGGAACGTGACCACCTCGGCCCAGGTGCGTTCGGCCTTGCCATCGCGCAACGACTCCAGCAGGCGCCCGGCCAGGTATTCGGCGCGCGACAACTCAGCCGTTTCAGACACCAACGCCTGATTCCAATAGCGTTGCAACGGGAGCAGCCGCGGCTCGTCCACAGGGCTCAGGTAGTCGGTGCCGGTGACCTGGTAGGCCATGCCGCTGTCGCGGGCCACCAACGTCAGGTCGACCGGCTGGCGGTGCACGGTGAAGGCATGGCGGCCCAGGCGCAGGGTGTCCCCGCCTTCGCTCACCAATTCGCGCTTGTCGCGGATCGAACGCAACGCCTGGTCGCGCGACGTCTTCAGCCGCGTGTCCAGCTCGTCGGCCGGCACCGCGGCGCCCAACGCGCGCAGGTCTGCGATGAGCGCATGCAGCTTGCCGATCATCGGATCGGCCGCGAAGTAGCTGTGAACCTGCTTCAGATCGCCGAACTGCGCAATGCGGCGCGGAATGCCGTCGAGGATGCGGCCCGCGGCATCGACCACGCCCTGCGCGCGGCGCTGGCGGGCTTCCACCAGGCTCTGGCGGCGCGCGGAAAGCGCTTCATACACGGTCTCGCGCTTCTCGGCGATGTCGGCCAGGAAGTCTTCCTGTTCGGCGAAGCGCCCTTCGACTTCTTCGAGCTGGGCCAAGAGCCGCGTCAATGCGTCGTCGCACTTCTCGGGCGTGTCGGCAAACTCCAGCGCGTTTTCCACCGCCTGGCTGAAGAGCTTGAACTGGGCGCCGAACTCGGCGCGCGCCTCGGTCGCGCCCAACGACTTGCGCCGCGCGCGCGCATCGGCGCGCATGCGGTTGATGTCGGCGTAGATCAGCGAGATGCGGTCGAGAATCGAGGTACGAACCACCGCGTCCCCGCCCGGCAGGCTGCCGAGCTGCTCGGTGAGCAGGTCGAGCCCGGCGGCCAGTTCGTCGAGCGTCGCGAGCATTTGCCCGAGGGCCGGAGAGGTCGACAGGTTGGGCAGCTCGAGGGCGAGCTTGTCGAGCGACTGGCGCTGGCCGTCGAAGGCGGTGTCGGCCGCCAGGAACTGCATCGCACGCTCACCGACGCGCTGTTGCTCGGTTTCGAGCGCGGCGTCCATGGCGGCAATGCGCGGCAGGTCGGCGTAGCGCAGCTCCTTGAGCATCTGCAAGGCGCCGCGCCGTTCGCGCAACCGCCCCAACGCCTTCACGAAATCGTCGGGCGCGCGCCAGAGGGTGCTGGCAATGTCGACCAGCAGCGCGTGCTGTTCGTCTTCGGCGCGGGCCAGCGCACGCGCGGTTTCGCGGCGGATGGTGTCGACCTTTTCGAACTCGGCCAGCGTGCTGCGCGCCACATCGGCAATGCTGCGCAGCTCGGCCATGAGGCCGGTCGCCTCGGACGCGTCGAGCCAGAAATAGGCGTCGCTCACGCGGTTGCACTGGCGGATCAGGTCTTCGTAGGCGGCACGCGTGGGCGCCTGCTCGCGCACCGCGCGGGCGATGCCCATCAGGTCGGACACCCCGCGCACCAGCTCAGCATTGCCGATCTTGCCGAAGAAGCCGGTGGCGGGCGGCTGGGCGCTCACATGCTCGTCGCTGGCAAACGGTGTCTGCCAGAGCTGCATCTGGTGCACGCGCGAGGGCTCGCCCTCTTCGCCCTGGAACACCAGCATGCGGCCGTCGGAAAAGCGCGCGTACCCGTTGGCGATGATCGGCGTGGCGAGCTTCTTGTCGATCAGGTTGTAGTTGAAGAACGCATAGCGACCCGGCTTCGGGTCGTAGAAGACATAGGCCACGTCTTCGCCGTTGGGCGAGCGCAGCATGCGCTTGAAGCGCAGGCTCTCCACCACCTCACCCGGCAAGTCGAAGCGCTTGTATTCGCCCGACTGCAGGTAGTAGCCGCCGGGAAAAATGATGCCGTGGTCTTCGGGCAGCTGAACGCAGGAGCCGCCGATGGCGTCGATGCGCTCGACCTGCTGCGTGCGGATATTGAACACCAGATAGCGCGTGACCTGCTCGCGGTAAGGCTTTACGCGCAGCAGGATCAGCATGCCGAGCTTGGCCCAGGCCACCTCGGCATCGGTGAGCGACTGGTTCCTGTCTTCCACGGGCTCGCTGTAGATGCCGAGCCCGGTTTCGGTGTTGTTCTCAATCTTGACGGTCAGGTCGCCGCCCACGGTTTCGACGAACACCGTGTCGAGCACGTTCACATGGGGATGCTTGCCGCCCACATGGTCTTCGCGCGTGGCCACTGTCCATTCGAAGTCATGGCTCGCGGGCAGTGCGATGTCGCGCTCGCCGCGGTTGTCGATGTAGTGAATGCCGCCGTTGCGCTCGATGGCCCAACGGAACACGCGCACGTCACCCAGCTGCTGGCCGATCTGGAAAGACGCCAGCAGCTTGTCCTGCGTGACACGCAGCTGCAGCATCGTGGCCTGCTTGTAATAGGCGTACAGCTCGCGAAAATCGGAGACGAAGCGCGTGTCTTCGAGAAAGGTGCCGGCCAAGGGCACTGGCTGCAGCTCGTCGTTCTCGGTGGCGGCCTCTCCGGGCACGGCCAGCCGATAGAGGCCGAACACGTCGCTCACCGCCGTTTCCTTGCGCAGGCCGATGAAGACGTTGTAGCCAAACAGAAGCAGATCGCCAATGCGCACGATGTCGCGCGCCACGGCATTGTTCTCAGTGCGCGCGCGCGTGCGCAGCACCAGGGCTTGCTCGGAGCGGCCGAACTCGGCGAGGCGCCGCTCGTTGAGCGCCTGCGTTTTCTTGAGCAGGCCTTCGCCCTGTGTTTCGAGCCGCTTCTTCAGCAGGTCGTAGCTGCCGCTGCCGGACACGAGAGCTTCGGTCTGATCAGACGGCGCCTGGGCGCCGGCTGGCGCCCCCGATTCTTCCGTGGGTTGCATAGATCGGCGCGGTCAGTCCGCGCGCAGCAATGCGAGCAATTCGTCGCGGTGGGGCTGGGTGTCGAGCCAGGCGCGAATGCGGTCCAGCTCGTCGATGCAGTCGTTGCCGTAGCGGCGGCGCAGCGCGGCAAGCCGCACCTCGCGCACCTCTTCGGTCTGAAGCCGGCGCTGCCATCCGTCCGACAGCAGTTCGTCGAGCCGGCCGGCCAGGCCGCGGCTCACCAGGGCGCGCCATTCGCCCTGGTCGAACCAGAGGTTCTGGCACGCAATGCAGCGGTCGATGCGGAAGTCGGGGCCGGCGCTCACGCGCAGCCGTTGCATGAGCCGGTCGCATTCGGGGCAATGCCGGACGGAGGCGGCGTCGAACACCTCGATGACCTCGTCATCGATGGCATGGGGCTCCCGCGCGGGGTCGGCGGCCTTCCAGGCGCGCCAGTCGTCCATGGCCATGACCATGCCGCCGCAGTCGGTGCAATTCACCGCCAGCAATGCCTCGGCCAAGGCAACGGGCTGCATCGACGCGTGCGCGGAGCAACTGCATTTCAGGTTCGGGTTCATCGCGCGCCCACTCTCAGTTGCGGAAGGTGGAGATCAGGTTGCTCAGCGCGGTCTTCTGGCTGTCGCTGCCGTCGCTGGTGATACGGCTCATCAGCGCCGCGACGCTGAGGTTCTGCATCTCGCCGGACGAATTACCGAGCGCACCGACGATGTCGCGCAGGTCTTTCACCACGTCGCGGTCGCCGGACAGCTGGTCCTTGAAGGCAACTTGCAGCGCGTTGCTCTTGGAGATGACGCCGTCGATGCCCTTGCCCACGGAAAGCGAGCGCACGAAGCTGTCGAAATAGTCGCCCTGCCCGCCCACGATGTCGATCTTGGCGTTGGCCAGCGCGGTACCCAGCACCTCGGCCTGTTCCTTGGCGATGGAGGTCTGCGCATCGATGCCCTTCATGGTTTCGATGTGCGACTTTTCCAGGCGCATGCGGAACTCCTCGTGGTCGCGGGTGTCCGGGCTCATCGCCTTCATGGCCTCGAACTTTTCAGCCAGGCCCTTGGCCTCGGCGCTGAAGCGGGCTTCGATCACCTGCGCATCGGCCTGGCCGGACTTCAGGGTGGCTTCGGCATCGGCGGTGCGCACATTCACTTCGGCCAAGCCGAGCTTTTCCTTGCCCGAGGCTTCGGCGTCGAACTTGGCGCGCATGCCGGCGGCTTCGGCCTGCGAGCGCGCTTCGATCACCTGTGCATCGGCCTGACCGGCCTTGAGGATGGCGTCCGCATCGGCCTGCCGCACATGCACGTCGGCCAGGCCCAGCTTTTCCTTGCCTGAGGCTTCGGCCTCGAAGGTAGCGAGCCGGGCTTGCGCGGTCGCGATCTCGACCTTGGCGGCGGCCAGCCCCGGTGCGGCGGAGAGGGCTTCCATGCCTTCGGCTTCGCGCTTCTTCGATTCGGCGTCGCGCTCTGCAACCCTGAGCTTGGCATCGGCCAGGGTGAGTTCTTCGGCGGCCTTGTGGCGCGCGCGCTTTTCCTGCGTTTCGGCGGCCCTGACGTCGAGCACCATCTTTTCGTCGGCCTGGCCTTCGGCCATGATCACGACGGACTTCTTGGTGCGCTCGGCCTCGGCCACAACGCGCAGCTCCTTGATGGCTTCTTCCTGCTCGGCCACGGTGCGCTCGACCACGATGCGCTCGCGGATCACGTCGGCAATCGCCTTCTTCTGCACTTCGACGGCCTTGTCCTTCTCGATGCGCTGCAGCGTTACTTCCTTCTCGCGGTCGACGATCTCGAGGTCGCGTGCGCGCGTGACCTTTTCTTCTTCGATGGCCACCGCGCGCTTGCGGTTGTTCTCGGCCACTTCCTTCTCGCGCTGCACGTTTTCCTGCTGCACCGAAATGGACTGTTCGGCGATGAGGCGCGCGGTTTCGGACTTGGTGCGCTCTTCGGCCTGGATCTTGGCGGTCTCGGCCTCCTCGCGGGCACGCACGCTGGCAATTTCGCGCTGCTGGCGCGCGGTGGCGTCGGCCTGCTGGCGTTCGAGCTCGAGCAGGGCTTCCTGCGTCTCGACGTTCTTCTTCTTGATCTGCATTTCCTCGTTGCGGCGCAGTTCGTTGGTGCGCACATGCTCGACCGCCGTCAACTCGGTGATCTTCTTGATGCCCTGCGCATCGAGGATGTTGTTGGTGTCGAGCTCCGACAGCGGCGTTTGCTCGAGGTAGTCGATGGCGGCGTCTTCGAGCACGTAGCCCGAAAGGTCGTTGCCGATCTGGCTGATGATCTGGTCGCGGAACCCGTCGCGCGCCTGGTACAGGTCGACAAAATCCATCGACTTGCCAACGGTCTTGAGCGCTTCGGAGAACTTGGCCGAGAACAATTCTTCGAGCGTCTCGTGGTTCGAAGCGCGCGCACAGCCGATGCCTTGCGCCACCTTGAGCACGTCGTCGGCGGTCTTGTTGACGCGCACGAAGAACTTCACCTTGATGTCCGCGCGGATGTTGTCACGGCAGATGAGGCCCTCGTTGCCGGAGCGGTCGATCTCGATCGTCTTGACCGAGATGTCCATCAACTCGGCCTTGTGAATGATCGGGTAGACCATTCGCCCGGTGAAGGTCACCTCGGGCTCGGCGCGCAGCGTGTTCACGATGAGCGCGTGGCCTTGTTCGATCTTTCGATAGAACTTGGCGAACATCGCGAACAGGCCGAGGATGACCACGGCCAGAATGGCCACGGCAAAGAGGATGGGCTCCATTTTTTCTCCAGATTTGCTTTAAGAGCGAACGAACAGTAAGTGGGTGCGCGCGGTCAGACGATGTCTTCGTGCGCCGCGATGAGGTAGCGCCCGGCCACCTCGTCGTATTCAAGAATGAGCGCTTGCGATCCGCGCTTGAGCGTGTTGGGCGCGGGCGCCCAGACGCGAATGTTCAGGCTGGCGCCGCGGCGGGCCACTTCGGCGCGGCCGTCTTTCTCGTTCACCACGCCGGTGACGACGCGGCAGGCTTGCCCGACCAGTGCCGCATTGCTCACGGCCGTATGGCTCACGAACAAGCCGCGCAGGGGGCGGATGGCCACGGCGGTGACGGGTATGGCGATGGCGGCGCTCGCCACCAGCAGCACCGTGCCAGCCAGGAGCTTGAGCGGCAACGTGGGCACCAGCGGCAGCAGCCACTCCCCGCCAAGGCAGGACAGCGTCCACGACACCAGCACCAGCAGGCTCACCGCCACCGAGAACGGCACGCCGTTCAGGCCGAACGCCACCACATAGCTCGCGAGTTGCCCCACGTCGCTGGTGTCACCGTCGGCGTGGGTCTGCAGGTCGACGTCGATGCCGCTGTGCTCGATGTCGACCATGCCGGCCACCGCAAGCACCCAATAGATCACCACGACGCCCAGCAGCACCGTGTAGATCGCGGTGGGGTACCCCGTCACCGCATCCATGAAATTTCCCATTGACCCTCCCGCGTGCGGGTTGTGTTTTTATCTTCGGCCCGGCTTCGCTGCGCCAGTGCCCTTTTTCTTTCCACCACTTGCAAAAGCAATCAGATCGCGCGTGGCCCTCTCCTTGATGGCCAGGCGGTCGTCCGGGGCGAGCCCATATCTCGCCGCTAGAAACTCGTAGTCTGCCGCATTCAGCGACACGGTCAGCCGCGGCCGCTTGGGTTTGGCCGTTGTCGCAAGCCCCAGCACCTGCCGGATCTGGTCGGAGGTGGACACGTGCTGCTCGAAAGCCGCGGTGCGCACCGCCTCCAGCACGGCCTCTTCCACGTCGAACGCCACCTGGACGGCGCGTATCGCCTCGTCCGAGCCTTGCCAGCGAACCGGCTTGACCCGCACGGTCATTGGGCGCCGGGCTCCGTCGGCTTGGCCTGGCGGGCGCGGATGCGCTCCATCACCTGGCCGGTGCGGTCGACGTCGCCGCCGATGCCCGCGGCCGCCAGCTTCTTCTCGAGCGCGCTGTGGCCGAGCTCGTTTTCGAGCGTCTGGCTCGCGGCCATCCGGTCGGCCAGGTCTTCGTGGCGCTGGCGGATGCGCTCGAGCGATTCACGCGCATTGGACAGGCGCGAACCGCCCGCGCCAATGTTTTCGGAAATCGATTGCGTGGCGCGGTAGACGCTCTCGGTGGTCTTGGCGATGCCGATTTCGCGCTCGTGCTCGCGAATGCGCGCTTCGGCCGTCTTGATCAGGTCCTTGAGCTTGGACACCTGCAGCGCGTAGGAGGCATGCGCCTTGGCCTGCTCCTCGAGTTCTTTTTCGAGCGTGCCGACCTTGGCCGCTACGTCGAGCGCCAGGCCTTCCTGCGTCTTGTTGAGCGCCTCGAGGGCAAGGCCCTCGTAGCGCGTGACCTCGTTCTTCAGGCGTTCGATTTCGCGGGCCGATTGCATCTCCTTGGCCATGACGCCGGTGAGATCGCCCTTGGCTTTTTCGATGCTGTGCTTGGCATCGACGATTTCCTGCTCGTAGATGCGCGTGGCATTGCTGTCGACCACGCTCTCGCCGATTTCGCGGGCACTGCCGCGCAGCAAGGTGACCAGCTTCTTGATGACTGTCATGATGATCTCCGCTTCTTAGTTCAGGAATTCGGACAGGGCGTCCAGCGCATCGAGCGCGTTGTCGCTGAGCACTGCCACTTCGCGCGCGACGTCTTCCACGCTCGCATTGCGCCCGAGCGCACCGGTAAGCACGTAGCGGCCGTCGACGCGCCCGAAGGACGACAGCGGCACCGAGGGGTTGAGGTCGAGCAGCGATTCGAGCAGCTCGGTACGGCGCTCGGCCTTCACTTCTTCTTCGGTCCAGAGATAGCAGATGCAAATGACCTGCATGTCCGAACTCGTGATGAAGATGGGCAACTCGTCGCGCCCTTCGATGCTCACCTGGATCACGGGCGTATGGCCCGGAATCGGCTGCAACTGCACCGTCAGGCCGCCCATCGCGGTGCCGGCCAGGACATCGAGTCCCTTCAGTTGATCGAGCAGTGATTGCATACCTCTCCTTGTGGCCTTGTGGTTGAGTACCGACGGAAGCGAACGGTGCTTCGATGAACTCACTATAGATGGCCCGACATAACATGTCAAAGAATCTTTTGGCCTATGCCCATGCCTTTCGGCACTGGCGCGCTCTCTAGAATCCCGCGATGGCCAGCCCCATCAACCCTGCCCGTGTCGATTTCGTGACGCTGCGCCTGTTCTGCGCCGTGGCCCAGTCGGGCAGCATCACCAAGGGTGCGGAGGCGTGCCACCTGGCACTCTCGGCCGCCAGCCGGCGGCTTTCGGATTTCGAGGCGGCCACGGGCTCGAAGCTGCTGGAGCGCAGCTCGCAAGGCATTGCGCTGACGCCCGCCGGCCACGTCGCCATGCAGCATGCGATGCGGCTCTTTCAGGGTTTCGAGCAGTTCAGCAACGAGCTCGCCGACTACTCGAGCGGGGTGCGCGGCCATGTGCGGCTGTGGGCCAACATGTCGGCGCTCACCGAGTTCCTGCCGGCCACGCTGGCCACCTTTCTCGGCCAGCATCCGGACATCCGCGTCGAAGTCGAGGAACAACTGAGCGGCGACATCGTGCGCGCGCTGGTCGACGGCCTGGCCGACGTCGGCGTGTTCGCGGAGAACACGCCGGCCTACGGGCTCGATGTCGCGCAGTTCCAGACCGACGAACTGGTGGTGCTCTGCGCCCGGCAGCATTCGCTTGCACGCACCCGGAGAACGGACTTCAAGACCTGCCTCGCCCACGAGTTCGTCGGGCTGAACCGCAGCAGCTCTCTGCTCGAGCTGACCTCTCGCGCCGCCGAGCAGGCGGGCATTCCGATGCGGCTGCGCGTGCAGGTGCGCAGCTTCGATGCCATGTGCCACATGATCGCGGCCAACCTCGGCATCGGCGTGGTGCCGCTCGCGGCCTGCAAGGCGCAGGTGAGCGCGCTCGGACTCAAGGTGGTGCGGCTCAAGGATGCCTGGGCCGTTCGCCGGCTGCTGATGGCCACGAAGACGGGCGAGACCTTGTCGCCGGCGGCGCAGTTGCTGGTTCGGCAATTGCTTGCCTCGTCCACCTGAGACGAGGCCCAACAACAACCGGCCGGAACGTCACGCCTGGGGCAGCTTGAATCCGACCTTGAGGGTTTCGCGCAGGTGGCTCACGAACAGGCTCACCGCGCGCGGTATGTGCAGCGAATACGGCCGTATGGCGTAGATCTGGTCCGCGAAAGCGCCGGTGGGCTGCCAGTCGGGCAGCACCTCGATCAGCTTGCCCGTTTGCAAGGCCGACTGCGCGCTGAAGTCGGGCAGCAGTGCGATGCCCAGGCCCGCCTGCGCGGCGTCGCGAAGCGCTTCGCTGTTGTTGGCTGCGAGCGGGCCGGCGATGGGCACGGTCACCCGCTCGGCCTGGCGCGCCCGGCCGCTGCGCCGCTCGAATGACCACACATTGGTTTCCTGCCCGCGCGGATAGTGCAGGCAATCGTGCTCGGCCAGCATGGGCGGCGCGAGCGGGGTTCCCTTGCGGCGCAGATAGGCTCGGCTCGCGACCAGTACCGACCTCGTGTCGCACAGGCGCCAGGCCACGTGCGTGTCGGGCGGCGAGGCTGCGTGCCGCACGGCCAGGTCGAAGCCCTCCGTCGCCAGCGAGCTGAGGCGGTCGGAAAGCTCCATCTCGATGCGGATCGACGGATGCGCCAGAAGAAAGTCGGTGAGCCTTGGCAGCAGCTGCTGCCGCCCGAGCGCCACCGGCGCGGTCACGCGGATCAGCCCGCGCGGCTCGTCCGCATGGTCGCGTGCCTTCAGAAAGCTGTGGGCGATCTGTTCGAAGGGTTCGCGGGTCTGGTCGACCAGCCGCTGCCCCGCCTCGGTCAGCCGCATGCTGCGGGTGGTCCGGCGCACGAGGGTCACGCCCACGGCCCGTTCCAGCTCGGCGATGCGCTGGCTCATGGCAGCCTTGCTCACGCCCAGGCGTGCCGCGGCGGCGGTGTAGCTGCCCTGTTGGCCAAGCACGATCAGCCAGTGCAGGTGCGCCCAAAGAGACTCGGCTTTTTGCAGATCCATATTCGCATTGTTCACCATAGTGAACAAACAGTTCAACGTTCGAGTATAGGCAGGCGCCCTTCCCGTTCCTAAACTCCGGCAATCACTTCACCCTTGGCGGTACCCCCATGACCCAACAGATTGCCCATTTCATCGGCGGCCAGCACACCGCCGGCGGTTCCACCCGTACGCAGGATGTCACCAACCCCGCTTCCGGCAAGGTCACGGGCAAGGTGGTGCTTGCGGCCCAGGCCGACGTCGATGCCGCGGTGGCCGCCGCGCAGGCTGCGTTTCCCAAGTGGTCCGACACGCCCCCTATCCGCCGCGCCCGCGTGATGTTCAAGTTTCTGGAGCTGCTCAACCTGCACAAGGACGAGCTGGCGCACATGATCACCGCCGAGCACGGCAAGGTGTTTACCGACGCGCAGGGCGAGGTGTCGCGCGGCATCGACATCGTCGAGTTCGCCTGCGGCATTCCGCAGCTGCTCAAGGGCGACTTCACCGACCAGGTTTCCACCGGCATCGACAACTGGACGCTGCGCCAACCGCTCGGCGTGGTGGCGGGCATCACGCCCTTCAACTTTCCGGTGATGGTGCCGATGTGGATGTTCCCGGTGGCCATTGCCGCAGGCAACACCTTCATTCTCAAGCCCAGCCCGACCGACCCGACCCCGTCGCTGCGCATGGCCGAACTGCTCAAGGAAGCCGGCCTGCCCGACGGCGTGTTCAACGTGGTGCAGGGCGACAAGGCCGCGGTCGATGCGCTGCTCGAGCACCCCGACGTCAAGGCCGTCAGCTTCGTGGGCTCCACGCCCATTGCCAACTACATCTACGAAACCGGCGCCCGCAACGGCAAGCGCGTGCAGGCGCTCGGCGGCGCGAAGAACCACATGGTGGTGATGCCCGACGCCGACATCGACCAGACGGTGGATGCACTGATCGGCGCGGGCTACGGCTCGGCCGGCGAACGCTGCATGGCGATCAGCGTGGCGGTGCTGGTGGGCGACGTGGCGGACAAGATCATTCCCAAGCTCGTCGAGCGCACGAAGACGCTCCAGGTGCTCGACGGCGAGAACCTCGCGGCCGAGATGGGCCCGATCGTCACGCGCGCGGCGCACGAGCGCATCACGGGCTACATCGCCCAGGGTGAAAAAGAAGGCGCGAAGCTACTGGTCGACGGCCGCCAGTTCGACGGCAACAAGGCCGGCGCCGGCTGCGGCGACGGCTTCTGGATGGGCGGCACGCTGTTCGACCACGTCACGCCCGAGATGCGCATCTACAAGGAAGAGATCTTCGGCCCCGTGCTCTCGTGCGTGCGCGTGGCCAACTTCAAGGACGCGGTCGACCTTGTCAACGACCACGAGTTCGGCAACGGCGTGAGCTGCTTCACGCGCGACGGCAACGTGGCGCGCGAGTTCAGCCGCCGCATCCAGGTGGGCATGGTCGGCATCAACGTGCCGATTCCGGTGCCGATGGCATGGCACGGCTTCGGCGGCTGGAAGCGTTCGCTCTTCGGCGACATGCATGCCTACGGCGAGGAAGGCGTGCGCTTCTACACCAAGCAGAAGTCGGTCATGCAGCGCTGGCCGGAGAGCATCGGCAAGGGCGCCGAGTTCGTGATGCCGACCGCGAAGTGATTGAAGAAGCAATCGAGCAATAACGTAATAGCCGCCGGCGCAGCGGCGACCGGCCGGGCTAACCAAAGGCTGACTTGCCCCGCTGTGCGGTAGGCGCCAGACTTCGGGCATGACCCCTGGTCCAGCGCCCATGACAACAAGCCAAGCCGCACGGGGCCTGTCGGCCGTGCCTTCCACCTTGCGTATTTCGCTCGCCGCGCGCGCTTCCGGCGATGCAATGTTTCCGCAACTCGCCGTGCGGGACGCCTACGCCGCATCGGTGCTGGAGCAGATACGCGACGACGGGCACGCCCTGCCGGAAGACAGGGCGACCATCTACGGCATCCTGAACCGCACGCGCAGGTTTCGCAGCCTCGCGCAGGAATTCCTCAAGCAGCATCCGGGCGGCCGCGTGGTGAACATGGGCTGCGGCCTGAGCCATTACTTCCAGTGGCTGGACGACGGGCAGTGTCGCCTGACTGATGCCGACCTGCCCGAGGTGCTCGAACTGCGCCGCGAGTTGATTCCCGAAACCGATCCGCGGCATGACGTGTGCCCGCTCGACCTCACGTCCGACAGATGGTGGGAACAGCTGGCACTGCCGCGCAATCGCAAGGGGAGACCCGTGTTTCTCTTCACGGAGGGCGTGCTGATGTACCTCGAGCCGCAACAGGTACGGGCCGTGTTCGCGACCTTCGGCGAGCGTGCACCGGCGGGCTCGGTGCTGGCGTTCGACGCCATGTGCTGGCTTGCCGTCGGGCGAGCCGCGCAGCACCCTTCGGTGCGCGCCACCGGAGCGGAGTTTCGGTGGGGGCTGCGCCGGACCTCTGAGCTGACCGAAGCCCATCCGCGCTTGCGGCTCGATTCCGCCTATCGCGTGCTGGAAGGCTTCGGCCTGCCATATACCTTGTTTGCGCCGCTGGTGCTGATGATGCTCGGCGTGTCGCTCTATGCCGTCTATGCGTTGAGCGCCACAGACCCCGCCGATACATAAACGCACAATTTTTCCAATCTCCGGCCTTGTCCGGCCTGGATTGCGCGAGTTGGCTGACGCGGGGAGCCTCTTCGCCAAGGCATGCTCGCCGCTCCTCCTGTCGCGGAAAATCCAGATGCGTGCTGCATTAGGATGGTTCTTCCGAAGCCCGACCGATACAGCCGATGGCGGCGTCGTTTCCGTGCATCGTTCCTTCCGTACCTCCAAGACTCGCAACCCTCAAGAAACACATGCTTGATCGCCGATCCTTCCTTGCCGCTGGTGGTGCCGCCGCCGCACTCGCCGCCCTTGGACTGCCCGAAGAGGCACTGGCCGCCAACGGCCTGAAACTGAGCCAGCCCGCGCCTTTCTCGTTCGACCGCCTTGTCGCGCAAGCCAAGCGCCTGGCCGCGCAACCGTACGCCGCCGCCGCGCCGCTCGCACCCGACGTGCTCGAGAAGATCGACTACGACGCCCACGGCAAGATCAAGTTCGACCCCGCCAACGCCCTCTTCCGCGACGGGCCTGGCGCCTTTCCCGTCACCTTCTTTCACCTCGGCCGCTTCTTCCAGACGCCGGTGCGCATGCACGTGCTCGAGAACTCGGACGGCGATGCGTTCGCACGCGAGGTGCTCTACAGCCCCACGTATTTTTCGATGCCGCCCGACAGCCCGGCCCGCGCACTGCCGGCCGGTGCGGGCTTTGCGGGCTTCCGCCTGCAGGAAAGCCGCCTGGGCGACCAGAGCAAGCTCGACTGGCAGAAGAACGACTGGGTGGCGTTCCTTGGCGCTTCCTACTTCCGCGCCATCGGCGAGCTGTACCAGTACGGCCTGTCGGCACGTGGCATCGCACTCGACGTGGCCGTGCCCGACAAGCCGGAAGAGTTTCCGACCTTCACGCGCTACTACTTCGAAACGCCGGCCGCGAACAACACCACCTCGATGACGGTCTACGCGCTGCTCGAGGGGCCGAGCGTCACGGGCGTGTTCAAGTTCGTGATGCAGCGGGGCAAGGCCGTCATCATGGACATCGATTCGCGCCTCTTCCTGCGCCGCGACGTGTCGCGCCTCGGGCTGGTGCCGCTCACCTCGATGTACTGGTACTCGGAAACCATCAAGCCCACCGCCATCGACTGGCGGCCCGAGGTGCACGACTCCGACGGCCTGGCCATCTGGAACGGCGCGGGCGAACGCATCTGGCGCCCGCTCAACAACCCGACGCAAACGCGTGCCTCGGCCTTCGCCGACACGAAGCCGCGCGGCTTCGGCCTGCTGCAGCGCGACCGATCGTTCGACCACTACCAGGACGGCGTCAACTACGAAAAACGCCCGAGCCTCTGGATCGAGCCTTTGAGCGACTGGGGCGAAGGCTCGGTGCAGCTGATCGAGATTCCCACCGACGACGAGATCCACGACAACATCGTCGCCTTCTGGGTGCCCAAGGCCGACGCCAAGGCCGGTGCGAGCTACAGCCTGCAATACCGCCTGCACTGGACCGACCAGGAGCCCTTTCCCTCGCCGCTCGCGCGCTGCGTGGCCACGCGCATCGGGCGCGGCGGTCAGCCGGGCCAGCCGCGCCCGCCGGGCGTGCGCAAGTTCATGGTCGAGTTCGTCGGGCAGCCGCTCACTACCGTGCCTTTCGGCGTGAAGCCCGAGCTGGTGCTGACCGCACCGCGCGGCAAGTTCTCCTACGTGTTCGCCGAGGCCGTGCCCAACGGCGTGCCCGGCCACTGGCGCGCCCAGTTCGACTTCACACCCGAAGGCAACGAGCCCGTCGACATGCGGCTCTACCTGAAGACCGGCGACAAGACGCTCACGGAAACCTGGCTGTACCAGTACCAGCCGGGTTGAGCTTCTTCTTCACGAAGAAGCCCCGGCGCGATCAGCGCTTCTTGACCGACACCAGCTCGACTTCGAAGTTGAGCGTGGCGTTCGGCGGAATCACGCCGCCCGCGCCGCGCGAGCCGTAGGCAATGGCCGGTGGGCAGGTGAGCTTGGCCTTGCCGCCCGGCTTCATCTTCTGCACGCCTTCGGTCCAGCAAGGGATCACGCCGTTGAGCGGAAACTCCGTGGGCTCGCCGCGGCTGTAGGAGCTGTCGAATTCCTTGCCGCTGTCGGGAAAGGTGCCGCGGTAGTGCACCTTGACCACATCCGTTGCGGCCGGCGATGCGCCGGTGCCTTCCTTCAGCGATTGGTAGACCAGGCCGCTCGGCGTGGTAACGGGAGCGGATTGCGCCCAGGCGGTGGACACCGCACACAGGGACAAGAAAGCAGCACAGAAGAGCGACGAAGAAGAAGACTTCACTGAATACCTCGCAAGGATGGGGAAAAGCATGATTATGGCCAGCGGTGGAACAGCCCTTGCTTTGCTGCATGTGCACTGTCAACATCCGCCAAAAGAGAGGAAGCCCCATGCAGTCCATCGAAGCGACACCGGCCGCCATCGCTGCTCCGACCGGCACCGGCCACCTGAAGAAGGTGCTCGGCCCCGTCCAGCTCTGGGGCATTGCGGTGGGCCTGGTCATATCGGGTGAGTACTTTGGTTGGAGCTACGGCTGGAACACGGCCGGCACGCTCGGCTTCTTGGTCGCCACGGTGCTGGTGGCCACGATGTACACCACCTTCATCTTCAGCTTCACCGAACTCTCGACCGCCATTCCGCATGCGGGCGGCCCCTTTGCCTATGCACGGCGCGCCTTCGGGCCGACCGGCGGCTTCGTGGCGGGCTTTGCCACGCTGGTCGAATTCGTGTTCGCCCCGCCCGCCATCGCGCTGGCCATCGGCGCTTACCTCAACGTGCAGTTCCCGGGCATCAACCCGAAGTGGTTCGCGCTGGGTGCGTATGTGATCTTCATCGGGCTCAACTGGATCGGCATCGGCATTGCGGCGGCCTTCGAGCTGTTCGTGACGGTGCTGGCGATCTTCGAGTTGTTCGTGTTCATGGGCGTGGTCACTCCGGGCTGGTCGATGGCCAACTTCGTTGCCAACGGCTGGGCTGGCGGCAACGTGCTCAACGGCGCGGCCGTCTCGGGCATCTTTGCATCGATACCCTTCGCGATCTGGTTCTTCCTGGCCATCGAGGGCGCGGCCATGGCGGCCGAGGAAGCGCGCGACCCGCACCGCACCATTCCCATCGCCTACACCACCGGCATCGTCACGCTGGTGGTGCTGGCCTTCGGCGTGATGATCTTCGCGGGCGGCGTGGGCGACTGGCGCAAGCTCGCCAACATCAACGACCCGTTGCCGCAAGCCATGAAGGCGGTGGTGGGCGACAACAGCGGCTGGCTGCACATGCTGGTGTGGATCGGCCTCTTCGGGCTGATTGCCTCGTTCCACGGCATCATCATGGGCTACTCGCGCCAGATCTTCGCACTGGCGCGCGCAGGCTATCTGCCGCGCTACTTCGCCGGCCTGAGCCCGCGCTTCGACACACCGCACCGCGCCTTGCTGGCCGGCGGCGTGATCGGCGTGGTGGCCATCTTCAGCGACGAGTGGGTGCAGTTCGGCGGCCAGACGCTCACCGCCAACATCGTGACCATGGCCGTGCTCGGCGCCATCGTGATGTATCTGATCTCGATGGCGGCGCTCTTCAAGCTGCGCAGGAGCGAGCCGAACCTGCTGCGCACCTACCGCGCCCCCTTCTATCCGGTGTTTCCGGCCATTGCGCTCGGGCTCGGCGTGGTCTGCCTCGGCGCCATGGTGTGGTTCAACGCCATGCTCACGCTGCTGTTCCTGGTGCTGATGGCGGCCGCCTACGGCTACTTCCTGCTGACTTCGGCACAACGCAAGGCGGCGGCGCCCGACGAGATGCTTTCTTCGAGCACCAGCGCGTGACAGAAAGATGCGCTATCGCACCACCATCGCCGGCCAGGTCTTCGCCTTCGACGACCTGAAGCAGGTCATGGCCGTGGCCAGCCCGGCACGCTCGGGCGACTATCTCGCGGAGATCGGTGCGGCCACGGCGCAGCAGCGCATGGCGGCGCGCCACGTGCTGGCCGAGACGCCGCTCAAGCAGTTCCTGACGGAAGCGCTGATTCCCTACGAGAGCGACAACATCACGCGCCTCATCATCGACAGCCACGACGCACAGGCTTTTGCGCCGGTGTCGCACCTCACGGTGGGCGACTTCCGCAACTGGCTGCTGTCAGAGCAGGCCACCACTGAAGTGCTGACGGCGTTGGCACCGGGACTCACGCCCGAAATGGTGGCGGCCGTGTCCAAGCTCATGCGTAACCAGGACCTTGTCTCGGTCGCCAAAAAATGCAGCGTGGTCACGCGGTTCCGCGACACCATCGGCCTGCCCGGCCACCTGGCCGTGCGGCTGCAACCCAACCATCCGACCGATGACCTGCGCGGCGTGGCCGCCTCCACGCTCGACGGGCTGCTCTACGGCGCGGGCGACGCGGTGATCGGGCTCAACCCGGTCTCCGACAGCATGCAGGTGCTCGGCCGGCTGCTGCACATGCTCGACGAAGTGATCCAGCGCTTCGAGATTCCCACGCAAAGCTGCGTGCTCACGCATGTGACCAACACGCTCAAGCTTGCGGAAGCGGGCGCGCCGGTGGACCTGGTATTCCAGTCGATTGCGGGCACCGAGAAGGCGAACCTGTCTTTCGGCATCACGCCCGAGCTGCTCGACGAGGCTTATGCAGCGGCTCTGGCACTGAACCGGGGCACGGTCGGCAACAACGTGATGTACTTCGAGACCGGCCAGGGCAGCGCGCTCTCGGCCAATGCCAACTTCGGTGTCGACCAACAGACCTGCGAAGTGCGCGCCTATGCCTTGGCGCGCCGCTACAAGCCGCTGCTCATCAACACCGTGGTCGGCTTCATCGGCCCCGAATATCTTTTCGACGGCAAGCAGATCATCCGCGCCGGGCTCGAAGACCACTGCTGCGGCAAGCTGCTGGGCCTGCCCATCGGCTGCGACATCTGCTACACCAACCATGCCGAGGCCGACCAGGACGACATGGACAACCTGCTCGTGCTGCTGGGCACTGCGGGCATCAACTTCATCATGGGCATTCCGGGCGCCGACGACGTGATGCTCAACTACCAGAGCACCTCGTTCCACGACGCGCTGTTTCTGCGCCAGACGCTGGGCCTGAAGCGCGCACCCGAATTCGAGGCCTGGCTGCAACGCATGCAGATCACCGATGCGGCGGGACAGCTCGCGCCGCCCTCGGCCAACCGCCTGCTGGCGGACATGAGCGGGCTGGCCGCGCTGGCACCATGAGCGACGACCCCGTCACGCCCAACCCTTGGGCGCAGTGGCGCTCGGCCACTCCCGCGCGCCTGGCGCTCGGCCGCGCCGGCGCCGGCATGCCGACCGACGAGACGCTGCGCTTCGGCTGGGCCCATGCCATGGCGCGCGACGCCATTCACGCGGCGCTCGATGTCGATGCGCTCGAAGCCACATTGAACGCACAGCACTGGGAAACGATGCGCGCCCGCAGCCGTGCAGAAGACCGCACCACCTACCTGCGCCGCCCCGACCTCGGCCGGCAGCTCGACCCCGCGGACGTGGAGCGCCTGAGTACCGCCGCAAAGCGCGACTGCGATGTCTGCCTGGTCATCGGCGACGGCCTTTCCTCGCTCGCAGTGGCACGCCATGCCGCCCCGCTGCTGGCCGCGTTGCGCTCGCACTTGCCGGCAGAAACGCGCTTCTCCCCCGTGGTCATCGCCACGCAGGCGCGCGTGGCGCTGGCCGACGAGGTGGGCGAGCTGTTCGGCGCCGCGCTCTCGGTCATGCTGATCGGCGAGCGCCCGGGGCTCAGCTCGCCCGACAGCCTCGGCATCTACCTGACCCATTCGCCGAAGCGCGGCCGGCACGACGCCGAGCGCAACTGCATCTCGAACGTGCGCCCCGAAGGCCTGCCCTGCGAAGCCGCCGCGTTCAAGCTGGCATGGCTGATGCGGGAGGCGCGGCACAGGGGGCTGACCGGTGTGGGGCTGAAGGACGAGAGCGATCTTGCGGTGCTTCAGCAACACGAGGCGCCAAGACCTGGACTGCCCGGATAAGGCGCCCTTCCCATATGCAGAAATACGCAATAAAATGACTCTTAAGCCGTTTAATAGTCATTTTATTGATGTCAAAAAGCAGCCACAGCCTCTCGGCCCTGCCCTCGCAAACTGCCCTCCCCCTTGAAAGGCTCGGCCAGCGCCTTCGCGCGCACAGGGTCCATCGCGAATGGACGGTCGCCGAAATGGCCGAGCGGCTGCTGTGCTCACCCAACACCCTGCGCGCACTCGAATCCGGCAAACCGGGCACCAGCATCGGCCTGCTGGCCCATGCGCTGTGGCTCTTCGGCGAGATCGATTCGATCGACAGCGTAGCCCCGGCCCCCGCGGGGCTGGCCGCGAAGCGCCGCGTACGCAGGTCGGCCACGCAAGGCGCCGCGGGCGTGATCGCGGAGGGCGAACGTGACTTCTGACGCCGCCGACGACGAGCGAAGCATCTACGTCGGCCTTGCTCACCACACCGGCGAACGGGTGCAACCGGCCGGCCTGATGAAGATCGTTCGCCGCGGCGTGGTGGAGTCCGGCGAGTTCGCCTACGGGCGGCGCTATCTCGAAGACCCGGCGGCCGCACCGCTCAACCCCGGGCATCTTCCGCTGCGCGATGCGGCCTTTGTGCTGCCCGAGCGCCGCATCCGCGAGGGTGGTGCCATGCCGCTCACGCTGCGGGATGCGCTACCCGACAGCTGGGGCCGCAAGGTGCTCGAAATACGCCAGGGCAAGCCTTTGTCCGATATCGATGCATTGCTGCTGACCAACGAGGACCGCATCGGCGCGATGGTGTTCGCCGAATCGCTGCCCATCGAGAGCGAGGAACCGCCTTCGGCACTTCTTTTGCTGGAGGAACTCGCCGAAGCGTCCCGCCGTGTCGAAGCCGGCATGGAAATCGGCCCCGACATGCACAGGCTGCTGCGCGGCGGCAGCCTGGGCGGCGCACGCCCCAAGGCGGCCTTTGTGCACGAGGGCCGGCGCTGCATCGCCAAGTTCGCATCGCGCGGTGACGACCATGACGTGGAAGTGATCGAGGCGGCCACCCTCTGGCTGGCCGATGCCTGCGGCATCGACGTCCCGCCCTTCCTGCTGCAACCCCTCGCGTCGGGGCACGCCTTGCTGGTCGAGCGCTTCGACCGGGCGGGTCCGGTGACCGGCGAACGGCGTTTTCACTACCTCTCGGCCTCGGCACTGCTTGATGTGCCCTATGAATCCAGCCGGGGCAGCTACGTCGAGCTGGCGCAGCTGCTGCGGCGCATCTCGAGGCAACCGCAAGAAGACCTGACCGAGTTGTTCCGCCGCCTGGTGTTCAACCTGGCGGTGGGCAACAGCGACGATCACGTCAAGAACCATGGCGCGTTGCGAGGCGAAGGCGGCCTTTGGCGACTGGCCCCGGCCTTCGACCTCGTCATGCAGTTGGGCGGGCACACGGGCTATCAGGAGCTGGCCATCCTTCCGGGGCAGCACGCATCGAGCCTCGAACTGGCACGCGCCGCGTCCTCCCATTTCGGATTGTCGGTAGCGCAGGCGGACGAAATCATCCGCACCACCGAAGAAACCGTTGCCGTGCAGGCCGCGGCGAGCGTCGAGGCGGCCGGAGGAAACCGCGAGCTCGTGCGCCGGGTGGCGGCGTTCATCGAACAGCAGCACGCACACATCGGCGCGTAGCTGGCATGAGTGATGCGTAGGTCGACGCGGAGGTGTCACGGGCGCTGCATACGCTCGGCGCTTCCCATCAACCACCGCACAACAACAGGGAACGCATGCAACGCCGCCTCGTCCTCCTCACCCCGCTCGCCACCGCGCTCGTCGCCACTGGTTGCGCCAGCCTCTCGCCCGCCAAGGGCCTTTCACCCGCCCACTGGGACACCTTCAACCGATCGCAGATCGAAGGCCTGATTGCCAGCCTCGGCAAGGAAAGCCCGGGCTACAACGCCGCCAGGCCGCCCTATGTGGTCTTCGACTGGGACAACACCAGCGTGTTCCTCGACATCGAGGAAGCCTCGCTGATCTACCAGCTCGAAAACCTCGTGTTCGGCGCCACGCCCGCGCAGCTGGAAGTGGCGCTGCGCAAGAACATCCCGAAGAAAGACTTTCTTCCCGCGCACAACAACGCGGCCGGCCAGCCGGTCAACATCGACCTCCTGGTGCCCGACATCGTGGCCAGCTACACCTGGCTCTACCAGAACTACAGCGGCCTCAAGGGCAACCAGCCGCTGGCCGCTGTGAAGCTGAGCCCGCACTACATCGCCTTCACCACCAAGGTGCGCTATCTCTACGAGGCCATCGGCGACACCTTCGACCACGACACGGCCTACCCTTGGGTGACCTACCTCTTCGCCGGCATGACCGAAGCGCAGGTGCGCAAGCTCACGGCCGACACGGTGGCCTGGCAACTGAAGGAGCCCGTGGCCAAGGTGAAATGGACTTCGCCCACGGCACTGCCGGGCCAGGCGGGCGTGGTTTCAGTCAGCTGGAAGAACGGGCTTCGGCTGCAGCCCGAGATGCAGGAGCTGTATGCCGCCTTCCGCAATGCGGGCTTCGATGTGTGGGTGTGCTCCGCGTCCTTCGTCGACGTGATCAAGGAGATTTCGTCGAACCCTGCCTTCGGCTACAACAACCCGCCCGAGCGCGTGCTTGCAATGGAGCTGGAACGCGATGCCAACGGCGTCATTCAGCCGGAGTTTCGCCGTGGCTACGACCAGACCCAAGGCAAGGGCAAGACAAAGAACATCCAGCGCTTTCTGGTCAGCAAGTATGGCTACGGCCCGTGCTTCATTGCCGGCGACAGCGAAGGCGACCAGAACATGATGGCCGACTTCGCCGACACGAGGAAGGTGCTCATCGTGAACCGCCTGCGCGACCCGAAGACCGACATCGGCAAGTTCTCGGCCATGGCCGTACGGAACTACGGCAAGCCGGACACCCGCTACCTGCTGCAAGGCCGTGACGACAACACGGGCCAGTGGGTGGCTTCGCAGTTGCACACGCCGCTGGGTGCCACGCAAGGCAAGGCGCTGAAGTAGCGCGCGGGGCGGCGGGCGGTAGCTGCTCATGAGGGACTTGCCTATGATCCTGGCATTGCCCCCAGGAGACAAGACATGGCCGACCGCTACCCTCTCGCCGAGCTGAAAGACCTGCCGGAAGACATCCGCACCGCGATTCTTGCGGTGCAGGAAAAGGCCGGCTTCGTGCCCAACGTTTTCCTCGCACTGGCGCGCCGGCCGGCCGAGTGGCGCGCCTTCTTCGCGTACCACGACGCGCTGATGCTGAAGGAAGAAGGTTCGCTCACCAAGGGCGACCGCGAGATGATCGTCACGACCACCAGCGCGGCCAACCAGTGCCTCTACTGCGTAGTGGCGCATGGCGCGCTGCTTCGCATCTACGAGAAGAAGCCGCTGGTGGCCGACCAGGTGGCGGTGAACTACCGCAAGGCCGACATCACGCCGCGTCAGCGCGCCATGCTCGACTTTGCAATGAAGGTCTGCGAGCGCTCGCACGAAATCGACGATACCGACTTCACCGCGTTGCATGCCCATGGCTTCGACGATGAAGACATCTGGGACATCGCCTCCATTACCGCCTTCTTCGGCCTGAGCAACCGGCTTGCGAGCTTCAGCGGCATGCAGCCCAACCCCGAGTTCTTCCTGATGGGGCGGCTGCCGCGCGAGAAGAAATAGCGCGATCCTTCAAGCCTTGTTTCGGCAGGACGCGAGCGCGTCCAAGGCGGGCTTGTAGGTGGCGTTGCTCACGTCCAGCAACCCGAGCACGGTGTGATAGAGGTTGTCGTGGGTCAGCGGCGTATCGAGCCCCGCTTCCATGCACGGGCGCGAGAGCCTGCGGCGCTCGCTCATGCCCTCGCTGAACCAGGTGACCATGGGCACGTGCTTCTGCGCCTCCGGCGCAAAGCTGTACGGCACGCCGTGCAGGAACAGGCCGTACTCGCCGAGCGATTCGCCGTGGTCGCTTACGTAGAGCAACGCCGGGTCGTACCGCCCCGATTGCGCCTTGAGCCAGTCGATGGTCTGGCCCAAAAAGTGGTCGGTCTGGGCAATCGAGTTGTCGTAAACATTCTCCAGCTCCGCATGGCCGCACTCGGCGAGCGCGTTGGTCTTGCACTCGGGCAGGAAGCGCTTCACTTCCGGTGCCGAACGCTTGTAGTAGGCAGGCCCGTGGCTGCCCATCTGGTGCATGACAAGCACCACGCCCTTTGCACGGCGCTCGGCCGGCAGCGCGGCGATGCGTGCGTCGAGCCCCTTGAGCATCACGTCGTCCAGGCACTCCTCTCCGTCGCACAGCGCGGTTTTCTGTGCCGGTGAAAGGCTGTCGAAGGCGGAGGCGTTCGGAATGCGCGTGCAGACGTCCTTGCAGCCGGCCTGGTTGTCGAGCCACAGCACGGCCAGGCCGGCGGCTTGCAGCACGTCGACCAGGTTCTCGTAGTCGTCCTTGCGCGATTCGTAGCCCTGCTTGCCCAATGGCGAGAACATGCACGGCACCGAAGCCAGCGTGTTGGTACCGCACGAATGCACATCGTGGTAGCTCAGCACGCCCCGCGCGGCCAGTTCGGGCGTGGTGTCGCGCGCATAGCCGTTCAGGCCGAAGTGGTCGGCCCGGGCCGTCTCGCCGACCACCAGCACGAACATCGGCGGCCGGGCTTGCCCCGCATAGCTCGCGCCCAATGCCGTACCGGCAGTGATGGGAATCAGCTTGCGGCTGCGCTTGAACATCGGCTTGATGACCACCGAGCCGGCCGAATAGAGGCTCGCCACCGGATTCATCATGTAGCGCAGGTGAACGTTGTTGCGCATGAGCGGCGCAAGCTGCCGGTTCATCGACACGGCCGCCACCAATGCCACCGCCACCGCCAGCACAAGCAGCGCCGCGTTGCGCCAGAGCTTGGCAACGAAGCGCATCGGCACGATGCGCGCGCGCCAGAGCGCCAGCGCGGGAAGCAGCACAACCAGCAGCACATGGAAGGCCATGCGCCAGCTCATCAGGTCGCGCGCCTCGTTCGGGTCGGTCTGCAGCACGTTGGCGATCATGGTCGGGTCCATCACCACGCGGTACTCGAGCATGTAGTGCTGAACGAATGCGGCCAGCAGCACCACCGCGAACCACAGCGGCTTCATCCAGCGCGACCATGCGGTGAAGGACAGTAGCGCCACCGTGGCGCACACCACGAGCACCGCCATGGCCGCGGTCGTGGGCAGGTAGGCGCTGGGTGCGCCGCCGATGCGCGTCAGCTCGTCCCACAGCGGCCAGTTGGCGGCCGCGGCGAGGTAGATGGCGAGCCACACGACCACCTGCTGCACCGAGCGCGGCCGCGTGAGCCACAGGTCGACGCGCGCCCACAGCGCGTGCGCAAACGCCAGGTACGGCGCACCGGTTTCTGGCAACCCCATGCCCCGCACGGGCGCGGGCTCGATTCGCGAAAAAGACATGCACCGACTGTAGGAAGCGCAACTGAAGCCAGCCTGAATTGCGCGTTCAGCCGACGTTCAGAATCGGACTCAGGCTCAGGCTCAGGCTCAGGCTCAGGCTCAGGCTCGGGCTCGTCTCGCTCTCAGCCTGGGCCGCATGTAGGCCCTGAGCGCCAGGTTCAGCGGCCGGCTGACGCGGCGCTCCACCACGATCGACACCAGAGCGGCCAGCATCGCACCGACGATCACGTCGAGCGGAAAGTGCAGGCCCAGGAACACGCGGCTCCATCCGACCACGGCAGCCACCGCCAGCGCCGCGAGCATGGGCGCGCGCCACGGCAGGCACCACAGGGCAAACGCCGCAGCGAAAGTGCCCGCGGCATGCAGGCTCGGAAAACCCGGCCGCGCGCCCTGCGGGGCCCACTGGATTCCCAGCCCGTAGAACGCGGGGCGCTGAAACGGCAGGGCCGAGCGGAACAGGTTCACGAGAAGCCAGACCGCCAGCACGCTGACCAGCGCGGTGAAGAAGGCATAGCGCAGGCGCCGGTCGAGCGCTGCGCCGCCCATGATCGCGACGGCCAGCAAGGTCGGCAGCACATCGGAGGCAAAGCGCGCGAAATGAATGCACCACGCCGGCGCCGCAGCGCCCGCATTCATCAGCTCGAACAGGGCGACATCAAGGGCCTGCATGCAAAACGGCAGGTTCGGCTGCGGACAATCGGGAGACGCGGGGCGCGGCAATCAGTTCGATGGCGAAGCCGACCACCCAGCAGATCCACGCCGTCCACAGCGTGTGGCTCATGTAGTGCGCGCCCCGCAGTTGCTGCGACACGCCCAGCAGCAAGCCGGCGACCAGCGACACCGCCAGCCAGATGGCTGCCGCGCGCGGCGACACCCGGCGCAGCACGAAATAGCCGCCCGCGTAGGCAAAGGCGGCGGAGGCGTGGCCGGCCGGAAAACATCCGCCCGGGCCGCCGTCGTACACCTTCCACGCCCAGTGCGACACGTGGTTTGCCGCGCCGCCGAATTCTTTCAGATCCCACGGGCAGCTGGTGTGGCTCGCATGCTTGAGAAGGCTGATCGCGATGACCGAGAGCAGTACCGTAAAGGCCAATTGCGCGCGGGCGCGAACGGGCAGCCGCCGCAGAACGCCCAGCGGCCAGCGGATGCCGGTGAACAGCGCAATCACGAACACCCAGCTCAGGTTCTTCGCGCTTTCATGCATCACGCGAACAAGAAAAGCGTTGTCGCGCCACGGAAATCCCATGGGCGTTCCTGCGAGGCGCGCCAGCGCGATGTCGCCGCCGGTGGCGTCCCATGCCAGCAGCAAGGCCAGTGCAAGGAGGGTCAGCCCTCCCAGGCGAAGATTCGAGGGATTCGGAAGATTCGGAACACGCGTCATGAGCAGAGAAACCAGCAAGCCTTGAAACCCTTCCAGCCTACGTTCGTGGCCTGAACCGATCCTGAAGCGGCCTGAACGGGAACTGACATCGCCCGGCCACGCCACGGTCGGCGCTAGACTTCGTTTTTTTGAAAGATGACCCTCGCGTGCGCATATTGCTCGTCGAAGATGACAGTGCGTTGGCAGACGCCGTCTGCAGCTACCTGCGTGCGAAAGCGTTCGTGGTCGACGTGGCGCCCAGCCTCGCCGAAGCGCGCGGCGCACTGCTTTCGGTGCAATACGCCGCCGTGCTGCTCGACCTGCACCTGGGCGACGGCGACGGCCTTTCGCTGTTGCCGCAGGTGCGCGCGCTGCGCGAGCCGCCCATCGTCATCGTGCTGACCGCGCGCGACCAGGTAACCGACCGCATCCGCGGGCTCGATGCCGGCGCGGACGACTACCTCATCAAGCCCTACGACCCGGCCGAGCTGCTGG
Organism: Variovorax paradoxus; assembly: GCF_040544635.1. GTDB lineage: Bacteria > Pseudomonadota > Gammaproteobacteria > Burkholderiales > Burkholderiaceae_C > Variovorax > Variovorax paradoxus_R. The sequence goes on from NZ_JBEPKJ010000017.1 coordinate 28,300, forward strand.
CGCGGCTGCGCGCGGTCGAGCGGAGGCGCAGCGCCGGCAGTTCACCGGTGCTGCATCTGGGCACGCTGGAAATAGATTTGGCGCAAGACCGGGTCCGCAAGGACGGGAACCCGGTCGTGCTGACCCAGAAAGAATGGGCCCTGCTGCGCGTGATGGCCACGCGGCCCGAACGCATTCACACCCGCGAGAACCTTGCCGATGCACTCTACGGCTTCGGCGACGAAGCCGACAGCAACACGCTCGAGGTGTTCATCAGCCGGCTGCGGCGCAAGCTGGGCAAGAGCCACATCCAGACACTGCGCGGCCTCGGCTATCGCCTGTCGACCTCGGCAGACGACGACGAATGAACGCGGGACTTTCCAAAAACGGCCGCGACACGCTGGCCGGCCGACTGACTCGCACCTTGATTGTCTGGGTCGGCGGCGTGTGGATGCTTTGCGTGCTGGCCGTGGTCTGGTATGTGGACCGCGAGATCAACCACAACTTCGACAACGAACTGGTCGAGGTGTCGCACCGCATGTTCGACATGGCGGTGCAGGAGCTCGACAAACTGCAGCAGGCGGGCACTCCCGCGGAAACGCCGATGATCGCGCCGAAGCAATTGTTTTCGGAAGACGCCGTGAAATACCAGGTCGTGGACATCCACGAGCACGTGTTGCTGCGGTCGGCCGAGGCGCCCACCGGCGCCTTCGATGTTCCGCTTGCCTCCGGCTTTGCAAACAACCAGACCTGGCGCATCTATACCGTGCGGCATCCCACGCGCGGACTCTATTTCCAGGTGGCCGACCCGCTCGATGAGCGGCGCACCGCGCTGAACCGCACGCTTTTCGGCCTGATCATTCCGCTCGGCGCCGTGCTGCCGCTGCTGGCGCTGGTGCTGCGCAACGTGGCACGCACCGAGTTGCGCGTGCTGCAGCAGCTTGCGGGCGAAATCGAGAAGCGCAGCGGCTCCGACCTGCGGCCCATTACCTTGCCCGGCCTGCCGCGGGAACTGCGCTCGGTGGGCGACCACGTCAACAGCCTTCTGGAGCGCCTGTCGCATTCGCTCGATGTCGAGCGCGCCCTCGCCGCCAACGCGGCCCACGAGTTGCGAACACCCTTGGCCGCTGCACGGCTGCGCCTGCAGACCGCGCTCGAGCACGATCTGCAGCGCAACGATGTGCAGGCCGCGCTCGACGCGCTGCAGATGCTCAGCCACCGCACCGAAAAGCTGCTGCAGCTGTCGCGGGCCGAGTCGGGCGCATCGCTCGCGCGTTCGCGGGTCGACCTGGTCCAGCTCGCCGGCGCGGTGGTGCAGGAGTTCTGGAACGATCCGCAAATGGACGAGCGGCTGGCGCTCAAGCTGCCCGACAGCGCGGCCCCCGTGGCCGTCGGCGATGTCGATGCGCTGGCAATCGCGCTGCGCAACCTGGTGGAGAACGCCCTGCGCTACAGCGGCAATGGCCGCGTGGTGGTGGAGGTGATGGCGCCCTGCACGCTCGCGGTGCGCGACTCCGGCCCCGGCGTGAGCCCGATGCAGCTCGCCACGCTGCAGCAGCGCCATGTGCGGCACAGCTCCGACCGTGCGGGCTACGGGCTGGGCCTGTCGATCGTGGGCACCATTGTCGAGAAGCACAACGCGAAGCTCGAACTGGCATCGCCGCCGGCAGGCGCCGCCAGCGGTTTCGAGGCCCGCATCGTCCTGCAGCCGGCCTAGCGGGCCCGCGCCTTCTTCGGCATGAAGCCATTGGAGTTGTCGAAGCCGAACTGGCCGGCGCTGTACATGGCGGCCATCTTCCTGACCAGGTGCTGGCGCACGGGCTTGGGCAGGGCAAAGAAGTCCGCGTTGGCCCTTGTGCTGCGCTGGCCGTCCAGGATACCGGTGATGGCGTGTACCACCACCTTCCGGCCCTGGTGGAATGCGATGATCTTGATACCGCCCGAAAAGTCGTCGCTGTCGAAACCGTCCTTGTCGTCCGGGGCGAAGAAGCGGTAGACCAGGATGGGCTCGATCAGCCCGTCCGCATCGAGATCGGCGAACTCGAAGAGCTTCGACCTGAAGTTGATGCCGGCATCTTCTTTGCCGGCGAAGTCGCGAATCGACCATTGGCGCGTCAGCACGTTGTCGCCCCCCACCCTGAAAAGCGTGGCCTGGATGACGGAGGACAGCGTCTCGTCGGCGAACGGCAAGTCCTGCTTCTCGGAAAGCACCAACGCGTAGCTGCCGGACTTGTCGGTGTAGCAGTAGCGCTTGAACACCGGGAGCTCCACACCGGCTTTCTTCACCGCATCGGCGTTCAGGAACGGCGCATTGGCCGGGCATGCGTGCTTCTCGGCCTTTGTCTGGGCATGGCTCGCGACGGTGAACAGCGCGAATGCGGTAAAGGCGGCAAAGCCGGCAGGCACCGGCATCTTTCGCTTCATCGCGCCCTACTCGCTCACCACCGCGCGCAGCCAGTCGGGCAAGGGCAGCGCCTTCTGCTTCGGAAAGTCGACCCAGATCGTGGTCGCCCCGCCCGCGGCGCAGATCACGTCGGGCGCCTCGGCGCGCGCCATGGTGGCCCAGCTCTCGAAAGTGGTGCGGGCCGGGTCGCTCACGTACATCTTCAGCAGCACGTCGCCGGGATATTCGATCTGGCGGTAGAAATTGCAGAATGCATTGACGATCACCATGCCTTCGCCGCCCGGCCCGGGCTCGATGCCGAGCGAACGTATCCAGTCGATGCGCGCGGTTTCCAGGTAGCGAAAGTAGGTGCCATTGTTCAGGTGCCCCATGGCGTCCATGTCGCCCCAGCGGATAGGAATCGACATCTCGAACACGAACTTTTTCTTTTCGGGGATTTCGATTCTCATCGGTGAGCCTTGATGGATGCGAGGATGCCAAGAACGAACAACAGCGCAGCCACCAACTCGGTGGCCTGCGGCCAGCGGCCGTCCCAAAGAAAGGAATAGAACAAGGCGAACAAGGTCTCGCTCACGATCAGCTGGCCGCAAAGGCTGGCCGAAAGGCGCTGGCTCGCAATGTTCCAGAGAATGGTGGCGAGCCAGGAAGAACCGAAGCCGCCCGCCAACGCGATCCAGATGAAGAGCATGCCGTCAGGCTGCGCGCGAAGCGTGGCGACGTCGTTGCCGGCCACCACCCACAGCAGCAAGGCACCTACGCCGGTCGCAATGCCGAGCCAGTTGGCCCAGTCGGTGGCGTTGAGCTCGGTATGGCGCTGCAACCACGCGGCGTTGAGAAGGCCGTACACCGTCCAGCTCGCCATTGCGCACAGCGCCAATGCAATGCCCCAGCCGAAGCGAGCGCCGTCGCCGGCCGTGTCGTGCTGCGCCGACCAGGCGCCGTAGACCATGAGCGCAATGCCGGCGCCCGTGAGCACCAGGCCCGGCAACAACGCCCGCGTGCGCAGCCCCGCGGGCCGGCCGAGCAGCATCATCCAGACCGGAATGGTGCCGATGATGAGGCTGGGCACCTCGGTGCCCGCCGCCTCGATGCCGAAAGCCAGCAGCAAGTAGTAGCCGCTGAACCCCAGCACGCTGAGCCCCAGTGCCGCCAGCGCCTGCCGCTTGTCGGGCCAGCGCAGCGCGGCGGGCCGCGTGAACACTGCCAACCCCGAGATGGCGCCGAACACCGCGAAGCGCGCGGCCGTGATGTCGACCATGCCGAAGTGGCCGACCATGCGCGGCGCGACGAACACCAGGCCCCAGAGCGCGCCCGCGCCCAACCCGGCAGCAATGCCGACCCACGCCCGCGGAGTCAGAGCGCGAACCCGTCGTCGGCGGCAATGACCGCGCCGTTCACGAAATGGCTCTGGCCGCTGGCCAGCAGCACGATCAGGCCGTCCAGGTCTTCGGGCTTGCCCACGCGCTTGCGCGGCAACATGTTCATCAGCTTGGCACCGACTTCGGAGGCCCAGTGGTCTTCGTTGAGCTCGGTCGCGATGTAGCCGGGGCACAGCGCGTTCACGTTGATGCCGAAGCGGCCCCACTCGAGCGCCATGGCCTTGGTCATCTGCACCACCGCGGCCTTGCTCATGCAGTAGGCGCCGATCTGCGGCAGCACCTTGAGCGCCGCCACCGAGGCGATGTTGATGATGCGCCCGCCGATGTAGGTGCCCGGCGCCGAACCATCGGCGCGCGCCAGCATGCGCTTGCCCACTTCCTGCGCGACGAAGAAGGAGCCCTTCACATTGGTGTCGAAGATGTAGTCGTAGTCGTCGGGCGTCACGTCCGAAAGGCGCTGCGTGGTGCTGACGCCCGAGTTGTTGACCAGGATGTCGATGGCGCCCACCTCGGTTTCGGCGCGCGCCACGGCGGCCTTGATGCTGCCGATGTCGGTCACGTCGAGCTCGACCACATGGGCGTCGCCGCCCTCGCCCTCGATGCGCGCCCGCAGCTCCTTCAATTTCTCGACCCGGCGGCCCGCGAGCACCACCGCGGCGCCGGCGCGCGCCAGTGTCTTGGCAAACTGCGCGCCCAGCCCGCTGGAAGCGCCGGTGACGAAGGCCACGCGGCCCGAAAGATCGATGCTGTAAGCCATGGAAGAGGGTCCTGTTGAATCGTTGCCGAGTCTCCGAGGTGACGCCCCGCACTCCACATAAAATGTTTCGCGCCCCCGAAGCGTCCGAGCCTCAAATCATTATCGACGAGACCCCACATGACCCACGACGAAATCCTCGCCCAGTTCGGCCCCCGCGAATCCATGGAATACGACGTGGTCGTCGTCGGCGGCGGACCGGCCGGCCTCTCGACCGCCATCCGGCTCAAGCAGCTGGCCGCCCAGCATGAGAAGGAAATCTCGGTCGTGGTGCTCGAAAAAGGCTCCGAGCCCGGCGCGCACATCCTCTCGGGCGCCATCATGGACCCGCGCGCCCTCAACGAGCTGCTGCCCGACTGGGAAGAGTCGGGCGCACCGCTGAACCAGCCCGTGACGGACGACGCCATGGTGTTCCTGGGCGAAAAGTCGGGCCTGCGCACGCCCAGCATGTTCCTGCCGGCCTGCTTCCAGAACCACGGCAACTACATCATCAGCCTGGGGGCCTTCACCAAATGGCTGGCGCAGCAGGCCGAAAACCTGGGCGTGGAGATCTTCCCGGGCTTCCCGGCGGCCGAAGTGCTCTACAACGAGAACGGCTCGGTACGCGGCGTGGCCACCGGCAACCTGGGCGTGGGCAAGGACGGCGAACCCACCGAGAACTTCCAGCTGGGCATGGAGCTGCTGGGCAAATACACGGTGTTTGCCGAAGGCGCGCGCGGCCACCTCGGCCGCCAGCTCATCGCCAGGTTCAAGCTCGACGAGGGCAAGGACCCGCAGACCTACGGCCTGGGCGTGAAGGAAGTGTGGGAAATCGACCCCAAGCGCCACCAGCCCGGCTTCGTGCTGCACACCGCCGGCTGGCCGATGAAGAGCGACACCTACGGCGGCGCTTTCCTCTATCACATGGAGGACAACAAGGTTACCTTGGGCTTCATCACGGGCCTGGACTACAGCAACCCCTACCTGAGCCCGTTCGAGGAAATGCAGCGCTGGAAGCTGCACCCCAACATCCGCTGGTATCTCGAAGGCGACGAGGCCAAGGGCATCAAGCCCGCCAAGCGCATCGGCTACGGCGCGCGCGCCATCACGGCTGGCGGCCTGATGTCTTTGCCCAAGACGGTGTTTCCCGGCGGCGCGCTGGTCGGCTGCGAGGCCGGCTACCTCAACGTGAGCCGCATCAAGGGCAGCCACGCGGCCATCAAGACCGGCATGCTGGCCGCCGAAGCCGCCTTCGACGCCGTGCAGGCCGGCCGCCAGCACGACGAACTCACGGCCTACCCGGCCGCGTTCGAGAAGAGCTGGCTCTACACCGAGCTGAAGAAGGCGCGCAACTTCAAGGCCTGGTTCAAGAAGGGCCTGGGCATTGCCACCTTCATGAACGGTATCGAGCAATGGCTGCTCAAGGGCAACATCCCCTGGACCCTGCACCGTAACAAGCCCGACCACCTGTATCTGAAGCCGGCGGCAGAGTGCAAGCCCATCGTCTACCCGAAGCCGGACGGCAAGCTCACCTTCGACCGGCTCTCGAGCGTGTTCATCAGCAACACCAACCACGAGGAGCAGCAGCCGGCCCACCTGACGCTCAAGGATGCGTCGGTGCCGGTGAACATCAACCTCTCGAAGTTCGCGGGCCCCGAAAGCCGCTACTGCCCGGCCGGCGTGTACGAGTTCGTGCCCGATGAAGCCAACTCCGGCAAGGAGCGCCTGCAGATCAATGCGCAGAACTGCGTGCACTGCAAGACCTGCGACATCAAGGACCCGACGCAGAACATCGTGTGGGTCACGCCTGAAGGGGGCGGCGGACCTAATTACGTGGGGATGTAACTGCTCGGCTGTCGTTGTATTCGGCGCTCTTGTTCAGGGCGCGTGCAAAGGCCACCGGGTACTCCCCTCCGCGAATGTCCCCCGCCTTCGGCTCCTCCTTTATTTCGCTGCGGGGAGCACCCGATGCCCTGTGCACTGGGGCACGCTGCTATTGATCCTGCGATCAACTACCGCTTTCGCCCCAACCGCCCCCGCCAGGCGTCTCGACCACGAAAACGTCCCCTGGCGCCATCTCCACTTGGCCGATGTGGTCAAGCGTCTCGACTGTCCCATCGGCCCGTTCGACGCGGTTGATACCAAGCGCGCCGGCCTCGCCACCCGCCCCGCCGAACGCTCCGTGGAGTCGGCCGTTGCTGAGGATCGACGCCGTCATCGGCGCCAGGAAGCGCACGCGCCGCACGCCGCCGTCGCCGCCGCGCCAGCGCCCTGCCCCGCCTGAGCCGGTGCGCAGGCGGTAGCTGTCGAGCCGCACCGGGTAGCGGAACTCCAGCACCTCGGGGTCGGTGAGCCGCGAGTTGGTCATGTGGGTCTGCACCACGCTCGTGCCGTCGAAACCCGGGCCCGCGCCCGAGCCGCCCGAAATGGTTTCGTAGTACTGGTGCTCGCCGTCGCCGAAGGTGAAGTTGTTCATGGTGCACTGGCTCGCGGCCATGACGTCGAGCGCACCGTAGAGCGCATTGGTCACGCAGCTCGATGTTTCGACGTTGCCCGCCACCACCGCCGCCGGCGGCAGCGGATTCAACATGCAGCCGTCCGGCACGATCACCTCGATGGGCTTCAGGCAGCCCGCGTTGAGCGGAATGTCGTCGTCCACCAGCGTGCGGAACACGTACAGCACGGCCGCCATGGTGATGGCGCGCGGCGCGTTGAAGTTGTTGGCCAGTTGCGCGCTGGTGCCGGTGAAGTCCACCGTGGCCGAGCGCGCGACGGCATCGACCTTCACTCGCACGCAAACCTGCGCGCCATTGTCCAGCGGCAGCGTGAACTCGCCGTTCTTCAACGCCGTGATGACGCGGCGCACCGACTCCTCGGCGTTGTCCTGCACGTGGCCCATGTAGGCCGCCACGGTCTCGCGGCCGAACTGCGCCACCATGGCCTGCAGCTCCTGCACGCCCTTCTCGTTGGCGGCAATCTGTGCGTGCAGGTCGGCCAGGTTCTGCTCGATGTTGCGCGACGGATGGGCTCCGCCGCCCAGCAGGGCGCGCAGTTCGGCCTCGCGCAGGCGGCCGCCCTCCACCAGCTTGAAGTTGTCGATCAGCACGCCCTCGTCGCCGATGGTGGTCGAGAACGGCGGCATCGAGCCCGGCGTGATGCCACCCACGTCGGCATGATGCCCGCGCGAAGCCACATAGAACGAAGGCCGCGCATCGCCCGTCTCCAGGTACACCGGCGTGACCACCGTGATGTCGGGCAAGTGGGTGCCGCCGTGGTACGGGTCGTTCAGCACGAAGACATCGCCGGGTTTCATGCCCGGGTTGCCGTCGATCACGGTCTTGATCGATTCGCTCATCGAGCCCAGGTGCACCGGCATGTGCGGCGCATTGGCGATCAGACTGCCCTGCACGTCGAACAGCGCGCAAGAAAAGTCGAGCCGCTCCTTGATGTTGACCGAGTAGGCCGTGTTCTGCAGCCGCAGGCCCATCTGCTCGGCAATGTTCATGAAGAGGTTGTTGAACACCTCGAGCATCACCGGGTCGGCGCTGGTGCCCATGGCCCGCGTGGCCACGCGCGGCCGCACGCGGTGCAGCTCGATGCCGGCGGCGGTGGCGCACGCCTGCCAGCCCGGCTCGATCACCGTGGTGGCGTTGCGGCCCGCGAGGATGGCGGGGCCGTCGATGGCCGCGCCGGGCTTCAGGGCCGCCTCGTCGAACAGCGCGGCGTCGCGCCAGCCGGCAGCTTTCTCGTCGGCCTCGCAGTACATCCGCACGGCGGCCAGCGGCTCGGGTGCATGGGAGGCAACGTCAGTCTGCGCGGCCAGCGGCGCGGCGCGCTCACCGGCACCCACGGCTTCGACCGTCACAGCCTCGATCACCAGCGCCCGCTCCGCCATCAGGAAGGCGAAGCGGCGGCGATAGCCGGCTTCGAACTCCTCGCGCATCGCGGCGATGGCTTCGTCGGCCGAACCCGCCATGGGCAGCGCGCAGGCCAGCGCGGTGTCGGTACCTTCGTAGCGCAGCTGCACGCGGTGCACCGCGGCAATGGCCGCATCCGCCACGCCCTGCTCGCGCAGCTCTCCTTTCGCCTGGGCCGCCAGAGCGCCTGCCGCATCGCGCGCCGCTGCCAGCCCCTGTGCATCGAGCTGGCGCTCCAGTGCCAGCTCGCGCATGGCCAGCTGGTCAGCCAGCCCCATGCCGAAGGCCGAGAGCACGCCCGCCAGCGGATGCAGGTAGACGCTGCGCATGCCCAATGCATCGGCCACCAGGCACGCATGCTGCCCGCCGGCACCGCCGAAGCACTGCAGCGTGTACTGCGTGACGTCGTAGCCGCGCGCCACCGAAATGCGCTTGATGGCATTGGCCATGCTGGCCACGGCGATGCGCAGTGCGCCGCTCGCCACCTCTTCCGCGCTCACGGCGCGGCCCGTGGCCTCCGACATGCGGCGCGCCATCGCGTCGAAGCCGCTCCTTGCCGCTGCCAGGTCGAGCGGCTCATCGGCGCTGGACCCGAACACATGCGGGAAGTGCGAAGGCTGGATCTTGCCGAGCAGCACGTTCGCGTCGGTGGTGGTGAGCGGTCCGCCGCGCCGGTAGCTGGCTGGCCCGGGGTTGGCGCCGGCCGACTCCGGCCCTACGCGCAGCCGCGCGCCGTCGAAGGCGATGACCGAGCCGCCGCCCGCTGCCACCGTGTGAATGCTCATCATCGGCGCGCGCATGCGCACGCCGGCTACCTGGGTTTCGAAGGAGCGCTCGAACTCGCCGGCATAGTGCGATACGTCCGTGGAAGTGCCGCCCATGTCGAAACCGATCACGCGCGCATGGCCGGCGTCGAGCGCGGTGCGCACCATGCCGACAATGCCGCCCGCCGGGCCGGAAAGAATCGCGTCCTTGCCCTGGAAGCGGTCGGCCTGCGTGAGCCCGCCCGAACTCTGCATGAAGAAGAGCGGCACGCCCGGCATCTGCCGCGACACCTGCTCCACGTAGCGCCGAAGGATCGGGCTCAGGTAGGCATCGACCACCGTGGTGTCGCCGCGCGGCACCAGCTTCATGAGCGGGCTGGTCTTGTGCGACACCGATACCTGCGTGAAACCGATGGCCCGCGCGATGCGCTCGGCCGCGAGCTCGTGCGCGGTATAGCGCCAGCCGTGCATGAAGACGATGGCGCAGGCGCGCAGCCCGGCATCGAAGGCCTCTTGCAGTGCGGCGCATAGCGCTTCTTCGTCCAGCAGTTGCACGACACCGCCCTGTGCGTCCATGCGTTCGTCCGCCTCGATCACGCGCTGGTAGAGCAGTTCGGGCAGCACGATGCGACGATCGAACAACCGCGGCCGCGCCTGCGTGGCGATGCGCAGCGCATCGCGAAAACCCGCCGTGGTCACCAGCACCGTGGGCTCGCCCTTGCGCTCCAGCAGTGCATTGGTAGCCACCGTGGTGCCCATCTTCACGCACTCGACGCGCTCCGGGGTGACGGCCTCGCCGGGCTTGAGCTTCAGCAGCCGGCGGATGCCTTCGACGGCGGCATCCTTGTATTGCTCGGGGTTCTCGGACAGCAGCTTGAGCGTGTGCAGGCCGCCCTCGGGGTCGCGGCCGACCAGGTCGGTGAATGTGCCGCCGCGGTCGATCCAGAACTGCCAGCGGGACGGGAGAAAGGAATGCGTGGTCATGAAAAAAGAGTCTTCGCGAGAAAGAGAAAGAGAAAGAGGTTCGGATCAGTTCTGGCGCAGATCGCGTCCGCGCGTCTCTGGAAGACAGAGGGCCACCACGACCACCATGGCGTAAGCCACCGCGGCACATACGCCGATGGAGGTGCCCAGCGAAAAATGCATGCGGTCGCTCAGCACGCCGACCAGCGCTGGAAAAGTGGCACCGATACCGCGCCCGAAGTTGTAGCAAAAGCCCTGCCCGGAGCCGCGCAGTTCATTGGGAAAAAGCTCCGACAAAAAGGCGCCCGCGCCGCTGAAGATGCCCGACATGAAGAAACCGAGCGGAAAGCCGAGCAGCAGCATCAGGCCGTCGGTAATCGGCAGCAGCGTGTAGGCGTAGACCAGCGAGCCCGCTCCAATCGCAAACAGGATGAACGCGCGGCGGCGGCCAAGCCGGTCAGACAGATAGGCCCCGCACAGGTAGCCGACGAAGGCCCCGACGATGAACATGAACTGGTAGCCACCCGAGCCCAGCACCGTGAGATGGCGTTCGTTCTTCAAAAAGGTGGGCAGCCAGACGCCGATGGCGTAGTAGCCACCCTGCATGCCCGTGAACAGCAGGCTCGCGAGCACCGTGGTGCGCAGCATGCCGGGCTTGAAGATCGCAAGGAAGTTACCGCTGCGCTCGCCGCGTTCCACGGCAGCGCGGCTTTGCACATAGATCTCCGGGTCGCGAATCGAACGGCGGATGAACACGATCAGCACCGCCGGCAGCAGGCCGAGCATGAACATCACGCGCCACGAATACTCCGGCGGCAAGAACGAAAACAGCGCCATCGACACCAGCACCGCCGCCCCCCATCCAACAGCCCAGCTGCTTTGCACCAGCCCCACCGCCTTGCCCCGGTAGGCGGGTCGGATCATCTCTGCGATGAGCACCGAGCCCACGGCCCATTCGCCACCGAAGCCCAGGCCCTGCAGCGTGCGGGCGATCAGCAGTTGCTCGGGCGTTTGCGCCAGGCCGCAGGCAAACGTGAAGATCGCGAACACCAGGATGGTGAGCTGCAAAATGCGCACGCGGCCGTACCTGTCGGCCAGGATGCCGGCACCCCAACCACCGATGGCCGAAGCCACCAGCGTGGCGGTGCCGATCAGCCCCACTTCGGTCTTGCTCATGCCCCACAGCGACAGCAGGATGGGCGTGACCAGCGGCAGCGTGTAGTAGTCGAACGCATCGACCGCATAGCCGCTGAACGATGCGGTGAGCGTGCGTTTCTCGTTCGGGTTGAGTGTGCGCAGCCAGCTGCCTTTGGCCTGCGCGTCGTCGCCCGCTTGCGCGGCATCGAGGGTGGTTTTCATGGTTTGTCTCCTGGTTTAAGAATGGTGCGGAAGGCGGCGGCTAGAACGCGGCCAGGCGGTGATGCAGCAGGTCGGTCACGAGCATCGAGCCCGGCGCATGGGTGATGGCGAACGGCAGCCTGGCGGCGGCCAGCGCGGCCTGGGGCGTGACGCCGCAGGCCCAGAACACGGGCAGCTCGTCGGGCATGACCTCGACCGCGTCGCCGTAGTCCGGGTCGGCAATCGACCGGATGCCGATCAGCGCCGGATCGCCGATGTGCACCGGCGCGCCGTGCACGGCCGGAAAGCGCGAGGTGATCTGCACCGCGCGAATCGCATCGGCCGCGCGCAACGGACGCATCGACACCACCATCGGGCCATGGAAAGGGCCGGCCGGCACGGTGGCCACCGAGGTGCGGTACATCGCCACGTTGCGGCCTTGCTCCACGTGGCGCAGCACGATGCCCTCGGCCATCAGCGCGTGTTCGAAAGTGAAGGAGCAGCCGATGACGAAGCTCACCATGTCGTCGCTCCACAGGGCGCGAACATCGGTGGGCTCGTCCACCAGCTCGCCGTTTCGCCACACGCGGTAGCGCGGCAGGTCGGTGCGGATGTCGATGTCTTCGCCGAGCGCCGGCAACGCCGGGTCACCGGCTTCCGACACGCCGAGCAACGGACACGGCTTGGGGTTGGCCTGGCAAAAGCGCAGGAAGTCGGCGGCGTGCGCCTTGGGCAGGATGACCAGGTTGCCCTGCACATGAGCACTGGCCAGTCCGCTGGTGTGGGCGGCCAGCGAGCCGCTGCGGCAGGCCTGACGCACGGCCGGCGCGCTGCTCGCCGCGCCGGGTTGTTCTACGAAGGATTGGCGGTTCGACATTTGGCGTTTTCGATGCCCGATGCATCGCTGTGGTGTGATGCGACGGATTGTGGGAATCCGCGCTCACGAACGCCAACGCAAAGTTTCTCGCTCAGCTCATCGATTTTTTCGATGACCCCATGCGGTGCGAAGCGTGCACCACGGCGGAGCCCAGCGCGGCCTCCGGCAGCGGCGACGACGGATCGTCGCGGTAGCTCGCGTAGATGGGCAACGGCTCCAGCGTGTCGTCGCAGGGCAGCACGCGCAGCGGCAGGCGCCGCGCCAGCGGCTCGACTACGGCGCGGGGCAAGGTGGCCACGCCGAAGCCCGCCTCCACCAGCTGCGCCATCGCCGAGATCGACGAGATCGCATGCACGCGCGGCGGCGGACTGCCGGCGTCGCGAAACAGCTCGAGCAGCGCCACGTGCGGCTGCGAACCGCGCTGAAAGGTCAGCAGGTCGAGCGAGAGCAGGTCCGGCAGGCGATAGCGCCGCTTCAGGTGCAGCTCGCGGTGGCCGACGAAGCACATGGGCATCGGCGGCACGGCGCGGGTGCGCACGCCGTCGCCGGCCGCCGGCAGTGCGGCAAACACCAGGTCCTGCTTGCCGCGCTGCAGCTGGTCGACCAGCACCGGTGTGGTTTCGACGGTGAGCTCCAGTTCGAAGTCCGGATGCGTCGCCTGCATGTGCTTGAGCCAGCCGGTGAGCCAGCTGTGCACCACCGACTCGATGGCGCCAACGCGCAGCACGGCCTCGCGCACAGCGCCCGAGCCCATCTCGGCCTTGATGTGCATCTGCATTTCGAGCAGCTTCTGCGCGAAGGCGTGAAAGCGCTGCCCCGCCACCGTGAGGCGGAACTGCTTGTCGCGCCGGTCGAGCAGCAGCACGCCCAGCTCGCGCTCGAGCGCCGCGATGCGGCTGGAAAGCGCCGATTGCGTAAGGTGCAGCTTCTCGGCCGCACGGGTGACGCTCTTGAGCGCCACGGCCCAGTGAAAGGCTTCAACGAATCGCAGGTTCATCGTTTTCCGATCGTCCGGTTTCTTTCTTGATTGCGCGAGCCGCGAGTGTCGCTTGTGCCGGCGATGTGGACCATGAGGCTGCGCAATGCGCCAGTGTCGAAAGTCACTTGGCCGGCAAGCCGCGCCTCAAGCCGTGAAACATCTCACAGGACCGAGGAGAGTCCGCAGCGAGCGCGAATCCCGGCGCCCCTGCGCTCGCGTTCGACGTACCCTTGAGAAGGGCGACTCGGTGAAGAGCATCGCTGGCAACGGGAAAAATACGGAGGATCAAATGAGGAAAAGCATAGTGCGGGCACTGGCCCTCGTCGGGCTGGGCATGCTCGGGCTGGGCGAAACCGCGTGGGCGCAATGCGCGAGTGGATATTTCTGGGACATTCCCAGCCAGCGCTGCGTTTTCGACGCCATCGCCGAATCCCATCGCGCCGCGACCGCAGCGGCGGCAGGCAGCGCGCCGGTCGCGGGAGTCGATTGCCTGGGGCGCGATCGCAATCGATGCGAACCACACGGTAACTGGCGAATCCGTGCGGCGAGGCAGCAAGCAGGCGGCCGAGGCTGACGCGCTCGAAGATTGTGGCCGCGCCGATTGCGCGATCGTGACCAGCTTCGAAGATCAGTGCGCGTCGGTCGCGCTGGCATCCGACCGCCAGATCGGGATCGGCCTTGCCAATTCAGCCGAAGACGCGGCGCGCAAGGCAATGGCGGAATGCAACGCGAAATCTTCCCAAATGTGCGCGCTCTCGAACTTGCCGAGCTGCACCGGCTTCGATCAACCAGCCACGCCGAACTACATCCCCGTCACGCGCATGGCGGAGGCGTGGAAGCTGGCAGCGCGCGTCGATACCCGCCAATACTGGGGTGCGCAGGCGAGCAACGGCAAAGTCTTCAAGAGCGCGATCGATCACAAGAACCAGGCCAGCGCGGAGCAGGCCGCGATCACGGCCTGCGGGGCTGCGGACTGCAAGGTTCTGGTTGCCTTCGAGAATAGCTGCGCAGCCACGGCGACCTATAAGATTCCCGATGGCCACGTGATCGTCGCAATGGCAACCGACCGCCACCCGTATACCGTGCAGGGCAAGGCATTGAAGGAGTGCAGCAAGACCGGAAAACCCTGCGGCATCGCTGAACTGAGTTGCACCGGGCGGGAATATCGCGAGCCAAAGGAGAAGGCGGGGAAGTAACTGCTCGACAACGCATCGATAGAAGGAGACAACCATGCAAATCGTCATTACCGGCGGTGCCGGCTTCCTGGGCGCACGTCTTGCCCGCACGCTGCTGAAGCAAGGGCAGCTTTCGCTTGGCGGTGCGCCGGCCCGTGACATTTCCCGCATCACGCTGGTCGACCGTGCCGCGCCGCCGGCCGATCTGGCGGCCGACGCGCGCATTGCCACGGCACTCGGCGACCTGAACGAGCAACTGGCCTCGCCTGGCGCAGCGCTCTGGCGCGAAGCGGATGCCATCTTTCACCTGGCCGCCGCGGTCAGCGGCGAATGCGAGGCCGATTTCGATCTTGGCATGCGCAGCAACTTCGCCGCCACGCACGCGCTGCTCGAGAAGGCGCGTGCCGTCGGCACCCGGCCGATGGTGGTGTTTGCCAGCTCGCTCGCGGTGTTCGGCGATTCGCCCGAGCAGCCGCTGCCGCCGGTGATCGAAGACCACACGCTGCCCACGCCGCAAACCAGCTACGGCATCCAAAAATTCATCGGCGAACAACTGGTGGCCGACTACACGCGCAAGGGCTTCATCCGCGGGCGCAGCGTGCGCCTGATGACGGTGAGCGTGCGCCCCGGCCGGCCCAACGGCGCGGCATCGGGGTTTTTCAGCGGCATGATCCGCGAACCGCTCGCGGGCCTTCGCGCCGCCTGCCCGGTGCCGGATGAAACACCCGTCGCCATTGCATCGCCGGCGCGCACGGTCGAAGGCATCATCCGCGCGGCGGAAGCAAGCGACGCCGAATGGGGCCCGCGCACGGCCCTGAACCTGCCCTCTCTTTCCACCACGGTGGGCGAAATGGCCGCCGCGCTCGAACGCGTGGCCGGCAAGGCAGCCACCGATCTGCTTGACCGCACACCCGACCCGGCCATCCAGCGCATCGTAAAAACCTGGCCCGGCCGCATCGAAACCGCCCGCGCCAAACGCCTGGGGCTTTCGGCGGACGCCGATTTCGAAGTCGTTATTCGTGATTACGTCCGTGAAAATCCCGACGCGGTGAAGCTTCCCGTTACGGCATAGTCAGCGGCTGCCCGCGGAGTTTTGTTTCTTTCCCCCTCTTCTTCGCGACTTCTTTTCTCTGGAGACAACACAATGAAATTGACCCGACTGGCCGCCGGCCTGGTTCTGGGCATGGGCATGGCTTGCGCCGCCTTCGCGCAAACCACCATGAAAATCAGCATTTCGACCGCGCAGAACTCCCACCAGGGCGTCGCGATCGACGTCTTTGCAAAGGAAGTCGAGAAGCGCACCGGGGGCCGCTACAAGGTCCAGACCTTCTACAGCGGTGCGCTGGGCGGCGAGCGCGAGTCGATCGAGGCCGTGCAGCTCGGCACCCAGGAACTGGCGCTCTCCTCGACCGGGCCAGTGCCCAACTTCGTGCCTGAGACCAAAATTCTCGACGTGCCCTTCCTGTTCCGCGACAAGGCCCACGCGCGCGCCGTGCTCGACGGCCCCATCGGCCAGGACCTGCTGACCAAGTTCGATGCCAAGGGTTTCAAGGCACTGGCCTGGGCCGAGAACGGCTTCCGCCACATGACCAATAGCAAGCGCGACGTGAAGGCGCCGGAAGACCTCAAGGGGCTGAAGATGCGCACCATGGAAAACCCGGTGCACATCGCGGCTTACAAGACCTTCGGCATCGTCACCACGCCGATGGCCTTCCCTGAAGTGTTCACCGCCTTGCAGCAGGGCACGGTCGACGGCCAGGAAAACCCGCTGTCGGTCATCATCGCGGCCAAGTTCGACCAGGTGCAAAAGCACCTGTCGCTCACGGGCCACGTCTATTCGCCGTGCATCTTCCTGATGAACAAGGCGACGTTCGACAAGCTGAGCGCGGCCGACAAGCAGGCCTTCCTCGAGGCCGCGAAAGAAGGCACCAAAGCCAACCGCGCGCGGGTGGACGAAGACGATGCCAAGGGCGTGGCCGACCTGCGCGCCAAGGGCATGACGGTGATCGACAACGTCGACAAGACCAAGTTCGTTGCCGCGCTGGCGCCAGTGAACGCCCAGTTCGAAAAGGACTTCGGCAAGGCCAACCTCGACAAGATCCGCGACTTCAAGTGATTTCCGGGATGCTATCTTCCCGATAGCATCGAGCGCCCGCTCAGCTCCGTCTGGCGGGCTTTTTTGTTTTTCAACATCACGACTGCAGATGAAAGAAAAATTTCTTGGCATCGAGCGCTGGACCACCGGCTTTTCGATGATCGCCGCCTGCGTGATGCTGGTCATCGCCTCCGGGTTGGGCGTGTTCCAGATCGTCACGCGTTTCGTGCTCGAGCAACCCGCCGAATGGAGCGAGATCCTGATCCGCATGAGCCTGATCTGGATGGTGTTCCTCGGCATTCCAATGGCCTTTCGCCAAGGCGCGATGGTGAGCGTGGATGTGCTCTACCGCTGGAGTCCGCCGCGCATCAAGCGCGTGCTCGACGCCGTGGTCAGCATTGCGGCCCTGGCGTTGATGCTGGTCATTCTCTGGTGGGGCTGGGACTACGCGATGCGCGGCCGCGTGCAGTCGATGGCCGGGCTCGAAAGCCTGTCGATGATGTGGTCGTACCTGGCGCTGCCGGTCGGTTCCGTTTTCTGCCTTTTTGGCATTGTTGGTAATTTTCTCGATCCCAAGCGGCTCGAACTGGAGACCGCGCAATGACGCCCGTGATGGTTGCAACGATGGTGCTGTGTTTTGCACTGTCGGTTTCGGTGGCGGTGTCCATCGGGCTCGCGTCGATCCTGGGTATCCAGGTGGCCAACGTCAACATGTTGATCTCCGTGAAGGAGATGTTCAATTCGATCAACAAGTTTCCGCTGGCGGCGATTCCGTTCTTCATCCTGGCCGGCAATTTGATGGAAACCGGCGGCATTTCGCGCCGGCTGGTCGAATTTGCCAAGAGCATCGTGGGCGGCGTGCAAGGCGGCCTGCCCATGACCTGCGTGCTCACCTGCATGATCTTCGCGGCGGTGTCGGGCTCGTCGGTGGCCACCACCTTTGCCATCGGCGCCATCCTGATTCCGGCGCTCATCAAGCACGGCTACCCCACCGCGTACGCGGCGGCGCTGCAGGCCACGAGCGCCGAGTTGGGCGTGATCATCCCGCCCTCCATTCCGATGATTCTGTACGGCGTGAGCGCCGAGGTGTCCATCGGCGAGCTCTTCATTGCGGGCTTCGGCCCCGGCATTCTCATCAGCCTGGCGCTGATGCTGTTCGTCTGGGTCTACTGCAAGTGGAGGGGCTGGGGCAAGAACGACGGCGACGGCCGCATGTCTTTCGGCAAGGCGACCTGGCAGGCCGGTTGGGCGCTGCTGATGCCCGTCATCATCCTGGGCGGCATCTACGGCGGCATCTTCACGCCCACCGAGGCTTCGGCGGTGGCGGTGTTCTATGCGCTGGTGGTCGGCATGGTGATCTACCGCGAGATCAAGCCGAAGGACCTGTTCCTCATCCTGCGAAAGTCGGTGCTGTCGTCGGCGGTGATCATGTTCATCATCGCCAACGCGGGCCTCTTCGCGTTCCTGATCACGCGCGCGGGCGTGCCCGACGCGATCGGCCACTGGCTGCAAGAGGTGCTGAAGTCGCCGGCCATGTTCCTTTTGGGCGTGAACGCGGCGCTCTTCATCATCGGCATGTTCATCGAGACCAGCGCGGCCATCATCGTGCTCGCGCCCATCCTGGCGCCGGTGGCGGTGCACTTCGGCATCGACCCGGTGCATTTCGGGCTGATCATGGTGGTGAACCTCGCGCTCGGCATGATCACCCCACCCTTCGGCGTGAACCTGTTCGCGGCCTGCACGGTGGCGCGCATTTCGCTCGACCGGATCGTGACGTACCTGGTGCCTTTCGTGCTCGTGATCCTGGCCTGCCTGATGGTGATTACCTACGTGCCGTGGGTATCGCTCGCGCTGCGCGACCTGGTGTACGCCAAGTAGACAGGGCACGGGAAAGAAAAAAGCAGCCTTCGCGGGCTGCTTTTTTTTGCGTGGCGACCCGTGTAAGACAAACGTTTCACGAAGATGTCACCGCTTGCAACGATGCTGCAGCCCTCGATTCCCGAAAGCTGTGGCGCCATGTTTCCCACCAAGACCGACAAGGCACGCGACGAACTCCAGGCCGGCCAGCGCACGCTGAGCCAGCGCGAACGCGCACTGCTGCTGATGGCCGACGGCCGGCGTTCGCTGACCGACTTCAGCCCGCTGTTCGCGAGCCGCGATGAAGCCGAACAGACGCTGCGGGCGCTGATGAACCGCGGCTATCTGCACGACGCGCAAGCAGCCGCGCCGGGTGCCGTCGTACCGGGCCCCTCTTACTCGACGCCCCCGATGCAGCCCGCGGCCGAGCCCATTCGCGTAACGACCTCGACCGACAACTTCGACGGCAAGCGCTCCCTCGCCACCACGCGCATGTTCCTGTTCGACATCTGCGAGCGCATGTTCGTGCGGCGTGACCCCAAGTTCGCAGTGCAGATGCGCGATGCGCTGCGGGAAGCCCGCGACCGCGACGCCATGCTGACGATTGCCGCGCTGATGCTCACCGAAGTCGAAAAAGCCGCAGGCGCCGAGCGGGCCGAATCGCTGCGCGAGCGTATCGAAAGGTTGCTGCCGCCCGCTTCGGAAACCGTGCACTGAGGCCTTCCGCGATCCACTACACTTCGAAGGGTCAGGAGAGAGCTTCGCCACGCGAGGCCGCCGAAGGCGCAGGGGTTCCCCGAACGCTCAGGCAAAAGGACTGACAAGGCGCTGGCGCATGCCGGCGTTTCCTTGCTGGAGAGAGGCCGTTGCATCATCAACCATGCGGCGGCCCACCGAAGGAGCAAACCCCGATCGTGGGGCGAATCTCTCAGGTAAAGCGGACAGCAGGGGTGGCCCATGGCTTGCGCCATGGAATTCGACTGCCCCTTTGGAGTGCCCCGTGGCCGCTTCCGCTTCATCCGACGCCCAACTTCTCAAGACGCCGCTCCACGACCTGCATGTGGAACTGGGCGCCCGCATGGTGCCTTTTGCCGGCTACTCCATGCCGGTGCAGTACCCCGCCGGGCTCATGGCCGAGCACAAGCACACGCGCGATGCGGCCGGCCTGTTCGACATTTCCCACATGGGCCAACTGCGCCTGGTGGGGCCCGACGCCGCCGCAGCCTTCGAAACCCTGATGCCGGTCGACGTGATCGACCTGGCGCCGGGCAAGCAGCGCTACGGCCTGTTGTTGAACGACGAAGGCGGCATCCTCGACGACCTGATGTTCTTCAACGAAGGCCGCGGTTCGATCTTCGTGATCGTGAACGGCGCCTGCAAGGTGGCCGACCTTGCCCATGTCCAGCAGAAGATCGGTGCGCGATGCGACGTGCAGCCCATGCCCGAGCACGCACTGCTCGCGCTGCAGGGGCCACAGGCGGTTGCCGCGCTGGCGCGCCTGTCGCCCGGCATCGAGCGCTTTGTGTTCATGACCGGTGGCGCGGTGCAGATCGGCGGCATTCCGGCCTTCGTCACGCGCAGCGGCTACACGGGCGAAGACGGCTTCGAGATTTCGGTCGCCGGCAAGGATGCCGAGGCCCTCGCCCGCCTGCTGCTGGCCCAACCCGAGGTCAAGCCCATCGGCCTGGGCGCGCGCAATTCGCTGCGGCTTGAAGCCGGGCTCTGCCTTTACGGCAACGACATCGACACCACGACCACGCCGGTCGAGGCTTCGCTCAACTGGGCGATCCAGAAAGTGCGCCGCGCCGGCGGTGCGCGCGAAGGCGGTTTTCCGGGTGCGGCCAAGGTGCTGGCGCAACTGGCCGCCGCCACGGCGGGCGCCGCGGGCCGTACCGACCACGACACGCTGAAGCGCAAGCGCGTTGGCCTCGTGGCGCTGGAACGCATTCCGGTACGCGACGGCACCGTGCTGCAGTCTTTCGAAGGCCAGGATATCGGCATCGTGACCAGCGGCCTGCTCGGCCCGACGGCCGACCGCCCCATTGCCATGGGCTACGTGGCCACCGCATTCTCGGAGCCCGGCACGCGCGTGCAGGCCATCGTGCGCGGCAAGCCCGTAGCGATGGAAGTCTCGACCCTGCCTTTCGTGCCCACCCGCTACTACCGCGGCTGACCCCGCCCGAGGCGGCTAGGCTCTGCACCCTGATCCATTTTTTCCACGAGGAGTTTTTTCACCATGAGCATCAAGTACACCAAGGACCACGAATGGGTCTCGGCCGAAGGCAATGCGGCCACCGTCGGCATTACCGTGCACGCGCAGGACGCGCTGGGCGACGTGGTCTTTGTCGACCTGCCCGAAGTCGGCAAGACCTTTGCCCAGGGTGAAGTGGCCGGTGTTGTCGAATCGGTCAAGGCCGCGGCCGATGTGTTCATGCCCGTGTCGGGCGAGATCACCGAAGTGAACGAAGCACTGCGCGCCGACCCGTCGCTCGCCAACACCGATCCGCTGGCCGCGGGCTGGTTCTTCAAGGTCAAGCTCAGCGAGCCGGCGCAGCTCGACGCCCTGCTCGACGCCGCCACCTACGACAAGTTCGCCGCCGAATCCTGATCCGCTGAGCCTTCCGTCAGCCGCCTTCCTCATCTCCGAGCCTTTACCGCCATGCCGATTCCCGCCCAGCCTTCCCTGCAACAACTAGAGAACGCCGAAGAATTCCTCGCCCGCCACATCGGCATCGATGCGGCGGACGAGGCGTGCATGCTGCCGGTGATCGGCTCGGAAACGCGCGCGGAGCTCATCGACGGCATCGTGCCCGCGGCCATCCGCCGCGCGAAGCCGATGCGGCTGCCGGCCCCCATCACAGAGGCCGATGCGCTGGCCGAACTGAAGGCCATTGCGGCAAAGAACAAGGTCTTCAAGAGCTTCATCGGCCAGGGCTACTACGGCACGCACACGCCGGGCGTCATCTTGCGCAACGTGCTCGAGAACCCCGCCTGGTACACCGCCTACACGCCCTACCAGGCCGAGATTTCGCAGGGCCGCATGGAAGCCTTGCTCAACTTCCAGACCATGGTGTGCGACCTGACGGGCATGGCCATCGCCAACGCCTCGATGCTCGACGAAGCCACGGCCGCCGCCGAGGCGATGACGCTCGCCAAGCGCAGCGTGAAAAGCAAGAGCAACGTGTTCCTCGTGTCGGGCGACTGCCATCCGCAGACCATCGAGGTCATCAAGACGCGCGCGGCGCCGCTGGGCATCGAGGTGAAGGTGAGCACCGTTTCCGAGACGCTGCCGCACCTGATGGTGAGCGGCGAATTCTTCGGCGTGCTCGCGCAGTACCCCGCCACCACCGGCCACGTGCACGACCTGCGCCCGCTCGCGGGCCATGCGCACCAGTGCGACGCCGCCTTTTGCGTGGCCGCCGACCTGCTGGCGCTCACCCTGCTCGCGCCTCCGGGCGAATGGGACGCCGACATCGTCTGCGGCACCACGCAGCGCTTCGGCATGCCGCTGTGCAACGGCGGCCCGCACGCGGCCTACCTGGCTTGCCGCGACGAGTTCAAGCGCTCGCTGCCGGGCCGGCTGGTCGGCGTGAGCGTCGACACGCACGGCCAGCCCGCCTACCGCCTCGCGCTGCAGACGCGCGAGCAGCACATCCGCCGCGAGAAGGCCACGTCGAACATCTGTACCGCGCAGGTGTTGCCCGCCGTGGTGGCCAGCATGTATGCCGTGTATCACGGGCCCGACGGGCTGACGCGCATCGCACAGCGCGTGGCAGCGCTCACGGCCATCCTCGCGCAAGGCCTGGCACAAATGGGCCGCGAGCCGGTCAACGCCACGGCTTTCGATTCGCTGACGATTCGCACCGGCGACGACACGCCGAAGATCATCGAGCGTGCACAGGCCGCAGGCGTCAACCTGCGCCAGCGGCTGCAGCAGCACCTGGGCATTTCGCTCGACGAAACCACCACACGCGCCGACATCGAAACGCTGTGGGCCCTGTTCGTGCCCGCGGGCACGCCGATGCCGCACTTCGACGACCTGGCGAACACCGCACCGCGCCTGCCCGAAGACCTGCGCCGCACCAGCGCCTTTCTCACGCACCCGGTGTTCAACACGCACAAGAGCGAAACCGCAATGCTGCGCTATATCCGCAGCCTGTCGGACAAGGACCTGGCCCTCGACCGCAGCATGATTCCGCTGGGCAGCTGCACGATGAAGCTCAACGCGACCAGCGAGATGATCCCGATCACCTGGCCCGAGTTCGCGAACATCCACCCCTTTGCACCGGCCGAGCAGCTGGTGGGCTACGCCCAGCTCGATGCGCAGCTGCGCGCCTGGCTGTGCGAAGCCACTGGCTACGCGGGCATCAGCCTGCAGCCCAACGCGGGTTCGCAGGGTGAGTACGCGGGCCTGCTGGCCATCAAGTCCTTCCACGAAGCCAAGGGCCAGGGCCACCGCAACATCTGCCTCATTCCTTCGTCGGCGCACGGCACCAACCCCGCGAGCGCGCAGATGGTGGGCCTGCAGGTGGTGGTGACGGCGTGCGACGCGCAGGGCAACGTCGACATGGACGACCTGAAGCGTGCCTGCGAGAAGCACAGCGACAAGCTGGCCGCGGTGATGATCACCTACCCCAGCACGCACGGCGTGTTCGAAACCCGCGTGAAGGAACTCTGCGAGCTCGTGCATGAGCACGGCGGCCGCGTGTATGTCGATGGCGCCAACATGAACGCGCTGGTGGGCGTGGCCGCGCCGGGCGAGTTCGGCGGCGACGTGAGCCACCTGAACCTGCACAAGACCTTCTGCATTCCGCACGGCGGCGGCGGCCCGGGCGTGGGCCCGGTGTGCGTGGTGGAAGACCTGGTGCCGTACCTGCCGGGCCATGCAACGGCCGGCATGCCGTCGAACGGCGTGGGCGCCGTCTCGGCCGCGCCGCTGGGCAATGCGGCCGTGCTGCCGATCAGCTGGATGTACTGCCGCATGATGGGCGCCAAGGGCCTGCAGGCCGCGACCGAAATCGCTATCTTGAGCGCCAACTACATCAGCGCACGCCTGAAGGACCACTACCCCACGCTGTACGCAAGCCCCAACGGCCACGTCGCGCACGAGTGCATCCTGGACCTGCGCCCGCTCAAGGACACCAGCGGCGTCACCGCAGAAGACGTGGCCAAGCGCCTGATCGACTACGGCTTTCATGCGCCCACGCTGAGCTTCCCGGTGCCGGGCACGCTGATGGTGGAGCCGACCGAGAGCGAGCCGCTGGCCGAGCTCGACCGCTTCATCGACGCGATGATTGCGATTCGCGGCGAAATCCGCCGTGTCGAAGAAGGCGTCTGGCCGAAGGACGACAACCCGCTGAAGCACGCGCCGCACACCGCGGCCAGCCTGCTCGGCACGGAATGGCCGCATCCGTATTCACGTGAACTCGGTGCGTTTCCGCTGGCCGAACTCAAGCTGGCCAAGTACTGGCCGCCCATCGGCCGTGTCGACAACGTGTATGGCGACCGCAACCTGTTCTGCAGCTGCGTGCCGGTGGGCGAATACCAGGAAACCGAAGAGGCTTGAAGACGCAAGCGCGACGGCCCGGTGCCGTCGCGCCGGTCAGCCCTCGCGCCGATACATCGCCCACTTCACCGTCAGAATGTCCGCGGCGATCTTGGCGGCATTGACCCCGGCGTAGGTTTCGGACGGATCGAATTCGAAGGCCTCCCGGTACCGCTTGACCTGTGCGTAGTCCCGGTCGAAGGTCATCGGACCCATGAGCTCGGCGGGATTGACGCCCGCGGGAAGCGCCAGGAATTTCTCCGGATCGGTGGCACTCTGGTAGAGGTCGACGCTCATCTGGTTCATACGGTGGTCCTCGCAATCTTGAGAACGAATCATCTGCGTCATGCGCGCCGTGCGCAATCGGCCCGCGCCTACACGGCGCACCGGGTCAACGCTGCTTCGTTTTTGTCATCTCGCCCGTGGCGATCTGCTCCCGGAAGCCACGCAGGCTGGCCTTCAGCTTGCGCTCGTTCTCCGGCCCCACACGCACCATGATCTTCTGGCCGGACGAGAGCGATTCGAGCTTGGGGTCGACATACTCGTAGCGCACCCACGGCCGCTGCGACGATACGTTGCCCTTCACCTCGACGAGTCGAACCTGCACCGGGCCGGCGGGTTCAGGCGCCTGCAGCAGATGATCGATCACGGCGATGAGTCGGTCGTTGAAATAGCGCCCGGGATAGCCGAGCTCTTCGTAGGCATTCTGAAAGAGCGGATAGAGCCGGGCGTAGGTCTTGGCCGCCTTGGCCGGATCGATCGACCCGGCAAGCAGAACGATGGGCTGGTAGCGCGCGGCATTGTTGGCCGAAATGGTCTGCGCCTCGCCCTTCCCTTCGGTGATGAAGCGCTGCTTCGTCGGCTGCACCGGCCATTTGCTCGCGGGCGTCTGCTCGCGTGCGAGGTTGTCGACCGTGGCCACGAAGCGGCGCACGATGCCTTCGAACTGCAGAAATTCCGCAACGTTCTTGCTGCCCAGCAGATCGACGAGCGCAGTCATCACGCGCGTATCGGAATCCGCGACGGTGGGCAGCCCCGTGTCGGGCAGCGCAATCGCATCGATGGGGTTCTTCGGCTCCAGGGATTCGGGAACAGGCGTGGGCGCCGGTGCGGGCGCAGGCCCGTCGTTGGGCGCTGCGGCCACCGGCGGTTCGACCGGCTGAGGCTGTTGCTGCTGGTACCAGCGCCAGCCCAGGAATGCGGCCGCAAGCGCCAGCAGGCCGATGACGATGATGGTGCCGGCCGATGTTTCGCGGCGCGGCCTGAACTCGGAGGTGTCGCGCGGATCGTTCGGATCACGCATTTCGCGGATGTCGGAGGGGTCGCTGTCAGGCATGTCTGCGGTTTCCTTTTGCGAGGATTGCAATGGGAGAATTGCAATGGGAGACGAGAGGCTATGGTGCACCAGTTCGGCGGCCCGCCGCGGTGTCATCCTCCTTCATCCCGTAACGCCCTGTGACGCGCCGACCGCGCGAAAGTTCTGCTTCTTGCCGCCCCTAAGGCGCGTCCGCCGCAGCGCTGAGCGCCTGCAGCCACGCGACAGTGCCCTGCAGCTCGGCCGGGCGAATCTCGTGCCCACCCGGAAAATCGGCACCCGACAGCGCCAGCGGCAGGCCGCGCGCCAGCTCGCGGGTGGCCTGCGCGGCGCTGGGTGGAATCACGTTGTCGGCGCTGCCATGGCTCACCCACAGCGCCTTGCCCTCGAAAGCCTCCGGCTGCGCAATGTGCTGCGCCACCTGCGGCAACAGGCGGCTGTGCCACACCATGGCGGCGCATACTTTCCCGGGCTGCGTCAGCAACAGCGACAGCGCCATGATGCCGCCCTGGCTGAAGCCGCCGACCACCACGCGCTCCGGCGGCACGCCGAGCTGCTGCGCTGCGGAGGAGATCATCTCGCCGACCAGGAAGCGGCTTTCGCGCTCCTGCTCTTCGTTGATGCGCCGCTCGCCGCCGGGCAGCACCTGGAATTCGAACCACGCATACGCATCCGGCGACAGCACATAGGGCGCGCGCAGGCTCAGCACGTGAAACTGCGGCGGCATGAGGCGCGCGAGGCCGAACAGATCTTGCTCGTTGCTGCCGACGCCATGCATCAGCACCAGCAGCCACGGCTCACGCACATTGGGGTTCGAAGGCTGTTCCAGAAACTTGAAGGGCAAATGAAGTTGCGGCATGGTTCAGGTCGGAGTTCGGGGGTTCAGGCTGCTGGATGAAAACCTTGCGCCAGTGCGCGCGTGATTTCGGCGGCCGGGAGTTCGCGGCAACCTGTTACGTTCTGCCCCGACCAGAGCGGAGAAAAATCGCCGCTGCCCTGCGCCTCGGCCTTGGCGCGCAGCGGCGCAATGCCTGAAGTGGCAAGCGGAAACTCCGGCGCCACTGCGCCGATGGGCCCCAGGTCGCGCATCACGCGGTTCACGATGCCGCGCGCGGGCCGTCCGGTGAAAAGGTTGGTCAACGCGGTATGGCGCGCGGCATCGCTCTTCAGCGCAGCGCGGTGAAGTGCGGTTGTCGTGGCTTCCGGCGCCAGCATGTAGGCGGTGCCCACCTGCACGCCCGCAGCCCCCAGCGCCATGGCCGCGGCCACGCCGCTTGCATCCGCAATGCCGCCGGCCGCGATCACCGGCACCTTCACGGCACGCACCAGCTGCGGCAGCAGCACGAACGTGCCAAGCTGTTTCGTCAGGTCGAGCGAAAGAAAGTGACCGCGATGGCCACCCGCCTCCAGCCCCTGTGCAATGACCGCATCGGCGCCATGCGCCTCGAGCCACAAGGCCTCATCCACCGTGGTGGCCGACACCAGCACCTTGGCGCCCCAGCCGCGCACCTGCGCCAGCAGCGCTTCGGACGGCAGACCGAAATGAAAGCTCACCACTGGCGGCTTGAACTCGGCCAGCAGATTGGCGACATCCGCGCTGAAGGGGTTGCGCCCCGGACCTGTGGGAATGCTGGCCGCATCGATGCCGAATTCAGCGTAGTACGGCGCCAGCGCGGCACGCCATATGGCCTCGCGTTCTGCACTCGGCTCCGGCGGCGTGTGGCAGAAGAAATTGACGTTGAAGGGCTTGTCCGTTCCGGCGCGGATTGCCGCGAGCTCCCTGCGCATGGCATCGGGGGCCAGCATGGCGCAAGGCAACGAGCCGAGGCCACCTGCGTTGCTGACCGCGATGGCCATCGCGCTGCCCTGGATGCCGGCCATCGGTGCCTGAATCAGCGGGAGCTCGGTGCCGAGAAGCTGCTGCAGTGTGGTCATTCGAATGCGCTCCTTGTTCGTGTTCGTGTGTCGTCGGATACCGGCCATTCTCCTGCCAAGACCGAGGTCGCGGCGGCGGCGGGGTCATCGCCACACGGGCTCGGCACAATCACGCGCATGCCCATCCTGAACCCGACGCGGCCCGCCCTCCCGCAGCCGCCGCTGCTGCGTGCCATTGTTGCAGCCATCGCCATCGCCACCGCGAGCCTCGTGCTGCTCGGCGGCTGTCCGCAGAAGGAAGCCCCCGTCTCCACCGCCGACGCGCTAGCGTCCGACGCGCCGGTGTCCGAAGCGGCAGTGGCCGTAGCGACCGCGGTGGCCGTTGCCCCCGCGTCACCGACACCGCGCCCCACGGCATCGGCCACGCTCAAGCGCGCGGAACTCATGGCACTGGTGTTCCCCGATTCCCAAGGCCCGAACGCCGCCCCCCAACAGCCCGACATCGTCCTGCTGCCCGAGAGAAGCAACGGCGGCAAGACAGTGCCTGGCAGCGAAGCCGAGCACAAAGCGCAGGTGTCGCCGCGCGAAGTGGTGCGGCTCGACAGCACGCATGCCGTCATGCTGACCGAGACCGTGCCGCTCGACGACCAGGGCCGGCCGATGACCGGCCATGTCAACGGCGCATGGCTCGGCGCCTACTTCTTCGAGCAGGGCGCGGACGGCTGGAAACTCGCGAGCCGCACCGACGCCGTCGACTACCTCGGCTTCATGGGCAACCTCGGCACCACCAAGGTCGAGCGCATCGCGCCCCAGCGCTTTGCGCTGACCATCACCCACGGCAGTTGCTGGCAGGGCTACTGCGGGCAGTGGCTGTCGGTGTATGGGCTCGAAACAGGCAAGGTGCGCGCCCTCGTAACGGGTATCCCGCTGTCGGCCACCAACGAAGGCACCAGCGAGTCCTGCCAGAAAGGGCTCGAGCCTGCGAAGCCGGATGAGCTGCCACGCGGTGCGTGCTTCGACGTCGACGGCACGCCGAGCTTTGCGCTCGGCACCGACGACGAACCGGGCGAGATGCGCATCGCGTTCAAGGGGCAGCGCACGGCCGGCACCAGGAACCACCGCGTGATCGACCTCGACGGCACGCTGGTCTATGCCTGGCGCAAGGGCGCCTACGTGCGCACCGAAGGGCGCAACCCCGTGCCGTCGTTCTGATGACGGACGGGCCTTGCTGCGAGGCGCGCCGGCATGCATCGAGGACCAACCCTGATCGTTACGGCGGTGACCCGGCGGGGCACTCTAAGGGTTTGCGTTGACAAGATGAGGGTCAAACCCAGTTCCGGAACACGGTAAGAATTACGTAAGATTCGCGCCCACACTCAAACCAAAGTACTCATGTTCGACGTCGACTTGCCAGCGCCCGCTGCGGCCGTTCGCAGCCTTCTTGCCAGCCGCGGGATCGTTCCGGCGCTGGCCTTGCTCAACGACAGGACGTCCTATCGGTTCACGGCGATCTACAAATTGAACGGCGAGGTGATGCGTGCGGCGCATGCCTTCGACCGCGACTCTGAATACCGCACTTGGCTGAAGGTGGTGCCTCTGGGCAAGAGCTTCTGCCAGTACGCGCTCGAGCACGGCGAGTTCGTGACCAGCCATGCCTCCGAGGATCAGCGCCTGACGAACCGACCTTATGCCGGCATGGTCGAGTCGTACTATGGCCGGCTGCTGACGCGAGGATGCGGCACGCCCTATGGCACCTTCATCCATTTCGACTTGGAGTCGCGCAGCATTCCCACAGAGGAAATCCGCTTCCTGCGCGAGGTGATCCCGCAGTTCATCGACTACCTGGAATGAGCAGGCGGCGACAAGGGCCCACCAGATCCTCTACTTACGCGCGTTCGATTTCCTGGCAAAAAGCCGCTCGCACAAGCCGCGCAACCAGCGATTCGCCGGGTCCTGGTTGTAGCGCGCATGCCAGTGCTGCTTGACGGTGAAGGGTGGCACAGGCACTGGGCAATCGAAGACAGCGAGCCCGTTGGTGCGGGCCAGTGTCTCGCCGATCTGGCGGGGCACCGTGGCCACGAGGTCGGTGGTCGACACGATGGCGGCCAGTCCCAGGAAGCCGGGCAACTCCAGCAAGATGTGCCGTTCGACGCAGTGCCGCAACAGCGCCGCCTCCAACAGCTGAACGCCCGTACCGCCGACGATGCCGATGTGTGCTTCGGCCTTGAAATCGCGCAAGCCCATGCCTTTTGCGGTGATCCGCGGGTGTCGGGCATTGACCAGGCACACCCAGTCTTGCGGATACAGCACCTGTTGATAGAAGCCTGACTCGAGCCATGGCACCAGTCCGATTGCAAGGTCGGCCTGGCCGGACTGCAGCGCCTGCCCGGTTTCCTCATCGATGCGCGCAGCCTCCAGTCGGATGCCGGGGCCCACGGCGCGGATGTGCGCGAGCAGTTGCGGCAGCAGCGTGATGTGGCTGGCATCCGTCATGCAGATACGGAAGCGCCGCCTTGAGCTCGACGGGTCGAACGCTTCCGGTGGCGCGGCCACACGGCGCAGCGCCGCCAGTGCCTCGCGCGCCGGAACAATCAGTTCTTCCGCGCGCGGCGTCGGCTGCATGCCAGCCGCGGTGCGCACGAACAGCTCGTCGCCCAGATGCCTGCGCAGCCGGCCCAGCCAGTTGCTCACCGTCGGCTGGCTTTGGCCGAGCTGGTCGGCCGCGCGCGTCACGCTCTGCGTGGTGTAGATCAGGTCGAACAGGCGCAGCAGCTTCAGGCTGAGCAAGCCCGCGCTCGCATCGAGGTTGTCGTCGTCTGCATTCATTTCAAAACGGAATGTAGACCATTCGCTCCATGTCATGGACGAAATGTTCATCGAAACCTATCTTCAAGGCATTCCTTCGAAAAACCCCTTCGAGACATCCTTCGAGAGACAGGCATGAAAATCTACTTCCTCGGCGCCGGCGCCCTCGGCTGTGCCATCGGCGGCACGCTTGCGGCCGGCGGGTCGGACGTCACGCTCATCGATCCGTTCCAGGCGCACGTCGACGCCATCCATCGCGATGGCCTCCTCATGAAGGACGGCGACTCGGAACGCCGCGTCAAGGTGCGCGCATCGACGAGCGTCGAGGGCCTGGCGCCAGCCGACCTGGTGATCGTGCTGGTCAAGTCCTTCCACACGCGCTCCGCCATCGAAGGCGCGTTGTCGATCATCGGGCCCGACACCGCGCTGATGTCGCTGCAGAACGGCATGGGCCACGAGGAGATCCTGGCCGACGTAGCCGGCCGCGCGCATGTGCTGGCCGGCAAGACCTACGTCGGCGGCGTTCTGCTCGGCCCGGGCCACATCATTGCCGGCACGCGTGGCAAGCGCACGGTGATCGGCGAGCTCGACGGCAACGTGAGCGAACGCGCCAGGGCCATCGCCGCCGAGTTCGAGCGCGCCGGGCTGCCTTGCGAGGTCAGCGACAACATCATGGGCGTGATGTGGGACAAGCTGCTCATCAACGTCTCCACCGGCGCACTGAGCGGCATCACAGGCCAGGTGTACGGCAGCCTCTACGCGGTGCCCGAGATCGAGGCCACGGCCATTGCGGCCGTGACCGAGGCGATGGCCGTCGCACAGGCGATGGGCGTGAAGCTGTCGATCAAGGCCCCGCGCGATGCATGGGTGATGGCCGCTGAAGGCCTGCCTTACGAGTTCAAGACCTCCATGCTGCAGAGCCTGGAGAAAGGCTCCATCACCGAGATCGACTTCATCAACGGCTCGGTGGTGAGCGCCGGGCTCAAGCACAACGTGCCGACGCCGGTGAACCAGACGCTGGTTGCCGCCATCAAGGGCATCGAACGCCGGCTGGAGGCGAAATGAGCACGCCGCGCGCCTATGTGGAACACGTCGCCATCTGGGTGAAGGACATCCACTGGCACATCAAGTTCTTCCACGACGTCTGCGGCATGACGATGCGCGAGGTACAGGGCACGCTCGAAGAGCCGGTGCAGTACTGGGCCCTCGGCGGCATGCAGTTCATGGCCAAGCCGGACTACGCGGGGCCTGAAGGCCGCCTCGGCCATCTCGGCGTGATGTGCGAAGACCTCGAAGTCGCACTCGCCGCCGCGCAGGCCTTCGGCGTGACCGAAATGCCGCAGGGCCGCAACTGGCTGCGCCTGCCGGACGGCCTGGCCGTTGAATTCATCCAGGCCAGTGCTGGCGCCGTGGCGCGCGCGCTCGCCATCGATCCCCGCGCCTGAAGAACCGTCACCCAATGAATAGAGAGACACACACCATGACCGCCTTGACCATTGAAGACAAGTACTGGGACGATGCCGTCGTCGGCCACGAGTGCATCAGCCCGCCCTACGAAGTGACGGAGGCTCGCGTGATGGCATATGCAGACCTCACCGGCGACCACACTCCTGTTCACACCGACGAAGCCTATGCGCGCACCACGCCGTTCGGCACCCGCGTGGCGCATGGCCTGTTCGGCCTGTCGGTGGCCGACGGGCTCAAGACGAAGAGCGACATGCGCTTCATGCCGGGCATGTCCCTCGGCTGGGAATGGCGCTTTGTCGGCCCCATCAAGCTTGGCGATACGGTGCGCGTGAAATTCCACGTCGGCAGCAAACGTGAATCGAAGAGCAAGCCGGGCTGGGGCATCCTCGTGCTGCCGTCCGAACTCATCAACCAGCGCGACGAAGTCGTGCAAAAGGGCGAGCACCGCGTGATGGTTCCGAGGAAGCCGGCATGAGCGCATCGCCGCAACAAGCTTTGCCGCTGGCCGGCTTTCGCGTCATCGACTACAGCCACTTCCTGGCCGGGCCCTATGTCGGCCGCTGCCTCGCCGCGCTCGGCGCGGAAGTCATCAAGGTCGAGCGCCCCGGCACGGGCGATGCCGGGCGTCAGCATGCCTGGTTCGTCGGCGACCACAGCGGCTACTTCCTGCAGCAGAACATGGGCAAGAAAGGGCTCAGCGTGAACACGAAAGATCCGCGCGGCCGCGCGTTGATGAAGAAGCTGATCGACAGTGCCGACGTGTTCGTCGAGAACTACCGCCCCGGTGCGCTCGACAAGCTCGGCCTGGGCTATGCCGAACTCGCAGAAACCAACCCCGGCCTCGTGTACTGCTCGATCTCGGCCTACGGCCACACCGGCCCCGACTCGCACCGGGCCGGCTTCGGCCTTATCGCCGAGGCCAAGAGCGGCATCATGCAGATGGTCGGCAACCCTGGCGAGGCGCCGCCGCTGTTGCGCATCTCGCTTGGCGACATGTACACCGGCATCCATGCGGTCGCCGCGATCAATGCCGCGCTGCTGGGGCGCGTGAAGTCCGGCCGCGGGCAGCACATCGACATGGCGCTGTACGACACGCTGGTGTCGATGCACGAGTACGCGGTGCAGTGCTACACGCTTTCCAACGGACAGGAAGTGCCGGTGCAGACCGGGCACGACATGCCCAATTCCACGCTCTACGGCGTGTTCCGCGCGCAGGATGGTGACCTCGTGATCGCCGCACAGGTGGACGACGCGTGGAAGCGCTTCGCCATGTTGGTCGAAAAGAATGGTGGCCCTGCGGGTTTCGGCAACGACACGCGGCTGCACGCTTCAGCCGGGCGCAATGCCCATCGCGCGGAGATCCTCGAAGTGGTGAAGCCGTGGGTTGCGGCGCAGCCGGTCGCCCAGGTGCTGAAGATGCTGGACGGCATTGACGTGCCTGCGGCCAAGGTTCAACGCATTGACGAAGTGCTGGCTGATCCGCAGATTCGTGCGCGCGGCATGGTGGTCGAGCAGGACCACCCGGTGCTCGGAAAGATCCGCCTGCCGAACCTCCCCTTCCGCATGTCGGGTTGCGACACCTCGATCACGCAGGTTGCGCCCGAACTGGGTGAGCACAACGCGGAAATTGCAGCCAGCCTCGGTTTCGACGCGACGCAAATCGCCGACATGCAGGCCGATGGCGTGCTCTACAGCAAGTAAGGAGACAGCAATGACCGACAAGTACGCCGTGATCGGCAATCCGATAGGACACACCAAGTCGCCGATGATCCACGGCAGCTTCGCCGAAGCGACCGGCCAGGACATCGACTACCGGGCGATCGAGGGCTCGCTCGACCGCTTCGCTGACGACGTGCACGCATTTCGGAAGGCAGGCGGGCGAGGAATGAACGTCACGGCCCCCTTCAAGCTGCAGGCCTACGCGCTGGCCACCGAACGGCTCGAATGCGCCGAGCTCGCCGGCGCCACCAATGCGCTCAAGTTCGAGGATGACCGCATCATTGCCGACAACTTCGACGGTGTGGGCCTGACCAACGACATCCAGCGCAACCTGGGCTTCTCGCTCAAGGGTGCGCGCATGCTGGTGATCGGCGCTGGCGGTGCGGTGCGTGGCGCACTGCTGCCCTTTCTCGCGCAACAACCGAACGTCGTCGTATTGGCGAACCGCACAGAGACAAAGGCCGCCGATCTTGCAAAGCAGTTCGCCGGGCACGGCCACGTGCAATGCTGCGGCTACGACGATCTGGCAGGAGAGCGATTCGACATCGTCATCAACGGCACCTCGGCCAGCCTCAAGGGTGAACTGCCGCCCCTGCCCGCCGAGACGCTTCAGGGTGCGAAGCTGGCCTATGAGCTCGCCTATGGCAAGGGGCTTACGCCCTTCCTGCGCCTGGCGCAGCACGCCGGCGTGCCGAAGCTGGCCGACGGCGTCGGCATGCTCGTGGAGCAGGCTGCGGAAGCCTTCTTGTGGTGGCGCGGCGTGCGGCCGGACACGCGCGGCGTCATCGACCGCATGGCCATCCCTTTGGTCTGACGCAACGAGACGCAGACAACCCCATGAAAATCCTCATGCTGCACGGCATCAACCACAACATGTTCGGCAAGCGCGACCCGAAGCAATACGGCACGACGACGCTGGCCGAGATCGACGCGCAATTGCAAGCATTGGGCAAGGAACTCGGCGCCGAGGTCGAGAGCTTCCAGACCAACAGCGAAGGCGCCATGTGCGAACGCATCCACCGCGGCTTCGCCGAGGGCGTGGACGCGGTGCTCATCAACGCCGGCGCATGGACGCACTACAGCTATGGCATCCGCGACGCGCTGGCGATCCTTACGGTTCCGGTCGTCGAACTGCACATGTCGAACATCCATGCGCGCGAGGAATTCCGCCACCACTCGGTATTCGCGGAGATCGTGAAAGGACAGATTTGCGGATTTGGCGTCGACAGCTACCTGCTCGGTCTGCGTGCCGCGGTATCGGCCGCCGCGCATGCGCAATGATGTTCATTGCGCCTGAAACAGACATAAGGCCGTAGCGACATGAATGACCGATCACGGCCGACTGTAGCCGGTCGATGAATCGGAGCTTCGGGCCCAGTGCTGAATTACAAAGAGAGCCAACGACCGACCGCTTACGCTGTAAAAGCGGCCGCCCGCCGCGACCGTGAACGAGCAGCCGGACCAGTCGAAGTCAGTGCATCTCTGCCAAGGCTTCCTTGACGCCTTGTTCCTGCAGCGGCGTGTCACCGCCCTCCAGATGCAGCGCGGCATGCGACGGTACAGGCGTGGCGCAGTCCTTGTGGATCATGCCGTCCTTCATGACCAGTTGCACCTTGGCAGGGTCCGTCAGCAACGACAGGTCTTGCAGCGGGTCGCCGTCGATGAGGACGATGTCGGCAAGAAAGCCCGCCTTCAACTGGCCCAGTTCGTCGGGTCGCAACATGATCTGCCCGCCCAGGCGTGTCGCCGCCATCAACGCCTCCTTCGGCGTCATGCCGATGTAGTCGACGAAGTATTGAAGGTCGTTGGCATTGGTGCCGTGCGGCATCCATGCAAAGCCGTAGTCGCCACCCGGCAGGATGCGAATGCCGCGCTTGTGCATCTCGCGCAATGAGGCCGACGCAATCTCCAGCTCGCGCTTGTAGCCCATCTGCGTCGCCACGGCCTCGGTGATGCCGTACTCGGCCGCGTTGTAGGTCGTGCGAATCAGCCAGCCGATGCCGGGCGCGACAAAGTGCCGGTCCTTGGCCGCTTCCAGCATGTCGAGCGCCTCCGCATCGGCAAAGCTGGCGTGGTAGACCATCTCGATGCCGTGGCGCACGCACTGCTTGACCGATTCGCTCGACCGCGCGTGGGCGGCCATGCGTTTGCCGTAGCGCTTGGCCTCCTGGGCGAGCATGGCGACTTCGTCTTCAGCAAAGGGCGACATCTCGGCCGGCAAGCCCGCGATGTACTCGCCCGACAGGTTGATCTTCAGGTGGTCGACGCCGTACTTGATGAAGGTGCGCGCCGACCTGCGGATTTCTTCGGGCCCGCTGCACACGCTGCCGAAGCTCAGCTCCTCGAACTTCATGTGCGGCAGCGTGTTGTCGCCCAGCGCGCCGATGGTCGTGATCTCCTGGCTGCCCGCCAGGTAGCGCGGGCCGGGGAACTCGCCCGCATCGATGGCATTGCGCAGCACCACGTCCAGCCGCGGCTTGGCCGCGGCCGCGCCGATGGCCGATGTCCACCCCATGTCGAGGTAGCGCTTGGCAACGCGCACGCACCAGAGCATGTGTTCCTCGGGCGGCATGAACTGGATGGCCGCGAGCGACGGCTGGTCGTTCCACGAGAAATGCGTGTGGGCTTCGGTCATGCCCGGCATGAGAAAGCGGCCCTTGCCATCGATCACGCGCGCGTCGTCGGTGCTCACGCGCTGTGGAAAGCGCGCCACCTCGACGATGCGTTTTCCCTCGACGAGAAGGTCGCCGGCGTAGGGCTCTTCGCCCGAGCCGTCGAAGATGCGGACGTTGGTGAATGCAATACGGGTCATCGTTGTCTCCTCCGGCGCGTGGTGCCGGTAATGGGTTGTCGAAATCGGGCTGGGCGATGTCTCAGCGAAGCGCCGCGTAGAAGGCTTCGAGGGCCTGCATGCAGCGCTGCGGTTGCTCGAAGGTTGTCCAGTGGCCGCATCCATCGAGCACGACGAGGCGGCTGCCGGCAATGCGTGCCTGCATGGCCTGGACGTTGGCCACTGGGGCCACGCCGTCCTGGTCGCCGGTGACCAGGAGCGTCGGCATATTGAGACGCTCGAGCGCAGCCGACTGCGCATCGGCGAGCGCCGCGCAACTTTGTGCATACCCCTCGGGCGACTGGCGCATCACGCTCTCGCGCACGAGGGCGAGCACTGCCGGCTGCTGTTCCTTCGTCTGCGTGCTTGTCGCGGCCTTCACGATGGCATCGGCGATCTCTTGCATGGCAGCGGCGCCGCCGCGCGCGGCGTTTGCACGCGCCGCGATGTTGGGGCGCGCCGCGTCCGGTGGCGCCGCCAGCGGACCGAACAGCGCCAACGATTTTACGGTGCCGGGGCTGCGCACCGCCAAGTGCTGTGCAACGATGGTTCCCATCGAATGCGCAG
Source organism: Variovorax paradoxus (assembly GCF_040544635.1). GTDB lineage: Bacteria > Pseudomonadota > Gammaproteobacteria > Burkholderiales > Burkholderiaceae_C > Variovorax > Variovorax paradoxus_R. The sequence goes on from NZ_JBEPKJ010000017.1 coordinate 64,883, forward strand.
TCACATGCACGGATGCGATGTCGAGCGACGAAAGCAGCCGCAGCATGGCATCCACGTAGCTGTCGATGGACAAGGCCCTGCCGTCCGCCGGCAGCGGAGACCTCGCGCTGCCCGGCAGGTCGGGCCTGATGCGCCGAAAACCGCCGAGTGCCGGCAGGATAGGCGTCCAGTTGTTCGACGATCCGCCCAGCCCGTGGATGCACAACAGTGCCTCGCCGTCGTCGTCGCCATCGACCTCGACGGCGAGGCCGTTCAATACTTGAGTCGTCATGCGCAGCCCTTCAGACGAACTTGTTCTCGATGGCGCCGAGCCGGTCGATCTCGACACGCACCACGTCGCCGGCGCGCAGGTAACGCGGCGGGTTCATACCCATGCCCACGCCGGCGGGCGTGCCCGTGGCGATGACGTCGCCGGGGTAGAGCGTGATGCCGCGCGAGATCGTCTCGATGAGCGTGGGAATGTCGAAAATCATGTTCTCGGTCGGCCCGTCCTGGCGCAGTTCGCCGTTGACCCAGCAACGCACGCGCGTCCTGGTGCCGTCGAACTCGTCGGCTGTCACGATCCACGGGCCCATTGGGCAGAAGGTGTCGAAAGACTTGCCCAGGTCCCATTGCCCATGGCGCATCTGCACGTCGCGCGCCGTCACGTCGTTGACGACCGTGTAGCCGAACACATGCGACATCGCCTCGGCGCGCGTGATGTTCTTGCCGCCCTTGCCGATAACCACGGCCAGTTCAGCTTCGTAGTCGATCTGCATCGACACATCTGAGGGAACCAGCACGTCGTCGTGCGGGCCCACGACGCACTCGGGCACCTTGGTGAAGACGATGGGCCACTCGTCGGTCTTGGCGGCGTTGTCCTTGAACACCGAGGCCGAAAGTTCCTTGGCGTGCGCGTGATAGTTGCGGCCGACGCACCAGAGATTGCGCCGCGGCTTGGGCAGCGGTGCGTCGAGCACGACCTCGCACAAGTCGGTTGCAGGCCCCGATGCCTCCGGAAGCGACCTACCCGTGGCGAGGGATTCGATCAGCGTCAGCACGCCGCTTTCTGCCTGCTCTGGCGTGAGCTGCAACGGAGTGACGGTCTTGCCGTCGGCGGATACGAGGCCCACCTTGCGGTGGCCTTCGCTCGTGTATGTAGCGATTCGCATGAAGGGTTGCTCCTGTGTTTTAGCGATGCGCCAACTTTAGAAACCGCTGGCCGGCAGCGCTTATCGGCCGATCCGGCGGCGTATCGAATCGTCTGGTGTGCTTCTAAGGACTTACCCGATGCGCTGCGCGGGCCGAGTCCTCGCGGGAGAACAATCGCCCGAAACCAACTTGATGAAGCGCGACAGATGCAGGAAGCCTATGCACTCCACGAAGGCGCGTTCGGCACCGCGATCGTCCTGGAGGCGGGCGCCAACCTGGTGGCGCACGCCCACTCCGAAACACAGCTCGCCCTCTGGCTGGGCGGCGCGCGGGCCCGCGCGCACGTCGGCACGGAAGTTGTCGACTACAGCGAAAGCGTAGCGCTTGGCGTGAACGCTTTCGAGGCGCACGACATGGTTCGCCTGGAAGACAATGGATCGAGCCTGTTCATCGTCTTCATGATCAAGAAGGATTGGCTTGACGAACTCGGCCAGGCGAAGGATCGAAGCTTCCGGTTCCCCTCACCGCGAGTGCCCATCGGCGATGCGCTGCGGCGTTCGTGCTGGCGGGTGCTGGACCTGATGATCTCCGCTGGCGCGGAACGCGACCATGTCGACAAGGAGGTCGAGCGGTTGCTCGAGGCGGCCATTGCCGCCTCTGCGACGGGCGGCGACGCTGCGCCGGTGGCCGGCGGCATCGGCGTCACGCTCGATCACCGGCTGCGTGCCGCCATCGCTCACATGCGTGCGCATGTTTCCGAGAAAACGACGATCGACGAAATCGCCGCCAGGGTCGGCCTGTCGCGCGCGCATTTCTTCGCGCTGTTCCGCGACCAGTTGCACACGACGCCGCAGGTGTTTTGGAGCGGGGTGAGGGTCGAGGAGGCGATGCGCAGGGTCAGCGATGGCGGGAAGCTGACCGATGTCGCACTCGACCTGGGCTTCTCGGCCCCGGGAAACTTCTCGCGCTTCTTCAAGGAGCACACCGGGATTTCGCCGTCGATCTTCAAACGGGCCACACGCTCACCTTCGCCCGTCACTGTCACGGGAATACCGCGGGAAGGTCAGTCGTCTTAGGCACTCAGAAGAGCAGCGGAATTGTCTGGAGCTCGTCAACATCGAAAGGCATGAACGCTCCTTACTGAAGTTGTCTGGTGAATGTAATGACCGCCGCGGCCGCCCAATAACTCACAAGGGAGACAGCACCCAAGGGCTCTTTTCGTCAGTCATAAGATCTTCAGCAATACCGATAATTCCGCCTAGCATCATATTCTGACCTGCCCAACTGGCCCGGCCGATGATGTAGCTCTTTGCGAACTGTGGCCAAGACGAAAAATTCGAACGCAATTCCCCATCAACATGCGCAAGAATGCGGTTGAATTCATCCTGCCCAATGTATTTGCAGTCCAGCGACATTCTTGCAACAGTGACGAGGCGACCGAGATCCCAGGCAAGTATTCCAGCACTGTAATCCTTGGGGAGATACGAGCCATTCACTTTGTCTTCGAGAAGGCGAAAAACGGAGCGCAGATTTTCCAGCATCTCCATAGCCTTCTCCAAAGCCGAGAAAACGAGGTCTTTTTCCTCGCTCTCCCCCTGTGCGGCAATCTGCTTACGCACTGTTTCCGGGGAGCCGTATCGACCACTGGCTATCAACGCATCGAGAACCTCTTGGCGCCCCTCTCCTGAAGCACCATCGCTGTAAACCCGAAAAACAATGTCGTAAAAAAAGCGATGGCCGTAGCGACTGAGTGACTCCAGAGTTTCAGAAGCCTCCTGAGGCGAGTTGATATCCCAGTGTGAGCCAAGCCCCTCGGCGAGAGCATCATCAGACAGCCCGGTTGTGTAGCTGTCGCAATACGCCATGATCTGCTCGGAGTTGATGAGCCCAGCTTGAAGTGCTCGCTGCGCCACCGGATCCACCGCAGCCCCGTCGGGGCAATTTTTGTATTTTTTTCCAGAAACTATCTGGAATAATTTCTTCAGAAAACCCATGGATTATATTTGCTTGAAAGCGGCATTAACGGCGCGATGCTTCAGTGCATTCACGAGAACCTCGAAGTCCGAATCTTTCGCCATGTGAATGGCATCGAACTCATATTTTTTAGACGCCATGGACGGCGCACTGATTTCCACTGTTTTCTCTGCGCTCGATGTCGAGGTTTCCGGGATATCTGTGACAGTGACCTTATCGATTGCGTCATAGCCCACGGTAGTCAGTACGCCAGCGAATTTCTTAACGGTCGTGAAGGACATGCTTTTCTCGTCAAGAACAATGCTGGCGCCTTGACTATTGGCAGCGCGCTTGTTGAAAAGTGTTCCAACCGTAAGGTACGTAACATAAGCCCCAAGCAACATGAGGGCGCCATTCGCCACACCCGTCGGCAAGTGAAGCCGCAAGGTTCCAATTTTCAGATCGGCGATTGGATAAAAAATAGCGGCAATAATAATTGCTGGGCCGATAAGGCCGAAAACGTACTCGAGAATCGAGTATTCCATTTTATAATTAATGGTCTGCATGTTATATTTCCTTATGGTTTTACTTGAATGGGTGGGTCGCCCGGTAGGAAGTCGATCCTGCAAAATTCATCCAACTCCGCAGACTAATGTAACAAATCGCGTCCCATGGTCGAGTTCTTCACGTCTCCCCTGCTGATCAATGACAAGAAAAGAGTCCGTGCGCAATACGTGCACCGCGATGGCGGTGAGCTTCACTCTGGCTGCTTGCGGTTCACACAATCCCCAGTCGCCTGAGCGAGTGCCGCCCGCGCCTGCTGCTTACAGCACCGTGATGCTGCCGCCAGTCGTGTACGGGAATTACCGGGGCCGCCAGATGTCTGAATCCGATGACGCGTGCGGCGTGCCGGAGCCGTTGCATCAGGCGGTGCAAGATCAATTGAAGGCGCGGTATGAAGTGGTGCGCCCCGTGTCGGGTACCGGCAGGGAAGCCGCCCTTTTGCTGAAGATCGAAATCATGGACATCGTGACCGTCAGCGCGGGCGGTCCCACGATCGTGGTCATTCATGCCCTGCTCGAACGACCGGGACTGCCCACTGCGCAATTCAAAGGCCTGCGCCAGATGAACACCCGATACTCTGATATCACGGCGGAGACCACCGAATGCAGCTCAATGGATGCAGTGATTCACGGGTTGGGCGCGGACGTTGCGCAATGGATGCTCAAGCCGGTAGACGGGGTGTCTCTAGCGAACGGAGAGTGAGTCTCGCGTATTCCGACTGCAAGCCGCGACAGGTAGCTTTGATACTCTAGATCAATGTCCGCAGCCGGCGCTGGGCGCGGTCGAGCCCGACGACCAGGCGGTTCTCGATACTTTCCGCCTCGGTGATTCGCTCGTCGAGCCATGCGGCATCCGTGCATCCGACCAGGGACATTCTCTGCATCATGACGCCGATGAGGGCGTTTTGATCCGTGATCAATCCATCCCAGAGGTCGACATCCGCCTGGGCGCCTTGTATATCCACGTAGCTGGCCGTCATCGTTGTCTCCTGCGCCTGTATGCGGCGCTCAATTGCGTTAGGCCGTGCGCGGACAACGGGACAAGAACACTCAGGCCGGCACCACGGCGTTGGATGCGATGGCGTCGCTGCGAACCCTTGCTCGCAGCGACGACCGATCAGAGCCACATCGAATGAATCGGCAACCGCGAAGATTGCCTAGGCGATGTCGAACCGCCCAAGGTTCATCACCTTGGTCCACACAGCGACGAAGTCCTTCACGAACTTCTCTTGCGCGTCCGAACTGCCGTAGACCTCGGCCAGGGCGCGCAGCACTGAATTGGAGCCGATGGCCAGGTCCACGCGCGTCGCGCTGCCCTTGCGCTCGCCCGACGTGCGATCGACTCCCTCGTACAGGTTGTTCTCGCCGGGCACAGCCTTCCAGGTCGTGTTCAGGTCGAGCAGGCGCACGAAGAACTCGTTGGTCAGCGCGTGTTCCTTCTGGCTGAAGATGCCGTGCTTGGTGGCACCGACGTTGGCGCCCAGCGCGCGCATGCCGCCCAGCAGCACCGTCATCTCGGGCGCTGTCAGCGTCAGCAGTTGGGCCTTGTCGATCAGCAGCGCGTCGGCGGGAATCGCATAGTCCTTCTTCAGGTAGTTGCGGAAGCCGTCGGCCACGGGCTCGAGCACCTTCATGGCCTCCACGTCGGTCTGCGCCTGCGACGCATCCATGCGGCCGGGGGTGAAGGGCACCGTCGCGCTGTGACCTGCGTTCCTGGCGCCCTGCTCGACGGCGGCGCAGCCGGCCAGCACGATCAGGTCGGCCATCGAGATCTTCTTGCCGCCCGATTGCGCCTTGTTGAACTCGCCCTGGATGCCTTCCAGCGTCTGGAGCACCTTGGCCAGCCTGGCCGGCTCGTTGACTTCCCAGTCCTTCTGCGGCGCCAGGCGAATGCGGGCGCCGTCGGCGCCGCCGCGCATGTCGGAGCCGCGGTAGGTGGAGGCCGACGCCCAGGCCGCCAGCACCAGGTCGGTAACCGACAGGCCCGAGGCCAGGACCTTGGCCTTGAGAGCCGCGGCGTCCTTGTCGTCGACGAGGGGATGGTCGACCTTCGGGATCGGGTCCTGCCAGATCAGCTCTTCCTTCGGCACTTCCGGGCCAAGGTAGCGCGCGCGCGGACCCATGTCGCGATGCGTCAGCTTGAACCAGGCGCGCGAGAAGGCGTCGGCGAACTGCTCGGGGTGCTCGAGGAAGCGGCGGGAGATCTTTTCGTAGGCCGGGTCGAAGCGCAGCGAGAGGTCGGTGGTCAGCATGGTCGGCAGGCGCGTCTTCGATTTGTCGTGCGCATCCGGAATGTCAGCCGACGCGCCCTTGGCCTGCCACTGTCCAGCGCCGGCCGGGCTCTTGACCGGCTCCCATTCGAACTTGAACAGGTTCTCGAAAAAGAGGTTGGTCCACTTCGTCGGCTGCTGGGTCCAGGTGACTTCCAGGCCGCTGCCGATGGCGTCGCCGGCGATGCCGCTGGCATGGGTGCTCTTCCAGCCCATGCCCATTTCTTCCAGATCATTCGCTTCAGGCGCCGAGCCGACGAGCTCCGCCGGACCGGCGCCGTGGGTCTTGCCGAAGGTGTGGCCGCCGGCGATCAGGGCAACGGTTTCCTCGTCGTTCATCGCCATGCGGGCGAAAGTCTCGCGGATGTCCCGCGCCGCCGAAACCGGGTCGCCGTTGGCGTTCGGGCCTTCGGGGTTGACGTAGATCAGACCCATCTGCACGGCCGCAAGAGGGTTCTCCAGTTCGCGGTCGCCGGTGTACCGCTTGTCTTCGAGCCAGGTGGTCTCGTTGCCCCAGTAGACGTCCTGATCGGGTTCCCACGTGTCCGGTCGGCCGCCGGCGAAACCGAAGGTCTTGAAGCCCATGGACTCGAGGGCCACGTTGCCCGTCAGGATCATCAGGTCGGCCCACGAGATCTTGCGGCCGTACTTCTGTTTGACCGGCCACAACAGGCGCCGGGCCTTGTCGAGGTTGACGTTGTCGGGCCAGCTGTTGAGGGGCGCAAAGCGTTGCTGGCCCCGGCCGCCGCCGCCCCGCCCGTCGCCGGTGCGGTAGGTGCCGGCGCTGTGCCAGGCCATGCGGATGAACAGAGGCCCGTAGTGGCCGAAGTCCGCCGGCCACCAGTCCTGCGAGTCCGTCATCAGCGCACGCAGGTCGTTCTTCAGCGCCTCGTAGTCGAGGCTCTTGAACTCCTTGGCGTAGTTGAAGTCCTTGCCCATCGGGTCGGACTTGGAAGAATGCTGGTGAAGCAGGTCGACCCGCAGCTGGTTGGGCCACCAGTGTTGATTGACGGTGCCGCGGCCCACCGCATGGTGGACGGGGCACTTGGCTTCGGGATTCTGGGTCATGGGGGTCTCCAGTTTTGGTTGAGCGTCACATTCTGGATCCGCACGAACGAATAGGGCAAACGCTTTGCCTATGACGGTGATAGCTCGTTGCCACGAGCCCCAAGGGGCGCCAACCGGCGTGACCTTGCCGGATGGGGCCTGAAAACGCGTCAGCGATTCACGCGGTAGCCACGGCGCTGGGCTGCGCACCGGCAATCTGCCGCAACGCTCGCTCGAACACCTCGACCGGCTGGCCGCCGGAGATCAGGTGCTGGTCGTTGATGATGATCGCGGGCACCGAATGGATGCCGGCGTCGGTGTACATGCGTTCGCGCTCGCGGGTTTCCCTGGCGAACTCGTCGCTGGCCAAAATTTCGCGGGCCCGTGCCGCATCGAGCCCGGCCTCGGCGGCCGCGCGAACCAGCACCTCGGGGTCCGACGGGTTCTGCCTGTCGGTGAAGTAGGCCTTCAGCAGCAGCTTCTTGAGCGCCGCCTGCTTGGCGGGGCTTTCGAGTTCGGCCCAGTGCAGCAAGCGGTGCGCGTTGAAGGTGTTGTAGACACGCGGACGGCCTTCGGGGCTGAACTCGAAGCCCACCTCGGCCCCGCGCTGGCGGATCATCTCGCGCGATTGCGCTTGCTGTTCACGCGTGGAGCCGTATTTCTGGTTCAGGTGCTCGAAGGTGTCTTGTCCCTCGGGCGGCATCTGCGGATTCAGCTCGAAGGGCTGGAAATGCAGCTCCGCCGTGACGTCGGGCGCCACGCGTCGGAGCGCCGCTTCGAGCGAACCCAGGCCAACGGCGCACCAGGGGCAAGAGACATCGGAAACGAAATCGATCTTGAGATGGGAAGTCATGGGCGCCATTCTTCATGGCGCCCGACGCCCTTGGTGCGCGCAAGGTCTTCAGGCGGCGGCCTTGGCCATGCGTGCATCCACCAGCGTCTGTTCGCGCAGCCGGTCGTACTCGGTCTTCTCGACCGGAACCGCATCGGGCTTGCCCAGGTCGTTCATGTGCACGCGGTAGGTTTCGCGGGCGCTCCAGGCCGAGATCGCGGCAATGGCGCAGATCGCCAGCGTGATGGCACCGACGATCAGCGGGATGTTGGCAGCACCGGGGGGCGCGACCGCCACGAACAGCGCCGGCAGCAGCGCAGTGATCGCGGTGCCGATGTTCTGCGAAATCGCCATGCCCGAGACGCGGGTGCGCGTGGGGAACATCTCCGGATAGAAGCTCGGGAACACGGCGTTGTAGCCCTGGTAGACCACGCCCCACATCAGCAGCGACATCACGATGGCCAGCGGCACGTTGTGGATGCTGATGGCGTACAGGTAGCCGAACGACAAGAGGCCCGAACCAAGGGCGCCGACGACGATCGGCAGACGGCGGCCGACCTTGTCCGACAGGTTGCCGACGAACGGGATCACGATCACGGCCAGGATGTTGCCCATCACCGGAATCCAGAGGTAGATGTCTTTCTCGAAGTTGATGCCGTAGCCCGGCTGCACCGCATAAGCCGCGCCGAAGATGGTGGCAACCACCGGAATCACGTTCATCAGCGAGCACAGCAGCACGCGCAGCATGTCGCCCCAGCTTTCGGTCACGGCCTGGATGACCGGCGCCTTGGGCACCGTTGCGCTCTTCTCCACTTCGGTGAAGGCGGGCGTCTCGTCCACTTCCTTGCGGATGATGTAGCCGGCCACGATGACGATGAAGCTCAGCAGGAAGGGAATGCGCCAGCCCCAGGAGTTGAAGGCGTCCTTGTCCATGTAGTGCGCGAGCGGCAGGAACACGGCGGCCGCCATGATCTGGCCGGCCTGCACGCCCTGCAGCGTGAAGCTCGCGAAGAAGCCGCGGCGCCCGAACGGCGCGTGTTCCAGGATCATCGAGCTCGCCCCGGAAATTTCGCCGGCCACCGCAAAGCCCTGGATCAGCCGCAGCACCACCAGCATCGCGGGTGCCCAAAGGCCGACCTGGTCATACGTCGGCAGCAGGCCGACGGCGATGGTCGAAAAGCCCATCAGGAACATGCAGAGGATGAGCACGGTCTTGCGGCCGTGCGTGTCACCCCAGTGGCCCAGCAGCAGTGCGCCGATAGGCCGTGCCACGTAGCCCACGCCGTACGTAGCGAGCGACGCGATGATCGCGATCTGCGGGTCGCCCTTGGGAAAGAAGATCTGCGGAAAGATCAGCGCCGCGGCGGTAGCGTAGATGAAGAAGTCGTAGTACTCCAGCGCCGAGCCGATCCAGCCGCTGGCGGTGGCTTTCTTCGACTGGTGCTTGCCTTTCGGCTCGTGGGCCGTGATGGTTGCCATGGTTTGTCTCCGGGTTGACGAAAAAAATCTATGCCTGTGCCTGCGATGCCATGCGCGCGGGTGCGTTGAGGGCGCCGTAGGCGTCGTAGGCCCCGGTGCGCTGTGCCAGTTCGAAGAAGAGCCCGCCTTCGATGCTCTCGGTGTAGATGTGCAGGTAGTCGCCCGCCGCCGAGCGGTCGAACAGCACACCCGCCGCGCGCAGGCGTGCGACAAGCGCCGGGTCGAGGTCGATGCGCGTCGCCAGGTCGTCGTAGTAGTTGTCCGAAATGGGCACGAAGCGCGTGCCGGCGGCGCGCAGCCGCGCCACGCTTTCGAAGATGTCCGCGCAACGCAAGGCGATGTGGTGCACCGCGCCGCCGCCGGTCACGCTCAGCGTGCGCGCGGTGCGGGTGCGCTGGCTCAGCGACACGTTGAGCACCAGCCGCACGCTTCGCGCCGCGTCGGCCACGCCGCGGCTGCGAATCAAACCGAAGGGATCGGCCAGCTCCAGGCTCTCGCCCGGCTCCAGCCCCAGCACCGCGCGGGTGAACAGCACCCAGGTGTCGAGCTGGTCCAGCGCCAGGCCCAGCGCCACGTGGTCGATCTGCGTGAGGCCGACACCGCCGGCATCGGCTGCCGCGTCTTCTTCGAGAATGAAGTCGGCCTCGTACAGTCCGTTGGTGCCCAGGGCCTCGGACACGAAGTGGATCAGGTTGCCGCCGGGCGCCACGATGGCCGGCACGCGCAATTCATTGGGGCCGACCGGGCTGTCGTGGCGTAGCGAACGCATGGCGGTCGCACGTTCAACCGCTGCCAGAGGGGCGGCGCAGCGCACGCCCAGTGCGCACACCGAGGTGCCGTGCGCTTCGAAACGGCTGCGCGCGAACGAGCCCGGCTGCGCATTGACGATCAGGTTGATCTCGCCCTGCCGGTACAGCACCACGGCCTTGGAGCGGTGCCGGCCGACGCGGCGGAAACCGAGTTGCCCGAGCAAGGTACCGAGCGTTGCCGCCGAGCTTTCGTCGGCCGCGAACTCGATGAACGACAGGCCCGAAAGCGCCGGCACGGGCGGCGGAGTGAAAAGCTCGACGCATTGCGGCCGCGCAGGCACCGCGGCGGCCGATGCCAGGCGCCGCTGCGCCTCGCTTTCGAGATACAGCAGCGAGCGCATCGCGTCCACGGCAGTGCGCCGGTTCGGCGTTTCGCGAAATATGTCGTTGAAAATTTCCAGCGACAGCGGCCCCGTGTAGCCCGCGCGCAGCACCTGCTCGAAGAACCCGATCACGTCGAGGTCCCCCTGCCCCGGGAACGAGCGGTGGTGGCGCGCCCACTGCAACACATCCATCGAAAGCAGCGGCGCATCGGCCATCTGCAGAAAAAAGATCTTGTCGCCCGGAATGGCGGCGATGCCCGCGGGATCGTCCTTCAGGGACAGCGTGTGAAAGCTGTCGAGAATCAGCCCCAGGTTCGGATGCCCGGCCTCGCGCACGATGTTCCAGGCCTGGCCATAGAGCGACGTGAAGCGGCCCCAGGCCAGCGCCTCGAAGCCCACGCGGAGGTTGCGGCGGGCGGCACGCTCCGCGAGCTCGTGCAGTTGGGCCGCGGCAAGCGCCGGGTCATTGATGGCGAGCGGCGATGTGTTCGAGCAGCACAGCATCATCGGTGCGCCCATGGCCTCCATCAGGTCGAACTTGCGCTCGGCGCGCTCCAGGCTGCGACGGAACTGCGGCTCGGGCATGCCCTCGAAATCGCGGAACGGCTGGTACAGGTCGATCGAGAGGCCGAGGTCGGCTGCAATGCGGCGGAGGTCGCCGGCGCTGCCCTTGAAGTTGACGAAGTCGCTTTCGAACAGCTCGATGCCGTCGAACCCCGCGGCCGAAACGGCTTCGAGCTTCTGGTGAAGCGTGCCGCTGAGAGAGACGGTGGCAATGGAGCGATGCATGGGGTGACTGTAGAAACACCCGGTGCTCACCACAACGCTTCACGCTCATTCAGTGTTCGATAATCGAACGCCTACGTGCAGTGTTCGCACGAAATAGGGGTTAGACCTAGGCCATGCCCTGCCGCCTGCAAGCGGTTTTTTCAGAGACTGCGCCAGTAATCGATCAGCAACTGGGCAAACTCGACCGGCCGTTCCACCGCGCTGAGGTGCGCCGCATCGATGGTGGCCAGGCGCGCGCCGGGAATGGCGGCCACCATGGCCTCGGACATGACGAGCGGCGTGGCTTCGTCCTGCAGGCCCGCAATGACCAGCGTGGGCACGGCGATGCGGCGGTTGCTCTCGCGAAAATCGATGGCGGCCACGGCATTGCAGCTTTCGATGTAGCCCTGCGCGTCGGTGCGCACCAGCACGTCGTTCAGCGCCTGCGCCGCCGCCTTGCCCTCTTGCGTGGTGACATAGCCGTGCGTGAGCCAGCGCGACACCGCACCCGGCGCAATGGCCGCCACGCCTTTGGCAGCCACCGTTTCGACGCGCGCGCGCCACGGCGACTGGTCGGGATAGTGGGCCGACGAATTCGCGATCACCACGCTGCGCAGCAACTCCGGATGCCGGACCGCCAGCGCCTGCGCGGTCATGCCGCCCATCGAAAGGCCGACGAAGTGCACCGGCTCTCCGCCCGTCTCGCGCTGGATGAGTTCGGCGACATCCTGCGCCAGCATTTCGACGCGCAGCGTGCCCGGCACCAGCTCCGAGCCGCCATGGTTGCGGTGGTCATAGCGGATGACGGTGTGGCCGCGCGCAAGCTGCTCGGCCACGCCGTCCCACATGTGCAGGTCGCAGCCGAGCGCGTGGCTCAGCACGACGAAGGGGCCGCTGCCTTCGCGAACGACGTTCAAACGGGTCATGTCGATTCCTTTTTTATCGGATGTTGCAGACGCGGCAGCCAGCGGAGCGCGATGGCCGGCAGCACGCAGCCCGGTCACTGCGGGGTTGCTGCCAGCAGGCCCTTCTCGCGCAGGATGCCGGTTGCGATGCCGAAGGCGTGGTTGGCCACGGGCACGCCGCAATAGATGGCCGCCATCATGATGACTTCCTTGATGTCTTCGGGGGTCAGGCGAGACTCGGGCGGGCCGTCGAGCGCGGCGCGCACGTGCATCGCGAACTCTTCATAGGCGTGAATGCCCAGCATCATCGACAGCACCATGTAGCGGCGCGTCTTGTCGCCCAGCGCCGGGCGGCCCCAGATGTCGTTCCACGCGTGGCGCGTGATCAGCTCCTGGAACTCGGCGTTGAACTCGTTGCGGTTGGCCAGCGACTTGTCGACCCAGGCATCGCCGAGCACGCGCCGGCGATTGACGAGGCCCGCTTCGTAGTCGCCGGCGGAAGGTGTGCTTGCTGGGTCGGTCATCGGGTTGTGTCTTTCGCAGTCAATTGGTCGCGCAAGGCCGCCACCTGGCGCAGCGCGGTTTCGCCGGCAGGACCGGCCAGGGCCGGGCTGAACCATTCGTCCGCCGCTTCGCGCGGCAGCTCCGAGCGCAGGGCGTCGATGTTGGCACGCATGCGCGCCGCGTCGATCTGCAGGCCCGGCAGCGCACCGGCCAGCGCGCGTGCGCTGCCATGCGCGGACATCAGCAATTGCGGCCATTCGGCCAGCTCGGCTTGCCAGCCGCCGAGGGCGCGCTCGTGTTCCTGCGGCATGGCGGCCAGCAGCGCAGCCACGCGCTGCGGGGCACGCTGCGCAGCGGCCAGTGCAACCATCGAGGCCACGGGGTTGCGCTTGTGCGGCATCGCCGAGGAGCCGCCGCGGCCCGGCTCGGTGGGCTCAGCCACCTCGCCGACTTCGTACTGGCCCATGAGCGAAATGTCGCGCGCAATCTTTCCGAGGCTGCCCGTGAGCAGACCCAGTTCGCAGCCGAGCGCGATCCATTCGTCGCGCTGCGTGTGCCACGTGGCGCCCGCATTGCCAAGGCCGAGCTCGTCCGCCACGCGCTGCACCACGGCCGGGCCCTGCCCTTTCATTTGCGAAAGCGTGCCTACGGCCCCGCCGAGCTGCACGGCCAAGGCATTGCGCGCGGCCGTTCGCAGCCGCGTGCGGCTGCGAACCAGCGGCGCGGCCCAGCCCGCACACTTGAGGCCGAAGCTCGTGACCGAGGCCGGCTGCATCAGCGTGCGCGCGAGAATCGGGGTGCCCGCATGCTGCGTGGCGTGCTGCAGCAGCGCCTCGATGGCACGGTCGACATCGGTTTCGATGAGCGCAATGCCCTCGCGCGTGACCAGGGCCATGGCCGTATCGATCACGTCCTGGCTGGTGCTGCCGAAATGCACGAACGGCACGGCCTCGGGGTTGAACAGGCCCACGGCCTCTTTCAGCGCCTTGACCAGCGGAATTGCGACGCTGCCCGCGCGGCCGCTGTCGCGCACGATCTTCGCCACATCGAACAGCTCGACCTTGCAGCTGCCGACGATCGAATGCGCAGCCGATTCGGGCACCAGCCCAACGGCAGCCTGCGCGCGGGTCAGCGCCGCTTCGAAGCGAAGCATGGCGTCGACAAAATTGCGATCGCTGAAGGCTGAAAGCGTCTCGGAGGTGGAAAGAAAGCCTTCAAAAATACTCATGGTGAACGCCTCTTGCGTCAAAAAAATTGGGCGGGCGAAGCGGCATTACACCGCGTTTGCACCCCGCCCGTGGCCCGTAGGCGTTTGCGTTGGTTGCAACTCTCAGTAGCTGATCTTCGCCTCGGCGCGCAGCTCGTCGGCCGTGGCCGTGCCGAAGCCGAAGAACTCGAGATATGCGGGAATCATTTCGAACAGCATGTCGGTGCCGACCTGCACCGCGCAGCCCTTGTCCAGTGCGGCGCGCAGCAACGGCGTGTATTCGGACTTCATGACCACCTCGCCGACGAAAGTCGAGGGTGCAATGCGGGCCACGTCGAAAGGAATCGGATCGTCTTCCTTCATGCCCAGCGGCGTGGCATTGACGATCAGGTCGAAGCCGGCCGGATCGTTCGAGCCCGTGGACACGTCCAGCGCCGGATAGTGCGCGCGCAGCCGTCCCGCAAGCGCATCGGCCGACGGCGCGTGGGCATCGAAGAGCGCAATTTGCGCAACACCGGCGGCAGCCAGCGATGCCGCAATGGCCGAGCCGACACCGCCGCTTCCCGAGACCAGCACGCGCGCGCCCTCGAGCGCACAGCCCTTGCGCAGAACGCCGCGCACAAAACCCGCGCCATCGAACTGGTCGCCCACCAGCGTGCCGTCGGCGCGCTTGAGCACCGCGTTGCAGGCCCCGGCGATTTTCGCGGTCGGCGTGACCTCGTCGACCAAGGCCATGGTCGTGATCTTGTGCGGCATGGTCACCAGCGCCCCCCGGATGTTGGTGAGCCGGAACAGCGCGGCAAACGCCGCGGGGTAGTCCTCGGGCTTCACGCCCATCGGCACCACGACCGCATCGATGCCCTGCTTTTCGAACCAGGGGTTGTAGATCATCGGCGCCTTGAAGCTCTCGGTGGGAAAGCCCAGGTGCGCGACGAGGGTGGTCTTGCCGGTGATCATGCTGTCCTTCATTCGCCTGTCGTTGAACTTACTTGCGGACCTTTGCAATCTCGGCCATGAGTTCCTTCACGGTTGCCTCGCCCACGGTGGCCGTGTACTTGTCGATCACGGGCTTGACCTTGTCGCGCAATTTGGCCATTTCGGCGGGCGGAAGTTCGGTCACGGTCATGCCGGCCTTCTTGAGCGTGTCGAGCGCGGTGTCGGCCGCGGCGCGGGACGCCTCGCGCTGGAACTTGGTGGCTTCGGCAGCGGCGTCGCCGATGATCTTCTTCTCCTCGGCGCTCATGCTGTCCCAGGCCTTCTTGCTGATGAGCAGCGCCTGCGGGTTGAAGATATGGCGCGTTTGCGTGATGTGCTTCTGCACCTCGGCGAACTTCGAGGATGCGATCACGGTGTTGGGGTTCTCCTGGCCGTCGACCGCCTTCTGGTCCAGCGCCGAGTACAGCTCGGGGAAGGGCATCGGCGTGGCGTTGGCGCCCAGCGTGGTGAACAGGTCGATGTAGATCGGCGACTGGATCACGCGGATCTTCAGGCCTGCGATGTCGTCCGCCTTGGCGATCGGGCGCTTGCTGTTGGTCAGGTTGCGAAAGCCCAGGTCCCAGTAGCCGAGGCCGTGCAGGCTCTTCTCGTCCAGCTTGGCGAGCAGCTTCTGGCCGAAGGGGCCGTCGGTCACGGCGTCGGCTTCCTGCGCGTTGTTGAACAAGAAGGGGAAGTCGTAGGCGGCAAACTCCTTGACCTGCGCGGTCAGGATGCCGGCGTTGAGCACCGTCATCTCGATGGTGCCGCCCTGCATTGCCGAAACCGTCTGCAGGTCGCCGCCGAGCGTTCCGCCCGGGAACAGCTTGACGGTGATCTTCTTGCCCGACTTCTCGGCGACGAGGTCTGCGAATTTCTGCGCACCTTGGGCCTGCGGATGGCCGGTCTGGTTCTGGAACGCGAACTTGAGCGTGCGTTCCTTCACCTGGGCGGCGGCGCCGCCCATGGCAGCGACCGCGACCAGGGCGACCAGCGTCTTGCTGAAAAATTTGTTCATGGTGAAAGTCTCCTCGGGGTTGAAATAAGAAAGCGAATAGCGGGAAGGAAGGTCAGCCGCTCAGCAGCCGGGCCGGCCAGATGACGAGCTGCGGGAACATGACCATCAGGAACATCATTCCGAACTCCGCGAGCGCAAAGGGCCACACGCCGCGCGTGAGCTCATCCATCTTCATGCGCCCCACGCCGGCCACCACGTTGAGCACCGTGCCCACCGGCGGCGTGATGAGGCCTATCGAGTTGTTGATGATGAAAAGCACGCCGAAGTAGATCGGATCGATGCCCGCGGCCTTGATGACCGGCATCAGCACCGGCGTGAGGATCAGGATGGTGGGCGTCATGTCCATCGCGGTGCCCACCGCCATCACCAGCACCATGATCACGATCATCAGCAGCATCGGGCTCGCGATGAGCGGTTCGAGCAGCGCGACCAACTTGGCGGGCAGGTCGGCCACGGTGATGAGCCAGGCCGAGACCATGGCCGCCGCAACCAGGAACATCACGATCGCACTGGTCTTGGCGGCCGACACGAACATGGCGTAGAACTGCGAGGGCTTGAGCTCGCGGTAGACCACCGTGGCCACGAAGATCGCGTAGACCGCGGCCACCACGGCCGCCTCGGTGGGCGTGAAGATGCCGAAGCGCAAGCCTACGAGGATGATCAGCGGCAGCAGCAGCGCCCAGGTCGCTTCGCGCAGCGCGGTGAGCATCTCGCCTTTGGACTTGCGCGGCGGGGGCAGCACCTTTTCCTTGCGCACCAGCCACCACCACGTGAACCACAGCGAGGCGCCGATCAAAATGCCCGGGAAGATGCCCGCAAGAAACAGCTTGGAGATCGACACGTTGGCGGCCACACCGAAGATGACGAACCCGATCGAGGGCGGGATGATCGGGCCGATCACGCCGGAGGCCGCAATCAGGCCGCCCGAACGCGCCTTGTCGTGCCCGGCGGCCACCATCATCGGGATCAGCAGCGCCGACAGCGCGGCCGCATCGGCCACGGCGGAGCCCGACAGGGCCGACAGGATGCAGGCCGCCACGATCGCAACGTAGCCGAGCCCGCCGCGCACGTGGCCCACCACTGCCAGCGCGAGGTTCACGATGCGCCGCGACAGGCCGCCTTGGTTCATGGCCTCGCCGGCCAGCATGAAGAAGGGCACGGCCAAAAGCGGAAAGCTGTCGGCGCCGTTGATCACGTTCTGCGCCAGGATCTGCGCATCGAACAGGTCGAGGTGCCACATCAGCGCCACGCCGCACAGCAGCAGCGAATAGGCGATCGGCACGCCGATGGCCATGGCACCCAGCAGGGCACCGAGGAAGATGGCAATCGTCATGTCAGTTGCCTCGTGCGTTGTTGCCGCCGCGCTGGCGGGCGGAGGCCTCTTCGGCGTCGCGGCGCGCGAGTTCGGCGTTGATGCGGTCGATGTCGCCCTGCTCTTCCGACTCGTGCACCATGACCAGTTCGGCGTCGCTGAGCTTCCCGCTCAGTGCAAGCCAGAGGTCGTACAGCAGAAACACGATGGCCGAGACACCGAACACCACGCCGACGAAATAGAAGATGCCGACGGAGGCGCCGGTGGTGGGCGCGCTCACGTCCCAGTTGATCAGCGTCTGCTGCCAGCTGCCCGTGAGCAGCAGGTACGAGGCAAACAGCATCAATCCGTGCGACAGGTACAGGCACAGCTTCTTGCCCCAGGTGGGTAGCTTCGAGATCAGCATGTCGGTGCCCAGGTGGCCGTGCTCGCGCACCGCGACGATCGCACCGAGAAAGGTCATCCAGACGAAGAGCCAGCGCGACACCTCTTCCGACACGGTAATGCCCGAGTTGAAGCCGTAGCGCAGCACCACGTTGCCGAACACCATGAGCACCATGATGGCCAGCATCAGCGCCATGAGCCCTTCGAGCCCGCGGCAGTACCACGAGAAGATTCTTGTCATTGTTCTTTTGCCTCTTGCTGAAATTGTTCTGTTCGGCGCTGTTCCGCAAGCGCCTTTCAGGCGACGGTGTCGGAGCGATAGCGCAGGGGCGCGGCAATCTCTGCATGCATCGCGGGCGGATAGATGATCTCGCGCAGAAAATTCGCGTCCTTGCGCAGGCCCTGCGCCGCATCGGCATGGCCGAAGTACGCGAAGTAATGCGGCATCTGCTGGATCAGCATCTCGAAGCCGGCCTGCGCGTTGAGGCCGCGGGCACGCGCGGCGCGCACCAGCGGCGTCGGCTGGTTGCGCAGCAGAATGTCGAACAGCGCCGCATGGCGCTCCATGCGCGCAACGTCCACCGGCAGCGCGTCGGCCTCGTCCAGGCCCAGCGACGTGGCATTGATGACCAGGTCGTAGCCCTCGGGCGCATTGCTGTCGACTGCCACCACGTTGGCATCGAAGAACGCGTCGAGCTTGGCCGCCACGCCGGCCGCCTTGCCGGCCGAGGTGTCGTAGAGGGCAATGTGCTCCGCACCGTCGACCGTGCCGCCTTCGGCCAGCGCAACGCCGATGGCCGCCGCGCTCACGCCCGCGCCGAGAATCAGCACCCGCTTGCCGCGGAACGGAATATTGAAGTGATCCAGCGCACCCAGCAGGCCTTCACCATCGAACAGGTCGCCTTCCAGTTCGTTGTTCTCGATGCGGCGCACCACATTGACCGAGCCAGCCACCCGGCCGAACAGGCCGCAGCCGTCGAGCAGGTCGACCGCCAGCGGCTTGTGCGGCGGCGCAATCACCATGCCGCGCACGTTGCGCGCCAGGAAGGCCGACTTGAGGAACACCGCGAAGTCGCGCAACGGCACCTGCATGGGCACCAGTACCGCGTCGATGCCGAAACGCTCGAACACGGCGTTGAACATCCTCGGCAGGCGCACGTTGCGCACGGGGTCGCCGGGGATCAGGTACGCCAGGGTGCTGCCAGTGATGGAGGTGGTCATGTCTTGCCTCTTTGTGCGGCAATCGCTCCAAAGCCACTGCCAGGGCGAACTTTATCCACCTTGCCCCCGAACCCGACTCCTCTCGATGCCCAAAATGAACGACTATCGACTTTAAACGTTCGTTCATCGCACAAAAACAGGGTAAATCCTGATGAGCGCGGTCCGTGATGGCGCCCGCCGCACGGCAAACTCCGGGGCATGAGCACCGATTCCGCCGATCTTTCTCCCGCGCCGCCCGGGCTGGACAAGCGCGACTGGATCGCGGGCCTGGAGCGCGGCGTGAGCATCATCGAAGCCTTCGACGACGCCCACCCGCGCCTGACCGCCAGCCAGGCCGGGGAACGCACCGGCATGACCCGCACGGCCGCGCGCCGCTACCTGCTGACGCTGCAGCACATGGGTTATGTGGCTAGCGACGGCAAGCTGTTCTGGCTCACGCCGCGCGTGCTGCGGCTGGGCCAGTCATACCTCGATTCGGCGCGGTTGCCGCGCATCGTCCAGCCGTTTCTGCAGCGCGTGGCCGCCGGCACCAACGAGATCGCCTACCTGAGCGTGATGGACGGCGACGAGGTGGTCTACATCGCGCGCAACGGCCCCAACCGCAGCATGAGCACCGGCTATGTGCTCGGCGCGCGCGTGCCGGCGCAGGTTACGGCGGCGGGCATGCTGATGCTGGCGCTGCGCGGCGACGCCGAGCTGGCTGAATGGCTCGCCACGCGCGAACTGCAGGTGTTCACCTCGCACACCATCGCGAGCAAGGAGCGCATGAAGCTCGAACTGGCGCGCATCCGCGCACAGGGCTGGGCGCTGTCGGAGCAGCAGCTCGACCTCAACTCGCGCGGCATTGCCGTGCCGCTGCGCGACCGGCACGGCATGCTGGTGGGCGCACTCAACATCACGATGCCCATGGGCCACGAAAGCTCCGAGGACGCGGTGGCACGCGTGCTGCCGGTGTTGCGCGAAACGGCGCAGGCCATGCGCAACCTGATTTGAACTGACAGCTTTCCGACAGCATCCCTCGGGCAGGATGCACGCTCACAAAAGCGATGGAGACAAATTCATGTCCGACAACTACTTCCTGAACGATCAACAGTCCACGCGCCGTCAATGGCTGCAGGGCGGCGGCGCGCTGGCCCTTGGCGGCCTGCTGCCTTCGATGGCCTCGGCCCAGGCCGGCTGGCCCAGCAAGTCGGTGCGCTTCGTCGTGCCCTTCGCGCCGGGCGGCAGTTCCGAAATCGTGGCGCGCTCCACAGCCGCCGAACTCTCGCGCACGCTGGGCCAGAGCGTCTTCGTCGACAACAAGCCGGGCGCGGCCGGCAACATCGCCATGAGCGAAGTGGCACGCAGCACCGACCAGCACACGCTGATCCTCGGCCACATCGGCACGCTGGCGGTCAACCCGTACATCTTCGCCAAGCTGCCCTACGACCCCAACAAGGACTTCAAGCCCGTGAGCCTGCTGGCCAAGGTGCCGAGCCTCTACGTGGTGCACCCGGATGTGCCGGCGCAGAACCTGAAGGAGTTCATCGCCTACGCCAAGTCGAAGCCCGGCAAGCTGAGCTACGGCTCCGCGGGCAACGGCAGCGCGGGCCACCTGGCCTTCGAGTACCTGAAGATGACCGCCAACGTCTTCATGCTGCACGTGCCCTACCGCGGCACGGGCCCCATGGTGACCGACCTGCTCTCGGGCCGGCTCGACGCTTCGGCCATCGGCGCCGCGGCGATCCTTCCCTTCATCAAGACCGGCAAGGTGCGCTGCATCGCGACCGGCTCGGCCAAACGCCTCGCACAGTTGCCCGACGTGCCGACCGTCGCGGAGCAAGGCTTCCCCGGCTTCGAGATGACGCAGTGGTACGGCATGCTCGCGCCGGCCAACATCGAGCCCGCGCAACTGGCAAAGCTTTCGACCGAAACGATGAAAGCGGTGAAGTCGCCCGACTCGATGCAGCGGCTGACCGCCGACGCGGCGGAAGCCATCGGCGGCACGCCAGAGCAGTTCGCGCAATTCATCGCGGCCGAGCAGGCGCGCTGGCAGAAGGTGATCGCAAGGGCAAACATCAAGCCGGACTGAGCCTCGCAGGCCCTAGCATCGCGCCATGCGCATCCTGCTGGCTGAAGACGAACACACCCTGGGCACCTGGCTCTGCAAGGCGCTGGAACATGCGGGCATCCAGGTCGAATGGGTGGACGACGGCCGGCTTGCCGACCGCGCGCTGCAGCAGCGCGACCACGATGCGCTGGTGCTCGACCTGGGCCTGCCCGGCATGGACGGCCACACGGTGCTGCAGCGCCTGCGCGAACGCGACCAGCGGCTGCCGGCGCTGATCCTCACGGCGCGCGATTCGCTGAGCGAGCGCGTGGCCTCGCTCAATGAGGGTGCCGACGACTTCCTCGCCAAGCCCTTCGCGCTGGCCGAGCTCGAAGCGCGCTTGCATGCGCTGGTACGCCGCGCGCGCGGCGTCGAGCATCCGCGCCTGGCCTGCGGCCCGCTGGTGTACGACGGCGCACGCCGGCAGTTCGTGCTGAACGGCGAAGCGCTGGCGCTCTCGCCACGCGAGCATGCGGTGTTGCGCGTGCTGGTACAGCGCAGCGGCGAACCGTTGTCGAAGCAGCAGATTCTCGAACGGGTGTTTTCCGACGACGAAGAGGTACACCCCGAAGCGGTCGAGGTGCTCGTCTACCGGCTGCGCAAACGGCTCGACGGCACCGGCGTGCGCATCGTCACGCTGCGCGGGCTCGGCTATGTGCTGGAAGCGGACTGAGTGCGCGTGACATGCGCATGACGCTGGGCATCGCCAACCGCTTGCGGCGCGCGAGCCTGTGGCAGCGGCTTGCGCTGCTGCTGTTCCCTGCCCTGCTGGTGGTCACGGGCCTTGAGTTGTGGATGACGCGGCACGACGCGCTCGCCGCCGCCAACGCAGCCTACGACCGCTCGCTGCTGGGCGCCTTGAAGTCCATCGATGCCAATATCTCCACCGCCTCGGGTGGCCTCTCGGTCGAACTGCCCTACACGATGCTCGAGTTCTTCGAGCTGACGGCCAGCGGCCAGGTGTTCTTTCGCGTGGCGACTTCCGACGGGCTGGTCGAGCTCGGCAGCGCCGACCTGCCCGCGCCGCCCACCGAACTGACGATGGGCGTGCCGGCCTTCTACGACGCGACCTACTTCGGCGAGGCCGTGCGGCTCGCCGCCTACCGGCGCAACCTCGACCGCGCCCCCGCCGGCAGCACCGGCCGCAGCGTACTGATCCAGGTGGGCGAGAGCACGCGTTCGCGGCAGGAATTCAGCACGCGCTTCGTGCGCAGCGCCGCGTTGCGCGATGGGCTGGTGCTGGTAATGCTGCTGTGCGGCACCGCCTTTGCACTCGCGGCGGCACTGCGGCCGCTGTCGCGGCTCGCGCGCGAGGTGCAGGCCCGCACGCCCGACGACCTGACGCGCATCGCCGAAACCGACCTGCCCGCTGAAGTGCGCCCGCTGGTGCAGGCGGTCAACCAGCAGATGTCGCGCACGCAGGAGCTCGTGACGCAGCAGCGCCAGTTTCTCGACGATGCCTCGCACCAGTTGCGCACGCACCTGACCACGCTGCAGATGCAAGCCGACTACGCCAGGCGCGAAGAAGACCCGGCGCAGGTGCGGGCCGCGCTCGATGCGCTCGGCACCGAGATCGGCCGCGCGACGCGCAGTGCTCAGCAACTGCTTGCGCTCGGCCGCAGCGACACGGTGGCGGTGGAACCCGCCGAGTTCGACCTTGCGGCGCTGTTGCGCGAAGTGGCCGTCGACCTGCTGCCGCTGGCACGCGCCAAGCGCATCGACCTGGGCATTCATGCGCCGTCGCCGGAGTTCTTTGCGGTGGCGGACCGGGGCCTGTTGCGCGAGGCCTTGAGCAACCTCGTGGCGAACGCCATCACCTACACGCCAACCGAAGGAACCATCACCCTCTTCGCAGCGGGCGATGCCGCAGGCTGGAGTCTCAACGTCGAAGACGACGGCCCCGGCCTGGGCGACGAGGAGCGTGCCGCGCTGGGCCAGCGCTTTCGCCGCGGCGCGCGTGCGGGCAAGGGCGGCTTCGGCCTCGGGCTGGCCATTGCACGTTCGATCGCGCAGCGCCACCGCGGCGAGCTGCGGCTCGAGGCACGCGAGGCCGGCACGGGGCTGCATGCGATCATCTGGTGGCCGCGGCCGGCGGCCAGCTAGCGACCCGCACTCCCATGCAGATGCCCTTCTCCAACCGCCGCCATGCGCTGCGCGCGTTGTCCGCGCTGCTGATCCCCGGCATCGCCCGTCGGGCCGCTGCGCAATCCGGCGATCCGTCATTGGCCGCGGCCGACTGCGTGATCCCCGCCAAGGCCGGCGGCGGCTTCGAACTTACCTGCACCCTCGCGCGCGATGCGCTGCAGGCGGTGCGCCCTTCGCGCCCGCCACTGGCCCAGCGCTACCTGCCGGGCGGCATCGGCGCGGTCGCCTTCGACCGCATTGCCACCGGCCAGCTCGGCGGGCCGGGCACGCTGGTCGCGTTCTCCAGCGGCTCGCTGCTCAACCTTGCACAGGGCCGCTTCGGCCCGCATCCCCCTTCGGCCGTGCGCTGGATCGCCACGCTGGGCACCGACTACGGCGTGATCGCCGTGCACCGCGACTCACCCTACAAGCGCCTGCAAGATCTGGTCGCCGCTCTGCGGCAAGACCCCTCGCGCATGGCCTTCGGCGCGGGCGGCACCGTCGGCAGCCAGGACTGGGTGAAGGCGGCGCTGCTGGTGCGCGCCGCGGGCCGCGACCACAAGGCCATGCGCTTCGTCTCCTTCGAAGGCGGCGGCGATGCGCTGGGCGCGCTGCAGGGCAAGCACGTCGACGTGTTCCCGGGCGATGCGGCCGAGGCGCTGCAGGCCATCGCGGGCGGCGCGGCAGTGCGCCTGCTGGCCGTGCTGTCGGAGACGCGGCTCGGCGGTGCGC
Organism: Variovorax paradoxus; assembly: GCF_040544635.1. Lineage (GTDB taxonomy): Bacteria > Pseudomonadota > Gammaproteobacteria > Burkholderiales > Burkholderiaceae_C > Variovorax > Variovorax paradoxus_R. The sequence continues at coordinate 88,526 of NZ_JBEPKJ010000017.1, forward strand.
TCACCGGCGTGCCGACCGCACGCGAGCAAGGCGTGGACATCGTCTGGCCGACAGTGCGCGGCCTGTACCTCAGCGCGAACGTGCCCGAGGCGGCCGTGCGCGCATGGACCGCCGCGTTCGCGGAGGCCACTGCCGCGCCGGGCTACACCGCGCTGCGCGAACGGCACAGCCTTTATCCTTTCGCGCTCACCGGCGCCGCCCTCGACGCCTACGTGCAGGCTCGCATCAAGACCTACCAAGCACTCGCGGACGAGCTCGGCTTGCGCCGCTGGAAGCCCTGACCGCGCTCACGCCGATGGGCGTGACAGCGTTGCCAGCTTCTTCTTCGCGCTTTGCAAGAGGCTGACCTTCTCGACAGGCAGCTGGGCCTTCGTGTCCCCAAGCGCAATGATCTCGAGGGCACCAGGCGCCGCCAGCTTCGAAGCGAGCAGGTCGCGCGGCGCGAGGCCGTTGAACCTGGCGTTCGAGATGACGTGCATCTTCAGATGACGGTGGATGTTCTTCGACAGCTTCTGGCATGCGGCCTTCATGGCAGCCTCGTCGGGCATCAACTGGCCGTGCACGACGAGGAGTTCCACGGTACCGTCCTTGTCTTCTCCCAGGGCGAAGGCGCGCAAGACCGAATCCTTGAACTTGGCGCGCAGCATCGCGCGAACCGGTTCGGCGACGGCGAACGACTTCAGCGCGATGTTGCGCAGCTCGTCGTGAAAGAGGAACGCGCGGTCGACCGAGACGGTATCGGCCTGGTCTGCCTTCGGTTTTTGCCTCTTCAGGATGCCGCTGCCGACGAGGTGCTCCAGGGTGCGCGCCGCATCGGCGGGGTCGAGCTTCGAACGCTGGGCCAGCTCGCTGGAAGAAAACTGTTGGTCGGGAGCCGCGTAGGCGACCATCAAAAGCTTTTGCACCTCGGGGGCGAAAAGGAAATCTGCGGAGCTCATTTTTTTCCGGTTCTCGACAAGTGGATCGCATTATCGAGACACCTGGCCCACGGTGCGGTTTTATCCGCGGTGTTTTCGAGACGAATTCCGTAGGGGCACATGGCGCAGGCCTACAGCCGTGCTTGACGCCGCCGCCAAGAATGCCTGAACCTCAACAAGGAGCTTCAGCCATGAGCCTGGAACAGACGGTTGACAAGTTCAAGCGAGTGGACACCGCACGCTCCGGCTCCGAACGGTACTGGGTACCTTGCCTGGCCGTGGCACTGCTCGCTGTGTTTCTCTTCTATGTGACATTGAAAGACCTGGTGCACGAGAGCGCGGCGCGCGCGCCGGCCTTGCCACCCGCAGTCATGCCGGCCCACGTCGAGGCCACCGTGCCGGGTGCGGCAACACGGCCGTCCGAAGAACCAGCGTTGCCGACACCTCATCGCGCGCCGCTGGCGAACGCAACTTTCCAGGCCCCCGTGATCGCTCCCGCGGAGCCGCCCGCCTTCGTCGAGGTGCACAAGTGCGTCATGCCCGAGGGCACTGCCGGCTATTCCGATGGGCCTTGTCCCGAGGGCGCACACGCAAGCACGCTGCGGGTTCCGCGCAACCTGCACGCAGCGGCGAGGCTGTAGGCGGCTCAAGCCGGCCGGCGCGCCGCTCAGGCCGCCTTCAGGAACACATCGTGGTCCGGCGCAAAGTTGGCGTGCAGCGGCAGCATCGCACCGCCCAGCGCGCAGGCCTGCGCGCCCGCCCTTCCGCCATGCAGGCGCGGCTGCCACAAGCCTTCCCAGTTGCATCGGCCCAAGGCGGCACGCGTCTGGTCCAGCAGCGCCTGCAGCAGCGGGCGCGACATGGAGCCGTCCATCACCACGTCGGCCAGGTCGAGCACTGCGGTGCCGCTTGCAATCGCGTGGGCCAGCGCGAACGATGCCGATGCGAGCCAAGCCTGCGTTGCCGCCGCATAGGGCGGCTGCAAGGCACGGTCGTCGTAGGCCGCGGTGGCATCGAGGCCTTCGCTGCGCAGGCGCTGTTCCAGCTCCCAGAGCGAGGCCTCGGCAATCAGCTGCTGCGGGAGCGCCCCGCCTGCGCTTGCAGGCTGCATGGGCAGTGAAGCCAGCGCACCCGCGTTGCCATGCGCACCGGTATGCAGGTGCGAATTGATGACGAGCCCGCCGCCCACGAAGGTGTCGACGAACACATACAGGAAACTCTTCAGGTCGTGGCCCCGGCCCATGACCAGTTCAGCCACGCAGGCCGCCACGGTGTCGCGAGCAAAGCTCACGGGCATGTCGGTGCGCGCCCGCACTTCGGCGGCAAGGTCCATCTGGTTCCAGACGTCGGACTGCGCCTTCGACAGGCCGAGCGTGTGGTGCCAGCCGCCGAGCCGGAACGGCGCGGCCAGGCCCGTGCCCACCGTGCGGCCCGCGAGCGGCCCCAGCCCGCCCTGCAGCCGGTGGATGTGCTCGGCAATGGCAGGCAGCAGTTGCTCCGCATCGGGAAACTCGTAGCTGATGGCATGGCGCTCGCGCACCTGCGCGGCAAAGTCGATGAGCATCCATTCGGCACCGCGCCGGCCCACCTTGATGCCGATGGCAAAGGCCCCGTCGGGGTTGAGCGCCAGCGGCACCGAAGGCTGCCCGATGCGGCCGCGCACGCGGCCCTGCTTCACGATGAGCCCGTCTTCCTCGAGCCGCGCGGTGATGAGCCCGATGGTCTGGGCGCTCAGCCCGGTCAGCCGCGCGAGATCGGCCTTGGGCAGGCTGGTGTGAACGCGCAGGGCCTGCAGCACCACGCGTTCGTTGAACTGGCGCATGCCCACCTGGTTGGACCCGCGGGGTCGCAGCAGGTCGGGCGGGCGCGAACCAACGGCAGCAGAGGCTTCTGCATCAGGCATGTGCCTCCGCGGGCAGCTGGTCGGCCGTCATGGCGCCGGTCATCACGGCCACCGTATCGCTCATGCTGATGTTCTTCGGGTTGAGCACGGCCGCACGCTTGCCCAGGCGCGCCACGTGAATGCGATCGGCCACCTCGAACACATGCGGCATGTTGTGGCTGATGAGCACCACGGGCAGGCCGCGATCGCGCACGCGGCGGATCAGCTCGAGCACCATGTTGCCTTCCTTCACGCCGAGCGCGGCGGTCGGCTCGTCCATGATGACCACGTGCCGCGCGAAGGCCGCGCTGCGCGCCACGGCCACGCATTGGCGCTGTCCGCCCGAAAGCGTTTCGACCGCCTGCGTCATCGACTGGATGCCGACCTTCAGGTCTGCCATGCGGGCGGCGCTTTCCTGCCGCATCTTCTTCTTGTCGAGCATGCGCAGCACGTTGCCCATGAAGCCCGGGCGGCGCAGTTCGCGGCCGAGGAACAGGTTCTCGTAGATGGTCATGGCCGGCGCCACGGCCAGGTCCTGGTAGACCGTTTCGATGCCGGCGCGCCGCGCATCGAGTGGGTTGCGAAAGTGCACCGGTGCGCCGTCGAGCAGTATTTCGCCCTGGTCGGGCACGATGGCACCCGACAGCGCCTTGATGAGCGACGACTTGCCCGCGCCGTTGTCGCCGATCACCGCGAGGATTTCTCCTTCACGCAGTTCGAAGTCGACACCGTCGAGCGCTGTCACCTGTCCATAGCGCTTTACCAAGCCCTTGGCCTGCATGACGATCTTGGCGGATTTGGGATTGGCCATGGCATTCATCAGCGTGCTCCCCGGCGCGACAACTGGTCGGCAGCCACCGCAAGAATTACCAGCACGCCGGTCACCAGCACCTGGTAGATGGACGACACGCCCATCAGCGTAAGCCCGTTGCGGAACACGCCGACAATCAGCACGCCGATGAGCGAACCCAGCACGATGCCGCGGCCGCCGAACAGGCTGGTGCCGCCAAGCACCACGGCCGTGATGGCGTCGAGGTTCTCGGTCTGCCCCGAATTCGGGTCGCCCACGCCGGTGCGCGCCACCGACAGCAGCGAGGCAATGCCGTAGAGCACGCCCGCCGCCACGTACACGCCCAGCAGCACGCGCTGGGTGGGAATGCCGACCAGTCGCGTGGCCTCGGCGTTGTTGCCCACCGCATAGATGTGCCGCCCCGCGGCCGTCTCTCGCAGCACGAACCATGCGAACGCATACAGCACCAGCATGAGCACCGTGCCCCATGCCACTTCGGCGCTGCCCACAGTGAAGGTGGTGCCCAGCACCGTGAGGCCGGCGGGCAGATCGGTGATGGTCTGCGAGGACGAATACAGCTGCGTGATCGCGAACGCGATGTTCAGCGTGCCCAGCGTCACGATGAACGGCGGCAGCTTGATGCGCGTGACCAGCAAGCCGTTGAGCAAGCCGAACAGCGTCGTCACACCGATGCCGCACAGGATGGCCACCGGCACCGGCAACCCGAGTTCGGTGGCGAACTTGGTCATGATGATGCTGCCCAGCGCCATCACCATGCCGCACGACAGGTCGATGCCCGCCGTGAGAATGATCAGCGTCTGGCCGATGGCGATCACGCCGACCACCATCACCTGCTGCATGATCAGCGAGAGATTGCCGCCCGTCAGGAAGCGGTCGGACTGGGTCGCAAAGAAGATGCATGCGCCAAGCAGGGCCAGCCACGGCCCCAGGGCGCCCCACGGAATATGGTGCGTCGGAGATTTCGCCATCTAGTTGCTCCGGGCCTCGATTACTTCTTGCCCCAGCACAGCTCGGCGCCGGTCTTGGTGTCCTTGCTGTCGACGCCCGCCACGCTCTTGCCGGCGATGAGCGTCACCCCCGTGTCGACGTAGCCCGAGGCCTTCTTGCCCGTCTTGGCATATTCCACGCCCGCCGCCACGCCCATGGCCGCCATCTTGAGCGGGTACTGCTGCGACGTCGCCGCGATCACGCCGGCGTTGGTGTCCTTGATGCCCTGGCAGCCGCCGTCCACAGAGACGATCATCACGCCCTTCTCCTTGCCCGCACGCTTGAGCGCGTTGTAGGCACCGGCCGCGGCGGGCTCGTTGATGGTGTAGACCAGGTTCACGTCGGGCGCCCTTTGCAGGCAGTTTTCCATCGCCGTCTGCGCCTTGGCCTGGTCGCCGAAGCTGTCGGCCATACAGACGATTTCGGGCGCCTTCGAGAGCTCGTTCGACTTGGCATCGTTCGCCGCAAGCCCGAAGCCCTTCATGAAGCCGTTGTGCCGCTGCGCGCCCACCGGGTGGCCCGGCAGCAGGTCGAGCGCGACGATCTTCGCCGGCTTGCCGGCCATCGCGGCCTTGGCGTATTCGCCGATCAGCACGCCGGCCGTGTAGTTGTTGGTGGCAAAGAGCGCATCGGTCGCCTCCGGCGGATCGGCCGGGCTGTCGAGCGCAATCACCATGATGCCCTTGTCGCGCGCCTTCTTGATCGCCGGCACGATGGCCTTGGCGTCGCTCGGCGTAATGAGAATGGTCTTGGCACCCGCGGCAATCATGTTTTCCATGGCCGTGATCTGGCCCGCGTTGTCGCCGTCGGCCTTGCCCGCGCCCGAAAGCAGCTTGGCGCCGAGCTTCTTGGCTTCTTCCTGCGCGCCCTCCTTCATCTTCACGAAGAAGGGGTTGGTTTCGGTCTTGGTGACGAGGCCGATGACCGGCTGGTCGGCGGCAAAGGCGGCGGACGATGCAGCCAGGGACATGGCCGCCAGGGCCAGGATGGAGCGGGAGCTGAGCATGTGTATGTCTCCGTGGTCAGGCGGCAATGCGCCTGCGGTCTTGTGATCCGGTAGCGGGTCCGACGAGGGACGCGGCATCCGGGCGCAGGGAGACTATCGGACAGCAGAGCGACTAAATCAAGTGGATTTAGTTATCGAAAACCCGGGTGACGGTGAGGAGTGGTAACAGGCTGGCGGTAGCGTGAAACCCGCACGACGCGAAGTGTGGCGGTGACGATCGAACATCGGAACAAAGGCTCCTTCTGCTCGTACTCGTGGCGTGAACCGCATCTACTTGATTGACAGCGCCGTTCATCGGTGCCTACTTAACTCCGTTGGAAGAAGCCAAGAGATCAAGCGAAGAGGGTTTTACAAAAAACACCTGCGTATTGTATTTTCGGCCCCTTCATCAATGAATTTTTTCAACAAGAACTCCGCATATTCACAAGCCTCATCGCTCATGGCAAGCGTTAGTCTCGCGCCATTGATCTCCAGCCTCTCCTCGTCCTCTCTTTTTAATTCGATCTGAGCACCAACAAATTCTCTTCCAGAATATTCAAAACAATCGACAACCATTGACCGGCTTGCGTCTTTTGAAATATTCGAAATCTTTAATAGAAATTCGTTAGCCCCATCAACATCATATCTGATGATGAGTTCATTCTTACTGAGCGGGCCAAAATTAAAAACCATCATAAACACCCCAGCGGAACGTGAACATTCTTTGTGACCAGAAAATTCCCTGTGGGCGTACCATTGTTCATTTTCGAGGTCAGAAATTCAAATGCGCATGAGGTGTGTTCGGGACATCTGGTGATCCCATACTTGCTATCTGTTCTCAACCCTATATCGAGCAACACGCGCAACATTCCCATCAACATCTTGAAGCAGATGCTGAAGTATCTCGGGCGGGGTCTTTGCGTTAGCTGCGATTTTCTGCCGCACCAGAGAGTCTGAATCCCTAGATAAAACAAAAAACAGATCGGGCGGCAACTTTCGCTTCTCAGCAATCATTGAGCGCACAGTGGGATTTCCCTTTTCCACTAGCATTCTTTTGATTTCGTCGGGAATGGTACGGTTTTGCGCCACATCCAGATGTCTCGCAGCATCGCAGTTAATAATTTCCATCCAGACATCAAGAGAAGCCGAATCAAATAGGGATCTATTTACATCCATTTCATCTTGGCTGGAAGATAAAGCCTTAAAACGCTCTGCGGATTCAATCATGACTTGGCATTCTTGCATTTGAGACCTTTAAGGTCCACTGTTTTTCTCAAGCAGATGCGTGCGCACGTAAGTCAAAAGCTCCGCCGCCATGCGGGGATCGAATCGTTTGAGCAAAAAGAGGTAGAGCGGGATAGGCGTTGCGTCCTCTTCTTTATCGGGGTCCCAGCCGCCTTCTTCATAGAAGCAGCAGACGGCGCATCGAAGGAGGGCCGCAAGATCCGGTCGTTCGCTTTCAAGGCGACGGGAAAGCCGCACTAACTCGACTCTGCACGCACTTCGCACCTCGTCACTATTGGTAGTGCCGAAGCTGGCAATTGCCGTTTGAAGGTGTTGAACCAGCAAATCCAACTCAAGAGACGGACTGATTTCTTGTGCGCCCTGCCTCCGTCGGATGGATGCGAGTAAAAACTCGGCATACATCTTCATCATTCGGCCGTAAGTAACCTCGCCCTTCGTCAGTTCGTATTCGAGGGTTTCGAGTTCTTCTTCTTCAGCATCGCTGAATGGTCCATTCATTTTTTTGCTCCATCACATACGCCAAGCCGACGCATCACATGTCCGCAGGAACTACAGAACGGAAGAGCTACCCCATCATTTCTGACGGTAGTCGAAGTGGCGCCATGAACAACCTTGCGAAGCTCGGCAACATTCGACACATTGTGCTGGTTGGCAACTCCGCTAAGTGCGTCCGGTTCACCGCACCATGAATGCGTTGGGGATTGCAGTTCCTCCGGCACGGAGTCATAGAGTTCCTTGACCACAGGGTTGCTGGCACCACTTCCGCCGGCTCGTCCGCTGTAGCCCACCGCGGCCTCTGGAAGCGCCCCTCCTTCTATAGTCGTCCGAGTGCCCTTGTTATTTGGAGTAATTCCTTTTTGCCGTGCGAGACCTAGCGGATCAATCCATTCGACCGGGTTAGGAACGAACTGGTGCAAATTGAAGCCACCGAGTAGACCAACCGGATCTCGCGAGAGGAATCGTCCCGCATACGGATCGTAGTACCGATACCGGTTGTAATGCAGCCCCGTTTCCTCATCAAAATACTGCCCCTGGAACCGGATCGGGTTCCTGAACCCCGCCCTTCTCCCCGCCTCGCTGATCGTCTCCCGCGCCTCGCCCCAGGCCTTGTGCTGCGCCGACCATGCAATGCTTCCTTCATGGTCCGTCAGTTCTTGCGGCGTGCCCAGGTGGTCGCACTGGTAGAACGCCATCTCCTTCCTGTCGAAGGCGCTCGGCACGCTGCGCTGCTGGCCATTCCATAGCGGATCCTGCCCGATGTCGTACGCGCCGCCATTCGCTTCCATCAGCGCCTTCACATCCGTCGTTTCGCTCAGCGCCATGGCGCGCGGCTGCCTGATCTGCATCAGCGGCACGAAGGAGTCGCGCTCGTGGATGTAGTGCACGCTCCACCCTTGCCCTTGCCGCTCGTTCAGCGCAGCGGTGCTTTGGGTGCTTTCGAACGCGAGCACGTCGCCGTCCCATCCGAACGAGGTGGTCGCGTCGCCTGATCGCTTGGCGATGCGGCGGCCCAAGGGGTCGTAGCTGAAGGTGGTGGTGGTGGTGCCATCGTGGTCGATGGCCGCTGCCATGCGGTTAAAGCCGTCCCACACGAAGACGGTCTTGCGCCCGTTCTTCACACGTTCGATGAGATTGCCGCGCTCGTCATGGCGGTAGCTGGTGCCGGCGTATTCCTTCAGCAGGTTGTCGAGCAGCTTGTTGGAGGTGCGCTGCACCGGGCCTTCTGCCTGGGCGGGGTCGACGATGTTGCCCGCGGGATCGAAGGCGAACACCTCGCGGCCGAGCCGGCTGTTGGCTTCGAGCAGGCGGCCGACGGGGTCGTAGCGGTAGTCCAGCCGGCCACGGCGGCTGTCGCCGATGGCGGTGAGCTGGCCGGCCTTGTCGTAGGTGTAGCGGCGGCTGAGTTCCAGCGCATCGGCGGGGCCGCGCCCGGTTTGCGAAATGCGCTGCTCCAGCAGCCGGCCGGCGGGGTCGTACTTCTGGCGCTGGCTCAAGCCGTTGCCTTGCTCCCTGGCCACCTCGCGGTGCAGATCATCGCGTTCTAACCCGAGAATGTCTTGCCCATCGACAAGAAGGCCGTGCACGTGGCCAGAACCATAAGTGAGCCATTGGGTCACGTGGCCGTCAGGGCGAGTGGTGGCAATGCGCTCGTTGAGTTCGTCGTAGCGGTGCTGCCAGACCGCCGTGCGGGCACTCGCAAGGTAGTGGTGATGCTCGCGCGTCAGGTTGCCGGCCCGGTCATAGAACCACTGCAAGCGCGCATCGCGATTGGCGGCCTCCACCAGCCGGCCGTTGCGGTCGTAGGCAAAGTGCTCGAGCTGGCCTTCTCCAGCGTTCCGCTCCACAAGGCGGCCGAGCGCATCGAACTGCAGTTGGGTCGCGTGGCCGGCCTCGACCACTTCGGCGAGCGTACCGGTGGCTGCCTCGTGCCGGTAATGCGTGGTCTTGCGGTCGAAGCCGGTTTCTTCCAGCAGGCGCCCCACGGGGTCGTAGCGAAAGTTGTAGCGGCTGCCGTTCTCGTTGTGCAGCTCCGTGAGCCGGCCCAGCAAGTCCCAGTGGTATTTGAGCGAACGGCCTGCCGCGTCAGTGCGGCTAGCAATGAGGCCTGCACGTGTGTAGCTGTAGCGCGTGCGCCGGCCGAGCGCGTCGGCGTGCGCGAGCAGGCGCCCTTCGGCATCGTGCGTGAAGTGCTCGCTGGTTTCGTCGGGCAGCACGATCTCTTCGATCTGGCCGGCGGCGTAGCGGTAGCTGGTGGTGTTGCCTGCTGCATCCACGGCCTTGGTTACGCGGCCGCGTTCGTCGTACTCCCATCGGCCGGTCTTGGCGGAGCAATCGGTGTAGCTGAGCAATTGCCCTGACGGGGAATAGGCGAGCGCCTTCACGCCGCCCTTTGCGTCGGTTATGCGCACGGGCCGCCCGGCCTTGTCATAGGCGTACTCGGTCTTGTGGCCCAGCGGGTCGATCTCTTCCGCCAGGTGGCCCTGTGCGTCGTAGTCGCGCTTCCACACACCGCCCTCGGCGTCGCGGATGCCCGTGAGGCGGTGCTGGTTGTCGTACTCGAAATGCACCTGGCTGCCGTCCGCGCGGGTGTGCGTCTGCAGGTTGCCGTCTTCGTCGTAGGTGTAGTCGTCGGTGGTGCCGTCGGTATGCACATGGCGCGTGACGTTTTTTGCATCATCGCGAAAGAACCATTCCTCCAGCTTGTCGGGGTGGATGACGCGGTAGGTGTAGCCCTCGATGTCGTAGTAGTGCCAGGTCTCGCCGCCCAGCGCATCGGTGACGTAGGTGAGGCGGATGTTGGCATCCCACTCCAGCTGCAGCGCAAAACTGCCGTCGTCGGACCACTCGCGCACGGCCTTGGCGTCGGCGCCGGTGCCGTTGTATTCGAGGTTCATGCCGCGGCCGGTGCGGTCGGTGTAGCGGGTGGCCAGGTGGTGGCTGTAGGTGTAGCTCCAGCTGGCACCGTTCTCGTCCTGCGCGGCAGTCAGGTCATGTTCGGCATCGTGCGTGTAGGCGGCCAGTTGGCGCACGACCTGGCCGTCTTTCAGCTCCCACAGCGACCGGATGAGGCCGGTCTTTGCATTGGGCTGCGTGCCCACATGCGCCATCACCGCGTCGCCCTGCTTGCTGATGATGTCGCTGAGCACCTGCTCGCCGGTGGAAGCGATCACGTGGTCGTAGCGCAGGCCGATGGACATGCCGTCTTTGGCCTGTTGCGCCACCAGCCGAAAGTGCGGCTGCTTGCTGTCGACCAGTTCGTAGAGTTCGCGCCAATCGGCCTGCGCTCCCGCTGGGAGCGGCTTGCCGAAGTCCAGCGCCAGCAAGGTTTCGCTGAGGCGCGAGACGGTTATTTCTTCGATGGCATCGCGATGCGCCTGTCCGACGGCCAGCACCGGATACGTGTGGCTGCGCCCATCGGCTGCGTGATAGACCAGACTCGCGCGTCCCTTGCGAGCGCCGCGGGTGGGCGTCGCGATGTCCACGCGCATGCTGTAGGGCGTGATCCATCGTGCACCCAGGCTGCCTCGGTCGAAGGCGTCCAAATCGCTGGCGTAGGTGCGCGCCCATTCGATGGGCAGCGGTGCGGCAAGGACGAAATCGGTGTGCGTGAAGCTCTCATTGCCGGTCGCGAGGCTGATCGAAGCGCCTATGCGCGCTGGCGCAGAGCAGTTTTTGCAGCCTGGCGTCGGTCCTTGCACATCCGCCTGCTTGTTGATGTGGCCGAGCGCCGTACCCGGCTTGGCCTTCTCGGCCTTGGCGCCCGCCTGCGGCGACACGATGGCTGAACCCTTGCCCTTCTTGCGCAGCAACGCATCCCGCAGCTTGTGCAGCAGCCACATGATGCTGGCCTGCGCCTCCCGGTCGGCCAGCTTCGACAACTGCCCGCGCAACAGCCGCTTGAAGTCCAGCATCTGCGTGATGACGCCGTTGACCCGGCTCGCTACGCCCGCGGGCAGCTGGCTCGCCGCCGCCTTGGCCACGTAGTTGGCCGACTCCTTGGTGTAGCGCACCGCACTGCCCCACATGCGGCTCCAGGTGCTTTGCGTCTTCGGGTCGTGCACCTTCGTTTCCGCCGCGCCGGGCCTGGCCACGGTGAACAGGTCCTTCTGCCCGAGCACACGCCGAAGAATGTCCACGAGGTTGTCGATGATCTTGTCGGCCAGGTCCGCGCAGCTCTTCAGGATGCCGTCGAGCTTGTCTATGGCGCCGTCGATGAACTTGTCGAGCTCTCCCACGATGGTGGCGTTGAGGTGACCCACCAGCGTGGTGACGATCGCCTCGCCCAGGTTGGAGGTGGCGCTCTTGAGCTGCTGCTTCACCAGGTGCAGCGTGGGCCGCAGGCTCATGCGCGCGGCCGCCATGGTCGGCGGCAGCGGGATCAGCCCGATCAGGTTGATACCCAGGCTGACCCACGTGAGGAAGGCTTCGACGCCGTCCTTGGTCTTCTTCTCGACAATGGTGATGATGTCCAGGAACACATCCACCAGCGCCATGATGTTGCCGACGATGGGGATGCTGCCCAGCACCATGGTCAGCCGCTCCAGCGTGACGTAGCCGCCGCTGAAAGAGCGCAGCCAGTCGTCCACCGCCTTGCTGGCCGCCGCGACATCTTCCTTGACGATGGTGTTCAGCGGCGCCACGGCCGTCTGCGGTTCGCGCTGCGCTGGCGCCTTGGCTTCTCCCGTCCCTGCCATTTTTGTATATTTCCTCTCAGTTGATGTTCGCGCCCTGGAACTCCAGCTGCTCGAACGTGCTGCCCGTGAAGTCCACGCTGCGCCCTTGCAGGCCCTGTGCGTGCACCACCGTGCCGCCGCAGTTCAGCACGCCAACGTCATTCCAGCGGCCGCCCGCAAAGCTGATGTCGTCCCATTGGCACTGCGTGAAGGTGCTGGCGCCGATGCTGCCGCCGTCGAAGTTCGCGCGCGTGAAGCTGCAATTGACGAAGGTGCAGCCGGTAATCGATATGCCGCTGAAGTCGCACTGCGTGAAGTTGCAGCCCGTGAACTGGCAGGCGCTCCAGCCCGCCTGCTTGAAGCTGGTGGCGATGAAACTGGTGCCTGCGAAAGTCGAGCCGGCGAACTGCGCCAGGCCCAGGTCGAGCCCCGCGTAGGCGAAGCTGTCGGCCTGCCCGACCAGGCCGGCCGGCGCTCCGCCTGCGCCTTTGCGCCACATGTCGTGGGCCAGGATGATCAACTGCGAGCTCATGTCAGCGGGGTCCACCCGGAAACGACCTTCTCGGTTTCGATTTCGCTCAGCAGCCAACCGGCTTCGGCGTTGCCGTTCTTCTGCGACTCCGCTGCCCAGTAGGCAGCCTTTGCGAGGTCGGTGCCGCTCATGTACAGGTCGTAGGCAAGGTTGTGCTGCGCAATGCCATGTCCGCCCTTGGCTGCCATGGAAAGCCAGTGCATCGATTGATCGGGATCGGAGAAAGTGAAGGTGTAGTACAGCGAGAGACGGAAGGCAGAGTCTGCATTGCCGGCTTCCGCCTTTGCCGTCAGCGCAATGCGTTGCTCGTCAGTGAGCGCATAGCTCTGAGCCCCCGAAATGGGAGAGAGAGACGAGGCCGAAGCGGAAGCATCGTTTTCCATGAGCTGTTCTCCATTGCGTTAGGCGCTTTAGCGGCTCCCCGCTTTGCGCAAGATCTCGCCCGACGTTTTAAAGGCGATGTTCAGCACCGAACGGCCGAGGCGGTTTGCATTGCCAAGGCCCTTCTCGCCCGGTTCCAGCTTTGCGACAAAGGCGATTCCGACGGTGTTTTCACCGGCTCAATCGATGTCCTGATAGACGCTCCATCCCGAAATGTCGGCACCGGACTCGTCCTCGAAGTCCTCGCAAATCACCTCGATCGAGTTTCCAGACGGATCCAAGATCCTCGCGATGTAGAAGCCGGGGGTACGTGCGATCAGGTCGAATTCCACGCCCTTGCTCTTCAGGCGCTCGCAAAAGCTGGGGAAGTTCTTCTCCACGAAGAACTCGTAGAGGGCTGCGGTTTTCTTGGTGGCCGCGTCCGAATACTTGAAAGTGACCGCAAGGTTCGGATGGCCGGGAATCCTCAGCACGTCCATTTCCGGATCCGGCTCGTAGCCGAGCGCACCCTCGTAGAACGCAGTCATCCTTTCGGGCATCCCCTTCTTTCGAAGCATGGGGACATGAATGGTGAATGGCCTCATTTTCCGTACCTTCCTTTTGCCTTGGGCCGATTGCTTTCTTCCGTCCCGTCACGAGCCGCCCGGGTTGCGCACCGGTTGCCCGGATAGATCTTGGCACCGACCCTGCCCAATGCTTTCTTCTCGGCAGCATAGAACGGGCTGCGGTTGGTTGCACCGTCGATCCCGATGTCGATGAACTGATAGCCCTCCGCGGCACGCTGCCTGGCCCACGCGGCGTTGCCGCCAACGGCCTTCTGCTCCCACTCCTTGCTGCTGAACGCTTCGCGCGATGCCCCCGAGTCTTTGAGAATGCCCATCCAGTCCTTTTTGATGGTTCGGAATTCGTCGCACGGAAACTTGATCCGCATGGCCGCCGCATAGGCCTCCACGGCGGCTTGCCCTTCGCCGAGAATGATGTACTTTGTCAGTCCCAACGGGTCGATGAACTCGACCGAGTTGGGTGCGTACGCCATCGTATGGACGCCCCCGGCCAACCCGATGGGATCTTGCGACACAAACCTCCCGCTCGCCGGGTCGTAATACCGGTACCGGTTGTAGTGCAGGCCTGTCTCTTCATCGAAGTACTGCCCCTGGAATCGGATCGGGTTGCGGAACCCCGCCCTTCGCCCCGCTTCGCTGATCGCTTGCCGGGCCTCCCCCCACGCCTTGTACTGCGCCGACCATGCCACCCGCCCTTCGTGGTCGGTCAGCTCCTGCGGCGTTCCCAGGTGATCGCATTGATAGAACGCGATGTCGCGCCTGTCGAAGACCGGCGGCGTTCTGTGTTGCAGGCCGTTCCACAACGGATCCTGCTCGATGTCGTAAACACCGCCGTTGGCGTCCATCAACGCCTTCACGTCCGTCGTTTCGCTCAGCGCCAGCGCACGCGTCTGGCGCACCTGAACCAGCGGCACGAAGGACTCGCGCTCATGGATGTAATGCACGCTCCAGCCTTGCTCGCCGCCCTCCTCCAGCGCCGAGCGGCTTTGGGTGCTTTCGAACGCGAGCACGTCACCGTCCCAGCCGAACAGCGTGGTCGACTCGCCCGAGTGCTTGGCGATACGACGGCCCATCGGGTCGTAGCGGAATGTCGTGGTGACGCCGCTCTGGTCCGTCGCCGAGGCCATGCGGTTGAAGCCGTCCCATTCGAAGGCCGTCCGCCAGCCGTTCTTCACGCGTTCTATCAGGTTGCCGCGCTCGTCGTGGCGATAGGTGGTGCCGGCATACGACTTCAGCAAGTTGTCGAGCAGCCGTGGCACCGCCTGCGTTGCGAGGCCGCCGGCCGCAAGGGGTTCGGCGATATTGCCGGCCGGATCGAAGGCGAACACTTCGCGGCCAAGGCGGCTGTGGGCTTCGAGCAGACGGCCGACGGGGTCGTAGCGATAGTCCAGCCCGCCGCGGCGGGTGTCGCCGATGGCGGTGAGTTGGCCGGCCTTGTCGTAGGTGTAGCGGCGGCTGAGTTCCAGCGCCTCGACAGGCCCGCGCCCGACACTGGAGATGCGTTGCTCCAGCAGCCGGCCTGCGGGGTCGTACGTCTGGCGCTGACTCAGGCCGTTGCCTTGCTGCCGCGCAATCTCGCGGTGCAGGTCGTCGCGCTCGAAGCCGAGAATGTCTTCGCCATCGACCAGCAGGCCGTGCACATGGCCCGAGCCGTAGGTCAACCACTCGGTGACGTGGCCATCAGGACGCATCGTCGCGATGCGTTGGTTGAGTTCGTCGTAGCGGTGCTGCCAGACGGCGGTGCGCTTGCGCTCCAGGTAGTGCTGGTGCTCCCGCGTGAGGTTGCCCGCCGCATCGTAGAACCATTCGAGCCGCGCATCGCGGTTCGAGGCCGCGGTCATCCGACCGTTGCCGTCATAAGTGAAGCGCTCGACCTGCCCCTCGCCTGCGTCGCGCTCGAGCAGCCGGCCCAGCGCGTCGAATTGCAGCCCGGTCGTGCGGCCGGCCTCGATCACCTCGGCGAGCACGCCGGTAGAGGCTTCATGCACGTAGCGCGTGCTCTTGCAATCGAAGCCGGTTTCCTCGAGCAGCCGCCCCACGGGGTCGTAGCGGAAGTCGTGGTGACTGCCGTTCTCGTTATGCAGTTCGGTCAGGCGGCCTAGCAGATCCCAGTGGTATTTCAGCGTGCGTCCCGCCGCGTCGGTTCTTGCAGCGACCAGGCCGGCGCGCGTGTAGCTGTAGCGGGTGCGCCGGCCGAGCGCATCGGTGTGAGACAGCAGGCGGCCTTCAGCGTCGTGCACGAGGTGTTCGCGCGTGCCGTCCGGCGAGATCACTTCTTCGAGCTGGCCGGCGTGGTTGCCTTCGCGCTGCGCCGTCACGCCTTCGGCGCGGGGGGTGTAGCGGTAGCAGGTCGTCTGGCCCGCGGCGTCGGCGGTCTTCAGCAAGCGGCCGCGGCCGTCGTACTCCCAGCGGCTCGTCTTGTCCGAACAGTCGGTGTGGCTCGCGAGCAGTCCGGCGGACGTGTAGGTGAGTCGCTTGACGCCACCTTTGGCGTCGGTGATGCGCATCAGCTGCCCCGCCTTGTCGTAGGCGTACTCGGTCTTGTGGCCAAGCGGGTCGATCTCTTCCGTGAGGTGACCCTGCGCGTCGTAGCCGCGCTTCCACACGCCGCCCTCGGCGTCGCGAATGCCCGTGAGGCGGTGCTGCGCGTCGTACTCGAAATGCAGCCGGCTGCCATCCGCACGCGTGTGCGTCTGCAGGTTGCCGTCGACATCGTAGCGGAAGTCTTCAATGCTGCCGTCGACGTGCACGTGGCGCGTGATGTTCTTCGCCGCGTCACGGAAAAACCATTCTTCCAGGCGGTCCGGATGGATGATCCGGTAGGTGTAGCCCTCGATGTCGTAGTAGTGCCAGGTCTCTCCGCCAAGCGCATCGGTCACGTAGGTCAGGCGGATGTTGCGGTCCCACTCGAACTTGAGCGCGAAGCTGCCGTCGTCGCTCCACTCACGCACAGCCTTCGCGTCGGCGCCGATTCCGTCGTACTCGAGGTTCATGCCCCGCCCGGTGCGGTCGGTGTAGCGGGTGACGAGGTGATGCGAGTACGCGTAGGCCCATGCAGCACCGTTCTCGTCCCTCGCCTCGACCAGGTCGCGCTCGGCATCGTGCCTATAGGCAGCCAGTTGACGCACGACCTGCCCGTCCTTGATCTCCCAGAGCGACTCGATGAGGCCGGTCTTTGCGTCGGGTCGCGTGCCCACGTGGGCCATCACCACGTCGCCCCGCTTGCTCACGACGTCGCTGAGCACCTGTTCGCCGGTTGCAGCAATCACGTGGTCGTAGCGCAGGCCGACGGCCAAGCCATCTTTCGCCTGCTGCGCGACGAGGCGAAAGTGCGGGCGCGTGCCGGCCGCCCAGTCCGCCCACTCGAAGATCTCGCGCCAGTCCGGCTGCCCTCCCTCGGGCATCGGCTTGCCGAAGTCGAGCGCCAGCAACCGCTCGCTCAGCCGTGTGAACGTGACTTCCTCGATCGCGTCGCGGTGGCTTTGTCCGATTTCCAGCGGCGGGCAGGCATGGCTGCGTCCATCGGCCGCGCGATAGACAAAGCTTGGCTGGCCCTGGCGTGCACCGCGCGCGGGCGTCGCGACGTCCACGCGAATCGCATAGGGCGTGATCCAGCGCGCGCCCACGCTGCCGTGGTCATAGGCATCGAGATCGCTCGAATAGGTGCGCGTCCATTCGATGGGCAGCGGTGCGGCGAGCACGAAGTCGGTGTGGGTGAAGCTCTCGTTGCCTGTCGCCAGGCCGATGGAGCCCCCTTTGCGCGCCGGTGCTGGACAGTTCTTGCACCCGGGCGTTCCGCGGGCCGGTGCCTGCCTGCCGATGTGCTCCAGTTGATCGCCGGGCCTGTCCTTTTCCGCTTCCGCCCCCTTGGCCGGCGGCACGTTCGCCGTGCGCTTGCCGCGCTTGCGCAGCAGCGCCGCCTTGAGCTTGTGCAGCAGCCACATGATGCTGGCCTGCGCCTCCCGGTCGGCCAGCCGCGTGAGCTGGGCGCGAAACCGGCCTTTGAAGTCCAGCATTTGCGTAATGACCGCATTGACGCGAGATGCCACCCCATCCGGCAACTGGCTCGCGGCTTTCTTGGCGACGTAGTTCGCCGATTGCTTCGTATAGCGCACCGCGCTGCCCCACATCCGGCTCCACGTGCTCTGGGTCTTGGGGTCATACACCTTGCCCTCGGCCGCAACGGGCTTGGCCACCGTGAACAGGTCCTTCTGCCCCAGCACCCGCCGCAGGATGTCCACCAGGTTGTCCAGGATCTGGTCGGCGAGGTTCGCGCAGCGCTTGAGCATGTCTTCGAGCAGCGTGATCGCGCCGTCGACGAACTTGTCCAGCTCGCCCATGATCGTCGCGTTCAGGTGTCCCACCAGCGTGGTGACGATCGCCTCGCCCAGGTTGGAGGTGGCGCTCTTGAGCTGCTGCTTCACCAGGTGCAGCGTGGGCCGCAGGCTCATGCGCGCGGCCGCCATGGTCGGCGGCAGCGGGATCAGCCCGATCAGGTTGATGCCCAGACTGACCCACGTGAGGAAGGCTTCGACGCCGTCCTTGGTCTTCTTCTCGACAATGGTGATGATGTCCAGGAACACATCCACCAGCGCCATGATGTTGCCGACGATGGGAATGCTGCCCAGCACCATGGTCAGCCGCTCCAGCGTGACGTAGCCGCCGCTGAAAGAGCGCAGCCAGTCGTCCACCGCCTTGCTGGCCGCCGCGATGTCTTCGGTCCCGATGGTGTTCAGCGGCGCGACCGCGGTCTGGGGCTCCCGCTGGGGCGCCTTCTGCTGTTGCGATCCTTCCGGCATTGTCTTGTTTTTCCTCTTGCCTGAGACGTCTTGTTATTCGAAGGACAGGTGGTACCGTCGTCAGCCCATGAAGCCGGGGGTGCGCCCCGCAAGCGCGGGATTAGTGGCTGCGGTGGCAATACCTGCTGTCTTGAGGCCGCTCGGCACGCCGCCGCCTGCGACGCTGCCCGCCACATTGGCGATGCCCGCGACAGGCGCTCCCATCGATCCAAGCCGCGCGCCGGCGGCCTGCATCGCCATGCCCGTGGCGGCCTGGCTTGCCTGGCCGAGCAGCGCCTTGGCGCCCCCCTGCTGGATGGCCTGCGCGGCGCCCACGGCTTGCTGGGCCATGCCCGCCGCCTCGGTCACCTGGCCCAGCATGCCCGCGGCCTTGCTGTTCATGCCGGCGACGCCCGCCAGCGCGCCCGCGGCGCCGCCGGCCGAACCGGCCATGCCGGCAAGATTGCCCGCGCTGCCCAGCAGGCCCGAGAACCCCGAAGCAGCGCCCGCCGCATCGGCGCCGCCGCCGGCAGGTTCCTTCGCCTTCCAGTCCTTGGGCGTGCCGAAATAGCTGCCCTCTTCCCACGGGTCGCGCGGGTCCTTGCCGAAGGTGACCTTCGCGGTACCGATCGGCAGGCCCGACACGGTCGCGAAGCCGTTGCGGTCGAACGTGCCGGCGTGCGTGCCGCCCTCCGAATCGACCACGGTGAAGTCGCCCTGCGCAACGCCCTGGTGCTTTTCGCCAGTGGGCTTGATGTACTGGTGATACAGGTCGAGTTGGCCCTTGGGCAGTTGCGGCGGGCTGGGCAGCGCGGGCTTGCCCTGGCTGGCCGGCCCCACGAGGCTGTGCACCGCCGCGTGTTCGCGCCAGGTGCCCGAGGTGCCGTGCTCAATGCCGCCCGAGCTCCATCGGCTGTAGCTGGAGCCGCCGTTGATCACCACCTCTTCCTTCGCGTGGATGGTGATCTTGTTGGCCGTTTGCGTGATATTGAGCTTGGCGAGCACGTTGACGCTGTCCTTCAGCGCCTTGATGTCGATGTCGGCACTGGCTGCCACCAGCCGCATGCCGGCCTTGGAGGCGAACATGCGGATGGCGCTCTGCACGCTCACCAGAAAGCTCTTGCCTGCGCTCACGCTGGTGTGGCCGCCGCTGGTGAGCGCCGTGTGCTCGTTGCTCACCACGTGCGTGGAGCCCTGCGCCACGGTTTGCAGGCCCTTGGCACTGGCAAGCGTGAGGTGCGGCTCCTGGAACTCGGGGAAATCGCCCTGCTCGCGGTTGCCGCCCTGGCCCTTGATGGCGTCGTTCTGCTCCTTCAGGCCCTTGGCGACTTCGTCCTGGTCGCCGGCATCGTGCGCCTGCGCGGCCTGTGCGGCTTCGCTCAGGCCCTCATGCAGGTCGCGCGCCTGCGTAAGCCGGCCGACGGTCTCGCCCATGTCGGTGGTGTGCGCCTGCGCGTTGGGCCGCGGCTCGGTGGTCACCAGCAGACCCTTGGCCGCGCGTGTTACGCCATGCCCGTCAGTGCGCAATTCAAAGCCCTGCCCACGCGGCTCCTTGCGCCCGGCGGTGTCTTCGATGCGCCCGATGTGGCCCACGCTCAGCTGGCTCGCCTGATGGTCGCTGCGCAGCTGCGCCTGGATTTTTCCGTGGGTGTCGTCCAGCACCAGGTGATTGCCGCGCCCGCCGCCGAGTTCGCGGCTGCGAATGCCCGACAGGTGCTTTTGCTCCGGCAACTGCCAGGCCGCCATGGTGTCGGCGTTGTAGACGCAGCCCGTCACGATCGGGTAGTCGGGGTCGCCGTTGAGAAAGTCGACGATCACCTCCATGCCGATGCGCGGCACCGACACCGCGCCGAAGGTTGCGCCCGCCCAGGCGGTGGACACGCGCACCCAGCAACTGGAGTTCTCGTCGTCCTTGCCGATGCGGTCCCAATGGAACTGCACCTTGATGCGGCCGTACTGGTCGGTCCAGATTTCTTCGCCGGCCGGGCCCACCACCATGGCGGTCTGCGGGCCGCGGGTGCGCGGCTTGGGCGTGGTGCGTTGCGGGCGCCATGCAAGGCTGGTGGGCTGCGCATCGAAGGCGAAGCGCTGCACCGAGCCTTCGGTGGCATCCGCGCCTTCGCTGGCCTGCAGGTTCTCTTGCAGGTGGTAGCTCACGCTCATCAGCAGGTACTGCTGGTTCTGGTCGGCCCGGGGGTGGCCGGCAAGACGCAGCGTGTGGCCGGTGGCCAGCTCGCGCAGGTTGGAGCGGCCGGTGGCGCGGCTGCGCTGGCTCAGCTGTTCTTCGTTGCGGATGCGTGCATAGGTTTCGCCATCGGCGTGCTGCACGAAGCCGCCGGGCCACTCGTAGTTCTCGTAGCCGTCGTGGTCATGCCCGGGCGGCATCTGCCGCAGGTGCGAGAGGTCGGCCTTGGGCTTTTCGAAGTCGTAGTCGTCGTTGTAGTGATGGCCCGCGCGCACCTCTTCCGCGGTTTCCCAGGCATAGATGCGCTCGCGCTGGCCCATGCCGGATTTTTCGAGCGGGTGAAAGCGCACGGTCTCGCCGCCAGGCAAGGGGGCGTGCGAACTCGCGATGTCGTCCACGAATACGAGAACGTGCTGCGACGCCTCATGCCGGAAGTAGTAGTAGATGCCTTCGAGCTCGCACAGCCGCGAGATGAAGTTGAAGTCGCTCTCGTGGTACTGCACGCAGTAGTCCCAGCGGCGGTAGTCGCCCCGGCTGAGCTTTTTCTCGATGGGATAGCCGTAGCTGCCCAGCACTTCCGTCAATATGTCGGGAACGCTCTTGCCCTGGAAGATGCGGAAATCGCTGCGCCGCGTGGCAAGCCAGAGCCAGGGCCGCAGTTGCAGCCGATAGAAGGAATGGCGCGCGTCTTCCTGTTGCAGCCCGAACCGGGTCGCAATGCCGCCGAGGTAGCGCACGCCGCCGCTTTCGGTTTCCACCGCCACGGTCGACGCCTTGCCGAGCAGGGCTTTCGAGTCGATCGCGTTGCTGCTGCCCAGCAGGTCGATGTCGAAGGTGTAGAGCTGGCTTAGCGCCTCACGGCCCACCAGTTGGTGAAATTGCAACGAATCGCCCAAGGGCGTTTGGATGGTGACGCGGCGGCTCATTGCTGTATCGCATTCAGTCGATAAGCCGAATTAACTAATAGCAATTCATCCAATAAGAATATTGTTTTCAAAATGAGCTTCAAACTCACCTCCCCTTGCACGTGTTCACAATTATTTTAAATGTTCATTTGTCGTAAGAGCCAATGCTAAAAATTGACAATTGCCGCTTTGAACAAAAAGTTCACGGGCCGATTCGCACCAGCGATCAAAGTCGGGGAAATGGGTGGCGCATGAATTGCCGGTCTGCAATTCGGCGGCGCTCCACCAGGAATACTTAATATTTAAAGGTCACGCGGAATAGCGCTTTTCCGGGCGATCTCATCGGCTACCGGGGCGGGAAGAGTGCCCCCCGCCCCTGCTTCGTCAGCCCGCCTTGCGCGCCGTGAGCCATTGGGCCGGCGCCAGGGCGGAGGCCACCACCCGCACTTCACCGATGTGGCCGAAGAACCCATCGGCGCGGGCACCGTCCCACGAGCCGCCGCCCACCACCCATGGCGAGGTGGCCGACAGCGTGGCAAGGCCGGGCGCATTGCTGATGTTGCGCAGCACCGGCGCGCCTTCGACGTACATCGTGGTGTCGTGCGACACCGGATCGTTGACGATGGCGATGTGCACCCAGCGGTCGGCAATCACCTCGCCGGACCAGTTGGTCTTGGGCGAGCGAGCGCCGGCCGCGCTCGGCACCACTTCCCACTGCACTTCGCGCAGGCTCGAGATCGCGAACAGCATCGGCGGCGCTTCAGGGTCGCCGCCCTGGTAGCCGGCCAGGTCGCCACGACGGCCGTCACGCGTCATGATGTTCATCCACGCCTGCTTGCTGCTGGTCCAGCTCTTGTCGATCTTCACGAACGCCTCGACGGTGTAGCCGTTGTCCAGCGTCTGGCCGTTGATCGGCGCCGCAGCCTCGGTGAGGAAGTAGCTCAGGCGCGGCACGTTCTTGTCGGTGTTCAGGAAACGCACGGAGCCCGGCGCGGCCGAAAGATGGTGGCGGTCGTCGCTCCAGACGATGTCGGCGTCGGCCGCACCCGCGATGCCGCCCTGGTTCAGGGTGTCGCGGTGCAGCGGGTTGTTGCCCGTGACGTCCGCGATGACGGTGCCCGGGAGCACCGGCTGGTTGACCGTGCCGCCGAAGAAGCGCCAGTGCGCCAGCGTGTTCCCGACCTGGGGGTAGTCGTCCGAATTCGCGGCCGGCCGCTGCACGGTGACGTCGGGCTCCTTGTAGTTCGCAAGGATCATGGCCTTGGCCCGGTCGACCAGCGAGCCCTCGATGACGGCTTCGCCCGTGCCGAAAGTCTTGTTGAAGCCTGCAAAGCGCTGCGCAAAATCCATCTCGATGACGAAGGACTCGTTGGGCGTGGTGAGCACGGCCTGGTCGAAGCTGTTCAGCGTGTCAGCCGGCTTCTGCGGCACCCACGGCGAGAACGACAGCACCTTGATCTGCTTGTGGCTCAGGTCGAATTCATAGAGGCGCATCAGGCCGTTGCCGCCTTGGTAGGCCATCTGGTAGTCGACCACCATCTCCTCGACCTTGTGGCCGAAGTCGTTGGTCTTCGTGAGGTGCGCGGCGCCGTGGTGGTGGCCGTTGAGCGTCATGAAGATCTGGTCGTTGTCGCGGATCAGCTTCTCCCACAGCATCTTGCCGTAGTCGGTCTCGAGCGGGCTGGTGCCGTCGGCGTCGATGTTCAGCAACTGGTGGTTCACCAGGATCACGGGCAGCGTCGGGTTCTTTGCGATCACCTGGCGCGCCCAGGCAATGCCGGCGTCCGAAATGCGCCACGACAGCGACAGCACCATGAACTTCTGGCCCTGCGCCTCGAACACGTGGTACTCGTGAAAGCCGCTGCTGTCGCGCGCGCCGAAGGTGGCCTGGCGCTTGGCGCGCTCGGTGCCGAACCACTGGAGATAGGGCTCGTTGGCGAGCGTGCGAGTCGCGTCGGTGCCGCCGTTCGGGTCGATGCCGTAGTCCACATCGTTCAACACGTCGTGGTTGCCGGCAAGCACGCTGTAAGGCAGCTTGGCGTCTTCGAGCACCTTCATCGCGGCATCGGCCACCTTCCACTGGTCGGGCTTGCCGACCTGGTCGACCACATCGCCCAGGTGAATGGTGAACGGGATGTTCAGCGCCGCGGCATTGGCGGCGATCCATTTCGTCTGCGCGGCGAAAGGTGCGCTGCCGAAGCGCTTGTCGTACTGGTCGCTCTCGGCGGCTGTGGCGTAGCGCGCATAGAACTGCGTGTCCGGCATGACCGCGAGTGCGAAGCTCGAGATCTTCGCGGCAACCGGCGGCGGGGCTGGTGTGGGTGCCGGGGCCGGCGCTGGGGCTGGCGACGGGGCAGGCGCCGGCAACGGACTGAAGCCGGGCGCTCCGCCTCCCCCACCGCCGCAGGCCGCCAGCAACGCGCTGCTGCCGCCGACAGTCAGCAGGGACGCACCGAGCTTGAGAACCTGGCGGCGTGGCGGTTGGGCAGGATGGGCGGGAGATGGTTCGGCCGGAGAAGGGGTGTGCGGCGCGCGGGTGCCGCGCGAGTCGTCAGGAGCAGACATGTCGATGGGGAGCGTTGAAAAGCGCGCAAGCGTAGGCACGCGCGGTGACGCAGGCATTTAAGGCCCGTGACACTTTGGCGCGCGCAATGCCGCCGCGCCCTGCTTTTTCAGCGCGGGGTCAGACCCTGGCCCTACGTTCCAGCTGTTCCAGCTGTTCGAGCTTTATCACCCGCCAGGCGCACAGGCTGCCCACCACCGCCAGCAAGGCCGCCATCGCAAACATGATGCGGTAGCCGAGTTCCTGCGCCACCGCGCCGCCGAGCAGCACGCCCAGCACACCGCCAAAGCCGTAGCCGATCACCGTGAACAGCGCCTGCCCTCTCCCGCGCAGCCGCCCGGGGAAGCGGCGCGACACCACAGCAATGCAAGTGGTGTGGTGCGCCGCAAAGCTCAGCGCGTGCAGCCACTGTGCAATGACGAGCGCCGCAATCGAGCCGCCCAGCCCGGCGGTAAGGCCCAGCCGCGCCACGGCGGCGATGCCGCACACGAGCATCCAGCGCGACATCGGCAAGAGGCCGATGAGACGGCCCTGCAGGAAGAACCAGACGATCTCCGCCACCACCGAGAGCGCCCACAGCAGGCCGATGACGCTCTTGCCGTAGCCGAGCGAATCGAGGTACAGCGAGAAAAAAGCGTAGACCGAGAAATGCGACATCACCTGGAAGAACAGCGCCGCAAAGAACCACCGCACCGCCGGAATGCGCAGCACCGGCCCCACGGGCTCCTTGACCGCGTCGTGCGCCGCGACGGGCTCGCGGATGTCGGGCAGCTTCATCGTCGCAATCAGCACCACGGCCAGCGTGCCGGCCGCCCAGGCCGGAAAGTGCTTCATGCCGAAGCGCTCGAACCACTCGCCCGCAAAGAACACCGTCACCAAAAAGCCGGCCGAGCCGCACAGGCGAATGCGCCCGTAACGCCCCCAGTCGCCGGCCACGAGCTGCGCCATGGCGGCCTCGGTGAGCGACATCATCGAGCTGGTGTGGGTGAACATCACCAGCAGCACCAGCGCCAGCCACCAGGCGCCGCCATGCCACCAGAGCCCGAACGAGCTGACCAGCGCCACCGCGGCACTGAAGCGCAGCAGCATCACGCGGTGGCCGGTGTGGTCGCTGAGCGCGCCCCATGCGTAGGGGGCGAACACCCGGGTGATCGATTGCACCGAGGCCAGCAGGCTGATCGTGAAAATCGGAAGCCCCAGGTCCTTGAGCCACAGCGGCAGGTAGGGGTTGAAAAAACCGATGTGCGCGAAATAGCTGGCCGACAGACCAGCAAACGCCAACAGGTGGCCGCGTCCGGCGGCCACTGGTGGCGGGGCGGACACTAGAGGAAAGACGCCTGCGGAGACGCGGCCTCGGCCTTTTCGGCTTCGGCCTTTTGCTGCTGCTGCACGTCGCCGCACTGCGCACGGTTGCGCAGCACATGCTCCATGACCACCAGCGCGAGCATGGCTTCGGCGATGGGCGTGGCGCGAATGCCGACGCACGGGTCGTGGCGGCCCTTGGTGACTACCTCGACCGGGTTGTTATTGATGTCGATGGACTGGCGCGGGCTGATGATCGAGCTGGTGGGCTTGATCGCGATGCTCACTTCCAGGTCTTGTCCCGAGCTGATGCCGCCGAGAATGCCGCCCGCGTTGTTGGTGACGAAGCCCGTGGGCGTGATCGAGTCGCCATGCGTGGTGCCGCGCTGCGTGATGCTCTCGAAACCGGCGCCAATCTCGACCGCCTTGACTGCGTTGATGCCCATCATCGCGTAGGCAATTTCAGCGTCGAGCTTGTCGAACAGCGGCTCGCCAAGGCCGACGGGCACGTTGGTGGCCGTGACGCGGATTCGCGCGCCGCAGGAATCGCCGGCCTTGCGCAGGCGGTCCATGTACGACTCAAGCTCGCTCACGTCGGCAATGGGCGCGAAGAAGGGGTTGTTGGGCACGTGGTCCCAGCTCTCGAAGGGAATGGCAATTTCGCCGATCTGCGTCATGCAGCCGCGAAACACCATGCCGTATTTTTCGGCCAGCCACTTCTTGGCAACCGCGCCGGCCGCCACCATGGGCGCCGTGAGCCGCGCCGAAGAACGTCCGCCACCGCGCGGGTCGCGAATGCCGTATTTCTTCCAGTAGGTGAAGTCGGCGTGGCCGGGGCGGAACTGCTGGGCTATCTGGCCGTAGTCCTTGCTGCGCTGGTCGGTGTTCTGGATCAGCAGCGCAATCGGGGTGCCGGTGGTCTTGCCTTCATAGACGCCGGAAAGAATCTGCACCGCGTCGGGCTCGTTGCGCTGGGTAACGTGGCGGCTGGTACCTGGGCGCCGGCGATCAAGGTCGCCCTGGATGTCGGCCTCGCTCAGTTCCATGCCCGGCGGGCAGCCGTCGATCACGCAGCCGATGGCCGGGCCGTGCGACTCGCCGAAATTGGTGACCGCGAAGAGAGTTCCGAATGTGTTGCCGCTCATGGCTGGGATTATCCCTACAAAGCGGCGGCCACTCAGTCAGTCGTGTTTTCCATGCGCTTGGTGAGCGTGCCCAGCTGCAACTCGATGGAGAAAAGCCGCTCGTTCAGCACGGCGGTCTGTAGCCGTATGGCCTCGATGATGGCCTTGGTCTGCGGGTCCGAGGTGTTTTCGGACAGTTCCGCCAGGTCATGCAGCTTCTTGCGAAGTTCGTTGCTCATGGGAGGCTCCGTTCATCGTCTCGTCGTGGAGCCTGCAGTATGGGTCTTCGTCAGCGCTCAGGCAATGCATCTGGCGCGGCCTTGGGCTGCGCGGCCTCTCCGGCGCTGCGCAGCCGCACAGCCACCAGCGCGCCCACTGCAAGCAGCACCGCCGCGCAAATCCCGGCCGTCAGCCGCATGCCATGCAGCAAGGCGGCGCGGGCCGTGTCGAGCAGTTCGGTGCCGGCAGTGCCTCCGAGTTGCCCGGCCAAGGCCACCGCACCGCCGAGCGTGCTGCGCGCAGCCTCCACTTCAGCAGCACCCGCCAAGCCGGTCGGAACGGCGTCGGCCATCGTGCCGCGGTAGATGGCGGCGCCGATGCTGCCCAGAATCGCAATGCCGAGCGCACCGCCGAACTCCGAACTCGTTTCCGAAATGGCCGAGGCCACGCCTGCGCGCTCGGGCGGCGCGCTGCCCACCACCAGGTCGGTGGCCAGCGTGAACACAGGTGCCAGGCCGAGGGACGAAATGACGCTGCTGGCCACCATCCACGCGAGGCCGCCCTCCGCGGGGAGCACTACGAGCATTGCGAACCCCAAGGCCGCGACACCCAAGCCTCCGCCCATCACAAACGCGGGCCGCATGCGGCGCACCAGCGCGGAAACCACCATGGAGCCGGCAATGAAGGCGGCCGCGCTGGGCACGCTCCAAAGGCCCGCGTGCAGGGGCGAGAGCCCGAGCACCAGCTGCAGGTATTGCGCGTTGTAGAGAAAGATGCCGAACATCACGAAGCAGGCCAGCATGTAGGCGGCCAGCGAGATGCTGAAGGCCGGCAACCGGAACAGGCGCAGGTCGATCATCGGGTCGGCGAGCCGCCGCTGCCTGCGCGCGAACGCCCACCCAAGTGCCACGCCCGCCACGATGGCCAGTGCCGAGACGGCATCCGGCCCGTGCTCCGCCACCTGCTTGATGCCGTAGATGGCCGCCAGCACCGCGCCGAGCGAGAGCGCCACACTGGCCAGGTCGAGCCGTCCCGCTTCCGGGTCGCGGTATTCGGGCAGCAGGATGGGGCCGAGCACCAGCAGCAACACCATCACCGGCACGCCGATCAGGAACACCGAGCCCCACGGAAAGAACTGCAGCAGCACGCCGCCCAGCACCGGGCCGATGACCGCGCCGGCCGAGTAGCTGGAAATCCAGACGCCGATGGCCACCGTGCGCTGCCCGGGGTCGAGAAACATGTTGCGGATGAGCGAGAGCGTCGACGGCGCGAGCGTCGCGCCCGCCACCCCAAGCAGCGCCCGCGTGGCGATGAGCATGTTGGCGCTGGTGGAAAACGCGGCCAGCACCGAGGCGATGCCGAAGGCGGCCGCGCCAATGAGCAGCAGCCGCCGCCGGCCGATGCGGTCGCCCAGCGTGCCCATGGTGACCAGCAGCCCGGCGACGAAGAAGCCGTAGATATCGACGATCCACAGCAACTGCGAAGCGGTGGGCTTGAGGTCTTCGCTGATCGAGGGAATCGCCAGGTTCAGCACCGTGAGATCCATCGAATACAGCATGCACGGCAGCGCGATGACGGCCAGGCCCGTCCACTCGCGCGCCGTTGCGCGGGCCGGTGGTGGTCTGCCGACAGACTCGTTGCGCCGGCCGGTCATTCAGCCGCTTTCGCCAACCATCGCTCGAGCTTGACCATGGCGCCGGTCCAGCCGTAGTTGTGTCCGTCGCGCGCGGCTTCGTCGAAGAACTGCTCATGCATCAGAACCAGTTCGCAGCCATTGCCCTCGGGCTCGATCCGCACCGTGACGCGCGACTCGCGCTCCGGCGTGCTGCGCCAGGCCCAGCTGAAAACCAGTTTTCGGTTGGGTACGAGCTCCTGGTAGACGCCGCTCACGTCATGCGTCTCTCCATCGGCGGCGAGCATGGTCACGCGAAAGCGGCCGCCCACGCGCAGGTCCACTTCGGCCAGCGGAACGGAAACGATTTCTTCCGGGCCGAACCAGGCTTTCAGCGCTTGCGGGTCGGTCCACGCGCGCCAGACTTTTTCGGCGGCGACAGGGTAGTGCCTGCGGAGGGTAAGCGAGGGTCGCTCCGTGGCGGGGGCGGCAGGTTTTGCCATTCGGTCTCCTCTTGGTGATAGAGATAGCGCGCCAGTGCATCGAGGCGCCCGGTCCAGAATTTCTCGTAACGGGATAGCCACACGGCAGCCTCCTGCATGGGCCGCGGCGAGAGTTCGCACTGCACGACCCGGCCCTCTTTCGTGCGCGAAATCAGGCCGGCGTCTTCGAGCACCCGCAGGTGCTTCATGAAGCCGGTCAGCGACATGCCGTGCGGCTCTGCAAGCTCGGTCACGCTGAGGCTGCGCTCGCCCAGGGTTTCGAGCACGGCGCGGCGCGTTGGGTCTGAAAGGGCGGCAAAGACGGCGTCCAGCGAAACGGGATCTGAGTGAACCATATGGTTTAGTATCCCGTCGCGCTTCAGGCCCGTCAAGCCATCGCTTGAATCAGCCCTCTGTCGCAGATGTCTTTGGGAACGCTTTATGCGTGCGCCAGCGCGGCACAACCACCACCTGCATCACCTGCAAAGGAGCGCCCCATGCTGGACCGAACCGCTACCCAGTTCTCCCACGTCAAGCCCGGCGATACGGAGTTTGTCTCGGGCGGCCTGCGCGATTTCTTTCTTTACCGCGACCTCGGCATTGCGGAGGCCACCAACGGCAAAGTCATCGCGCACCTCGTCAAGGCCAACATGGCACCGGAAGCGGGCACCGGCTGGCACCGCCACGAGGCGGACTTCCAGATCGTGATCATGGTCAAGGGCTGGGCCCGCTTCATGTACGAAGACAAGGAAACCCTGGTCGAAGCCGGCGACGTCGTGCACCAGCGGCCCGGCATCCGGCACTTCCTGTTCGACTACTCGCCGGACATGGAATACCTGGAGATCGTCTCGCCGGCCGATTTCAAGAGCGTCGACGTCGAGCCGGTTTGCGAGATTCCGCCGCCTACGCCTTGGCCTTGATAGCAGGAACAGCCGCCGCAGCTGCCGTTCAGGGCGACACGAGCATCCCGCTGACCAGCAGCGCGGCAAACAGTCCGGTCACCGAGCGCCACGACGCCGGACGCACCTCCACCCAGCGGTACAGCACCAGCGCGGCCGCCACCGAAAGGCCGAAGGTGACGGCCATGCCGAGCGCATCGATCCACGCGTCATGCGGCCCCAGTTGCGCAACCAGTGCGTTCGTCGCCAGCAGCACCGGAAAGTGAATGAGGAACAGCGAATACGAGATGCGGCCCAGGCGCTGCAGCGGCATGGCCGCATTCGGCCGGCCTGCCAGCGAGAGCCAGTCTTGCCGCTGGGCAACGGCAATCAACAGCGCGCTCACCAGTGCAATCGCAATGCGGCTGCGCCAGTCGATGGCCAAGGCGCCCGCGCCGGTCAACGCCAGCAACGCGATGGCGCTCTGCCAGGTGCTGGCGCGCGTGGCGCGGCCGATCCAGAACACCAGCATGCCGAGGCCGTAGGCACCGAAGAAATAGAACGCCGTGTCGTCGAGATCGGCATTGCGGTTGAAAACCACCAGCGAGGCGATGGCGACCGCAAGCACGAGCGCCACGGGAATCCAGTGTTCACGCGAGGCTGCCGCCAACGAGGTCGCCCTGCCTCGCCGCAGCATGGTCGGCACACTCATGAGCGTGAGCGCCAGCACGAAGAGCTGAAAGTCGATGGCCACATACCAGACGCCGGTGGAGAGCGCGTCGTAGTCCAGCAGGTCCTGCATCAGCAACCCGTGGGCGAACAGCTGGCCGATGCTGGGCGAAGCCGGCACATCGTCGCCGCTCATCCAGGGGCGCACGAGCGCGGCCACAAGCACGCACACGGTGAGCGCGGCCAGGTAGGGCATCACCAACCGGCCATAGCGCTGCAGGATGCGCGCCATGGGCCGGTCGACGCGCAGCACGCCGTCGGGCGCCAGGCTGGCGGCCGCCAGAAAGCCTGCGATCACCAGGAACACCTGCACGGCAAGCCGGCCGTCGTCGGCCAGCCAGCCCAGGAAATCCGGTGCCAGGGGAAACGCGCCCGCCGGCATCGCGCCATAGCGCGACAGGTGGTGCCCGACGATCACCGCGCAAGCGATGCCCTTGGCAATGTCGAGCAGCGGCATTCGCCCGCGCTGCGGAGGCTCTGCGGCGGGCGCCGGTTTGTCTGCCCCGTTCAAAGCGCGAGCCGCTGCCTTGCTTCCTGGTATTCGCGCTTGAGTTTTTCGATGAACGCGGCAGCGCTGGCCACCTCGGTCACGGCGCCGATGCCCTGGCCCGAGCCCCAGATGTCTTTCCAGGCCTTGGCCTTGCTGCCTTCTCCGGCGGCGAAGTTCATGGTCTTCACGTCGCCTTCGGGCAGGTTGGCCGGGTCCATGCCGGCCTTGACGATGCTGGGCGCCAGGTAGTTGCCGTGCACGCCGGTAAAGAGGTTCGAGTACACGATGTCGTCGGAGGTGCCTTCGACAATGGCCTGCTTGTATTCATCGCTGGCACGCGCTTCTTCGGTCGCGATGAAGGCGGTGCCGATGTAGGCGAAGTCGGCCCCCATGGCCTGCGCCGCGAGCACCGCGCCGCCCGTGGCAATGGAGCCCGACAGCGCAATGGGGCCGTCGAACCACTGGCGGATTTCCTGCACCAGCGCAAACGGGCTCTTCACGCCCGCATGGCCGCCCGCACCGGCCGCCACGGCGATGATGCCGTCGGCGCCCTTCTCGATCGCCTTCTGCGCGAACTTGTTGTTGATGATGTCGTGCAGCGTGACGCCGCCGTAGCTGTGCACCGCATCGTTCACATCGGTGCGCGCGCCCAGCGAGGTGATGACGATCGGCACCTTGTACTTCACGACCATTTCCATGTCGTGCTCGAGGCGGTCGTTGCTCTTGTGCACGATCTGGTTGATGGCGAACGGCGCGGCGGGCTTGTCCGGGTTGGCCTTGTTGTAGGCCGTGAGCTCTTCGGTGATTTCGATCAGCCAGTCTTCGAGCTGCGCCGCGGGGCGTGCATTCAGCGCCGGCATGGAGCCGACCACGCCGGCCTTGCATTGCGCGATCACGAGCTTGGGGTTGCTGATGATGAACAGCGGCGAGCCGATGATCGGCAGCGGCAGGTTGGCGAGCACGGGGGGCAGCTTGGACATGTCGTCTCCGGGATAGGGTTTCGGTTTTATATAAGAGGAAGGCCGCGCCGCCCGTCAGGTGGGCGACACATGGCCGTGGGTCAGAAGGCGTCGAGTGCCAGTGCTGTGACGCTTTCCGCGCCGTCGACGATGCTGTCGCGGATGCCCGGTACCTTGTTGAGAATGTGCTCGGCGTAGAAGCGCGCCGTGGCCACCTTGGCTTGCATGAAGCCGATGTCGACGCTGCGCGAGGCAAGGTCCTCGGCGATGATCAGCGAGCGCGCCAGCTGCCAGCCGGCCACGAGGTTGCCCGCGAGCATCAGGTAGGGCACGCTGCCCGCGAACACCGCATTCGGCGCTGCCTTGGTCTGGCCCGCGACGAAATCGACCACCTCGACGAACGCTTCGCGCGCGGCCTTCAGGCGCTTGCCCACGGCCGCAGCTGCGGCGCTGTCGCTCTTGGCAAGTTCAGCCTCGGTCTTCTCGATCTGCGCGGCGATGGCTTTCGCGGTCTGGCCGCCGTCGCGCGCGGTCTTGCGGCCCACGAGGTCGTTGGCCTGGATGGCCGTGGTGCCTTCGTAGATCGTGAGGATCTTGGCGTCGCGGTAGTACTGCGCCGCGCCGGTCTCTTCGATGAAGCCCATGCCGCCGTGCACCTGCACGCCGAGCGAGGTCACTTCAAGGCTCATCTCGGTGCTGTAGCCCTTGACCAGCGGCACCATGAATTCGTAGAAAGCCTGGTTCTGCTTGCGCGCCTCGGCATCGGGGTGGTGGTGCGCGGCGTCGTAGGCGGCGGCGGCCACCGAGGCCATGGCGCGGCAGCCTTCGGTGTAGGCGCGCATCGTCATCAGCATGCGCTTGACGTCGGGATGGTGAATGATGGGCGCGCTGGCGTTGATCGAGCCATCGACGGGGCGGCTCTGCACGCGGTCTTTCGCATAGGCCACGGCGTGCTGGTAAGCGCGCTCGGCAATCGCGATGCCCTGCATGCCCACGGCGTAGCGGGCCGAGTTCATCATGATGAACATGTACTCGAGGCCGCGGTTCTCCTGGCCGACGATGTAACCGACGGCACCGCCGTTGTCGCCGTACTGCAGCACGGCCGTGGGCGAAGCCTTGATGCCCATCTTGTGCTCGATGCTCACGCAGTGCACGTCGTTGCGCTCGCCCAGCGAGCCGTCCTTGCCGACCATGAACTTCGGCACCACGAATAGGCTGATGCCCTTCACGCCTTCGGGCGCGCCGGTGACCCGGGCCAGCACGAGGTGCACGATGTTCTCGGCCATGTCGTGCTCACCGTAGGTGATGAAGATCTTGGTGCCGAACACCTTGTAGGTGCCATCCGGCTGCGGTTCGGCGCGGCTGCGCACCATGGCAAGGTCGCTGCCGGCCTGCGGCTCGGTGAGGTTCATGGTGCCGGTCCACTGGCCGCTCACGAGCTTTTCGAGGTACACCGCCTTGAGCTCGTCGGAGCCGGCCGTGAGCAGCGCCTCGATGGCGCCGTCGCTCAGCAGCGGACACAGCGCGAAGCTCATGTTGGCCGAGTTGAGCATCTCGCCGCAGGCCGCGCCGATGGTCTTGGGCAGGCCCTGTCCACCGAAATCCGCCGGGTGCTGCAGACCCTGCCAGCCGCCCGACACATACTGCGCGAAGGCTTCCTTGAAGCCCGGCGTGGTCGCGACCTCGCCGTCCTTGAACGACGACGGATTGCGGTCGCCCGCCACGTTCAACGGCGCCACCACGTCCTGGTTGAAGCGCGCGCATTCCTCCAGCACGGCCTGCGCGGTTTCGAGGCCGGCGTCTTCGAAGCCGGGTAGCTTGGCGATCTCTCCGATGTTGGCCAGGTGCTCGATGTCGAACAGCATGTCCTTGATGGGGGCGGTGTAGCTCATCTCTTGTCTCCAGATACAGCGGATACGAAAAGGGCATCGCGAACGATGCCCTCCGGCTCAGTGCAGCGATGCGATCAGAGCGCCTTCACCAGCTCGGGCACCGCCACGAACAGGTCGGCCACGAGGCCATAGTCGGCCACCGAGAAGATCGGCGCTTCCTCGTCCTTGTTGATCGCGACGATCACCTTGGAGTCCTTCATGCCGGCCAGATGCTGGATGGCGCCCGAGATGCCCGCGGCGATGTACAGCTGCGGCGCGACGATCTTGCCGGTCTGGCCCACTTGCCAGTCGTTGGGGGCGTAGCCCGCATCGACGGCGGCGCGGCTGGCACCCAGGCCCGCGTTGAGCTTGTCGGCCAGAGGCGCCATCACTTCGGTGAACTTCTCGGCGCTGCCGAGAGCACGGCCACCGGAGACGATGATCTTGGCGGCGGTGAGTTCGGGGCGTTCGCTCTTCGTGACTTCGCGGCCCACGAAGCTCGACTTGCCGCTGTCGGCCACGCCTTCAGCCGTTTCGACCGATGCGCTGCCACCGGTGGCAGCCGCGGCGTCGAAGCCGGTCGTGCGCACCGTGATCACCTTGGTGGCGTCGCTGCTCTGCACGGTGGCAATAGCGTTGCCGGCATAGATCGGGCGCTCGAAAGTGTCGGGGCTGTCGACCTTGGTGATATCGGAGATCTGCGCCACATCGAGCTTGGCGGCCACGCGCGGAGCGACGTTCTTGCCGTTCGCGGTCGAGGGGAACAGGATGTGGCTGTAGTTGGCCGCAATGGCCAGCACCTGGGCGGCCACGTTCTCGGCCAGGTTCTCGGCCAGGCTCGGGCTGTCGGCCACGATGACCTTGGCCACGCCCACGATCTGGGCAGCGGCCTTGCCGGCTTCAGCGGCATTGGCACCGGCCACGAGCACGTGCACGTCGCCGCCGCAGGCCAGGGCTGCGGTCACGGTGTTGAGGGTCGCGGGCTTGACGGTCGCGTGGTCGTGTTCGGCAATAACAAGTGCGGTCATGTTCAGATCACCTTCGCTTCGTTCTTCAGTTTGTCCACCAGCGTTGCAACATCGGGCACCTTGATGCCGGCACCGCGCTTGGGCGGCTCGCTGACCTTGAGGGTCTTCAGGCGGGGCTTGACGTCCACGCCCAGGTCTTCGGGCTTGAAGATGTCGAGCGTCTTCTTCTTGGCCTTCATGATGTTGGGCAGGGTGACGTAGCGCGGCTCGTTCAGGCGCAGGTCGGTCGTGATGACGGCCGGCAGGCTGAGGCTCACGGTTTCCAGGCCGCCGTCGACTTCGCGGGTGACGACAGCCTTGCCGTCGGCCACTTCGACCTTCGAGGCGAAGGTGGCTTGCGGCAGGTCGGCCAGGGCGGCGAGCATCTGGCCTGTCTGGTTGGCGTCGTCGTCGATGGCTTGCTTGCCCAGGATGATGAGTTGGGGCTGTTCCTTGTCGACCAGCGCCTTGAGCAGCTTGGCGACGGCCAGGGGCTGGAGCTCTTCGGTGGTCTCGACCAGGATGCCGCGGTCCGCGCCGATGGCCATGGCGGTGCGCAGGGTTTCCTGGCACTTGGCGTCGCCGCACGAAACGGCGATGACTTCGGTCACGACGCCCTTCTCTTTCAGGCGAACGGCTTCTTCAACGGCGATCTCGTCGAAGGGGTTCATGCTCATCTTGACGTTGGCAATGTCCACTCCGGTGCCGTCGCTCTTCACGCGCACCTTGACGTTGTAATCGACGACCCGTTTGACAGGCACTAGAACCTTCATTGACTTGACTCCATTGGATTGCAAAAAGGGGGCTTCGAGGGCAGCCGGTCATTTTAGGGTCCGGCCTTTGCCGCACCTGCGCTCATGGCGACTGGCATCGCGTGGCAACAAAAAAGAACGATCGTGCTTTTTCGTGATTATACGGCAGCATCGCGGGTGCCGGAAACGCCCGGCGGCAGCGACTCGACCCGCAGCACGCGCTGTGGGTAGGGAATGTCGATGCCCGCGCTGCGCAGGCCTTCCAGAATGGCGATGTTGATGGCCGAGCGGACGTTGTCCTTGCCCTTGTCGGGGTCTGCGACCCAGAAGTTCAAGATGAACTCGAGCCCATCGGGCGCAAAGCTGGTGAGAAAGGTCACGGGCTCGGGGTCGGTCATGACGCGCGGCTGCGCCTTCGCCGCGCCGCACAGGATGGACTGGACCTGCGCCACGTCGCTGTCGTAGCCCACCACGATGCTGGTCGTGATGTTGAACTTGCGGTCCGCCATCGAGAGGTTTTCCACACGGCTGGTAATGAGCGACTCGTTCGGCACGATGGCCTCGCGCCCGTTACCCGCCCGAATGAGCGTGTAGCGCGTCTTGATGTCGGTGATGCGGCCCTCGAAGGTGTCGACCTTGACGTTGTCGCCGATGCGGATGGAGCGTTCGAGCAGGATGACGAACCCGCTCACGTAGTTGGCCGCCAGCTTCTGCAGCCCGAAACCCAGGCCCACGCCCAGCGCCCCGCCCAGCACCGAGAGCGCCGTGAGGTCGACCCCCACCGCCGACAGCGCAAACAGGAGCCCGACCAGCAGCAGGATGGCGCGAATCGCGTTCGACGCCACCTTTCGCATCGAGAGGTCGGTCACCGCCTCCAGCAGGATGCGCTTCTCGATGGTGGCGGCAATCCACAGCGCAATCACCAGCACCAGCCCCGCGGACAGCGCACCCTGGATGATGGTTTGCAGGCTGACCCGCGTCTTGCCGAACGCCAGCGTGATGTTGTCGAGTTCAGCCAGCACCGGCGGCAGCAGCCCGACGATCCAGAGAATGGCTGCAATCCAGGCCAGCCAGGAAATCGTGCGCTCCAGCAGCCTCACCAGGTTGGAGGCGGGAAAAACCGCCCTCATCACCCGCGCGAACAGGCGAATGACCAGCAGCGACAGAAAAACCGATACCGCGATGCGCAACACCAGCACCGGCTGGAAGCCGGTCACCCCGCGGCGGGCGAGTTCGGTGAAAACCAGCGCCAGCAGAGGGAACAGCACGCCGTCGAAGGTGCGCTCGCCGAACCAGATCGAATCCTTGGGCTGGTCGCGCCCGAACCAGCGGCTTGCCATCCAGGCCAGGGCCACGCAAGCCACCAGTGCCGCCAGTTCAATGCCCAGGCCGCGCGCGTCGACCTGCGCCAATCGTTGTGTGAAATCGTTGAAATTCATCTCTTCGGAAAACATGGCGCCGTGTTCGCGCCCGCGGCGTTACAGATCGGCCAGGACGCGGATGTGCGCTTCGACGCTGCGCGCCAGCGCATCGAGGTTGTAGCCGCCCTCGAGCATCGACACGATGCGGCCGCGCGAATGGCGCTTGGCCACGTCCCGGATGCGGCTCGTGATCCAGGCGAAGTCGTTCTCGGTGAGCCCGAGCTGGCCCAGGTCGTCTTCGCGGTGGGCGTCGAAGCCCGCGCTCACGAAGATCATCTCGGGCCCGAACTCTTCGAGCCGGGGCATCCAGGCCGCCTCGATCAGCTCGCGCACGTCCATGCCCTTGGTATAGGCCGGAATCGGCAGGTTCAGCATGTTCGAGGCCGGATGGTCGGTGCCGCTGTACGGATAGAACGGATGCTGGAAGAAGCCCACCATCAGCACGCGCGGATCGTTCGAAAGAATGTTCTCGGTGCCGTTGCCGTGGTGCACGTCGAAATCGACCACCGCCACGCGCTCCAGGCCATGCACCTCGAGCGCATGCCGCGCGGCAATGGCCACGTTGTTCAGAAAGCAGAAACCCATGGCCTGCTCGCGGCAGGCGTGGTGCCCGGGCGGACGCACCGAGCAGAAGGCGTTGTCGACCTCGCCGGCAATCACCGCGTCGGTGGCGGCAACGGCGGCTCCGGCGGCCCGACGCGCGGCCAGCAGCGTGTAGCGGTTCAGGATGGTGTCGGGGTCGAGCATCGCATGGGCGGGCCCGCCGGCCGGCTCGTCGGCCACCAGGCGCTGGTGGAGCTCTTCGAGGTATTCGAGGTGTGCTTCGCTGTGCGCCCGAGTGATCTGGGCAAGGGTGGCCAAAGGCACGTCCCGGTGTTCGAGGGCGTCGCCCACGCCGGTCAGCAGCAGCCTGTCTTCGATGGCATCGAGCCGCTCGGGACATTCGGGGTGGCCCCGTCCCATGTCGTGCTTCCAGCAATCGCGATGTGTGAAGTAGCCGGTCTTGCCCATCTCTTTGCCGTGTCTCTGTCGTATCTAGACCTCACACAGCATGGGGCCGCGCGGTCTTACGGTATCGTTTGCATATGGATACAAATATGGACGTTGCTGCGAAGCTTGCCACTTTGCTGAGTCAGCTTAACACGGTGATCGTAGGCAAAGAGCCCCAGGTGCGCGACTGCGTGGCATGCCTGCTCGCAGGCGGGCACTTGCTGATCGAAGACGTGCCGGGGGTCGGCAAGACCACCCTCGCCCATGCGCTCTCGCACACTTTCGGCCTGCAGTTCTCCCGTGTGCAGTTCACGGCCGACCTGATGCCGGGCGATCTGTCGGGGGTGGCCATCTACGACCGGGGCCAGCAAGCCTTCGTCTTCCACCCCGGCCCGATCTTCGCGCAGGTGCTGCTGGCGGACGAAATCAACCGCGCCAGCCCCAAGACCCAGAGCGCGCTGCTCGAGGCGATGGAAGAAAAGCAGGTCACCATCGAAGGCGAGACCCGGCCCCTGCCCACGCCGTTCTTCGTGATTGCCACGCAGAACCCGCAGGACCAGCTCGGCACCTTCGCGTTGCCGGAGTCGCAGCTCGACCGGTTCCTCATGCGCATTTCGCTGGGCTACCCCGACCGGGCCGCCGAACGCGAACTGCTCGCAGGCGCCGACCGCCGCGAAATGCTGGCCACCCTGCCCGCCATGCTGACCGCCGGCGAGCTGACGGCGCTGCAGCAGCGCGTGCAGCAGGTGCATGCCGCCGACCCGCTGCTGAACTACGTGCAAGACCTGATCGCCGCCACGCGCTCCGGCCGCTGGTTTTTGCAGGGCCTTTCGCCGCGCGCCGGCATTGCGGTGCTGCGTGCCGCCAAGGCGCAGGCGCTGCTGGCCAACCGAAACTACGTCGCGCCGGACGACGTTCAATCGATATTGCCGCAGACGATTGCGCACCGCCTCACGCCCGTGGGCGATGCCGGCCGGGGCGCCGTGGAGCAGGTGCGCGCGATGATCGCGGACGTGCCGCTGCCGTAAAAATGAACTGTCCCGTTTGCCACCGATGATTGCGTCGCTACGCTCGCGCATCGACGGCTGGTTCCTGTCGCGCCGGCCCCCTTCGGACACGCTGGAGCTCACGCAGCGCAACGTCTACATCGTGCCCACGCGGGCAGGCTGGACGCTGGCCGCCACGCTGCTGGTGCTGCTGATCGCGTCGATCAACTACCAGCTCAATCTCGGCTACCTGCTGACCTTTCTGCTTGCGGGCAGCGTGGCCGTGGGCATGCATGTGTGCCATGCCACGCTGCGCGGCCTGGCCATGCACCTGACACCGCCCGAGGCGCACTACGCGGGCGCCGCCGCCGTCTTCCGCGTGGTGCTGCACAACACGCGGCGCAGCGTGCGCTACGGCATCGGCATGGCGGTGCGCGGCAGCGGCCAGTGGGCTTGGACCGACGTGCCGGCCGAAGGCAGCGCCACCGTCGAGATCGCGTTCCAGCCCGAAAGGCGCGGCCTCCACCCCGTGCCGCCGCTCACCGCCGAAACCCGGTTTCCGCTGGGAACCTTTCGCGTCTGGACGGTGTGGCGGCCGGCCGCGCAGATGCTGGTCTATCCCACGCCCGAAGCGCATCCGCCGCCCTTGCCGCCCGGCGAGCCCCTGTCGGGGCCGGCGGCCACATCGGCCGCCTTGCGATCCCAGTCGGCCGGAGAGTACGACGGCCTGCGGGCCTACCGGCGCGGCGATCCGCTCAAGCTGGTGGTCTGGAAAAAAGCCGCCCGGGCGCAAGCCACCGGGTCGGAAGATCTCGTGAGCCGGGACATGCAGCAGACCCAGCGCGAAGAACTGTGGCTCGATGCGCAGGCCACCAGCCTCGCCGATACGGAGGCCCGCGTATCGCGGCTCTGCGCCTGGGTGTTGATGGCGGACCGCCTGGGCGTGGACTACGGAATCCGGATTGCCGGACGGGTGGTGCAGCCCTCGCAGGGAGAAGCGCACCGGAGGGCTTGCCTGGAAGCCCTGGCACTATGTTGAACGAAGCCGCTCAATCCTTCCGCCGGGGGTTCCGCGCATGAACAAGT
Organism: Variovorax paradoxus; assembly: GCF_040544635.1. GTDB lineage: Bacteria > Pseudomonadota > Gammaproteobacteria > Burkholderiales > Burkholderiaceae_C > Variovorax > Variovorax paradoxus_R. The sequence goes on from NZ_JBEPKJ010000017.1 coordinate 128,342, forward strand.
TCACGCGGGAAATCGCGGCGCTGCCGAGAGACGCCCGGGACACGCTGTTCCTGCTCGCGGTCATTGCGCTGATCGTCCTTCCGCAGGCCGAGAACCTGCCCTGGTGGTGCACCGCCATCACCGCGATGGTGCTGGTGTGGCGCGGTACGCTGGCGGTCGACGCCCGCCCGCTTCCGGGCAAGTGGGCGCGTGTGGGCCTGCTGGTGCTGACGGTGGCCGCAACCTTCGCCACCCACCGCACGTTGCTGGGCCGCGACCCGGGGGTCACATTGGTCGTGATTCTGCTGGCCCTCAAGACACTGGAGTTGCGCGCGCGCAGGGACGCCTTCGTCATCTTCTTCCTGGGCTTCTTCGCGATGCTCACGAACTTCTTCTACTCGCAGTCGCTGATGACTGCGATCACCATGCTGCTTGCGCTGCTGGGCCTGCTCACCGCGCTGGTCAATGCGCACATGCCGGTGGGCAAGCCGCCGCTGATGCAGGCGGCCCGCACCGCCAGCTGGATGGCCCTGCTGGGCGCGCCGATCATGCTCGCGCTGTTCCTGCTGTTCCCGCGCTTCGCGCCGCTGTGGGGCACGCCCGGCGACGCCATGGCCGGCCGCACGGGCCTGTCGAACACCATGCGCGTGGGCACCATTGCCGAATTGGCGCTCGACGACAGCATTGCGGCACGCATCAAGTTCGACAACGACCGCGCGCCGCCCCAAAGCCAGATGTACTTTCGCGGCCCGGTGCTGACGCAGTTCGACGGGCGCGAGTGGACAGCGCTGCCGCCCTGGGCGCGCGGCGCGCAATCGTCGGCCAACCTGCGCACCAGCGGCGCTCCGGTGCGCTACGAGATCACGCTCGAGCCCAACCACCGCCCCTGGCTGCTCACGCTCGATGCCGCGCAAAACCCGCCCGAGGCGCCGGGCTTCGAAGTCATGGGCACGCCCGACCTGCAATGGCTCGCGAACCGGCCCGTTTCCGACCTCGTGCGCTACCGCGCCGAAAGCTATACGCAGTTCCTGAGCGGCCCGACCCGGCAAACCGCCGCGCTGCGGTCCTACCTTGCGCTCCCGCCGGGCTTGAACCCGCGCACCGCCGCACTCGCCGCAGAAATGCGCGCCGAGCCCGCGCTGGCCAATGCCGATACGCCGGCTTTCGTGCGTGCCGCGCTGCAGCGGCTGCGCACCGGCGGCTACACCTACACGCTGGAGCCCGGCGTGTACGGCAGCAACACGGCCGACGAGTTCTGGTTCGACCGCAAGCAAGGCTTCTGCGAGCACATCGCCTCGGCCTTCGTGGTGCTGATGCGCGGGCTGGGCATTCCGGCACGCATCGTGACCGGCTACCAGGGCGGCGAACTCAACAGCGTCGACAATTATTGGGTGCTGCGGCAGAGCGATGCGCACGCCTGGACCGAGGTCTGGCAAGAGGGCATGGGCTGGGTGCGCGTCGATCCCACGGCCGCGGTGTCGCCGGGCCGGGTGGGCCGACTGCAACGGCTCGCGCCGCAGCCGGGCCTGTTCGCCGGTGCCATCGGCGCGATGAGCCCCACGCTCGCACAGAACGTGCGCGCTGCGTGGGAGGCCGTGAACAACAGCTGGAACCAGTGGGTGCTCAACTACACCCAGAGCCGCCAGCTCAACCTGCTGAAGAGCCTCGGCTTCGAAGCACCGAGCCTCGAAGACCTGGCGTATGTGCTGCTCTACCTGCTGGTGGGCGCCAGCCTCGCCGGCGCGGCGTGGACCTTGTGGGAACGCAGCCAGCACGACCCTTGGCTGCGCCTGCTGGGCCAGGCACGCACGCGCCTCGCAAAGGCCGGGCTCAAGGTGGCGGAAACAGCACCACCGCGCCAGATGGCCGCGCAAGCCGAGGCTCGTTTCGGCCCGGCCGCGCAAGCGGTGCGCGACTGGTTGCTGAAGCTGGAAGCCCAGCGCTATGCCAAGACCTCCCCCGCTTCGCTCGCGGCGCTGCGCAGCGAGTTCCGCCGGCTGGACTGGCCTGAGCCGAACCCCAAGCGCTGAAAGCCAGCGAGCCCGCGCGCGGGGCGCCCGCGGGCGGGCGGCACAATCGCACCCATGCGATCTTTTCTTCCCGCGCCGTTCCGCGCCGTTTCTCTTGCCCTGCTCGCCGCCTGCTGCGCATGGTCCACGGGGGCGCACGCCCAGAAAGCGTCCAACGCCCGAAGCGTAAAAACCGTGAGCGGCAGCACGCCCTACGCCACGCGCGACGATGCCATGCGCTTTGCCGACGAGGTGGCCGAGCGCCGCGGCCTCGACCGCAACTGGGTGCGCGCCACCATCGGCAGCGCCCGCTTCCTGCCGAACGTGCCGCGCCTGATGTTGCCGGGCCCCGTCGGCTCGGTAAAAAACTGGCAGGCCTATCGCAGCCGCTTCATCGATGCGACGCGCATCGCTGCCGGCGTACGCTTCTGGCGCAACAACGCCGACACGCTCGCCCGGGCTGAGCAGGTGTACGGCGTGCCGCCGGAAATCATCGTGGGCATCGTGGGAGTGGAGACCATCTACGGCCGCAACATGGGCAACTTCCGCGTGATCGATGCGCTGGCCACGCTGTCGTTCGATTTTCCGCAGGCGCACCCGCGCGCGGCCGAGCGCGAAGCCTTCTTCCGCGGCGAGCTCGAGAGCTTTCTGAGCACCGAAAGCCGCACGTCCGAGAACCCTCTGGTGCCCGTGGGCAGCTATGCGGGCGCCATGGGCATGCCGCAGTTCATGCCGAGCAGCATTGCCAAGTACGCGGTCGACTTCGACGGCGACAACCGCATCGACCTCGTCGACAACACCGCCGATGTGATCGGCTCTGTCGCCAGCTACTTCAAGGCCTTCGGCTGGACGCCCGGCATGCCGGCGGTCTATCCGGTGCATTTCGAGGAAGAGCGCCTCAAGAAGCCGCTGCTTCTCGCGCCCGACATCCTGCCGACTTTCAGCACCGACAGCTTCGTGGCGGCCGGCGCGGTTCCGGAGGGCGACGGCCTGCGCCACAAGGGCCTGCTCGCGCTGGTCGAGCTGCAGAACGGCGCCGACGCACCGCCGATCTATGTGGCCGGCACGCGCAACTTCTACGTGATCACGCGCTACAACTGGAGCAGCTATTACGCAATGTCGGTGCTCGACCTTGGCCAGGAGGTCAAGGCCGCCATGGAGCAATAGCCCCGTGACGCCCGAGGCGCTGCTGGCCAACTGGAATGCCGCCTGGCGGGCGGTGGGCATCGCCCGCGCGGACGAAGCGCTGTGCATCGAACTGCAGCACAGCTACAGCGAGCCGCAGCGCCACTATCACACCCTTCAGCACCTGGGCGAATGCCTCGAATGGTTCGAGCGCGAGAAAGAGTTGGCCGAGCGCCCCGGCGAAGTCGCGCTCGCGCTGTGGTTTCACGACGCCATCTACGACGTGCATGCGCACGACAACGAGGCTCGCAGTGCAGACTGGGCGCGAAGTGCAATGCTCGAACATGGCGCTCCGGAAGAAGCGGCCGAGCGCGTGCATTCGCTGGTGATGGCCACCCGGCACGACGCTGTGCCCGAGGGCCACGACGCCGAACTGCTGATCGACATCGACCTGTCGATCCTCGGTGCCGAGCGCGCACGGTTCGACGAGTACGAGCGGCAAGTGCACGCCGAATACGCCTTCGTGCCCGACGAGGTTCGCCTGCCGCGCCGCCGCGCGATCCTGCAGCGTTTCCTGGCGCGGGAGGCGATCTATGCCACGCCGCGAATGCATGCGCTGCTCGAAGCACAAGCTCGCGCCAACCTGGCTCGATCGATCGCGGCGTCGGGCTGATTCAGCCACCCCGCGGGCGAGTCTGCGGCGTTTCAGGCCGGCACCAGCCGCCACCATTCGGAACGCGGCCTTTCGCCGTTGCGCTCTTCCTCCACCACGCCCACCAGCAAGCCGGCGCTTCCGGCGCCGACTCGCGAAAGCCGCAGCAGCTGCTGCGGATCGCGGCACAGCGCAAAGCTCGCGTCGCCTTGCCATTCAAGGCAACGGCCGACCTCCGCCAGCATCAGCGCGGGCTGGCTCTGCATGAAGGTGAACGGCATCAGCGCCCCTGCGTCGAGCTGCGCCAAACCCGCATGCGTGGCGCCCCAGGCACCTCGCATGCTCGACACGCGCAGCCGGGCTCCGGCCGGCAAAGCCGCCTCGCCCGCTTCGTCGAGGCAGCGGCGTGCCCCGTACATCGCGAGCTCGGTCCAGAGGCCGACACGCCGCGGCCGGCGGCCGAGCCGATGCGCGAGCTGATCGCGCCAATCCGCCGGCAGCGGGTCGGCGGTGAAGTGCGCGGCGATGCGCCACGCCTCCGTGAGATGGGCGCTCATGGGCGCACCCTTGGCGCTACGCGCCTTCCCGCCAAGCGGGAGCGAGCTTGCTTGGGGCGGCCCGGCGCGGCGCTCATGCCGTGCAATCCTGCAGCACCAGCGAGGCATGCCCGCCACCGAAACCCACCACGTTGAGCAGCATGTTGCGCAGCCTCGCGGGTGCCTGCGTGCTCAATGCAATGCCGAGCTCATCGTCGATGGCATAGCCGGCCAACGGCCAGGCCCCGGCTTCGATGCAGGCAACCAGCAAAGCCAGCTCGGCAGCCCCTGACGCACCCAGCGTGTGCCCGATCAGCGACTTGAGCGACACCAGCGGCGGCAGCGCGTCGAAGACCTGCTTCAGCGCCTGCGCCTCGATGGCGTCGTTGACCGGACTGCCCGCGGCCTGCACCTTGATCAGGTCGATGTCCTGGGTGCCGAGACCGCTCTGCGCCAGGGCCTCATGACACATGGCGATCACCGCGCCGGCTTCAGTGCCCGAGGGGTTGCGCCCATCGACCACGTTGGAACCACCCGCGATGCGCCAGCGCGCAGGGCGCGAGCTGAGGCGCAATGCGGCCACCGCCTCGCCGAGCACCAGCCCGCTGCGCCCGGCACCAAAGGGTTGCGCGCTCTCGGGCGACAGCAGCTGCATGGCGCCGAAGCCGGCCACCGTAAAGCGGTTGCCAAGCTCGGCACCGATCACCAGCGCCTCGTCGGCCTCCCCGCTTCGAATGAGGTCGCAGCCTGCCAACACGGCATTGAGCGCCGAGGTGCAGGCCGTCGAGACGGTGAATACCGGCCCTTGCCAATCGAGCGCGCGGGCCACGAGGCCGGCAAAGTCCTGAAGATCGCCGCCCAGGCGCAAGTCCTGTACTTCGCGCTCCATGTGGCCGATGTCCAGCGAGGACGATGCAACGAAGAGCGGACATGAACGTCCCGCTCCTTCGCCCGCCTGCGCCGCCACGTTCCGCACGATGCGCTCCAGGCGTTCGGTCCAGCTGCCATCCTGGGGCGGCAGCTTGTAGACGGGCCACTGCACGCTTTCCGAAACGGCCACCGGCGTGGGCTGCACACCGCCGCGCGCAAGTGCGGCCACGGAAGATGAAAGATCGTTGCCGAGCGCGCAGGCCAGGCCCATGCCGGCAACATACACGCCCTCAACGCTCATGCCTTGCCCGCTTGCACCAGGTGGTTCGCCAGATGCGCGATTGACGTGAGTGCGCGGCGCGTTTCCTTGCTGTCGGGCATGCGCACGCCGAAGCGCTGCTGGATCGTCATCGACACCTGCAGGGCGTCGAGCGAGTCGAGGTCGAGCCGGGCCTCGGGCCCGAACAGCGGTTCGTCGTCGCCAAGGCCGCCCGGCGGCGCGTCTTTTTCGACGGCCTCGAGCACCATGGCCTTCAGGCTGGCGATGAATTCAGCGGATACGGAGTCGGTCACGATGCGGGCCTGCGAAACAAGAAGACGGCGAGCAGAAACATGGCGGCCGCAAACACCACGAGCCGGCCGACCTGCGGCAAGGTGTCGGCCACGCCGCCGCCGCGCAGCAGCACAGTAAGCAGTGCCTCCAGCCCCCAGTTCATCGGGGAAATTTCGACCAGCCGCTGCATGAAGCCCGGCATGACGAACTTCGGCACCATGATGCCGCCAGCCGCCGCCATGAGCACGTTGACCATCGGCCCGATGGTCGCGGCCTGCGCATGGCTGCGCACCGCGCAGGCCAGCGCGAGCGACAGGCTCACCGCGGCCAGGCTCACGGCCGCCAGCGCCAGGGCCAATGCGCCCCAATGAATGCCGGCGAGCGAAAGCGCATCGCCACCGATCAAGGGCATCAGCCAGATGCCGGCAGCGAGCATCAACACGGCCTGCAGCGCATTGACGCCAAGATAGGGCAAGGCTTTCGACGCCAGCAGCATGAAGCGCGACACGCCCAGGCTGCGCAGCCGGCCCAGCGCACCCGAGCTGCGCTCCTGCACGAAAAGGCTGGAGAGCGATGCCACCACGAAGAACATGCCGAACACCAGCCATGCCGGCACGTTCTGCTGCACCGAGGTGGGCCGCGGTCCGGCGGTGGAATAACGCTCGGCATTCACCAGTGCCTGGATCGAGGCGCCCGGCGGCGGCCCGGACGTGCCAGGCACCGCGAGCGCAAGGCGGGCCTTCAGTTCGCCGGACGCGCCAACGAGTTCGGCACGCAGGGCGTTGAACAGATTCGCGTCGATGCCCGGCTCGGTCAGCAAACGGACGTGCGCCTTGGTCGAGAGCGCGGCCGATTCGAGCTCCGCCGAAAGGCCCGGCTCCAGCACGATGACGTACTTGAGCGCGCCGCTGCGCAACTGGGCTTCCCAATCGACATCGAGCGCCTTGGGTGCGCCGTGGCTGCGCTGCCAGATCTGCTGCAGCCACTGCGCCGGGGTTTCGGTATCGCGCATGTCCACGGCATAGCTCAACTCGGCCAATGGCGGGCGGTAAATGTCCTTGAGCGTGAGCGACATCAACACGATGAAGACCATCGGCATGAGGAACAGCGCCGCCAGCCCGTGCAAATCGCGCACGAGTGCCAGCAGTTCCTTCTTGATGAGCGCAAAGAGCATGGTGGTATGTTCAGTCGCGCAGCGAGCGGTGGGTGAGCGCCATGAAGAGTTGCTCGAGGTCGTGGCGGCCGAACTCCGCATGGCGCACCTCGATGCCTTCGGCTTCCAGGGCCTGCAACACAGGACCGGGGCCGGTGCCTTCATGCAGGTGAACGCGCCAATGCACGCCGCCGGGCTCCACCGTGCCGAAGCGCGAGAGCATCGCCTCATTGAGCCCGTCGGCGGCCAGTGTCAGCAGCATCGCGCTCTTCGACAACAGCTCTTCAAGCGCGCCTTCGCGCAGCACGCGGCCGTGGTCGAGGATAGCGACGCGGTCGGCGATGGCCTCGATTTCTTCCATGTAGTGCGAGGCATAGATCACGGCCGCGCCTTGCTGTGCCAGGCTCTTGATGGCGTCGAGAATGAAGGCGCGCGATTGCGGATCGACACCCACGGTGGGCTCGTCGAACAGCATCAACTCAGGCTCCGGCAACAGCGCAATCGCAAGGTTGAGCCGTCGCTTCAGCCCACCCGAGAGGCGCTCGGCGCGCACGCCCGCGAACTGTTCGAGTTGCGAGAAACGCGTACAGGCTTCGATGCGCGCCTTCTTGCGCGCGCCGGAAAGTCCGCCGGCAGCGGCAAAGCATGCGAGGTTTTCGGCCACCGTGAGCATCGGATAAAAGGCCTGGTCCTGCGGCGCGACTGCAATGCGCGTGGGCGCCTTGGCGCGCACCTGCTGCAGCGGCTGGCCGTCGATGCGGATCTCGCCCGACTGCACCGCAAGCGCCCCGGACAGGTGCGAGATCAGCGTGGTCTTGCCTGCGCCGTTGGGCCCCAGCAAACCCATCACGCAACCTCTGGCTACCGCGAGCGAGACGTCGGCCAACGCTGGTGCGTCTGCATGCGGGTAGCGGTAGCTGAGGTTCTTCAGTTCGAGCATGTAGTGGTTGCTCGTTGGGGACGCCGCTGTTCCAGGGCGTGTGCAAAGGCCACCGGGTACTCCCCTCCGCGAATGTCCCCCGGGCTTCGCCCTCCTCCTTTATTTCGCTGCGGGGAGCACCCGATGCCCTGTGCACACCGGGCGCTGCGCTTGTTCCGCCCGATCAACCACCGCTCTGAACAACGCTCACGTCGATGGGGTGCCTTGCGCAGCGAAATAAAGGAGGAGCCCGAAGGGCGGGGGACATTCGCGGAGCAAGGTACCCCGTCGGCGGGAGCGCCCCCTGAACAACGCACCCCACGCACAACGCTACGAACCGAAAAGCGAGGTCCCATCTCAGGCGACAGCGGCCTTGAGGTCGCGAAAGAAGGTTTCTTCCTGCTGCGCCTGCTCCCGCAGCTTGCCAGCCAGCGCGGCAGGATCGACCGGCTCGCGGCCCTTCACCATGCGCGCCGCCTTGAGTGCGAAAGCGCGCCAGCCGTCGCCGATGGCGATGAGCCGTTCGGACATCTGCTGCAGCTGCGGTTTGTCGAGCAGTAGCGCCGCCTCCTGCAAAAAGCCGGCATAGATGAAGCGGAAGCCCGCCCCGCCGGTACCGATTTCTTCCTGCATGCGCACCACATGGCCGATGAAATCGACACTGCGCGGATCGCCGGGCGAGAGCTTCTGCATGCGCTTGGCCAGTGTGCGCATGCCGCGCACGCCGACGATGGGAATGGGCGCGAGCATGTTGCGCACGGTCTTGCGGATGGCCTTTGTCACCGATGCAGCGTCGACCGTCTTTCGTTCGATGGCCTGCGGGTAGTACATGAGGCCCTTGGGCGCGAGCACGCCCTTGGCGAAGCGCGCGCGCGAAAGGTCGGCGCTGGCGCAGCGTACCGGTTCCTCGAACACCGGGTCGCTGATCAGGTAGTCGTCGCCGTCCTTGCCGTACACCAGCAGGTTGTGCGCATTGAAGTGAAAGCGCATGTTGGGCGGAAAGTACGGCAGCCAATAGACCGAGGTCTGCAAGCCCACGATCTGCCCGTCGGCCAGCAAGGCGTCGAGGCGCTGTGCACCGGCCTCGGGGCTGCGAAAAGTCTCGAAGCGAAAGCGCGCGGCCATCGGTGCCAGCAGGCCCTTGATGATGGCCTTCGGCGGCATGCGGTAGGAGATGAGCGGCAGGCCCGACAGCTTGATGAACGGCAGGTAGGCGAACGACAGCGCCGACGAAAGGCCGAGCGCCATGCTCTCGGTCATGGGCGCGCCGTGGTGGCGCATCAGGTTCGAGATGACGCCGCTTTCGCAATGCGCCGCTTGTTGATGTTCGAATTTCACGGCAGGCCTTGCAAGGTGGAAACGGGCAGGCCCAGCGCCTCCGAATAGCGCGCCAGGTGCTTCGCGGTCAGCGCAGCGAAGTGCTTCGGCTTCAAGTGGCGCCGCACGCGCCATTGCCAGAAGCCGCTGGTCTGCGAGAGCAGCGCCACGTCCATGCGGCGCTCGTACATCCAGTATTCGAGCGGCGACGCGAGCCCCTGGGTCACGCGCTCTCTGGCCGCTTGCGCCCGCTCGACCAGCACATCGACTGCATGGCTGGTGACGATTTCTTCCGCCTCCCAGCCGCGCGACCGGGTGGTGACGACACGGCCCTGCGCGTCGCGCGCGTACATGAGCTTGGCGTGGCCGTCGAGGGTGGCATTGCCTTCTTGAGGCACAGCGTCGAGGTCCATGGCTAGATGGCTTCCAGGTAGATGAAGCCGCTGGAGAAGCGGCCGCTTTCGGGCACGAACATCAGCAGCTTCTGGCCGGGCTTGATGCGGCCCGAACGGAACAGTTCGTCGAGCATGATGTAGGGCGATGCCGACCCGGTGTTGCCCTTGGTCGCCAGGTTGCTGAACCAGCGCTCGCGCGGAATCGCGAAACCCATGGCTTCGAGGCAGCGGCTCACGGGCTCGACGAAGTAGCTGGACGACAGGTGCGGCAGGAACCAGTCGACATCTGAAGCCTTCAGGCCGCGCTTCTCGACGATGGCCGCCAGCGGCTCGCCCAGCGTGGCGCGAACGATGTTCTCGTTGAGCAGGCGCACGTCCTGCTTGACGGCGAAGGTCGACTCGCGCTGCCAGTCTTCCGGGGCGGTGCGCGCCCAGCCATCCAGTCCGCCTTCGGCGTTCTTGTCGGCGCCCGCATACATGCACACCGGCAGCTCGTGCGCGGCGGAAGACAGGTCGATCCATTTCACGCGCAGCGACAGCGGGCCGCGCGGCTCGCGCTCGAGCAGCACGGCGCCGGCGCCGTCGGAGAGCATCCAGCGCAGAAAGTCTTTTTCGAAAGCGATTTCGGGCCGCTCCTCGAGCGCCTGCAGCTTGTGCTCCAGCTCGGCTTCGAACCGGGAGCCGCGCATCACGGCCGAAGCCAGTTCGGAGCCGGTGGCCACGGCACGGCGCGCATCGCCAGCGCGCACCGAGAGCCATGCATGCTTGAGCGCCGTGGTGCCCGCCAGGCAGATGCCCGCGCAAGCCACCACCTCGAGCCGCGGCCAGCCGAGTTCGCCATGCACCATGACTGCGTGGTTGGGCATCAGCTGGTCGGGCAGCGACGTGCCGGTGGCGAGGCAATCCACCGGGCCGATATCGTCGCCCAGCGCCCGGATGGCGGAAGCCGTGAGCTGCGCATTGCTCATGGCGAGCCGGCCGGTGGCCCGGTCGATCGCGTAGTGGCGCGACTGGATGCCGTTGCTGCGAAGAATCAGCCGCCGCGCGCGCGAAGCCTTGCCGCCGATACGACCCAGGACGTCTTCGATGTCTTCATTGCTGACCGGGGAAAAGGGCAGGAACGCGGCAGTGCGGGTCAGGAAGACATCAGTCGTCATAGAGGGGGGAACGGTCCGTGGCCGAGCCCGACGGGCGCTCGAAATGAGCCGTCATTTTAGTCAGCCACCCCTTGAACAACGGCCGCAGCAGAGCCTGGAGCGTCAAGCTCACCGGGACGACCGTGACAATGAGCACGAGAAGGAAGACCACGTAGAGCAGCAGCAAGGGCTTGCGCTGCCACGCGCCCGGCCGCCCCGCGGCCATGATCAACTTGCCCCAGAGGAAAAAGCTGCGGGTGCCGGCCTTCTCGCTGATCAGGAGCCGTGCATCGGCCCTCACGGCGCCCAGGCCCGCGAGCAGCGGCTGCGGCCCGCGTTCCAGGTCGTTGTGGAGCGCTTCGCGCAGCGCGCGGCCGAAACGGCCCGCACCCCGGATCTGCCCGGCGCTGAGGCCGGCGTCGGGCATGCCCCAGAAGCCACGCTTGCGGCCCCAGATCAGCCAGGCCGGCGTGGTGAAGAAAGTGGCCAGCGTCGGCCCGGGGTCGGTCAGCACCACGTTGTCGATCAGGCGCGCGCCCACGGCATCGAGCAGGCCCTTGAGCTTTTCATGCGCCAGCAGCCACATGTTGCGGCAAGCGATGACCGTGACGACGGGCTTGCCCCTGAGCAGATGGCTCGCCAGCGGATGCTTCAGGAAGGCGACGATCGGCTGCGACGGCGCCAGGAACCAGACCTGATACGGCAGGATGACCAGGTCGAAGTGCTCGTCGCCCGTGAGCGAGAGCGGCGCCAGCTGCGGCGGCCTCATGTGCGCCGACTCGGGAAAGGCGTCGAAGAAGGTCAGGAACGGCCAGGGAAACGGGAAATCCGCCTGCGGACGCAGCGTTTCGACGTGCACGGAGATTCCCGGGTCGGCCCTGAGCGGCGCAACGATCTGCTCGGCGACGCTGCCAAGCTGGCCGGTCTGCGAGTAGTGGATCACCAGAACACGTTTGAGGCGCGCGGCGGGGCTGGAAATGCTTGAGGTCACTTGTGGGGCGAAACGAGGGCCGTCGAATGTAAGCCAACCATACGCCTGACGCATCTGCCATTGGTCATGCCGTCGCGCCGATCCCACGAATGAGACGAAAAAAAGCCGCGCCTTTGGGGCGCGGCTCTTGAGAGGCTAGAGAGAACGCTGAAGGGTCAGCGCACCTTGCCTTCCTTCCAGGCCGTGAGCAGCTTGTTGTACTCGATGGTTTCACCCTTCGGCTTCTCGTTGGCAAGCTTCTTCCAGGGGGCGTGCTGGTCGCTCAGCCACTTGGCGGGGTCGCCCTTCGGGTTGAGCTTGGGCGCGCACTTGTCCATGCCGGCGCGTTCCAGGCGAGCCATCACGTCGTCCATCTCGTCGGCCAGCGTGTCCATTGCCTTCTGCGGCGTCTTCTCGCCGGTGACGGCCTCGGCCACGTTCTTCCACCAGAGCTGCGCGAGCTTCGGATAGTCGGGTACGTTGGTGCCGGTCGGTGACCACGCCACGCGCGCCGGGCTGCGGTAGAACTCGACCAGGCCACCCAGCTTGGGCGCCATGTCGGTCATTGCCTGCGACTTGATGTCCGATTCGCGGATAGGCGTCAGGCCCACGACGGTCTTCTTGAGCGACACCGTCTTGGAGGTGACGAACTGCGCATACAGCCAGGCTGCCGCGGTCTTGTTTTCGTCATGGCCCTTGAAGAACGACCACGAACCCACGTCCTGGTAGCCGTTCTGCATGCCCTGCTTCCAGTAGGGGCCGTTCGGTCCCGGGGCCATGCGCCACTTGGGCGTGCCGTCGGCGTTGACCACCGGCAAGCCGGGCTTGACCATGTCCGCCGTGAAGGCCGTGTACCAGAAGATCTGCTGCGCAATCTGGCCCTGGGCGGGCACCGGGCCCGCTTCGCCGAAGGTCATGCCGGTGGCCTCGCGCGGCGCGTACTTCTTCATCCAGTCCACGTACTTGGTGAGCGCATACACGGCAGCCGGCGAGTTGGTGGCGCCGCCACGCGACACGGCCGCGCCCACGGGCGTGCACTTGTCGTCAGCCACGCGAATGCCCCATTCGTCGATCGGCACGCCGTTCGGAATGCCGATGTCCGCGGTGCCGGCCATCGAGAGCCATGCATCGGTGAAACGCCAGCCCAGCGACGGGTCTTTCTTGCCGTAGTCCATGTGGCCATAGATCGGCTTGCCGTCGATGTTCTTCACGTCGACGCTGAAGAACTCGGCGATGTCCTCGTAGGCGCTCCAGTTGAGCGGCACACCCAGGTCATAGCCGTACTTGGCCTTGAACTTTTCCTTCAGCTCGGGACGGTCGAACAGGTCGGCGCGGAACCAGTAGAGGTTCGCGAACTGCTGGTCGGGCAACTGGTAGAGCTTGCCGTCCGGAGCGGTGGTGAACTTGGTGCCGATGAAGTCGGCAACATCGAGGCCTGGGTTGGTGAACTCCTTGCCCGGACCGGCCATGTAGTCGGTCAGGTTCATCATCTTGCCGTAGCGGTAGTGGGTACCGATCAGGTCGGAGTCGGAAATCCAGCCGTCGTAGATCGACTTGCCCGACTGCATCGAGGTCTGCAGCTTCTCGACCACGTCGCCTTCCTGGATCAGGTCGTGCTTCACCTTGATGCCGGTGATTTCCTCGAAGGCGCGGGCGAGCGTCTTCGACTCGTATTCATGCGTGGTGATGGTTTCGGAGACCACGGAGATCTCGGTCACCCCCTTGGTCTTGAGCTTCGCCGCGGCGTCGACGAACCATTTCAGTTCCTCGGCTTGCTGCGTCTTGCTGAGCGTCGACGGCTGGAATTCGCTGTCGATCCACTTGGCGGCCGCATCGGGTGCTGCTGCCGGTGCCGCCGCCGGAGCGGCTGCTGCAGGGGCCTGGGCGGGTGCCGGAGTGCTCGCTGGAGCCTGGGCCGCAGGCTCGTCCTTCTTTCCGCAGGCCGACAGTGCCAGCACCATAGCGGCCGCGAGCGCGGTGTAGCGCAACTTCATGGTTTATCTCCTCGTTCCTTCGCTTCCCCGTGTGCGGCTGTATCACCTCGGCCCCGGGGAAGCACCGGGCCGAATTGCCGGAGTACGCGAGCGAGCTAGCCCTTGCGCATGATGAGCGCGAGCACCAGCATCGAAAACACAAAGCCGATCCAGATCGAAGGCTCGGCCTGCAGGGTCATCGCGGTCTTTGCCCATTCCGCGAGACCGATGTAAATCAGGTTGATGTAGGCCGCGGCGAGCAGGCCGATGAACAAACGGTCGCCGCGCGTGGTCTCGATCGGCAGCCAGCCGCGCCGCACCGTGGTGGGCGACTTGAGCTCCCACACCGTCATGCCGACCAGCATCAGCGCGATGCAGATGAAGAACACGGCCACCGGGGTGGTCCAGGACATCCAGGCAAACATTTCAGACTCTCCCCATCGCAAAGCCCTTGGCGATGTAGTGCCGCACGAACCAGATCACGATGGCGCCCGGCACGATGGTCAGCACGCCGGCGGCCGCAAGCGTAGCCCAGTCCATGCCCGAGGCGCTCACGGTGCGCGTCATGGTCGCGACGATCGGCTTGGCGTTGACGCTGGTCAGCGTGCGCGCCAGCAGCAGTTCCACCCAGCTGAACATGAAACAGAAGAAGGCCGCAACGCCCACTCCGGCCTTGATCAGCGGCAGAAAAATACGGATGAAGAACTTCGGAAAGCTGTAGCCGTCGATGTAGGCGGTTTCGTCGATCTCACGCGGAATGCCGCTCATGAAGCCTTCCAGAATCCACACTGCCAGCGGCACGTTGAACAGCAAGTGCGCGAGCGCCACGCCCAGGTGCGTGTCCATCAGCCCGACAGTACTGTAAAGCTGGAAGAACGGCAGCAGGAACACCGCGGGCGGCGTCATGCGGTTGGTCAGGAGCCAGAAGAACACGTGCTTGTCGCCCAGGAACGAATAGCGCGAGAACGCATAGGCCGCCGGCAACGCCACGGTCAGCGAAATCACCGTGTTGATGCCCACGTAGATCAGGCTGTTGATATAGCCCGAGTACCAGGACGCGTCGGTGAAGATGCGCGTGTAGTTGGCCCAGGTGAACTGCTGCGGAAAGAACGAGAAGCTCGAAAGAATTTCGGCATTCGTCTTGAAGCTCATGTTGACCATCCAGTAGATGGGCAACAGCGCGAAAAGAATGTAGAGCAGCAGGAAGATGCTGCGCTTGCGGAATCTGCGCTCGTTCATTGCTCCACCTCCGCCTTCTGGGTACCGACGCGCTGCATCCAGTTGTAGAGGATGAAGCACAACAGCAAAATAATCAGGAAATAGATCAGCGAGAAAGCCGCCGCCGGACCCAAATCGAACTGGCCGACCGCCTTCTGCGTGAGGTACTGGCTCAGGAAGGTCGTCGCGTTGCCGGGCCCGCCGCCGGTCAGCACGAAGGGCTCGGTGTAGATCATGAAGCTGTCCATGAAGCGCAGCAGCACCGCGATCATCAGCACGCCGCGCATCTTGGGCAGCTGGATGTAGCGGAACACCGCGAACTTGCTGGCGCCATCGATCCGCGCGGCCTGGTAGTAGGCATCAGGTATCGAACGCAGGCCCGCAAAGCACAGCAGCGCCACCAGCGGCGTCCAGTGCCACACGTCCATCATCAGCACGGTGAGCCACGCGTCGGTGGCGTCGCCGGTGTAGCTGTAGTTGATGCCCATCTTCTGCAGCGCATGGCCCAAGAGGCCGATGTCGGCGCGGCCGTAGATCTGCCAGATGGTTCCGACCACGTTCCATGGAATGAGCAACGACAGCGCCACCACGACCAGCACCGCCGACGACTTCCATCCGGTGGCCGGCATCGAGAGCGCAAGCGCAATGCCCAGCGGAATCTCGACCGCGAGCACCGATAGCGAGAAACCGAGCTGGCGCCAGAGCGCTGCATGGAGCTCGCCGTCGCGCATGACGGCGGCGAACCATTCGGTGCCGACGAAAACGCGGCGCTCGGGCGAGATGATGTCCTGCACCGAGTAGTTGACCACCGTCATCAGTGGCACGATGGCCGAGAAGGCGACGCAGATCAGCACCGGCAGCACCAGCCACCAGGCCTTCTGGTTGATGGGTTTGTTCACGGCGTCCATGGGGCTTCCACCTTCGGTATGGGGTTGACGCGGCTTTGTTGCGATGCGTTCTTCATGCAACCAGCTCCTCGTCGCGGTAGTAACAGGTGTGGGTGTCCAGCACGCGCAGCCAGACGGTTTCTCCCACGGCCGGCAGCGGAGCGTCGGCATGCAGGCGTGCCTTGAGCGCGCTGCCGCCGGCGTCGGCGCTCAGCATGGCGTGGGTGCCCACGTCTTGCACCTGCGTGACGGTGGCGGGCACGGCGCCTTGCGCCCGCGCTTCGACCAGCCGCAGGTATTCGGGCCGGATGCCGAGCTTGAGCGCACCGTCGGGCAATTGGCGCGTCGGCACGAGCGGCGTGCCCGCCACCTCGAGCGCGCCGTTCGCGCTTGTCGCCGACAGAAAATTCATGCCCGGCGAACCGATGAAGTGTCCGACGAAGGTGTGGGCCGGCCGCTCGAACAGCGCCTCGGCGCTGCCCACCTGCACGGCCTTGCCGCGCGTCATGACCACCACCTCTTCGGCGAAGGTGAGCGCCTCGACCTGGTCGTGCGTCACGTAGATCAGCGTGAGCTTGAGCTCGCGGTGAATCTGCTTGAGCTTGCGGCGCAGCTGCCACTTCAGGTGCGGGTCGATCACCGTGAGGGGCTCGTCGAACAGCACGGCCGACACGTCGCTGCGCACCAGCCCGCGGCCGAGCGATATCTTCTGCTTGGCATCGGCCGCGAGGCCCGCCGCGCGCTGGTTCAGCTGGCCGCTCATGTCGAGCATTTCGGCAATCTCGCCGACGCGCTTCTTGATCTGGTCTTCAGGCACCTTGCGGTTGCGCAGCGGGAACGCGAGGTTCTCGGCCACGGTCATGGTGTCGTAGATCACCGGGAACTGGAACACCTGCGCGATGTTGCGTTCCTGCGGCGTGGCGCGGGTCATGTCGCGGCCATCGAACTTCACCGTGCCCTGCGAAGGTACCAGCAGGCCGGAAATGATGTTGAGCATGGTCGTCTTGCCGCAGCCCGAGGGGCCGAGCAAGGCGTAGGCGCCGCCGTCGCGAAAGCTCATCTGCAGCGGCAGCAGCGCATAGTCGCTGTCCTGCGTGGGGTTGGCGCGGTAGGCGTGGGCCAGATCGAGATCGATGCGTGCCATGACTAGTTTCCTTTGCGCCATGCCGGCGCGAGCGCCAGCTTCTCGCCGGCATCGAACACATAGGCTTGCGACGGGCTGAAGTACAGCGTGATCGACGCGCCCAATTCGAAGCGGTGCACGCCGGTGAGTTGCGCCACCAGTTCGCCGACTGCCGTATCGACGTGAACGAAGGTGTCGGAACCTGAAATTTCGGCCAGCTCCACCTTGCCGGGCAAGGCGATGTCGCCCTCCCCCGCGCCGACATTCAATGCGCTTGCACGCAGGCCGACGGTGACCGCGCCCGAGACGTTCTCAGGCACGGCCAGCGCCAGCGCCGGGCCGCCCGCGAGCTGCACGCGGCCGGCCGTTGCGGTGCCGGACAGCAGGTTCATCGGCGGATCGCTGAAGGCGCGCGCCACGCGCAGCGACTGCGGCGCGTGGAACACCTCGGCCGTCGGTCCGTATTGCAGCAGCTCGCCGGCGTCCATCACCGCCGTGTAGCCGCCGAGCAGCAGCGCCTCGCCGGGTTCGGTGGTCGCATAGATCACGGTGGAATCGCCGCTTGCAAACAGCTGCGTCAGTTCCTCGCGCAGGCCTTCGCGCAGCTTGTAGTCGAGGTTGACCAGCGGCTCGTCGAGCAGCATCAGCGGCGCGTTCTTGGCCAGCGCACGGGCCAGCGCCACGCGCTGCTGCTGCCCGCCCGAGAGCTCGGCCGGTAAACGGTCTAGGAACATGCCGATGTGCAGCTTGTCGGCCAGTTCGCGCACCCTGGCATCGACGTTCTTCTCGCCGCGCAGCTTGAGCGGCGAGGCGATGTTGTCGGCCACCTTGAGCGACGGGTAGTTGATGAACTGCTGGTACACCATGGCGACGTTGCGCTCGCGCACCGGCATGCCGGTCACATCCTTGCCGTCGACCAGCACCTTGCCCGTGCTGGGTGTGTCCAGCCCTGCCATGAGCCGCATCAGGCTGGTCTTGCCGGCCTGCGTGGCGCCCAGCAGCACGGTGACCGCGCCGCTTCTCGGCGCGATGCTCTGCTCGTAGAGCCATGTTTGCGCGCCGACCTTCTTGGTGACGCGCTCCAGAGTCAATTGCATCAGCGCTTCCCGTTGATCATGTTGGGGTTGTTCCTTGCGCGTGCCTGCAGCCAGTCGGCCACCTGCGCGCGCTCTTCGGCCGTATAGCGCAACCCGAGCTTCGACCTGCGCCAGAGCACGTCGTCGGCGCTCATGGCCCATTCGCTTTCCTGCAGAAACTGCAGTTCGCGCTCGTGAAGCCCCGGCGCCACGGCATCGCCCATGTCGGCCATGGACTGGGCATTGCCGAGCAGCTCGGCCACGCGCGCACCATAGGCGCGTGCGAGACGCCGCGCAAGCCTGGCGTCGAGCCATGCGTAGCGGGCCTGCACGGCAATCACGAAGCGCTCGAAGTCGTCGTCGGGCCGCGTTGCGGCGCCAATCCATGCGGAAAGATCGCCGCCCGCGAGGAATGCGCCGTCGGTCCATGCCGGGCGCTGCGCGCTCGACTGCCCGAGCATCTTGCCGACCTCGTCGGCCGCGTCTTCGGCCAGCTTGCGAAAGGTGGTGATCTTTCCGCCCCACACCGACAGCAGCGGCGCGGCCGCGGTGTTGGATTCGAGCATGTAGTCGCGCGTGACGGCAGAGGGGTCGCCCGACGCATCGTCGAGCAGCGGGCGCACGCCCGAATAGGTCCAGACCACGTCGGCCGGCTTGATCGGCTTCTCGAAATAGCGGCTCGCCTGCATGCACAGGTACGCGATTTCTTCCTCGGCAATGCGTGCCGCGCCGGGATCGTCGCCGTTCAGCTCGATGTCGGTGGTGCCGATCAGCGTGAACTCGTCCTGATAGGGAATCGCGAAGATGATCCGCTTGTCGGGGTTCTGGAAGATGTAGGCATGGTCGTGGTCGAACAGGCGCGGCACCACGATATGGCTGCCCTTGACCAGCCGCAGATGCCGCGTGGCCAGCGCCTCGCCCTTGGCCGACTGCGCCACGCCGCGCAGGAACGATTCCGCCCACGGGCCCGCGGCATTGACCACGGCGCGGGCACGCACCACGCGAATGCCGCCGTCCGCGGCTTCGAGCGTGGCCGTCCAGCCGTCGGCGTCGCGCTGTGCATGAACGCAACGCGTGCGCGTAAGCACTTCGGCGCCGCGCGCCCTGGCGTCGATGGCGTTGAGCACCACCAGCCGCGCGTCGTCGACCCAGCCGTCGGAATAGACGAAGCCGCGCTTGAACTGCGGCTTGAGCGGCGCGCCGGCCGCGTGGCTGCTCAGATCGATGCTGCGCGAGCCGGGCAGCACTTCGCGCTTGGCGAGGTGGTCATACATGAACAGGCCGATGCGGATCATCCAGGCCGGCCGCATCGAAGGATCGTGCGGCATGACGAAGCGCAGCGGCCACATGATGTGCGGCGCGCTCTTGAGCAGCACTTCGCGCTCCTGCAACGCCTTGCGCACGAGCGAGAACTCGTAATACTCCAGGTAGCGCAACCCGCCGTGGATGAGCTTGGTCGACGAGGAAGACGTGTGCGAGGCGAGATCGTCCTTTTCGCACAGCACCACGCGCCAGCCCCGGCCCGCCAGGTCGCGCGCAATGCCGCAGCCGTTGATGCCGCCGCCGACGATCAGCACATCGCAATCGGTTGCCGGCAGAGGCGAATTGGAGGAGAAATCGCTCACAGAAGATGGGCCCGTAAGTTCGTGACTTCGGTCACGGGAGGGCGCCATTGTATTTTCGCGTCTTTTCATTTGGATTCCTTTTGACGCGATTTTCCCCCGAGTTTTCCCTTAGTCGGGTTCGTTTTCTTTCGTTTTAAAGTGGTACGGCCTGTACTCTCCTGAGAGTCTTCCCGTTCTCCACGACGCTTTTGTGAACTCCAATCCGCGCCAGATCAATCTTCTCGATACCGTGCGCACGCGCGGCTCCGTCACCGTCGAACAGTTGGCCGACATGCTCGGCGTTACGCTGCAGACGGTGCGGCGCGATGTGCAGCGGCTGGCCGACCAGGGGCTGCTCACGCGTTTTCATGGCGGCGTGCGCGTGCCGAGCTCCACCACCGAGAACATCGGCTACCAGCAGCGCGAAACGCTGCATGCAGAAGGCAAGGCGCGCATTGCGCAGCGCGTGGCCGAACTGGTGCCCAACGATTGCTCGCTGATCCTCAACATCGGCACCACCACCGAGGCCATTGCCAAGGCGCTGATGCGCCACACGGGCCTGCGCGTGATCACCAACAACCTGAACGTGGCCACCATCCTGAGCGGCAACACTTCGTGCGAGGTGATCGTGGCAGGCGGTTCGGTGCGGCCGCGCGACCGCGCCATCGTGGGCGAGGCCACCATCGACTTCATCCGGCAGTTCAAGGTCGACATCGCGCTGATCGGCGTATCGAGCATCGAGGCCGACGGCTCGCTGCGCGACTTCGACTTGCGCGAAGTGAAGGTGGCGCAAACCATCATCGCGCAGGCGCGCGAGGTATGGCTTGCGGCGGACGCGAGCAAGTTCAACCGGCCGGCGATGATCCAGTTGGGTACGCTGTCGCAGATCGATCGACTCTTTACCGACGCGGTGCCGCCTGCGCCTTTTGCTGACCTGCTGCATGCGGCGCAGGTTCGGCTTGAAATTGCGCGCGATTGAGATGAGGGACTGTGGTTTTGTTTGCCGCGCTGGAAGGCATTCGGGGTGCGCTCCCGCCGACGGGGTACCTTGCTCCGCGAATGTCCCCCGGCCTGCGGCCTCCTCCTTTATTTCGCTGCGCAAGGCACCCCATC
>NZ_JBEPKJ010000018.1:0-112789 GCF_040544635.1 Variovorax paradoxus
CCGCCGACGGGGTACCTTGCTCCGCGAATGTCCCCCGGCCTGCGGCCTCCTCCTTTATTTCGCTGCGCAAGGCACCCCATCAGCGGGAGCGTTATACGGAGCAGTCGTTGATCAGCGGTGCACCAGCAGCGTGCCCCAGTGCACAGGGCATCGGGTGCTCCCCGCAGCGAAATAAAGGAGGAGGGCGAAGCCCGGGGGGACATTCGCGGAGGGGAGTACCCGGTGGCCTGTGCACGCGCCCTGAAACAAAGGCCCAAAACGCACCTCAGGACTAAGATCGCCTCGCCCCAAAGACGAAGCCCACCAATGCGCATAGCCCTAGTCTCCGACATCCACGGAAACCTCCCCGCACTCGAAGCCGTGGTCGAAGACATCGGCCGCCGCGGCGCAGATGTCATCGTCAACCTGGGAGACAGCCTCTCCGGTCCGCTGATGCCGCTGGAAACCGCGCAGTTCCTGATGGCGCAGGACTGGGTCCATCTCGCGGGCAACCATGAACGCCAGCTGCTTACAACGCCCATAGACAAGCGCGGCGCGTCCGATGCGTTCGCCCATGCCCGGCTCGGCACCAAGGAGTTCGAGTGGATGGCGTCACTTGGGCACAGCCTTCGCTTCAGTCCCGAAGTCCTCCTCTGCCATGGCACGCCCGCGAGCGACCTCGAATACTTTCTGGAGACCGTGGAGCCCGCAGTGTTCCGCGCCGCAACGCAGACGGAAATCGATGCACGGCTCGGCGAGGTCGATGCGCAGCTTGTTGCCTGCGGTCATACGCATGTGCCACGCGTGGCATATGCATCCGGCGGACAGTTGATCGTCAATCCGGGCAGCGTAGGCCTGCCGGCCTACGACGACATTCACCCGTATCCGCACGCCGTGGAAATCGGCTCGCCGAATGCGCGCTATGCCATCGTGGAGCGGCACGAAAGCGGTTGGTCTTCCCGGCTGATTGCGGTGCCTTACGACCACACGGCGATGGCGTCACTGGCGCTGAGGAACGAACGGCCGGACTGGGCCCATGCCCTTGCCACCGGGCGCATGCCCTAGCGTCCTGGAGTCAGTCGCCGAACGCAATCTGCGCGCTGGCCACCGCGCGGATCGGCACATCAAAGCTCGTGATGTCCGACAGCGTGGCGTTGTGGTGCGCACGAATGAAGGCGCCCGTGGCGTGCGGCTTGTCGTGCGAGGTGTGCGCATCGGCCGCAAGCACCACCTCGTAGCCCAGCGCGGCGGCACGCCGCACGGTGCTGTCTACGCAGAACTCCGATGAATAGCCGCAGATCACCACCCGCTGCACCGCATGGCTGGTGAGCCACGCTTCGAGCGGCGTGCGCAGGAACGAGTCGGAGGTGGTCTTGCGGATCTTCGTATCGCTCGCATCCACGCGCAACGCATCGGCCAGTTGCCACCGCTCGGAATCGAATTCCAGGTCGATGGTGTTCTCGTGCTGGATGAAAGCCACCGGCACTCCCGCGGCGCGGGCACGCTCGGTCAGGGCATTGACCCGCTGCGCGACCTCGCCGGCTTCGTGAGGGCGCGGCAGGTCGTCATAGAGGCCACGCTGCATGTCGATGATGAGAACGGCGGTTTTCATGATGGATGGAAAGCAGAGCCTTGAACCACCCGAGTATGACGCCGGAGCCAGCCTGGGTTCTGCCTCAATCCCAGGCGCTCACGTAGATGATGGGATAGCGGTTGCTGCTCACGAAATATCCCTGTGCGCCGAATGTTTCTGCCGTTGAAACCATTGGCAACGGCGACCCGGCTAAGCTCGCGCCGCAAAACCCCGGAACATCCGAATCCATGAACGACGCCGCACCCACTCCGACTCTTCCGAAGCGCCGTTTCGGCCGTTTTCGCCGCTATGGCACTTCGCTCTTCGCGGCAAGCTGCGCACTGGTCGCCGGCTGCGTGAGCAGCAGCGGATGCGAGGCACGCTACGACGCATCGCCGCAGTTCAAGGGCTGCAGCTTCCAGAATTCGCCGAACCCCGAGGTCCTGCCTTCCGCGAGCGCATGGCGGATCTGGTCGCGCTTCATCGTGGGCAGCAAGGTCGACACCGTGCCGGTCGACCCCATTCCCGTGCGCATGCTGAGCACCGCCGACCTGGACGCGCTCGATGCCAAGGCCAACCACGTGGTGCGGCTCGGCCATTCGTCGCACCTGTTCAAGCTGCAGGGCAAGTACTGGCTGATCGACCCGGTGTTCAGCGAACGGGCCTCGCCATTCAGCTTCGCCGGGCCCAAGCGCTTCCACAAGCCGCCGCTCAGGCTCGAGCAATTGCCGCCGATAGAAGGACTGATCCTCTCGCACGACCACTACGACCACCTCGACGTGGCCACCATCGAGTACCTTGCACTGCGCGTGAAGCACTACTTCGTGCCGCTGGGCGTGCGTGCGCGGCTCGTGGCCATGGGCGTGCCCGCGGAGCGCGTGACGGAGTTCGACTGGTGGCAAAGCGGCGAGCACGACGGCGTGAAGCTCACCGCCACGCCGGCCCAGCACTTCTCGGGCCGCACCCTGACCGACCGGGACCGCACGCTGTGGTCCTCATGGGTGGTGCAAAGCGGCGACCAGCGCATCTTCTACAGCGGCGACTCGGGCTACTTCCCGGGCTTCAAGCAGATCGGCGAACGCTTCGGCGGCTTCGACCTGGCACTGATGGAAAACGGCGCCTACGACGCCTACTGGCCCGCCGTGCACATGACGCCCGAGCAGAGCGTGCAGGCGTTCGAAGACCTGCGCGGCAAGGTGCTCTACTCGGTGCACAACAGCACCTTCGACCTCGCCTTTCACACCTGGCACGATCCGCTGGACCGCATCGCCAACCTGTCGCAGGCGAAGAAGATCGAGCTGGCAACGCCGGTGATCGGCGAAGTGCTGACGATAGGGAAGGCGCGCACCAACGAGCGCTGGTGGCAGGGCCTGCACTAGCTGCCGCCTGCCCAAGGCCCTAGCCGCGCTCCTTGCGCTCCCGAGCCCGGCGCTGCTGCCGGGTTTCGTTGGCCTGCGCCGCGATGCGGTCCTTCTCGCGCTGCTTGGCCCCACGCTTCAGGCGCATGCGGCGGCCGAACCAGAAACTGCCGATACCCGTGACCACCGCAATGAAGAGGCCGATGGTGCTGATGTCGATGCCGCCCATCACAGAACCCGCACGATGCTCGTCGGCTTGAAGCCGAGGTCGGCCGCCTTGCCCTTGCGCGCGCGGCTGCCGCGCGCGTTGTTCAGCGTGCGGATTTCCAGGGTTTCGTCGCGCTCCTTGCCGCCGCGGCCGATGCCCTCGATCTTCACGCTGCGCGTGTAGGCTGCGGCGCCGGCGAGCGTGTCCTTGGCGTCGAGGTCGATCAGCGTCAAGCCGCGGCCGCCCTTGGGCAGGCTCTTGAGCTCGGTGATGTCGAAGGTCAAGATGCGTCCGCCGGTCGAGGCGCAGGCCACGTGCGTGGCGGCGGGCATCGGCTCGGCGCCGCTTGCGCCGCCTACCAGCGAGGGACGGCAGAGCTGTTCGCCCTCGCCCACGTCGATAAAAGCCTTGCCGCCGCGCTGGCGCGACATCATGTTCTCGACCGTGGCGATGAAGCCGTATCCGCCGGTGTTGGCCAGCAGCACGCCGGCGCCTGCCGGGCCTGCGAAGAAATGCGTGACGTGCGTGCCGGCATCGAGCTCGATGAGCGTGGTGACGGGCTGGCCGTCGCCGCGTGCGCCGGGCAATGAGGCCACGGGCACGGTGTAGACGCGCACGGTCTTGTCCTTGGCGGAGCCGAACACCAGCAGCGTGTCGACGCTGCGGCATTCGAAGGCGCCATAAAGCGAGTCGCCGGACTTGAAGCTGTATTCGGGCGTTGCCGAACCATTGCTGCCGTTCGCTGCCTTCTCGCTGGCCCAGCCCTTCTGCGCGCGCACCCAGCCCTTTTGCGAGACGATGACGGTGACGGGCTCGTCGACCACCTTCACTTCGGCCACGGCGCGCTTCTCGGCCTGGATCAGCGTGCGGCGCGGGTCTTCGAAGGTCTTGGCGTCGGCTTCGATTTCCTTCACCAGCAGGCGGCGCAGGGCCGCAGGGCTGCCGAGAATGTCTTCGAGCTTTTTCTGATCGGTGCGCAATTCGTCCAGTTGCTGCTGGATCTTGATGGCTTCGAGCCGCGCAAGCTGGCGCAGCCGGATTTCGAGAATGTCTTCCGCCTGCACGTCGGAAAGATTGAAGCGCGCGATGAGCGCGGCCTTCGGGTCTTCCGCCGTGCGGATGATCGCAATCACCTCGTCGATGTTGAGCAGCACCAGCTGCCGGCCTTCGAGAATGTGAATCCGGTCCAGCACCTTGTTGAGCCGGTGTCGCGAACGCTTTTCAACCGTGATCTCGCGGAACGCGATCCACTCGTTGAGCATCTGGCGCAGCGACTTCTGCGTCGGCTTGCCGTCGATGCCCACCATCGTGAGGTTGATCGGCGACGAGGTTTCGAGCGAGGTCTGCGCGAGCAGCGTGGTGATGAATTCTTCCTGGCTGATGCGCGAGGTCTTGGGCTCGAACACCAGGCGCACGGCGGCATCCTTGCTCGACTCGTCGCGCACCACGTCGAGCACCGACAGCATCGCGGCCTTGAGCTGCGTCTGCTCGGCACTCAGGGCCTTCTTGCCGGCCTTGACCTTCGGATTGGTGATTTCCTCGATTTCCTCGAGCACCTTCTGCGTGCTGACGCCGGGCGGCAGTTCGTTGACCACCAGCTGCCACTGGCCGCGCGCGAGGTCTTCGATTTTCCAGCGCGCGCGCACCTTGAGCGAGCCGCGGCCGGTGCGGTAGGCATCGGCAATGTCGGCCGGGCCGCTGATGATCTGCGCGCCGCCCGGGTAGTCGGGGCCGGGCACGATCTGCAGCAGCTCTTCTTCGCTGAGCTTGCCGTTCGACTTGATCAGCGCCACGCAGGCATCGGCAATCTCGCGCAGGTTGTGGCTCGGGATTTCGGTGGCCAGGCCCACTGCGATGCCGCTCGCGCCGTTGAGCAGCGTGAAGGGCAAGCGCGCGGGCAACAGGCGCGGCTCTTCGGTGCTGCCGTCGTAATTGGGAATGAAGTCGACCGTGCCTTCGTCGATCTCGTCGAGCAGCAGGCTGGTGATGCGGGCCAGGCGCGCCTCGGTGTAGCGCATGGCCGCGGCGCCGTCGCCGTCGCGGCTGCCGAAATTGCCCTGGCCGTCGACCAGCGGATAGCGCTGCGAGAAGTCTTGCGCCATGCGCACCAGCGCGTCGTACGCCGCCTGGTCGCTGTGCGGGTGAAAGCGGCCCAGCACGTCGCCGACCACGCGCGCGCTCTTGACGGGCTTGGCGCCCACGGTGCCGTTGGTGCCGCCGAAGCCAAGCCCCATGCGCGACATCGAATAGAGAATGCGCCGCTGCACCGGCTTCTGGCCGTCGGACACGTCGGGCAACGCGCGGCCCTTGACCACGCTGAGCGCGTATTCGAGATAGGCGGTTTGCGCGTAATCGGCAAGGGTGAGTGTGGTGTCGCCGTCGGTGGGACCCTGGAGATCGAGCGGAGGTTGGGAATCCATGGAGAAAGGAGAAAGAGAAACAGTTGCGGGCCGTGCGCTTTCGCGTTCAGCCTAATGTGAAGGCCTCGTGCACCGCGGATTGCACGGAGCCGCCGAGCACCGCGCCGCCGCCGGCCACGTAGATCCAGTCGCCGACGACTGCGGCGCCGACGGCATGGCGCGGGGTGGTCATCGGTGCATGGCGTTGCCAGGTGTCGGCCACGGGATCGTAGCTTTCCATCTGGCCGAAAACCTTGGCCTGGCGCGGCACGCCGCCCACCAGGAAACCGCCCTCCCCGCCCATGGCGAAGAGGCGGCCCCGGTAGACCACGAGGCCGTGGCCCGATCGCGCGGTGGGCAGCGGCGAGCGCAGCTCCCAGGTGTCGCGCGCGGGCAGGTAAACGTGGTGCAGGTCGGTGTTGTATTCGAAGGTGTTGAAGCGCCCGCCGATCACGTGGATCTGGCCGCCGTGCGCCACGCAGCCGACGTGGTCGCGCGCGCCGGGCAGCGGCTTGCGGGTGCTCCAGCGGTCGGCCTTCGGGTCGTAGACCTCGTGCCAGCCGACGCTCGCGCGCTCGGCTGCGGGCTCGGAGGCGCCGCCAATCAGGTGCAGCTGCCCATCCAGCATCACGGCGGCCGCCGCGCCGCGTGGACGCGGCAACGGCGCGATGGCGGTCCAGCGGTTGGCCGCGATCTCGTAGACGTAGGCGTTGGTGTCGGAACGGCGGTTCTGCTCGACGAAGCCGCCGAGTGCATAGACGCGGCCTTCGTCCGCCGCAACCGCCACATGGTTGGCGCCGCGAGGCAGCGGCGCGCCGTCGAGCCAGCGGTCGGCCTTCGGGTCGTAGATGTGGTGGTAGTCGCGGTTCACCGCGCCTTCGCCGTAGCCGCCGACCACGTGCATGCGTCCCTGCGCGGCGGTGGCCCAGGCCATCTCGCTGCGCGGAATCGGCAGGGACGCGCGCGGCATCCAGCGTCCGGCAAGCCCGGCCGGTGCAAGACTATCCGTGACGCGCTGCGCCTCCTGCTCGGGCGTCATGTGATGCGGAACGCCGCCTTGCAGCCGCGCGTACGGCTCTTTCGACGAAGGCGCCGGCGGCAGCGTGTCGTGCGTGGCCGCATGTTGGGCGCGCGCAGTGCCGGCGATCGCGCAGGCGGCAGTCGCCAGCACCAAGCTTCGACGTTGCATGAAGGGCTCCTTCACCGACGAGGACAGGCGGGCGTGCGGCATCAGGACACCGGTGCTTCCGACGCGCCGCCCGGCACCGCCGGCTGTTCGGAGAGCTCGGGCATGGCCGGCATGCTGCTCGGCGATTCGGACGGCATGTTGCCACGCCCCACCGCCCCGCCCTTCGGAACCACCAGTTCCATGCGGATGCGGCCCGGCGTCTTGCCGCCACGCACGCCGCTCGCACCACCACCACCGCCGTCCATTGCCACCGCCGCCGACGGCTTGAGGTACGCGTAGAGCCGCAGCACCGTCTGCACGTAGTTCTGCGTTTCCTTGTAGTTCGGGATCTTGTTGCCCGCGCGCTGCACCGCACCTTCGCCGGCGTTGTAGGCGGCAAGCGCCAGCTCGATCTGGCCTGGGAACATCGTGATCAGGTCGCGCAGGTAGCGCGAGCCGGCGGCGATGTTGATGCGCGGATCGAACAGCTTCTTCTCGATGGTACTGCGCTTGTCCGCCGCGACGCCGTAGCGCTGCGCCGTTGCCGGCATGAGCTGCATGAGGCCCATCGCACCCTTGGGCGAGACGGCCTGCGCGTCGAAACCCGATTCGGTGGCGATCAGCGCCTGCAGCAACTCATAGTCGATCGAATGCTTGTTCGATGCATCGCGCAGCGCCGCCTTCGCGGTCTTGTAGCTCGGCGATGCTTCGAACAGCGCGAGCAATGTCTGCGACGCGGGCGGCACCTTGCCGTCGAGCCTGCGGCCGCCACGCCCGAGCGGCGAAATGCCCTTGGCCGTGTCGAAGCTCTGGCCGCCGCGAAAGAAGATCTGGTATCGCTCGTCGATCTTTTCCGAGGCGAAATGGGCAATGCCCTTGCTGTCGATATAGCCGTAGATGTCAGCGGCGTGCGCAAGCAGCCCCTGCTGCATGCACAGCAGCAAGGCCAGGAGCAACGGACGCATGAAATCTGAAGTTTTCACGAGGGTGGTCAAACATCGATATCGACATCGTCGGCGCGCAGTTCCATCAGTTCGCGCCGTGCGGCTGCCTCGCCCTTGCCCATGAGCTTGGTGATCTCCCCTTGCGTGGACGTGAAGTCGAAGCGCCCCAGCTGCACCTTCATGAGGCGCCGGGTATCCGGATTGAGCGTGGTTTCCCACAATTGTTCCGCGCTCATTTCGCCAAGGCCCTTGAAGCGGCTGATGCTCCACGCGCCTTCGCGCACGCCATCTTTACGCAACTTGTCGAGTGTGGCGGTCAATTCGCCCTCGTCAAGCGCATAGACCTTGGAGGCCGGCTTCTTGCCGCGCGCCGGGGCGTCAACACGGAAAAGTGGCGGCTTTGCGACATACACATGGCCGGCTTCAATGAGTTTCGGAAAGTGCCGGAAGAACAGCGTGAGCAGCAGCACCTGGATGTGCGAGCCGTCCACGTCGGCATCGGAGAGGATGCAGACCTTGCCGTAGCGCAGGCCGCTCATGTCGGGCGTGTCGTTGGGGCCGTGCGGATCGACGCCCACGGCCACCGAGATATCGTGGATTTCGGTGTTGGCAAAGAGCCGGTCGCGCTCGACTTCCCAGGTGTTCAGCACCTTGCCGCGCAAGGGCAGGATGGCCTGGCTTTCCTTGTCGCGGCCCATCTTGGCGCTGCCGCCGGCCGAGTCGCCCTCGACCAGGAAGACTTCGTTGTGGCTGATGTCCTTGCTCTCGCAATCGGTCAGCTTGCCGGGCAGCACGGCCACGCCGGAGCCCTTGCGCTTCTCGACCTTCTGGCCGGCGCGCTGGCGCGTCTGCGCGGCCTTGATGGCCAAGTCGGCGAGCTTCTTTCCGTAGTCGACGTGCTGGTTGAGCCACAGCTCGAGCGCGGGGCGCACGAAGCTCGACACCAGCCGCACCGCGTCGCGCGAATTGAGGCGTTCCTTGATCTGGCCCTGGAACTGCGGGTCGAGCACCTTGGCGCTCAGCACATACGAAGCGCGCGCGAACACGTCTTCGGGCAAGAGCTTCACGCCCTTGGGCAGCAGCGAGTGCAGTTCGATGAAGCCCTTCACCGCGGTGAAGAGGCCGTCGCGCAGGCCGCTTTCGTGCGTGCCGCCGGCGCTGGTGGGAATGAGGTTGACGTAGCTCTCGCGCACCGGCTGGCCGTCTTCGGTGAAGGCCACGCACCAGTCGGCGCCCTCGCCTTCGGCGAAGTTGTCGGCGTTCTTGTCGGCATGGCCGCTGCCTTCGAACAGCGGAATCACCGGGTCGCCGTTGAGCGTCTGCATCAGGTAGTCGCTCAGGCCGCCCTTGTAGAGCCACTGCTGCGTTTCCTTGGTCTTCTCGACTGTGAGCGTGACGCTCACGCCCGGCATGAGCACGGCCTTGCTGCGCAGCAGGTGCATGAGTTCGCTCATCGGCAGTGCGGCGGTCTCGAAATACTTGGCGTCGGGCCAGGCACGCACCGTGGTGCCCTGCTTGCGCTCGCCGGCCTCGAGCTTGCGGATTTCGAGCGCCTCGATCACGTCGCCGGCGCTGAAGGCCAGCTTGGCCATCGAGCCTTCGCGGTGGGAGGTGACTTCGAGCCGCTTCGAAAGTGCATTGGTCACCGATACGCCCACGCCGTGCAAGCCGCCCGAGAAGCTGTAGGCGCCGCCGGAGCCCTTGTCGAACTTGCCGCCCGCGTGCAGGCGGGTGAACACCAGTTCGACCACGGGGGCCTTTTCTTCAGGGTGCAGGCCGAACGGAATGCCGCGGCCGTCGTCTTCGATGCTGACCGAGTTGTCGGTGTGCAGCGTGACCTTGATCTTCTTGCCGTAGCCCGCCAACGCCTCGTCGGCGGCGTTGTCGAGCACTTCCTGGATGATGTGCAGGGGGTTGTCGGTCCGGGTGTACATGCCCGGGCGCTGCTTCACGGGCTCGAGGCCCTTGAGCACGCGGATGGAACCTTCCGAGTACCCGGAGGACGCGGACGATGAACTGGGAGGAGTCTTGGGGGGAGTCGCCATGGGGGCGGATTGTAGTCAGTCGATGCGAAATGACTGGATACCCATACAGGAACGCCGACCCGCGCCGGCCGGCGCTCAGCCCGAGCCCGGCTTACTTGTCGACGATGACCTGGCCCGCGTAGGCCAGCCAGCCCATTTCGGCCCTGGCCTTCTCGGGCGCCTCCAGATCGAGAACGATGCTCCCGACCACCAGCCCGAACGAAGGCGACATGCGCACGTACTTCGTCTCTCCCTCGGCAAGCGGCACTTCGAGCGTCTTGCGCAGGTCGCTGGTCGTGGCGGCCTGGTAGGTGCCCGCGGGACGGTCGATGAAAAAGAAGCTGCCGGGCTTCGAGGAGCCGACGCCAAATTTGTCGATGCGGACGCCGGGCTGCAGCGACGCACCGAAGGGCCCCGCGGCGCGGAAGAAATAGATGCGGCCGTTGCCCGGCTTGATCTTCGGAATGACGTTGCCCATTTCCTGGAACTTGGGGCCGGTCGGGCCGCTGGCACAGCCTGCAACTGCGATCGCAAGCACCGTGATGGCGGCGAACTTCAGGGCGGTTCTTCTCATTGTTCGGGGTCCTTGGGAGAGCGAGCGCATGGAGACTCAAATGTAACCATTACAAACAAGAATCCGCCGGGTGCAGAGCCGGCGCTTTGATGCTGGTTGCGCATCGATCCGGCCCTCACAAATCATCAATGGCATTGCCCGCACCACCGCTGCCAACCTGCGCGAATCGGTACATTCGACGGCATGCAAGCCCCCTCTCCCACTCTCTCGGTCAAGCAGGTGCTGATCTGCGGCGCCATGATCGTCACGCTCTCCATGGGCATCCGCCACGGCTTCGGCCTCTGGCTGCAGCCCATTACGCAGGCGCAGGACTGGACCCGCCAGACTTTCTCGTTCGCGCTCGCCATCCAGAACCTTTCGTGGGGCATCTTCGGCGTGTTCGCGGGCATGCTGGCCGATCGTTTCGGGGCCTTCCGGGTTCTGATTGCGGGCACGGCGTTCTATGCGCTGGGCCTGCTGGGCATGGCGTATTCGCCGACGCCGCTGCTGTTCACCCTGAGCGCGGGCGTGCTGATCGGCGCGGCGCAGGCGGGCACGACCTATGCCGTGGTCTACGGCGTGATCGGGCGACAGATTCCGGCCGAGCGGCGCTCGTGGGCCATGGGCGTGGCGGCGGCGGCCGGCTCGTTCGGCCAGTTTTTGATGGCGCCCATCGAGGGCCGCTTGATCGGGCACCTGGGCTGGCAAACCGCGCTGGCGGTGGTTGCGGTGCTGGTGCTGGTGATCGTGCCGCTGGCCTTCGGCCTGCGCGAACCGCGGCAAGGGGCCCTGGCCGGGCACCGCGAACAGTCGGTGCTGCAGGCAGTGGGCGAGGCCTTCCGCTACCCGAG
Source organism: Variovorax paradoxus (assembly GCF_040544635.1). Classification (GTDB taxonomy): domain Bacteria; phylum Pseudomonadota; class Gammaproteobacteria; order Burkholderiales; family Burkholderiaceae_C; genus Variovorax; species Variovorax paradoxus_R. The sequence goes on from NZ_JBEPKJ010000018.1 coordinate 11,058, forward strand.
CTTCGGCCTGCTGATGGCGGGATATTTCGTCTGCGGCTTCCAGTTGGCATTCATCGGCATCCACATGCCGACCTACCTGCGCGACCAGAACCTGCCGGTCGAGGTGGCGGGCTACGCGCTGGCGCTGATCGGGCTCTTCAACGTGTTCGGCACCTACACCGTGGGGCTGCTGGGGCAGAAGCTGGCCAAGCGCAAGATCCTGGCGGCCATCTACTTTGCGCGAGCAGTCTCGATCATGCTGTTTCTGCTGGTGCCGATCTCGCCGCTCAGTGTGTATGTCTTTTCGGCGGCCATGGGTTTTCTCTGGCTTTCGACCGTGCCCGCCACCAACGCGATCATTGCGGGCATCTTCGGGGTGGCGCATTTGTCGATGCTCAGCGGCTTCGTGTTCCTGAGCCACCAGGTCGGGTCGTTCATCGGCGTGTGGCTTGGCGGCTACCTGTACGACACCACGGGCAGCTACGACATCGTCTGGTACATCGCGATTGCCCTTGGCGTGTTCGCGGCGCTGATCAACCTGCCGGTCAAGGAAGGCGCCATTGCGCGCGGAGCGCGGCCGGCCGCTGTGCCGGGCTGAGCCGACGGCGGACAATGGTGACGACAATGACTCCCCAGATGCGCCATCACCTCGTGCACGCCGGCTGGCTGGCCGCCGCGCTGGCGGCTTTGGGCGGTGTTTTCGCGCTTTACGTTCATCCGGAGTTTCTGGTCACGCTGGTCGACCAGGTCTGGTCCTGCTTCTGATTGCCATGAAAGACATGGCGACCTTACACAGCGGACTGGCAGCCTCGGAATGGATCGTCAGGTGGTCGCACCTGCTCGCGCCCGCCGCCACCGTGCTCGACGTGGCCTGCGGCCACGGGCGGCACATGCAATGGTTCGCGGAGCATGGCCATGCGGTCACGGGCGTCGATCGCTCGACCGAGGCCACCGAAACCGCGAGCGCCTTCGGCTGCACCGTGACGGCCGACATCGAATCGGGCCCCTGGCCCTTCCCGGGCCAGGTCTTCGGCGCAGTGGTCGTTACCAACTACCTCTGGCGGCCGCGCATGGCCGACATCGTGGCCGCGGTGGCGCCGGGCGGCGTGCTGCTCTACGAAACCTTTGCCGCCGGGAACGAAACGGTGGGCAAGCCCTCGCGCCCGGACTTCCTGCTGCAGCCCGGCGAGTTGCTCGCCGCATGCCGGGACCTGCGCGTGGTGGCTTACGAAAACGGCTTTCTTGCCGGGCCGGAGCGCTTCGTGCAGCGCATTGCCGCGGTCCGAGCCGGCAACGCCGCATCCGGCCAGCCCGAACGCCATCTCCTGCGGGGAAACTGACCCCGCCGGGGCGGGCGTTTCCGGAGGCTCCGGAGTAAGTAGAATCGGCGCTTTCGTCCACCCGACAGAGAGATTCCCCCTTGGAGCAACTGACAGGCAGCATCGTCGCTCTCGTCACGCCGATGCACGACGACGGCAGTGTCGACTACCCGGCCCTGCGCCGATTGATCGACTGGCACATCGACGAAGGCACCGATTGCCTCGGCGTGGTCGGTACCACCGGCGAATCGCCCACGGTCGACGTGGAAGAGCACTGCGAAATCATCCGCGTCTCGGTCGAGCAGGCCAAGGGCCGCGTGCCCGTGATGGCCGGCTGCGGCGCCAATTCGACCAAGGAAGCCATCGAGCTCGCCAAGTTCGCCAAGGGCGTGGGCGCCGATTCGCAGCTGCAGGTCGTGCCCTACTACAACAAGCCGACGCAAGAAGGCCAGTACCAGCACTTCAAGGCCATTGCCGAAGCCGTGGGCGACCTGCCCATCGTGCTGTACAACGTGCCGGGCCGCACCGTGGCCGATATGGCGCACGACACCGTGCTGCGCCTCGCCCAGGTGCCGGGCATCATCGGCATCAAGGAAGCCACCGGCAACATCGAGCGCGCCCAGTGGCTCATTCGCGACCTGCCCAAGCACTTTGCCGTGTATTCCGGCGACGACCCGACCGCGGTGGCCCTGATGCTCTGCGGCGGGCAAGGCAACATCAGCGTCACGGCCAATATTGCGCCGCGCAAGATGCACGAACTGTGCGTTGCGGCCATCGCGGGCGACGTGCGCAAGGCCATGCAGATCCAGTTCGAGCTCATGCCGCTGCATCGCAACCTGTTCGTCGAACCCAACCCGATTCCTCTCAAGTGGGCCATGTCCAGGCTCGGACTCTGCGGCGGCACCCTGCGGCTTCCGCTCACCGAACTGGCCGAAACGAACCAACCCGTGGTCGAAGCCGCCCTGCGCGCCACCGGCCTGCTCAAGGGCTGAGCCCGCTCCCTCCCCTGAACACACCCCATCTCTTTTCTCCCTGCCGCATCGAGGTTACGCAACCTTTTGCCTGAACCGTGCTCAGAGAGTGCGGGCACTGCGGCCCCATAGATTGACCGAACCCATTCCAACAAGGAAGACGACGTTGAAGAACCTTTCGCACATTTCGCGATTCGCACTGCTGGCCCTCGTTGTCAGCCTCGCCGCCTGCTCCGTTCTCGAGAGCGACAAGATCGACTACAAGAGCGCCGGCAAAGCCCCGACGCTCGAAGTCCCGCCCGACCTGTCGCAGCTTTCGCGCGAAAACCGCTATGCGGTGCCGGGCGGCGCGGTCACCGCCAACGCCTACCAGGCGGGCGCCACCAATGCGCCGGGCATTCCCACGGCGGTTGCCAACATCGGCGACGTCCGCATGGAACGCTCGGGCACGCAACGCTGGATCGTCATCAACCGCTCGCCCGACCAGCTCTGGGACCCGGTGAAAGACTTCTGGCAGGAAAGCGGCTTCCTGCTGACCACCGAGCAGCGCAATCTCGGCATCATGGAAACCGATTGGGCCGAGAACCGCGCCAAGCTGCCGCAGGACATCATCCGCGGCACGCTGGGCAAGCTGGTCGATTCGGTCTACTCGACCGGCGAACTCGACCGCTTCCGCACCCGCCTGGAGCGCACGCCCACGGGCACCGAGATCTTCGTCAGCCACCGCGGCATGCAAGAGGTCTACAACAACAGCCGCCAGGACCAGACCGTGTGGCAGCCCCGCCCGAGCGACCCTGAACTCGAAACCGAGTTCCTGCGCCGCCTGATGGTCAAGCTCGGCGTTTCGCAAGAGCAGTCGAAGATCCTGGCCGCCACCACCGCGCCGACCAAGACCGCGACTGTTGCCAGCGTGAGTGGCCAGCCGGTCGTGCAGATCAGCGAAGGCTTCGACCGCGCATGGCGCCGCGTGGGCCTGGCGCTCGACCGCACCGGCTTCACCGTGGAAGACCGCGACCGCAGCGCCGGCATCTACTACGTGCGCTACGTGACCCCGAACGCTGACAAGAAGGAACCCGGCTTCTTCGGCAAGCTGTTCGGCAGCTCCAGCAAGAACGAAGCACCGATCAAGTTCCGCATCCTCGTGAAGAGCCAGGGCGAATCGACCACGGTCTCGGTGCTGAACGAATCCGGCGCACCCGAAACCTCGGCCAATGCACAGCGCATCGTCCAGGTCATTGCCGACGACCTGAAGTAATCCCCATGCTCCGCTTCCGAAGCCTCGGCAGCGGCAGCACGGGCAATGCCGCGTTGGTCGAGGCGACCAGCGGCGGCCGCACCTCACGGCTCCTGATCGATTGCGGCTTCGGCTTGCGGCAACTCGATCTGCGGCTTGCCAAGGCCGGCCTCGCGGCCGGCGACATCGACGCGATTTTCGTCACCCACGAGCACGGCGACCACATCGGCTGCGCCCATTCGCTGTCGCGGCGCAACCGCATTCCCGTGTGGATGAGCGAAGGCACCTGGCTCGCAACCGGCGGCCGCGATTTCGAAGGCCGGCTCAACCTGGCGCGGGACGAAGCGGAGTTTGCGGTCGGCGATATTGCGGTGCGGCCCTTTACCGTGCCGCACGACGCGCGGGAGCCGCTGCAACTGCGCTGCTCCGATGGCGCGCGAACCCTGGGCGTGCTCACCGACCTGGGCCATGCCACGGCCCACGTGCTCTCCAGCCTGCGCGGCGTGCACGCGCTGCTGCTCGAGTTCAATCACGACAGCGAGCTGCTGGCCAATTCGGCCTATCCGGCCTTCCTGAAATTGCGTGTCGGCGGCAAGCACGGCCACCTGTCGAACGAAGCCGCCGCGGAAATTGCTCGCGCGGTTCGCCACGAGGGCCTCCGCCATGTGGTGGCAGCGCATCTGAGCGAGCAGAACAATCGCCCCGACATCGTGCGGCGTCTCATGGCCGAAGCCCTTGGGGGCCACGAGGCCGAAATGCTCACGGCCAGTGCGTTGGAAGGCTCGCCCTGGCTGGACGTGTGATCGCTGGCTCGCCCCCCGGCCCGTTCTGCTGTGGGCACCATGCAAAAAGCCGCCACCAGGCGGCTTTTTGCTGGGCGAATAATTCCCGCTTGCTTCGGCGCTCGTTACTGCTTGGGTGCCTGATTCTTCTTGGCCTCTTCCGTCGCGGCGTTGGCCGCATCGAGGGCCGAGGAAGCGCCCGGCGAAGGCGTTGTGGCGGCCGACGGATCGGTGGTCGAAGGCGCTGGAGCAGCCGCGGGCGGTGCAGCCGGTGCCGGCTCGGTCACCGGAGCGGGCGGCGGGGTCACAACCGCCGGCGCGGCGTCCTCTTTCTTTCCGCAAGCCACGAGTGCGGCAGCGGCGATCAACGAAGCGAGCAGGACGGATGACGACTTCTTCATGGAGACTCCTTTGGCAATGATGTCTGAACGAAAAAATTCTAGACCCGCATCACTGCCCGTTTGTGTCTCGCCCCCTCATTCGCGGCATTGGCTTACAAGCCCAGTGCCGATGCCGGAAACGCAGGCCTTCCCGCTCGCCACGACTCATCAATGGCTTCGCGCAACTCGCGCCGCGCGCGCGGGTCGAAGCCGCACACGCCGCGGCTGCGCTCGGGGTCGGTCCGGTGGGCAAACCACCCGGGCGTCCAGATGGCGCTCGGCACCGCGTTGCCGGCCTCTGCGCGCACAGCGCGGCATTCGACGATGTGATCCCACATGCGCCGCCAGGGAACAAGGCGCGCGTGGTTACGTTCGACGACATCGAAGCGCTGCGCCAGCAGGATGAAACGGCGGCCGGTGGCCGACCAGGCTTGAAGCGCCTCGATGCTGGCCCGCTCGCCCAGAGGCCAATCGGCGAAGTCAGGATCGCAGAAAACCAGCTCTCTCCAGCCCTGCCGGGCCGCGGCAGAGAGCGCGGCCCGCACAATGCCGCCGAAGGCCTCGCGGCCATCGAAACGGCCTTCTGGGAGGGGCGGGAGGGGCGGGAGGGGCGGGAGAGACGGTTCTGCCGCCGTATGCTCAATCTGCATGAAGCCACCCCGCTTCGCACCACTCGGCCAGCAGGGCGAGTGCGCCTTCGCTCGCGCGCGCCAGTTCGCGCGGGCCGAGCGCGCGCCGGTCGGCCAACCGGCGCATCAACGTTGCATCGGCCCCGCCGGCGCGAAAGCTCTCGCCGTTGATGTAGAGATGCCGCGCGTCGTAAAGCATGCGCGTGCGGCGGTCGAGCGCCACGTTTTGCAACATGCCTGGCGCCTCGGCACCTTCGTCGAACCAGACGTTGGCCTTGGGCTCGGTCAGCGATTCGCCCAAGGCACGGTCGATGGCGTCGGGGTCGCGCAGCGCGGCATCGACGGCCTTGCGCGCAAAGGCCTGCAGCGCGGCCGGCATGGCGGCCGGTGCATCGACCGCGGGCTGCGTCGGATCGCGGTAGCGCGCCAGTTCGGCGGGGCCGGCGTCTTCCAGCGCTTCCGAATAGGCCTGCGCCATGCGCGCCAGAAGGTCGGCGCCGAGCTCGCCCGCGGCGGACGACCGCAGGCCGATGGAGCAGGTCATGCAGTCGTCGCCGACGGCCACCCCGTCGTGCGCATAGCGCGGCGGCAAATAGAGCATGTCGCCCGGCTCGAGCACAAAGCTTTGTTCGGGCTCGAAATGTTCGAGGATCTTGAGCGGCACGCCCTGCTGCAGGCGCAAGTCGCTCTGCTTGCCGATCGACCAGCGCCGCGTGCCCTGCGCCTGGAGCAGGAACACGTCGTAGCTGTCGAAATGGGCGCCGACGCCGCCCTTGTCGCTGGCATAGCTGATCATCAGGTCGTCCAGGCGCGCATCGGGCAGAAAGCGGAACTGCTGCAGCAGCGCGTGCACGCCGTCGTGATGCAGGTCGACGCCCTGCACCAGCAGCGTCCATTCGGGCTGCTTCAGCGGCGGCAGCGCGCGGCGCGCGAGCGGCCCGTGCTTGAGCGTCCAGCCGGTCTTGCCATGGCGGATAAGGCGCGATTCGACCTCCTCGCGCTCGGCCAGGGCAAAGAGCGCACCGCGCTCGATCGGTGGCACCATGGCGGGTATGGCCTGGCGCACCAGCAACGGCTTTTTCTGCCAATACCGCCGCATGAACTGCGCGGCGCTCAGGCCGCCGAGCAACGGCAGCGGTTGTGTAATCTCCATGGGAGAATTCTGCAATGGAAATCTCTGAACAATGCGTGGTCGGCCTGACCTGGACGATGAAAGACACTTTGGGCGAAGTGCTGGACGTGCTCGACGAGCCCGTGGAATTCATGGTGGGGGGCGACGACCTCTTCGACGTGATCGAAGCCGCCCTGCAAGGCCATGAGCCCGGCGCCCGGGTGCAATTGCAGCTCGAGCCCGAACAGGGCTTCGGCGACTTCAACGACCAGCTGCTCTTTCTCGAGCCGCGCTCGCTGTTTCCCGAAGGCACCGAAGAAGGCATGACCTTCGACGGCGCCGCGCTGCCCAAAGGCGTGAGCGAAGACATACCCAAGGACGTGATCTACACCGTGGCCGAGACTTACCCCGACCACCTGGTGCTCGACGGCAACCATCCGCTCGCGGGCATTGCGATCCGGCTCGACATCACGGTGCGTTCGGTGCGCGAAGCAACCGAGGAAGAAGTCGGCAGCGGAACAGCCGGCACAGCCTTTTTCAAGGTGCCGCCGACCGCCCCCGGCAACGATCTGCTGCACTGAGAGCGGCGAGCGGGAAACCGCTGCAGCCAGCAAAAAGCCGGGCACTGCCCGGCTTTTTGTTGCCCGCGAAAGCACCCTGAAAAACGGCCTACATGCGCGAGATCTGGCCGTTGTCGATGCGCACGCGGTCGCCAATGCGCAGATCGCCCGGGTGCTGCACGTCGAAGGCACGGTAGCCGCCGCGATCGGTTTGCACCGAGATGCGATAGCTCTCGTAGGCGCGAGGGCCGTTGTTCTGTGCCTCGATGGTGTTGCCCAGAAGCGCACCGCCCACAATGCCCAGGGCGGTCGCCGCGGCGCGGCCGCTGCCGTGCCCGAACTGGTTGCCCACCACGCCGCCGACGACACCGCCTGCCACGGCACCGCCGCCGGTGGTGCCGGTGCCCCTGGTTTCGCTGCGCAGCACTTCGATATTGGCCACGTGGCCGTATTCGACGTACGCCGCTTCCTGGTATGGAACGGCTTGCGGCGGAGCCTGGTAAGGGTAGCGCGTGGTGTGATAGACCGGCGCGGGGGCGACGCAGGCCGTGAGTGTGGCAAGCGCCAGCACGGAAGCGCCGATGGAAACGAAGCGCGTTGAAATTTTCATGTTGAGAGCTCCTCGAAATAATCGGTGCATCCGAATGCACCAAGCCTGCATCTAACGTCTTTCCCGCAAGGGGGATGACGCATGACACATACCGGCACGTAGGAGCAGGCCGCGAATCGATCGGTTCCGATCTTTACTGGCCCGATACGAAGCGGCTCCGAGGTGAGGGAGCAGGTCGTCAGTGCTTGCCGGTCGACCCATAGCCGCCTTCGCCGCGTTGCGAGGCTGCAAATTCTGTGACTACGCGAAACTGCGCCTGCACTACCGGCACGATCACGAGCTGGGCGAGCCGCTCCATCGGCTGGAGCACGAAGGGCGTGTCGCTGCGGTTCCAGGCGCTGATCTTCAGTTCGCCCTGGTAGTCGCTGTCGATCAGGCCCACGAGGTTGCCCAGCACGATGCCGTGCTTGTGGCCCAGGCCCGAGCGCGGAAGGATCAGCGCCGCATAGGCCGGGTCCGCCAGATGAATCGCGATGCCCGTGCCCACGAGTTGCCAGGCGTTGGGCTCCAGCGTGATCGGCGCATCGAGGCAGGCCCTGAGATCGAGCCCTGCGCTGCCGGGCGTGGCATAGGCGGGCAATTGATCCACCATGCGCGGATCGAGGATACGAACGTCTACTTTCACTTCTACTTGCCTTGCTTTTGTTGCTGTTCTCTTTGCTTGCGGGCGGCTTCCTCGAGCACCTGCTGCCACTTGGCGACACCGGGCGATAGCTTCAGGCCCTTGAACTTGCTGACGAGCCACAGCGCCGCACCGAACAGCACGATCAGCACGACGACGGACACGCCGGCCGACCACAGCGCCAGCAGCACCAATGCGCCCACGGCGGCCATGACCTTGAACGCGGTGGGCGTGAGTGCCCCGCTTGGCGCAGGAGTGTCCTCGTTCGACGATGCCCGCCGCTGCGCCGCCGCGGTGCCCTGCGCGCCCGGTGCGGGCGTGATACCTACATCCAGCCCATGATCGCCTTCGTGCGCGGCCCGCTTGGGCAATGCGGCCTGGGCCGACAGCCGCTCGACGTAGCTCGCGAAATCGCCGTTGGGCGGTGTATTCCATTGGGGATTCATCAGACTCTCCAGTCAGGCAGGCGTGCGGCGATCTCGGCCATGAGTTCACGTGCCAGGGTGAGCTTGGGCGCGCGCGGCAATTCGCGCGTACCGTTGGCGTCCACCAGCAGCAACGCATTGTCGTCCTGGCCAAAGGTCAGCGGGCCGATGTTTCCGACCAGGAGCGGAATTCCCTTGCGCTGGCGCTTGGCCCTGGCGTGCTCGGCCAGGTTCTCGCTCTCGGCCGCGAACCCCACGCAGAACAGCTTGCGGGACTGCGCGCGCTCGCTCTTCGCCACCGCAAGGAGGATGTCGGCGTTCTCGACGAAATTCAGCACAGGTGTCTTGCCGCTGCCGTCCTTCTTGATCTTTTGTTCGCTGTGCGTCGCCGGGCGCCAGTCCGCGACGGCGGCGGTCGCTACAAAAATGCTAGCAAACTGCGCCGCACGCAGGGTCGCTTCGAGCATGTCCTGCGCCGAAAGCACATCGATGCGGTTCACCCCGCGCGGGGTCGGCAGATGCACCGGGCCGGCCACCAGCGTGACTTCGGCTCCGGCCTCGCGCGCCGCGCGCGCAATGGCAAAACCCATCTTGCCCGACGAATGGTTGGTAATGCCGCGTATCGGATCGAGCGGCTCGAAGGTGGGGCCTGCGGTCACGAGCAGCTTCTGGTCCGCGAGAAGCTTGGGCGCGAAAAAGGCGGTGATGTCTTCGAGCAACTGCGCCGGCTCCAGCATGCGCCCGTCGCCCGTCTCGCCGCAGGCCTGCCATCCGCTGCCCACGCCCAGCACCGTGGCGCCGTCGGCCGACACCTGCATCAGGTTGCGCTGGGTGGCCGGGTGCGCCCACATCTCGCGGTTCATGGCCGGCGCAATCAGGAGCGGCACGCGGTCCATCGGGCGGGCCAGGCACATCAGGCTCAGCAGGTCGTCGGCCCGGCCCTGCACGAGCCGCGCGATGAAGTCTGCGCTGCAGGGCGCGAGCACGATGGCGTCGGCCTCGCGGCTCAGGTTGATGTGCGGCATGTTGTTGGGCTCGCGCGCGTCCCACTGCGAGGTATAGACCGTGCGCCCCGAAAGCGCCTGCATCGTCACCGGCGTGATGAACTGCTCGGCCGCTTCGGTCATCACGACCTGCACCGTGGCACCGGCCTTCACCAGGAGGCGGCACAGCTCGGCCGATTTGTAGCAGGCGATACCACCGGTAAGGCCCAGGACGATGTGTTTGCCGGCGAGATCTTGCATATCGCCGAAGTGTAATGACACCGCCTTCGCGCCGTGGCCGCCGCGCACGGCCGCCCGAAACGGCCGGCCTGCCCCCGGCAGGTGGAAGGAGAAGCGCATGCAGTGCGCGGAGCCTGCAGGCGGGCCATATACAATCAGCATTTCCCACTGCCCGGTCCTCGCGTCCGGAACTGGCATGACCAAATTTGTCTTCGTCACCGGTGGTGTCGTATCTTCCCTTGGCAAGGGAATCGCCTCCGCCTCCCTCGCCGCGATCCTCGAATCGCGCGGCCTCAAGGTCACTCTCATCAAGCTCGATCCGTACATCAATGTCGACCCCGGCACGATGTCACCGTTCCAGCATGGCGAAGTGTTCGTCACCGACGACGGTGCCGAAACCGACCTCGACCTCGGCCACTACGAGCGCTTCATCACCACGCGGATGCGCAAGGCCAACAACTTCACCACCGGCCAGATCTACAAGACCGTGCTCGAAAAAGAGCGCCGCGGCGACTACCTCGGCAAGACGGTGCAGGTGATTCCGCACATCACCAACGAAATCCAGGAATACATCAAGCGCGGCGCAGGCCTGGGCACCGCGCATGAAGTGGACGTGGCCATCGTCGAAATCGGCGGCACCGTGGGCGACATCGAATCGCTGCCTTTCCTTGAAGCCGTGCGCCAGATGAGCCTGCGCATGGGCCCGAACAATTCGGCCTTCGTGCACCTGAGCTACGTGCCCTGGATCGCCGCCGCCGGCGAGCTCAAGACCAAGCCCACGCAGCACACCGCCAAGGAACTGCGTGCCATCGGCATCCAGGCCGACGCGCTGCTGTGCCGCGCCGACCGCCCGATTCCCGACGACGAGCGCGCCAAGATCTCGCTGTTCTCGAACGTGCCCGAATGGGGCGTCATCTCGATGTGGGACGTCGACACCATCTACAAGGTGCCGCGCATGCTGCACGAGCAGGGCCTGGACGGCCTCATCTGCGACAAGCTGCGCATCAACACGCCGCCGGCCAAGCTCAACCGCTGGGACGAGCTGGTCTACGAAGTCGAGCATCCGCAGCAGGAAGTGAGCATTGCCATGGTCGGCAAGTACGTCGACCTGTCCGACAGCTACAAGTCGCTGAACGAAGCACTGCGCCACGCCGGCATGAAGAACCATGCGCGCGTGAAGATCGACTACATCGATTCCGAAACCATTTCCCCGCAAGACGTTTCGCGCCTTGCCAAGTACGACGCCATCCTGGTGCCCGGCGGTTTCGGCCAGCGCGGCGTCGAGGGCAAGATCTCGGCCGCCCGCTTTGCGCGCGAAAGCAAGGTGCCCTATCTCGGCATCTGCCTGGGCATGCAGGTGGCCACCATCGAATACGCACGCCACGTGGCGGGCCTGAAGAACGCCAACAGCACCGAGTTCGACCCTGAAACGCCCTGCCCCGTGATCGCGCTGATCACCGAGTGGAAGGACGCCGACGGCACCGTGAAGACGCGCAACGAGAAGTCCGACCTCGGCGGCACCATGCGCCTTGGCGCGCAAAGCTCCGACGTCTCGGCCGGCACGCTGGCCCACAGCATCTACGGCGACGTGGTGACCGAGCGCCATCGCCACCGCTACGAAGCCAACGTCAACTACCTGGACGAACTCCGCGCCGCCGGCCTGGTGATTTCCGCGCTCACGCAGCGCGAACACCTGACCGAAATCGTCGAGCTGCCGCAAGACGTGCACCCCTGGTACATGGGCGTGCAGTTCCACCCCGAATTCAAGTCGACGCCGTGGAGCGGGCACCCGCTCTTCAACGCCTTCATCAAGGCGGCGCTCGACCACAAGGCCCAGAGCGCGGGCGGTGCAAAGAACCTGAAGGCGGTAGCATGAAACTCTGCGGATTCGACATCGGGCTCGACCAGCCCTTCTTCCTGATTGCCGGTCCCTGCGTGGTCGAGTCCGAACAATTGCAGATGGACACGGCCGGCACGCTGAAGGAAATCACTTCCTCGCTCGGCATTCCGTTCATCTTCAAGAGCAGCTTCGACAAGGCCAACCGCTCTTCGGGCACCAGCTTCCGCGGCCCGGGCCGCGAAAAGGGCCTGGAAATTCTTGCCAAGGTGAAGCGCGAACTCGGCCTGCCCGTGCTGACCGACGTTCATACCGAAGACGACATCACCGAAGCCGCCAAGGTGGTCGACGTGCTGCAGACGCCCGCCTTCCTGTGCCGCCAGACCGACTTCATTCGCGCGGTGGCGCAGTCGGGCAAGCCGGTGAACATCAAGAAGGGCCAGTTCCTCGCGCCGCACGACATGAAGAACGTGATCGACAAGGCGCGCGCGGCGGCCAAGGAAGCCGGGCTGCCGGAAGACAGCTTCATGGCCTGCGAACGCGGCGCGAGCTTTGGTTACAACAACCTGGTGTCGGACATGCGTTCGCTCGCCATCATGCGCGAGACTGGCGCCCCCGTGGTGTTCGACGCCACGCACTCGGTGCAGCTGCCGGGCGGCCAGGGCACGAGCTCGGGCGGCCAGCGCGAAATGGTGCCGGTGCTGGCACGGGCTGCCATCGCGGTGGGCGTGGCCGGTGTCTTCATGGAAACGCATCCCGACCCTGCCAAGGCCCTGAGCGACGGCCCCAACGCCGTGCCGCTCAAGCACATGAAGGCCCTGTTGGAAACACTGCTCGAGCTGGACCGCATCACCAAGAAGAACGGCTTCCTCGAGAGCTCTTTCAACTGAGCCCCGCAACAAGACTATTGGAGAACACCGTGGCCCCCGCCTACATCATCGTCGACATGAAGATCACCGATCCCGAACAGTACAAGCAGTACATGGCTGCCGCACCCGACGCAGTGAAGGCAGCGGGCGGCGAGTACCTGGTGCGCGGCGGCCGCTTCGAGACCATGGAAGGCAGTTGGCAGCCCGCGCGCGTGGCCATGCTGCGCTTCCCCAGCTATGAGAAGGCCAAGGCTTTCTACGACGACGAGTTGTACCGTGCCGCGCGCGCCAAACGCGCCGGCGCGACCGAATTCTTCAATATGGTTCTGGTCGAGGGCGTTTCCGCCCCGGTCTGAGATTCAGTTCAAACGAAAGGCAATAAGTGAGTGCAATCGTAGACATCGTCGGCCGCGAAATTCTCGACAGCCGAGGCAATCCCACAGTCGAGTGCGACGTGCTGCTCGAATCGGGCACCATGGGCCGCGCAGCCGTGCCCTCGGGCGCATCGACCGGTTCGCGCGAAGCCATCGAGCTGCGCGACGGCGACAAGAAGCGCTATCTCGGCAAGGGCGTGCTCAAGGCCGTGGAGAACATCAACACCGAAATCTCGGAATCCGTGCTCGGCCTCGATGCCAGCGAACAAGCCTTCCTCGACCGCACGATGATCGACCTGGACGGCACCGACAACAAGGGCCGCCTGGGCGCCAACGCCACCCTCGCCGTTTCGATGGCCGTGGCACGCGCCGCGGCTGAAGAGTCGGGCCTGCCGCTGTACCGCTACTTCGGTGGCATGGGCGGCATGCAGCTGCCGGTGCCGATGATGAACGTCATCAACGGCGGCGCGCACGCCAACAACAGCCTCGACCTGCAAGAGTTCATGATCATCCCCGTGGGTGCACCGAGCTTCCGCGAAGCCGTGCGCTACGGCGCCGAGGTGTTCCACGCGCTCAAGAAAATCCTGGGCGACCGCGGCATCAGCACGGCTGTGGGCGACGAAGGCGGTTTCGCGCCCAGCGTCGAGAGCCATGAAGCGGCCATCCAGCTGATTCTCGAAGCCATCGACAAGGCCGGCTACGTGGCGGGCGAGCAGATTGCGCTCGGCCTCGACTGCGCCGCCAGCGAGTTCTACAAGGACGGCAACTACGTGCTCTCCGGCGAGAACCTCACGCTGTCGGCCGGCAACTGGGCCGACATGCTGGCCACATGGGTCGACAAGTACCCGATCATCAGCATTGAAGACGGCATGCACGAAGGTGACTGGGACGGCTGGAAGCTGCTCACCGACCGCCTCGGCAAGCGCGTGCAGCTGGTGGGCGATGACCTGTTCGTCACCAACACCAAGATCCTGCAGGAAGGCATCGACAAGGGCATTGCCAACTCGATCCTGATCAAGATCAACCAGATCGGCACGCTGACCGAAACCTTCGCCGCCATCGAAATGGCCAAGCGCGCGGGCTATACGGCCGTCATTTCGCACCGCTCGGGCGAAACCGAAGACAGCACCATCGCCGACATCGCGGTGGGCACCAACGCGGGCCAGATCAAGACCGGTTCGCTCTCGCGCTCCGACCGCATCGCCAAGTACAACCAGCTGCTGCGCATCGAAGAAGACCTCGGCGACATCGCCAGCTACCCCGGCCGCGGCGCGTTCTACAACCTGAAGTAGCGCCCGAAGCCGGCGGCATGCGCTCGCGCCTCGTTCCACCCATCGTGCTGTTGCTGCTGCTGGTCATCCTGCAGTGGCAGCTGTGGAACGGGCGCGGCAGCGTACGCGATGTGTCGCAGCTGCAGACCAAGCTGGCCGCGCAGAAAGAGGCCAATGCCAAGGCCACCGTGACCAACGAGCGGCTGGCCTCCGAGGTCAACGACCTCAAGGTGGGCCTCGAAATGGTCGAAGAGCGCGCGAGGCAGGAGCTGGGCATGGTCAAGCCCAACGAAGTGTTCGTTCAAGTCACACACTGAACGAAACGGCACTGTTGATGCCCGAGTTCTTCTCGGCCCCCGCCTTCGCGCTCTGGGGCTCCCCGGTCAGCTGGCTCGAACTCGTGGCGGCCGTACTGGCGCTGGCCATGGTCGGCTGCAACATGCGCGAGATTCATTGGGGCTGGCCGCTCGCCATCATCAGTTCGCTGCTTTACGTGGCCGTGTTCGCACGGGCACACATCTACGGCGATGCTTCGCTCCAGGTGTTCTTCGCGGTCGTCGCGTTCTGGGGCTGGTTTCAGTGGCTGCGGGGCCATCGCGCCGATGGCAGCACATTGAGGCTCAGCCGGCTTTCGCCGCGCGGCATTGCGTTTGCACTGTTGGCCTGTGCAGTGGCATGGCCCGCGGTCGCCCTCTTCCTGCGTCGTTTCACCGACACCGATGTGCCCTGGTGGGACGGCTTCTCCACCGGGCTCAGCCTGGTCGGCCAGTTCCTGCTCGGACGCAAGTTCATCGAGAACTGGCTGGTGTGGCTGGCGGTGAACATCGTGAGCGTGGGCCTGTTCATCCACAAGGGCCTGTGGCTCACGGTCGGCCTCTACGCCGTGTTCGCAGTGCTCAGCGTGGCGGGCTTTCTTGCATGGCGCACGCGCATGCACGAGGCTGCGCGCGCATGACGCCCATGCTGCCGGCCGGATGCGTCATTGCCCTGCTCGGTGCCGAGAGCACCGGCAAGACCGAACTCGCCCGCGCGCTCGTGCAGCGCATGCAGGAGCGCGGCATTGCAGCCACGCTGGTGGAGGAGTACCTGCGCGAGTGGTGCGACCGCGAAGGCCGCACGCCCCGCCCCGACGAGCAACGGGCCATCGCGGACGAGCAGACGCGCCGCATCGATGCCGCGGCGGCTTCTGGTGTGGTGGTCGCCGACACCACGGCTCTCATGACCGCTGTCTACAGCGAGCAGCTGTTCGGCGACACCTCCCTTTACGCCAACGCACTCGCCGCGCAACGGCGCTATGCCATCACGCTGCTCACCGCCCTCGACATCCCCTGGGTGGCCGATGCACTGCGCGACGGCGACCAGGCGCGCGAACCGACCGACACGCTGGTGCGCGCGGCCCTGACCGGTGCGAAGCTTTCTTTCGCCGTGGTGCACGGCACCGGCGGCGAAAGGCTCTCCAATGCGTGGAACGCCATCATTTCCATCGCCGGTAGCGAAGGCCGGGCCCGGGCACGGGGCCGCGCCGATTCGAAACCCTCTTCCTGGTCATGGCCTTGCGAGAAGTGCTCCGACCCGGAATGCGAACATCGTCTTTTCAGCGACCTGCTCGGACGCCGCGACAACCCGCCAACCTCCAGTTCGGAAATTTGATGTCCCCGCTTCGTTTCTCTCGCCTCTCTGGTTCCGCCCTTCGATACATCTGTCTGGCCGCGCTGCTGGCAGCGGGTGCCGCCTCGGCCGAACCCGTTGCCGCCACCGTGGAAAACGCCACCACAACCACCGCCTGCGCCGAGGAAGACAACGTCTCGCTGGTGCTGCGCGGCGAAGGCATCCGTCGCATGCGCATCGAGGCGCTGCAGCCGGCCTACCTCGACAGCATCGGCAACGACACCACCGCGCCCGACTTCTCAGGCTGCAACTTCGACGGCGGCGCCCACCCCACCGACCCCGCGCACAAATTCAAGCCGCGCCGCGTGGTGCTGCTCGACGACGCGCAGTGGCGCATCGTCGGCATGACGCTGCCCAGCTTCTGGCGCCCGCAGCAGGTGCCGGTGCGCGTGGGTGCGCGCACGGACCGCGGTTTTCACCTGCTGCAGGTCTTCCGCAAGGAAGAAGGCAAGGTGCTCGAGGCGCTGGTGCTCTACCCGGCTGACGGCTACTGGCGCATCAAGCCGCTGCCGGAAGAACGCTTTGGCGACGGTGTCTACGGTTCGTCGTTCCTGCTCGGCCCGGTCGAGCAAGGCAGCCGGCCGGTGGTGGACATTGCATCGATCCGCATCGTGCCCAAGCCGTTGGCCATTCACCTGCGCTTTGCCAGGGGCGGCAGCGCCGTGGCCAAGGTATCTGAAATCAGCCGTGCGCGCACCGCGCTCGACGTGAGGCTTTCGTCGCCGACGGCGAATGCGCGGCCCTTCGCGGTGCTGCGCTCGATGTATGTCACGCCCGACAACGCCGATGTGAGCGAGGTCCGCTGGCAAGAATCGCCCGAGGCCGCGGAGCAGGTGCTGCCCCTGCCCGACGTGAAGACATTGAACGGCACGCAAATGCGCTTCGGGCGCAGCCTGCCTTCGCGCCACAACACAAGCGCACCCGACATCGCGTTCAGCGACTTCGACGACAAGGTGCCGCGCTGATCGACGCGCGCGTGCCAACAAGCACCGTTGATTGACTTCGCCGGCTAGCTAGCCGGCGCGCCGGACATCGCTTGGCGTGGCACCGAGCACACGGCGCATGCAGCGCGCCATGTGGCTCTGGTGCGAAAACCCGCTCTCCAGCGCCACCTGGCTCGCGGCCATGCCGCTGCGCAACAGCAGGCTGCGCGCGCGGTCGACACGCCGGTGAACCACGTACTCGTGCACCGGCAGGCCCGTGGAGCGCTTGAACTGCGTCTTCAGGTGAGAAGCGCTCAGGCCCGCCACCTCGGCCAGCCTGGCCAGTGAAAGATCGCCTTCGAGGTGGGTTTCGATGTAGTCCGTCACGCGGCGCAGCTGCGGCCGGGTGAGCCCCTGCACCGGCGCGGCTTCGTGCTGCCGCTGGCCGCCGAGCAGGTGCGCCGCCAGCGCGATGCCCAGGCTGTCCGTGTAGAGGGTGCCGTTGGGAAAGCCGGCGCGCCTTTCGGCATCGAGCGCCCAGAGAATGTGCTCGATGTGCGCGTCGCGCAGCTGGTGGCGCTCCACCAGGCTCGCGCGGTCGGCCGGCAGTTCCATTTCTTCGGCGGTGCGCCGCAGCAGTGAAGGCGGCATGCGCACGACCAGCGACGTGCTCGCGGTTTCTTCCTGCCAGACATCGGAGGTGCCGGCGGGCAGGATGTCGATGTCGCCGCGCGTGTAGCGGAACTTGTGCAGCCGGCAGGCGCCGTTCACCGGCGCGCCCGCATGCACCTTGATGCGGTGGTCGGGCACGGCTTCGAAGCCGACCACGCCGCCGGGCGTGTGGCGCACCTGCACGTTCAGATGGGTGTCGGAGGGAGCGTGGCTCATCGGGCAATTATCCGGCGCTCCGGCAAGGCGTGCTCGCGCGTCTTCGTCCATTCGTGCTGCACCGTGGCCGAATGTGCGCGACCGGGCCGGCCGCTTTCCGGATCATCCGCTGCCATGAACACAAGCATTCAAGACACGCGATCCATGAACACCCCCGTGAACAACAGATACGCCGGCAAGAAGGCCGTCATTACCGGCGGCACGCTCGGCATGGGCCTGGCCACCGCGCAGGCACTGCTCGAAGGCGGCGCCGAAGTGCTCGTCACCGGCCTGAACCCGAAAAACCTGGAGGCCGCGCGCCGCACCCTGGGCCCGCGCGCCCATGTCGTCGCATCGGACACCGGCTCGCTGGCCGACATCGACGCGCTCGCGGCGCTCGCCCGGAAAAAGCTCGGCCACATCGACCTGCTGCACATCAACGCGGGCATCTCGACACTGGAGCCCTTCGAGCAGGTGACCGAAGCGGGCTACGACCGCGCTTTTGCGATCAACACCAAGGGGCCGTTCTTCACCGTGCAGCGCCTGGTGCCGCTGATACGCACGGGCGGCGCGATTGTTGTCACCTCGTCCATTGCGGACAAGGGCGGCATGCATGGGCTGAGCGTCTACAGCGCGACCAAGGCGGCACTGCGTTCCTTCGCTTCGGGCTTTGCCGCGGAACTGGTGGGGCGCGGCATCCGGGTCAACGTCGTAAGCCCCGGCTTCATCGACACGCCCACGCTCGGCATTGCCGATGCGACGACCGAAGAGCGCGCCGAATTCATCCGGCTGGGCGACCAGATCACACCGATGCGGCGCCACGGCACGGCCGAAGAGGTGGCGCGCGCGGTGCTCTTCTTCGCTTTCGAGGCGACCTTCACGACCGGTGCGCGGCTCACCGTCGATGGCGGGCTGGGCCAGAACCTCACACCGGCCGCCGCCTGAGTCTGCAATCAAGAAGAAAGAAAGAACACATGACCGACGTTTCTCTCATCGGCCTCGGCCCCATGGGCATCGCACTCGCGCGGGCCCTTCAATCCGGGCACACGCTGACCGTCTGGAACCGCACTGCCAAACGCGCCAAACCCATCCTGAACCAAGGCACCGTGCTCGCGCCCGACGCCCTCGCCGCTGTTCAAGCCAGCCCCGTGGTGCTGATCTGCGTGGCCGACTACGCGGCGTCGCGATCGATCCTCGCGATGCCCGGCGTGGCCGATGCCCTGCGCGGCAAGGTGCTGGTGCAGCTGAGCACGGGCACTCCGCAGGATGCGCGCGACGACTGGGCCGCCCTGAGCGGCGTGGCCTACCTCGACGGCGCCCTGCTCGCCACGCCCAGCCAGATCGGCCGGCCCGACACGCCGCTCTTCATTTCCGGCGAAGAGCGCGCGCTGGCTGCCTGCCGGCCGGTGCTCGAAGCCATTGCCGGCAACATCCTGTACATGGGCGAGCCCATCGGCAACGCGGCGGCCTGGGACCTGGCGACGCTCTCGTGCATGTTCGGCGCCATGAGCGGGTTCTTCCACGGCGTGCGCATCTGCGAAGCCGAAGGGCTGAAGGTGAACGAATTCGCGCAGATGATCGGCGCGATTTCTCCGGTGCTCGGCGAAATGATCAGCGCCGAGGGCGAAGCCGTCCACGCCGGCCGCTACGGCGAACCCGAAAGCTCGATGGCCACCTGCGCGGGCTCGGGCCGGCTCTTCGTGAAGCAGGCGCGCGAGGCGAAGCTCGATGCGAGCTTTCCGGATTTCCTGATGGGCTTGTTCGACCGCGCGCTGGACGCGGGATTCGCCAACGAGCGGCTGGCCGCCATGGTCAAGGTGCTGCGACAGCCCGCCCGATGAAGATGCGGGCCCCGCGAGCTGCTTACTGCACGACAGGGCTGGCCGGAACCTGGTCGCCCGGCGGCCTGAAGATCTGGGCCGTGTCGACGGCATCGAAGCGATATTGCTTTCCGCAGAAGTCGCAGCCCACCTCGATGTCGCCACGCTCGGCAAGAATTTCCTCGGCCTCTTCCACCCCGAGGCCGCGGATCATCTGCGCCACGCGATCGCGCCCGCAGGTGCATGCGAAATGCGGCCCCAGCAGGCCGGCCTGTGGCTCGAAGCGCAGCAATTTTTCTTCCCAGAACAGGCGGCGAAGAATGGTCTCGATGTCGAGCGTGAGCAGCTCGTCGCGCGTCAGTGTCGACGCAAGAATCGAGATGCGGTTGTAGTCCTCGTTGCGGCCGATCTCGTCCTCGTTGGCCTGGTCGTGGTCCTTGCCGGAAGTACCGCTTGACGCACCTTCGAGATTGCCCTCGCCCTTCACCGGCAGGCGCTGGATCAGCAGGCCCGCGGCCACCTTGTCGTCCGCCGCGAGCACCAGCGTGGTGTCGAGCTGCTCGCTCTGCAGCATGTAGTGCTGCAGCACGTCGCTGAGCTTGTCGAGCTTTTCGCCGTCGTCGTCGAAGAGCGGCACCACGCCCTGGTACGGCGTTGTGCCCGGCAGCTTGTCCTTGGGGTCGAGCGTGATGGCGCAGCGGCCCTTGTTGTTCTCGTTGACCATGTCGGGCAGGCGCGCATCGGCTGGCAGGTCGCCGATGACCTTGGCGGTGGCGCGCAGGCTCAGGTCGGGCTTGGCCTCGGCCACAGCCACCTTGACCGGACCGTCGCCGAAGATCTGCAGGATCAGCGCACCGTTGAACTTGATGTTGGCCTGCATCAGCGTGGCCGCGGCGGTCATTTCGCCGAGCAACTCGGCCACGGGCGGCGGATAGGCGCCAGTGCTGGTGTTGGAGGCGCGCCGCGCCAGGATTTCCTGCCACGCATCTGTCAGGCGCACGATCACGCCGCGCACCGGCAGGCCATCGAACAGGAATTTGTGCAGCTCGCTCAAAACGGATTCTTCTTTCTGTTGGGCCTGCGCGGTGTCAGGCAATTTTCTTGAGGCCCTTCGCATAGCGAATGGCGTTCTGTACGTAATGGTCGCAGCCGTGGCGCAACCGGGCGGCGTCTTCGTCGCTGATCGTGCGCATTACCTTGGCGGGCGAACCGAAGATCAGGGAATTGTCTGGAAACTCCTTGCCCTCGGTCACGACGCTGCCGGCGCCAACAATCGAATTGCGGCCGATCTTCGCGTTATTCAAGACCACCGCCTGGATGCCGATCAGCGAGTTGTCGCCGATGGTGCAGCCGTGCAGCATGACCTGGTGGCCGATGGTGACGTTCTCGCCGATGGTCAGCGGGCTGCCGGGGTCCGAATGCAGCATCGACATGTCCTGCACATTGCTGTTGCGGCCGATGGTCATCGTCTCGTTGTCGCCGCGCAGAACGGCACCGAACCAGATGCTCGCGTTTTCACCCAACTGCACGTTGCCGATCACCTCTGCGCTGTCTGCGACCCATGCGCCGGTGCCGAGTTGCGGCGCAACGCCGTCGAGTTCATAAAGGGCCATCGTGGAGTCTCCGGGGGCAAAAACTAGAATTGTAGGGATGCACCCCCGATTGAGCGCGCTGGCCGCGCTGCGACTCACCGACCCTGAAGCCAAGGTGGCTGCAACACGCGCCACTGTTGCATTGGCAGCTACCGATTCCATAGCAATTGAACCCCTGCGCACCGAAGGGGACGAGCTTGGCGTGCCGGGCCGTCCCGAGCGGCCGCTGCGCGTGGCCGCCACCGCCGTGCAAAAGCGCTCGCCTTTCACGCCCGAAGGCCGCGCCGCGCTGATCCATTCCATCTGCCACATCGAGTTCAACGCCATCAACCTCGCGCTCGATGCGGTGTGGCGCTACGACGGCATGCCCGAGGCCTATTACCGCGACTGGCTGCGCGTGGCCGACGAAGAGGCGCAGCACTTCACGCTGCTGCATGCGCACCTGCAAGGCATGGGATACCGCTACGGCGACTTCCCGGGCCACGACGGGCTATGGAGCATGTGCGAGAAAACGAAGACCGACGTGCTCGCGCGCATGGCGCTGGTGCCGCGCACGCTCGAAGCACGCGGGCTCGACGCCACGCCGCTCATCCAGGCCAAGCTGAAGCGCGTCAACACGCCGGATGCACTGCGCGCGGTCGAGATCCTCGACATCATCCTGCGCGACGAGGTCGGCCATGTCGCCATCGGCAACCGCTGGTACCGCTGGCTCTGCGAACGCGCCGGCCGCGACCCCGAAACGACCTACCCCGAACTCGTGGCGCACTACGAAGCGCCGCGCCTGAAGCCGCCCTTCAACCTCGAAGCACGCGGGCGCGCCGGCTTCAGCGCCGAAGAGTTGCGCGCGCTTTCGGCCGGCGGCAAGGACTGAACGCAGGAGGCCTATACAGGCCGAGCGTGCACCACCAGCTTGGGCGCGAAATTCTGCACCACCTCGCCATTCTGGTTGAGCGTGCGGCAGCGCATCGTCACCATCGCGCGGCCGGGCTTGGAGCGCGAAGGCACGATCTCCACCACCTCGCTCACCACGTGCAGCACGTCGCCGGGGCGCGTGGGCTTGGGCCATTGCAGGTCGCCGCCCGAGCCGATGATGCCTTCGGCCAGCGGAATGCCGCTCTCCACCAGCAGCTTCATCGTGAGCGCGGCGGTGTGCCAGCCGCTTGCCGCGAGGCCGCCGAAGAAAGTGTTCTTCGCGGCCTCTTCGTCGATGTGGAAAGGCTGCGGATCGAACTGAAGCGCAAAGGCCTTGATCTGCGCCACGTCCAGCACGTGTTCGCCACTCTGGAAACGGTCGCCGACCGACAGGTCTTCGAGATACAGCGCGCGCTTGGCGCCGGTGTCGTCAGGGGGTGCCGCCATGGGAGCTCCTTGTAGTGCCTGCGCGCATTCTCGGACTTTCCGCAGCGGCCTTCTCGCGCGCCAGGCGCAAGGTCAATCGGCCTTGATGTTCGCAGCCTTGATGATCCGCCCATTGCTCTCGAACTCCGAGGCAATCTCCTTGGCAAAGGCCGCGGGGGTACCGCCGGTCGGCACGTTGTCCGTGGCCGTGAGCTTGGCGCGCAACTCGGGGCTGGCGAGCGCCTTGTTGATCTCGGCGTTGTATCTGGCGATCAGCGCGGGCGGTGTTGCCGCGGGCGCGAAAACGCCGAACAGCGAGTTGATGTTCGCCGCGTTGTAGCCCAGCTCGCCCAGCGTGGGTACCTGCGGCAGGCTTTCGAGCCGCGCGGGCGCGCCTACCGCCAGCGGACGCAGCTTGCCCGACTGGATGTGCGAAGAAAGCGTGGGGCTCGCATTGGTCGAGAGAATTTCGAACTGCCCGCCGAGCGCATCGTTGAGCTGCTGGCCGCCGCCCTTGTACGGCACATGCGTGATGTCCACACCCGCGGCCGAGCGCACCTGTTCGAGCACGATATGCCCAAGGGATGCCGGGCCGGACGTGGCCCAGCGCACCGCTCCCGGCTGGGCCTTGGCATCGGCCAGCAGCGCGCGGAAGTCCTTGGCATTGCTGGCCGGCGTGGCGATCAAAAGCACCGGCGAATACATCACGCTGGCGACCGGCGCCACATCTTTCAAAGGATCGAAGGGCAGCTTGCCCAGGTGCGGGCTGAGTACCAGCGGGCTGATGGCCGAGAAGCCGAGCGTGGCACCGTCCGGCGCGGCCTTGGCCACGGCGTCCATGCCGATGGAGCCACTGGCGCCGGCCCGGTTTTCCACCACCACGGTGGTTCCCAGCTGGCTGGCGAGCTTGTCGCCGAGTGCGCGCGCGACCACGTCGCTGACGCCGCCCGCAGGGTACGCCACGATGAGGCGGATGGTCTTGGGAACAGTTTGAGCCTGTGCACCGGCCACTGCCACACAGAGCGCCGTGCCGGCAAGGAGCCACGCGGGCTTGAACGAGAAATTCATATCGAGTCTGGAAAAATTCATGGATGTTGCGCTGAAGAGCGCGCCGATTCTGAGGCAATGCGCAACAGCGTGAGTGCGTTGCCCGCGGCCTCCCCGCCCGCCGTGTTGTCGAAGATGCACCAGCACGCCCCACCTTCGCCCCGCGCCTGCCGCAATCGCGTTGCGAGCCGTGCCAGCAGTGCATCGTCATAGGCCGACCAATACCGGCGCGGCGAGCCGTGCAGGCGCAGGTACACCAGCGCGGGCCAGCCGCCGGGGGCCGCGGCCTCGTCGAACAGAACCGGGTCGGCCAGCACGCGGGCGACACGAAACTGCGACAGCACGGCGTCCGCCTGCGGCGCGAACCAGCTGCGATGCCGCGGCTCGAGTGCAACCAGGCCTTGATGCCGGCGCCGCAGCGCCGATAGAAAACGCTTCACCGCGCTGGCATCGAACGGCAGGCTGGGCGCGAGCTGAACAACAAGGCAGCCGAGCTTGGCGCCCAGCCCGTCGACCTGCCCGAGAAAGGCCTCGAACTCGGGCATCGCATCGACCAGTCGTTTCTCGTGCGTGATGGATTGCGGCAGCTTGACCGAGAAGCGAAAGCCCTCGGGTGTGCTGGCAGCCCATCGCTCGTAGGTTTCGCGCCGGTGCGGCCGGTAGAACGAGGTGTCGATTTCCACCGCATCGAAGCGCTGTGCGTAGCGCGCGAGGTGCGAACCCTCAGCGGGAAACGCCGCCCGCCATGCGCGCGGCAGGCTCCAGCCGGCACAACCAATGCGCAGTGGCGGCAGCGGCGTCGCGTGGTCCATTCGCCCTGCCTTCAGCCCCGCGGATGGTGCTGGGAATGCAGTTGCTTGAGCCGCTCGCGCGCCACGTGGGTGTAGATGGTGGTCGTCGAGATATCGGCATGGCCCAGCAGCAGCTGCACCGCGCGCAGGTCGGCGCCGTGGTTCAGCAGGTGGGTGGCAAAGGCATGACGCAAGGTGTGCGGCGACAGCGGCACGTGAATGCCCGCCGCGGCCGCCTGCTTCTTCACGATGACCCAGAACATCACGCGCGTCATGCCCGCGCCGCGCGAGGTCACGAACAGGTCGGGCGTCTGCTGTCCATCGAGAATGACGGGCCGCGATTCCTCCAGGTAACGCTCGATCCAGCGCCGCGCCTCGCCGCCGAACGGCACCAGCCGCTCCTTGTTGCCCTTGCCCAGCACGCGCAGCACGCCGTCGTTCAGGCTCATGTCGATGGCCTTGAGCGCGACGAGTTCGCTCACGCGCAGCCCGCTCGCATACATCAGCTCGAGCATGGCGCGGTCGCGCAGCCCGAGCGGCGTTTCCACGTCCGGCGCGGCCAGCAGATCGTCGACCTGCTTTTCCGACAGGGTCTTGATGGCGCGCGGCATCTGCCGTGCCGGCGCGAGCCGCAGGCTGGGGTCGGCCACGATGCGCCGCTCGCGCAACGCCCAACGGTAATAGCGCTTGAACACCGTGAGCCGCCGGTTGGCCGATGTGGCTTTGCCCTTGGTGGAGAGGCGCACGCCCATGTAGGCCTGCAGATCGTTCTCCTGCGCGGCGTCGAGCAGCGCGCCGCTGCGCTCCTTGCGAAGCCACTGCGCGAACAGCGCCAGGTCGCGGCGGTAGGCGGCCAGCGTGTTCTTCGACAGCCCATCCTCGAGCCAGAGGGCATCGATGAAGTCGTCGATTTCAGGGGTTTGCACGGCGGCGGCCTCGGTCATGTTCGCAAGATAGCAAAAAAGAAAATCGCCAAAGAAAAGCCCCAAAAAAAAGGCCGCCCGTGGCGTGGGCGGCCTTGCTCGGAAGAAACGAATCAGTCGAGCTTCAGCTTCTGCTTGGCGACCACCTGCTTGTAGACCTCGTACTCGGCCTTGATCTGCGCGGCGAACTGCTCGGGCGAGTTGGCCACGATCAGCGAACCCGTGTCTTCGATGCGCTTCTTCACGGCCGGGTCTTCCACGGACTTCTTCACGCCGGCGTTGATCTTGTCGACCACGTCCTTCGGCAGGCCCTTGGGGCCGAGGATGCCGTAATAGGCCATGCGATTGACCGGCTCGAGCCCCACTTCCTTGAAGGTGGGCACGTTGGGCAGCGCGGCCAGGCGCTGCGGCGCCGACACCACGATGGGAATCAGGCGGCCGCTCTGGATGAAAGGCATGGCCGACGGAATGTTGTCGAACATGATCGGCACCTGGCCCGCCACCACGTCGTTGAGCGCAGGGCCCGCGCCGCGGTAGGGAATGTGCGTGACGAAGGTGTTGGTGAGGCTCTTGTAGAGCTCCATCAGCAGGTGGCCGATGCCGCCCGTGCCGGACGAGGCATACGAATACTTGCCGGGGTTCTTCTTGAGCTCGGCCACGAACTCGGCGTAGTTCTTGGCCGGGAAGCTCGGGTTCACCGCAATGATGTTCGGCGTGGCCGCGATGTTGATGATCGGCGTGAAGTCGTTGATCGGGTCGTACGGCACCTTGGGGTTGATGGCCGGGTTGGCCGCCGTGCTCGATACCGTGGCAACGCCGAGCTTGTAGCCATCGGGCGTGGCGCGCGCCGTTTCGGCCGCGCCCACGATGCCGCCGCCACCGGCGCGGTTGATCACCACCACCGGCTGGCCCAGCACCTTGCCCAGGGGGTCGGAAATCACACGCGCCACGATGTCGGTCGTGCCGCCCGGTGCAAAAGGCACGCTCAGTTCGACCGGCTTGTTGGGATAGCCCTGCGCGAAGCTCTGGCCCGCGGCCGCGACCAGCGCGGCGGCACCCACCATGGCGCCCCATTGACGACGTTGCATCTATAACTCCTTGGTTGACTGATGTCGAAAAAGCAAAGCCCCGGATGCTAGCCGCTTCGCAGATCGCCGGTGCTGTGGATTACCCATGGCCGGCGACGGTTTATGCTCGAAGCGGTGAACTTCGCCCAGCTGCTCTTCCCGGATTTTTCTCTCATTGCCATCGGTTGGCTGCTTTGCCGCTACACCGCACTCGACCGCCGCGTGTGGGACCAGGTCGAGAGCCTGGTGTACTACTTTCTTTTTCCGGTGCTGTTGTTCCATTCGATCGTGCGCAGCCCGCTCGATTTTGGCGCCACTTCGAGCCTGCTTACCGCGGGCGTGGGCGTCGGGCTCAGCGGCATCGCGCTGGCCTATGCGCTGCCCTACGTGCCGGGCCTCGGTTCGCACATCGACCGCCGCGACCATGCGGCAAGCGCGCAGATCGCGTTCCGCTTCAACTCCTTCATCTGTCTTGCGCTGGCCGAACGGCTGGCCGGCCCGCAAGGCCTGTTGCTGATCGCGGTGCTGATCGGCGTGTGCGTGCCGATGTTCAACATCGCGGCCGTCTGGCCGATGGCGCGGCATGCCCAGACCGGCTTTGCGCGGCAGTTGGTGCGCAACCCGCTGATCGTCGCCACGCTGGCCGGGCTGCTGGCCAACCTGCTGGGCTTCACCGTTCCGAACTGGGCCACGCCAACGCTCACGCGCATCGGCGCCGCATCGCTCGCGCTCGGCCTGCTGGCGGCGGGCGCGGGCATGCAGTTCGCAACACTGGGGCGCGGCAAGGTGCTGGCGGTTTCGGTGCTGTCCATACGGCACCTGTTCTTGCCGCTGGTTGCCTGGGGCCTCTCTCTTGCGCTGCGCCTGGACGCCACGCAGGCTTCCGTGCTGATGGCGTTTTCCGCCGTTCCCACGGCCTCGAGCGCCTATGTGCTGGCGGCCCGGATGGGCTACAACGGCCCGTATGTGGCGGGCCTCGTGACGCTGTCTACGCTGCTGGGGATGGCGAGCCTGCCGTTTGCCCTGGCCTTGCCGCGCTAGCCGCCTCGGGGCGCTGCGCCAGCGCCCACGCCACGTGCTCACGCACCAGCTCGCTCGCATCCGATGCCCGCGTGGCCAGCGCCTCGGCAGCCCCGCTTTCCCCCGCGCGCAGTGCGTTGCCCAGCGCCACGGCGATGTTGCGCAGCCAGCGCTCGTGCCCGATGCGCCGGATGGGGCTGCCTTCGGTAAAGCGCAAGAAATCTTCCTCGCTCCACGCAAAGAGCGAAGCCAGCGCCTGCCCGGTCAGCCCTTCGCGCGCATCGAAATCGGGCAGTGCGCTTTTCTTCGCGAACTTGTTCCAGGGGCAGATCAGCTGGCAGTCGTCGCAGCCGTAGATGCGGTTGGCCATCAACGGCCGAAGCTCCAGCGGAATGGGGCCACTGTGCTCGATGGTGAGGTACGAAATGCAGCGCCGTGCATCGAGCCGATGCGGCGCGATGATGGCCTTCGTCGGGCAGACGTCGATGCAGGCGCTGCAGCTGCCGCAATGCGCGGTGACCGGCTCGCTCTCGGGCAGCGCCATGTCGACATAGATCTCGCCGAGAAAAAACATCGAACCCGCGCTGCGGTCCAGCACCAGCGTGTGCTTGCCGCGCCAGCCCTGGCCGCTGCGCGATGCGAGCTCGGCTTCGAGCACGGGCGCCGAATCGGTGAAGGCGCGATGCCCGAACGGGCCCACCTCCTCGGCGATGCGTTCGGCCAACTTCGCCAGCCGCGCACGCAGCACCTTGTGATAGTCGCGGCCGCGCGCATACACAGAGACGATGGCTTCGCCGGGCCGTGCGAGGCGTTCGAATTCCATAGCCTGCCAATCGTCCAGCGGCGTGTCGCGCGGCAGGTAGTCCATGCGCGCCGTGATGACGCTCACCGTGCCCGGCACCAGCTCCGCGGGCCGCGCGCGGCGCGTGCCGTGCGTTGCCATGTATTTCATCTCGCCATGGAACCCATGGGCCAGCCATTGCATCAGACCTTCCTCGGCGCTCGATAAATCGACGCCCGCGATTCCGATTTGGGAGAATCCGAGTTCCCGGGCCAATGCCTGAATACGAGCAACGAGTGGATGGTTGACGATCACTTGCCGATTGTAGAAACGCCGAAGAACGCCGGCCGCACGCTGCGCTGGCGCAGCGAGGAGGACACCGGCGCCTTCGCGCGCGCCCTCGCGGCCTCGCCCGCGCTGCGCGATGCCTTCATTGCGCTGCACGGCGACCTCGGTGCCGGCAAGACCACCTTCGTGCGCCACCTGCTGCGCGCGCTCGGCATCGAGGGCCGCATCAAGAGCCCGACCTATGCCGTGGTCGAGCCGCACGAGGCGCCGGACGGCCTCGCCATCTTTCACTTCGACTTCTATCGCTTCAACGATCCGCGCGAGTGGGACGACGCCGGTTTCCGTGACATTTTTGCCGGACCGGGGCTCAAGCTCGCCGAATGGCCCGAAAACGCTGCGGGCCGCACACCAATTGCCGACCTCGCTATTAAAATAGAAGCAATGACAGACGACACACGCAGCGTGACCCTTCTTGCGAACACTCCTCGCGGCGGCGATCTGCTGACGCACATCGCCACATGAAGGCGAGCGGCCTCAAACGGCGCGTACTGCTGCAGGGCGGCAGCATTGCGCTGATGCTCGGCGTGCACCAGATTGCGCGCGGCGCCACCATCCTCGCCGTGCGCGTGTGGCCCGCGGCCGACTACACGCGCGTCACCATCGAGTCCGATGCGCGGCTCCACTCGCAGCAACTGGTGGTCGGCAGTCCGCCGCGGCTGGCGGTGGACATCGAAGGTATCGACCTCAACCCGGAGCTGCGCGAGCTGGTCGGCAAGATCAAGCCCGGCGACCCGTACATCAACGGCCTGCGCGTCGGGCAGAACGCGCCGAAGGTCGTGCGCATCGTGTTCGACCTCAAGCAGGCCGTGGTACCCCAGGTCTTCTCGCTCGCGCCGATTGCCGCGTACAAGCACCGCTTGGTGCTCGACCTCTACCCCGAAAAAGCCATCGATCCGATGGAAGCGCTGATCACCGAGCGCCTGCGCGAGGCGCCGCGCGGCAACGGCGGCGGCAGCGACACCGCCGTGGCCAGCGCGCCCTCGGTGCCGCCTCCCGCCGCGCCTTCTGCGCGCCTTGCACCTGACGGAGGGCCGCCGATCCTCGTGCGGCCTTCGCCCAATGTGCCCGCGCCGCGCCCTGCGCCGGGCAGCATCGCGCCTCCCGCAACGCCCGCCCGGCCGCCCGCCGTGGCCATGCCCCCGTCCGCACCCGCACCCGATCCGCTGGGCGAGCTGATGACGCAACAGGCCACGCGGCCTGGCCCTGCCGCGCCGCCGGCGCCCGTCGCACCTCCCGCAGCACCGCCCGTGGCACCTTCCGTGGCGGTGGCGCCGCCTCCCGCGCCCGCCCCGGCCTCGCGCGGCGGCGCCACCGCAAGCCGCACCGACCGCATCATCATCGTGGCGCTCGACCCGGGCCACGGCGGCGAAGACCCCGGCGCCATCGGCCCGAACGGCACGCGCGAGAAAGACATCGTTCTGCAAATTGCGCATCGCCTGCGCGACCGCATCAACGCAAGCAGCGTCGGCGGCAACCCGATGCGCGCGTTTCTCACGCGCGATGCCGACTTCTTCGTGCCGCTCGGCGTGCGCGTGCAGAAAGCACGGCGCGTGCAAGCCGACCTCTTCGTGAGCATCCACGCCGACGCGTTCACCACACCGGCCGCGCGCGGCGCGAGCGTCTTTGCGTTGAGCCAGAGCGGTGCCTCGAGCAGCGCCGCGCGCTGGCTTGCCAACAAGGAAAACGAAGCCGACAAGGTCGGCGGCGTGAATGTCGGCAACCACGAAGCGCAGGTACAGCGTGCATTGCTCGACATGAGCACCACGGCACAGATCAACGACAGCCTCAAGCTCGGCGGCGCCATGCTCGGCGAGATTCGCGGCATTGGCGCGCGGCTGCACAAGCCGCAGGTCGAACAGGCCGGTTTCGCCGTGCTCAAGGCGCCCGATATTCCGAGCGTGCTGGTCGAGACGGCATTCATCAGCAACCCCGAGGAAGAAGCCAACCTGCGCAGCGTGAGCTACCAGGAAAGCCTGGCCGATGCGTTGATGCGCGGCATCCAGCGCTACTTTGCGCAGAACCCGCCGCTCGCGCGCAGCCGTCAGCTTTAAACCCTTGCTCGCCGCCCTGCTGTCCCACGCAGGGCGGCCCGTGGCACCGCACAGTCAAGCGCGGCAGGCTCCTACACAGGGGCCGGGCCGCTTTTGCCCATCATGAGCCCATCACTCTAGAAAGGTGGACATCATGAAAGCACGCATCTGGATTACCGCTGCAGCGGCGACCTCGGTCATGGCGCTCGCAGGTTGCGCGTCCGGCCCCAACCAGAATCTGGGTACCGGGATTGGCGCACTCGGCGGCGCGGCGGTCGGCCACGCCATCGGCGGCAACACCGGCAGTACTTTGGGTGGTGCAGCCATCGGCGGCGTGATCGGTAACCAAGTGGGCCGCGGCGTCGACGAACGCAATGAGCGCAACTATTACGAGAGCCAGCGCGCCTACCCGCCGGGCACCTACTACCCGCGCAACGGCCCGACCTACTGACCCTCTACCAACCCATGTTGAAGCGCGCCATCATTGGCGCGCTTTTTTTATGGGCGCGGCGCTCAGGCCTTCGAGGGCAATTGCGCACGCGCCTTTTCCGCGCGCGACGCGCGCCAGGCGCCGAAGATCGCGATCAGGCCAGGCACGAAGATCAGAGCCCAGATGATCTTGTCGAGATGTTCGCGCACGAAAGGCAGATTGCCGAAGAAGTAACCCGCCGTTGCAATGCCAAGCACCCAGAGCAGCGCGCCGCCCACGTTGAACATCGTGAACTTCGCGCGGTTCATTTCAGCCACGCCGGCCACGAAAGGCGCGAAAGTGCGAATGAACGGCATGAAGCGCGCCAGCACGATCGTGACGCCGCCGTAGCGCTCGTAGAACGCATGCGCCTGGTCGAAGGCCTTGCGGTTGAAAAAGCGCGAGTTCTCCCACTTGAAGACCTTGGGCCCGAAATAGCGGCCGATGCTGTAGTTGCACTGGTCGCCCAGAATGGCCGCGACGATGAGCACGGCGCACGCGATCGGATAGCTCATGAGTCCCACGCCGCACAGCGCCCCCACGATGAAGAGCAGCGAATCGCCGGGCAGGAACGGCATCACCACCGCACCTGTTTCCACGAACACGATCAGGAAGAGCAGCGCATAGACCCACGGGCCATAGGCAACGACGAAGGCCTCGAGGTGTTTGTCGACATGCAGGATGAAGTCGATGAGAAAGCTGATGATTTCCATGGTGGCGGATTATCCGTGCTGCATGCCAACCGATGTCCCGTGACGGATTCGGACACGCTCCATGACAGGTCGATACATCCCGGCAGGCCTTCTAGAATGCTCGCGTGAGCGCCCTTCCCTCCTCCATTCCCGCCCTCGAACGCCGGCCGATCCGCGAGCTCCCCGACGAGCTGATCAGCCAGATCGCCGCCGGCGAAGTGGTCGAGCGGCCGGCTTCGGTGGTGCGCGAACTGCTCGACAACGCACTCGATGCGGGCGCGAGCCAGGTCACGGTGCGGCTGGCGTCGGGCGGCGTGCGGTTGATCTCGGTCGAAGACGACGGCCTTGGCATTCCGCGCGAGGAACTCACGGTGGCCTTGCGCCGCCATGCGACCAGCAAGATCGCGAGCCTGAACGATCTCGAAACCGTCGGCACCATGGGCTTTCGCGGGGAAGCGCTCGCGGCCATCAATGCGATTGCCGAACTCAGCATTCTTTCGCGCTTTACCGGCGCCGACAGCGCCTTTGCGCTCGACGGCCGCACCGGCGAACTGCGCCCGGTGGCCCGCTCCGTCGGCACCACGGTCGAGGTGCGCGAGCTTTTCTTTGCAACGCCCGCGCGCCGCAAGTTCCTGAAGACCGACGCCACCGAGCTGGCCCACTGCATCGAGGCCGTGCGCCGCCATGCGCTGGCGCGGCCCGAGGTCGGTTTTTCGGTATGGCACGACGGCAAGCTTATGGAACAGTGGCGCGCCGCCGACAAGCGCGAGCAGCGCCTGGCCGATGCGCTCAGCGACGACTTCGTGACGCAAAGCGTGGCGGTCGATCACATCGGCGGCGCGGTACGCGTGGTCGGCCGTGCGGGCATTCCCGACGCGGCGCGCTCGCGCGGCGACCAGCAGTTCTTTTATGTCAACGGCCGCTTCGTGCGCGACAAGGTGCTTTCGCACGCGGTACGCAGCGCCTATGAAGACGTGCTGCATGGCCAGCGCCAGCCTGTGTATGCGCTCTACCTCGAAATCGATCCGTCGCGCGTCGACGTGAACGTGCATCCGACCAAGATCGAAGTGCGCTTTCGCGACGGCCGCGAAGTGCACCAGGCGGTGCGCCATGCCATCGAGAACGCCCTTGCCGCGCCGCGCGCGGGCGATGCAGTCGTGCCGGCCTCCGCGCAGCAGCCCTTCTTCAAGCCGAATGTGCCGGCCTCGGGGGCCACCTGGGCGCAACCCGCCATGAATTTCGTGGCGGCGGAGCGCGGCGTGGGCGACTTCGACGCCATGTGGCCGCGGCGGTCCGACGAATCGGCGCTCGAGCCCTCTGGGTCCGCGGCCTCCCGCTGGCCCGTGATCGGCACGCCGCCCATGTTGTTCCGGGCGCCTGTCGGGCTGCCGGAAGGCTCGGCACCCGCCGAACCCCTTGCCACCAACGAACAAGCCTGGCCGCTGGGCCGCGCGCTGGCGCAGCTGCACGGCATCTACATCCTGGCCGAGAACAACCAGGGCCTGATCGTGGTCGACATGCACGCGGCGCACGAGCGCATCGTCTACGAGCGGCTCAAGACGCAGCTCGACGGCGCCGCCATCACGAGCCAGCCCCTGCTGATTCCGGCCACTTTCGCGGCCACGCCCCAGGAAGTGGCCACGGCCGAGGCCTGCGCCGCGGTGCTACCCACGCTGGGGCTGGAAATTACCCCCTTTTCGCCGCGCACCCTTGCGGTGCGCGCGGTGCCGGGCACCTTGGCGGACGGCGATCCGGTCGAGCTCGCCCGCAGTGTGCTGGCCGAACTGGCCCAGCACGACGCCAGCACTGTGGTGCAGCGGGCACAGAACGAACTGCTCTCGACCATGGCCTGCCATGGCGCGGTGCGGGCCAATCGCAAGCTCACCGTCGACGAAATGAACGCTTTATTACGCCAGATGGAGGCAACCGAGCGTTCCGACCAGTGCAACCATGGCCGCCCCACGTGGCGGCAGCTGTCGATTCGCGAGCTCGACGCGCTTTTTATGCGCGGCAGATAGCAAATTGGGGGCTTTTGAGGGTTTTTCCGGAGTTTTGGCCGGTCATCCGTGAAACGGGCACGGGCGTTGCATGTGTAGAACAAAGTGCCCTTCGAGGCACTGTGGGGAGGTCCTGAGGCGCAGTGTCGGCGCGTTTCAGTCGAAAGCGTATGAACTTTCTGCCGGCTCCGCTGTCCCTCTAGCTCATGAAACGCTGGTCACTGCTTGCCTCCGTTATTTCGCTGTGCGCCCTTCTGGCCGCCGGCTGCTCCACGTTCGACGAGCAGCAACGCGAATGGATCTTCCAACCCAGCGACCGCAGCTGGGGCAATACCGCCACCATGACCGAGGGCATGCAGGACGTCTGGATCGACTTCCAATCGTCCATTACCGGCGAATCCGTGCGTCTGCACGGCCTCTGGCTCGGCGGCGAACCCGAAACCACCGACAGGCCCGTCATGCTGTACCTGCACGGCGCCCGCTACAACGTGGCCGGTTCGGCCCCGCGCATCCAGCGCATGCACGAACTCGGCTTTTCGGTGCTGGCCATCGACTACCGGGGTTTCGGCAAGAGCTCCAAGGGCCTGCCCTCGGAAGAATCGGCGCGTGAAGACGCCCGCGCCGCCTGGATGTGGCTCGCCGCGCGCCACCCGCGCCAGCACCGTTACATCTTCGGCCACTCGCTCGGCGGCGCCATCGGCATCGACCTGGCCGCAAACGTCAAGGACGAGAGCGGCACCATCGTCGAAAGCACCTTCACCTCCATCGCCGACGTGGTGAGCGGCTTCAAGTGGGGCTGGCTGCCGTTCGGCCCGCTCATCACGCAGCGTTTCGAGGCGATCAACCGGGTCAAGGACATTGGCGCGCCGCTGCTGGTGGTGCACGGCACGGCCGACAGCCTGATCAACCCTACGCTCGGGCGCAAGCTCTACAACGCGGCCACCGTGCCCAAGCTCTTCGTGCTGGTCGAGGGCGGATCGCACCACAACACCAATTCGGTCGGCGAGGCGCAGTACCGCTCGGCGCTCTCGCAGCTGTTCCGCATGAAGCCCGAGACCGCCTTGGCCTCGCGGCAAACGGAAGGCGCCCCCGTTGTGCACGGCGCGCAGCCGGTGCCGGTGCTGCCGGCAACCCGCCGCGCGGATTCGGCCGTCCAGCCGCCAGAGGTGACCGGAAAGGCCGCTGCGAGCGAGCAGGCGATCTGAAGGCCCGCCTTCATTTTGTTGTTACCCTCGGGCGCTTATGCCGCCCTCCGTCGCCGCCTCCGGCCCTCCTGAAAACCTGAAATACATAGCGCTCGCGGGGCCCACCGCCTCCGGCAAGACCGCGGCGGCGCTCGCGGTGGCGCGCGTGCGCCCCGTCGAAGTCGTCAGCGTCGATTCCGCACTGATCTACCGCGGCATGAACATCGGCACCGCCAAGCCGAGCCAGGCCGAACAGGCCGCCGTGCCGCACCACCTGATCGATATTCGAGACCCGGCCGAAAGCTACAGCGCGGCGGCTTTCGTGGCCGACGCGACGCGGCTGATCGACGAGATCCGTGCGCGCGGCGCGTTGCCGCTGCTGGTGGGCGGCACCATGCTGTACTTCAAGGCGCTGTTCGACGGCATCGACGCCATGCCCGCCGCGGATGCCGCGGTGCGCGCGCGCATCGATGCCGAGGCCGCCGTGCGCGGTTGGCCCGCGATGCATGCACGGCTCGCCGAAGTCGACCCCGTGACCGCCGCGCGTCTCGCGCCGCAAGACAGCCAGCGCATCCAGCGCGCGCTCGAAGTGTGGGAAAGCAGCGGCAAGCCGCTATCGAGTTTTCATGCCGGCGAGAACAAGGCGGCGAAGGGCTTGGCCGGCGGTGCACTCTTCTCGCTGGAACCCACCGACCGCGCCCGGCTGCATTCGCGCATTGCCGAGCGCTTCGACGCAATGCTCGCCGCCGGCTTCCTCGACGAGGTGAAGGCGCTGCGCGCACGCGGCGACCTGTCGACCGAGCTTCCCTCGATGCGCTGCGTGGGCTACCGACAGGCGTGGGAGATGCTCGACGCCTGCGGCAATTCGCAGCCCGACGCCAAGGCCATGGCCGAGCTGCGCGAACGCGGCATCGCAGCCACGCGCCAGCTTGCCAAGCGGCAGATCACCTGGCTGCGCAGCATGCCGGCGCGCACCGTCATTGCCTGCGACGCGCCCGATGCGGTGCAGACCGCCGTCCAACTGATTGCAACGACTGCGATTGCCGCATGACGCTGCGCATTTCCAATCTGGCCAAGCACTACGGCGACGCGCCCGTCTTCGAGAAAGTGACGCTCACCGTCGAACCCGGCGAGTTCGTCGCCATCGTGGGCGAATCGGGCGTCGGCAAGTCGACGCTGCTCAACTGCATGGCCGGGCTCGACAGCTGGGACGCGGGCACCGTCACGCACGAAGGCACCGACATCGGCGCGCTCGACGGCGAAGCCCGTGCGCTCTGGCGCCGCCGCCATGTGGGCTTCGTGTTCCAGGCCTTCCATGTGTTGCCGCACCTCGACGTGGCGCAGAACGTTTCGCTGCCGCTGATGCTGCTCGGCCAGCATCGCGACGAAAGCCGCGTCGCGCACATGCTCGACGCAGTGGGTCTGCCGGGCATGGGCGCACGGCTGCCGCAGACGCTCTCCGGCGGTCAACTGCAGCGCGTGGCGATTGCGCGCGCGCTGGTGCACCGGCCGGCGTTGCTGCTGGCCGACGAGCCCACCGGCAACCTCGACCCGACCACCGCGGCCAAGGTGATGGAACTGCTGGTCGGCCAGACGCGCGAGCACGGCGCCTCGCTAGTCCTGGTGACGCATTCCGAGAGTGCGGCGGCCCGTGCGGACCGCCTGCTGCACCTTACCGCCGAAGGCATCCGCGCCTGAACTAGGCGAGCAGCGCCGCGTAGCGCGAGAGGTCGACGTTGCCACCGCTGATCACGATGCCGACGCGTTTTCCCGCGATGAGCTTGCCCGCTGCGATCGCGCCCGCGAAGGCGAGGCAACCGGTCGGCTCCACCACCATCTTCATGCGCTCCGCAAAGAAGCGCATGGCTTCAACGAGCTGCGCGTCCGTCACGGTAAAGACGTCGTCCACGTCGCGCCGGATGATGCCGAAGGTGTACTCGCCCAGGTGCTGCGTCTGCGCACCGTCGGCAATCGTCTTGGGCGTTTCGATGTGCACGATCTTTCCCGCGCGGAACGACTGCTGGCCGTCGTTGCCCGCTTCGGGCTCCACGCCGTAGACCTTGCAATCGGGGGCCAGCGCACGCGCCGACAGTGCCGAGCCCGACAACAACCCGCCGCCGCCCAGGCATACGAACAGGTGATCGAGCGGACCGGTTTCTTCGATCAGTTCCTTCACCGCGGTGCCCTGCCCCGTGAGAACGTCGGGGTGGTCGTAGGGCGGAATCATCGTCATCCCGCGCTCCTGCGCGAGCCGCTTCGTCAGTGCCTCGCGGTCTTCGGTGAAGCGGTCGTACATCACCACTTCGGCGCCGTAGCCCTGCGTGGCCGCAACCTTGGCGGCCGGCGCGTCCTTGGGCATGACGATCACGGCCGGCATCGACAGGAACCGCGCCGACAGAGCAATGGCCTGCGCATGGTTGCCCGAAGAAAAGGCGATGACGCCGCCCTTGCGCTGCGCCGCGTCGAACTTCGAGAGCGCGTTGAAGGCGCCGCGGAACTTGAATGCGCCCATGCGCTGAAAGTTCTCGCACTTGAAGAAGAACTGCGCGCCCCAGCGCGCGTCGGCGGTGGTCGAACGCAGCACGGGCGTGCGGTGGGCATGGCCTTCGAGCCGCGCGGCTGCGGCAATGACGTCGTCGTAGGTGGGGAGTTGCATGCGCCGAGCTTAGCGGCGCCTTACGTTTTCTTGCAGGCCCGATGGGTAAAAACCCGGAATACACCGCGCCCGCAACTTTGTACTCTGTATACAGAGTTCAGAGAAAGACGATCCATGCCCGCCCACCTCGTCAGCATCGAAGCCGCGCCCGACCTTGTCGACCAGGTCTACCGCGCCCTGCTCGGCGCCATCAGCAGCGGCTCTCTGGCACCCGGCGAGCGCATCACGCAGGAAGACATCGCGCAGCGCCTTTCGGTGTCGCGCCAGCCGGTGCTGCAGGCGCTGCGCCTGCTCAAGAAAGACGGCTTCGTGCACGATGCACCGGGCCGCGGCGTGCTGGTGGCGCCGCTCGATGCCGAGTGGATGCGCAAGATCTACCAGGTGCGCGGCGCGCTCGACGTGCTGGCCGCGCGGCTCGCCGCACAGCAGCGCTTTCGCATCGACCCCAAGCTCATCGAGCGTGGCCGCCGCGCCGCGCGCGGGCGCAATGTCGAAGCCATGATCGATGCCGACATGGCCTTTCACCAAGCCATCTACGAAGCATCCGGCAACCCGCTGATCGGCCAGAGCGCCGACCAGCACTGGCGCCACCTGCGCCGAGCGATGGGCGCGGTGCTGCAGGCCGAGCCGCAGCGCGAATCGCTCTGGGACGAGCACGAAGCCATCGCTGCCGCCATTGCCGCCGGCCATGCGCAACGCGCCGCGCATCTGAGCGAGGAACACGTCGCGCAGGCCAGCGAGGCACTCAGCCGGCGGCTCGCGCAGCAACTTGCGCGCGCCGAATCCACCCTCACCCGCAAAGGAGACAAGGCATGAAGTTGACCCCCGAGCAACGCGCGCAGTTCGAGCGCGACGGCTACCTGTTCTTCCCCGGCCATTTTTCGGCCGAAGAAACCAAGGCGCTGACCGATGCGGTTCCCGATCTGTACAGCAAGCGCGAGGCCTTCAACGTGCGCGAGAAAGGCTCCGACGCGGTGCGCACGAACTTCGCTGCCCACCTGATCAGCGAGCCCTTCGCGCGGCTCGCGCGCCATCCGCGCATGGTGGGCCCGGTGATGGACCTCTTCGACGAAGAGGTCTACATGCACCAGTTCAAGATCAACGGCAAGATGGCCTTCGAGGGCCAGGTGTGGCAGTGGCACCAGGACTACGGCACGTGGCTCAACGACGACCTGATGCCCACCGAGCGCGCGATGAACGTCGCAATCTTCCTGGACGACGTGAACGAGCACAACGGCCCGCTGATGTTCATTCCGGGCAGCCACCGCAAGGGCGTGGTGGATGCGAAGCACGACCTCACGACCACGAGCTATCCGCTCTGGACGGTCGACAACGAACTGATCTCGCAACTGGTCGACCGTGCCGGAGGAAAGAACGGTGGCATCGTCTCGCCCAAGGGCCCGGCCGGTTCAATGATCCTGTTCCACAGCTGCCTCGTGCACGCCTCAGGCAGCAACCTCTCGCCCTTCAACCGCGTGGCGGTGTACTTGAGCCTGTGCGCCGTCAGCAACCACATTCGGCGCCACAAGCGGCCCGAGTACATCGCGCACCGGGACTTCACGCCCATCGAGATGCTGCCGGACGACTGTCTGCTGAAGCCCTATCCGGTCGAGGTGCCATGGAAGAACGGCCTGCCCGAAAGCGCGCTGCAGACTTCGCTCGAAGTCCTCGACACTGCGGAGGCCTGACCCCATGAGCCTTTACACCCGCCTGCAGCAGCGCGCCGCAGAAGGCCGCCCCATCCGCATCGGCCTGATCGGTGCCGGCAAGTTCGGTTCGATGTACCTCGCGCAGATTCCGCGCACGCCCGGCGTGCAGCTGGTGGCTATTGCCGATCTTTCGCCTGCCGCGGCGCGCGTCAATCTCGAACGTGTCGGCTGGGATCCGACCCGCGCTGGGGCGGGCTCGGTGCAGGAAGCGCTGAAGACCGGCACCACCTGGATCACCGACGACTGGCAAGCCGTGACACGCGAGCCCTCCATCGACATTGTGGTGGAGTGCACCGGCAACCCGGTGGCCGCGGTCGACCACTGCCTCGATGCCTTCGCGCACGGCAAGCACGTGGTCAACGTCACCGTCGAGGCCGATGCCTTCTGCGGCCCGCTGCTCGCACACAAGGCAAGGCAAGCCGGCGTGATCTATTCGCTGGCCTTCGGCGACCAGCCGGCATTGATCTGCGACCTGGTCGACTGGGCACGCACCTGCGGCTTTCCGGTGGTGGCGGCCGGCCGCGGCCACAAGTGGCTGCCGCATTTCACCGAATCGACGCCCGAAACGGTGTGGGGCAACTACGGCCTCACGCCCGAGCAGGCGCTGCGCGGCGGGCTCAACCCGAAGATGTTCAACAGCTTTCTCGACGGCTCCAAGCCGTCCATCGAAAGCTCGGCCGTGGCCAACGCCACCGGGCTCACCGTGCCTTCGGACGGCCTGCTGTACCCACCCGCGAGCGTGGAAGACATTCCCTTCGTCACACGGCCGCAGAGCGAAGGCGGCGTGCTCGAGCGCAAGGGCATGGTCGAAGTCATCTCCTCGCTGGAGGCGAACGGGCGAAAGATTCCCTACGACATCCGCATGGGCGTGTGGGTCACGGTCGAGGCGGAGACCGACTACATCAGGAATTGCTTCGAGGAATACAACGCCCACACCGACCCGAGCGGGCGCTATTTCACGCTCTACAAGCGCTGGCACCTGATCGGCCTGGAGGTCGGCATGTCGGTGGCCAGCGTGGCCTTGCGCGGCGAGCCCACGGGCGTCGCCACCTGCTGGAACGCCGACGTGGTGGCCACCGCCAAGCGCGACCTGGCGCCCGGCGAAATGCTCGACGGCGAAGGCGGCTACACCGTCTGGGGAAAGCTGCTGCCGGCCGAGCGCTCCATGGGCCTGGGCGGGCTGCCGCTCGGGCTGGCGCACAACGTCAAGCTGGTGCGCGCGGTGAAGAAAGGCCAGAGCCTGTGCTGGGCCGACGTGGCCATGGACACCTCCACCCATGCCTACAAGCTGCGACACGAGATGGAGGCAATGTTCGCCCCACCGGCACAGGCCAGGGCTGCCTGAGCTATTGCCATTGCGCCCGCGGGCGTTTGGGGAAAGAATAATTTGCTCGATGCGCGGGGCGCGTGTCGAAATGACAGGCTGCGAGCCGTCATTGTGGTGAGCGATCTTGCTCGGCAAGCTTTTCCTTGACGGAGAAACACCATGCAGTACATGTTGATGTTCTATCAGCCCGCAGCCGAATTCGAACAACGCGACGATCCCCCCTCGCTGGCCTACCGCGCCAGCTGGGTGGCCTACGCCGACGCCGTGCGCAAGACGGGTATCGCGCTCGGCGGCCATGGGCTGTTCCCGCCCATGACCGGCACCACGCTGCGCGTGCGCGGCGACAAGCGCCAGGTGCAGGACGGCCCCTTCGCCGACACCAAGGAGCAGCTCGGCGGCTACTTCGTGATCGACGTGCCCGACCTCGATGCCGCGCTCGAGTGGGCGGCCCGAGCCCCATGCGCCACCAGCGGCGGCGTGGAAGTGCGCCCCGTGTTCACGGCAACGGCGGCCACACCGTGAACGACTCGGCGGCCCGGCAGGCCGCCGAACGGGCGGCACGCGAGTCGTATGGGCGGCTCCTCGCGATCCTTTCGGCGCGCACGCACGACATTGCGGCATCCGAAGACGCGCTGGCCGATGCTTTTGCGCGTGCGCTCGAACGCTGGCCCGCCGACGGCATTCCCGATCAGCCCGACGCCTGGCTGCTGAGCGTGGCGCGGCACCGCAGGCTCGACGCATGGCGCCATACCCGTGTACAGGATGCGGCCACGCAAACCCTGCTGCTGCTGGCCGGCGAGGTGGATGTGGGCACCACCGACGGCGCGGCCGTACCCGACGAGCGCTTGCGCCTGCTCTTCGTGTGCGCGCATCCCGCCATCGACGCGGCCGCCCGTGCCCCGCTGATGCTGCAGACCGTGCTCGGGCTCGATGCGGCCCGCATGGCCGGCGCCTTCCTGACCTCGCCCTCCACGCTCGGGCAGCGGCTGGTGCGGGCGAAGGCGCGCATTCGGGCCGCGGGCATTCCCTTCGAATACCCGCAGGCTCGCGACCTGGCGCAACGGCTGCAGGACGTGCTCGACGGCATCTATGCCGCCTACGGCACCGGCTGGGACGACGTCGATGGCGCGGACACCTTGCCCCGCAACCTCACCGCGGAAGCGATCGACCTCGGCCGCATCCTTTGCAGCCTGATGCCGGACGAGCCCGAGCCGCTGGGGCTCCTGGCGCTGATGCTGTTCTGCGAGAGCCGCGCGGCGTCCCGGCGCAGCGAGGCCGGCGCCTATGTGCCGCTCGACCAGCAGGACATGGCGCGCTGGGACCCCGCACTGCTCGCGCAAGCCGAGGAGTGCCTGCGGCGCGCCTCAGGCATGCAGCGCATCGGCGCTTACCAGTTGGAGGCAGCCATCCAGTCGGCCCACTGCGAGCGGCGCGTGGGAGCACCGGTATCGCCCGAAGCACTGGTGGCGCTGTATGAGGGCCTGCTGGCCCTTCGGCCCAGCGTCGGCGCGCAGGTCAGCCTGGCCTGCGCCTTGGCGAACGCGCGCGGTCCGGACATCGGCCTGCAGGCGCTCGATGCCATCCCTGCGGACGAGGTGGCAAGCTATCAGCCGTTCTGGGCGGCGCGCGCGCACCTGCTTGCGGCGGGCGGGGCGCGCGCCGCCGCACGCCAGGCGTTCGACCGCGCCATCGGCCTGAGCACGAACGCGGCGGTGCGTGCGTATCTCAACGGGATGTCCGAGCGGCTCTGACTTTTCTGCGCGCCGGCCACAATGGCGGCATGCGTGCCTTGCTCACCACCTTCTCTTGGCAGGAACTGCGCCACCACCCTTGGCGCAATGCCGCGGCCGTATTGGCCGTGATGCTGGGCGTGGCGCTCGCGTTCTCGGTGCAGCTGATCAATGCCTCGGCCCTCGACGAGTTCTCGAGTGCCGTGAGGTCGGTCAACGGCCAGCCGGACCTCGAAGTGCGCGCCGTGCAAGGCAGCTTCGATGAAGCGGTGTTCGGGCGCCTCGCACAGCATCCGCAGGTAACGCTGGCGAGCCCGGTGCTCGAGTTCCAGAGCCTCGCATTGGCCGGTGCGCGGCAAGTGCCGATGCGCGTGATCGGTGTCGACGCGCTGGCGCTGCCGACCATCGCACCGGCCCTGATGCCGCAGCCCGGCAAGAACGCCGACCGCTTCGCGATGTTGGCGCCGGGCCATGTGTTTCTCAACGCATCGGCGCGCAACGTGCTGGGCCTGGCGGCCGAAGCCGTGGAAGGTGATGCCGAAACCGTGCAGTTGCGCAGCAGTGGGTCTTGGCAACGGCTCGAAGTCGCGGGCCACGTCGCCGCCACCGGCGCGGCGCTCGCGGTGATGGATATCGGCGCCGCGCAAGACCTGTTCGACAAGGTCGGCCAGCTCAGCCGCGTCGACTTGAGGCTTGCTCCCGGCACCGACCGGGCGACTTTTATCGCATCGCTGCAGCGGTCGCCGGGCTGGCCCGCGGGCTTGCAGTTCGCCGAACCGGGTGATGCGGCCGAGCGCGTGAGCAATCTCTCGCGCGCCTATCGCGTCAACCTGACGGTGCTGGCGCTGGTGGCGCTTTTTACCGGCGCATTTCTGGTCTTCTCGGTGCTGGCACTCAGCGTGGCCAAGCGTGCGCAACAGTTCGCGCTGCTCGGCGTGCTGGGCCTGACGCCGCGCGAGCGGCTGCGCCTGGTGCTGATCGAATCGCTGGTGCTGGGCCTGATAGGAAGCGCCGCCGGCCTGGCGCTGGGGACGGCGCTCGCAGCCTTCGCGCTGCGTGTGCTCGGCGGCGACCTGGGCGGTGGATATTTCCAGGGCGTGGCGCCTACGCTGCACTGGAGCAGCGGCTCGGCACTGCTGTACGGCGCGCTCGGCGTTCTGGCGGCGCTGGTTGGCGGCTGGTGGCCCGCGCGCGCGGCGCAGGCGCTGCCCGAGGCGCAAACGCTGAAGGGCCTGGGCGCCGCACCCGTGCAAAGCAAAAGCCACTGGCTGGCGCTCGGGCTCATTGCCGCGAGCGCGGGGCTGGCCAACATGCCGGCTGTCGGCGGCATTCCCGTCGCAGCCTATCTCTCGGTGGGCT
This sequence comes from Variovorax paradoxus, assembly GCF_040544635.1. Taxonomy (GTDB): domain Bacteria; phylum Pseudomonadota; class Gammaproteobacteria; order Burkholderiales; family Burkholderiaceae_C; genus Variovorax; species Variovorax paradoxus_R. Next base: position 54,592 of record NZ_JBEPKJ010000018.1, read on the forward strand.
GCCTGCTGGTGGGCGGCATCACCGCACTGCCCTGGCTGATTGCGCTGCTCTACGACCGCGTGGCGCCCATGTTCGCGCAGCGCGTGTTGCCGATGCTGGCCATCGAGCGCGCAAGGCGAATGCGCGGCACGGCGGCCGTGGCGGTCAGCGGCGTGGTCGCGAGCCTGAGCCTCGCGGTGGCGCTCACGGTCATGGTTGCGAGCTTTCGCGATTCGGTCACGCATTGGCTCGACGTGGTGCTGCCGGCCGATCTCTATCTTCGCGCCACCTCGAGCGGCCGCTCCGGCAATTCGGGCACGCAGAGCAGCAGCGACACGGCCACCTTCTCGCCCGCTTTCGTGCAGGCCTTGGCGCAACTGCCCGGCGTGGAACGCACCGGCACCCTGCGCACCCGGTCGCTGCAGCTCGACCCCGCGCAGCCTGCCGTCACGCTGATTGCGCGAAGCCTCGAAGGCGGCGCGGCGCAGGCGCTGCCGCTGGTGGGCCCCGCGCTACCGGTGCCTGCGGGGCAGATCGGCATCTACGTGAGCGAACCGATGGTGGAGCTGTACGGCGCGAAACCGGGCGCCCTCTTCGCGCCGCTTTCGTCTGCATTGGGCGTCGCAGGTTCCGGGCCGGTGGCGTTCTTCGTGGCGGGCGTGTGGCGCGACTATGCGCGGCAGTTCGGCGCTATCACCATGGACGCGCGCGATTTCGAACGCCTCACAGGCGAGCGCGAAGTAAGCGATGTGTCGCTGTGGCTTGCGCCGGGTGCGTCCGAAAGCACCGTGCAGGCTGCGATCCGCGAACTGGCGGCACGCCGCGGAAGCGCCGGGTCCGATTCGAGCATCGAGATTTCATCGGTCGGGCAGATCCGTGCGACCTCATTGCGCATCTTCGACCGCAGCTTCGCGGTGACCTACTGGTTGCAAGCGGTAGCCATTGCCATCGGTCTGTTCGGCATTGCGGCGAGCTTCAGCGCGCAGGTTCTGGCGCGGCGCAAGGAGTTCGGGCTGCTCGCGCACCTGGGTTTCACGCGGCGGCAGGTGCTGGCCGTGGTGGCGGGTGAAGGTGCCGCATGGACGGCCATCGGTGCCGTGGCGGGGCTCGTGCTGGGCTTGGCCGTTTCGGTGGTGCTGGTGAAGGTGGTCAATCCGCAGAGCTTTCACTGGACCATGGACTTGCTGGTGCCGTGGACGAGGCTGCTGGTGCTGTGCGGCGCGGTGGTGGTGGCCGGCACCGTCACCGCGTGGCTGGCGGGGCGGGCCGCGGCAGGCAAGGACGTGGTGCTCGCGGTGAAGGAAGACTGGTAAGGCGTCTATCTACCGCGCAGGTGTCAGTTGAATGCGCTCCACCGTCTCTTTTTCCACAGCCCCGCGGCTATAGACCAGCGGCACGTACTTGCCTTCGAGCCACAGCGGCGCAAGGTCGCGGTAGTTCGGACTGTCCGGGTTGCCCGACTGCCCGGGCGTGTTGATCACCCGAGAGGCATCCCAGTTGCCCACATCGAGCACCATCCGGAACGATGCCCCTGAAGTCAGCTTGTAGTCGCTGGCACGGTAGCTTGCCGCCATGGGCGTAAAGGCCGAACCCGACATCGGCCAGTCGCCGACCTCCAGCTTCTTGCGCGTGGCCGAATCGACCACGCCGCCGAGCGGGTGGCGGAACTCCGCGCGATGCAGCGCGCCCCACTTCCAGGCCGCCATGTCGGGCCCGAGCTTGGCGGTGAGCTCCTGCATGGCCGGCGGCAGCGTCTGCAACAGCAAGGCATCACGCTGCGCGTCGCTGACCCAGCCGGAGGGGTTTTCGAGCAACAGCACCATGCGCGTGTTGTCGCCGGGCGTAGCCAGCGATGCAGCGGCATCACCGGCACCGGCCTTGAGCACGGCGGTGCGCAAGGTCTTGCTGCTCCACACTTCGTACAGCGCCGCGGCGGCGCTGTCGCGGTGCATGGTGCCGTCCCAGCCCTGCAGCAGGCGCAGGCCGGCTGCTGTCTGGGCGTCCTCGCTGCGCAAGCCCGCCAGGAGTTTGAGCAGCCGCTGTGCGGGCGTCGCGACGATGTCGTTCTGCATGCGTTCCGAGTCCTCGATGGTGAAGCGCGAGCCCGCCGCCGCCTTTGCCGCGAACAACTCCTTGAGGCGGCGCGCGCGGGCCGCATCGCTCCATTCGTAGCCGACGCCTTTCTTTGCAGCCGGATGATCGGGCGGAATATTGTTCTCGTTCGCGGTCACCACGTAGCCGCGCGCGGGGTTGAACTCCGAAGGCAGTTCGTCGCCGTTGCGAAAGCCCGACCACTCGTAGCGGCCGTCGCCCGGCACCGGCATCAAGCCGTCCCAGTTGAGGCGGATGGGCGTAAGGCCGCCCGGCATCCAACCGACGTTGCCATTGCGGTCGGCATAGACCTGGTTCTCGCCGGGGGCGCCCCAGCGGTTCATGGCGGCGCGAAACTGGTCCCAGTTCTGCGCGCGCATGTAGTCCATGGAACCGAAGTACGGCGCCATGCCGGGCTCGAGCCACGCGGCCCGCAGCGCGAAGGCACGCTGCTTGCCGGGCTCGGACAGCAGCACCGGACCATGGCGGGTGAAGGTGTTCACCACCTCGCGCGGCGCGCTTTCGCCGCGCACCGTAATGCGCTCGGTGACGCTCGTCATAGGCTCCCAGCGGCCCTGGTAGCGGTACTCGCTCGGGTTCTGGGGATTCAGCTGGTACACGTACAGATCCTCCTGGTCCATGTAGAAGCGCGTGAGGCCGAAGGCGATGGTGCCGTTGTGCCCGATCGAAAGTCCGGGAAGGAAGGGCTCGCCGGCGCCGATGGCGTCCATGCCGGGCGCGCTGAGATGCGTCATGTAGCGCAGGCTCGGCGCACCATGGGCGCGGTGCGGGTCGTTGGCGAGAATGGGCCTTCCGGTGGACGTGAGCTTCGGCGCAATGACCCAGTTGTTGCTGCCATAGGCGGCTGTGGGGTCGCCTTGCAGTGCCTGCCGCTGCTGCTCTTCTTCGTCGGCGTTTCCTGCCACGGCTTCGGCGCTGCCCGGCGGCATCGCCACTGATGCGGCAGCCGCACCGGCCAGCCGCGTGTTCTCCTTGGTGAAGCGCGGCGACTCGGTGGCGCGCAGGTAGGCGGCGCGCAACTCGGCCGCCGGAATGGTGCAGGGATCGAAGCCGGGCGGCACCTGCGGCGTGACCGGCGGATCGAGTTCGCGGCGCAGCCAGTCCGCCTTGATGCCTTCGCTGCCAGCGCAGAAGGCGCGGGCACGGTCCACCTCGGACGTGAAGTTGAGCGTGAGGCCGTGGTGCCGGATTCGCACCACGTCTTCGGGCGACCAGGTGGCCGGCTGGTAGCCCAGCAGCGCAAACTCGGTCGGCAGCAGCGCCGGCTGCGCGCGCACCTGGGCGACATAAGCGTTGACGCCCGCGGTAAAGGCCTCGGCCACGCGCTTGGCATCGGAGCCGTAGGCCAGCCATTCGCGGTACATGTCGCCGCGATAGAGCACGGCGCGCGCGGCACGGTCGCCCTCGACCCATGCGGGGCCGAAGTCCTTCGCCATCTCGCCGAGGCCGCGCTTGCGCCAGAGGTCCATCTGCCAGAGCCGGTCGCGCGCGGCAATGAAGCCCTGCGCCACGAAGGCATCGTAGAGCGTGCCGGCATACAGGTGCGGCACGCCCCAGCGGTCGACCAGCACCTCGGCTGGTTTCTCGAGGCCGGGCACCGCGAACGACGACGGTGCACGCGGTGGCGTCTGCACACTCGGAGGCCCCGATGCGCAGCCCGCGAGCACGAGGGCCGCGAGCGCTGCGGCGCCAATGGAATGCCTTTGACCTAACGAGCGCCGCGACGTCGGGCGCAGGTGTCTTGTTCTCATGCGTCTTGTCTCCTGCCGGGTGGAATTTGGCAGCGCACAGTATCCCGATTTGCGCGTTCGCTGGGTGCTGCGAGGGATGACTTGTAGACTTCCTCCTACATGCAGCAAACACCCTCCTCCATTTCATGCGGCGGCTGGCTCGGCTCTGCCATACGCCGCATCGAAGCCGACTACCAGCGCAGCGCCGACACGCACCTGATTCCGCTGCCGCTGCCCTCGCTTGCCGCGGCCGGCATCGACCTGTACCTGAAGGACGAGTCGACGCACCCCACGGGCAGCCTCAAGCACCGGCTCGCGCGTTCGCTTTTTCTCTATGCGCTGTGCAACGGATGGGTGCGCGAAGGCACGACCATCGTCGAGGCCTCGAGCGGCTCTACGGCGGTGAGCGAAGCCTACTTCGCGCGGCTCCTGGGCCTGCCCTTCATCGCGGTGATGCCGCGCAGCACCTCGCCCGAGAAGGTGGCGCAAATTGCCTTCTATGGCGCGCGCTGCCACTTCGTCGATCATGCGGCGCAGGTCTACGAAGAGGCGCGCGCGCTCGCCGAGCAGACCGGCGGCCACTACATGGACCAGTTCACGTATGCCGAACGCGCGACCGACTGGCGCGGCAACAACAACATCGCCGAGAGCATGTTCCAGCAGATGGCGCGCGAGCGGCATCCGGTGCCGGCATGGATCGTGGTGGGCGCGGGCACCGGCGGCACCAGCGCCACCATCGGGCGCTATGTGCGCTTTCGCTGCCACGACACGCAGGTGTGTGTGCCCGACCCCGAAGGCTCGGTGTTCTCGGCCTATCACCGCACGGGCGACACCACGCTGACGGCGGCGGGTTCGCGCATCGAAGGCATCGGCCGGCCGCGCGTGGAGCCGAGCTTCATTCGCACGCTGGTCGACCGGATGATCGAAGTGCCCAACCTCGATTCGGTGGCGGCCATGCATGCGCTCTCGGCACTGCTGGGCCGCAAGGTCGGCCCCTCGACCGGCACCAACTTCGTCGGCATGCTGGCCATTGCACAAGAGATGCGTGCCGCCGGCCAGCAGGGTTCCATTCTTTCGCTTCTGTGCGATGCGGGCGAACGCTACCTGCCGAGTTATCACGATGCGGCCTGGGTGCGGAACGCATTCGGCGACATCGAGCCGGCGCAGCAACGCATGGACGCGCTGGTTGCGCAGTGATGCCCCCGCCTGCCTTCCACAAGCTCTCGCGCCGCAGCCTGCTGCTCGCGGCGTTGGCCGCTGCGCCCGCAAGCTGGGCCTTGCCCGAGCGCGCGCTGCAGTTCCCGCGCGACTTCGGCAGCCACCCCGATCTGCAAACCGAGTGGTGGTACATCACGGGCCACGCAAGGACCGCGGTAGGACGCGAGTTCGGCTTCCAGGTGACCTTCTTCCGCTCCCGCGTCAATGCGGCGCAAGGCATGCGATCGGCCTTCGCGGCCAGGAACCTCGTGTTCGTGCACGCAGCCGTCACCGACCTCGAAGGCCGGGTGCTGCTGCATGACCAGCGCATTGCGCGCGCGGGCTTCGGCGTTGCGTCAGCCAGCGAAGCCGACACCGACGTGCGCCTGCGCGACTGGTCGCTGGCGCGCAAGGACGGCAGCTATTCGGCGCGCATTTCCGCCGGCGAGTTCGCGCTCGACCTGCGTTTCACGCCCACGCAGCCGGTGCTGCTGCAAGGCAAGGGCGGGCTCTCGCGCAAGGGCCCGGAGGAAGCACAGGCGAGCTACTACTACAGCGAGCCCCAGCTCAAGACGCAGGGCACGCTCACGCTCAAGGGCCGGGCCTTCGACGTCGATGGCACCGCCTGGCTCGACCACGAGTGGAGCGAGGCGCTGATGCATCCCGAGGCGGTAGGCTGGGACTGGATCGGCATGAACCTGGACGACGGCAGCGCCCTCACGGCCTTTCGCCTGCGCCGCCGCGACGGCAGTGCGTTGTGGGCCGGCGGCTCGTTTCGCACACGCGATGGAGCTCTTCGCGTTTTCAACAACGACGAGGTGCGCTTCGACGGTGCGAATGCGTGGACCAGCCCGCGCACGCAGGCAAAGTACCCGACCCAGTGGCGCGTGCAGACCCCATCGGGAAACTTCGAGGTTCGCGCACTGCTCGACGACCAGGAGCTCGACAGCCGCGGCTCCACCGGCGGGGTGTACTGGGAAGGCGTGAGCGACCTGCTCGATGCGCAAGGGCGCCGCGTCGGGCGGGGCTATCTGGAGATGACCGGCTACGCCGCACCGCTGCGGCTCTGAGGCCGCACAGCCTGCCTTTGTCATCACGCCGTCATGCCGGGCCTCTGAACTCGGCCTTCGACATTGCACGATGGACGTGCGTCAAGGCTTGAATGAACAGACCCCGGGTCGTCGCGCTGCTGATGGTTTTCCTGGCCGTTGCGGGTCTCGCGTGGGCATTCGCAGCGGCGCGCCCTGCGCCAGCCGCGGTCGGCTCGCAGCTTGAAATCCGCTGGCACGGCAACGGCATCATCCTCCAGGGTGCGGTGAGGGACGCGGCCACGCAACATGTGCTGGTGGAAGGCGCGACCGCGCGGCTCGGCGGCGAAGCCGACCAGGTGGTGGACTGGCTGGACATCGTGCCCGCGGCGCTGCCCGTTGCGAACGCCGAGGCACTCGCCGGCCTGATTCGCCTTGGGCAAGAAGGCTGGCATCTCCAGCGGCACGCCGCCGATGCATCGCTGGCCGTGCAATCGCCCGGCGACGAGCGCAGCGTGCAGGCGAGGGAACTGCTGCAACGCGCCTTCGGCCCCGACGTGGCCGTTCGCCTCGTCTCCCTGCCCTGACGGCTCCGCCGCCCGGGCGGTCATGGTGACGTCATCTGCCTTGTCCAGCATGCGCTGCATTCCACCAAAGAGGAGAGGCTCATGCACGCATCGTTGAAACATCTCGCCGTGGCGGGGGTTGTCCTGGCCACGTTGTCCGCTTGCGGCGGAAGCAGCAATTCGAACGGGTTCATTCCGTTTGTTCCGGCGCCTGCACCGGCTCCCGCGCCGCCAGCACCGCCCCCTCCTGCTCCGGCCACGCCCGGCAGCGTGGACGTGAAGCTCATTGCCTTCAACGACCTGCACGGCAACCTCGAGCCGCCCAGGCTTTCCATCACCGCCCCGGCCAGCGGCGGCGGCACGGTGCCGGTGCCTGCCGGCGGCGCCGCCTACCTTGCCTCGGCCATTGCGTCGCTCAAGGCCAAGAACGAAAACAATGCCGTGGTCTCCGCCGGCGACATGATCGGCGCCTCGCCGCTGGTCTCGGCGCTGTTCCTCGACGAGCCGACCATCGAAGCGGTGAACGCGATGAAGATCGACTTCAACGCGGTCGGCAACCATGAGTTCGACAAGGGCCAGACCGAACTCCTGCGCATGAAGAACGGCGGCTGCGCCAAGAACACGCCGCTGGAGCCCTGCCGGGTCAACAAGGCCTTCCCGGGCGCGAACTTCGGCTTCCTGGCGGCCAACACCGTGAAGACCGACGGCAACACGCTCTTTCCCGCCACGGGCATGAAGACCTTCACGAAGGACGGCGCCACCGTGAAGGTGGCGTTCATCGGCATGACGCTCAAGGGCACGCCGAGCATCGTGACGCCGGCCGGCGTTGCGGGCCTGAGCTTCAAGGACGAAGCGGACACGGCCAACGCGCTGATTCCGCAATTGAAGGCCGAGGGCGCCGACGCGATCGTCGTCGTGGTGCATGAAGGCGCCACGACCACGGTCGGCTACAACGACAAGAGCTGCGCCGGGCTGAGCGGCGACATCCTGCCGATACTCAACAAGCTCGACGCTTCCGTGGACGTGGTGATCTCGGGCCACACGCACCGCTCGTACATCTGCGACTACGCAAAGACGAACCCGGCCAAGCCCTTCCTGCTGACGAGCGCCGGCCAGTACGGCACCTTGCTGACCGACATCAACCTGACGATCGACACGCGCACCCGCAAGGTCACGGCCAAGACGGCCGACAACGTGATCGTGCAAGGCGAGGCCTACACCAGCGGCGCCAACACGGTCGCGCTGACCGACCAGTACCCCACGTTCGGCAAGAACCAGGAAGTGGCCGCGCTCATCAGCCAGTACCTTGCCATCGCCGCCCCGCTGGTGCAGCGGGTGGTGGGCACGCTCTCCGGCCCGGCCACGCGTACCCAGACAGCATCCCGCGAAAACGTGCTCGGCAACCTGATTGCGGATGCGCAGCTCGATGCGACCAGCCCCAGCAACAAGGGCAGCGCGCAAATCGCCTTCATGAACCCGGGCGGCGTGCGGGCCGACCTCGTGCCGGCCAACGACGGCAGCGTGACCTATGGCCAGATCTTCAGCGTGCAGCCCTTCGGCAACAGCCTGGTGGTGAAGACGATGACCGGCGCGCAGATCAAGGCCCTGCTCGAGCAGCAGTTCAACAGCGGCACCAACACGGTCGCCGCGCCGAGGGTGCTGCTGCCTTCGCGCAGCCTGAGCTACAGCTACAGCCTCTCGGCGCCCGCGGGCTCCCGCATCAGCAACATGGCACTCAACGGAACCGCGATGACCGACGGCACCAGCTACCGCGTGACGATGAACAGCTTCCTGGCCACCGGCGGAGACAACTTCACGGTGTTCAACCAGGGCACGGACACGCTGGGCGGCGACCAGGACGTGGATGCCCTGGAGGCCTACATCAAGGCGAACAGCCCGCTGGCACCGCCCGCGACCAACCGCATTACCGTGGTGCCCTGAGCGGGCTTGCGCCATCGAGCGGCTCGACTGGGGCGGCCTGCCTGGACCGCTACGACCGGCCGCACACACTGTTCTACATGGACCCGCCGTACTGGGAGACCGAGGGCTATGACGTCATGTTCCCCTGGGCGCAGTACGAGTGTGGATGACCTGGCTGAACCGAGCAATATCGACGAGTTCCTCGATCTGATCCAGGGTGTGCGCAACAACCTGTTTGCGGAGCGCGCCAAACTCTTGGAGGCGTTTCCGAGTCACCAACCGTAGAGCGCAGAGGAACCGGAAGCTGGGGCGGGCCGCTTCAGTCTGCCGCGAAAAGCTGCACGGGGCGTGACAAATTGCCGATCTCCCCACAGCCGCTAGCAGCCACCGTAGTCTTTTGGTTGACTGGTGGGCCATGCCCGCGCCGATAAGATGCTGCGGGATCGCCGCTCGGTCGGTCGAAAAGGGAGAGAACTCATGTCAACCATCGGTCAGTTGAGCCGCCTTGTTCTGCGCACCGTACGCCAACCGACGACAAATTATTCCTCAAGGAGGTCGCATGGCAGTTCAAATTGACACAGACGGAATGATCATTCACGCGAGAGTCCGCAGTGCTCGCAGCCAAATCATTGAACGGGGCAGGCGGAGCGTTCCGATCACCGGCATCATCGTGCACCAGACCGATGCGGATACTGCAGCATCCTCGCTGAGCAGCTACACACGTCCCAGGCCAATGGCGCACACTTTCTCATCGACACCAATGGAACCATTTACCAGACGGCCGCGATCTACCAGCGCACGAATCATGTCGGGCCATTGAGGGCGAGGTGCCTTCTCACGGGCAGATGTATGCCGGCATACGGCCCCAAAAATTCAGGTGTAGACGCGATGCACCGCATTGAAATGACCAAACCGCCTAGCGACCGCTACCCGAGCAATATGGAAGCCATCGTTGAGATGGTCGGCAGAGCCAGGTTGCCACTGGGTTTCAGGGCCCCAGACCCTCGCAAGCAGCGATCTACGGAACAGCTACGCGGAGAATTTGGCGTCTACGACACGCCAACCGCAGCTCAAAATCAATCGCTCTCGTGGCTTGTCAAGGCGCTTGAAGACTCCATGCAGATCGCGCCGAGCGAGGTTTTTCGTCATCCAGATGCCAGTAGGAAGAACCCAACGGAGGCGCAGGGAGCGAATTGGAATCTCCCCGTCACGGCCCCATGAACAAGACCAACGTCTTGGCAGTCGCGCTGCTCTTGGCATCAGCGGTCTGCGCTACTCACGCGGCTGACAAGCGATACCCTGTCGCGTATGTGAAGAAGATTGAAATCACTGAACCTTCGATCCGGTCCGCTTGGGAAAGGAAGGATTTCCTAGACTGTGACGACGTTGTCTTGACCGAAGACGACGTTCTCTACGCATTGCGTCACATGCGGAGGGTCTCCGAAAAATCTTATTACAGCGAAGATACGGAGAGGACGGGATGCTTAGGGGGCGCACGAGTCTTTTTTAAGAATGGCAAAGCCATCACTATCGGCATTGAGCCCTCAGGTCGAATAAACACATTTGAGCTGAATGCAAAACTAGAGCCCGCTGGTCGTCCAGAGACCTACTACGAATGCGAGCCCTGCGCGTCACGAAAGATGGCGCTTCTCAAAGATGCCCTGAATCGGGCAGATGAACGCCGACTCAAGCGACTGGAGGCAGAAGGCCAGATTCCCCCAGGTCAGGCAGAACCACGGCTCAAGGCGCTGCGAGAAAGTCGCGAGCCCAACCCATCCAAGAACTGAAACGCGCACTGCCTGAATTCCCGTGCCCGGGTATTCAGGCACCGGGCTGGGGCGCCTGTTGCCGAAGGGCGCACTCTGGGCCATTGCTCGGCCAAGAAGGCTTCGGGGGCTGTCGAACTGGCGTTAAATGCTGGATCAAATCAAGTGCCTGCCCGGATCAATCCAAACGTCGCGCTTCAGGCTTTCTTGCCTTTGCGGCGGTCGAGGAAAGCGATGACCTCGCCCATGACGCCCTTGCGGAATGCGAGCACGCAGATCACGAAGATCAGGCCGGTGACCATGGTCACCGACTCGCCGAGCGTGTTGAACCAGTCGACACCGGTGAGGCGCGCCATGAAGGTGCCGAAGTCACCGACCTTGTTCTCCAGCAGCACCACCACGGCCGAACCTACCAGCGGGCCGGAGAGCGTGCCGAGGCCGCCCACCAGCGTCATGAGGATCACGTGGCCCGATGCGGTCCAGTGCACGTCGCTGAGCGAAGCGAAGCCGAGCACCAGCGTCTTGAGCGACCCGGCCAGGCCCGACAGCGCGGCCGAAATCACGAAGGCCAGCAGCTTGAAGCGGTTGACGTCGTAGCCGAGCGAGATGGCGCGCGGCTCGTTCTCCTTGATGCCCTTGAGCACCTGCCCGAATGGCGAATGCACGGTGCGCGCAATCAGGAGGAAGGCCGCGACCACGATCGCGAGCGCAACGTAGTACATCGTGAGATCGTTGCTCAGATCGACGACGCCGAAGAGCTTGCCGCGCGGCACGCTCTGCAGGCCGTCTTCGCCGCCGGTGAAAGGCGCCTGCAGCACGACGAAATACATCATCTGAGCCAGCGCCAGCGTGATCATCGAGAAGTAGATGCCCTGGCGGCGGATGGCCAGCCAGCCGAACACCAGCCCCAGCAGCGCGCCGGCCAGCGTGCCCATGATCAGGCCGAGCTCGGGTGTGAGATGCCAGACCTTGAGCGCATGGCCCGTGAGGTAGGCCGAGCCGCCCAGGAACGCGGCATGACCGAAGGAAAGCATGCCGGTGTAGCCCAGCAGCAGGTTGAACGCGCAGGCGAACAGTGCGAAGCACAGCACCTTCATCACGAACACCGGATAGAAGCCTATGAAGGGCGCGGCAATGAGCGCCAGCAGCAGCACACCGTAGACGACGAGCGATATTTTCTTCATGGACTTCACTTCTCGCTGCCGAACAGGCCGGCCGGACGAATCAGCAGCACCACGACCATGATCACGAACACCACGGTGGCCGAGGCCTCCGGATAGAACACCTTGGTCAGCCCCTCGATCACGCCGAGCCCCAGGCCCGTAAGGATGGCCCCCATGATCGAGCCCATGCCGCCGATGACGACCACCGCGAACACGATGATGATGAGGTTCTGCCCCATCAGCGGCGAGATCTGGATCACCGGCGCGGCGAGCACGCCGGCGAAGGCCGCCAGCGCCACGCCGAAGCCGTAGGTCAGCGTCACCATCAACGGCACGTTGACGCCGAAGGCCTCGACCAGCCGCGGGTTCTCGGTGCCCGCGCGCAAGTAAGCGCCGAGCCGTGTTTTCTCGATGGCGTACCAGGTGGCAAAGCACACGACGAGCGACGCCACCACCACCCACGCGCGGTAGTTGGGCAGGAACATGAAGCCGAGGTTGGTGCCTCCGCTCAGCGCCTCGGGCGTGCTGTAGGCCAGCCCGGACACGCCGTACACCGAACGGAAGCCGCCTTCGATCAGCAGCGTGAGGCCCAGCGTGAGCAACAGGCCGTAGAGGTGGTCGAGCTTGTAGATCCAGCGCAGCAGCAGCCGCTCGATCAGCACGCCGAACAGGCCCACGATCAGCGGCGCCACCGCCAGCATGACCCAGTAGTTGACGTTGAAATAATTCATCGCCATCCACGACAGCACCGCCCCCATCATGAACAGCGCACCGTGCGCGAAGTTGATGACGTTGAGCAGCCCGAAGATCACCGCCAGCCCCAGGCTCAGGATCGCGTAGAACGACCCGTTGACCAGCCCCAAAAGGAGCTGGCTCAACAGGGCAGGCATAGAGATGTTCATCGTGGAAACAGGTTCAGAAGGCCGTCAAGGACCGGGAGGCGGGTAACAGTTACTTCCAGAGCGCGCAGGTGCTCTCTTCCTTGGTCGTGTAGACCTGGTCGCCCGGCACCTTCTTGACGATCTTCAGCAGGTCCCACGGGCCCTTGGATTCCGAAGGCTTCTTGACCTCGGCCAGCAGCATGTCGTGCACCATGCGGCCGTCCGGGCGAATCACGCCCTTGGCGTAGAAGTCGTTGATCGGCGTCTTCTTGAGGTGAGCCATGACCTTGTCGGCGTCGGTGCTCTTCACGGCTTCGACGGCCTTGAGGTAGGCCATGGTGGCCGAGTAGTCCGCCGCCTGGATGTCGGTCGGCTTGTTCTTGGTCTTGGCTTCGTAGCGCGCGGCCCACTTGCGCGACTCGTCGTCGGCGTCCCAGTACCAGCTGGTCGTGTGCAGCAGGCCCTGCGTGGCCGGCAGGCCCAGGCTCTTCACGTCGGTGAGGAACACCAGCAGGCCCGCAACCTTCATCGACTTGTCGATGCCGAATTCCTTCGATGCCTTCATCGAATTGATGAAGTCGCCGCCCGCGTTGGCCAGGCCCAGCACCTGTGCCTTGGAGCTCTGCGCCTGCAGCAGGAACGACGAGAAGTCCGACGCATTGAGCGGCGCACGCACGGTGCCCACCACCGTGCCGCCCTTGGCCTTGACGACCTTGGCGGTGTCGGCCTCGAGCGCATGGCCGAAGGCATAGTCGGCCGTCAGGAAGAACCAGCTCTTGCCGCCCGTGTCGACCACGGCGCCGCCGGTGCTCTTGGCGAGCGCCACGGTGTCGTAGGCGTAGTGCACGGTGTAGGGGCTGCACTGCGCATTGGTCAGCGCCGAGGTTGCCGCGCCGTTGGTGAAGAACACGCGCTTCTTCTCTTGCGCCACCTTGGCCGTGGCCAGCGCCACGCCCGAATTGGTGCCCGCGAAAATCATCGTGGCACCGGCCGTGTCGATCCACTCGCGCGCCTTGGAGGCCGCAATGTCGGGCTTGTTCTGGTGATCGACGCTCAGCACTTCCACCGGCTGGCCGAGCACCTTGCCGCCCATGTCGTCGATGGCCATCTGGATGGCCGTTGCGCCGCCCTTGCCTTCCAGGTCGGCATACAGGCCCGAGAGGTCGCTGATGTAGCCGATGACGACCTTCTCCTGCGCCTGCACGGCATGGCTGGCAAGACCCGCGGCTCCGAGCATGAGAGCAATGATTTTGAGCTTGGTTTGCATGGTGTCTCCTGGGATGGTTGAGAGAGTCAACGGAAAAACGGTTGGCGCGGCCGCGGCTACACGCCCAGCAGCTCGCTGAGCACGGGCATCTTGGCGTCGAGTTCCTTGGCGCCGAAAGCCTCGACCATGCGGCCGTGCTCCATCACGTAGAAGCGGTCGGCCAGCGGCGCGGCGAAACGGAAGTTCTGCTCCACCATCACGATGGTGTAGCCCTTGGCGCGCAGGGTGTGGATCATCCGGGCGAGCGCCTGCACGATCACCGGCGCCAGGCCTTCGGAAATCTCGTCGAGCAGCAGCAGCTTGGCGCCGGTGCGCAGGATGCGCGCGACCGCCAGCATCTGCTGCTCGCCGCCCGAAAGCCGCGTGCCGGGGCTGTTGCGGCGCTCGGCCAGGTTGGGAAACATCTCGTAGATTTCGGCCACCGACATGCCCGGCCCCGCGCCCTTGAGCGCGGGCGGCAGCAGCAGGTTTTCCTCGGCCGAGAGGCTGGCGAAGATACCGCGCTCTTCCGGGCAATAGCCGATGCCCAGGTGCGCGATGCGGTGCGTGGCCATGCCGATGGTCTGCACGCCATTGACTTCGATGCTGCCCTTGCGGGAGCCGGTCAGCCCCATGATGGCGCGCAGCGTGCTGGTGCGCCCGGCGCCGTTGCGGCCGAGCAGCGTGACGACTTCACCCGGCTGCACGACCATGTCGACGCCGTGCAGCACATGCGATTCGCCGTACCAGGCGTGGAGGCCTTTGATTTCCAGGGCGGCGGTCATCGGGTCTCCTGCCGGGCCGCCCCAAAGGGGGCCCGCGCCCCCTCGGGGGGCAGCGCATACACGAAGTGAGGAGCGTGGGGGCTCATATCAATGGGCCCCTTGCAGTTGGCCGTCGGTAGTGCCCATGTAGGCTTCCATCACCTGCGGATTCTTCGAGACCTCGGCATAGGGCCCTTCGGCCAGCACGGCGCCGCGCTGAAGCACGGTGATGGTGTCTGCAATGGTCGAGACCACGCTCATGTTGTGCTCGACCATCAGGATGGTACGGCCGGCCGACACGCGCTTGATGAGTTCGGCCACGCGGTGCACGTCTTCGTGGCCCATGCCTTGCGTGGGTTCGTCGAGCAGCATGAGTTCGGGATCCATGGCCAGCGTGGTGGCAATCTCGAGCGCGCGCTTGTGGCCGTACGGCAGATTCACCGTCAGCTCGTCGGCCTCGTGTGCCAGGCCGACTTCATCGAGCAGTTCGCGGGCACGCGCATTGAGCGGTTCGAGCGATTTCTCGCTCTTCCAGAAGTGGTACGAAGTGCCGAGCGCGCGCTGCAGCCCGAGGCGCACGTTCTCGAGCAGCGTGAGGTGCGGAAACACCGCCGATATCTGGAACGAGCGGATGATGCCGCGCCGGGCAATTTGCGCCGGCCGCTCGCCCGTGATGTCTTGCCCGTTGAACAGGATCGTGCCGCTGGTCGGCTCGAGAAATTTGGTGAGGAGATTGAAGCAGGTGGTCTTGCCGGCGCCATTGGGCCCGATGAGCGCGTGGATCGAGCCGCGCACGACCTGCAGGTTGACCTTGCTGACCGCGGTGAACCCTTTGAATTCCTTGGTGAGCTGGCGTGTTTCGAGGATGACGTCGCTCATCTCGCGAAGTCGCCCAGGGTCAGGAAAGATATGTCGGTCATGCGGTCCATCTCATGCGCCACTGTCGAGCGCGGCCTGATTGTTCGTGGGCGACCCGCACTTGCATACTGGGGCAAATGCCTATGCTGCAGTGCAACCTGCCCGCGCCGGTGGTTCCGGCATCGGGCGACTGTCGTCGCAATGACAATGACCTATCGGGCTCGAACCCTAGTGCGCGCCTGCTGCGGCGTCGCCGCCTGCACCGCCTTTTTGCGGCCGTGCCAGCCACACCAGCGGAATGAGCAGCAGGAACAGAATCGCCGATGCATAGAAGATGTCGTTCGCGGCCAGCATGAAGGACTGCTGATCGACCAGGCGGTTGATCTGCCCCAATACCTGCTCGCTGCTCAAGCCGCTGCCGGCCAGGCCGTTCATGGCGCTGGTCGCCGCGTTGTTGCCCTGGTTCACCGATTCGGCCAGCTGCGAGTGATGCAGCGCCGCACGGTTCTCCCAGAGCGTGGTGGTAATCGACGTGCCCATGGCGCCCGCGGTAATCCGCAGGAAGTTCGACAACCCCGAGGCGGCCGGAATGCGGTCGGGCGTGAGGCCCGAGAGCGTGATGGTCACCAGCGGAATGAAGAAGAACGCCATCGCAATGCCCTGGATGATCGTCGGGATGATGATCGTCACGAAGTCGGCCTGCGTGTTGAAGTTCGACCGCATCCACAGCACCAGCGCGAACACCAGGAACGAGAAGGTCGCATAGCGGCGCGGATCGATCTTGGACACGGTGAGCCCCACCACCGGCGAGAAGAAGATGGCGAGCAGCCCCACCGGCGCCATGATCATGCCGGCCTGCGTGGCGGTGTAGCCCATCCACTGCTGCAGCCATAGCGGCAGCAGCACCACGTTGCCGAAGAACAAGCCGTAGGCCACGGCGGTTGCCACCGCGCCCGACCAGAAGTTGCGGCGCTTGAAGAGCGACAGGTCGACCACCGGGTGCTTGTCGGTCAGCTCCCAGATGAGGAAGAACGCGAAGCCGACCACGGCGACCACGGCCATCGTGATGATCTCGGGCGAGTGGAACCAGTCGAGCTCCTTGCCCTTGTCGAGCATGAGCTGCATGGCACCGACCCACAGCACCAAGAGCGCGAGGCCGATGGCGTCGATGGGCACCTTGCGCGTGGTGCTCTCACGGTCGCGGTAAAGCGCCCAGGTGATGGCCGCCGCGACGATGCCCACGGGAATGTTGATGTAGAAGATCCACGGCCATGAAATGTTGTCGGTGATCCAGCCGCCAAGGAGCGGCCCCATCACGGGCGCCACGAGCGTGGTCATCGACCACATCGCCATGGCAAGGCCGGCCTTGGCGCGCGGATAGCTCGACAGCAACAGCGTCTGCGACAGCGGAATCATCGGGCCCGCGACGAAGCCCTGCAATGCGCGAAACGCAATCAGCGTCGTCATGTTCGGCGCCAGCCCGCACAGGAGCGAGCTGATCATGAACAGGATCACGCTGGCCATGAACAGGCGCACCTGGCCGAAACGCTGGGTCATGAAACCCGTGAGCGGCACCGCGATGGCATTGGCCACCGCGAAGCTGGTGATGACCCAGGTGCCTTGGGTGGTGCTCACCCCCAGGTCGCCCGAGATGGCCGGCAGCGACACGTTCGCGATCGACGAATCGAGCACGTTCATGAACGTTGCCGCGGAGAGCGCGATGGTCCCCCAGACGCGGGCGGAGCCCTCGAGTGGCGGCGGCGCTACGTAAGCGGGAGCAGCAGCAGTGGCCATTGGCTTTGCCTTGAAGACCGGCAACGGCGATCAGCCGGGATGGGACTGCGATGCAGTGTGCGCCGCGGTGCCAGCGGTTGCTGCTGCTGCGGTAGCGGCGTTGGCGGCACGGCCCGCCGGCGCTGCGGCGGCTGCGGGCGCGCCGCGGCCGAGGTTCGCGGCCACGATGCGATCGACCTCGGCGTCGGCACCATGGTCGAGCTTGCTGTAGACCTGCGTCTGCGAAATGGCGGTGGCGCGCGGTGCGTCGGCCAGCATCTTGCCGGTCTTCTGCGTGATGTCGATCTCGGCATCCATCGAAAGACCGATGCGCAGCGGGTTGGCCTTGAGCTGCTCGGGGTCGAGCGCGATGCGCACGGGCACGCGCTGCACCACCTTGATCCAGTTGCCCGTGGCGTTCTGTGCCGGCAGCAGCGCGAATGCGCTGCCGGTGCCCACACCCAGGCCCGCGACCTTGCCGGTGTATTCCACCTTCTTGCCGTAGACGTCGGCCGTGAGCTTCACGGGCTGGTCGATGCGGATGTTGCGCAGCTGCACTTCCTTGAAGTTGGCATCGACCCACAGCTGGTTGAGCGGCACGATCGACATCATCGGCGTGCCGGCCGCCACACGCTGGCCGAGCTGAACGGTGCGCTTGGCGACGTAGCCGTCGACCGGTGCCGGCATGGCCACGCGCTGCGTGGCGAGATACGCCTCGCGCACCTTGGCGGCAGCGGCCTGCACGCTCGGGTGCTGGGCCACGCTGGTGCCTTCGGTCAGCGACTGGTTGCTGGCCAGCGCTTCGCGCGCGGCCACCACGCCGGCCTGCGCAGCGGCGAGCTGGCTCTTCGCGTTGTCGAGCGCCGTCTCGGCGTGGTTGAGTTCTTCCTTCGAGACCGCGCCGTTGCCCGACAGCGCGCGGCGGCGCTGCAGGTCGTCCTGTGCCTTGGCGATATCGCTCTGCGCCCGGGCGATGTCCGACTGGCGCAAGGTGACCTGCGCGGCCAGCGAGCCGTTGTTGGCGTAGAGCGTGCGCACCTGGCGAACGGCCTGCGCGAGCGCGGCCTCGGCCTGCTCGAGCGCCACCTTCGCATCGGCGGGGTCCAGCTGCACCAGCGGCTGGCCGGCCTTCACGAAGTCGGTGTCGTCGGCGTTGATGGCCATGACGGTGCCGCCGATCTGCGGCGTGATCTGGATCACGTTGCCCTGCACGTAGGCGTTGTCGGTGTCCTCGTAGTGGCTGGCCACGAGCCATTCGTAGAGGCCCCAGCCGCCGCCGGCGACGATCACCACAGCCGCGAGCGCGGTGAGTGCGCGGCGGCGCTTGCCGTTGCCGGCGGGGGCTTCAGGAGTCGCGGGGGCTGCAGTGGCAGCGGACGTCGGAGTGTTGTTGTCGCTCATGATGAAGTTCTTTCCGAAGACGAGAGAAGTCGGTTCAGGGTTCAGTTCAGCGCGGCCGATGAAGCCGCTACCGCAGCAGTGGAGGCAGCGGTGGCCGGCGGCTGCCAGCCGCCGCCGAGTGCACGCGCCAGGCCCACCTGCGTGTCGAGCGCGCGGGCGGCCAGGTCGACAGCCAGCCGGCGTTGCGCGAGCACGGCGGTTTCCGCGGTCAGCACGTTGAGGTAGTTGCCAAGGCCCGCGCGGTAGCGCTGCACGGCGATGTCGTAGGCGCCTTCGGCCGCGGTCTGCGCGTCGCGCTGCTCGGCCTGCTGGCGCGCGATCGACTGCGCGCTCGACACCTGGTCGGCCGCGTCGCGCACCGCATCGAGAACGGCGGCGTTGTAGCTCTCGATGGCGGCATCGAGATCGGCCGCCTTGCCGCGCAGGTTGGCGCGCAGTTGGCCGCCTTCGAAGATCGGCAGATGGATGGCGGGGCCCACGCCCCACTGCTCGCTGCCCGACTTGAGCAGCTTGCCGAATCCCAGGCTCTGGAAGCCGACGAAGGCCGTGAGGTTCACGTTGGGATAGAACTGCGTCCTGGCATTGGCCACGTCGCTCGTGGCGGCCTCGACGCGCCAACGCGCGGCCGCAATGTCGGCGCGGCGGCCGAGCAGGTCGGCCGGAATGTTGGCCTGCAGCGCGATGGGCTTGACGGCTTCGAGCATCGGCGGCTTGAGCGATGCGGACACGTTGGGCTGGCCCACGAGTGCATCGAGCGCGTGCTGCTGCAGCGCGATCTGCTCGTTGAGCGCTTCGATCTGCTGGCGCGCTTCGGGCAGGCCGCCTTCGCTCTGGCGCAGCTCAAGGCGGGTATCGAGGCCGGCGGACACGCGGTCGCGCACGAGCTTGAGCGTTTCATCGCGCTGGGCCAGCGTGCGCTGGGCCACGCCAAGCTGTTCGTTCAGGCGAGCCCACTGCAAATAGCTGCGCGCCACGTTGCTGGCCAGCAGCACGCGAGCGGCATCGGCGTCGGCCGCGGCTGCATTGGCGGCGCCAATGGCGGCCTCGAGCGCGGTGCGGTTCTTGCCGAAAAAGTCGAGCTCCCAGCTTGCGCCGAGCTGCAGCAGGCCGATGTTCTGGGTCGAGCCGCCGAGCGGTGCGGGATAGATGTAGTTGCTGTTGAACTTCTGGCGGTTCAAATCGAGCTCGCCGCTGACCTTGGGCTTGCGGGCGGAGTCGGCGATGTCGGCGGTCGCCTGGGCGCGTGCGAGCCGCGCGCGCGCCACCTGGAGGTTCGGATTGCCGGCAACGGCCTGGTCGATCAGCGTGTTGAGTTGCGCGTCGCCGAAGGCCAGCCACCATTGGCTGTCGACGCTGGGCACAACCGCAGCACTGGTGTCCGCGGCAATGCCCAGCGACGACGCATCGCGCAGCCTGGCTTGCGAACCGATGCCGGCCATGTCGGCACAGCCGGCCAATGCAACCACCAGCAGTGCGGCGGCCATGACGGGGGTGCGCCGCACGGCGCGAGCGGCGAAAGAATCAGTCATTTTTTTCTCCACGGGCTGCAAGGGCCTGCGCGTTGTCGAGGATGCGGCGCAGATAGCCCTTGAGCTGCTCCCATTCCTCTTTGGTGAAACCCGCCAGGTGTTCGTTCTGCACGCGGCTGAGCACGTACGGCACTTCCTTGGCGGCGGCGCGGCCTTCTTCGGTGAGTTCGATGTTGACCACGCGACGGTCCTCGAGCGATCGCACACGGCGGCACAGGCCCTTGGCTTCGAGGCGGTCGAGCAGGCGCGTCATCGCACCCGTGTCGAGCTCGCAGGCGCGGGCGAGTTCGGCCACCGTGGTGGCGACGCCGAGGTGCAGCTTGTACAGCGGCAACCACTGCGGAAAGGTCGGACTGCCGGGCTCGCACATGCGCATTTCTACCGCCTGGGCCACCGCACTCAGGATGCGGCGCATCAGGTAGCCGATGCTTTCCTCGGCCTTGTAGGTCTCGGCCCGATAGAAATCGACCGGCCGGCGATCGGCGTCGGCGGCAGGCGGCGGGACTTGCGGTTTGTCTGGATCGCTCATGCCCAAAATATTAATTGCCTCGACAACTATTGTCAAGGCTGCCTTTGTGGAGGCAAGGGTCAGTAGAATCCGCGCATGGCTTCTTCCCCCCTGTCCTCACCGGCCAAGGGCTCGCCCCGATCACTGTCGGGCCTGAGCCCTTTTCTTCGGCCCTACCGCGTCCAGATCGTTCTGGCGGGCATTTTTCTGGTGATGGCTGCCGTCACGACGCTGGTGTTTCCGCTGGCGCTGCGCAGCCTGATCGACGGTGGGCTGATCAGCGCCGACAAGGGCGCGCAGACCATGGCGCTGCGCGAGCACTTCGGCGCCCTCTTCGCGGTGGCCGTGGCACTGGGTGTGTTCTCGGCCGCACGCTTCTATACAGTGAGCTGGCTCGGCGAGCGCGTGACGGCGGATCTGCGCAACGCGGTCTACGGCCATGTGCTGCGCCAGAGCCCGGCGTTCTTCGAAACGACGCAGACCGGCGAAGTGCTGTCGCGCCTCACGGCCGACACCACGCTGGTACAGACGGTGGTCGGCTCGTCCCTCAGCATGGGGCTGCGCAATGCCGTCATGGGCGTGGGCGCGCTGGCGGTGCTGATCTGGACCAACCCCTACGTGATGGTCCAGGTGCTGGGCATTCTGGTGCTGGTGGTGCTGCCGAGCATGTGGTTCGGCCGGCGCGTGCGCAAGCTCTCGCGCGCCAGCCAGGACCGCGTGGCGGACTCGAGCGCCATCGCGGCCGAGGTGCTCAATGCAATTCCGGTCGTGCAAAGCTACACGGCCGAAGCACGCGAAGCCGACCGCTTCAATGCCTCGACCCAAGACGCCTTTCGTACCGCCGTGCGCCGCACCAAGGCGCGCTCGGTGCTGGTGGCGTTCATCATCATCGCCACCTCGGCGGCGCTGCTGTGGGGGCTGTACCAAGGCACGCAAGCGGTGCTGCGCGGCGACATCACGGCGGGCCATCTCGGCCAGACCGTGGTCTACGTGGCCATTCTTGCCAGCGCAACCGCCGTGCTGGGCGAGGTCTATGGCGACCTGCTGCGAGCCGCCGGCGCAACCGAACGCCTGATGGAACTGCTGCATGCGCCTGCGGCGATCGTTTCGCCGCCGAATCCGGCGGCTGCGCCCGTCCCTGTGGCCGGCAGTGCCATCCAGTTCGATGCGGTGACTTTCCACTACCCGTCCCGGCCCAATACGCCGGCGCTGAAAGACTTCAGCCTGGACATCGCGCCCGGCGAGACGGTGGCCCTGGTAGGGTCCAGTGGTGCGGGCAAGAGCACGGTGTTCCAGCTGCTGCTGCGCTACTACGATCCGCAGTCGGGACGGCTGCTGCTCGACAGCGCGCCGCTGGCCTCGCTCGCGCTGTCCGATCTGCGCACCCGCATCGGCCTGGTGCCGCAAGACGCGGTGATTTTTTCGGCCAGCGCCTTCGAGAACATTCGCTACGGCCGCCCCGACGCGAGTGCCGACGAAGTGCATGCCGCCGCCCGAGCGGCCTTTGCGCACGACTTCCTGCAGGCACTGCCCGAGGGCTACGACACCTTCCTGGGCGAGCGCGGCGTGCGGTTGTCGGGCGGGCAGCGCCAGCGCATCGCCATTGCGCGCGCCATTCTCAAGAACCCGCCGCTGCTGCTGCTCGACGAAGCCACGAGTGCGCTCGATGCGGAGAGCGAGCGCATGGTGCAGGCTGCCCTCGAATCAGCCATGGAGGGCCGTACCACGCTGGTCATTGCGCATCGGCTCGCCACGGTGCAGAAGGCCGACCGCATCATCGTGCTGGACCACGGCGGCATCGTCGAACAGGGAACGCACGCGGCGCTGGTGGCGCAAGGCGGGGTGTATGCCCGCTTGGCGGCGCTTCAGTTCACGGCCTGATTCACGAACCCGCGGACCCCTGCAGCAAGCAAGCCGCAGCAGGGAAGCGAGCTATTGCAGCGTTTCCTTGAGTGCCGCGGGAATCGGCAGCGGCATGACCGGAATGCCCTCGTCGAGCAGCGCTTCGGTCTGCTCGCGGGTTGCCTGGCCGCGGATTCCTCGCTCTTCGGCTTCGCCGTAATGCATCTTGCGCGCCTCGTCGGCAAAGCGGTCGCCGACGTCTTCGGTCTTCGCGAGAACCTCGCGCACGGCGCGCATCCAGCGCGCCTCGGGAGACAGTTCGGCGGGCACCTGGGCGGTAGCGGGTGCCGGTGATGCAGCCTCGGCCGGCGCCTTTGCGTTGCCCAGGTTGAGGCGCGGCGCGCTCAGCAGCTTGACGATGCGCGTGTCGGCGCAGACCGGGCATTCCACCAGTCCGGCGGCAAGCTGGGTCTCGAAAGCTTCATTGGACGCAAACCAGCCTTCAAAGCCGTGACCGTGCGAGCAGCGGAGATCGAGAACCTTCATGCGCGGATTATCCCGCGCCGCCTTGCGAAGCGGTACCCTGCCAATCGAGTGTCCATGCGCCCGAAAGGACGTGCTGCAGCCAGAGCGTGCAAGTGAGCGACTTGGCGTCGGTGACCGTGCCGTCGCGGCACCAGCCGGCCAACTCCTGCGGCGTGGCCGTGAACACGTCGAGAAACTCGCCGTGGTCGAGTTGCCGCTCGCCAAGCGAAAGGCCGCGCGCAAAGTAGATGTGGATGATCTCGGTGGAATACGCCACCGCCAGGTGCATGGCGCCGGCATAGGCCCATTCACGGGCGGTGTAGCCGGTTTCCTCGAGCAGTTCGCGCTGGCCGCAGACGAACGGATCTTCGCCCGCGTCGAGCTTGCCGGCCGGAAACTCGACCATCACATGCCCGACCGGATAGCGGTATTGCCGCTCCAGCACCACACGGCCATCGTCCAGCATCGGAACCACCACCACTGCACCCGGATGAATCACATATTCGCGCGTTGCGGTATGGCCGTCGGGCAGCCGCACGGTGTCGCGGCAGACCTGGAGGAAATTGCCCTTGAGCAGAACCTCGCTGGCCGTGCGCTCTTCCTTCAAGTGCGAATCGGCGATGGGAGAAGTCATGTCAGTGCCTATGTTTCATCAGGTAGCGCCAGGTGAACCCTGGAAAAGCCAGCACGATGAAGAGCGCGCCGGTCACTGCATAGAACTCCCAGCCCTGGGGAGCAATCTGCCCTGCCCGGCTTTCGAACAGCAAGCCGACGCCGCCGGCAACGAAATACAGCACCACCAGTTCGGCGAGCCGCACCGCGAGCGGCTTGGGCTGCGTGGCCAGCGGCACGATGCCAAACAGCCGTTCGTTGAAGAACGGCAGGTTGGCCGCCACCAGCGCCACCAGCAGGACGACCCAGACCGATGCGGTTTGCGACACCGTGGGCAAACCGCGATCAGTTGGCCAGCGTGGCCACGATCGCCTTGGCGCAAAGCGTCATGAGGCCGCCGGGAACGATGCCCAGCACGAGAATCAGCAAACCGTTGACCGAGAGCACGGCGCGCACGTCGCGCGGCGCCGAGACGGTGCTGGCGGTAACGGGCGCATCGAAGTACATGACCTTGACCACGCGCAGGTAGTAGAAGGCGCCGATCAGCGACGTGATCACCGCGAACACCGCAAGACCGATGTAGATCGCCTGGCCCGACGCGATCAGCGCCTGCAGGACCGCGAGCTTGGCGTAGAACCCGACCAGCGGCGGCAGGCCGGCGAGCGAGAACATCGCGATGGCCATCACGCCGGCGTACAACGGGCTGCGCTGGTTCAGGCCGGCAAGATCGGTGATCTCTTCGCTTTCGAAGCCTTCGCGCGCCAGCAGCAGGATGATGCCGAAGCTGGCCAGCGTGGTCAGCACGTAGGTCACGATGTAGAACATCGACGCGCTGTAGGCAAACTGCGCGTTGTAGGTGTTGCCGTTGACCACGCCCGCCACCAGGCCGAGCAGCATGAAGCCCATTTGCGCGATGGTCGAGTAGGCCAGCATGCGCTTGAGGTTGGTCTGCGCAATGGCGGCCAGGTTGCCCACCAGCAGCGAGGCGATGGCCAGCAGGGCCAGCATCTGCTGCCAGTCGATGGCCAGCGGCAGCAGCCCTTCCACCAGCAGGCGGATGATGATGGCGAAGGCAGCCAGCTCGGGCGCCGCGCCAATCAGCAGCGTCACCGCCGTCGGAGCGCCCTGGTACACGTCGGGCACCCACATGTGGAAAGGCGCAGCCCCCACCTTGAATGCCAGGCCCGCGACGATGAACACCAGGCCGAACACCAGCACCTGATGGTTCACCTTGCCACTGGCAATGATCTTGAACACCTCGTTGACGTCGAGCGAGCCGGTCGCGCCGTACAGCATCGAAAGGCCGTAGAGCAGGAAGCCGCTGGCCATGGCGCCGAGCACGAAGTACTTCATGGCCGCTTCGCTGGCCACCGCGTTGTCGCGGCGCAGCGCCACCAGGGCGTAGCTGGACAGTGTGAGCAGTTCCAGGCCCAGGTAGATCAGCAGGAAGTTGCTGCCCGAGATCATCACGAACATGCCCAGCAGCGCGAACATGCTGATGGTGAACATTTCGCCGCCGCGCAGCATGTCGCGGTCCGCCGCATAAGGCCGGCCGTAGACCAGCGTGACCATCAAAGCGACGGTGGCAAAGCACTTGAGCCAGTTGCCCATGGGGTCGCTCACGACCATGCCGCCGAAGCCGTAAATCGTCTTGCCGTCGTTGGCGGCCATGCCGGTCAGAACGGCCACCACGGCCAGCGTGAGCAGCGTCAGGATGTAGGTACGCGTGCGGCGGGCGCCAGTGGTCGACAGGTCGACCAGCGCAATGATGCAGGCCATGACCAGCAGCACGATTTCGGGGTAGATCGCGACCCAGCTGAGTTTGTCAATCATCTCGTTCTCTTCTTCAGCGTGGAATCAGGGCAGTTTGGACGTTGCCACATGGCGCAGGAGCTCCGTCACGGAAACATCCATCACATCGGTGAACGGCTTCGGATAGATGCCCATCCACAGCACGGCAATGGCCAGCAGCGACAGCATCAGGAACTCGCGGGCATTGATGTCGGTGAGTTCCTTGACGTGGTCGTTGCCGACCGGGCCGAGGTACACGCGCTTGTACATCCAGAGGGTGTAGGCCGCGCCGAAGATCAGTGCCGTTGCGGAACCCAGGCCGACCCAGAAGTTGTACTTGACCGCGCCCAGGATGACCATCCACTCGCCCACGAAACCGGCGGTGCCCGGCAGGCCGCAATTGGCCATGGCGAACAGCAGCGCGAACGCGGCGAACTTGGGCATGGTGTTGACCACGCCGCCGTAGTCGGCAATCTGGCGCGAATGCACGCGGTCGTAGAGCACGCCGATGCCCAGGAACATCGCGCCCGACACGAAGCCGTGCGCAATCATCTGCACGATGCCGCCCGAAACGCCCAGCTCGTTGAAGATGAAGAAGCCGAGCGTCACGAAGCCCATGTGGGCGACCGACGAGTAAGCCACGAGCTTCTTCATGTCTTCCTGCACCAGCGCCACCAAGCCGACGTAGATCACCGCGATGAGCGACAGCGCGATCATGAGCCAGGCCCATTCGTGCGAGGCGTCGGGCGCAATCGGCATCGAGAAGCGCAGGAAACCGTAGGCGCCGAGCTTCAGCATGATTGCGGCCAGCACGGCCGAGCCGCCGGTCGGCGCCTCGACGTGCACGTCGGGCAGCCAGGTGTGGACCGGCCACATCGGCACCTTGACGGCAAAGGCGGCAAAGAACGCGAAGAACAGGAAGGTCTGCGCCGTCGAGCCCAGTGGCAGCTTGTGCCAGCTCAGGATGTCGAAGCTGCCGCCCGACTTGTTGTACAGGTAGATCAGCGCCACCAGCATCAGCAGCGAGCCGAGCAAGGTGTAGATGAAGAACTTGAAGGCCGCGTAGATCTTGTTCGGACCGCCCCAGATGCCGATGATCAGGTACATCGGGATCAGCGTGGCTTCGAAGAACACGTAGAACAGGATGCCGTCGAGCGCGGCGAACACGCCGATCATGAAGCCCGAAAGAATCAGGAACGCGGCCATGTACTGGTTGACGCGCTCGGTGATCACTTCCCAGGCCGAGATCACGACCACCACGGTAGTGAACGAGGTCAGCAGCACCAGCCAGAGCGACAGGCCGTCGACACCGAGGTGGTAGTTGACGTTGAAGCGCGCAATCCAGCTGGCCTTCTCGACGAACTGCATCGCGGCAGTGCCGTTCTGGAAGCCCGTGTAAAGCGGTACGGTCACCAGGAAGCTGACGATCGCACCGACCAGCGCGACCCATCGCACGCCCCTGGCGTTCTCGTCACGCCCGAACGCCAGCAGCGCGATACCGAATGCGATCGGCACCCAGATGGCAAGGCTCAACAAACCCATTTTTCTTTTTCTCCAGCGCTTAGCTCAGCGCTTGAACCAGACGAAGTACGTCATCAGGATGAAGATGCCGAGCAGCATCGCGAAGGCGTAGTGATAGATGTAGCCCGACTGCAGCCAGCGCACCGCACCCGAGATGCGGCCGACGACCTTCCACGAGCCGTTGACCACGGCGCCGTCGATCAACGCCTGGTCGCCGCCCTTCCACAGGCCGGTACCAAGGGCACGCGCGCCGCGGGCGAGGATGTTCTCGTTGATCCAGTCGAGGTAGTACTTGTTGTCGAGCAGGCGGTAGACCGGGCCGAAGGCACGCTTGATCGCGGCCGGCAGTGCCGGATTGACCATGTACATGTAGAACGAGAGCACCACGCCGGCCAGCGCCAGCCAGAACGGCGCGGTCTGCAGACCGTGGATGGCCATGGCCACCGGGCCGTGGAAGGCTTCTCCGAGTTCCTTCATGGCATGGTGCTTGTTCGCGTCGACGGCAATGGCCCCCTTGAAGAACTCGCCGAAGAGCATCGGCTCGATCGTCATGAAGCCGATCACCACTGACGGAATGGCCAGCAGCACCAGCGGCAGCCACACCACCATCGGCGACTCGTGCGGCTTGTGGTCGTGGTGGCCATGGCCGTGGTCGTCGCCATGCGCGGCATGGTCGTCATGGTGTGCATCGGGGTTCAGGTCGTAGCGCTCCTTGCCGTGGAACACCAGGAAGTACATGCGGAACGAGTAGAACGCCGTCACGAACACGCCGGCCAGCACCGCGTAGTAGGCGAACTGCGCGCCCCACAGGTGGCTTTCGTGCACCGCTTCGATGATGCTGTCCTTCGAGTAAAAGCCCGAGAAGAACGGCGTGCCGATCAGCGCCAGCGAACCCAGCAGCGAGGTGATCCAGGTAATGGGCATGTACTTGCGCACGCCGCCCATCCAGCGGATGTCCTGATTGTGGTGCATGCCGATGATCACCGAGCCCGCGCCGAGGAACAGCAGCGCCTTGAAGAAGGCGTGCGTCATCAGGTGGAACACCGCGACCGAATAGGCCGAGGCACCGAGCGCTACGGTCATGTAGCCGAGCTGCGAGAGCGTCGAGTACGCCACCACGCGCTTGATGTCGTTCTGGATGATGCCCAGGAAGCCCATGAACAGCGCGGTGATGGCACCGATCACCAGGATGAACGAGAGGGCCGTGTCGCTGAGCTCGAACAGCGGCGACATGCGCGCCACCATGAAGATGCCGGCGGTCACCATCGTTGCCGCGTGGATCAGCGCGGAGATGGGCGTCGGGCCTTCCATCGAGTCGGGCAGCCACACGTGCAGCGGGAACTGCGCGCTCTTGCCCATGGCGCCGATGAACAGGCAGATGCAGATCACGGTCACCAGCATCCACTCGGTGCCGGGGAAGGTGATGCCGGCCAGCGTGTTGGCCTTGGCAAAGGCTTCGCCGTAGTTCAGCGTGCCGGCATAGGCTGCAATCAGGCCGATGCCGAGGATGAAGCCGAAGTCACCCACGCGGTTGACCAGGAACGCCTTCATGTTCGCGAAGATGGCCGTGGGCTTGTTGAACCAGAAGCCGATCAGCAGGTACGACACCAGGCCCACCGCTTCCCAGCCGAAGAACAGCTGGAGCATGTTGTTGCTCATGACGAGCATCAGCATCGAGAAGGTGAACAGAGAGATGTACGCGAAGAAGCGGTTGTAGCCCTCGTCTTCTTCCATGTAGCCGATGGTGTAGATGTGCACCATGAGCGAGACGAAGGTCACCACGCACATCATCATGGCGGTGAGGCCATCGACCAGGAAGCCGACTTCCATCTTCAGGCCGCCGACCACCATCCATTCGTAGATCGTGGCGTTGAAGCGGGCGCCGTCGACGACGACCGACTTCAGCGTCATGGCCGAGATGATGAAGGCGACCAGCACGCCGAGGATGGTCAGCGAATGCGTGACTTTGCGGCCGATGTGGTTGCCGCCGAACTTCGTGCCGAACAGGCCTGCGACGGCGGCGCCGACCAGGGGTGCCAGCGGCACGGCCAGCAGGGTGGATGCGGAAAGGGTTGCGCTCATGTTGCTGTCAACCCTTGAGCGAGTTGAGTTCGTCGACGTTGATGTTCGACTTGTTGCGGAACAGCAGGACCAGCAGGGCCAGGCCGATGGCCGACTCGGCCGCAGCCACCGTCAAGATGAAGAACACGAAGATCTGGCCGTGCATGTCGCCCAGGTAGTACGAGAACGCCACGAAGTTCATGTTCACCGCGAGCAGCATCAGCTCGATGGCCATCAGCAGCACGATGAGGTTCTTGCGGTTCAGGAAAATGCCGATCACCGAAAGCGCAAAGAGCATTGCGCCGAGCGAAAGAAAGTGTCCGAGCGTGAGCGTCATGCCTTGTTTTCCTTTGCCGCTGCTGCGCCTGCATCCGCGGGTGCTTCCACCACCGGCTCGGCGGCGCGCGTGACCTGCATCTGCACGATGCGCACGCGGTCGCGCGCCTTCACGCGCACCTGGTCGGATGGGTTGACGTACTTGCTGTCCTTGCGGGTACGCAGCGTCAGGGCGATGGCGGCCACGATGGCCACCAGCAGGATGACGGCCGCAATTTCGAGCGGATACAGGTACTCGGAGTACAGCAGCTTGCCGAGCTCGAGCGTGTTCGAGCTGTTGGCCGCAACGGCAGCGCTCACGCGCGGCGCCTCCGCCAGGCGGAAGCCGCCCATCAGCACGGCGGCCATTTCAAGCGCAATGAGCGCACCCACGCCGGCTGCCAGCGGAAAGTGCTTCCAGAAGCCCTGCCGCAGGCCGTCGACGTTGATGTCCAGCATCATGACGACGAAGAGGAACAGCACCATCACCGCCCCGACGTAGACGAGCACCAGCGCAATCGCCAGGAACTCGGCGCGCAGCAGCAGCCAGATCGCCGATGCCTGGAAGAAGGCGAGCACCAGGTACAGCGCCGCGTATACGGGGTTGCGGGCGGTGATGACGCGGAAGGCCGCGAACAGCAGCACCGCGGCAAACAGATAGAACAGACCGGTCTTGACGTCCATTGGAATTCGAATTGGTACGGGGTTCGGGCTGGTCGGATCAGCGGTACTTGGCGTCGGCCGCCTTGTTCGCTGCAATTTCTTTTTCGTAGCGATCGCCCACGGCCAGCAGCATGTCCTTGGTGAAGTACAGGTCGCCGCGTTTTTCGCCGTGATATTCGAAGATGTGGGTCTCGACGATCGAATCGACCGGGCAGCTTTCTTCGCAGAAACCGCAGAAGATGCACTTGGTCAGGTCGATGTCGTAGCGCGTGGTGCGGCGCGAGCCGTCGTCGCGCACATCGGATTCGATGGTGATGGCCAGTGCGGGGCACACGGCCTCGCAGAGCTTGCAGGCAATGCAGCGCTCTTCGCCGTTTTCGTAGCGGCGCAGCGCATGCAGGCCGCGAAAACGCGGCGACAGCGGCGTTTTCTCTTCCGGGAACTGCACCGTGATCTTGCGGGCGAAGGCGTACTTGCCGGTGATGGCCAGGCCCTTGAACAGTTCGAACAGCATGAAGCTGCCCAGAAAGTCCTTGAGCGAGAACGGAGCGGACGTTGTTGCGGTGTGCGCAGCAGACATGATGTTGGCGCTTCCAGTTATTTCCAGATATTGAACGGGGTCTGCATCCAGGCGCCGACCACCACCAGCCACACGAGCGTGACCGGAATGAAGATCTTCCAGCCCAGACGCATGATCTGGTCATAGCGGAAGCGCGGGAACGTCGAGCGAACCCACAGGAACATCGTGACCACGCAGAAGGTCTTGGCACCGAGCCAGATCCAGCCGGGAATGAAGCTCAGGAACTCGAACGGCGGCAGCCATCCGCCGAGGAACAGCACGACGCACAGGATCGAGACCAGCCACATGTTGGCGTACTCGGCCAGGAAGAACATCGCGAAGCTCATGCCCGAGTACTCGATCATGTGGCCCGCAACGATTTCGGATTCGCCTTCGACCACGTCGAAGGGGTGGCGGTTGGTTTCAGCCAGGCCCGAGATGAAGTAGACGACGAAGATCGGCAGCAGCGACAGCCAGTTCCACGAGAGGAATCCGATGCCCATTCCCGCGAAGGTGCCCTTGCCCTGCCCCATGACGATGTCGGTCATGTTCAGGCTGGCCGAGACCATCAGCACCACGACGAAGCAGAAGCCCATCGCGATTTCGTAGCTCACCATCTGCGCCGAGGCACGCAGCGCACCCAGGAAGGCGTACTTCGAGTTCGATGCCCAGCCTGCGATGATCACGCCGTAGACCTCGAGCGAGGTAATGGCCATCACGAACAGCAGGCCGGCATTGATGTTGGCCAGTGCCACATCGGGACCGAAGGGAATCACGGCCCATGCAACGAGCGCCGGCATGATGGTCATGATCGGGCCCAGCAGGAACAGGCCCTTGTTGGCGACCGTCGGAAGAATGATTTCCTTGGTCATCAGCTTGAGCGCGTCGGCGATGGGCTGCAGCAGGCCCAGCGGTCCGATGCGGTTCGGGCCGACGCGGATCTGCGTGAAGCCGATGGCCTTGCGCTCCCATAGCGTGAGGTAGGCCACGGCCCCCATCAACGGGAGCACGACCACCATGATCTTGATCAGCGTCCAGATCACGGGCCAGGCCACGGCCGTCCACCAGCCCGCATGGACCAGTCCCTGGCCGAAGGCATGCAGTGAATCGATCATGCCAATGCCTCCTCGGCACGGGCCGGTGCGGTCGATGCGTTGCGCGCATCGGCGGTGAGTTGCAACGACGGTGCGCGGCGCACGATCGAGTCGAGTTGATAGATGCTCGCGACCACGGGCACCGGAGCAGCGCCATCGGCAACCACGGCACTCGCGGCGGTGGCATTGCTCAGGGCATTGGCCGGCACGGCGCCGTTGTCGCCGATGGTGCGAAGCACTTCAGCGGTCGATTCGAAGGCAAAACCCGGCAAACCAAGCAGGTTGGCCAACACGCGCAGCACCTTCCAGGCCGGACGCGCCTCGCCTTGCGGCTTCACGACGGCATGGAAACCTTGCACGCGGCCTTCGGCATTGACGAAGGTACCCGGCGTTTCGGTGAACGGCGCGATGGGCAGCAGCACGTCGCTGAACTCGAGGTTGGCCTTGAAGGGACTCAGCGTGACGACCATCTGCGCATTGCCGATGACATCGGCGGCTGCGGCGCCAGCGGCCGAATCGAACACCGGTTCGGTGTTGAGCAGCAGCACGGCCTTGAGGCCGGAGCCGGCGGCGAGCATGCGGCCGGCGTCGAGGCCGCCGTTCTGCGGGAAGGCGCCGACGAGCTGCGCGCCCACGGTGTTGGCGGCTTCCGTCAGGTAGCCGACGGTGGCGCCGGTCTGCGCGCCGATCCAGTTGGCGAGGGCCAGCAGGCTGCTGGCTTGCGCGTGGTGGGCAGCGGCGTTGCCGAGCAGGATGGCCTTGCGCTCGCCGCTCAGCAGCGAGGCTGCGATGGCTTGCGCGGCGGCGTCGGGTGCGTTCTTCGGTGCCAGCGGTGCGCTAGCGCCATTGGTCTGGCCGATGGCGGCAGCAACGGCGGCCAACGCCTCGACCCATTGGCCGGCTTCGACGATCGTCGATTGCGCCACGTGGATGGCCCAGGCGTCGCGGTCGGCCATCAGGCCGGCCGAGGTGATCACCGACAGCGCTGCGCCCTTGCGCACGGCCTGGCGGATGCGCTGTGCGAACAGCGGGTGTTCCTTGCGCAGGTTCGAACCCACGACCAGCGCGCGCTGCACTTGCGTGAGCGATGCGATCGAGGTGCCGAGCCAGCGCACGCCTTCGAAGGCCGTGAATTCGGCGTTGCGCAGGCGGTAGTCGATGTTGTCGCTGCCGAGTTCACGCGTGAGCATGGCGGCGAGCTGCAGTTCTTCGAGCGTGCTGTGCGGGCTGACCAGCGTGCCGATGCTTTGCGCGCCGTGGTCGGCCTTGATCTGCTTGAGGCCGTTGGCCACGTATTCGAGTGCGGTCTGCCAGTCGACCTGCTGCCACTGGCCGCCTTGCTTGAGCATGGGCTGTGTGAGGCGTTCCGGGCCGTTGAGGGCTTCGTACGAGAAGCGGTCGCGGTCGGCGATCCAGCATTCGTTGACTTCTTCGTTCTCGAGCGGCACCACGCGCATCACGCGGTTGTTCTTGACCTGGACGATCAGGTTGGCACCGGTGGAATCGTGCGGGCTCACCGACTTGCGGCGCGATAGCTCCCACGTGCGGGCGCTGTAGCGGAAGGGCTTGCTCGTGAGCGCACCGACCGGGCAGATGTCGATCATGTTGCCCGACAGTTCGGAGTCGACCGAGTCGCCGAGGAAGGTTTCGATTTCGGAGTGCTCGCCGCGCTGGGTCATACCGAGCTCCATCACGCCGGCCACTTCCTGGCCAAAACGGACGCAGCGCGTGCAATGGATGCAGCGGCTCATTTCTTCCATGCTGATCAGCGGGCCGACGTCTTTGTGGAAGACGACGCGCTTTTCTTCTTCGTAGCGAGAAGAGGAACCGCCATAGCCCACGGCCAGGTCTTGCAGCTGGCATTCGCCGCCCTGGTCGCAGATCGGGCAATCCAGCGGGTGGTTGATCAGCAGAAATTCCATGACGGACTGCTGGGCCTTGATGGCCTTTTCGCTCTTGGTGCGAACGATCATGCCCTGCGTGACGGGCGTGGCGCAGGCCGGCATCGGCTTGGGCGCCTTTTCCACGTCGACCAGGCACATGCGGCAGTTGGCCGCAATGCTGAGCTTCTTGTGATAGCAGAAGTGCGGGATGTACGTGCCCGCCTTGTCGGCCGCATGCATCACCATGCTGCCTTCGGTCACTTCGACCTTCTTGCCGTCGAGTTCGATTTCGATCATGAGTATGTTTCTTCTCGCGCTCAGGCTTGGACGGGCGCTTTCGGGACATAGCCCGGAATCAAGGCCTCGAACTCGTGACGGAAGTGCTTGATCATGGCACGCACCGGCATGGCCGCCGCGTCACCGAGCGCGCAGATCGTGCGGCCCTGGATGTTGTCTGCCACGGAGTTGAGCAGGTCCATGTCCGACGCCCTGCCCTGCCCGTTGTGGATGCGGTCCACCACGCGGTACAGCCAGCCCGTGCCTTCGCGGCAAGGCGTGCATTGGCCGCAGGACTCGTGCATGTAGAAATACGAAAGGCGCCGCAGCGACTCGACCATCGAGCGGCTGTCGTCCATGACGATGACCGCGCCCGAGCCCAGCATGGAGCCGGCCTTGGCGATGGAGTCGTAGTCCATCGTGCATTCCATCATGATGGAAGCGGGCAGCACCGGCGACGACGATCCGCCGGGGATCACGGCCTTGAGCGTGCGGCCCTTGCGAACTCCACCGGCCAATTCCAGAAGCTTGGAGAACGGCGTGCCCATGGGCACTTCGTAGTTGCCGGGCAACTCGACGTCACCGCTCACCGAATAGATCTTGGTGCCGCCGTTGTTCGGCTTGCCGCATTCGAGATACGCCGGACCACCGTTGTTGATGATCCAGGGCACCGCCGCGAAGGTCTCGGTGTTGTTGATGGTGGTCGGCTTGCCGTAGAGGCCGAAGCTGGCCGGGAACGGCGGCTTGAAGCGCGGCTGGCCCTTCTTGCCTTCGAGCGATTCGAGCAGCGCGGTTTCTTCGCCGCAGATGTAGGCGCCGAAACCGTGGGCGGCGTGCAACTGGAAGTTGTACGTGCTGCCCATGATCTTGTCGCCGAGGTAGCCGGCAGCGCGCGCTTCTTCGAGGGCTTCCTCGAAGCGGTCGTAGCTCTGGAAGATCTCGCCGTGAATGTAGTTGTAGCCCACGCTGATGCCCATCGCATACGCGGCGATGGCCATGCCTTCGATCACGATGTGCGGGTTGAACTGCAGGATGTCGCGGTCCTTGCACGTGCCCGGCTCGCCTTCGTCCGAATTGCAGACGAGGTATTTCTGGCCCGGGAACTGGCGGGGCATGAAGCTCCACTTGAGGCCCGTCGGGAAGCCCGCGCCGCCGCGGCCGCGCAGGCCCGAGGCCTTGACTTCGGCAATCACCTGGTCGGGCGTGAGTCCTTCGGTGAGGATCTTGCGCAGCGCCTGGTAGCCGCCGC
The DNA here is from genome assembly GCF_040544635.1 of Variovorax paradoxus. Classification (GTDB taxonomy): domain Bacteria; phylum Pseudomonadota; class Gammaproteobacteria; order Burkholderiales; family Burkholderiaceae_C; genus Variovorax; species Variovorax paradoxus_R. The sequence goes on from NZ_JBEPKJ010000018.1 coordinate 89,404, forward strand.
GCGCTTCGTAGTCGGCCAGGCGCCAGTTGGTGCCGTTCAGGCCCGCATAGATCTGCGGCTCGATATGGCGGTCGTGGAAACAGGTCTGGACGCCCGTTGCCTGGAATTGCTGGAGTACTTGTTCGGGCGACATCACGCGGCCTCCCCTTTGGTCGAACCACGCAGCCCGTCGATGAGCTGGTCGAGCTTCTCGTTGCTCATGAAGCTGCACATGGTGCGGTCGTTGACCAGCATCACGGGCGAATCGGCGCAGGCGCCCAGGCATTCGCTCTGCTGCAGCGTGAACAGGCCGTCGGCCGTTGTCTCGCCCATCTTGATGCCGAGCTTCTTCTCGAGGTGAACGAGCGCGGTGACGCCGTCGCGCAGCTGGCACGGCAGGTTGGTGCACACGTTGAGCTTGAACTTGCCCACCGGATGCTGGTTGTACATGTTGTAGAAGGTCGTGACCTCGTGCACGGCGATGGGCGCCATACCGAGGTACTCGGCGATCTCGCGTTCGCGCTGCATGCTCACGAAGCCTTCGTCCTGTTGCACGATGGCCAGGCAGGCCATCACGGCCGACTGCTTGCCCGCTTCGGGGTACTTGGCGACTTCGCGCGCAAAGCGCTCGAGAATCGCAGGCTTCAGAGGAGCAGAAGGCGCCGTAGGCGCCGTGTCATGGTGGGTCGAGGAAGTCGTCATTCGCTCTTTCTCACCTGTCGATTTCGCCGAACACGATGTCCATCGTGCCGATCACCGCGACAGCGTCGGCGATCATGTGACCGCGCGACATTTCGTCGAGGGCGGCGAGGTGCGGGAAACCGGGGGCCCGGATCTTCAGGCGGTACGGCTTGTTGGCGCCGTCGCTCACGAGATAGATGCCGAACTCGCCCTTCGGGTGCTCGACGGCGGCATAGGCCTCGCCTTCGGGCACATGGAAGCCTTCGGTGAAGAGCTTGAAATGGTGGATCAGCTCCTCCATGTTCGCCTTCATCGATTCGCGCGCGGGCGCTGCCACCTTGTGATTGCTGGTGATGACCGGACCAGGATTGGTGCGCAGCCAGGCCGAGCACTGCTGGATGATCTTGTTGGCCTGGCGCATTTCTTCCACGCGCACGAGGTAGCGGTCGTAGCAGTCGCCCGTCCTGCCGACCGGCACGTCGAACAGCATCTGGTCGTAGACGTCGTAGGGCTGCTTCTTGCGCAGGTCCCATTCGATGCCCGAGCCGCGCAGCATGGGGCCGGTGAAGCCGAGGTTCAGCGCGCGCTCCGGCGTCACGACGCCGATGCCCACGGTGCGCTGCTTCCAGATACGGTTGTCGGTGAGCAGCGTTTCGTACTCGTCGACCATCTTCGGGAAGCGCTTGCAGAAGTCGTCGATGAAGTCGAGCAACGAGCCCTGGCGGTTCTCGTTGAGCTTTTCGATCGCCTTCGCGTTCTTGATCTTGCTGACCTTGTACTGCGGCATCGTGTCTGGCAGGTCGCGATAGACGCCGCCCGGACGGAAGTAGGCCGCATGCATGCGCGCGCCCGACACGGCTTCGTACATGTCGAACAGGTCTTCACGTTCGCGGAAGCAGTAGATGAGCATGTTCATCGCGCCGCAGTCGAGACCGTGCGCGCCGAGCCACAGCAGGTGGTTCAGCAGGCGGGTGATCTCGGCGAACATCACGCGGATGTACTGCGCGCGAATCGGCACATCCAGGCCCATCATCCGTTCGATGGCCAGGCAGTAGGCGTGCTCGTTGCTCATCATCGACACGTAGTCGAGACGGTCCATGTACGGCAGCGACTGGATGAAGGTGCGCGATTCGGCGAGCTTTTCGGTTGCGCGGTGCAACAGGCCGATGTGCGGATCGGCGCGCTGGATCACTTCGCCGTCGAGCTCGAGCACCAGGCGCAGCACGCCGTGCGCTGCCGGATGCTGAGGACCGAAGTTGAGTGTGTAGTTCTTGATTTCGGCCATATCAGTGCAAACCGCTGCCGTAGTTGTCTTCGCGAATCACGCGCGGGGTGATTTCTCGCGGCTCGATCGATACCGGCTGGTAAACGACGCGCTTTTGCTCTTCGTCGTAGCGCATTTCGACGTGCCCCGACACCGGGAAGTCCTTGCGGAACGGATGGCCGATGAAACCGTAGTCCGTAAGAATGCGGCGCAGGTCGTCATGACCCTCGAACACGATGCCGTAAAGGTCGAAGGCTTCGCGCTCGAACCACGTGGCGGCATTCCACACGGGCTGGAGCGAATCGACAACCGGCAGGTCTTCGCTCGGCGCAAACACCTTGAGGCGCACGCGCTGGTTGAAGCTCACCGAAAGCAGGTGCGTGACGACGCAATAGCGCTCGCCCTGCCACTCGCCTTCGCGGTAGTCGGAGTAATCCATGCCGCAGAGGTCGATCAGCTGCTCGAAGCGGCAGCCGGGCGCGTCGCGCAGCAGCGTGGCGGTTTCGATGTAGTCGGCAGCGCCCACCACAACGGTTACCTCGCCCAGCGCGAGCGTCACGCTCTTGGCCTTGGCGCCGAGCGTCTCGGCGATCGTGGCGCGCAGCACCTCCGGCGATATTGCAAAGTCAGTCATCGTCGGCAGTCTCTCAGGCGCGGGCAATGGTGTTGGTGCGGCGAATCTTCTGCTGCAGCTGAATCACACCGTAAAGCAGGGCTTCGGCGGTGGGCGGGCAACCGGGCACATAGACATCCACCGGCACGATGCGGTCGCAGCCGCGCACCACCGAATAGCTGTAGTGGTAGTAGCCGCCGCCATTGGCACAGGAGCCCATGGAAAGAACCCAGCGCGGCTCCGGCATCTGGTCGTAGACCTTGCGCAAAGCGGGCGCCATCTTGTTGCACAGCGTGCCGGCCACGATCATCAGATCGGACTGGCGGGGGCTGGGCCGGAACAGCATGCCGAAACGGTCGATGTCGTAGCGGGCTGCGCCCGCGTGCATCATTTCGACGGCACAGCAAGCCAGACCGAAAGTCATCGGCCAGAGTGATCCGGTCTTCGCCCAGTTCACCACCGAGTCGTAGGTGGTGGTGACGAAGCCTTCCTTCATGACGCCTTCAATGGCCATTTTGATGATTCCTTGTCATTCCCAGTCGAGCGCGCCTTTTTTCCACTCGTAGACAAAGCCTACGACGAGGATGGCGAGAAAGATCATCATGGCCCAGAAGCCGACGGCGCCAATTTCCTTGAGCGCAATGGCCCACGGAAAGAGAAAGGCAATCTCGAGATCGAACAGGATGAAGAGAATGGCGACGAGGTAATAGCGCACGTCGAATTTCATGCGCGCATCCTCGAAGGCCTCGAAGCCACACTCGTAGGGAGCGTTCTTCGCTGCGTCGGGCCGATTGGGACCCAGGATGTAGCCGATGACTTGCGGTGCGACACCTACACCGACACCGACCAAAATAAACAAAAGGACGGGGAGATAGGAATCGAGGTTCATCGGGAGATTTTCACCGCTTGCCACCGGCAGAAACGCTCCAAATGAGGTTTTCTGCCGGTGAGATTTGGTGCGGTCGGCGAGACTCGAACTCGCACAGCTTTCGCCACTACCCCCTCAAGATAGCGTGTCTACCAATTTCACCACGACCGCGGTTTTTTGTTCGGATGGCATGAGGTACCTGTGAAGGTGTTTGGCTTTCCGAACAGCTTTAGAGTTTACCCTGAAATGAAGCCGTTTCTTGCCAGCGACTCCATGAAAACAACTGGATTATTTGCTCGGGATCTGGCCCGGGCCTGAAACAGGTGCAGCAGGAGCCGAAGCTGGTGCATTGGCCGGTGCCGCGCCCGACGTACCCGCGGGAATCTGACCGGGAATTTGCCCTGCGGGAGCGGAAGCGGGCGTGGCGGGTGCACCGACGGCTGCGCGCTCCAGCAGGCTGCCGCCGCCGGCGGGCCGTGCATGGCTGAAGTAGGCCAGCAGCAAAGTGCAGGCAAAGAATACGGCCGCCAGAACGGCCGTGGTGCGCGAAAGGAAATTCGCGCTGCCGCTCGCGCCGAACAGGCTGCCGGCGCTGCCGCTGCCGAAGGCCGCGCCCATGTCGGCGCCCTTGCCGTGCTGGATCAGGATCAGCCCGATCATTGCAAGGGCCGACAGCATCTGCACGCCGACCAAAAGATTGAGGACCACATTCATTCGTTCTTACTCCTAATTGATGGCAGCCGCTGCTCGCGTTCAGCGAGCGGCAGCGGAAATGATCTGTAAAAAGTCGGGGGCCTTGAGCGATGCGCCGCCGATGAGGCCGCCGTCGATGTCGGGCTGCGCCAGCAACTGCGCGGCGTTGGCTGCGTTCATGCTGCCGCCGTAAAGAATGCAGATGCCGGCCGCGTGCTCGCTGGCCGCATGCTGCAGCTGTGCGCGCAGCACGGCGTGCACCGCCTGTGCCTGCTCGGGCGTTGCCGTCTTGCCGGTTCCGATGGCCCAGACGGGCTCATAGGCAACGACGATTTCGCTGATGCAGTGGCCATTGACATGGATCACCGCGGCCAGTTGGCGCTTGACGACTTCTTCGGTATGCCCTGCTTCGCGCTCGGCCAGCGTTTCGCCCACGCAGACGATGGGCGTGATGCCGTTCGCCAGCGCAGCCGCTGTCTTGGCCGCCACCGCTTCATCGGTTTCGCCGTGGTACTGGCGACGCTCCGAATGACCGACGATGGCATAGCGCACGCCGAATTCCTTCAGCATGGCCGCCGACTGCTCGCCGGTGAACGCACCCTGCGGGTGCGCCGAGATGTCCTGTGCGCCGAGCGCCATGGCCGTCGAACCCGCCAGCAGCGATTGCAGCTGGGCGAAATACGGGGCCGGCGCGCAAAGCGCGATGTCGCAACCAGCCGGCGCCGCGGCCAGGCCCTGCAGCAAGGCCTTCACCAGCGCCTCGTTGGCGGCAAGGCTGCCGTTCATCTTCCAGTTGCCAGCGATCAGCTTCTTTTTCGTTGTCATCGTATGTTGCCCGTCACCATGTCAGCACGATCTTGCCGATGTGCTGGTTGGATTCCATCAGCGCATGCGCCTGCGCTGCGCCACTGGGTTCGCCACCCGCCACAAAGGTGCTGTGGATCACGGGCTTGACCGCACCGCTTTCGAGCAGCGGCCAGACCTTCTCGCGCAACGCCTTGGCGATGGCGCCCTTGAACGCCACGGGCCGCGGACGCAGCGTCGAACCGGTGATCACCAGCCGCTTGCGCAGCACCAGGCCTGCATTGAAATCGCTCTTGACGCCGCCCTGCACCGCGATGATCACGAGCCGGCCGTCTTCGGCCATGCATTCGATCTCGCGCGCCACGTAGTCGCCGGCAACCATATCCAGGATCACATCCACGCCCTTGCCGCCGGTGAGCTTCTTCGCCTCTTCGACGAAGTCGCTCGTGCGGTAGTTGATGGCGTGATCCGCGCCCAGCTTCTTGCAGGCTTCGCACTTGTCGTCGCTGCCGGCCGTGACGATCACGGTGGCACCCAGCGCCTTGGCGATCTGGATCGCCGTCACGCCGATGCCGCTCGAGCCGCCCTGGATCAGCAGGGTCTCGCCCTTTTGCAGGCGACCCCGCTCGAACACGTTGCTCCAGACGGTGAAGAAGGTCTCGGGCAGCGAAGCTGCCTCGGTATCGCTCCACCCCTTGGGCACCGGAAGGCATTGCGCCACAGGCGCCACGCACAGCTCGGCATAGCCGCCGCCCGCGACCAGCGCGCAAACGCGGTCGCCGATCTTGAAGCCTGCTTCGGCCAGGGCCGCGGCGTCGCCCGACACGATCTCGCCGGCCACTTCGAGGCCCGGCAGGTCGGAGGCACCCGGCGGAACCGGGTAGTGCCCCTTGCGCTGCAACACGTCCGGACGATTCACGCCGCTGGCTGCGACGCGAATCAACAGTTCGCCCACGCCGGCCACCGGATCGGGACGCTCCACGGCGCGCAGCACCTCAGGGGCGCCGTACGAAGTGATTTCAATGGCTTTCATGGTCTTTGGCCTGCAACGCCCATGTTCCGGGCGTGGTTAGCTATTTAAAAAGTTGGCAACGGCTGCAAAGCTGCCGTTGCACCCTTCTTATTCTTGCGGTTCGCGCGGTGCGTACGGCTGCTCGCCGGCGGGCGCCTGCGGCTGCTCGTTGCGCGGCTGCTGCTGCTCGTTGTTGAAACGAGGCGCGCGTTCGCCGCCGCGATCGCCGCCACGGTCACCGCGGTCCGAACGTTCGCGACGCTCGCCGCCACGATCACCACGGTCGCCGCCGCGGTCTTCACGCGGTGCGCGTTCCTGGAACTCCATGCCGGCCGGACGCTCGGTCAGGGCCTTCATGGACAGCTTGACGCGGCCCTTTTCGTCGGTCTCGAGAACCTTGACCTTGACGATCTGGCCCTCGCTCAGATAGTCGGTCACCTTCTCGACGCGCTCGTGCGCGATCTGGCTGATGTGCAGCAGGCCGTCCTTGCCGGGCAGCAGGTTGATGAGCGCGCCGAAGTCCAGGATCTTGGTGACGGGGCCTTCGTAGACCTTGCCGATTTCGACTTCAGCGGTGATCTGCTCGATGCGGCGCTTGGCGAACTCCGCCTTCTCCGGATCGGTCGAGGCGATGGTGATGGTGCCGTCTTCGTCGATGTTGATCGTCGTGCCGGTTTCTTCCTGCAAGCCGCGAATGACAGCGCCGCCCTTGCCGATCACGTCGCGGATCTTCTCGGGGTTGATCTTGAGCGTGGTCAGGCGCGGTGCGAACTGCGACACCTCGGTCTTGGCTTCGCCCATGGCTTCCTGCATCTTGCCCAGGATGTGCATGCGCGCTTCCTTGGCCTGGGCCAGTGCGACCTGCATGATTTCCTTGGTGATGCCCTGGATCTTGATGTCCATCTGCAGCGCGGTGATGCCGTTGGTCGTGCCGGCCACCTTGAAGTCCATGTCGCCCAGGTGATCTTCGTCGCCCAGGATGTCGGTCAGCACCGCAAAGCGGTTGTCTTCCTTGATCAGGCCCATGGCGATGCCGGCCACGTGCGCCTTCATCGGCACGCCCGCGTCCATCATCGAGAGGCAGCCGCCGCAGACCGAAGCCATCGACGACGAGCCGTTCGACTCGGTGATTTCCGACACCACGCGAATGGTGTACGGGAATTCTTCCTTGGTCGGCAGCACGGCGACGAGCGCGCGCTTGGCCAGGCGGCCGTGGCCGATTTCGCGGCGCTTGGTCGAGCCCATGCGGCCCACTTCGCCGGTGGCGAAGGGAGGCATGTTGTAGTGGAACAGGAAGCGGTCTTCGTATTCGCCGGCCAGCGCATCGATGCGCTGTGCGTCGCGTTCGGTGCCGAGCGTGGTGATGACCAGGCCCTGCGTCTCGCCGCGGGTGAACAGTGCCGAACCATGGGTGCGCGGCAGCACGGAGTTGCGGATTTCGATGGGGCGCACGGTGCGCGTGTCGCGGCCGTCGATGCGGGGTTCGCCCGAGAGAATCTGGCTGCGGACGATCTTCGATTCGATCGAGAACAGCAGGTCGTTGACCTTGCCGGCGTCGAAGGGTTCGCCGCTTTCCTTCAGCGTGTTCATCACACTGGCGTTGGCTTCGCGCAGGGCTTGCGTGCGGGCCTGCTTGCTGCGGATCTGGTAGACGGCGCGCAGCTTTTCTTCGGCCAGGCTCTTGACCTTGGCGACGAAGGCTTCGTCTTCGGCCGGCGGCTGCCAGTCCCACACCGGCTTGCCGGCGTCGCGCACGAGTTCATGAATCGCGTTGATCGCGATGTTGGCTTGTTCGTGGCCGAACACCACGCCGCCCAGCATGATTTCTTCGCTGAGTTGCTGTGCTTCGGATTCCACCATCAGCACGGCGACTTCGGTACCGGCAACGACGAGGTCCATCTGCGAATCCTTGCGGGCGGTCTGGCCCGGATTCAGCACGTATTGGCCGTTGATGTAGCCCACGCGCGCAGCGCCGATCGGGCCGCTGAACGGAATGCCGGAAATCGACAGCGCGGCGCTCACGCCGATCATGGCGGCGATGTCGGCGTCGACTTCAGGGTTGAGCGACAGCGTGTGGATGACCACGTGCACTTCGTTCAGGAAACCTTCGGGAAACAGCGGGCGGATCGGACGATCGATCAGGCGGCTGGTCAGCGTTTCGTGTTCGCTGGGCTTGGCTTCGCGCTTGAAAAAGCTGCCGGGGATCTTGCCCGCGGCGTAGGTCTTCTCGATGTAGTCGACGGTCAGCGGGAAGAAATCCTGGCCGGGCTTGGCAGTCTTGGAGGCCACCACGGTCGCCAGGACCACGGTTCCGTCGATGTCGACCACCACGGCACCACTAGCCTGGCGGGCGATTTCGCCCGTTTCCATGACGACAGTCTTGTCGCCCCATTGGAAGGACTTGGTGACTTTGTTGAAGAGGCTCATGTTTGCTCCTGTTTTGATAGCGATTGACCTGTATTCATCACAGGTTCCGCAGGGACGGAGGCTTCTCAGAACACGATGCCATTCCAGCGAAGCTCGGCGGGAACTTCATTGGAATGACACAGCTTCGCTCTGTTTTGGCACTCCGAAAGTGGATCGCGAAGTAAAAAACGCCTGAGCTAGCGGACTAACCCAGGCGTTTTTTCATGCGATTCGGTTTACTTGCGCAGACCCAGCTTGGCGATCAGCGCGGTGTAACGATCGGCGTCCTTGGACTTGAGGTAGTCCAGGAGCTTGCGGCGACGGCTCACCATGCGCAGCAGGCCGCGACGACCATGGTGGTCCTTGGCGTGCGTCTTGAAGTGGGGGGTGAGCTCGTTGATACGGGCGGTCAGCAGTGCGACTTGCACTTCGGGGCTACCGGTATCGTTGGCGGCGCGGGCGTTGTCTTTGACGACTTCGGCCTTGATGGAGGCTGCGATCATGTTGAATTTCCTTGTTCCGGGATGTTTGACTTGCGGTGAGCGCTGGAACTGCCCTCACCGTGCGCCTTGCGGCATGCAAAGCCTCGGGATTATAGCTCGCCCGGGGCTTGCGCGTTTACTGTCTGGATAGCCAGCTTTTCAGGCGCTCCACGCCTTGCACAAGGCGCTGGGGGTCCTTGGAAGCGAAGCACCAGCGCAGCCACCCTTGGGCTTCCGGGGCGAAGGCGTTGCCAGGGGCGAGGCCAAGGCCGGCCTCGACGACCAGGCGCTTGGCAAGCTCGAGGGAGTCGCCGAAGCCTTCCAAGCGGAAAAAGGCGTACATGCCGCCCTTGGCCGGGGCCACCTGCACACCGGGCAAGGCTGCCAGCAGCGGCACCAGGGTGTCGCGGCACTCTTTCAGATGGGCCACCACGCGGGGCGTGATCTCCGCGGTGTGCTCGATGGCCGCAACGGCGGCGCGCTGGGTAAAGACGCTGGCACAGGAGGTGTTGAACTCGATCAGCTTGCCGATGCCCTCGACCATCGCGGGCGGCAGCACGAGCCACCCAAGGCGCCAGCCGGTCATGAGAAAGCTCTTCGAGAAGCTGTGCGTCACCACCAGCCGGTCGTCGGGCCTCGAAATGTCGAGAAAGCTCGGCGCGCAACCGCTGGGCGTGGGCTCGAAATACAGGCGCTCGTACACCTCGTCGGCCAGGATCCAGGTGCCGGTTTCGCGGCAGTGGTCGAGCACGGCCTGCTGCTCTTCACGCGTCATGGTCCAGCCGGTCGGGTTGTTGGGCGCGTTGACGATCAGCAGCTTGGTCTTCGGCGTGACCGCCTTGCGCAGCGCGGCCAGATCGAGCGTCCACTGCCCATTCGCGGGCACCAGCGACACCGTGCGCACCTTGGCGCCCAGAATTGCCGGCTGCGCCGTGAGGTTGGGCCACACGGGGGTGACCGCGACGACCTCATCGCCCGCATCGACCAGCGCCTGCACCGCGAGCATCAGCGCGCTGACGCCGCCGGAGGTCACGGCGATGCGCGAAGCATCGACCTTGGGATGCAGCTTGCTGGTGTAGCCGGCGATCGCCTCGCGCAGCTCCGGCAGGCCGAGGTTGTGCGCGTAGAAGGTTTCGCCGCGCTGCAGGGAGTCGATGGCCGCCTGGCGGATCACCTCGGGCGTGACCTCGTCGCTTTCGCCGAACCAGAAGGCGAGCACGTCATCGCGGCCGAGCCCGGCATTGGCAACCTCGCGGATCTTGGAGGCTTCGAGGTTGTGGATGGCTTCACGCATGTCTTGGCTTTCTAGATTCTTTTCATTTTGCAGGTGGTCGGCAGCTCGGCGCGTTCGGGGGCAATGGTCTTGATCACGCGAAAGCCGTAGCCCGAACCTTCGACATCGAACTGCACGCCCGGCTTGCCCTGCTTGTCCATCACGCCGACCACGAGCTGCTGCTGGAACTGATGGTCCGCCGCGCGCATGCGGCCGCGCTGCCCGTACAGGCTCACGTCGGCTTGCTCGAGCGCACGCGCCACAGCCACCGCATCGACACTGCCCGCGCGTTCGATCGATTGCGCCAGCGACTCCACGAGCAACTGCATGCGCATGTGCACGTAGTCGTCGGCCGGCTTCGGAAAACGCGCGCGGAAGGCGCGATAGAACGCCTCCGACTGCGCGGTCTGCACGTTGGGCAGCCAGTCGGCCACGGCAATCACGCGGCCGATGCCGGCATCGCCGATGGCCGCGGGCGCGCCGAGCGCGTTGCCATAGAAGGTATAGAAGGTGCCGTTGAAGCCGGCCTCGCGCGCCGCCTTCACCAGCAGCGTGAGGTCGTTGCCCCAGTTGCCGGTGAACACCGCCTGCGCGCCGCTCGCAATGATCTTGCTGGCGTAGGGCGCGAAGTCCTTCACCTTGCCCATCGGGTGCAGCTCGTCCCCGACGATTTCCACATCGGGCCGCTGCACGCCCAGCAGGCGTTTCGATTCGCGCAGCACCGACTGCCCGAAGCTGTAGTCCTGCCCGATGAGGTACGCGCGCTTGAGCGTTGCGTCGTCCTTCACCACTTCCATCAGCGCGGCCACGCGCATGTCGGCATGCGCATCGAAGCGAAAGTGCCAGAAGCTGCAGCGCTCGTTGGTGAGCACCGGATCGACCGCCGCGTAGTTGAGGAAGATCACACGCCGCGACGGATCGCGCTCGTTGTTCTTCTCGATGGCATCGACCAGCGCCGCCGCCGTGGCCGACGAGTTGCCCTGCAGCACGATGCGCGCACCGTCGTCCATGGCCGCGCGCAATGCCGACAGCGCTTCTTCGTTCTGCCCCTTGCTGTCGTAGCGGTCGAGTTGCAGCGGCCGCGCGCCGCCTGGCACGCCCGGCAGCTTGACGCCGCCGCGCGCGTTCACGCGTTCCACGGCCCACAGCAGATTGCGAAACACCGCTTCGCCGGTGTTGGCGAAGGGGCCGCTCATGCTTTCGATCAACGCGAGGCGAATGGGCGCGGGCGGCGTCTGCGGTTGCGCTTGCGCGGCGAAGGGGGCTGCGCATAGCGCCAGCGCCGCAAATTTCAAGGCCTTGCGACGCCAAATAAAGGGGGGATTCATTGTCTTGAAACGGGTGCGGCCGCGCCTAGATGTGGTGTCAAGCGGCACTCAGGATTGAATGGCCGCGCAGTGTAAGGGACACACATTCCTTGTCCCCATTGTGTTCATTCAGGAGTCTTTCATGTTTTTTGCACCCACCCTTCGCACCGCCCGCTTTGCTCCCCGTTCGTACGACCGCGCCTTCGAGCGCTTCGTCAACGAAGCCTTCACCGGCGCACACCGCTCGCCGCTTGTAGAACAGGACGACAAGAGCTGGACCCTCTCCGTCGATGTACCGGGCCTTTCTCGCGAAGACCTCACCATCGGCATCGAAGGCGCCGTGGTCCGTATCGACAGCAAGGCCGAAGCCAAGCGCCAGTTCAAGGCCGCCTACGAGCTGCCGCAAGACATCGACGTGGGCACCAGCGAAGCCAGGCTCGAGAACGGCGTACTCACGCTGAAGCTCGGCAAAAAAGTGCCGGTCAGCCAGGTCTCGGAACTGCAAATCAGTTGATTTTTTGCAAAGCCCACAAGAGGAAAGTGTCGTTAACTATTGTTTTTGACTTTGAAGACGCTCTTTAATCACAATAGGACAGTGAATAACGTCAAATCATGTGACGTTTTCACATTTTTCTTCTTTCTTTTTCGTGGGCGTCTCGCAAACGCACCGAATCCCTGACGGTGCGGATTCGGGTGCCCTCAAAGGCACACCATGATCACGCACCTCAAGTCAGCCAATGCCGATGAACGGTCCGATACGCTCCTGGTCTTCCTCCCCGGCGCCTACCTGAAACCCGACGAGTTCGAACGCGAAGGTTTCATCAGCGCCGTGCAGGAGCGCCACCTGGCCGCCGATTCACTGCTGGTGGACGCGGACGTTTCCTACTACTACGACCAGACGCTCAGCGAGCGCCTGCATGCGGACGTCATCGAACCGCAGCGGGCCAAGGGCTACAAGTCGATCTGGCTCGTGGGCATTTCCATCGGCGGCTTCGGTGCGCTGGTCCATGAACTCTCCAGGCCAGGGTCGGTCGACGGCATCGTCGCACTTGCGCCCTACCTGGGGCGGCGCGTCCTCGGCGCCGAGATTCTCAAGGCCGGCGGCCTGCGCACCTGGCAGGCCCCCACCGGCCCCCAGCCGGACGAGGAAGTCGACCGCAAGCTCTGGCCCTGGTTCCAGCAATACCTGGAACCACAGCAATCCCGGGCCCTCCCGCCGCTCTACCTCGGGTTCGGCCTCAGCGACCGCTTTGCCAGCAACCACAAACTGCTGGCCGATGCGCTGCCCGAAGGCCGCGTCTTCACCACGGAGGGCGGCCACGACTGGCCGCAGTGGCGCCAGCTATGGCGCAATGTGCTCGACGTGCTGCCGCTGCCGTCGCTCGGCCGCTCGCGCCCGTCGTCGGCTACGCGGGCACCGGCCGCGGCGTCTCGGATGACGTCATCAGCGAAGCCATGGGCCATCGCGGCTTGACGTCGAAGGCATAGCGTTCGCTGGCTTGCGCCAGCCCTGACTGCAGCCGCATGGCGGCCGCCATTGCAATCATCGCGCCGTTGTCGGTGCACAGGTGCAGCTCGGGGTAGTGCACGCGCACGCCGCGCCTGGCGCAGGCGGCGTTCAGTTGCTCCCTCAGGCTTCGATTCGCGCCCACGCCGCCGGCGACGACGAGCCGCTTGAGGCCGGTCTGCTCGAGCGCAGCAAGCGACTTCTTCAGCAGCACCTCGACGATCGCGGCCTGCGTGGAAGCCGCCAGGTCGGCCTTGTTGGCCTCGAGTTCGGCCCCGAGCTTCTTGGCCTGCGTCAGCACCGCCGTCTTCAGCCCCGCGAATGAAAAATCCAGGTCGCCGCTGTGCAGGAGCGGCCTCGGCAGCTTGAAGGCCGTGGCATTGCCCTCTTCCGCCAGCTTGGCCAGCCAGGGACCGCCCGGATAGGGCAAGCCCATGAGCTTGGCGCTCTTGTCGAAAGCCTCGCCGGCCGCGTCGTCGATGGTTTCGCCCAGGAGCTCGTAATGCCCCACGCCGTCGACCCGCATCAGCTGCGTATGGCCGCCCGACACCAGCAGCGCCACGAACGGAAACTCCGGCGGATCCGCGCTCAGGAAGGGCGACAGCAGGTGCCCTTCGAGGTGATGCACCCCGAGCACCGGCTTGCCGAGCGCCGCACCCAATGCGCAGGCCACGCCCGCGCCCACCAGCAAGGCCCCGGCAAGACCCGGGCCGCGCGTATAGGCGACCACGTCGATTTCGGCCAGCGAACGCCCCGCCTCCGCCATCACGGCTTCGGTCAGCGGCAGCACGCGGCGGATGTGGTCGCGGCTGGCGAGCTCGGGCACCACGCCGCCATAGGCCTGGTGCATGGCGATCTGGCTGTGCAGCGCGTGCGAACGCAGCAGCGGCAGCGCGTCGCCGTGCGATTCGACCAGCGCCACGCCGGTTTCATCGCAGGAGGATTCGATTCCCAGAAGAAGCATCGCAGGAGTGTAGGCGGCGCCGAATGCCCGTGCGGCACGGATGTTGCAGCAGGCCTTTGCCTCCCCTTCCCCACCATGAAATCCGGACTGAGTTTTCTGATCGCCGCCAGAAAGTGCGAAATCGACGAGCTGGACCAGCTCGCGCGCACCAGCGACCTGGTCGGGCTGATTGCGCGCCTCGTCCATGCGCTGCAGCGGGAGCGCGGCATGTCGAACGTGTTTCTCGCCTCGCGCGGGGTCCGCTTCGCCGACCAGCGCGATCCGCAGATCGCCGAATGCCTGGCGCTCGAAGAAGAGGTGCGCGCCAGCTTCGACCAGCTCGAAACCGAAGGCCGCCTGGGAGCCACCGCGGGCAACAGCGCCCGCCTCTTCAGCCGCATTGCCTGGGTGCTTCCCGGACTCGACGGCCTGCCCGCGCTGCGCCGCCGCGTCGGCGCGCTCGAATTGACGCCCGCGCAGGCCACCGCCGCCTTCGCGAAGCTCGTCGCCGGCTTGCTGGCGGTGGTGTTCGAAGCGGCCGACGGCGCCACCGATCCGGAAATCTCGCGCCTCCTCGTCGCGATGTTCAATTTCATGCAGGGCAAGGAATTCGCCGGGCAGGAACGTGCTTTCGGCGCCGCGTCGCTGGCGCTGGGGCGCAGCGACGAGGCGCAGCGCCAGCAATGGCTGCATCTCATCGAGCTGCAGGAGCGCTGCTTCCAGGTGTTCATCGATTTCTCGAGCAGCGGCGTGCTCGCGCTTTGGCACCAGAGCCAGTCCGACGCCGTCATGGCCGAGATCGAACGCCTGCGCCGCATGAGCGTGACCTCGGCCCAGGCAGCTTCGGCGGCCGCGCCCGATCCCCGGCTCAGCCAGGACTGGTTCGACTGCTGCACCCGCCGAATCGACGCCATGAAGACCGTCGAACACCGGCTGGCCGAAGACCTGCGCGAACTCTGCGCCCGCAAGATCGCGCAGGCGCGCGGCGAACTGCAGAAATACCAGCAAGTACTCGGCACGCTCGCGCCGCAAGCCGAGGGCGCCCTCTTCTTCGACGACACGGGCTCGGAGGCCACGGCGCCGGCCCAGTACGGCCGGCACCTCGAGCGTTCGGTGCTCGACATGGTGCAAGAGCAGTCGCACCGGCTGCAGGCCATGAGCGAAGAGCTCGAAACCGTTCGCGCTTCGCTCCACGAGCGCAAGCTGGTCGAACGCGCCAAGGGCCTGCTGATGGCGCATCGCCGAATGAGCGAGAACGAAGCACACAAGATGCTGCTGCAGACCGCCATGAACCAGAAGCGCCGGCTCGTCGACGTGGCCGAGTCGATGCTCGCCATGGCCGACTACCTGCCCATCGAGGCGACATCCCGACGCTGACTGCAGCTTGCGGGCGTTCGAAATGGTGCGGCGCACAACAATCGTGCATGACCCTGACTTTTCGCCCTGGAGACCTTGCACGCACACGGCCAGTGGCTCTTTTGCTGCCTATTTGATAGCAAACGGCGGCAAACAAAGCTGGCACACAGTTTGCTGAAGTAGTACATGGACCCACGGGTCCCAGGCAGGCAGCACCCAACGGCGGGTGTTGCCCACCGAAATCGGACAAAGGCGTCCCCCATCCCGCAAGGGCTCGTTTTCGAGCAGCCCCTGCGCGGTGCGGGACGCCTTTTTGTTTTTTGTCTTCCTTTTTTGTTGTTGTTCTTCAACCGGAGCCCGTCACATGACCGACCTGCTGAAAACCCGCCTCAGCCGCCGCCGCGTACTGCAAGCCGCCGCCATTGGCGCTGTGGGAATCGATCCCGCCCTGCGCGCCGCCGTCTGGGCCCAGGGCTCCGACAAGCCGGAAAAGGAAGAAGTGAAGATCGGCTTCATCCCGTTGACCGACTGCGCCAGCGTGGTGATGGCCTCGGTGCTCGGCATCGACAAGAAGTACGGCGTGAAGATCGTGCCCAGCAAGGAAGCCAGTTGGGCCGGCGTGCGCGACAAGCTCTCCAACGGCGATCTGGACATGGCGCACGTGCTCTACGGCCTGGTCTACGGCATGCACCTGGGCCTGAGCGGCCCGAAGAAGGACATGGCCGTGCTCATGACCCTCAACAACAACGGCCAGGCCATCACGCTGTCGAAGAAGCTCGCCGACAAGGGCGCGGTGGACGCGGCCTCGCTCGCCAAGCTCATCGCCACCGAAAAGCGCGAATACACCTTTGCCCAGACCTTCCCCACGGGCACCCACGCGATGTGGCTCTATTACTGGCTGGCCTCGGCCGGCATCGACCCGTTCAAGGACGTCAAGAACATCACCGTGCCGCCTCCGCAGATGGTGGCCAACATGCGCGTGGGCAACATGGACGGCTACTGCGTGGGCGAGCCCTGGGGCCAGCGCGCGATCATGGACGGCATCGGCGTGACAGCCATCACGACGCAGGACATCTGGAAAGACCATCCGGAAAAAGTGCTCGGGACCACGGGCGACTTCGTCAAGAAGTACCCCAACACCGCGCGCGCCGTGACCGCGGCCATCATCGAAGCCGGCAAGTGGATCGACACGGGCCTGCAGAACAAGAACAAGATGGCCGAGACCATTGCAGACAAGAGCTACGTGAACACCAGCGTGGACGCCATCAACCAGCGCATCCTGGGCCGCTACATCAACGGCATGGGCAAGAGCTGGGACGACCCCAACCACATGAAGTTCTACAACGGCGGCGCCGTGAGCTTCCCGTACCTGTCGGACGGCATGTGGTTCCTCACGCAGCACAAGCGCTGGGGTTTGCTGAAGGAGCATCCGGACTACCTGAAGGTGGCCACCGAGATCAACCGCATCGACATCTACAAGCAGGCCGCAGCCGCCACGCAAACGCCTGTGCCCAAGGACGTGCTGCGCACCAGCAAGCTGTTCGACGGCTCCGTGTGGGACGGCAAGGACCCAAAGAAATATGCCGACTCTTTCAAGATCCACGTCTGAGACGCCTGAGGAGAAACACACCATGGTCAGCGCTGTATTTCATTCGCCGATGGACGCATCTCTTCCTCTACCGCGTGCGGGAGAGGCCCGGGGTGAGGGTGCTGCCCGCGCCGAAGCGGCCACCCTTCCCACCCCGCTTCCTAAAAAGGAACGGGAGCAAAAGTCACGCTCGCCCATCGACCTGCGCGCCTTCTGGATGCGCGTGCTGCCGCCGCTCGCGGGCTTCGGCCTGCTGGTGCTGGTCTGGGAGCTGGTCGCCATGAAGAGCACCACCGGCTTTCCGTCGCCGCTTGCCACCTGGCAGCAGGCGCTCACGGTGTTCAGCGATCCGTTCTACAGCAAGGGCCCGAACGACCAGGGCGTGGGCTGGAACGTGCTCTCGTCGCTGCAGCGCGTGGCATTGGGCTTCGGTCTCGCGGCCGCCGTCGGCATTCCGGCGGGCTTTGCCATCGGCCGCTTCGAGTTTCTCTCGCGCATGTTCAACCCGCTGATCAGCCTGCTGCGCCCCGTGTCGCCGCTGGCCTGGCTGCCGATCGGCCTGCTGGTGTTCAAGGGCGCCAACCCGGCCGCCATCTGGACCATCTTCATCTGCTCGATCTGGCCGATGGTGATCAACACTGCCGTGGGCGTGCAGCGCGTGCCAAGCGACTACATGAACGTGGCCAAGGTGCTGAACCTCAGCGAATGGAAGATCTTCACCAAGATCCTGTTCCCCGCCGTGCTGCCCTACATGCTGACCGGCGTTCGCCTGGCGGTGGGCACCGCCTGGCTGGTGATCGTCGCGGCCGAAATGCTCACCGGCGGCGTCGGCATCGGCTTCTGGGTGTGGGACGAGTGGAACAACCTCAACGTCGCCAACATCATCATCGCGATCTTCGTCATCGGCATCGTCGGCCTGGTGCTGGAGTTCGCGCTCATCAAGCTTGCTACCGCGTTCACGTTCGAAGAGGTGAAGTCATGAATGATGATTCCAAGTACATCGAGATCCACAACGTCGAGCAGCGCTTCAAGACCGCCAAGGGCAGCTTCCTTGCATTGCAGGGCGTCAACCTGAACGTGGCCAAGGGCGAGTTCGTCACGCTCATCGGCCACTCGGGCTGCGGCAAGTCGACGCTGCTGAATCTCATCGCCGGCCTGACCACGCCCACGCAGGGCGTGCTGCTCTGCGCCAACCGTGAAATCAAGGGCCCGGGCCCGGAGCGCGCGGTGGTCTTCCAGAACCACTCGCTGCTGCCCTGGCTCACCTGCTTCGAGAACGTGTACCTCGCGGTCGAGCGCGTTTTCGCCGCCACCGAAAACAAGGCGCAACTGCGCGCACGCACCGATGCGGCGCTCGCGATGGTCGGCCTCACGCCCGCCGCGCAAAAGCGCCCCGGCGAAATCTCGGGCGGCATGAAGCAGCGCGTGGGCATTGCACGCGCGCTCTCCATGGAACCCAAGGTGCTGCTGATGGACGAACCCTTCGGCGCCCTGGACGCACTCACGCGCGCCAAGCTGCAGGACGAACTGCTCGGCATCGTGCAGAAGACCCAGAGCACTGTCGTCATGGTCACGCACGACGTCGACGAGGCGGTGCTGCTGAGCGACCGCATCGTGATGCTCACCAACGGCCCGGCTGCCACCATCGGCGAAGTTCTGAAGGTCGACATCGCACGTCCGCGCAACCGCGTCGAACTGGCCGAAGACCCGACCTATGTGCACGCCCGCAAGGCCGTGATCGATTTTCTCTACACGCGCCAGGCGCACGTGGAGAAGGTTGCGGCCTGACACCGCCGGCACGGCACAACCGGAGTCAGGACATGATGACTTGCAGGCTGTGCTCGTACCAGGCTGTGAGGCGCTCGAAGGTATCGACCAGCGCTTCGCTGGACCGCACCAGCGTTGCGCGGCCCTCGGGGCTCTCGAGCGCCTGCACGCCGCCCACCAGGCGCAGCCACTCGTCCCGCGCGGTTGCCAATGCGGCGCGAATCTCGGGTGAACTGAGGGGCGCGCGTTCCAGTTCCAGCAGCGCGGCCTCGAACTCGTTCATGGTCGGCAGCAGCCGTTCGCGCGAAGGCCCTGCCGCGAGCGCCGAAGCCAGCAACGCGTCCTTGGCCAGGCGCTGTGCGCGCATCCGCTGCCGCCCGCAGATGTTGACGATGCGCAGCGCACGCCGCGCGCCGGATGCTTCCAGCGCATCGGTCAGTGCCTCGGCCGCGCCCAGCAAATCGTCGCCGAGCTTGTCGATGTCGGCCAGCGCCTGCGGCACCGCTCGCGCCGCCAGCGCGACGGCAAGCCCGCTCCAGGCGGTCTGCACATCGCCCAGCGCGCCCGCGCCGGGAGCGCCCAGTTCTAGGGTGGCCAGATGATCCAGGTTCTGCTGCACCCGCTCGACCGACTGCGTGCGCAAGACGCGCGCGCGCTGCACGTCGATGCCGGCAAGCATTTGCGCCGCAATCCGCACCAGCCGCTGCGACAGCATGCGCAATTGCCCGGCACGGTTGATGGCATCGGCCCACTGCGCGGCCTCGATCACCGAGCGCGACACCTCGCCCAGCCGCAGGTTGGCGTGCATGGCAGCGCCGCGCAGCAAGCCGAAGGCTTCGTCTTCGCCGATGCCGCGGGAAGACATCAGAAGACCCTTGGCGCGATCGACCCATTTGCGTTCGTCCATGCGCGTGCGCAGGCCGTCGAGTTCAGTGCGCAACGCGTCCTCGCGTTCCCGGCGGGCTTGCGCCAGGACCGTCAGCGCGGAAAGCGAGGCGCCATCGCAAGCCTCGAGCGGCAGCCACGCATGCACGCCGAGCGCCACCAGCGCTTCGTGCCGAGCACTGTCCAGCGGCGCGCTGACGAGGCTCAGCGCGCAAGGGGGAGCGCCCTTCCATTCGCCAAGAGCATCGAGCAGCGCCTGCAGCTGTTGCGCCGACGCCGGTTCGGGCAGCCAGACCAGCACCTGTTGCGGTGCGAGCGCGCTCACCCGCTGCACCAGCGTGTGGCAGGTGGCCCGCTCGCCGGCGGTTGCGCCGGCACCCGCCAGCGCCTGCTGGAGTTGCTCCGGCAACGGCGCGGGCTCAGCGAATTCATTGGGCAGAACGACAAGAAGGGACATCATGGCAAAGCGGTTGAAGGCACGGCAAGCATAGGCCACGCCCGCGCATTTGCGCAGGCACGCCTCTTGCATCGATACGGGTGCGGTGTAACGAAGCACCGCTTTGGTGAGGCTGCAGGCTCCTGCATCCGTCCTGGCTGCGCAATGGCCGGGAAGCACCCCCACGCCGACAGCGTCCGCTGGCGGCATTCCTTCCCAACCCCGTCCGTCGACTCGGCCCTCCCACGGCTGCGCCGCGGCATTTCGCACGATTGAACGCCATGTCCAGTTTCAGGACCTTCTTGCACTCAGGCCACGGCCCGACGCTGTTCGCGGCCTTTCTGTACTTCTCGTTCTCCTGCTGCATCTGGGTGCTCAACGGCGCCATGGCGCCGTTCATCGGGGAAACCTTCGATCTTTCGCCCGCGCAGAAGGGCCTGATGCTGTCTGTGCCCATCATCGCGGGCGCGCTCATGCGCTTTCCGCTGGGCATCCTCTCGCAATACATCGGCCGCAAGAACGCCACGCTGGTCGAAATGGGCCTGATCGCGGTTGCGATGCTGTTCGGCTTCTTCTTCGTGAAGAGCTTCAACGACCTGCTGGCCATGGGCGTGCTGCTGGGCATTGCCGGCGCCAGCTTCGGCGTGGCGCTGTCGCTCGGATCGGGCTGGTTCCCGCCGCAGCACAAGGGCCTGGCGATGGGCCTGGTGGGTGCCGGCAACGTCGGCACGGCCGTGTCGGTACTGGTGGCGCCGCCGCTTGCGCAATGGCTCGGCTGGCAGGCGGTGTATGCCGTGGCGGCCGCCGCCATTCTGGTGCCGATGGTCGTGATGGTGCTGTTCGCCAAGGAGCCGCCCGACGTCGACAGCCACGCGAGCCTCCGCGAGCACATCGCCTGCCTGTTCGAAAAAGACGGCTGGGTGTTCAGCCTGATCTACGGCGTGACCTTCGGCGGCTTCATCGGCCTCATCACCTTCCTGCCCTCTTACTACTACGACCAGTTCGGCGTGAGCAAGGTGCAGGCCGGACAACTCACCATGCTGGCCGCCTTCATGGGCGCGGCGGTGCGCATCGTCGGCGGCTGGATCTCCGACCGCTGGGGCGGCGTGAACACGCTCACGGTGGTGCTGCTGGTGGTGGCCGTCGGGCTGGTGCTGGTGGGCATCTCGTCGTCTTCTCTTGCACTCACCACGCTGCTGTTGATCTTGTGCTTTGCCGCGCTGGGCGCGGGCAACGGCGCGCTGTTCCAGCTGGTGCCGCTGCGCTGGCCCACCAGCACTGCGGTGGCCGGTTCGATGATCGGCGAAATCGGCGCGCTGGGCGGCGGCCTCGTGCCCAACGCCATGGGCCTGTCGAAGCAGTACCTGGGCAGCTACGTCTGGGGCTTTGTGTTCTTCGGCGTGCTGTCTCTGGTCATGCTGGGCGTGATGCGCGTGATGCAGATCCGCTGGACCCGCACCTGGGCCGAAAAAGGCGGCCGCGCACGCACATCGCCCTCACCGGCTCCGGTCAAGTACACCGCTCCACCGAAGGCAACGCGGCCATGACCCTTTCCCGTTCGCCGTCAGCGTGGCAGAAAAAGCAGCCACACCACGAGCAGTGCGTTGAACAGCAACGACACGGCGAGCGCGATCTTGTAGAGCGCAACCGGGTCGCGGCGGATCAGCGGCGTGGCGGGCGGCGCACCGACGGGACGGGAAGCGCCCCGCTCGAGGGCAAGCAGCATTTCCTCGGCGGTTTCGAAGCGCTCCCGCGGGTCGCGGGCAACCGCCTTGCGCACCAGGTGGTCGAGCCACACGGGCACATCGGGCCTCAGCCGCGAGAGCGCGGCCGGGTCGCGCCGATAGCGCGCCACCTGGTAGGGCTCGATCTCGCCGTAGGGCAGATGCCCGCCGAGCCACTGGTACAGCGTGACGCCGAGCGCGAACAGGTCGCTGCCGGTGTCGGCATGGGCGCCCTCCCATTGCTCGGGATTGATGTAGCTGGGCGTACCGGCATGCAGCTCGCGCTGGGCCGCTCCTTCGCGCCCGGACAGGGCCACGCCGAGGTCGAGGATGCGCCATCGGCCGTCTTCGCCCAGGTGCAGGTTGCCGGGCTTGATGTCGCGGTGCACGACGCCGTGGCGATGCAGCCGGCCGAGCGCCTTTGTCACGTCGATGGCGGCGGTGACCACCTCGGCCACCGCACCGCGCGCTCCGGATTTGCGCATCTGCTCCAGCGTGCGTCCGCCGTGCCAATCGAACACGATGTAGAGCGTGCTGGCGTTTTCGGCGCGCTCGTGCACGCGCACGAATCCACCGCTGCCCACGCGCTGGCCCAGCCAGGCTTCGTGCGCGAGCATCGCGCGCTCCTGCGGATCGCTGGCACGCGAGGGATGCAGCGTCTTGAGCGCCACCAGTTCCCGCGTGGCGGCATTGCGCGCCTGGTAGAGCAGATGCACGCCGGTGTCGGCCACCAGCGCGGTGACGACGTAGCCGTCGAGCGCGTCGCCTACCTTCAACAGGGGCGGAGGCGCCAGGCGGCGGCCGTCGCCGAGCTCGTCGTCCAGCTGCCGCGGGTCCAGGCCGACGACGCGAATGACCAGTGCGGTCGCGTTGTCGCGCGTGCCGGCCTCGAGGGCGGCGTTCACCAGCGCCTCGCTCGCCTGCTCGGCACTGCCCTGCAGCGCGAGTGCGGCCAGGCGCTGCGGCTTGAGCACGCCGTGCACGCCGTCGGAGGTGAGCACGAAGCAGTCTCCCACGCGCACGTCGCCCTGCGCATAGTCGACACGCACCTGGTCGTCCAGGCCGATGGCGCGCGTCAGCCGGCTGCGCATGTCGGGATGCTCGAAGGCGTGGTCCTGGGTCAGCGGCATGGCCGGCTCGCCGTCGGCGCGTACGCGCCATGCGCGCGTGTCGCCCACATGCGCGAGCGTGTAGCTCTGGCCGTGCAGCACCAGCGCTGTCAACGTGGTGAGCGCTGTCGCGCTGCCCTGGCGGCGCCGGTTGTGATCGGCGAGCCAGGCGTTCTGCGCCGCGACCAGGCGGTCGAGCGCGGCGGTCGGCTCCCAGGTGTCGGGCGTGGCGAAGTAGTCGGCCAGGAGGCCCATGACCGTGGTCTGCGCCGCCTCCAGGCCCCGGCCGCCCGTGGACACACCGTCGGCAATGGCCGCAATGAGGCCACGCGACTCGTCGCCCGGCGGTGCGTTCACGGCGCCGGCAAAGTCTTCGTTCACTTCGCGCGGTCCGCGCTGGCTGCTGTAGCCGATGTCCACTTCAAAGCTCATGGCGCCATTCTCCACGTGCTTTCCACGCGCATTCCATGCGCACCGCATGCTTCCTTTGCTTGATTCGTTGAAAGGCCCCACCCCATGAAGAAACTCAAGCTCGTGATGGTCGGCAACGGCATGGCCGGCGTGCGCACGCTGGAGGAGCTCCTGAAGCTCGCGCCGGACATGTACGACATCACCGTCTTCGGTGCCGAGCCGCACCCCAACTACAACCGCATCCTCTTGTCGCCCGTGCTCGCGGGCGAGCAGACCGT
>NZ_JBEPKJ010000019.1:0-85068 GCF_040544635.1 Variovorax paradoxus
GGTTGGGCGTCCTGAGTGGATTGGGTGTTTGGCGACTTCCAGTCTCTCAAACCCAATCCGGATGAACACCGGATACAACCTATTGAAGCTTCACATCTAGTCCTCGGCCCCCGAGCCGCCCTATGTCGATTGCGCAACGTGGAATGCCCAAAGCTCACCCATGTGTTCCTCACAGAACTGCAGCGCATGGACGTTCTGACCGGCCAACTCCACATAAAAGTAGAACTCCTTCTTAAAGATCAACGAATTTCGTGGCGCAGGCGTTGCGAGTTCGCGTTCTTCGACTAGGCGGGCGGGTCGGCGGAAAACAAGCGTAGTCGAAGGTTGATAGCTAGTTGGAGCTACCTCCGTATGCCCCAAGTGAACAGTCTTTGCTCTCTCTCCGCCCTTGGAGCCAAACGCGTAAATCTCCGGATACTTGGCTCTGAAAGACTTGGTATCGATGCCCTCATGAGTCATCGTCTCCACGGTTGAATAGAAGGCATTGAGGATCGCTGCATAAAGGAATGAGGCTTCCGCATCTACATCATCCAGGTGAGTCAGCGGCTCCGAACGCTCCTGCAAAGCATGCAGTAGTTCGATGAAGAAAGCGGCTTCCTCGATTTTTCTCTTTGAACTCATGAACTCGATGCTAGGCGAAACACGCCGGTCGCCGCCATCCCTCGAGTTCCCGAGGCAGCCTTGACACATCTTCGACCCATGGCGCGTATTTCTCGAAATGAGCCCGAGTGTTCGCGCGCCCGTCTTTGAACGGATGCATGAATTCCGGAGCCACTGTTTTCTTGTCAGCTCGCAGGTTGCGAGGCAGCCGCGCAGCGTTGCGCATGGTCAACAGTGAGGTCAAGAATCGTGGGAACCTTGACCAGATTTGCCTGCACAGCGGCTGCCGCCGCAGCCACGAGCGTCAGGGCGGCCAGCGCACTTTGCAGGCGAAGATTTGCCTTGTGGCGGCGCTCCTGCTCCTGAGTTTCTTCGAGCGCTTTAAGGGCTAAACCGGTCGGCGTATAGCGATGTCCTGCTTTGCGCAACTCGCCCGAATCCACGAGCATGTCGAGATGGAATTCAACTCCGTTGTTGAGCGGTTCCCAATCCGGATGGCTCGCCCATCGATGCCCGTACCTGTTACTCAGAAGTGCCATGGCGCTCACCCCTGGTTCCCCTTGCTCAACGAGACTCACTACCTCAGCAAGAATTTCGCTGCGGCGGCGCGTTGTGAGCGTGCGTCGATTGAAAACGTGTTGAGCAATGTGGTTCCATAGTCGAGCAGCGCTGATACGGGCGTAGGGCCACGCAGTGATACGGCCCAAAGCCACCGCCCAGATACCCGTGTAGTCAACCGTATCGAGGCCGTAGTAGTGACGTACCTTGAGCGCCTCCGGATCGATTGACCCGATGGGAATCACAGCGTCAACGGAATACGCTTCGCCGCTATGCTCCAGGGCTGTCACAAGCTCGCCGCGCATACCGGTTAGCACGTATCGAGCCCGAGGCATCTCGCCCGTCTTGACTGTAAAGGCGTTGATCCTGGCTCCCTCTGGACCGCTCCGTGGGACAGTGGCTTCAGCGTTGCGGGCGAGAAGACGGGGCAGGAAATAGCGCAGCAGGGCGTGATTAAGGTTCGGCATAGCCGATTGTCCCAAAGTGCACCCATGCCGCCATGCACATTGCTGCGCAATGAACACAGTCGCGACATTCTCACAGAGCGTCGAGGACGACCGGACGACAGCAGTCGGTCTTGCCGTTACGCCTAGAAGGCGATCAGATCAAGGCTGCAGATGGTTTCATGCCCGAAGTATCTAGCGACCTGTAACGCTCGGTCTGCGTCGGCTGCAGTGGTAAACCCTTGAATTGAGCGATGTAGCGGGCGCAGCGAGCAGCCTTCATTGCGAAGGTGCTGCTCGTGCCTCCCATGTTGCGAGGAGATAGATCGCCAACGCCCCTGCGAGGTTGACGGCGAGTTCCGCGTGCCTCGGCGCTGGCTTCACGCCGACCTTCCCGGTGCCGTGCGAGTCACTCAGCCGGTTACGAAGCGCGCCGAGACCCTCTACGACGGCGGTACAGCCTCCCAGAATCTGCTTGAAGACTTGCTCCGTGTGCTGTGACGGCGAGAGCTTCAGCACCTCCGCCGTCTGCCTGTAGAGCTTGTTGATGTCGGGGCTGTCGTCGTACTTCGTATGCGCCTCCTCCAGAATGTGTTTGCACACGGATTCGAGAAGAGTGCGCGCCATGGTGATCGCGCCTTCTGCATCGGAAGCTCGCCGATCTAATGCCTTGGCCCAAGCAGCTTGGACATGAGCCGAATCGAATTTGTTGATCGCCGCAGTGACTGCTTGATCTGAGGGCGACAAGCCCCCTCGCTCAAGTATCTCCAAGATGGGGCGGAACTCGTCCCAAAGGTAGGTCCGCCTCTCTGCATATGTGCCGTACTTGCCCTTGATGAACTGCCAGAACTGACCAAGGCTGCGGGAGGTACGCAGGAACCTCGGAATGAGTGGCTCAAGTGCTGCGTGCGATAGCACGGCTTGGCGCAGGCGCATGTACTCGGCATCGTCCTCGCTCCCGCCCGTTGCATGGGAAACCAAAAGACTCTGTAGAGCCTCGGCTTGATCAAAGAGGCTGTTCACGGGACGTCTTGCTCAGTCGCAATCATGGACGCTGGGGCGACTTAAAGCTTGGGGGGCAGCGCGATTCCACCGCCTTTGCGGAGGTAGTCGAAGGCTCCGTCGAGGTCGATGAAGGTTGCGGCCTTTTGCATCTCATGAGCGGCGTTGCCCCAGAACCAAACTTCGACCTCCCATCCTCGCTTCTTTGCCCGTTCAACGATGCCCTTGAAGTCAGCGTCGCCGGCAGCGATGACCAGGAGTTCAGGCGGATTCACCTCGAAGAAGCGCTCGACGACGTCCATGCCCATCTCCATGTCCACGCCCTTTTCCTTGTCGCGGATGTTCCGGTCAAACACACGTACGTCGAACCCCTCCTTGCGTATCTGCTCCCACACCGAATCGTCGGGCGGCGGGCGCGAACCATAAAGAGTTGGGACACGGGAGAGCAGCCGGTCGCCTCGACTCTTAACCAAGTAAAGGAACTTGCCCCAGTCGATCTCATAGCTCGCATCGCAGTGCGGGCCACGACGACCGCCAGCGTTCCGCTTGGCATAGGCCAGCCTCCGGCCTTCAATGAGCACGTTCGAGTTGTCCACAAACAGGTGAATGCGCTTGTCCGCCATGACCGATCTCCTCGTTATTTTTCGAGCCGCCAGCCTAGCCGACCTGACGGCAATGTGTCGAGCCATGATCGAGGCTAGCTAGTCTTTCGGACCAAACCGACAAAAACTTCCCGAAATTCGTGCCCACTGCTGGTGCACCCCGGTCCGATCGAGGCGCCCCGTGGCCCCGCCCGTAGCTCTGGCGGCGCTCGCAGTCCTGGCAGGTTCGGGCTGTCCGTGGCCGCGCGCAGGCGCTATGCGATCCCCGCTACCGCAGCGCGGCGCATGGTGCGACCTGTGCCGGCCCCCCAAACGCCTTGCGCTCCCTCTGCAGGCCATCGCAGGGCCATCGGATTGCAAATCCGTTGATGTGTCGGTGCTGGTTGACATGGTCGCTGCGAGGCGCAGACCGGAGGGCGCTCGCCATCCGCACACGTCAGTCATGCCACTACGACTTGACCTTCCGATGCAGGTTGTATCGGATGAAGCCTGGCTTTTGGGACTCGCGTTTCAGGTAACCGACCCAGATGCTTAACGCGCCTTCATCGGGCAATCCATCCAGAGCGCTCAGCACGTCGTCGACTTGCTCAACAGACCATTGATGGCTTTGCGCCTCATTCTTGAACTCCTGCTCCCATGGAATCCATCCGGGGTCTTCAAACGAAGCTGGGTTCAGGCCACCGTCCGGCTTACGCACCATGTGGAGCGCGAGCATTGGCCAGCCGGCTACGAAGGAGGCCGCGTCTATTCGCGAGCAGACTTGACCAATCATGCGAGCATAAGCTGCGCCCTTCAGACCCATGAGCGTCGCTGCTACGGCGTACCCGACGATCGGAGGCTCTTTCGCTTCAACACGGTCGCGTATCAGCTTCAAGAGGTTTCTGGCATGTGTGTGCTGTGCGTCCATATTCCGTTCGGTGTCTCGGGATGTCGGCACGAAGTATCGGGTACTCCAGTGC
Organism: Variovorax paradoxus; assembly: GCF_040544635.1. Lineage (GTDB taxonomy): Bacteria > Pseudomonadota > Gammaproteobacteria > Burkholderiales > Burkholderiaceae_C > Variovorax > Variovorax paradoxus_R. The sequence continues at coordinate 4,165 of NZ_JBEPKJ010000019.1, forward strand.
ACTGTGGGCTCTGTGTCAACCCGGAGCGCTCGACGCACCTGACGCAGTGCAAGTGTCCTTAGGGAATAAGTGCTGACGGGCCTCCCTGCATGGTGAAGTGGTCAACCGGGTCAGGTGGGGAACCAAGCAGCCCTAACTGCGTAGTCAATGCCAGGGGTAAGGCTCGTCACTTCAACCCCGATGCCTCTGCTTGCCTTAAAGCTTTACTCTGGTCATTTGCCTAGCGTCAGCTGTATCGAGCGCGCGCCCAGCAGAACGGCCTCGCCGATATAGCTCTGCCCGATCCAACTATGGACGCGATGGGCGAATAGCCGACAGCCAATCTGCAATTGTGAATGTCCCCAGACGCTGCACAGATGGATCACGGCCACTCATGCACCTCGGCCACATGCCTCATTGAACATGCGCGAAAGCTGTTCCTCACCAACCGTTTCGATCAACTGCTGCCAAGGGCTCAGCGGTGATTCGAGATCTTCGAGTGGAATTGCCCGACGCCCAGCACTGTTCCCCCGATCGGCAGTTGGAGCAGCCCAGGACCGCTACGCAGACTTGTTCTTTTTGGTGGGCTTATCTAGTGCCTTGAAGAACTCCGAGGGCTGGACGCCCAGGGCGTCGATGATTTTCATCATGTTCACCATGGCCAGGTTGCGTTCGCCGCGTTCCACGCCGCCCATGTAGCTTCGGTCGATTCCGCACTCGTCGGCGAACGACTCTTGTGAAAAATTCATCGCCTTCCGCCGGTTTCGCACGGCCTGGCCAAAAGCCACCAGCGCAGGGTGTCTTTCTTCTGGTGGGGGTGGTACTCGGGCCATTTCTCGATGGTCGCCCTAGAAGGTCCAAGACTCCACGGTCCATAAGTTGGCGGTCCATAAAGTCGCGGTCTATAAGCATCTTTTAAGTTACGATCTTTCCTGCGCGGCGGCAACTGACCGACGCGATACCAATAATTGGCAGGGGGATTCGAAATGAGGTGCGGGAAGTTTTCTCGAGCGTGGCCCGAGCGGCGGGACGCTGCTCTGGAGCGGATTGAAGGCAAGCTCAAGCGGCTCGCTTGCCTCGCTCCTGATATGCCCTTCGACAGGGCTTTCACGGAATGCAAGACCTTGGCCCAACTAGCGGTCTGGTATGACCGCCGCGCGTCCGGTCGCCGAATGTCAGACGATGAGTTCGGTTTCCTTGTCGAGCATGTCTCCGGCCTTAGGGCGACAGAGAACATGGCACGTGGCGAGCGCGCGCTGGAGAAAAAGGCCGATGAGTTCGCTGAATTCTTCTACGGCCGGGACCATCGCAACTTCTGTGCAATCCGCGCAAGGCAGATCGCGATCGAAGAGGCGCGGTGCGACGAGGTTCCGCGGCACATGGTGTGGACGCTCGGTTCCAGGCTTTGGTGTCTGCGGGTGCCGAAGGAAAGTACCGCAACTGCATCTACCCACACACTGAAGCTCATGGAGCTTGGCGGCCAACTGATCCGCGGCAGCTTGAGGAGTACCGAGCACGCGGAGCCGTTGATCCTGGCATTCGCGCAAGGGGTGGTCCTGGGATTCTCTCTGCTCGCGAAGGTCGACATCACCAATGCGTTGGAAGGCCTGGATTTCTGGCGACCATGCGAGTTGGCCAGCATTTACCACGTAGGCGTCGATCGCGGCCAGCGGCTTCGCGCGACGGGTGATCGAGATCGGAGCCGGTGATTTGCGAGGCGCTATACCCCGGCCGCTCCTGCACGCGACCCCCTCCATCGAAAGCAAGCCTCCCGAACCTCATCAACCAGCGCCGACAGCGCCTCGGGCGCCATGCCGCTCCCGGTGCGCTGAATCACGAACCGCGCCGGGGGCAGCGCCGGCAAAAAGCTTCCCGCCGGAATGGCCTTCAGTCCCGGCGACATGCCCGAGGGCGTCAGCACCGTGATGGCCAGCCCGGTAACGGCCGCTGCCGCCAACGCGCTCGAGCCCTGCGCGGTCAGCACGATCTGCCAGTTGGTCGCGCCATGGCCCGCCAGTGATGCCAGCGCGGCTTCGCGGAACGGGCAGGGCTCCGAAAGAAAGGCGAGCGGAATCGGCCCCTCGGGGTCGAGCAGCGACTTCTCTGAAAAAGCCCAGACGAGCGGTTCCATCCAGAGGGTTTCGGTGTCGCTGCCGGCATCGCAGACGGTGCCGACCATCAGATCCAGCGAGCGTTCCCGCACCTGCCTGGCAAGCATCGTGCTGATGCCGCAGGTGACTTCCACATGCACGTCCGGCCTGCGGCTGCGAAAGCTCGCGAGCGCGGCAAACAACCACTCGCTGGGGAACCCTTCCGAGCACCCGAGGCGCAGCGTCGTCGGCGCATGGCGCGGCGCAGCGAGCCTGGAGACGGCCTGCTGCTGCAGGCTGAGGATGCTCCTCGCATAGCTCAGCAGCACGCTGCCTTGCGCTGTGAGCTGCAGCGAGCGCGTGGTGCGGTCGAACACGCGGCAACCCAACTGCTCCTCCAGTCGTTTGATCTGCGCGCTGACGGCCGATTGGGTCAGGTGCATGGCTTCGGCCGCGCGCGTCACGCTGGCGTGGTCGGCAACCGAGACGAAGGCGCGCAGCTGTTGGGAGTCGAGCATGGGTTTCAGTGCAATTGGTTCTGAATCGGTGCAAATTATGTTGCTTGTGTGCATTGGGTGCGATGCCTAGCCTCGGCTTTCCTGAACCATTCACTCACCGCATGCCATGAAAGAACTTCTGTACATCGAGACGTCGCCGAGGGCTGCGCGCTCCGCCAGCATCGAGGTCGCCGGGGCATTCATCGACGAGGTAACGCGCGTCCACCCCGGCTGCCGCGTAACCACCCTGAACCCATGGACGATGGAGCTTCCGGAGCTGTCGCAAGACATGCTCGACGCCAAATACGCCGGCATCAACGGCGTGCCGCTCACCGCGGCCCAGCAAACGGCGTGGGACGAAGTGCGGCGCATTGCCGCGCCCTTCCACGCCGCGGACCACATCGTGCTTGCAATGCCGCTCTGGAACTTTGGCATTCCCTACAAGCTGAAGCACCTGATCGACGTGGTTTCGCACAAGGACGTGCTGTTCCGCTTCGACTCTTCGGGCCTCTCGGGCATGCTCCAGACCCGCATGGCGACCGTCGTCTGCGCGCGCGGGCTGGACTACCCGCTGGGCAAAGACGGCTCCGCGCACGCGCTCGACTTTCAGTTGCCCTACATCGAGACGTGGCTGCGGTTCATCGGTGTACGCGAGGTGCGCTCGGTCGTCGTCGAAAAGACGCTGAGGGGCCCGGAGGTCGATGCCGGCGCAAGAGCCGAGGCAAAACGCAGGGCCACCGAGCTCGCAGAGGGGCTCTAAGGGCTAAGAGCGGGCCGGTTGCAGGGTCGCGCAGACCCTGACACCATGGCCGCATGACGTACCAACTTCATTACTGGCCCACCATCCAGGGCCGAGGCGAATTCGTGCGGCTCGCGCTCGAGGCGGCCGGTGCGGACTATGTGGACGTGGCGCGGTTGCCCGAGTCAAAGGGCGGTGGCGAATCCGCGCTGGGCGAACGGCTCGATGACCCGGAGATCGTGCGCCCGGCGTTCGCGCCGCCGTTCCTGATCGACGGCGACATCGTTGTCGGGCAGACCGCCGCCATCCTGCTTTACCTCGGACCACGGCTCGGCCTGGCAGGTGTCGGCGAATCCGACGGCCTGTGGACGCACCAGCTGCAGCTCACCATCGCCGACGTGGTGGCCGAGGCGCACGACACCCACCACCCCATCTCCACAGGGGCCTACTACGAAGACCAGCGCGACGCGGCCATGCAGCGCGCACAAGCCTTCCGCGAAGAGCGCATTCCCAAGTTCCTGAACTGGTTCGAGCGGGTGCTGCAGCGCAATCCCGCGGGGTCTTCGCACCTTGTGGGCGACGTGCTGACCTACGCCGACCTGTCGCTCTTCCAGTTGGTGGATGGCCTGCACTACGCATTTCCGAAGGCCACCGCGCGGGCCTTGGCTGCCACGCCGGAGGTCGAGAAATTGCACGACAACGTCAAGCGCCGCCAGCGCGTGCACGACTACCTGCAAAGCCCGCGCCGCATCGCGTTCAATGAAGACGGGATCTTCAGGCGCTATGCGGAGCTGGACGGCTGAGCTTATTCGTCGTCGTCGTCGTCAGCCGAGCCGGCATCGTTGCGAATGCGCAGTGCCGTCTCGTACAGCGCATTGCGCGGCGCGCCGCTGATCTCCGCCGCAAGGCGCACGGCGGTCTTCACCGGCAGCTCGGCCAGCAGGAGCCGCAGCACGCGCTCGCCTTCCGCGCCGTCGTTGCCCGCAACGGCTACAGGATGCAGCACCAGCGCAAACTCGCCGCGCGTGCGGTCGCGGTCGGCGGCGAACCAATCGGGCAGGGCGCTGGCCGGCACGGTCGCGATTTCTTCGAATTGCTTGGTGAGCTCGCGCCCTACGGTGATGCGGCGCTCGCCCAGCGCGGCCAGCGCGCGGGCCAGGGTTTCGATGCGGTGCGGCGCCTCGAGCAGCACCACGGCGCGGGGCTCTTGCGCGAGCGCCTGCACGGCGGTGTCGCGTTCGCCCGCCTTCGTCGGCAGGAAGCCCGCAAACACGAAGGCGCTGCTGGCGTTGCCGTCGCCGCCGTCGGCAACGAGCCCGGCCGCGCCGATCAGCGTGGTCACGCTGCTCGCGCCCGGCAGGGGCAGCACGCGCTGTCCGGCTGCACGCACCGCCGCCACCAGCCGGGCGCCGGGGTCGCTCACGCCGGGCGTGCCGGCGTCGCTCACGTAGGCGATGCGCTCACCCTGGGCGAGCCGCGCGACCACGGCCTGCGCGGCCTCGGCCTCGTTGTGCTGGTGCACGGCGAGCAGCCGGGCATTCGGCCGGTCGATGCCGTAGGCACGCAGCAGGCTTTGCGTATGGCGCGTGTCCTCGCAGGCGATGACGTCGACGAGTTGCAGCACATGCAGCGCGCGCAGCGTGATGTCGGCCAGGTTGCCGATGGGCGTGGCCACCACGTACAGCGTGCCTTGCGGATAATGCTGTGCACCCGAGGCGTCGTGCGCGGCCGCAAGGGCGGCGCCAAAAGAAGCGGGTGCGAGTGAAGCCAATGGGTTTCTCCGAAGAAACAAAAAAAGAAAGCCGGCAGGGAGCACGCATGACGACCATCACGACGAAGCATCGAGGCGATGCGGCGGAAGACGCCGCGCTCGACCATCTGCAGGATGCCGGCCTGGCGCTGGTTGCACGCAATTATCGAACGCCCGGACGCGGCGGCGGCGAGATCGACCTGATCATGCGCGATCCGCGCGACGCAACGCTGGTGTTCGTCGAGGTTCGGCAGCGCAGCACGGCCTCGCATGGCGGCGCCGGGGGCAGCATCACGGGCATCAAGCAGCGGCGCATCGTTTTCGCTGCGCGGCACTATCTGAACGGCCTGCGCACGCTGCCGCCGTGCCGTTTCGACGTGGTGCTGGTCGAAGAGCGCATCACCTGGCTGAAGGGAGCATTCGACGCAGGCTAGCATCGCCCTCGGCCCGAGCGGGAACTGATTGCCCGCCAAAGGCTCCACACCGCAAACGTCTTGTTTCAACGCCCCCCGGTATCATCCCGCCCCATGCTCGAGCAACGGATTCAGCAACACTTCATCGATAGCGCCGACCTCAAGTACCAGGCCGGCCCAGTCCTCAGCAAACCCATATCGCAGGCAATGCAGGCCATCCTGGCATGCGTGACCAGCGGCGGCAAGGTGCTGGCCTGCGGTGCGGGCGTGTCGGGCCTGCTCGCGGCCCAGTTCGCGGCGCAGTTCGTCGGCCGCTTCGAGCGCGAGCGCCCCGAGCTGGGCGCCATTGCGCTGCCCGGCGACAGCACCGACCCCCTGGCCGACAGCGCCGGCGCCATCGACGCCGACCGTTTTGCCCGCCAGGTGCGTGCGCTCGGCCAGGCCGGCGACGTGCTGCTTGCAATCAGCGCCAGCGGGCAGTCGGCTGCGGTGCTCGCGGCGGTGCTGGCTGCGCATGAGCGCGACATGACGGTGGTGGCCCTGCTCGGCAATGCCAGCATCGGCCAGCCGGCCTCGCCTGCTGCTGGCAGCAGCGGAACCGGCGGTGCCATCGGGCGCGCGCTGCGCGAAACTGACGTTCAGATCGGTGTGTCGCACGAGCGTGCGGCACGCATCCACGAAGTCCACCTGCTCGCGCTGCATTGCCTGTGCGACGGTGTGGATGCCCAGCTACTCGGAGAACAGGAAGCTTCCACATGACGACGACACCATTCCAACGCCTCGCCATTGCATTCGCCTCGGGAGCCGTGCTGGTTGCCGGGCTTTCCGGCTGCGTGCCGCTCGTGGTGGGGGGCGCCGCGGCAATGGGCGTGGGCATGGTGGCGACCGATCGCCGCAGCTCCGGAGCCCAGCTCGACGACCAGGGCATCGAACTGCGCGCGGCCGCCCGCGTGCGCGAGATTGCCAACGACAACATGTACGTGAGCGTCACCAGCTACAACCGCCAGGTGCTGCTGACGGGCGCCGTGGGCAACGAGGCCGACCGCCGCCGCGTCGAAGAAGTGGTGCAGCGCGTGGACAACGTGCGCTCGGTGGTCAACGAGCTCACCATCGGCCAGTCCAGCACCTTCCAGGACCGTTCGAACGACGTGTTCATCAGCGGCAAGATCAAGGCGTCGCTGCTCGACGCCAAGGACATCTTCGCGAACTCGTTCAAAGTGGTGACCGAACGCGGCGTGGTCTACCTGATGGGCATTGCCACCCGCCGCGAAACCGACCGCGCGACGGAGATCGCGCGCGGCATCTCGGGCGTGCAAAAGGTGGTGCGCGTGGTCGAAATCGTGAGCGAGGCCGAGCTGGCCAGCCAAGCCCAGCGCGGCGGCACGGGCGCTGCTCCCGCGCCGGCACCGACCTCGGTGGCTCCGGCGCCTTCTTCATCGTCTTCGCGTGTGCCGTTGCCGCCGATGGAACCGCTGCCACCGGCCGGCCAGCCGGGCAGCGTAACCACCTCGCCCGTGCGCTGATCATTCGCCAGCGCAGCCAGGCAGAAAACAAAAAGCCCGCTTGCGCGGGCTTTTTTTTTATTTGAGCCGGATGATCAGGCTCGATGTGTCCCAGCGGCTGCCGCCGGCCTGCTGCACGTCGGCATAGAACTGGTCGACCAACGCGGTCACGGGCACGCGCGATCCGTTGCGCTTTGCTTCGTCGAGCACCAGGCCCAGGTCCTTGCGCATCCAGTCGACGGCAAAGCCATAGTCGAACTTGCCTTCGATCATGGTCTTGCCGCGGTTGTCCATTTGCCAGCTTTGCGCGGCGCCCTTGCCGATCACTTCGAGCACCGCCTTCATGTCGAGGCCGGCGCGCTGGCCGAAGGCAATGGCTTCGGAGAGGCCCTGCACCAGGCCCGCAATGGCAATCTGGTTCACCATTTTGGCGAGCTGGCCGGCGCCGCTGGCGCCCAGCAGCGTGACGGCGCGCGCAAAGGCGTTGATTACCGGTTTGACGCGCTCGAAGCTCGACTTGTCGCCGCCGCACATCACGGTGAGCGCACCGTTCTGTGCGCCCGCCTGGCCGCCGGAAACCGGCGCGTCGATGAAATGCAGGCCCAGCGCCTCGGCCGCGCTAGACAGTTCGCGCGCCACGTCGGCCGACGCGGTGGTGTGGTCGACGAACACGGCGCCCTTCTTCATGCTTGCGAAGGCGCCGTTGGGGCCCAGCACCACGGAGCGCAGGTCGTCGTCGTTGCCCACGCAGCTGAACACGATGTCGGCGCCGGCGGCCGCGTCGCGCGGCGTGGCGGCGTAGCGGCCCGGCGGGCCGAATTCGGCAACCCAGGCTTCGGCCTTGGCCGGCGTGCGGTTGTAGACCGTGACGTTGTGGCCGGCCTTGGCCAGGTGGCCGGCCATCGGCCCGCCCATGACGCCAAGGCCCAGAAAGGCCACCGTCTGCGCGGGAGTGGATTCGTAGGTTCGGGGGGTGATGCTGCTCATGGGCGAGAGCTTAAAGCCAATGAGCGGCCTTCGTCTCGCAGCGGATTCACCCAGCGCACCCGCGGAACCGGCTTTGCCGGGCCGCTGGGTGCGCCCCCCAGTGGGGGGGGCGCCGAAGGCGCTTCGGGGGGCGTCTAAACAATCGCGAAATGCTCCGTGCCGGCCGACAGGTCTGTGCTGCGCGCGCGCTGGCTGTTGAGCTTGATCTGCAGCCGCAGGTCATTGGCCGAATCGGCGTTGCGGATGGCGTCTTCAAAGGTGATCGAGTGGCTCTCGAACAGGTCGAACAGCGCCTGGTCGAAGGTCTGCATGCCGAGGTTGCGGCTCTTCCTCATGATTTCCTTGATCTCGCCCACTTCACCCTTGAAGATCAGGTCGGAAATCAGCGGCGTGTTCAGCAGCACTTCCACCGCGGCGACGCGGCCCTGGCCGTCCTCGGTGGGAATCAGGCGCTGCGAAACCAGCGAGCGCAGGTTCAGCGACAAGTCCATCAGCAGCTGCGCGCGGCGTTCTTCGGGGAAGAAGTTGATGATCCGGTCCAGCGCCTGGTTGGCGCTGTTGGCGTGCAGGGTGGCCATGCAGAGGTGGCCGGTTTCGGCAAAAGCCACTGCGTGCTCCATGGTTTCGCGATCGCGGATTTCGCCCATCAAGATGACGTCGGGCGCCTGGCGCAGCGTGTTCTTGAGCGCAGCTTCCCAGCTGTCGGTGTCAATGCCCACTTCGCGCTGCGTGACCACGCAGTTCTTGTGCGGGTGCACGAACTCCACAGGGTCTTCCACCGTCACGATGTGGCCGTAGGAGTTTTCGTTGCGCCAGTCGATCATTGCCGCCAGCGTGGTCGACTTGCCCGAGCCCGTGGCGCCCACCATGATGGTGAGGCCGCGCTTGGTCATCGACACTTCCTTCAGCACCTGCGGCATGCCCAGCCCGTCGATGGTCGGCAGCTTGGCCGGAATGGTCCGCAGCACCATGCCGACCTTGCCCTGCTGCACGAACGCGTTCACGCGGAAGCGGCCGATGCCGGTCGGCGAAATCGCGAAGTTGCACTCCTTGGTGCGCTCGAACTCGGCCGTCTGGCGGTCGTTCATGACCGAACGCGTGAGCGCCAGCGTGTGCTGCGCGCCCAGCGCCTGCTGCGACACCTTGGTGACCTTGCCGTCGACCTTGATGGCGGGCGGAAAGTCGGCGGTAATGAACAAGTCGCTGCCGTTGCGGCTCACCATGAGCTTGAGCAGGTCGTTGATGAACTGGCTGGCTTGATCGCGTTCCATGATGTCGGTACTCCGAAGGGCTGTGGATCAGCCGGGGAAATTCTCTGGGATCTTGGCCTTGCCACGTGCTTCGGCCGCCGAAATGGCATTGCGGCGCACGAGGTCGGTCAGGTTCTGGTCCAGCGTCTGCATGCCCGAGCCCTGGCCGGTCTGGATGGCCGAATACATCTGCGCCACCTTGGCCTCGCGGATCAAATTGCGGATGGCCGGCGTGCCCAGCATGATCTCGTGCGCCGCCACGCGGCCCTGGCCGTCCTTGGTCTTGCAGAGCGTCTGCGAAATCACGGCCTGCAGCGACTCCGACAGCATGGCCCGGATCATTTCCTTTTCCTCGCCCGGGAACACGTCGATGATCCGGTCGATGGTCTTGGCCGCCGACGAGGTGTGCAGCGTGCCGAACACCAGGTGGCCCGTTTCGGCCGCGGTCATCGCCAGGCGAATGGTTTCCAGGTCGCGCAGCTCGCCCACCAGAATCGCGTCCGGGTCTTCGCGCAGCGCCGAGCGCAGGGCGTTGGAGAACGAGAGCGTCATCGGCCCGACTTCGCGCTGGTTGATCAGGCACTTCTTCGATTCGTGCACGAACTCGATCGGGTCTTCCACCGTGAGAATGTGGCCGTACTCGTTTTCGTTCAGGTAGTTGACCATCGCGGCCAGCGTGGTCGACTTGCCCGAGCCCGTGGGCCCCGTCACCAGCACCAGCCCGCGCGGCTTGAGCGCCAGTTCCGCGAAAATCTTCGGCGCGTTGAGCTGCTCCAGCGTCAGGATCTTCGAAGGAATGGTCCGGAACACCGCGGCCGCGCCGCGTGCCTGGTTGAAGGCATTCACGCGGAAGCGCGCCAGGCCGTCGATCTCGAACGAGAAGTCGACCTCCAGGAACTCTTCGTAGTGCTTGCGGTGCGTGTCGCTCATGATGTCGTACACCATGGCGTGCACCGACTTGTGGTCGAGCGCGTCGACATTGATGCGCCGCACGTCGCCATGGACGCGAATCATCGGGGGCAGGCCGGCCGACAAATGCAGGTCGGAGGCTTTGTTCTTGACGCTGAATGCCAGCAGTTGGGTAATGTCCACGGGGATCCTCGACTCGAGTTCGGTGACGTTTTGATACGATTTTGGACGATTATGACGATGATTGGCGACGACCTCCAGCAAGTAAAGAACCGGATCGCAAAGGCCTGCGCCGCCGAGGGGCGCAACCCGGCCGAAGTCCGACTGCTGGCGGTGTCCAAGACCTTCGGTCCGGAGGCCGTGCGCGAGGCCCATGCGGCGGGCCAGCGGGCCTTCGGCGAGAACTATGTTCAGGAGGGCCTGGACAAGATCGAGGCGCTTTCTGATTTGCGCGCGGAGCTCGAGTGGCACTGCATCGGCCCTCTGCAAAGCAACAAGACGCGGCCCGTGGCCGAGCATTTCGACTGGGTGCACGGCATCGACCGGCTCAAGATTGCCGAGCGTCTTTCGGCCCAGCGGCCGGCGCATTTGCAGCCGCTGCAGGTGTGCCTTCAGGTCAATGTGGACGGCGGTGCGAACAAGTCCGGCATACCTCCGGAAGAAGCTTTGCCGCTTGCGCGCGCTGTGGCGGCGTTGCCACATTTGCGGCTGCGCGGGCTCATGGCCATTCCCGAACCGGCGCCGGATTTCGCCGCGCAGCGCGCGTTGTGCCTGCGTGCCCGCGCTGTTTACGACGCCATTCGCGCCGCCGGCATCCAAATAGACACGCTTTCGCTCGGCATGAGCGCCGACCTGGAAGCGGCCGTCAGCGCCGGCAGCACGATGGTTCGCATCGGCACGGCCATCTTCGGCGGCCGTCCAGGCAAACCTGCCTGACTGGATCTGGGCTATATGCCCAGCGGCAACCGCGCGCTGCTCTTCACTTCTTCCATCACCGCGTAGGTGCGGGTTTCGCGCACGCCGGGCAGTTGCCACAGCACCGTGCCCGCGAAATCGCGGTACGCCGCCATGTCGGCCATGCGGGTCTTGAGCAGGTAGTCGAAGCCGCCCGCGACCATGTGGCATTCCATGATTTCGTCGCGCACCTGCACGGCCGCCTTGAACTGGTCGAACACGTTGGCGGTGGTGCGGTCGAGCAGTATTTCCACGAACACGGTGAGGCCGCGCCCGAGCTTGTGCGGATCGAGCCGCGCCTCGTAGCCCTGGATGAAACCGTCGCGCGTGAGCCGCTGCACCCGTGCCAGCACCGCGGTGGGCGAGAGCGCCACCGCCTCTGCCAATTTGAGATTGGTGATGCGGCCGTCTTCCTGAAGAATCTTCAGCAGCCGGAGATCGATGCGGTCCAGGTCCAGGTCAGACATTGGTGAATTATCCGGTTTGAGAATCATTTTTTGGCAAAAGATTCGGCCTATATCCAAAGACCATAGGAGATAGAACCAAGGAACTGCCATGCACCTGCCCATTCCATACCGCCCCGAAGCCGACGTCGTCTCGCACCGCCTTGCCTCACTCGAAGGCGCACTCGACTGGGCCGCCGCGGCCGCCGCCGCCAAGCCCTGGGTGGAGGCGGTGCGCCGCCATCCGCCGCCGTTCTGGGCCATGGAAAGCCTGCTGCGCGAGTACCCCATTTCGAGCGCCGAGGGCCTGGCGCTCATGCGACTGGCCGAGGCGCTGCTTCGCGTGCCCGACGCCGCCACGGCCGTCGCGCTCACGGCCGACCAGCTGGGCCGCGCCGATTTCGAGGGCTCGGCCGATTCCACGCTGTCGCGGCTGTCTTCCGCCGCGATTGCTATGTCGAAGAAGTTTCTGCCCGAAAGCGACCACCCGCCCGGCCTCATGGCCAAGCTCGGTGCGCGCACGGTGGTGGCCGCCACGCTGCGCGCGGTGCAACTGCTCGGGCGCCAGTTCGTGCTGGGCCAGACCATCGCAGAGGCCATGGACGAAGCGCGCTCGGCGCACCGCAAGCAAGGCGCACTGCGCTTCAGCTACGACATGCTCGGCGAAGGCGCGCGCACCGACGCCGACGCGCTGCGCTACCTGGACAGCTACACGCATGCCATCAACGCCATCGCAACCGGTGCCGATGCGGCGCGCCCGCCCGAACACAACGACGGCATCTCCATCAAACTCAGCGCGCTGCACCCGCGCTACGAATATGCGCAGCACGAGCGCGTGATGCGCGAGCTGGTGCCGCGCGTGTGGCAGCTGTGCGAACTCGCCGCGGCTGCGAACCTCAACCTCACCATCGACGCCGAAGAGGTCGACAGGCTCGAACTTTCGCTCGACGTATTCGAGGCGCTGGCCGCGCGCGTGGCCGCCGAACAGCCGCAATGGCGCGGCTTTGGCCTGGCGCTGCAGGCCTACCAGACCCGGTCGCTCGAACTGATCGAGCACGTCACATCGGTGGCGCGCAAGCACGGCCTGCGGCTGATGTGCCGCCTGGTGAAGGGCGCCTACTGGGACGCCGAGATCAAGCGTGCGCAGGAACTCGGCCTGCCGCACTACCCGGTCTTCACGCACAAGCACCACAGCGACATCAGCTACCTGGCCTGCGCACGCGCGCTGCTTTCGGCGCCCGACGCGGTCTATCCGCAATTTGCCACCCACAACGCGGGCACCATCGCGGCCATCCTGCAGATGGCCGAGGTGGCCCAGGCGCCTTTCGAATTGCAGCGCCTGCATGGCATGGGCGAGGGCGTCTATCGCGAAGTCATGAAGAGCACAGCCGCGCCGGTGCGCGTGTATGCACCGGTGGGCCAGCACAAGGACCTGCTCGCCTACCTCGTGCGGCGGCTGCTGGAGAACGGCGCCAATTCATCGTTCGTGAACCAGCTGGGCGATGAAGACGTGGACATCGACGAGCTGCTCGAGTCGCCGCTCTGGCTCGAACCCGAGAACCCCGCCCTGCCGCTGCCGCCGGCGCTCTTCGGCCCGGCGCCCGCGCGGCGCAACAGCGAGGGCGTGGACCTCGCCGTCGAATCGATGCGTGCGCCGCTGCTTGCGGCCCTGGAGACCACCGCAGTGCCCCGGGTCGCAGAGTTCGATGCCGCCAGCGCGGCGAGGGCCGTTGCCGCCAGTGCCGCTTCCTTCCGCAGCTGGCGCAAGACGCCGGTCGAAACGCGCGCCGCCATGCTGCGGCAGGCTGCCGATGCGCTGCAGCACGAGCTGCCGCGTTTTTGCGCGCTGCTGGTGAAAGAGGCTTTCAAGACCTGGGGGGATGCGGTCGCCGAAGTGCGGGAGGCTGTCGACTTCTTGCGCTACTACGCCGACGAGGCCGAGCGCATCATGCAGCCCGTGGCGCTGCCCGGCCCCACGGGCGAGAGCAACGAGTTGCGGCTCACCGCGCGCGGGCCCTGGGTGTGCATCAGCCCGTGGAATTTTCCGCTCGCAATCTTCGCGGGGCAGGTGGCGGCCGCGCTTGCCACGGGCAACACCGTGCTGGCCAAGCCGGCCGAGCAGACACCGGCCGTCGCGCTCGAAGCCGTGAAGCTGCTGCATGCCGCCGGCGTGCCGGCCGATGCGCTGCAGCTGCTGCACGGCCCGGGTGAAACCGTGGGCGCCGCACTGGTCGCCGCACCGGGTGTGGCGGGCGTGGTGTTCACCGGCTCGACCCAGGTGGCGCGCGTCATCCACCGCGCGCTCGCTGCCAAGGACGGCCCCATCGTGCCGCTGATTGCCGAGACCGGCGGCATCAACGCGATGCTGGTCGATTCGAGCGCGCTGCCCGAGCAGGTGGTCGACGCGGTGGTGCAGAGCGCGTTCCGTTCGGCAGGCCAGCGCTGCTCCGCGCTGCGGCTCCTGGTGCTGCACGAGGGCATTGCCGATGCGGTGATCGAAATGATCCGCGGCGCGGCCGGGGAGCTGGCCGCCGGCGACCCGGCCCTGCTGTCGACCGACGTGGGGCCGGTGATCGACCGCGAAGCCGCCGACAACATCCGGCGCCACCTGACGCGCCTGGACTCGGAAGGGAAGCGTCTTCTTGAAACCGCTTCATCTTCAGAAGGCAAGGACACGGACGGCAACCTGATTGCCCCGCAGGCCTACGAGGTGCCGTCCATCGACAGCGTGACCAGCGAAATCTTCGGCCCGGTGCTGCAGATTGCGCGCTGGGGCCAGGGCGACCTGAGCGATCCGGCGGAAGTGATCGAACGCATCAATGCGCTTGGCTACGGCCTCACGCTCGGCATCCAGACCCGCATCGACTCACGCGCGCAGGCGCTGGCCACGCGCGCGCATGTGGGCAACATCTATGTGAACCGCAACATCATCGGCGCGGTGGTTGGTGTGCAGCCTTTCGGCGGGGAAGGGCTGAGCGGCACCGGCCCCAAGGCCGGCGGGCCGCACTATCTCTACCGCTTTTGCGCCGAGCAGACGGTCACGGTCAACACCACGGCGGCCGGGGGCAATGCCGCGCTGTTGAGCGCGGTGGCCTAGAACGCGCGGGCGGGCTCCCTTGCTTTGGGAAGCGGGAAGCGCACGGCGGTGTTCGTGCGCGAACGCCGCGGGTCAAACCTCTCTTGCATAACCGCCTTCGCGGCGCGCATAAGCCATGGCGCGTCGGGCGCGAGAGGTCTATCGTTGCGGCCATCCGTTCAAACCAAGGGATCTCCCATGAGTGAAAAGCTCTCCTTCGTCAATCCGACCGCCAACAGCCCCTGGGGCACCTACCTTTCGCAGGTCGACCGCGTGGTGCCGTACCTCGGCCCGCTGGCTCGCTGGGTCGAAACGCTCAAGCGCCCCAAGCGCGCGCTGATCGTCGACGTGCCGATCGAGATGGACGACGGCACCATTGCCCACTTCGAGGGCTACCGCGTTCAGCACAACATGAGCCGCGGCCCGGGCAAGGGCGGCGTGCGCTTCCACCCCGACGTCACGCTCGAAGAAGTGATGGCCCTGTCGGCCTGGATGACCATCAAGACCGCCGCGGTCAACCTGCCGTACGGCGGCGCCAAGGGCGGCATCCGCGTCGACCCGAAGAAGCTCTCGCTGCAGGAACTGGAAAAGATCACCCGCCGCTACACCAGCGAGATCGGCATCATCATCGGCCCGCACACCGACATTCCCGCGCCCGACGTCAACACCAACGGCCAGATCATGGCCTGGATGATGGACACCTATTCGATGAACGTCGGCGGTACGGCCACCGGCGTGGTCACCGGCAAGCCGCTGCACCTGGGTGGCTCGCTGGGCCGCGTCAAGGCCACCGGCCGCGGTGTGTTCGTTACCGGCCGCGAAGCGGCGCGCCGCCTGGGCATGGACCTGCGCGGTGCACGCATCGCGGTGCAGGGCTTCGGCAACGTGGGCTCGGTCGCGGCCGAACTCTTTGCCGAAGCGGGTGCCAAGATCGTCGCGGTGCAGGACCACACCGGCACCATCGTCAACACCAACGGCCTCGACCTGTCCAAGCTCATTCCCATCGCCAACAAGGAAGGCGTCATTGCCTTCAAGGGCGGCGATGTGGTGCCCAACGAAGCCTTCTGGGACACGGCCTGCGACATCCTGATTCCTGCCGCGCTCGAAGGCCAGATCACCGCCGAACGCGCGCAGAAAACGACGGCCAAGCTGGTGCTCGAAGGCGCCAACGGCCCCACGGTGTCCTCGGCCGACGACATCCTCGCCGAACGCGGCGTGCTGGTGGTGCCCGACGTGATCTGCAATGCCGGCGGCGTGACGGTGAGCTACTTCGAATGGGTGCAGGACTTCTCGTCCTTCTTCTGGGACGAGGACGAGATCAACGTGCGGCTCGATCGCATCATGATGAACGCGCTCAACCAGATCTGGGACACGGCCGACAAGCACAAGATCACGCTGCGTACCGCCACTTACGCGGTGGCTTGCGAGCGCATCCTGATGGCTCGCCAGGAACGCGGCCTGTACCCCTGATGTCTTGACGGCAAGGGGCGGTACGCTCGGGGCATGACCACCATCCCCGTGCAGAAACTCCCTTCCATTCCTGCGGACGGCCTCGCCCGCCTGCAGGCCCTGATGGCCGGCGGGCAGCGCAAGCTGCTGGGGCTGGTCGGCGCACCCGGTGCGGGCAAGTCCACGCTGGCGGCGGCGCTGCTGCGTGCCGCTGGGGCCGACCGCGCGCAGGTCGTCCCGATGGACGGTTTTCATCTGGCCAACGTCGAGCTGCAACGGCTCGGCCGTGCCGGCCGCAAGGGCGCCCCTGACACCTTCGACAGTGCCGGCTATGTGGCGCTGCTGCAGCGGCTGCGCGAGCAGGGGCCGGACGACCCCATCGTCTACGCCCCCGAGTTCCGCCGCGAGATCGAAGAGCCGATCGCCGGCGCCATCGCGGTGCTGCCCTCGACGCAGCTGGTCATCACCGAAGGCAACTACCTGCTGCACGATGCTGGCCCATGGGCCGGTGCCGCCGGCATGCTCGACGAGGTCTGGTACGTCGACATCGACGATGCGGTGCGCGAAGAGCGCCTGCTGAAGCGCCACCAGCAGTTCGGCCGCAGCCCCGAGGCTGCACGCGACTGGGTGGCCGGCACCGATGCGCCCAATGCACGGCTGATTGCCGCGACGCGCGAGCGCGCGCACTTCGTGCTGCACTGGTCCTGAAAATTCTTCTCCGTCTTTGGGGAACGCCGGCGCCGCGCCATGCTCGAAGCTTCGCCGGCAGCGATGCCGGTCAGCCGGTTAGCATTCGCCGCTCCATGACGACCATGCACCCCAATTTCTCTTCTGCTTTTTCAGTTCTTCGCGCTCCGGTTCTCGTTCTGAGCCTGTTGTCCGCCCTGGTGCTCGCCGGCTGCGGCAGCAGCAGCACGCGCCGCATTTCCTACGAGACCGAGGAGTTCGACTCCACCACCACCCACACGCGCACCTACACCGCCACGGAAGCCCAGACCTGCGAAGCCGCGCGCCGCGCGCTGCTGAGCCAGGGCTACATGATCAGCGCGGCCAACGCCGACCTGGTGACGGGCCGCAAGAGCTTCCAGCCGGCGTTCGAGGTGCATGTGGAGGTCGAGTTCCGCGTGGTGTGCGCGCGCGAAGGCGGCAAGGCCGGCAAACGAAGCACCGTGGCCTTCGCGACCGCACTGCAAGACCGCTACGGCATCAAGAAGGTCAACAACTCGGCCAGCGTTGGCGTGGGCGCCTTCGGATCGCTCTCGCTGCCCTTTGCCGGCAGCGACGACGCAATGGTCAAGGTGGCGAGCGAAACGCTCACCGACGAGCTCTTCTACGACCGCTTCTTTACGCTGCTCGATCGTTTTCTCGAAGGGCAGGGCGGCGAAGAACCTGAAGTTCCCAGTGTCGCGCCCGAAGCGCCGCGGCCTTCCGCGGCACCGGCGCCGCCGGCACCAGCCACCACCTTTCCGGTGAAGCCGGTACCCGACCCGGGCTGAAACCGTTCAGCGCACCAGCGTCGATTTTCCGAACAGGCTCTCGATCAGTTCCACCGCCACCTCGGCGGTCTGGTTGCGCACGTCGAGCGCGGGGTTGAGCTCCACCACGTCGACCGAGCCGAGCCGGCCGGTGTCGGCGATCATTTCCATGCACAGCTGCATCTCGCGGTAGGTCGGCCCGCCGCGCACGCCGGTGCCCACGCCGGGCGCGATGTTCGGGTCGAGGCAGTCGAGGTCGAAGCTCACGTGCAGGTGGGTGTCTTCGTCCACGTCCTGCAGCGCCTCGGTCATGGTGGTGCGCATGCCGTGCTCGTCGATGTGGCGCATGTCGAACACGTGGAGGCCGAGCGTGCGAATGGCTTCTTTCTCGTCCGTGTCGACGCTGCGGATGCCGATGAAGCGGATGGCGTCGTGCTCCAGCGCCGCGCGTTCGCCGCTCCAGCCGGTGAGCACCGCGGGCCCGTGGCCGAGCAGGCACGACACCGGCATGCCGTGCAGGTTGCCGCTCGGGCTGGTGGTTTCGGTGTTGACGTCGGAGTGCGCATCGAGCCACAGCACGCGCAGCTTCTTGCCCCGCTTGCGCGCATGCCAGGCCACCGCGCTGATGGAGCCGATGGCAAGGCAATGGTCGCCGCCCATCATGAGCGGCACATGGCCGGTGCCCAGCGCGGTGTCTACCGCGGCATAGACCGAGCGGTTCCACGCAATCACTTCGTCCAGGTGGCGCAGGCCGTTGGCCGGCGCGGTCCAGGGGGTGGCGGGGCCCGCGAGGTTGCCGCGGTCGATGATGGTGAAGCCTTGCCGCGTGAGCGCTTCCGGAAGGCCGGCCACGCGCAGGGCGTCGGGGCCCATGCCCGCGCCGCGCACGCTGGCGCCGATGTCGGTGGGCGCGCCGATCAGTTCGAGGGTGATGCCGTTGTCATTGCTCATGTCGATGGCCCGATGTGCTTCCACAGATAGGCATAACCCAGGGCGTCCATGAAGGCCGATTCCTTGTTGTCCGCCGCGGCGCTGTGCCCGCCTTCCATGTTCTCGTAAAAGCTGGCGTCGTATCCCATGGCGGCCAGCTTCGCGACCATCTTGCGCGCATGCACCGGCCCCACGCGGTCGTCGCGGGTCGATGTGGTGAAGAGCGCGGGCGGGTAGGCCTGGCCCTTCTTCGCGTTCTCGTAGGGCGAGAAAGCCTTGATCCACGCCCATTCTTCAGGCTGGTCCGGATCGCCGTATTCGGCAATCCACGAGGTGCCGGCCGAAAGATGCGTGTAGCGCTTCATGTCGAGCAGCGCCACTTCGCTCACGATGGCGCCGTAGAGCTGCGGATAGAGCGTGAGCATGTTGCCCATCAGCAGGCCGCCGTTGCTGCCGCCCATGGCGCCCAGGTGCCGAGGCGAGGTGATGTTGCGCGCAATGAGGTGCTCTGAAACGGCCGCGAAGTCTTCGCAGGTGCGCAGGCGGTTCTGCTGCAATGCGGCCTGGTGCCAGCGCGGGCCGTATTCGCCGCCGCCGCGGATGTTCGCGACCACGTAGACGCCACCCTGCTCGAGCCATGCGCGGCCGATGGCGCCGCTGTAGCTCGGCTGCAGCGAGATCTCGAAGCCGCCGTAGGCGTACTGCAGCGTCGGGTTCTTGCCGTTGGCCTGCAGGTTCTTCGGCGCGATTTCGAAATACGGCACGCGCGTGCCGTCCTTCGAGGTGGCGAAGTGCTGGCTCACGCGATAGCCGGAGGCGTCGAAGAACGCAGGGCTGTCCTTCAGCGGTTGGGGCTCGCCCTTGCCGATGGTGCCCATGTACAGCGTGGTCGGCTGCAGGAAGCCGCTCACGGTCAGAAAATAGTCGTCGTTCTCGTCTTCGTCGATGCCGCCGGCCGCAATGGTCGAAAGCTCGGGCGCGCCGCCCAGGCTTTCGCGCTTCCATGGCTGCGAGCCGGCCTGCGGGGTGAGCACTTCGAGCTTGTTCACCACGTCGTGCATCACATTGAGAATCAGGTGGTGGCGGGTCCACGAGTGGTCGTCGAGCGCGGTGGTGTCGTCGGGCTCGAACAGCACCGTGATCTCGCGCTTGCCGGCCATGTAGTCGTCGAACCTCGCGGCCAGCAGCGAGCCCGGCTTGTAGGTGGTGCCGCCCACGGTCCAGGGGCTGCGCGGCTCGACCAGCATCCATTCGCGCGTGACCTCGGTGTTCGAGTCGTCGGGCACGTCGATCTTCACGAGCCGGCCGTCGGCATGGCGAAGCCAGGTTTCGCTGTCGTAGAAGTCCATCTGGCGCGAGACGAAGTCCCGCTCGAAGCCGGGCGTGGTGTCGCGCCAGGCGCTCACGGTCATGTCGTCGGCACTGCCTTCGTACACCGTTGTCGCGCTTTCCAGCGGCGTGCCGCGCTTCCATTCGCGCGCGATGCGCGGGTAGCTGGAGCTGGTCATCGAGCCGGGGCCGAAGTCGGTGGCCACGTAGAGGTGGTCGATGTCCTTCCACGCCACGTTGCTCTTGGCCTCGGGCAGCGTGAAGCCGCCAGCGACGAACTGCTTGAGTTCCAGGTCGAACTCGCGCACCACGTTGGCATCGGCACCGCCGCGCGAGAGCGAAACCAGGCAGCGCTTGTACTCGGGCTGCAGGCATTGCGCGCCGTGCCAGACCCAGTTTTCCTTGTCGGCCGTGGCCAGCGCGTCGAGGTCGATCACGGTTTCCCATTCGGGCTGCGGCTTGCGGAATTCGGCCAGCGTGGTGCGGCGCCACAGGCCCTTGGGGTTCTTCTTGTCGCGCCAGAAGTTGTAGAACAGCGGGCCGATCTTGCGCACCATCGGAATACGGTCGTCCGAATCGAGCACTTCGAGAATGCCTTTCTCCAGCCGTTCGAAGGCGGGCGACTGCGTGTAGTGCTGCACCGTCTTCGCGTTGTGCTGCCGGGCCCATTCGAGCTGTTCGCCGCCGTCGATGTCTTCGAGCCACAGGAATTCGTCGGTCTGCGTGGAAGCGATGGATGTCATGGGTGCAGTGTACGAATCCCGCGTGAAAGAGGGCATGCCCCCGGCAGGGCCGGCGAAAGCTATTGAATTCATAGCGCGCCGCGCATGGGGCTCGGGACAAACCCGCGTTCGATGGATTCGGCTCGATTCACAGGGCCGCCCACGGGTATCCTGCCGAACGGCGCCTGCGCATACATGGAGACATGACACATGAAACACCTGAGCGGTCTTGATGCCACCTTCCTGCACCTTGAGACCCCCGAGATGCCGATGCACGTGGGCTCGCTCAACGTGCTCGATCTGCCCAAGGGCTACAAGGGCGATTTCTACGAAGACGCCAAGCAGTTCATGGCCAGCCGCATCCACCTGGCCGACGTGTTCACGCGCAAGCTCGCGCTCATGCCGTTCGACATGACCAACCCGGTGTGGGTGGAAGACGACGACATCGACCTCGACTACCACGTGCGCCACATCACGCTGCCCAAGCCCGGCACCAACCGGCAGCTGCAGCAGTACGTGGCGCGGCTGCATTCGACGCTGATCGACCGCAGCCGCCCGATGTGGGAGTTCTTCATCATCGACGGCCTGAAGAGCGGGCAGGTGGCGCTGTACACCAAGGTGCACCATGCGGGCATCGACGGGCAGGCCGGCGTGGCGCTGGGCAAGGCCATCTTCGACCTGGAGGCGACGGGTCGCGTGGTGAAGCCGCCGCGCGCGCGCCCGCGCAGCAGCGGCTACCAGCTCGGCATGGCCGAACTCGCGACCGCGGCGCTGCGCAACACGGCGCAGCAGTACGTCAAGCTCTTCAAGATGGCGCCGGCCATTGCGCGGGCACTCGGCGGCCTCGCCAAGCCCGACGAAAAGGCGGCCGAGAAAGACGCCGCCACCGCGCCGAAGAAGTTCAACCTCTTTGCGCCGCGCACCTCGCTGAACGTGTCGATCACCAACCAGCGCACGTTTGCAGGCCGCACCATCTCGCTGGCTGAGACCAAGCACATTGCCAAGCACTTCGGCGTATCGCTCAACGACGTGGTCATGGCCACGGTGGCCGGCGCGCTGCGCCACTACCTGGCCGACAACAACGAGCTGCCGGCCAAGCCGCTGGTGGCCGGTGTGCCCGTGAGCCTGCGCGAAGCCGGCGACGAGACCGCCAACAACCAGGCCAGCATGATTCTCGTGAGCCTGGCCACGGACATCACCGACCCGGTGCAGCGGCTGAAGGCGATCAATGCCTCGTCGAACTCGTCGAAGTCGACGATGAACCGCTTCAAGGCCATGATCCTGGACGACTTCCCGACCTTCGCGGCGCCCTGGCTGGTGTCGGGCATCGCCTCGATGGTGGGCCGATCGGGCCTGGTGAACCTGCTGCCGCCGGCCGCCAACGTGGCCATTTCCAACGTGGCAGGCGCGCCGTTCCCGATGTACTTTGCGGGTGCACTCGTCACCAGCTACTACCCGGTGTCGATCGCGAGCCACGGCACGGCCCTCAACGTGACGGTGCAGAGCTACAACGGCCGCATGGACTACGGCCTCATCGCCTGCCGCCGGGCGGTGCCCGACATCACCGAGATCGGCGACTACATGCTGGCCGAGCACAAGCTGCTGATGGACCTGACGCAGACCCATCCGGCGGCTGCGGGTGCGGCGCCTGCGAAGGCGGCGGCTGCTCCGGGGCCGGCGCCGGTCGTAAAGGCCACGGCCAAACCCGCTGCAAAGCCTGCCCCGAAGGCTGTGCCGAAACCCGTCGCGAAAAAGGCGGTGGCGAAGAAATCGCCCGCAGTGAAAGCCCCGGCGGTGAAAGCCCAGGTGGCCAAGGCTCCGGCCAGGAAGTCGC
The DNA here is from genome assembly GCF_040544635.1 of Variovorax paradoxus. Classification (GTDB taxonomy): domain Bacteria; phylum Pseudomonadota; class Gammaproteobacteria; order Burkholderiales; family Burkholderiaceae_C; genus Variovorax; species Variovorax paradoxus_R. The sequence continues at coordinate 26,493 of NZ_JBEPKJ010000019.1, forward strand.
CTGCCAGAACGGCCGCGGGCAAGGCCGCGCCCCGCAAGCCCGCGGCGCCGGTCAAGCGTGCCAGAGCGGCGGCTGCGGCATGATCCGCAGGCTCGCAGCGAGAAAATTGGGGCAGTTGGACTAGTTTTCCCACAGTTCTAGTTTTTCAGGCCTAGGCACTCCGGAAGAAGATCACCCCATCGCGAATCCCGCGAACCGTTCAACTTCCAGGAAATCCACATGACCACGCAAGCTTCTTTCTCTTCCGCCGCCATCCACGTCATCGGCCAGTACAACGACGCAGGCAAGACCCTGGTGGGTGCCTATCGCGCCGGCGTTCATCGCCTGCTCGGCGGCGCCGCTTCGCGCTACAGCGAATTCCTGGGCAGCCGCCAGATTCCGCTGGTGAGCGAGCAGGTCAAGGCCAACCTGATCGGCGCGCAGGAAAAGATCAACGGCTTCCTGGCCAACCGCCTGGACATCGACACCGGCCGCATCGTCTCGGTGATGGACCGCGTGGCCGCAGGCACGACCAGCGGCATCGAAGCCGTGGCCGGCCGCGTGGCGGGTGTCGAGTCGCCTGTCGTCACCTCGGTGGTCAAGACCTTCAATGCGCTGAACCAGCCGATCGCCAACGTGTCGGTGCAAATCGCCGACAAGATCGTGGCCGGCGCCAAGCAGATCGAAGTGCGCGTGAGCGGCACCGAAGAAGCCAAGCCCGTGCGCACCGTGAAGGCCAAGGCCGCCGCCGCCAAGAAGCCGGTTCGCCGCACCGCAGCCCGCAAGGCAGCCTGACCTGACCCTGGAGCAACAACGCATGGCGACCCGACCCCGTTCGACTGATCCGACCGACGATCCGAAGAAGAAGAGGGCGGCGCCTGCGAAGCCTGCAACCAAGGCTCCTGCGACCAGGAAGGCACCCGCAGCCAAGAAAACGGCCGCGGCAGCGAAGAAAAAAACCGCGGCTGTCACGCCGAACGCCCGGTCGAACGAAAAGACCCGCGGCGCCGAGGGCCTGCTCCGTGCGGGCCTGAAGGCGCTCGGCAACGTGCGCGACGACGTCGCCAAGCGCCAGGCCAACGTGATCGAAGGGTTGCTCGGCATCGGCCAGGGCAAGTTCGATGCGGCGAGTGCCGGCAAGGCGCCGCTCACGCGTGGCTTTCCAGGCCTCGACAGCTTCGGCCTGCGCAAGTTCGAAGACGTATTCGACCAGCGCGTGGCCACTGCGCTGCAGCGGCTCGGCATGCCCGCCGCAGAAGAAGTGCAGGCGCTGCGCGAGGAAGTGGCCCAGCTGCGCGAACGCCTCGCCCAACTCGACCCGAAAAACGCCGGCCCGCGCGGCAGCGGCAAGCGCTGAGCCCCCGGCCCAGCGAACACCGACGCACGCATCAGCCGGTTGTGGCCAGTTCCAACACCACGCGAGATCGCATCCTGCAGACCAGCCTTGCGCTGTTCAATGCGGAAGGCCTTGCGGCGGTGTCCACCCACAAGATTGCCGCCGAGCTCGGCATGAGCCCGGGCAACCTGCACTACCACTTCAAGGCCAAGCAGCTGATCGTCGAGTGGCTGTTCCGGCGTTTCGAGCAGCGGCTCGAGGTGCTCAATGGCTCTTCCGATTCGATTGCCGCCATCGACGACCTCTGGCTCGCCCTGCACCTGCGCTTCGAGGCCATCGACGAATACCGGTTCATCTACCGCGACATGGCTTTTCTGGCCGGCGAATACCCCGCGCTCGGCCAGCGCGCGCAGGCACTCACCGCGCAGAACCTGCTGGCGGCCCAGGCGCTCTGCGAAGGGCTGGTGGCCTCGGGCGTCATCGAGACCAGCGCCGAGCAGGCGCGCATCCTTGCGTTGCAGATGGTCTTCACCACCACCTGCTGGCTTTCGTTCGAACGGCTGGTGCCGGGGCGCGACGCGCTCGCGCAAGCCGACCCGGGGTTGGCGGCTTTTTACACGCTCACCTTGATTTCCCCGTATGTTTCCAGCGAATCGAGGGCTTATCTTGATTACCTGCGGGGCAAATACCTCGGATAAACATCGCTGTTGTCCGACGAGGCGGTGAAACTTCGGTTCTCCATGCTCGTCTCATACAACAGCGAACAACCAGCGAACAACAAACGCAGAACAGAAAGGAAAGCCGCCCTCATGACCACCGCCACCCGAGACCACATTGCGCCGCCGTCGGGCCTGCTGATGCTGGCCGAAGCACGTGCACTCTGGGAAACAGGTGCCGGCGTCGCAATGTGGCCGCTGCTGCAGCTCACGCCGCGCGGCGACGGACATCCGGTGATCGTGCTGCCGGGGCTCGTGGCGGGCGACGGCTCCACGCTGCTGCTGCGCCGATACCTGCGCAGCCGCGGCTATGACGCGCACGGCTGGGGCCTGGGCCGTAATTTCGGTCCGCGCAAAGGCGTGGAAGACGCAATGGTCGAGCTGCTGCAGTCGCTGCGCGAGAAGAGTGGCCAGAAGGTCAGCGTGATCGGCTGGAGCCTTGGCGGCATCTATGCGCGCCTTCTGGCATCCGCGCAGCCGGACCTGGTGCGCAACGTCATCACCCTGGGCAGCCCGTTCTCCGGCAGCCCGCGCGCCACCAACGCCTGGCGCGTGTACGAAGGCGTGAGCGGCCAGAGTTCGCACGACCCGCGCCGCATGAAGTTCGTGGAGCCCACGCCGCCGGTGCCCACGACCTCGATCTTCAGCCGCACCGACGGCGTCGTCGCGTGGCGCTGCAGCCTCGAAAAGCCGGGGCCGCAGGCAGAAAACATCGAAGTGGTGGCGAGCCATCTGGGGCTGGGCGGGCACCCCGCCGTGCTCTATGCGGTGGCCGACCGCCTGGCGCAGCCCGAGGGCCAGTGGAAGCCGTTCAACCGCGGCCTGCTGGGGCCGCTGGTCTATCCCGATCCTGACCGGGAGGTCTGAGCCGCCGGGGCTATGCCCCTGCCCAGACGTCGAGCACGTAGCGCTGGTCGGCAATCATCTTGTCCATCCAGGCCGTGCTGTCGTGCCCATGCTCGCGCGCCAGATCGGTGAGCGTGCGCCGCACGTCGGGCTCCATGCGCGAGCCGTCGCCGCACACGTAAACAATCGCATTGGCCTCCAGCAGCTTCCACACGGCCGCGCCCTGTTCGCGGATCAGGTCCTGTACATAGACCTTGCGTTCGCCCGCGCGTGAGAAAGCCGTGTGCAGCGTCATCAGGCCGCGGTGCGACCAGGCCTCGAGCTCCTCGGCGTAGATGAAATCCTGCTCCCGGTGCCGGCAGCCGAAGAACAGCATGGCATCGCCCAATGCTTCGCCGCGCTCGACCTGCGCTGCACGCTCCTGCAGGAAGCCGCGAAACGGCGCAAGGCCGGTGCCGGGGCCGATCATGATGAGCGGGCGCCGCGCATCCTCGGGCAGGCGGAATCCCTCGGCCGTGGTTTCGCGGATCACGCCGTGCACCGTGTCGCCCGCTTCGGCGCGCGCCAGGTGGTTGGAGCACACGCCCTCGAAGGTGCCGTTGCCCGAGAGCGCTGGTGCGCTCACCACGCCCACCGTGACACTGCAGCGCCCCGGCGTCATCGAGGGCGACGACGAGATCGAGTAGTAGCGCGGCGAAAGCGGCGACAGCATTTCGAGGAACACCGCGAACGGCACCTGGCAGGCGCGATGCTCCTCCAGCAGGTCGAGCAGCGACTTGCGCTTGTGGAGCACCTCGGCCTTGTAGGCCGCCTGCGAGGCTTCGTCGCTGCCCGAGAGGGCGGCGAGCTTCGGCTTGGTGAACGGGCATTCGGTGTGCGCCGCGAGCGTGGCGATCTGCTTGCGCGTGGCCACGTCCTGCAGCTCGACATAGTCGCCGAGCAGGCGATCGACCGCCATCACCTGGTCGACCGGCAAGGCCGTCTTGCGGCCGGAAGCGGCATGCAGCCGCACATGCGCGGAACGGTCGAAACCGAAACGCGCCATCGCGCGCTCCACTTGCGCCGGACTGTTGCGCGGCACCACGCTCAGGTGGTCGCCGGGAACGTAGTTCAGGCCCTCGGGCAGCATCAGCTCGACATGGCGCGTGGAGCGGCTGCTCTCGGCGTCGTTGCCGGGTCTTTGCAGTTCACGGTTCTCGACCACGCGCAACGCCACCGCACCCAATGCGTCGACGAGTGCGTTCTTCTGCGGCGGCGGCAGCTCCTCGAGCGTGTAGAGCGGTTCGGCCTCGGCCGGCGTATCGGCGCCGGACTGGATGCCGAAGGCCTTCACCAGCTCGGGCCAGAGTGCGTCGCTCCAATCCTGGAAGGCGCCGTCCATGTCCTCGCGCGCGTCGCCCTCGCCACGCGGATGCACGCGCGTGGCGCCCAGCGCTCCGAGCCGCTCGTCGATGCGCCGCGGCACGGCCTGGTAGGTGGCGGCCCAGTCGGTGTTGCCGCAGCCGAACACGCTGAAGCGCACGCCGTTGAGCGAGTCGTCGGCCTTGTCGAGCCAGCGATGGAACTCGGCGGCGTTGTCGGGCGCCACGCCGTTGTACGACGCGCAGACGACGGCGACCGCGCCGTTGGCGGGCAGCCGCTCGGCGTAATCGTCGAGCGAAGCCACCTGTGTCGAGAAACCGCGCAGCTCGCCGGCTTCGGCCAGCTGCCGTGCCAGGTCTTCGGCCGTGCCGAGGTTGGAGCCCTGCAGCACCAGCAGCGAAGTGCCGTGCCGTGCGGCCTGCGGTTTGCGCACGGCGGGTTGGGCCGGCGTTGCCGGTGTCGCGGCTGCTTCGCCGTTGCCGCGCGGCCGCGAGGCCGGGTCGCGCAGCAGCGCCTTGATCCTGAAGTTCTCCGGCTTGATCGTGAGCGCTTCCTTGATCTTGAGCTTGTAGCCCGTGTGATCGACGAGGTTGAAGCGCTGCAGGATCATGCCCAGCGTAAGCACGGCTTCCTGCAGTGCAAACTGGCGCCCGATGCAGGCGCGCTGTCCGTTGCCGAAGGGCTTGAAGGCATTCACCGGCCGTTCGCGCTCGGCTTCGCGGCTGAAGTGGTCCGGGTTGAATTCGTCGGCGTCCTCGCCCCACACGCCCTTGTCGCGATGCAGCGCCAGCGCATGCATGATGACCATGTTCTTCTTCTTGATCGTGTACTGCCCGCCGATGGTCGTGTCTTCCTTGGCGCGCATGGCGATGGCGGGTGCGGTCGGGTAAAGCCGCAGCGCTTCTTTCAGCACCTGCATCACGTACTGCAGGCGGTTGACCTGCGCATAGGTCGGCTTCTGCGAGGTGTCGGGCCCGAACACGCTGTCGACTTCGGCCTGCGCCTTGGCAAGCGCCTCGGGGTTCTTGAGCAAAAAGTAGATGGCGAAGGAAAGCAGCCCGCTCGTGGTCTCGTGTCCAGCGATGAGAAATTCGATGCACTCGTCGCGGATCATCTTGTCGGTGAGCTTCTCGCCGCTCTTCTTGTCGACGCCCGCGATCATGTAGCTCAGCAAGTCGGGCTTGGTGGCAATGTCGGCGCCGCTCGCGCGGCGCTCCTCGATGATGTCTTCCACCATCTTGTGCATGAAGCGGATATCTTTTCGCTGCTGGGTCAGCTCTTTCTTGAGCATGAACTCTTCCAGCGGCAGCCCGCGGCGGTTCTGCACCGTTTCGAGCGTGCGCACCATCGCATCGACGAAGGGGTGAAAGCCTTCGCGGTAGAACGAATTGAAGCGGTAGCCGAAGCCGCACAGGCCGATGGTGTCGAGCGTGAGCGCCGTCATGTCGCGCACCACGTCCACCTCTTCGTCGAAGTTCAGCCGCTCCCACTTGGTGACCAGCTGGCCCGCGATGTCCAGCATCATCGGGTGATAGGCCTGCATGGCGCGCTGGCTGAAGTTGGCCAACAGGATGTTGTGCGGCTTCGACCAGGTCTCCTCATGCGTATCGGATGTGAAGAGCCCGTGCGATGCCGCGCGCAACCGGCGCAGCGCACCGCGCGTGCTCTTGTCGAAGCGCGCCTCTTCGCAAAGCTCGTCGACCAGCGCGGGCGACGACACCACGATGACCGGCATGCCCGGCATGTCGAGCCAGTAGATGCCGCCGAGATCCTGTGCGATCTTCCACATGTCGAGCACGGGAGAGTCGGACCCGATCGACAGCAGGTTGCCGACGAACGGCTTCTTCGCGGGATGCGGGATCGGATAGAGCGAGTTTTTGCCTGCCATGGGTGTTGTGCCTTTGGAGTGGACCCGCTTCGGAGATTCCGGGGTGTGACTCCCGGAGTATCTCGACGGCATGGGGGCGAGGCAGACGGGGTTTCCCTTAGGCTGATTCGGTGTTTGGGCGCCGCTTGTTCAGGGCGGCGCACCCGCCGACGGGGTACCTTGCTCCGCGAATGTCCCCCGGCCTGCGGCCTCCTCCTTTATTTCGCTGCGCAAGGCACCCCATCAGCGGGTGCGTTGCGCAGAGCCGTGGTTGATCAGCGGAACACCAGCAGCGTGCCCCGGTGCACAGGGCATCGGGTGCTCCCCGCAGCGAAATAAAGGAGGAGGGGCGCAGCCCCGGGGGACATTCGCGGAGGGGAGTACCCGGTGGCCTTTGCACCAGCCCTGAACAGCAGCCTAAGCTTGTTCACCGCCCAAATTTTCAGCAAACTGATTATTCCCCTTGTAAAACAACAACTTAAATCGCGTTTACAAGGAAGCACATCAGTTATCCCCAAAGTTGTCCACGGAAATTGGGGACGGCACCGACTTCCTCGCAATTCGACAGTAAGTACTTGATTTTCCGAGGCAGAGAAGCCGGATATCAGTCGACGGCAGCCTGCTCGTCGGCATAGTGTCGGCACAACGTTTCGACCAGCGCCTGCGCATAAATCGGCAGTGCAGCCCGGTCTCGCACCAGCAGATACCGCTCCCGCACACACCATGCATCGCTGAGGTCGATCAGCGCGAGCTGCATGCTCTCCTGGTTTCGGCGTGCCGCCGACTCGGGCACCACGCCAATGCCCACGCCGCTACCGATCATCCGGCACATGGCGTCGAAGCTCCCCAGCTGGATGCGCAGCTTCTGCCGCTTGCCCAGGTTGTCGGTAATTTGCGCGAGAAAGGTCTGCAAGGTGCTGCCTTGCTGCATGCCGATAGCGTCTTCGTCGAGCGTCTCGGCAAACGAAATCTTGCGGCGCTTTGCGAAGCGGTGCTTGCGCGAAGTGACGAGCACCAGCCGGTCGGTGCTGAAGTGAATGGCTTCCAGGCCCAGCGTGTCGACGCGGCCCGCCACGATGCCGATGTCGGCACGGCCGTCGAGCACGCCGCGCGGGATCTGAGCATTCGGTTTTTCCTGAAGGTCGACGTTGATGCGCGGGTTTTGCGCAAGGAAGCCGGGCAGTATTTCAGGCAGGAAGTCCGTCACCGCCGTGGTGTTGGCGAACACGCGCAAATGGCCGCGGAGGCCGCCACCGTATTCGAGCAGGTCGGCGCGCAGTTGCTCGGTCTGGTGCAGCACCAGGCGCGCGTGGTGCAGAAAGGCTTCTCCCGGCGGCAGCAGGCGAACGCCGCGTGCCTCGCGCTGCAGCAGCTGCAAGCCCGCTTGGGTTTCGAGCGCCTTGATGCGCGCGCTGGCCGCCGCAAGCGACAGATGCTGCCGCTCGGCCGCGCGCGTGAGGTTGCCGAGTTCGGCCGTGGCAACGAAAAGGCGCAGGTCGGTCAGATCGAAAAGCATGGTGCCATGGTACCCAAGCCTTCGTTAATTCAGAAGGCTGGGTTCCGAAATCGCAGATTGCGCGCAGCGATAGGGCGGAACACCATGCGGCCATGGAGACACAACACCAACCAGCGACCAACGGATTAAAAGTCCGCTGCTCTACCAACCCTGCAAACATGGGTTTTCGCGTATTCGCGACTCTGGCGCTTGCCGCCGCAGCCGCCCTGATTCACGCTGGCCCGGCCGCTGCGCAGCCGTATCCCTCGCGTCCCATCACGCTCATCGTGCCGCAGGCCGCGGGCGGCACCAACGACATCGTCGGGCGCCTGGTGGGCCAGAAGATCGGCGAGATGATGAACGCCAGCGTGGTGGTCGACAACCGGCCCGGCGCGGGCGGCAACATCGGCACGCAACTGGTCGCCAAGGGCCCGAAGGACGGCTACACGCTGCTCATGACCATCAGCAGCAGCCAGGCCATCAACCCGGCGCTCTACAAGAACCCGGGCTTCGACCCGGTGAAGGACTTCAAGCCCGTGGGCCTGATCGGCGCGGTGCCCAACGTGCTGCTGGTCAACCCCTCGTTTCCGGCCAAGGACTTCAACGAATTCCTGAAGCTCGCACGGCAGAAGGGCGCCAACTACCAGTACGCCTCCGCGGGCAACGGCACGCTCAATCACCTGCTCGGTGAAATGCTCAACAGCATGGCCGGCATCTCGATGCAGCACGTGCCGTACAAGGGCGTGGCGCCCGCGATCAACGACGTGCTCGGCGGGCAACTGCCCATCGTGTTCGCGAGCCTGCCTTCGGCGCTTTCGCATATCAAGGCCGGCAAGCTGCGCGCATTGGCCGTGAGCGGCGACAAGCGTTCGCCGGTGCTGCCCGACGTGCCCACCATTGCCGAGGCGGTGCCGGGCTACAACGGCACGCTCTGGATCGGCCTGTTCGCGCCCGCGGGCGTGCCGGCCGACGTGCTGGCCACGCTGCAGGACGCCACGCGCAAGGCGCTGGCCGCGAAGGACTTGCGCGACAAGCTCGACCAGCAAGGGGTCGAGATTGCGGCACCCACCACGCCGGAGCAATTCTCGAAACTGCTGCAGGACGACCTCGCCAAGTGGGCGCGCATCGTCAAGGCATCCGGTGCGGCGGTCGACTGAAAAAAGAACCATGAGCCATCACACCCCAGAGAATTCCTCCCGCCCGATGGACGGCGATACGCTGGCAACGCTCCAGGCATGGCAAGGCCGCAGCGAAACGCTGGCCGACGAAGTCACCGCCGCACCCGTGCGCGCACTCTCCGCCACGCTGGACCGCGACGACTCGCCGCCTGCCGCCGGCACGCGCCTGCCCGAGCTCTGGCACTGGCTCTACTTTCTGCCGCACCACCGCCAATCCGAAATCGGTGAAGACGGCCATGCAAAGCGCGGCGGCTTCCTGCCGCCGGTGCCGCTGCCGCGCCGCATGTGGGCCGGCGGACGGCTGATGTGGGAGAAGGGCAATCCGCTGCAAGTAGGTGACAAGGTCGAGCGAACTTCGACCATCGCTTCTGTCACCCACAAGGCAGGCCGCACCGGCGAACTGGTGTTCGTGCTCGTGCGCCACGAGGTACGCAACGAACGCGGCCTCGCGCTTACCGAGGAGCACGACATCGTCTACCGCGCCGCGGCCGAGCCCGGCAAGAAAACCCCGCCGCCCACACCGGCGCCGAAAGACGCCGCCTTCAGCCGCGAGCTCGTCCCCGACGACGTGCTGCTGTTCCGCTACTCGGCGCTCACCTTCAACGGCCACCGCATCCACTACGACCGCCGCTACGTGACGCAGGTCGAGGGCTACCCGGGCCTGATCGTGCACGGCCCGCTCATCGCGACACTGCTGGTCGACCTGCTGCGCCGCAACGTGCCGGGCGCGCAGCTTGCGCGCTTCGAATTCCGCGCCGTGCGGCCGACCTTCGACATTGCGCCGTTCCGCGTGCACGGCAAGCCGGCCGAAGGCAGCGCCCACGGCAAGACGTTCAGCCTGTGGGGCGAAGACGCCGATGGCTGGCTCACGATGCAGGCCACGGCCGTGCTCGCATGAACACAGGGAGAAAAAACGCATGACAAGACCCCTCGACGGCATCACCGTCGTTTCGCTCGAGCACGCGATTGCGGCGCCGTTCTGCACCCGGCAGCTGGCCGACCTGGGCGCCCGCGTCATCAAGGTGGAGCGCCCGGGCGTCGGTGACTTCGCGCGCGCCTACGACGCTCGCGTGGGCGGCGAGGCCTCGCACTTCGTGTGGGTGAACCGCTCGAAGGAAAGCCTCACGCTCGACCTCAAGCAGCCCGCCGCGCTCGCGGTGCTGCAGGAGCTGGTGGCCGATGCCGACGTGCTGGTGCAGAACCTCGCGCCCGGCGCGGCCGCGCGCATGGGGCTGGGCGCCGAGGCGCTGCAGGCGAAGCACCCGCGGCTCATCGTCTGCGACATTTCGGGCTACGGCGAAGACGGGCCCTACCGCGACAAGAAAGCGTACGACCTGCTCATCCAGAGCGAAGCGGGTTTCCTGTCGGTCACGGGCACGCCGGACGATCCGTGCAAGTCGGGCAATTCCATCGCCGACATTGCGGCGGGCATGTATGCGTACACGGGCATCCTCGCGGCGCTGCTGCAACGCGGCAAGACCGGCAAGGGCTCGCACATCGACGTGTCCATGCTCGAGTCGCTCGCCGAGTGGATGGGCTACCCGATGTACTACGCCTACGAGGGCGCGCCGCCTCCGCCGCGCAGCGCCGCATCGCACGCCACCATCTACCCCTACGGTCCGTTTCCCGCGGGCGACGGCGGCACGGTGATGCTGGGGCTGCAGAACGAGCGCGAATGGCGCGTGTTCTGCGAGAAGGTGCTGCTGCAGTCGGGGCTTGCCACCGACGCCCGCTTCGACAGCAACGCGCGGCGCAACGAGAACCGCGATGCGCTGCGCGCCATCATCGTGGAGACCTTCGCCGCGCTCGGCACCGTGCAGGTGGTCGAACGCCTCGACGCCGCGCAGATTGCCAATGCGCGCATGAACGACATGGCCGGGCTGTGGGCGCATCCGCAATTGCAGGCACGCGATCGCTGGCGGCAGGTGGGTTCTCCGGCCGGCGACATTCCGGCCTTGCTGCCTGCAGGGCGCCAGAGCGCTTTCGACTACCGCATGGATGCGATACCGGCCGTCGGCGAACACACCGAAGCCATTCTGCGCAGCCTGGGGCGAGGCGATGCCGAGATCGCCGCGCTGCGAGAGGCGGGGGCGGTGTGAGCGCGACGCCTGCAGCGCTCGCACTGGCATTGGCGCGCACTTTCCTGTTCGTTCCTGCGGACCGGCCCGAGCGCCATGCGCGTGCGCTGGCCACCCATGCGGGCGGTGTGATCGTCGATCTCGAAGACGCCGTGGCGCCCGAACGCAAGGCGGCGGCGCGTGCGCAACTGAGAGCTTCTTTCGCGGCATTGAGCGCCGCGGAAAGAGGGCGCCTGCTGGTGCGCATCAATGCCCGCGACACGCCGTGGTTCGACGGCGACCGCGCGCTGGTGGGCGAACTCGCCGCCGAAGGCTTGATTGCCGGCGTCGTTCTTCCGAAGGCTGAGCGCGCTGCGGACTTGCAGCAGCTCGCCGCGGGCATCGGGCCCAACGGCGTGCTCGTGCCGTTGATCGAATCGGCCGCGGGCCTGGACGCCGCCCGCGAACTCGCGGCGGCGCCGCAGGTGCTCCGGCTCGCATTCGGCAACCTTGATTTCCAGGCCGACCTGGGGCTGGCCTGCGATGCCGACGAAGCCGAACTGCTGCCCGTGCGCCTGGCGCTGGTCCTCGCCTCGCGGCGCGCCGGCCTTGCAGCACCCATCGACGGTGTCACGCCCGATTGGCGCGATGCGGCGCGGCTCGCCGCCGATGCAGCGCGCGCCCGACGCGGTGGCTTCGGCGCCAAGCTTTGCATTCACCCGGACCAGGTCGCGCCCGTGCATGCCGCGCTTGGCCCGGGAGCCGACGAACTGGCATGGGCGCGCCGCGTGATGGACGCGACCCAGGCCGCGGGCGGCGGTGTCGTGAGCCTCGACGGCCGCATGGTCGACGCACCCGTGGTGCGCCTTGCGGAACGCCTGCTGGCATTCGATTCGCAAAAGCCCCGTCCTGACGGGTGACGGGCTTCGGATATTCCAGATCAATAACCTCAAGGAGACAACGAAATGAAAGCAACGAAGAACTGGAAAACACGGGCCGTGCTGGCGGCGTCGCTGGGCGCCTGCCTGCTGGCCGTTCAAGCGCCGGCCACGGCGCAGCAGGCACCCTGGCCCGACAAGCCCATCACCATGGTCGTGCCGTATTCGGCCGGCGGCCCCACCGACGTGGTGGCGCGCATGCTCGCGATTCCCATGGGCAAGTCGCTCGGGCAGACCGTCATCGTCGAGAACACCGTGGGCGCGGGCGGCACCATTGCCCCCGGGCGCGTGGCCAAGGCGGCGCCCAACGGCTACACCATCCTGATCCATCACATGGGCATGGCGACCGCGCCCGCGCTCTACAAGAAGCTCAGCTACGACCCGCTGAAAGACTTCGAATACGTCGGCCAGGTGATGGACGTGCCGATGACGCTGCTTTCGCGCAAGGACTTTCCGGCCAACAATTTTCAGGAATTGCTGGCCTACGTAAAGGCGAACAAGGACAAGGTCACGCTCGCCAACGCCGGCATCGGGGCCGTGTCGCAGCTGTGCGGCATGCTCCTGGCGCATCAGATCGGCGTGCACCTCACCACCGTGCCTTACAAGGGCGCCGGCCCCGCGCTCAACGACCTCATGGGCGGGCAGGTCGACCTGCTGTGCGACCAGACCACGCAGACCGCGCCGGTCATCAAGGACGGCAACCGCGTCAAGGTGTTCGGCGTGACCACGCCCAAGCGGCTGTCGAGCATGCCCAACATCCCGACGCTCGACGAGCAGGGCCTGAAGGGCTTCGACGTGAAGGTGTGGCACGGCATCTACGCGCCCAAGGGCACGCCGCCGGCGGTGATGCAAAAGCTCAACACGGCGCTGCGTGCGGCGCTGCAGGACGACATGGTCAAGCACCGCTTCGCCGAACTGAGCACCGAGGCCGTGCCGATGGACAAGGTCACGCCCGAAGCCCTGCGCACCCACCTCGCGGCCGAAACCGAGAAGTGGGGCAAGGTGATTCGCGCGGCGGGCGTCCAGGCGGATTGACGAAGGATTGACCGGCACTGGCGGGGCAGGCCGGCCCCGCAGCGTTTACGCCAGGTTGAAAGGCAGCTGGCGCAGCGGCTTGCCCGTCAGCCGCGCGAGCGCATTGGCGAACGCCGGCGCGAGCGGCGGCAGGCCGGGCTCGCCGATGCCGGTGGGCGCATCGGCGCTGGGCACGACATGAACATCGAACTCCGGCATGTGGGTGATGCGGGCCACGGCAAAGTCGCCGAAGTTGCTCTGCTGCACTTCGCCATCCTTCAGCGTGATGGCGCCGCCCGGCAGGCACATCGACAGGCCCATGACCGCGGCGCCCTGCACCTGCGCCTCCACGCTGCGCGGGTTGACGGCCAGGTTGCAATGCACGCCGGCGGTCGCCCGGTGCAGCACCGGCTGGCCGTCCTTGACCGAAGCCTCCACCACGTAGGCCACCACCGACTGGAAGGACTCGTGCACCGCCACGCCCCAGGCGCGGCCCTGTGCCAGCTGCTTCTTGCCGTAGCCGCTCTTGTCGACCGCCAGCTGCAGCGCGGCACGATGGCGCGGGTGCTTGTCTCCGAAGAGCTGCATGCGATAGGCCACCGGGTCCTGCTTTGTGCTGTGCGCGATCTCGTCGATCAGCGTTTCCATCACGAACGCGGTGTGCGTGGAACCCACGCTGCGCCACCACAGCACCGGCACGTTGACCTTGGGGTGGTGCACGGTCAGTCGCATCGGCAGCGGATAGGGCTCGCGCATGCCTTCTGTCGCCGAAGCGTCGATGCCGTCCTTGACCTGGAACGACTCGAACACCGTTCCCGTGAGGATGGACTGGCCCACGATGACGTGGTCCCACGCCAGCACCTTGCCGCGCTCGTCGAAGCCGATGCGTGCGCGGTGCAGGTGCATGGGGCGGTAGTAGCCGCCCTTGATGTCGTCCTCGCGGCTCCACAGCAGGCGCACCGGCGCAGTCAGGCCCGCGGTGCGCGCGGCCTTGGCGATCTGGCAGGCCTCGACCACATAGTCGCTCGAACCCACGAAGCGCCGGCCGAAGCCGCCACCCGCCATTTGCACATGCACGCTCACCTGCTCGGGCTTGAGGCCGAGCACACGTGCCGCCGCGGCGGCGTCCAGCCCGGCGCTCTGCGTGCCGACCCAGAGCTCGGCGCGATCGGCCGACAGCTTCACGGTGCAGTTCAGCGGCTCCATGGGCGCATGGGCCAGGTAGGGGAACACGAACTCGGCTTCGAGCTGTTTGGGCGCCTTGGCCAGCGGCGCCATGTCGGCGTCGAACTTGCGCGGGCCGGGCTTGGCGGCCAGTTCGCGGTACTGCACCAGCTGCTTTTCGCTGTCGACCTTCTCGACGGCGGAGGTGTCCCACTGCAGCTTCAGCGCATCGCGGCCCAGCTTGGCTGGCCAGTAGCCGTCGGCCACCACCGCCACGCCTTCGGCGCCGCGATCGAGCGGCACGCGCAGCACCGCCTTCACGCCCTTGACGGCGCGCGCCGCGCTGTCGTCGATCGACTTCAGGCGCGCACCGAACACCGGCGGATGGGCCACCACGGCCGTGAGCTGGCCGGCGTGCTTCACGTCGATGCCGAAGTCTTGCCGGCCGCTGCTCTTGGCACGTGCATCCAGCCGCGTGGTGGGGCGGCCGATGATCTTGAAATCCTTCGGATCTTTCAGCGTGACCTTCTCGGGCACCGGCAGCGCCATGGCGGCTTCGGCCAGTTCGCCGTAGCCCAGCTTGCGTCCGCCCGGGCCCAGCACCGTGCCGGCCTGCGTGCGCAGCGTGGCCACGTCGACGTTCCAGCGCGCAGCGGCGGCCGAAAGCAGCATGGCCCGTGCGCGCGCGCCGAGCTCGCGGTATTGCGTGAAGCTGTTCTTGATGGAGTTGGAGCCGCCGGTCAGGTGCATGCCGAACACGGGGTCGTGGTAGGCGGCATCGTTGGTGCCGCTCTTGCTGCGCACCAGGCTCCAGTCGGCATCGAGCTCTTCGGCCAGGATCATCGGCAGGCCCGTCTGCACGCCCTGGCCGAATTCGAGCCGGTTGTGGGTCACGGTGACTTCGCCGTTGGGGGCAATCTGCACGAAGGCAAGCGGCTGCTGCGTGGGCTTGAGGCCGCCGGCCGGCTTGGCCGCACCGTCGGCCTGCGCCATGGCCATGTGGGGAAACGCGCCGATCGCCAGGCCGCCGACGCCGGCCAGCTTCAGGAAGCTGCGGCGGGGCAGGGCGGCGGCGCCGGCGCCGGGCTCAGGCTGGCTTGCGGCCATCAGGCGTTGCAGGGCGCGCGGCAGTTCGCTCGGATCGATATGGGTGGGCAACAACATGTCGGGTGCTCCTTCAGGCCAGGGTCTTGGCGGCGTCTGCCACCGCGGCCCGAATGCGGGCGTAGGTGCCGCAGCGGCAGATGTTGCCGGCCATGGCCGAGTCGATCTCGTCGGTGCTCGGCTGCTTGCCGGGTGGGAGCGATTTGATGAATGCCGTGGCGCTCATGATCTGGCCGCTCTGGCAGTAGCCGCATTGCGCCACGTCGTGCTTGACCCATGCGGCGTGCACGGCCGCGCCCACGCGGTCGCTGCCGTCGGTGGCGGCTTCGATGGTGACGATCTTCTTGCCTTCGGCCGCCGAAATCGGCGTGATGCACGAGCGGATGGCCTGGCCGTCCAGGTGCACGGTGCAGGCACCGCACAGCGCGGCGCCGCAGCCGAACTTGGTGCCGGTCATGCCCAGCGAGTCGCGCAGGGCCCAGAGGATGGGGGTGCCGGGGTCGGCGTCGACCGTGTGTTCACGGCCATTGACGTGGAGCGCGCTCATGTTCTTTTCTCCGCAAGGTGGGGGATGATTTCTTGTGACTACTTGGCGCCGTCGAGCAGCCATTGCGCGAGCAACTGTGCGTCGGCATCGGGAACCTGTGCTTGCGCGGGCATCGGCATCGGCCCCCACTTTCCGGAGCTGCCGGCCTTGATGCTTGCAGCCAGCTGCGCGGCCGTTCCCTTGCCGTCGCCATACTTTGCGCCGATGTCTTTCCAGGAGGGCCCCACTACTTTTGCCGTGGCCTGGTGGCACGCAACGCATGCGTACTTCTGGGCCAGCGCCTGGCTGGCCGCGGCAGGCGCTGGCCAGGCAATGCCTGCGGCAATGCACGGCACGGCCACGAGCGAAGCCAGCAAGGCGCGCGGGATGGTGGTGGTGCGGCCAGGGCCGCGTTGCGGTTTCCGGTCTTCGTTCATTTCTTTCAGGCCCCTTGTGTTGCGGCGCTCATCGTGTGATGCGCGACTGTAGAGACGGGGGGCTGAAAGAGATAGTGGCCAATACAGCATGCCTTTTGAAGTCGGGCTTCAAAATACAAGGCCGAGCCACGGGGCCGGGAGGCCCCGGGGTCAATTCCGCGGGCGCGCCGAGGCCACCCGCGGGAGCACGCTCAAAGGCCGCCCTGGCAGAGATACTTGGTGTGCATGTAGTCGTCGAGGCCGTGCACCGAGCCTTCGCGGCCGTAGCCCGACTCCTTCACGCCGCCGAAGGGCGCGGCCTCGGCGGCGAGCGCGCCTTCGTTGATGCCGACGATGCCGGATTCGAGCGCGTCTGCCACGCGCGAGATGCGGCGCACGTCGTTCGAATAGAAGTAGGCGGCAAGGCCGAAGGGCGTGTCGTTGGCGGCGGCCACCACCTCGGCTTCGGTCTCGAAGCGCGTGACCGGCACCACGGGCCCGAAGGTCTCTTCGCAGCTGCACGCCATGGTTGCGTCGGCATTCACCAGCACGGTGGGCGCGTAGTAGTTGGGGCCGTTGCAGCGCGCCGAACGCAGCCGCTCGCCGCCCACCACGATGCGTGCGCCCCGGGCCACGGCGTCGTGCACGTGGCGCTCGATCTTGTCGACCGCGCGCGCGTTGATCATCGGGCCGATCTGCGAATCGGGCTCGGCGGCCGGGCCGACCTTGAGTGCGCCGACCCGTGCCGCCAGCTTGTCGACGAAGGCATCGTGCACCTTCGACTGCACGAACACGCGGTTCGGGCACACGCAGGTCTGGCCGCCGTTGCGGAACTTGGCGGCCATGAGACCTTCGACCGCGGCATCGATGTCGGCGTCTTCGAACACGATGAAGGGTGCGTTGCCGCCGAGTTCGAGCGACAGCTTCTTCAGCGTGTCGGCCGAGGCGCGCGCCAGGTGCTTGCCGACCGGCGTGGAGCCGGTGAAGCTGATCTTGCGCACACGCGGATCGGCGAGCCACACATCGACCACCTCGGGCGTGCGTTCGCGTGAGGCGGTGACGATGTTGAGCACGCCCGCCGGCACGCCCGCTTCCTCGGCCAGCTTCACGAGCGCGAGCGAAGTCAGCGGTGTGTCCTCGGCCGGCTTGCACACCACGGTGCAGCCCGCGGCCAGGGCCGGCGCGATCTTGCGGGCGATCATCGCGGCCGGAAAATTCCACGGCGTGATCGCGGCGACCACGCCCACCGGTTCCTTCACGGCGAGCATGCGGCGGCCCGTGACCGGCGCGGGAATCACGTCGCCGTTGGCGCGCGTGGCTTCTTCAGCGAACCACTCGACGTAGCTGGCCGCATAGGCCACTTCGCCGCGGCCCTCGGCAAGCGGCTTGCCCTGTTCGCGCGAGATGAGGCGACCCAGGTCTTCCTGGTGCGCCAGCATGAGGTCGTTCCAGCGCTTGAGGATTTGTGCGCGCTGCTTGGCGGGCACGGCGCGCCAGGCCGGGAAGGCGGCGTGAGCGGCAGCTACCGCGGCGCGCGCATCGGCGGCCGTGCCGTCGGGCACGCTTGCAAAAACGCCATCGGTGGCGGGGTCGGTCACGTCGAGGCGGCGCGCATCGCTGGCTTCGCGCCATTCGGCGCCGATGAGTTGGCGGCCCGGCAGCAGGTCTTGGCGTTGGAGGGTGAGTGGCATGGTCTGAAAAGTTCTTGAAAAATTTTGGCGGGGGTGGGCTTCAGGCCGCGGACACGCGCTCGGCAATGGCCATGCCCAGCTCCGTGGTCGAGGCCGTGCCGCCCAGGTCGCGCGTGCGCGGTCCTTCGCGCAGCACCGCCTCAATGGCGCCGAGGATGGCGTCGTGCGCGGCGCGGCCCGCGCCCTGGCCCTGTGTAAGGAAGTCGAGCATCAGCGCACCCGACCAGATCATGGCGATGGGGTTGGCGATGTTCTGGCCGTAGATGTCGGGCGCCGAGCCGTGCACGGGCTCGAACAGCGACGGAAACTTGCGGTCGGGGTTGAGGTTGGCCGACGGCGCAAGGCCGATGGTGCCGGTGGTGGCCGGACCGAGGTCGGAGAGGATGTCGCCGAACAGGTTGCTCGCCACCACCACGTCGAAGCGCGTGGGCTGCAGCACGAAGCGCGCCGAGAGAATGTCGATGTGCTGCTTGTCGACCGTCACGTCGGGGTAGTCGCGGCCGATGGCATCGGCGCGGCCGTCCCACCACGGCATGCTGATCGCGATGCCGTTGCTCTTGGTGGCCACCGTGAGGTGCTTGCGCGCGCGGCTTTCGGCAAGCTCGTAGGCGTAGCGCAGCACACGGTCGGTGCCGTGGCGCGAGAAGACCGATTCCTGGATCACGATCTCGCGTTCGGTGCCTTCGTACATCACGCCGCCGAGCGAGGTGTATTCGCCCTCGGTGTTCTCGCGCACCACCAGGTAGTCGATGTCGCCGGGCTTGCGGCCAGCCAGCGGGCAGGGCACGCCTTCGAACAGGCGCACCGGGCGCAGGTTGATGTACTGGTCGAACTCGCGGCGGAACTTGAGCAGCGATCCCCAGAGCGAGACGTGGTCCGGCACGGTGCCCGGCCAGCCGACGGCGCCGAAGTAGAGCGCGTCCACGCCGCGCAGCTGCTCCTTCCAGTCGTCCGGCATCATCTGGCCGTGCTCGGCGTAGTAGTCGCAGCTGGCCCAGTCGATGGTGCGGCAGTCGAGCTCGAAGCCGAAGCGCTCGGCGGCGGCCAGCACCACGCGCAGGCCCTCGGGCATCACTTCCTTGCCGATGCCGTCGCCGGCAATCAGCGCAATCCGGAACGTGGGGGTCATATCCGAGCCTCTCTGGTTGATGGGGCGGTTGCCCTTGCCGCTGCGGCCGCCGTGCGGTCCATGTCGTCCAGCCAGCCGCGGCGCAGCTCGGGCACGGAGCGCGCCAGCAGTTCGTAGTAGGGGTGATGCGGCCCGCGGTCGTAGTCGACCCGCGCCACTTGCGAGAGCTTGCGCCCGTGCTGCATCACGACGATCTCGTCGCACACCGAACGCACGGTGTGCAGGTCGTGACTGATGAAGAGGTAGGACACGCCGAGCTCGCGCCGCAGCTCGGCCATGAGGTCGAGCACCGCCGCGGCCACGACGGTGTCCAGCGCGGAGGTCACCTCGTCGCACAGAATCAGGTCGGGCTCGGCCGCCAGCGCGCGTGCCAGGTTGACACGCTGCTTCTGCCCGCCCGAAAGTCCGCCCGGGAGGCGGTCGGCCACCGAGCGCGGCAGTTTCACCAGGTCGAGCAGTTCATGAATGCGCCGCTTGAGCGGTTCGCCGCGCAAGCCCTTGTAGAACTGCAGCGGCCGCGCCAGGATGCGCCAGATGGTCTGCGACGGGTTCAACGCCGTGTCGGCCATCTGGAAGACGATCTGGATGCGGCGCAGCTCCTCGGGGCTGCGTTGCTGCAGCGTGGGCTTGAGTGCGTGCCCGTCGAACATGACGCTGCCGTGGCAGGGCTTTAAAAGGCCGGCGACGGCGCGCGCCAGCGTGGTCTTGCCGGAGCCCGACTCGCCGATCACGCCGATGGCTTGCCCGCGGTAGAGCTTGAGGTTGATGTCCTCGAGGATGAGCTTGGCCGGTTGGCCTTTCGAGTCCACAGCGCCGTAGCCGCACGAAAGCTCGTTCACGTGGAGCAGCAGCCCGGAATCGCCCGAGACCTGGCCCGAGGCGCGCACCGCGGGCCGCGCGGCCGCCAGCAGGCACTTGGTGTAGTCGTCCGCCGGGGCAGAAAGGATCTGCTCGGTGGCGTTCAGCTCGCTCATCTTGCCGTTGCGCAGCACCAGGATGTGGTCGGCCATCTGCGCCACCACGGCCAGGTCGTGGCTCACGTACACGGCGGTGGCGCGGCGCTCGCGCACCACGCGGCGGAAGGCGCGCAGCACTTCGATCTGCGTGGTCACGTCGAGCGCGGTGGTCGGCTCGTCGAGAATCACGAGGTCGGGGTCGCCGATCAGCGCCATCGCCGCCATCAGCCGCTGCAGCTGGCCGCCCGAGACCTGGTGCGGATAGCGCGCGCCGATGGTTTCCGGATCGGGCAGCGCCAGCTCGCGGAACAGCTGCACCGCCTTCGCCTCGGCCTCGGCCCGCTTGCACAGGCCGTGGATGACGGTCGGCTCGACCACCTGGTCCATGATCGTGCGCGAGGGATTGAACGAGGCGGCCGCACTCTGCGCGATGTAGGAGACCGTGCGGCCGCGCAGCGAGCGCTGCCGCGCCGCGTCGAGTGCCAGCACATCGGTGTCGCCGATCTGCACCCGGCCGGCCGAGATGCGGCAGCCGTGGCGTGCATAGCCCATCAGCGCCAGCGCGGTGGTGGTCTTGCCGGAACCCGATTCGCCGATCAGCGCCAGCACCTCGCCGGGCTGCACGGAAAAGCTCAAGTCATCGACCAGCGTGGTGTCGCCGGCCACGATGCGCAGGCCTTGGACAGTGAGTGGTGCGCCCATCAGCGTGCTCCTCTTTCGCGGGCGGTGCGGCCCGGCAGGTTGTCGATCACAAGGTTGACCGCGATGGTCAGGCTCGCGATGGCGAGCGCCGGCACGATCACCGAGGCGCCACCCATGGCCAGCGCGCCGATGTTCTCGCGCACCAGCGAGCCCCAGTCGGCCGCCGGCGGCTGGATGCCCAGGCCCAGGAAGCTCAGGCTCGCCAGCAGCAGCACGACGTAGACAAAGCGCAGGCCGAGGTCGGCCAGCATCGGGCCCAGGATGTTGGGCAGGATCTCGCGCAGCATGATGTAGAGCGTGCCCTCGCCGCGCGTGCGCGCCACGGTCACGTAGTCGAGCGCGTTGATGTTGACGGCCAGCGAGCGCGCCATGCGGTAGGCGCCCGGCACGTAGATGATGCCCGCCGTGACCACCAGCATCGGCACCGAGGAGCCGAAGCCCGCCACCATGATGAGCGCGAACATCTTGCTCGGGATTGCCGTGAGCGTGTCGAGGCCGCGGCTGAGCACCGCGTCGATCCAGCGGCCGCTGGCGGCGGCCAGCAGCGCCAGCGTGATGCCGGTTCCGCTGGCCAGCAGCGTGGCAAACAACGCGACACCGATCGTGTAGCGCGCCCCCTCGATGATGAGCGCCAGCATGTCGCGGCCGAGGTAGTCGGTGCCCAGCCAGTGCTTCGCGCTGATCGGTGCGAAGACGTTCGAGGTGCCCGCGGCCGCCGTGCCGTGCGAGAGCATCCAGGGGCCGAGGAGCGCCGCGAGCAGCCAGAACAGCAGCACCGCGAGGCCGAGCAGGCCCGATGGGCCGAAGCCGGTGAGCCAGCGCAGCGGGCCGCCGCGGCGCTCTTGCGGCATGGGCGCGAGGGAAGCCGTGGCGCTCGCGACCGTTGGAGAGGTGGACGTTTCCATGGAGCTTCCTTCAGCGGTGCCGCAGCCGCGGGTTGGCGAGAATGCCGCAGATGTCGGCCGTCGTCACCAGGATCAGGTAGGCGCAGCAAAAGATCATGGCGCAGGTCTGCACCAGCGGCATGTCGCGCTGCGAGACGCCGTCGACCATCAGCTTGGCGATGCCGGGGTAGTTGAAGATGGTCTCGACGATGATCACGCCGCCGAGCAGGTACGACAGGCTCAGCGCCACGGCGTTGGCGATCGGGCCCACCGCATTGGGCAGCGCGTGCGCCAGCACCATGCGCATCGGCGAGGCGCCCTTGAGCCGCACCATCTCGATGTAGGGGGCTTCGAGCTGGTCGATCACCGCGGCGCGCGTCATGCGCATCATCTGCGCGACGATCACGCAGCACAGCACCAGCACCGGCATTGCGAAGGCGCGCAGCAACTGGCCCAGCGACTCGATGTCGTTGACGAAGGAGAGCGCCGGCAGCCAGCGCAACTGGACCGCGAACACCAGCACCGCCAGCGTCGCGACCAGGAACTCCGGCACCGACACCACGCCTACCGCCGCCGTCGAGGCGGCGCGGTCGAACCACGAGCCGCGCCACACCGCCGAGGCAATGCCGAGCGCCAGCGCGATCGGCACCGAGAACAGCGCCGTGACGGCGGCCAGCAGCAGCGAGTTGGGCAGGCGGCTGGCGATCAGCTCGGCCACCGGCAGCTGCGTGGTTGCGGAGAGCCCGGGGTCGCCCTTCACCATGCCGAACAGCCATTTCGCGTAGCGTTCGGGCGCCGGCACGTCCAGGCCCATCTGCGCGCGCAGCGCGGCCACGGCCTCCGGAGTGGCGTCCTGGCCGAGCTGCTCCTGCGCGGCATCGCCGGGCAGCACCGCGGTGATCGAGAACACGATCACCGATACCGTCAGCAGCGACAGAAGCGCCAGCGCGATGCGCTGGGCGAGGAGTTTGAGAATGACGTGATTCATATCAGTGACTTCCCTGCGTTATGCGCTTCACGCCCACCGCGGCCGGCGAAGCCAGGCCCGTTCGGGGAACACCGCGGAACCGGCTTTGCCGGGCCGCTGGTGTTGCCCCCGGTGAGGGGGGTGGCGGCTACACGAAGTGAGCAAGCTTGGGGGAGAGCTCACTCCTATGCCTCCAGCCATACGTTCTCGGCGAAGTTGTAGCCCATGAGGCCGCCCAGCGGGATGGGCGACAGGCCCTTGAGCTTGGAGGTGTGACCGTCGATGCTCGAGAGGAACAACGGGATGCCGATGCCGGCGTCCTGGTGGATCATGGTCTGCATGTCGGCGTACATCTGCTTGCGCTTGGCCAGGTCGGTCTCGGCGCGCGAAGCCACAAGCAACTGGTCGAACTTCTCGCTCTTCCAGCGCGACTCGTTCCAGGCCGCACCCGACTGGAAGAACTGCGTCAGCAGCACGTCGGCGCTCGGGCGCGGGTTGACGTTGCCGAAGCCCACATGGCTGTTGAGCCAGTGGTTCGACCAGTAGCCGTCGGCCGGCATGCGCTTGATGTCGATCTCCAGCCCCGCGCGCTGCGCCGTCTGCTGCAGCAGCAGCGCCATCTCCACCGAATACAGCGCCGCGGGCGAGGCCACCATCGGCACCTTGCCGGTGATGCCGGACTTCTGCAGATGGAACTTCGCCTTGTCGAGGTCGAAGGGGCGCTGCGGCAGGCCGGCGAAGTAGAAGCGGTTGGTCGGGTCGATGGGCTGGTCGTTGGCGACCACGGCGTAGTCGAGCGCAATGGTCTTCTTCATCTGCTCGCGGTCGAACAGGTGCTTCATGCCGAGCACGAAGTCCGGGTTGGCACCGGGGCCCACGTCCTTGCGCATCACCAGATCGGAATACTGGCCGGACTGGGTCACGAAGATGCCGAAGCCGGGCGTTCCCTTCACCCGCTCCACCGAGCGCGGGTTGACGGAGCCGACCAGGTCCACGCCGCCCGACAGCAGCGCGTTGACGCGCGCGCTCTCGTCGCCGATGCCCACGAACTCGATTTCGTCGAGGTAGGGCTTGCCGGGCTTCCAGTAGGCGTCGTTGCGCACCATCAGCGAGCGCACGCCGGGCTTGAATTCCTTGAGCTTGTAGGGGCCGGTGCCGATGCCGGCATTGAAGTCGGTGGTGCCTTCCTTGACGATCTGGAAGTGGAAGGTTCCCAGGATCACCGGCAAGTCGGCGTTCGGCGCGCTGAGCACGAAGGTGACCTCGTTCGGGCCGGTGGCCTTGGCGCTCTCGATCTGGTCGGCCAGCACCTTGGCCTTGGAAGCCGTGGCCGGTTCCTTGTGACGCATCACCGAGAACACCACGTCGGCCGGCGTGAGCGCCTTGCCGTCGTGGAAGGCCACGCCCTTGCGCAGCGTGAAGACCCAGGTCTTGGCGTCCTTGGTGGTGAACGATTCGGCCAGCGCGGGCTGCGGCGTGAGGCTGGCGTCCAGCGAGGTCAGGCCGTTGTAGATCATGTTGCAGCGCGAGTAGTCGGTCTGGTTCGACTGCTTGGCCGGATCGAGCGTGTCGGTGGCGGCGGCCGTGGCGCCTGCCACGCGAATGCGCCCGCCCTTCCTGGGCGTCTGCGCATGGGCGGACACCGCCATGCCGGCGAGGCTGCCGGCGAGTGTGGCCTGCATGCCGCCGGCCATCAGCATCGTGAGGATGTCGCGCCGCGAGGCGCCGCGTTTCAGCGACTCCATCACACGAAGGCTTTCGCCGGGACCGACGAGGTTTTCGAACCTCTTGTTGCTGCTGTCGCTCATGGTGGGGTACTCCTGTGAAGCCGATGACTGATGGTTGAAGAACAAACAAACACGGAACGAAAACGATGGACTCGCGCGGCGCTCAGGCCAGCTTGTCCTTGAGTGAGTAGTAAAGCCCGACCGCCGGCAGGAACCAGGGCGCGCCGAAGTGACCGGGAATGGCGGGCCAGTCGCGGCCCTGCCAGGGGTTGGCGCTGGCGTCGCCGTTCATCACGGCCGCCATGCGCTCGCCCATGTGAACCGACATCTGCGTGCCGTGGCCGCTGTAGCCCATGGCGTAGTAGAGGCCGTCGCGCTCGCCGGCGTGGGGAAGGCGGTCTTGCGTCATGTCGACCAGTCCGCCCCAGCAGTAGTCCAGCCGTACGGCGCCGAGCTGCGGAAAGGTTTCGGCCAGCCCGGCGCGCAGGATCTCGCCGCTGGCGGCATCGGCCTGCGGGCTGGAAACCGAGAAGCGCGCGCGGCCACCGAACACCAGCCGGTGATCGGCCGTGAGCCGGAAGTAGTGATGGATGTTCGCGACCGTGGTGTAGGTGCGCCGGGCCGCGAGCAGCGCCTGTGCGCGCTCCGCGCCGAGCGGCTCGGTCACGACGATGAAACTGCCGATCGGCACGATACGCCGGCGCAGCCAGCCGAAGCTGCCATAGCCGCCGTGACGCGTGGCACCCGTGGCCAGCAGCACCTGCTGCGCCGTGACGGTGCCGCCGGCGGTGTGCAGCCGGTGCGCATGGCTTTGGCCCAGGCGTTCGATGCGGTTCACCGCGGTGCCGGTGTGAATCTGCGCGCCATGGCGCTGCGCGGCCGCGGCCAGGCCCTGGGCGAAGCGGCCCATGTGCATCTGGCCGCTGCGCTTGTAGAGCAGGCCGCCGTGAAAGCGCTCGCTCTGCACCTCACTGTGCACTTGCGCTGCATCGAGGATCTCGACGTCGGTGTCCACGCCGTCAGCCACCAGGCGCTGCGCGCTGCGTTCGAGCGCCGCCATCTGGTTGGCGCGCGTGGCGAGCTTGAGCTTGCCGTGGCGCATGAAGTCGCAGTCGATCGCCTCGTCGCGCACCAGCCGCGCCACGGTGTCCACCGCATCGTCGTAGGCGCGGTACCAGGCGCGGGCCTTTTCAATGCCGACCTTGGCTGCTACCTCGGCATAGTCCACGGCCAGCCCGTTGTTCACGTGTCCGCCGTTGCGGCCCGATGCCTCTGCCGCCACGCGGGTGCCGGCCTCCAGCACCGCCACGCGGGCCCCGCGGCTGGCCAGCGCCCGCGCTGCCGACAGGCCGGTGAAGCCGCCGCCCACGATGGCGACGTCGACCTGCGCCGGCAGCGCATGCGCCGCGGGAGAGAAGGCCGGCGCGGAATCGGTCCAGTAGGAGTCGAGCTTCATGGCGTGGGGCGTTTCAATCTGGAAGGATCAGAGACCGACGACGCCTGGCAGGCCGCCGATGTCCTGGATCTCGGTGTAGCGGTAGGCCGGGTTGCCCGGTCCGTGGCCGCGATTGACGAACACCTTGTTGACGATGCCGATGTCGTCCGCCGACATCAGGTCGTAGCGCAGGCTGGACGACACGTGCAGCACGTCTTCGGGGTTGCAGCCCAGCGAGTCGAGCATGTATTCGAAGGCCTGCAGGCGCGGCTTGTAGGCCTGGGCCTGCTGTGCGGTGTAGACGCGGTGGAACGGCGCGCCGAGCATGGCCACGTTCTTCTGGATCTGGTCGTCCGAGGCGTTCGACAGAATGACCAGCGGGATTTCCTTGGCCACCTTGGCGAGGCCCGCGGCCACGTCGTCATGAGGGCCCCAGGTGGGCACGGCGTCGTAGTACTTCTGCCCGTCGCTGTCGCGGTACTGGATCTTCCATTTCCTGCACAGGCGCCGCACCGCGTTCTTCAGCACCACCTCGTAGGGCTGCCAGGCGCCCAGCACTTCGTCGAAGCGGTAGGCGGTGAAGTCGGTGACGAACTGCTCCATCTGCTCGGGCCGGATGCGGTCGGCGAAGAGGTCGACGGTCAGCTCCTTCATGCGGAACCGGGTAAGGGTGCCGTAGCAGTCGAAGGTCACGTATTTGGGACGGAAAGTCATGGTCTCTGATCCTGTGTAAAGGGTGGGAAATGCGACGAACTGATGACGAACTAATTACGAAGCGATTGCAGCACGCCCTCGCTCGAGGTATGTAGGGAAAAACGGTGCTTGGCGAAACGAAGCTGCGGTTTGCGGGGGCAGCGACGGCATGCCATGCGGTGTGCCCTTGATGCGTGCGGCCGTGCACCTTGGTGCGTCACCGCAAAGCCGATGAGCACGCTTTTGAACCGCAGGTTGGCCTCGGCCGCCCGGCGTTTCAGCTCCTTGCAGATGGATGTTTAGCGGGTCGAAGGCTTGCATGGCGCAGGTCGTAGGAAGTGGCGGTCGATCCTAGGCAGGTTGGCGCAGCATTTGTGTGCGTATGCGAGCCCACCGCCGCAGCGAATTGCGAAACCGGGGCATGCGGCAACCGAAGCTTGCAAGTTGCAAAAGAGGGCCATTTCGGTCTGGTGCGGCGCCGCAATGTCGTCCAAGATGGATGCGCCATTCCTTCGCAACAGAGAGTTTTCCCTATGCCCGAACCTACTTCGAACGCACCCGCCGTGGACGGCGTGGTGCTCAGACCGATGACGGCCGCCGACCTTCCGCATGCGCATGCGCTGTCTGCCGAGTTGCGCTGGCCGCATCGCCCCGCGGACTGGGAGCAGATGTTCGCGCACGCCGACGGCATTGCGGTCGAACGCGACGGCGAGATCATCGCTACCGGCTTGCGCTGGCGCTGGGGCGAAAGCCACGCCACCATCGGCCTGGTGATCGTCACGCCTGCCTGCCAGGGCCGCCGCATCGGGCATCGGCTCATGAGCGCATTGCTCGAAGGGCTCGAAGACCGCACGGTGCTGTTGCACGCCACCGCCGAAGGGCGGGGTCTTTACGAACGGCTGGGCTTCGTGCGTACCGGCGAGATGCGGCAGCACCAGGGCATTGCGCAGCCGGCACCACTGGTTGCGCTGAAGCCGGGCTGGCGCCTGCGGCCCGCGGGCCTCAACGAACTGCCCGCGCTGCAGGCGCTCGACGCAGCATCGCGGGGCATGCCGCGCGATGCACTCATCGCCGAGCTGCTGCAAAACGCCGATGCCTGCGTGGTGCTCGACCACGACAACCAGCCGAAGGGCTTCGCCATGCTTCGGCGCTTCGGGCGGGGCCATGCCATCGGCCCGGTGGTCGCGCCGGATGCCCAGGGTGCGAAGGCGCTGATCGCGCATCTTGCGAGCCTGAACGCCGGTAACTTCACGCGCATCGACATCGACTTCGACAGCGGGCTGGCCGAGTGGCTCGAAAGCATCGGGCTCTTGCGCGTGGATGCGCCGACGACGATGGTGAGGGGTGAGTCGCTTGCCGTTCCGCCGGGCGGGCCTTCGCTTTTTGCCATCGTTACGCAGGCCGTGGGCTGAAGGAGCCGCCTGTGAAAACAACGACCTTTCTCTACAAGTCCGATCCCGTGCGCGGACGCCAATGGGCCGAGGTGTTCGGCCGCCACCGGCCCGACATCGACTTTCGCATCTGGCCCGACATCGGCGATCCGGCGAAGGTGCGTTTCCTGGCGGCCTGGGAGCCGCCCAAAGACATCGCCGAGCTCTTCCCGAATCTCGAGGTGCTGTTCTCTTCAGGCGCGGGAGTCGACCAGTTCGACTTCTCAGCGTTGCCGCCCGAGCTGCCCGTGGTGCGAATGGTCGAGCCGGGCATCGTTCGCGGCATGGTCGAGTATGTGACGCATGCGGTGCTCGGTCTGCATCGCGACATGCCGCAGTACCGGCGCCAGCAGCAGGAAGGCCAGTGGAAGGCGCTGCCGGTGCGGCCCGCCGGCGAGCGGCGCGTGGGTGTTCTGGGGCTGGGATCGCTCGGCCAGGCGGTGCTGGCGCAGCTGGTCTCCTTGGGTTTCGTCTGCGCGGGCTGGAGCCGCTCGCGGCATGAAGTCGAAGGCGTGCAGTGCCATGCGGGTGCCGACGAGCTGCCCGCGTTTCTTGCCCGCACCGACATCCTCGTGTGCCTGCTGCCACTCACCGATTCGACGCGCGGCTTTCTCGATGCGAAGCTGTTCTCGATGTTGCCCGTGGGCGCGGGCCTGGTGCATGTGGGCCGCGGGCCGCACCTGGTAGAGGCCGACTTTCTGGCAGCACTCGCCAGCGGGCAGATCGGCGATGCGGTGCTCGACGTGACCGACCCCGAACCGCTGCCGCCCGCGCATGCCTTCTGGCGCCATCCGCGTATTCAGCTCACGCCGCACATCGCGAGCATGACGCAGCCGCTGAGCGCCGCGGAGGCTCTGCTCGACAACCTGCGCCGCTTCGAAGCAGGCGAGCCCATGGTCGGCCGGGTGGACCGCGCCAAGGGCTACTGAAAAAAAAGCCCGACCGCATGATGTGCTGTCGGAGGGCGCATAACCGCAGCGTGCTTCGCGCAGCACCCCCAAAGCAGCACCACGCCATGCGGCGGGCCGCCTAAGCTGAGGGCATTCGAAAGCTTCCTTCGCTCTCGCTTTACTCGACACCGCCATGACGCATCCCACCGCATTGCCGCACCTCGCCACGCTCGACGCCATCGACCGGGCCCACCTCATCCATCCCGTCTCGCCGTGGCGCACCCACGAGCAGCGCGGCCCCACCGTGCTGGCCTCGGCCCGCGGCGCATGGCTCACGGATGCGAACGGGCATGAACTGCTCGACGCTTTCGCGGGCCTGTGGTGCGTGAACGTAGGCTACGGCCAGGAGAGCGTGGTGCAAGCCGCGGCCGACCAGATGCGGCGCCTGCCGTACGCCACGGGCTACTTTCACTTCAGCAGCGAACCGGCCATCCGCCTTGCGGAAAAGCTGGTGCAGATCACTCCCGCTTCGCTGACCCGCGTGTACATGACGCTCGGTGGCTCCGAAGCCATCGATGCCGCCGTGCGCTTCATCGTGCAGTACTACAACGCCATCGGCAAGCCATCGAAAAAGCAGTTCATCGCGCTGGAGCGCGGCTACCACGGCTCTTCGTCGACCGGCGCGGGGCTCACGGCCTTGCCGGCCTTTCATCGGGGCTTCGACCTGCCGCTGCCCACGCAGCACTACATTCCGTCGCCCAACCCGTACCGCCACGCCGAAGGGAGCGACCCGCAGGCGCTCATCGCCGCCTCCGTGGCCTCTCTGCGCGCCAAGGTGGCCGAACTCGGCGCCGAGAACGTGGCCGCATTCTTCTGCGAGCCGATCCAGGGCTCGGGGGGCGTCATCGTGCCGCCCAAGGGCTGGCTCAAGGCCATGCGCGATGCGGCGCGCGAGCTCGATATTCTCTTCGTCGTGGACGAAGTCATCACCGGCTTCGGCCGCACCGGCCCCATGTTCGCCTGCGAGGCCGAAGGCGTGGAGCCCGACCTGATGACCATGGCCAAGGGCCTGACATCGGGCTATGTGCCGATGGGCGCGACCATGATGTCCGAGAAGATCTATGCCGGCATCGCCGACGGCGCGCCCGCGGGCGTTTCGGTGGGCCACGGCGCAACCTACTCGGCCCATCCGGTGAGCGCGGCGGTCGCGCTCGAAGTGCTGCGTCTCTACGAAGAGGGCGGGGTGCTCGCCAACGGCCAGCGCGTTGCGGCGCATTTTGCGGCGGGGCTCGATGCGCTGCGCGCGCATCCGCTGGTGGGCGATTCGCGGCACCGCGGCCTGCTGGGCGCGCTGGAGCTGGTGAGCGACAAGCAAAGCAAGCGCGGCTTCGATGCATCGCTCGGGCTGGCGGACCGCATCTTTGCCGCGGGCTACCGCAATGGCCTGGTGTTCCGCGCCTTCGGCGACAACATCCTGGGCTTTGCGCCGGCACTGACTTTCACAGAAGACGAGTTCGCCCAGATGTTCGTGCGCCTGAAGAAAACGCTCGACGAGGTGCTGGACGCCGCCGACGTGCGCGCGGCGCTGGCCGCCTGACCGGGAAAGTACTGCCCCAGGGCTCCGCCGGCAAAGCAGAATCGGACTTTCTCCGTTACTCAGGACCGCTATGTCTGAAGCTTTCAAGATCGACCGACTCGACCTGCGCATCCTGGCCCAACTGCAGCAGAACGGGCGCATGACCAACGTCGACCTGGCCGACGCGGTCGGCCTGTCGCCCAGCCCTTGCCTCATCCGGGTGAAGCGGCTGGAGCAGGCGGGCTACATCGCCGGCTACGGCGCGCACCTGCGGCTCGAAAAACTCGGCGACACGCTCACCGTGTTCACCGAGGTCACGCTGCAAGACCACCACCGCGAAGACTTCGTGCGCTTCGAGGCCGCGATCCGCGAGGTGGACGAGGTGCTCGAATGCCATCTGGTGAGCGGCGGTTATGACTACCTGCTGCGCTTTCTGACGCGCGGGGTCAACCACTACCAGGAAGTGATCGAGGAACTGCTCGAACGCAACATCGGCATCTCGAAGTACTTCAGCTACATCGTCATCAAGTCGCCGTTCATCAAGACGCATTGCCCGATCGAGCGGCTGTTCCCACACCCGCGCTGATTGCGTCTGGAAGGGCAGGGCTTGCCCTGGTCGTATCGCGGTTCGCACAAGCAGTCGTGCGCCCACACACAAGTGCGGCGGCGGCGCAGCTCCTACGCTCACATGGTGCGGTGCAACAGGCTGGCGTGGTGCCAGCCGGTTTGCGCCGTCTCCACAGGAGCCTCGGACCATGCAAACCCTTCCCCTCCCGGCCGGACGCTGCGTCCGGCTTCGCGCGCTCGCACTGGCCGGCATGCGCGCTGCGGCCGCTGTGTCGATCGGCCTGTCGGCCCTTGCGCTGACCGCCGCACCCGCACACGCCGAGGCCGTCAAGGCACCGGCGGAATGCGCCACGCTGCAGGCCAAGTACCCGCAATTCAAGGGCAAGACGCTGGTCAACGCGATCAACCCGCACACCCCCGGCTACGAAACCATCGATCCCAAGGATCCGAGCAAGTACATCGGCTTCGACATCGACCTGGGCGAGACCATCGGCGGCTGCCTGGGCTTCAAGCTCACCTACAAGCCCGTGACCTTTGCGGCGCTGCTGACCACGCTGCAGGCCGGGCAGGCCGACATCGTCATCTCTGACATCTACGCCACCGAAGAGCGTGCCAAGGCGGCCGACTTCATCACTTACTCGAAGGTGTTCGACGGCGTGCTGGTGGCCAAGGGCAACCCGAAGAAGATCACCGGCATCAACACCTCGCTGTGCGGCACCGTGGCTGCCGAGAACACCGGCTATGTCGAGGTGCCGCTCATCCAGGCGCTCGCGCCGCAGTGCAAGGCCATGGGCAAGCCTGAGCCCGAGGTCCAGCTCTACGATAACAACCAGAACTGCATCCAGGCCATCCTCGCGGGTCGTGCGGACACCTACATCAACGACGTCAATACGGTGGACAGCGCCGTCAAGGCCTACCCGGACAAGCTGGAGAAGGCGGCCGCGGTGACGCTTCCGTACTCGGTGGGCATTGCCGTGCCCAAGGGCAAGCCGGAGTTCCGCGACGCGGTGATGGCCGCGCTGGTGGCCATACAGAAGGCCGGAATCCAGACCGAGTTGCTCAAGAAGAACGGCCTGCCGGTCGAGAACCTCGAGGCGCCGCGCCTGCTCGTGGCGAAGTGAAATGAGGCCCCCACGCTCACTCCGTTCGCTGCCCCCCGAGGGGGCTGTCAGTACCTTCGGAACGGCCGGGCGGTACTGACATGGACCTGTTCCTCCATTACCTCTCCATGCCCTACCTGATCCAGGGCATCGTCTTCACGCTTGCAGCCACTGGCATCGGGTTGGCGGGCGGGGTGGTGGTGGGGCTGGTGCTTGCGGCAATGCAGCTCAGCCGCTTCAAGCCGCTGGCCGCGTTTGCCCGGGGCTATGCGGTGATCTTCCGCGGCACGCCGCTGGCGCTGCAGATGATCTTCTTCTACAACGCGCTGCCGCACGTGGGCATCGTGCTGCCCGGGCTCCTGGCCGCCGGCCTGGCGCTGGCGTTCAACGAGGCCACGTTCATCGCCGAGATGTTCCGCTCGGGCGTCGTCGGCGTCGACCGCGGCCAGGTGGTGGCCGGGCAGGCGCTGGGCATGACGCCGCGCGTGCTCATGCGCCGCATCATCGCGCCGCAGGCGCTGCGATCGATGATTCCGGCGATGGGCAACGAGGCGGTGAGCACGCTCAAGAACTCCTCGCTCGCCTCGGTGATCGCGGTGCAGGAACTCACGCTGCGCAGCTCGCAGCTGGCCTCGTCGACCTTCGATTTCTTCTCGGTCTTCTTCGCTTCCGGGCTGATCTACCTGATGCTGACCGGCGCGATCAGTCTGGTGCAGCTGGCGCTCGAAGCGCGCTTCGACCTGGACCGCCCGCAGGCGCTGAGCGGACTGGCGCGGTGGCTGCCGTGGCGCCGTGCCGCGGCATCGTCCGCCAGCCCTTCGGTTTCGAAAGAAGACGCAGGCGCAGAGGTTTCAGCGGTCGAGCCTGAGGATGCGGCCCCCGTTGTTCGGCCGCTTCCCGCCGCATCGTCCAGCGAACGCACGGCCCGCGCTTCCCGGCTGGCCGATGCGCCGGTGGCCTTGCGCATCAACGGCGTGTCCAAGGCCTATGGTCCGCAGGCCGTGCTCAAGGATTTGAGCCTGACGGTGCACGCCGGCGAAGTGGTCGCGCTGCTGGGACCGAGCGGCTCTGGCAAGAGCACGCTCCTGCGCTGCATCAACCATCTCGAAAGCTGGGACGCGGGACAGGTCCATGTCGGCGGCCAGCGCCTGGGCTACCGGCCCGACGGCCAGTTGATGACCCCGAGCGACCTGGCCCGCGAGCGTGCGCGCCTGGGTGTGGGCATGCTGTTCCAGCAGTTCAACCTGTTCGCCCACCTGACGGCGCGGGAGAACGTGGCCGGCCCGCTGCGCTGGGTGCACGGCTGGACGGCGGAAGACGCCGACCGGCGCGCACGTGAACTGCTGATGCGCGTGGGCCTGGCGCACCGCGCCGAAGCGTTGCCGCGCCACCTGTCCGGCGGCCAGCAGCAGCGTGTCGCCATCGCCCGTGCGCTGGCGCCGGGGCCGAGCATGCTGCTGCTGGACGAGCCCACGTCGGCACTCGACCCCGAACTGGTCAACGAGGTGCTGGAGGTGATCCGGCGCCTGGCCGTCGAGGAAGGACTGACGATGGTCATCTCCACCCACCAGCTGCGGTTTGCGGCCGAGGTGGCTGACCGCGTGGTGTTTCTTTCCGGCGGCCGCATCGTCGAAAGCGGCCCGGCGCTCGAGGTGCTGCAGCACCCGCGGCAGCGCGAAACCGCCCGATTCCTGAGCGTGATGTCGGCCGACGTGCTGCCGGTCGCTTCGACACCCGTGCCCGCCTGAGCCCGCCCCTATAGGACCCCATGAAACACCACATCCTGCCCGTCTCCCCCCAGACCATCCACTGGGGCTATTTCAGCAAGGCGGTCGCGCCGTCGCTGGTCGTGAAGTCCGGCGACCGCGTGACCATCGAGACCCTGACGCACCATGCGAACGACGATCACGAGCGCATGATCGCCGGCGACCCCGGCGCCGAATCGGTGTTCGCGTGGACGCGCGAGCACAAGGCCGTGCCGCGCCGCGGCGCCGGTCCGGTAACGGGGCCCTTCAAGCTCGGCGAGGGCGAAGGCGTGGGCGTGCATTTGCTGACCGGCCCGGTGGTCATTGAAGGCGCGGAGCCGGGCGACGTGCTGGAAGTGCGCATCCTCGACGTGCGGCTGCGGCCCAGCTGCAACCATTGCTATGCGGGCCGTTGCTTCGGCTCGAACGCGGCCGCGTCGTGGGGCTTTCATTACCGCGACCTGATCGAAGAGCCCAAGCCGCGCGAGGTGGTGACGATCTTCGAGCTCGACACCTCGGGCGAGCCTTTCGCACGTGCCGTGTACAACTACGTGTGGACGCCGCAGACCGACCCCGACGGCGTGGTGCATGCCACCATCGGCTACCCCGGCGTGCCGGTCGACCACACGCTGGTGCGCAAGCGGGAAGACATCCTGCGCAACGTCAAGGTGCCGGCGCGGCTGCATTTCGGCACCATGGGCCTTGCGCCTTCGGAGTCCGATTTCGTCAGCTCCATTCCACCCAGCTACACCGGCGGCAACATCGACGACTGGCGCATCGGCAAGGGTGCGCGCATGTACTACCCGGTGGCCGTGCCCGGTGCGTTCTTTTCGGTGGGCGACCCGCACGCGGCGCAGGGCGACAGCGAGCTGGGTGGCACGGCCATCGAGACCTCGCTGACGGGAGACTTCGAATTCATTCTGCACAAGCAGTCCGAACTGGGCGGCACCTTGCTCGAAGGCCTGGACCATCCGCTGCTGGAGACCGAAGAGCAATGGTCCGTCTACGGCTTTACCTACCCCAACTACCTGGCCGCTCTGGGGCCCGACGCGCAGACGGCGATTGCCGGCAAGTCGTCGCTCGACCCGGCTATGCGCGATGCCTTCCGCAAGCTGCGCCGCTTTCTGATGACGGTGCACCGCCTCAGCGAGGATGAAGCCATTGCATTGCTGTCGGTGGCGGCCGACTTCGGCGTGACGCAGGTGGTGGACGCCAACTGGGGCGTCCATGGTTCGATCCGCAAGAGCGTCTTCACGAACCGTTGACTGCCGCAGCCGCAGCCGCCGGCAACTGGCGGCCGGCAAACAGTGACTTGCGGATGACCGCGTGCACGCCCCAGTTGCCGTCGACGACTTGCGTCACGCCGAAGTCGACGGCAACCGACATCAGCGAAATCGCCTCGTCTTCGCTCAGCCGCATGGCGGTCATCAGGAAGCGCCGGGTCTTGCGGAAGGCATCGCGCATGGCCGGGTCGAGCGAAGACTTTTCGTAGATCGCGCTGCGTGCCTTGTCGCCGAATTCCTTCAGGTAGTTCGGGTGGCTGAAGCCATGGATCACCCATTCGTCGGCAGTCTCAACCAGCGGGTAGTCGATGTCGGCGTAGGGTTCGCCCTGCAGCTGATCGGCCTTGTGCAGCACGATCTGGAAGACGCCGGTCAACGAGCATTCGATGGCCGTGCCGCACAGTTCGCTGTCGCCCTGCGAGGCGTGCGGATCGCCCACCGACAGCAGCCCGCCGTCGACCCCGACGCGCAGGTAGACGGTGGCGCCCTTGGCGATGCGCCAGTTGTCGAGGTTGCCGCCGAAGCATGAGGGCGGCACCGAGTCGACGAGGCCGGTCTCGGCGGGCGCGACGGCGATCACGCCGAAGTGCGGGCGCACAGGAATAGTCACGCCCTGGAGTACGCCGTGGTTCTCGATGATCGATGCGCGGTCGACCGGAATGCCGGGATAGTCGATGGTGGGGTGCAGCACGCCGTTTGGGTCGAGTTGCGGCGTCCAGCGAAAGTTGTAGACGGCGTGGGCGCACGCATGACCCTGGCTGCAGTCGACCTCGTAGATCGTCACCACCTCGCGCTGCCGGGGCTCCTCGATCAGGTCGTCGTAGTGAAAGCCCCACCACGCGGCGGCATTGCTGCCGAAGGCCCGGCC
Organism: Variovorax paradoxus; assembly: GCF_040544635.1. GTDB lineage: Bacteria > Pseudomonadota > Gammaproteobacteria > Burkholderiales > Burkholderiaceae_C > Variovorax > Variovorax paradoxus_R. The sequence continues at coordinate 62,134 of NZ_JBEPKJ010000019.1, forward strand.
TTCGTACTTGGCGTCGGCCGCGAGGCGTGGAGCGAGATCGAGGATGCGCACCTCCAGCACGTCGCCGGGCTGCGCGTCCTTCACGTAGATGGGCCCGGTGCAGATGTGCACGCCAAAGCCCTCGCCGCTGCCCCGGCCGTAGATCGATGCATCGGTGGGACCGGCGCCGCGGCGGTCCACGGCCTTGTGCTCGCGCGTCCAATGAAAAACGCTTTCGGCGCCGGAGTCGCCCTTGATCATGCGCTCGTGGTCGTCGTAGGCGTGCTGGGTCAGCGTCTCGATCGTCACGATGTCGCCGGAGGCAATGGTCAGCACAGGCGGAATCGAGCGGCCGAAGTAGCCCCAGTGAATGGTTTGCGCGGTGGCCGGCAGATGGTGGTGATGGCCCGTCGCGGCGCTGGTGTCGTGCGGCACGGCCGCTGCCGCTTGCGCGGCAATTCCGGTGGTGCCGGTGGCATCGCCTGCCGCTGCCCGCGTGTCGATGCGCGCGGTGAAGGGCACCGGGTCCTCGGCCGGAGACTCGAAGTAGCCCGAAGGCCAGCCGCGCCGTATACGCTTGCGCAGCGACTGCTGGCTCACCTCGTTGGCCTGCTGCCGGTATTGCCGTGGCGACATGCTGTAGCGGTCGCGGAAGCAGTGGCTGAAATGCGCCGGGTCATTGAAGCCCCAGCGAAAGCAGATGTCCGAGATCGACAGGTGTCCGTACTGGCGGTTCGCGAGGTCGGCGCGGCACCGTTCGAGGCGGCGCTGGCGCACATAGGCGGTAAAGGTCTGGCCAAGGCCTTCGAAGAGTTTCTGCACCAGGCGCTCGGACACGCGCCCGTGGGCCGCGACGGCGGCCAGCGACAGCGATGCATCGCTCAGGTTGGCATCGACGTACTGGCAAAGCCGGCGCACCGTGGCAGCCTGGGTGCTGCTGATGGTGGGCAGGGTGGTGTCCCGTTGTGCGGCCAGGCTGGTTGCAATGAACTCCGACAAGGCGGACTCGACCGGTGCGACGTCGTCATCGCTCAATGTGTCGAAGGCGTCGGCCAGCGCGGTCAGCGTGCCCGCGAACATGCGGCCCAGGCCCGCCCGGCCTGGCAAGTGGCCGAGCGCGAAGCCAGGGTTGCCGGGCAGCCGCGCCTTCAGGCTGGCGCGTGGCATGGACACCATGAACTGCCGGAAGTTGGAGCGGAAATCCAGCCCCGCCTGCGCCTGGGCCGGTCCGAAGACGATGTCGCCGGGAGCCAGTTCGATCGTCCGCTGGCCGTCGTGCAGCGCGGCATCGCCGCTCAGGTGCAGCGCGAGCCAGATGGCGTCGGCCGTGTCGCCCAGCCGCTGGATGGTCTGCGGCGACGAGGTGATGCGCGCCATGCCGACCCCGCGTGCGGTGCGGCCCGCCGTCAGGGTGCCGTACAAGGGAGCCGCTGCCGGCGCCATTTCGGGCCTGAGACGGTGCAGATGCAAGGCATCGCGCCAGGCGTGGGGCCGCTGGTGCACCGGATAGGAGTCGGTCGAGAACTGTTCGAACTGCACGGCGGCGCTTTCTGGTTGCTTGCGCAGAGTGCGCAAGACACGTGCCACGCGCCATGCCCGAAGTTGGCACGCTACTGGCTTGCCGCAGGTGCATGTCGAACTCCGGGGCCCGGGGCGGCAGCCGCACCGACAGCGGCTGCCGCAGCCGCCTCAATTTGCCGCGATGTCTCCCATCTTCCACATGATTGCCGGTGCACCAGAACCGGTCGCTCCTTTCAGCCACGCGGTCGAAACCGACGGCTGGGTGTTCGTTACCGGGCAGATGCCTTTCACCGGCGTTTCGCTGGACGCGCCCTATCCCGAGGGCATCGAGGCGCAGACGCGCCAGGTATTGAAGAACCTCCAGACGGTTCTGGCCGGCTGCGGGCTTGGCCTGGAGCACGCGCTGTCGGTTCGCGTCTATCTGACGCACTTCGACGAGGACTATGCGGCGATGAACGCGGTCTATGCCAGCCATTTCGCGAGCGGGCGAAGGCCCGCCCGCACCTGCGTCGGCGTGACGGGGCTGGCCAAGGGCGCGCGCATCGAGATCGATCTCGTGGCACGGCGCGGCGGCACGCAGTCCGCGGCCGACGACCTGCCCCGCTGAAGGAACGCACCCACGGGTGCGATGGGTGCTCGAATGCCACCTGGTGAGCGGCGGCTACGACTACCTGCTGCGCTTTCTGAAGCGTGGCGTCAACCACTACCAGGAAGTGATCGAGGAACTGCTCGAACGCAACACCGGCATCTCGAAGTACTTCAGCTACATCGGCAGTAATGGTGTTGCCCTATGCCGGAGTCGTGCACGACGGCAGAATGCGACCAGCAGCATGGGTGATCGGGAGGGCCGACCGGCGCGCGGGCGTTCGCGGATCAGCTCGAACGTCCAGTTCCCAACACTCGTTTCAACACGACATGAACTCAACTTCCGTCCGCCAAGCCGTTCTGGCCGATCTCGATGAGCTCTCCACGCTCTTTGACCAGTACCGGCAGTTCCAGGGACAGGCAAGCGATGTGGCCGCCGCACGTTCGTTTCTGCGCGAAAGGTTCGATCACGGAGAGTCGGTGCTTTTCATCTGCCACGACGGCACAACGGCCGTGGGATTTGCTCAGCTCTACCCGAGTTTTTCTTCTGTCTCGCTCTCCCGGGTCTTTGTCGTGAATGACCTCTTCGTTCAGGAGTCGGGGCGTCGCAAAGGCTTGGCGTCCAAGCTGCTCTCGGCCCTCGAGTCCTATGCCTGGTCGCTGGGATCCGCTCGCGTGACGTTGAATGTCGCGCGTGGCAACACTTCGGCCCAGAGGCTCTACGAGGAGAGGGGCTGGAAGCAGGACGATCAGTTCTTCATGTATCACCGATTCCCGGAGAGCCTTTCATAAAGGGCAGTGCCGCTTCTGGGCCAGAAGCAGCCTCACGGAAATCACGATTCGCGGCGCAGCGGGTCCTCGCTTGGGCTAGCTTCGGTCCATTGCTCCTTCCGCGGGCCGCGATTGTTTGGGCTTGCCAAAATGTGATTTCGGGCATTGCGTCTTTATCGACGCACGTCCGGTCACTAAAGTTCAGATCACGCACAAGGACATCGCCTTTGCGAACTACTGAAAGGCAGCTATGAATCAACCCGAATTCTTTGTCACCCCAGGATATGGGCCCCGCCAGCATGAGGCGCTGCACTACTCGCAAGCCGTGAAAATCGGCGACCGTGTCGAGATCTCCGGCCAGGGAGGCTGGAACGATGAACTGGAGTTCCCCGAGTCGCTCGAGGAGGAGATCGCCCAGGCATTCCGGAACGTCGAGAAGACCCTGGCGACCGCCGGGGCGCACTGGGGCCATGTCGTGCATGTGAACACGTACCACGTCGGAGGATTTCCTCCCGAGGTGAATCAGACAATCGCGCGGCTATACCGCCACTACATGCCGGACCACGCCCCCATCTGGACCGAGGTCGGGGTCGCTGCACTCGGAGCACCGGCCATGCGGTTCGAAATACGCGTCACGGCCGTGATTCATTGATCACTCGCGCGGCCCCCACCGCCATTCATGAATGGAGACGCTGAAATGCCCGAAGATCACAAGACAATTCTCGCGACCGCCAACGCCGCCATCATGGACGGCGACTTCGAAGGGTTCTTGAAGTGCTGCACCGAAGACACCGTCTGGAACTTCGTGGGTGACACGATCCTGCGAGGCAAGCAGGCCGTTCGCGAGTGGATGGCGGTCACGTATAAAGAGCCGCCCCGCTTCCAGGTTCATCACATGATCGGCGACGGCGACTTCGTTGCCGCGCTCGGCGAGATCACGTTGACGGACGAGGAGGGGAACACGCGGCCCCATGCGTACTGCGATGTCTGGCGATTCCGTGATGGCAAGATGGCCGAACTGCAGGCTTTCGTCGTCCTTGCCTCGTAAGGGCGGCGGGAATTGGAGGAGGCCGCTTGTCGCCTGCAATTCAGGGAGGTAATGTGACCGACACCAGGAACATACGCATGCTCGCGCGCTACACGGCTTGGGCCAACTCGCGCCTTTTCGGCGTGCTGGCCGAGCTGCCCGAGGGCGAGACCAGCGCGAGTAAGGCGCCCATACTGGACGATATGGTCAAGACGTTAAATCACGCGTACGTGGTTGACCTCATCTGGAGGGCTCATCTCGAGGGAAGACGTCATGGCTTCACGTCGCGCAACACAGATGTGCAGCCAGGCTTTGAGGAGCTGCGCAGTGCCCAAGCGCTCATTGACGATTGGTACGTCAAGTATGCCGATCAAATCTCCGGCGAGGCGCACGATGAAATCGTGCATTTCGACTTCGTCGACGGTGGTCAAGGGGCAATGACCCGGGGCGACATACTGCTCCATGTGGTGAATCACAAAACCTATCACCGCGGATACGTCGCGCAGATGCTGTACCAAGCGTCATTTCGCCCACCCACCATGGACTTGCCGGTGTTCTTGAGAGATGTTCCGCTCGTCTTTTGAGCAATCGAGTCCGGTGCAGATAGGGAGCTTCAACGGTTGAAGGGGAGCGCTATCTCGCCGGAAGTGGCGGGCGATTCTTGCGGTACGAGTTCTTGACCGCAATCTTTCCCTCCCGGAAAGTGAACACGTCGCAGCCGTTGACCTCGACGCGCGAGCCGTCCGCCCGCGTTCCGGTGAAGGTCCATTCGGACACCCCGCGGTCGCCGCAAACGAAGTGATGAGGGTAGAGCCACCGCGCGTCGGGAAAAGTCTTCCAGGCGTCGGAGAAGCCGGCCTGAACGGCCTCTCTGCCGATGTACGAGGTTCCGCAAACCTCGGGGCCGGCGGACGCTTCGAACACACAGTCGTCCGTCATGAAGCTCATGAGCGATTCAACATCGTGCCTGTTCCAGGCATCGGCGAAGGCCTGCAGGGTTGCAACAGTGACATTCATACTTCACCTCCAATCTGGTGCGACTTGGGGATTGTTGCTCGCCCATGCTGAGCGTCAAGCCGGTGCGTAGGCACCTGTGCCTCCTGGCCAGGCCGTGAGCACTTCATATCCCTCGGGCGTCACGGCGACCATGTGTTCCCACTGTGCGGACAGAGATCCGTCCTTGGTCACGACGGTCCACCCGTCGGGCAATTGCCTGGTTTCGCGTTTGCCGGCGTTGAGCATCGGTTCGATGGTGAAGACCATCCCCGGCTCCAGCTCGAGGCCTTCCCCGCGCCGCCCGTAGTGCAGCACTTGCGGTTCATCGTGATAGACCTGCCCGATGCCGTGGCCGCAGTATTCGCGCACCACGCTGAAATGCTCCCGCTGGGCGACCATCTGGATGGCATGGCCAACATCGCCCAGCGTCGCGCCAGGCTTGACCTGCCGGATGCCGGCCAGCATGGCTTCGTAGGTTGTCTCCACCAAGCGCCGAGCCAGCACGCTGGGGGCTCCGACGAAGTACATGCGACTGGTGTCACCGAACCAGCCGTCCTTGATGACCGCGACATCGATGTTGATGATGTCGCCCTTCTTCAGAATCTTGGTCGGAGAGGGGATGCCGTGGCAAACCACCTGATTGACGGAGGTGAGGATGGTCTTCGGATACCCCTGGTACCCCACGTTGGCTGGAATGGCGCCCTGGACATTCACGATGTGATCGTGGCAGATGCGATCGAGCGCCTCCGTGCTCACCCCCGGCACGACGTAGGGCTCGACCACACTTAGAACCTCTGCGGCAAGGAGGGCGGCCCGCCGCGCCATCTCGAGTTCCCCGGTGGACTTGATGGGAACACCGTGAGCCATCAGTGCTTCCCCGTCGAGGATGCGCGTGGCTTGCCGGGAGGGGGCGTGACAGCCACGGTAATGTCCAGGCCCCCCGCGAGTTCGGCTCGTATCAACAGTTGGCAGATTTCCCGGTGGTCCAACTCCGGGTGCATCTCGGTCAGCATGCCGACGCGCATCCAGTGCTCTGCCTGCGCATTGATGGACCTGCTGAGCGCGTTCCCAGCCACGCGCAGGTTCTCGTGCATCAGGTCCGAAATTTTTACGATACCCATCAGTGGCCTCTGTATGAAATGTATATGAAGTATATACGTTTCGTATGGCGTAGCATTCTCCGAGTAGATGAGCTCGAGCAGCCTCGACTCAAGATTGTTGAAAATGGATGAGCTATGCGATATCGCTTCAACGTTTTCGGACGAATCATTGCCATCGAGCGGGTCGGTGACGTATGGGCAGCTCACCTTACAGGGAACGAGGGCAAGCGTCGGCCTGCAGGACTCGCGATTCCGTCCGAGTTGCCCCGCGCCGAGCTAGCGCAGTATCTCTACGACATCTACCATGAGTCTGCGACGCCCACGAACGGCGATGTCTTTGAGATTGACCCCAGCCAGGATGCCTAGCCCATCGTTGTTGGCCGAAGCCTGGAACCAGCGACATTTGGCCGAGAGCAGTCATCCGCGTTTCGTTTCCGCACCGTCAAGTTCATCGCCAATACACCGGACCAGCGACGAGCAACGCTGGCCCGCTTGGGTGGTGTTCCGCCTCGCGACCATCGCGACACGGACATTCCGTGGCCGATGGCGCTTGCCATCATTGGCGCTGTCGTCGCTTTTTTCTCTACCTGGGATTCAGAGCCCACACGCAATAGTTTTGTCTGGCCGTAGCCGGCCTAAGACCGGACGTTCTCAGCACCTATGCTAGGCCGTCAAGAACAAGTCCCGTCCCCTGGCCACTGCCGCGAGATAACCCGACCATGCACTCGACCGGAACCCTGCGCGGCATCGCCGCGATGCTGTTGGCATGCGCCTTCTTCGCCTGCATGGACGCGCTGCTCAAGAGCCTGGCCGGACACTACCCGCCGGTGCAGGTGATGGCACTGCGCGGCCTCACGGCGCTGCCCCTGGTGTGCCTGTACATCGCGTGGCGGCGCGAGGCGTCCGGCGTTTTTAGCCGTCGGCTGCGTTGGCGCCTGCACCTGCTGCGCACCGCGCTGAACATGACGATGCTTGTGCTCTTCGTCTATGGCCTGAAGACCCTGGGCCTGGCAGAGGCCTACACACTCACTTTCATCGCTCCGCTGCTGATGGTGCTCATCGCCGTGCCGATGCTGGGCGAGTCGGTCCAGCCGCGACACTGGATCGCCATCGGGCTGGGCTTCGTCGGTGTCGTGATCGCGCTGCGGCCCGAGCAGGGAGCCTTCCTCTCGATGGGCGCTCTGGCAATCTTGGTGGCCGCAGTTTGCTACGCGCTGTCGAACGTGCTGGGCCGGCTCATCAGCCGCACCGAATCGAGCGCCGCCCTGGTCTTCTGGACCACGGCCGGCATGGCTGTGGGCGGTTGCCTGCTATCGGCGCCGCAATGGGGGCCAATCCAGGCTCAGCACACGTGGGTGCTGACGGGCTTGGCCATCAGCGGCTTTCTGGGCCAGATGGCCATAGCCGAAGCCTTCCGCCACGGCCAGGCCGCCGCTATCGCCCCCTTCGAATACAGCGCCCTCGCGTGGGCGCTTGTGCTGGACTGGGCGTTCTGGCAGGCCGCACCCGATGCATGGACGCTGGGCGGCGGCGCGTTGATTATTGCGAGCGGATTGTGGCTGGCGCGAATCGAGGCGCCGAGGGCCGCACGGCAAAAGCGAGAGGCCGCCTGACCCGCGGCGAAGTGCGCGTGCGAGGCCACATGCTGTTGCAGCAGGTTTGGGCAAGAGCCTCGAACGACTGCCCGACGGCTTGGGCCCCAAAGCTCCGGAGGCAGCGACCGGCTACAGTCGGCCAAGATCGGACATTCGCCGGTGGAAGCAAAACTATGAGTCTCGATTTCGTTCTTGTTAGGTCGCACGGGCAACCGCGCGTACTGTCGGAAATCAAAGAAGATGCCGCATTCAAGCGGAACGACTACACAGACCTCGCCGAAAGGCTTTTTGGACCCGTGCCTTGGACCGGCGGCACAGCCATTGCCGTTCGGGATGAGATGAGTTTCGAACTAACCCCACATGACTCCTCGCTCTCGGTGACAGCCCGCGGGCCAGGCGATACGGTCGCTTTCATGGACAACATTGCCGCGCTCGCAGTCAAGGAGGGCGTCGTGACCATCGACGTCCAAGGTTCAGAAATCATGCTGCCATTCAACGAGTAGCTGAATCGTTTCTGGACGTCGGCCCTCTCATATCAAACGCTAGGCATCGAAAATGCGAACAATTCTCTGCGTCTTGATTCCCGCAATCGCCTCGGCTGCCGCTTTCGCGCAGCAGTTGCCTATCGAACTCCCAACGCAATAGGTTTCCCCATCGTTCCCAGAAACCGAGTCTCGACCTACGGATGCACAAGCACGGAAATTAGTTGAGCAAACCTAGCCGACGTTCGCGGGCGCCCGCGCAATGATGTGTCTGTTCGGTTCGGACCGCTTGCCGTCCAGGATGCCCGAGAATCTCCGCATGCCCCATGCAGTCTCCCGCCTGCGCTCCGCCCGCCTGGCGCGCAGCTCCAAACCCTTTCTCGCCCGTGGTGGTTTCAAGCGCGAGCGCTGTGTGGATTGCCGGCTGGTGCCCAGCCATTGCATGTGTACCTTGCGCCCTTCGTTGACCACGCGCGCAGGGGTGTGTTTGCTAATGGCGGACATTGAGCCGCTCAAACCGAGCAACACGGGCTGGTTGGTCGCTGATGTGGTGGCCGATACCTTCGCCTTTGGTTGGACGCGCACCGAAACCGACCGAGACCTCCTGGCCTTGTTGCGTGACCCGCAATGGCAGCCATACGTAGTGTTCCCGGGCCAGTACGCAGCGCCCGAACGGGTGGTGCGCACCGTTGAACCTACCAACAGCCTCCGGGATGAGGCTCAGCAGAAGCGCCCGCTCTTCATCGTTCTAGATGGGACCTGGTCCGAGGCGCGCAAGATGTTCCGAAGAAGCCCTTACCTGGACCGACTGCCGGTGTTGAGCCTGGAGCCCGACCGGACATCGCAATACAAGCTGCGCAGGTCCGGGCGCACCGACCACCTTTGCACCAGCGAGGTGGCCGCCTTGTGCATGAAGCTCGCGGGCGAACGCGTTGCCGAGCAAACGCTGGAGGCATACCTGGCGGTGTTTACCCACCACTATCTGCACGCGAAAAGCCAACAGCCCATCGTGTGGGATGGCTTTGCCCACCAACAATTGCACGAGGTGTCGCACCTGCCAAGTCGGAACATTCTGCTGCTATAGCCAGTTCAGAATGCGGCCCTGAGCGGAAGTTCGCTGCTGCAGTCGACCGTAAACCAGATGCCAAATCGGATGATCCGAATCGTTACCTTCCTATTCGTCCTCTTCCTATGTGGGCGTGTCCCGGCCGAAGAGCTGACGTTCGGCCGATTCATCATGTCTTGGCCAGACGGGTTCTCTCATGTTGATGGCACCAGCCCCGCAATCTACAGGGGCCCTGCTGGTGAGCGCGTTCGAATAGTCACGGTGCCTACGCGGCGCAATCGAACTGCGGAGGAGGCGCGTGGCGAGGCTCGCACAATTGTTGGGCAGACAACGCGAGAGTTTCGTGACATCGAACGGGAGTTCGGGCGGTCGCTCTGGCCGCTGAGAACCACCGTATCGACCGCGGGTGATGTCCATATCTCAAGCGCGATGCAAAGCGATTCCAACAACATTCCGGGCTATGTCTTGAACTACGCAGTCGTTTCACCGCAAGGTGATTTCAGTCTCATCATGGTTTCTGGCGACGGCGATGCGTTTGAAGCCTTTGCGCGATTCAAAGCGGCTCTTGCATCTGCAAGATGGCAATAGTCAATCCTCGGCCAACATCGGACGTTCCTGACGGCCTACCAATTTGCCCGTCAATCCCAAAAGCATAACCATCGGACGCTGAGCTCAACATCGCCGAGCTTCCCTACGAGTCTGGAGCCATCAGGTTCCGCTATGCCAGGGTGATGGCGCCAGACAGGACGCGATGGGTCCGGCACCGGCTCTTCGTTGAGTACCAGAGAACGACACACTGAAGCACGTCTGAGCCGCCTGTTTTGGGCAGGCCGGCCCTCGCGCTGCGGCAGAATGCGCCAGAGGCGACTTTCTACATCCTTTCAACAAGGCACAGCATGCTTGCATTTCGAGTCCAACTCAACGATCAGCAGCCAGTAGTTGGAGGGGCAGATGATTTGGGCGTTCTGACGACAACCATTAGTGCTGTTGGTAAGCTTGGGTCTGCAAGCCGCCCCCACAGAGCCGTCGAAGACGTTGACATTCACCTCCGTCTTGGTGGGCTTACTTCGCGGGGCCCCGGCATCCAGGACGATCATCTAGTCTGGTTTGAGGACTACGACCTCAAGCCGGGAGACAAGGTGTCCTTGGAGGTCATCGAAGCCGCTGCGGCAGATCCTGTTCAAAGTGGAGAACCAGCTCAGCAAAGAGCGGATGACGAGCGCGAGTATTACGAGCATTGCAAGAAGGTGTACTTCGAGTTGAAGGAGAAGTACGACGGTAACGTCTAACCCTGCCTTGAAGAGCATGTCACCCAATTGATTGGCCTAGCCTTCAACGCAACACGTCGCTTCTGAGCGCCCGCTATTTGGCAATAACGAGGACCGCTTTAGGGCCACTTTTTGCCGGCGGCGCGGGAGGCTACAGTCGGCCACAAGCCGACCTCCGCCCCAGCCCTCTCTTGAAGGCGAACCATGCAAGCTGTAAGCCAGAGCAAGCCGTGAAAGTTGTAATCCAAAACGGCGCAGACCACTGCCTAGCCCGCAGCGAAGCAGAGGCAGTCATTCAACATCTTCCACCCTCATGGGGAACGGCTGTTGGCAAGGTGCTTCTTGCCAGAGGCGAGAACTTGCGGACTTCGATACATCTCAAGGAGAAAACGGTGTGCCTCTACTCTCCGCGGGGTCCCCTATCGCCAGAAGATAAGCGCGTCGCTGTCTCCCTTCTCCTTCAAGCGCTGGCCGAGGCGAATGGTTGTGAGCTGCCGAGCGACCTTGAGCTGCGGTGTCATATGGCGATTGCGAACGCCCCTGGATGAACACTGACGGCCAACCGTACTGCAGAATTCGGCCAGTAGCGGCTGTTGAAGACGAAGGAGAATTTCTTGCCCAACACGGCGCACCTTCTACCAGTCGACAAACACGATCTCCCGAAGGCAGAAGCAATCGTCGCTCTCGGCTACCCTGCCGTCGACGCGCTGCTTCCTGCGTTGCTCGCCTGGATGCAAGACATCAACTGGCCTGCCACAAAGGTCCTCACTCCCTTCTTGGCCGGAATTGGTGAGCCGCTGGCACCTCATTTACACGCGATCTTCGAATCCGAGGATTACGTCTGGAAGTACTGGGTACTCGAGAAACTTGTTGATCCGTCGTCTCAACTCGCGGCGGCGGTCGAGCCGCACCTTTTGCGCATGGCCCTGAATCCGAGCCCAGGCGAAAGCGACGAAGGGGTTGATGTGATCGCTCGCAGGATTCTGGCGAAGAGCGCCGCCTGAGCAGGACGCTATTGAGGATTGGGAAGGGCACCGCTGGCGCATCTTGGCTCCGGCGGCCGTGGCCACATCCGGCCAGCAGCGGACATTCGTCGCCTTCCTTCAATTCAGGCCTCCACAGGAACATGGAAATCGATAAATGCTCCTGGCTGCTGCGGATCGAAACGGCCGTCATAGAGCTCAAAGTCGGGACCGTCGGCGACCTTTAAGCCCGAGGTCGGGATCAACTCGCCCCATATGGATGCCAGAGCCTCTTTGACTTGCGGTTGCAGCGCCGTGCCATTGAGTGTGATTCGGAACACGACGTAGGTTGCGGCCGGGATCTCCATCGTCGAGAAATAGGGCGGCGGCACGCAGGTGGATTCGACACCGACACCCGCCATGTACTGAAAAGAGCCCTCAGCCTTGTCAACAATGGAGACAACACCATAGGTCGCCCAGCTCTGGACCTGGCCTGCGAATGGCAGCGCACCGATCAACGCGGACCACAGCTGCGGGATCTCCGACTTGGTAGCCTCGTCGAAGCGGCGCGAAGGGCCGGCGACGCGGAAAGCAGGCATCGTTACGAGCTCGGGCAAACGAGAGACGAATGTATTCTGTGCAGGAGGGAGGTTCATAGGATATTGGCCTTCAATGGGTTCGACCGCGAATCCGCTGCGGAACCGGCCCGGGGATACGCCGAACAGGCGCTTGAACGCGCGCGTGAACGCCTCCTGGGATTCGAATCCGCAGTCGAACGCAAGATCGACGAGCTTCAGGTCTGGCTCATCGCAGAGCCGTCGGGCCCCGCGCACGAGTCTGCGGCCGCGCACATAGGCCATGACGCTGCGGCCCATGCGTGCGGTGAACAGCCGTGAGAAGTGATACGGCGACAGGCCAACCTGCGCCGCGACCAACTCCAGAGTCAACGATTGGTCGAGCTGCTGCTCTATCCAGGCAACGACGCTCGAGAGCGGGTCGAGCACTGGTGGTGCCGTGCTGTTCATGGCTGAATCATGTCAAAGGGATGGCTTCGCGTCTTGACCGAATTTGCTGTGCAGCCACACCTCGCCTCCATAGCCAAGAGTTGCCGCTCGCAAGCGACCGGCTACAGTCGGCCAAAACCAGCCATTTAGCTGGTCACTTAAATGAACCCCGTAACCCTCGGTCGAGGGCAGGACTTGTCGGTTTGCGCGTTTCGCTGCCCGCCAGCCTGCTCCAAGTACTCTACAAACCCGTCGAAGGCATTCAACAAGGGCTGGAACCGCGCAGCACCGCCTTCCAGTTGGCACAAGGCGTAGCAGGTCGCCTCCAGCGTGGAAAGTTGGTCGGGCCCATGGGCTTTGCGGATACGGTAGTGCGAAGGCGGCAGGTTGTGCAGGGCCAAGCGGGGCAACTGTTGCAGTGGCGGGCTTTGATAGAGCATCTTTCGGCTTTTGCGCCAGGTGCCGTCCAGCACGACCAGGCGCAGGCGCGACTGGGCTTCCGGCCACTCGGGCGGTAGCGGGGGCGGGGCCCGCAGGTCCGGGGCGGTATCTTGCAGACTGTCCGGGTACAGCAGCAGCGTGTGCTTGCCGTCCACGGGCCAGACGGGCACGGCAAATGCCTCACCCACCACCAAGCGGCAGTGCGCCAAGCTGAGGTGCAGCAGGCGGGCACTGCCTTTGGCTTCGTGTACCTCCAGCGGGTGCTGCAGCACTATTACCTCCACCGCGTGGGCGGTGGGCGCGACCCAGCGGCAAATGCAGGCGCGGAGCGGGCGCAGGCAAGCGGTGCACCGGGGGCGTGGGGCTAAAGCGGCGGACATGGCTGGATTTTATTCAGCGTGCCTGGCTAGACAATGCGTGGAAGGAGATGTCTCTTGGCTTTGGCGCGACGACCGGCAGCTTTGGACAATGTCGGAAGACCGCAGTGGGGCCCATAGCTGAGGTTAACCTGCAGCCAACATAAGCGTCGAAGGTTCTGGAGCCCTTCATATTCAAAACCTACCCCCCGCTTGCTCGAGATGCCGAACTTTCGTCATGGATAAATTCTTGCTGCAACAGCAGGTGCTGGAACGGCTCGCTGAAGACCTGCTGCAAGCCGAGCAGGCAGTGCGGGCGGCCCATGAAACGGCGACTCACGAAGAGAACATCGCCGAAAACAAATACGACACATTGGGGCTCGAAGCCGCCTACCTGGCCACCGGCCAAGCTCGGCGTGCCGAAGCGATCCGCCAGGCGATGGCCAATTGGCGCCAATTCCGCCCGCGCCCCTACGACGCCAGCGAAGGTATACAGCTCGGCGCGCTGGTTTGCCTAGTCGATTCCGACGACAAGCAGCAACAGCTCTTTCTCGGGCCGGATGGGGGCAGCATGAAGTTGGTCAGCGGCGCTCAGCTCGTTCAGGTCATCAGTAGCGAAGCACCTTTAGGCAGGGCCATGCTGGGCAAATGCGAGGGTGATGAGGTGTCAATACAGGTGGCTCTAACCCGACGGCAGTTTGAGGTGCTGCGGGTTCATTAAGCCGCAAGCAAGTTCACGCCGAACTGGCCGAGGTCAGCAGACGTTCAGGCGTCGTGAACATACCGGCTGGCTGGCAAGGTCAGCAGTCCGTTGAAACCGGCCACTGGGTCCGAGATGACACTGGCGCATGAATGACCGCTGCATGGCCAAGACCGTGAACTCAGGGGGCCGACATCACCGGCAGCAATCGCTGCATAGCCGCCATCAGCAGACCAACGTCGAACGCTCGCAACGGGTCGACTGTGTAATTCACAGACTAAACAGCAGACATTTGGTCAGCTTTGACCAGGCGCCAGGCAAATTGGGGTAGATAAAGCCGCCATCCACAGCTAGCTGAAATCGCGCAGCGACGGAGGCTCTAGTTGCTATCGAGCGGCAGTGGCCAGAGTGGCTGAACTCCTGTCTGTCTTGGGTTAGTAGGCACCCATGTAGTCGCGCTTACCGATCTCAACACCGTTGTGGCGCAAGATGGCATAGGTGGTGGTCACGTGGAAGAAAAACTGCGGCAGTCCATAGTGCAGAAGATATGCGCCTGCGGTCAGCTTCTTTTCCTTGGGGGTGCCGGGGCGCAATACGATCTCGCGGCTCTCGCTTGAATCAAATTGCTCAGACTTGAAGGAGCCGATATGGGCCAAAGCTTTGGCGATCAACGCTTGCAGGTCGGCGAAGCTGACCTCAGTGTCGGGCCAGGACGGCACCTCGGCACCAGCCAGGCGGGAGGCAATGCCCTTGGAGAAGTCTGCGGCGATCTGTACCTGACGTACCAGCGGAAACATGTCAGGGAACAGCCGCGCCTGCAGCAGCGCATTTGGATCGATATTTTTTTGCGTCGCGTGGTCTTCGGCCTTCTTGAGCACGTCGGACAGGGCGCGCAGCATCTGCTGCATGACGGGAACGGAGGCGTTGTACAGCGGGCTGGTCATAGTGAGTTCACTTCTAAAATTGGGCACGATGGCCGGAGTTGGCGTGGCAGAGGCCCTGCCGACCAAGTAAGGCTAACAGCACAGGGCGAACTGAATCACCCCGGCTTTTGTGGCCAGCTTTTCTTCCCGCTGGTAGTCGGAGCAGCCGCGTTGAAGGGCAGTTCACTAGCAAGAAGCGGACGTCAATTGCAGACGCACGACAGACCGCGATCGGCCAACACCGGTCGTTCGCCGGGCGCCTATCAATCCGCTCGCAAGCGGACATTCGCAACCGGTAATCGCACATCACATCGCCTATGCAGCCGTCCAACTCACTTGCCGAACTCGATGTTCTGCTGGAGAAATCCAATCAAGACTCTTCCGACTGGGGTGAGTATGAGTACGAGGATGGTGAGGCGCTCCTGGCGAAACTGAACACAGATGAACGCGCAGTGCTGTTCCGCTCAGCGAAGGTGAGGCCAGCGAATTGGCGCGGATGCCTGGTTAGCATTCTTCATCCATCAGCGGCAGACGAAGGTGAAGAGCTAGTAGGCGCGCTGCACGATTCGGACGAGGACGTTGCCTATGAAGCTTTGCGTCGCACCTTCTTCTTTTGTGGGTTCGATGACTCTGACAAGAAAGGCGTGTTCGAAGACCGTAGGCGCCGAGTCGATGCCTTCTGGGAAAGGGTGAGACAGGACCGTGTCGTCATGCTGCGTATGCAACATCTGTCTCGAGCGAGCCTGCGCCTCACTTCCTACTGGCGTGCGCTCGAGGCTGCCGCAGCCGAGAGCTGATCCCTCGCTGCGACAGAATACGGCCGAATGCGGTCGGTCGTCCGAGGATCTCCGATGCGCCACACTCCACTGCAACCAGAGCTAACGGCATAAGGTCTTTCGATGTTGTCGATTTTCAAGTTCACGCGGCAACCTATGGCGAAGTTTCGCGTCATTCAGGAGCACTGGTTTCTTGACAAGCGCCGCTTCGAATCGGACGACCCCGGCGTCGTAGCGGCATGGCTGCTGCAGAACGGCGGCCGCGGCCAGCCGTGGAGGTTTGACGCAGGCCTACACGTGCTTACGGCGCGTGGAATTGTGCGAAGCGGCCCCGCATTGGACGCGTGGATCGATGCCCACACGGAGGGTCAGACGGGAGAGTGCTTGAATTAATTTGCCTGCGAGATAGTGTCGAGCGCCCGCTTCGAAGCAATCGCAATGCCCGCCCGGGGCCCGTTCACGACGGCGATACGACCGGCTACAGTCGGCCAAAACCAGACATTCGCCCTGCGCTTAAATCCCATGATCCCGCAAAGAAAAAGCCTCAACGTTCGAAGTCTAGCGGCTGTATGCATGCTCTGGCTGCTGCTGATTGCAGGCGTCAATGTTCGGGCAGATGAGGCCTGTCCCGCCCCGGCAGTTCTTCTCGACACCCTTGACGTCGAAACGCTGGCTCGCCTCCTCGGTGAGAGAGGTCGCATTCACATACCTCTCTGTGCGGCGGGCTTCGTCGAGGTCGCGGCGACAGGTAAGCCACTCTGCAGAGCAGGGAAATTGGCAGAGGTCACGCGGATCGGTATTCAGATCCGAGCCGGGATCGATCAAGCCTTCGGCGTGGGGTTCATCGTACGAAAGAAAAGCTCCCCGCAAGAGCTTGCGACAGATGTAGTGGGTGAGAAGTTGGTCGAGGCGCAAAAGCCTAGCCTGCCACCTTCACTTCGCCGTTTTATAGAGCTTGAATCGAGCGTGGGGCTGTTTCAAACTGTCGATAACCGATTGATCGTCAATGCGCAGCCAACTTCCATCGACCCAACTACTTTGATTCTTCAAATATTCGACCTTGCATCCGCCTGGAGACAAGACGCGCCGTTTGCAGCCTGTGCAGTCGAGGCGGGTTATTTTCGATAGCACGCTTATAGTCGTATTGCGGCCAGAACCGGACATTCGGGCGGACGTCCAGTTTTGTCTTCCAGAAGCATGTGCCTCATAGAAAGGATCGAGAAGAGTGGCCACCACTATGTATTGCTGGCGATGCAAGATCGATCTCCCGATTCTTACGGAGGAGGAATATGAACTGGTCTTCCCTAAGAGTTTCATCGACCAGATACGGGAATATCGCGAGAAAACAGGGGCCGACTTACGTCAGGCACAGGCGGACGTTGGAGAGCAAGCGCTAGCAACTTATGAGCGCATCACCGGCTTCAAAGAGACCAATCCTCTTGCTCTTTACCACCATCGCCTGAGCCTCTATGGGCCACCTTGCTCTGAATGCGGGAAGCCGCTTCGCACTCCCGCCGCGAACTACTGCGCCTCTTGCAGCGCGCCGCGCGTCCGTTCCGACGCTGCGCGTTGACTCCTGCCGACCACCCGGCTTCGGCCAATAGCGGATCTTCGAAGAGCCGGACCGGATGACAGTGAACATGTGTAGGGGAGCGACGTGAGCATGCTTGACGAAGGCCATCTCCGCGCGGCGCGCAAGGCAGTGGTGGACACCGCTCGGGGCCTCGCGGATGGCACGGTCCTATTTGTTGAGGGTGTAAGGCAGTTGGCAGCCCTGAGATTCGAGGTGTCACGGCTTGACCATGACCCGGACTTCACGTTGTTCGTCGCTATTGCGAGCGAATCGGACCACCTGCCGCCGCACGAGCTCCGCAGTCAGTGTGCGTCGGCCTGGCTAGAACAGTGTGAACGCGAGGCGCGAGAGCTCGAGGTTCTTCACCGGCAGCAGGTTCGCGCTGCATGTGCGCGCCTTGTTGGCCGGTTTTCCTCATGAGTGCGACGCCGGCCGACGGGCAGAATGCGGCCAGGAGCGGACCTTCGATGCGTCTTTCCCAACCTGGTGTTCGCCTCCTCCAGTATCGCCCCCGTACTACTCGGCCGGAGATTCCTGCCCAAATTTGATTAGGTTACCGTCCGGGTCGATGACGTAGAGTTCATCCATTCCCCATTCCGTGCGAGCCACGGCCTGCAGCGCAGGCAGCTTCGGGCTGAGCTCCCGATGCACGGCCGCGATGTCCTCGACGCGGAGGTAGCACGAGGTGTTCTCGGCAATGTGCTTTTCATCGCAGGCCCAGAAGTGAATCTCCGTGTCGTCGCGCACCGCCATACCGTACGAAAATCCCTCAAAGTGCTGCGTCCGGAAGCCGAGCACGTTCTCGTAAAAATCTAGGGTGCGCCTCATGTCGAGTGAAGCGAGTACAGGGATTGCCTTGCCGAAGCTCGGATGAGTCATCGTGATTTCCGGTTGGTCGGGAAAGCCATTGTGCCGCGCAGCCTTGAGTTTCCGTTTCTCGGGACGCTTTGCGCTCGACATCAAGTCCGTTGCTGGCAGTGCAGGTGTGGCAGGATGCGGCCAACACCAGACATTTCAGCCAGCGATCCGCTGAGCGGTAGACATATGACAAACGAAGCAACGTCAAGCGGACAGAAGATTCGGGCCATTCGCCCAGTCACGGCGGTGTTGATTGGCGCAGCGGTCGGCAACGCCTTGAGCTACGTCGTCCTCTTCATCTTTGGGCTAGTTTTTCTGTGGGTGCTTGTAGCCCAAGGTGTGCCAGGGAACGAATCCTATGTCCGCGCGTATGGGTCCACTTCGTATCTTCTATTCGCCCACGTTGTCGGATTTCTATGCCTTTTGCCCGGCGGCCTATGGGCGGCAAAGCTAAGCGAAAGCTCGCACATTCGAAGCGCCGCCGTTGCTGGGACCCTGGTGGCAGCGTTTGCGCTGCTCAGCAATCTTGTGCCGTATTCCCTGCCCATCCCGCTTTGGTCCAGAGTGGCGTCCGTCGTGCTGCCTGTGCCAGCATTCATCCTTGGTGCAATGCTGCAACGACGCTCTGAAGCGCGGGTGCACTGACTCGGGCAACAATCGGCCACTAGCGGAAGTTCGGCTCAGCATCGAGAATCAGCTTTATGACCTTCATGCTCGATGAAACTGCGCGTCCTGCCGATTTTGTGATCGTCTATCCAAGCGCCGAAGCCGATGCGCGAATGGGTTGAACCCCCCAGCCAAAAGCTGCCCTTCGCATCTGTTGGTCGCCGCCCCAGAAGCCATGAAGAAGTTCAAACACCACGTGTACTTTGCCAAGCCGCGCCAGGAGCAGAGGCATCTGTTTCCGCACGTCTGCTTCTCGTGCCGTAAGTCCTTCAAGAAGCCAACGCGGGAGATTGCTCGGCTCTGCCCGCAGTGCCACGGACCGATGGTGATGCTGAGTCGGAAATTTTCAGCGCCCAGAATGACCGACGTTGAGCAGTGGCGCAAGGTCGAGTTCCTGGTCAGCCACGGGTTTCGCTTTCAATCTATCCACGAGCAGCCGAGTGGATCACTCGTGGACTACCCTGCGACCTTGGCCGAAGCTAAGCTGTTCGTCGAGCGACATGCCGGCCGAGTCTAATAGCGGCCCATAACCGGACCTTCACAAGCAGGTTAGATTGGCATCCATGACACGCTCACGAACACCACTTGAGTCTGCCGCTGGCAAACTCATTGTGGCTATACAAAAGGAGTGGAGCATCGAAGCTGGGGAGCCGGAGTCGGCCGCGAGCGAGGAGGCAATGCATGCGGCCCACGGCCTGCTGCAGGCCGCTTCGAAATGCGGGTCAATCGAGAGCGTCATCGGCTCGGGCTCCGTAGCGGCGTACTTGGGCGAGCAGTGGGTTCAGGCTCATCCACAGGTGCTGCCATACATCGAGGCCCTTGAAGGCGCTCAATGAGCAACCGACCTCAAGCGGCCAGAACCAGTCCTCCGATCAGAGAAGCCGCACGATGAGCCAAGAAGCAGCGCCTCACAACGAGGTCGAATGGTTCCATGATTTGGCAAAGCTGCCTGTCGAAGAACTTGTCCAGCAAGCGACTGACGCCAACCGCACGAGGTTCGAGAAGTTTGTGACTGCGAGCCTGCCGGGCCACGTGCCACCGGATAACCAACCACCCGCCGAATTTGCGACGACGGTCCTCGAGCTCAGGGCCAACCAACGTGGGTGGAATCGAGCCCTCGGTGAAGCGCTAATACATGCGGACGACCAACGGTCGGAAGGAAACTTGCAGGCCGCGATCTCGGCATTGCGATCTTTTGCCAGCTCATGCCCTTGGAAAGCCTTTGGGGATATCGCGCGTGTCCAAGCCGACAACCTCGAGAAAAACCGGCAGTAGAAAAAGGTCACATCCGACCAAAAGCGGCCTCTTGCGAACGTTAGCTCCGTGGCCATGCCATAGTTGCAAGCATGAAGCAGACTCTGTCGATCGTCAAAGCGAAGGAAGCCTGGGCAGAGGGGCGCTTCCTAGACTGTGGGCAGGCGCTATACGAGCCGTTGCAGCCACAAGAGCGGGTCAACTGGGCGGCAAATCTCTTGATGTTCTGCATGCAATACAGCCCCTCGTTACCTGCCATCGACCGCGTCGTGGAGTTGGCAAAGGTTCCATCCGATTGGCGGCTCGCGCATGCGGCCTTCAATGAGGTCCGCAGGATGACGTTGGTGGCCGAAGCGCGAGACAGTGCCATCGACCCGAGCCTGAAGAGCCTTCTATTTGTCGCCGAGAACGCCGCCAAAGTTATCTACAACGCTTCGGGTGCGCCGGCACCGTTCGACGCCAATGCCGGGTGGCAATTGGTGCCATGCGTAGAGCACTTCTTGGCGACCATCGCTGTGCCTGCGGCGACCGAGGGTGGCGTTCAACTGATCTTCGCTCAAGTGTGACGCAGCTGCCGGCCACACCCGGACATCTATTCTTCGCTTATCGGGTGGGTGTACACCCGGCATTCCGTAAGCCTTTGAAGCAGACGCTCTACGGCTTCAGTCGGTGCGCAATCGAACTCCCCTGGCGCTACCGCCAGGTCGCGAGAATCTCTCCCCCTGAGGAGCTGTACGGAGCGCTCTCTGCCGCCCCAAGATTTCACCTCGACAAAGCCTTGATCTTCCAACAAAGGAATGTGGATGCAGTCATGAAATAGTTCGCTGCGCACCCCCACGGCCGCTAGCGCTGCGGAGAGTTCATCGAGGCCGTCATCTTGAAACATAGTGGAATTAGACCCTAAGGAACCGTGCAGGTGCCACGAACGATAAAGAAAGCCACGGCAGCAAACTCGCCTTGTTCTCGTTCAGGACATTCCTTTCAAATGGCCGCTTTCGCGAGCCGCCGAATTCCGCTTCGGGCCCCAAGCCGAAGTTCACCTCGCCCCAAAGCAGGCCTCACGCGCAGCATCGGGTTATCAGTTTTTCAGAAAACTCCGATGCTGTCTGTTCTCAGAATTGGTGCTAACAAGAGCAAAGCTAAATCGCCATCACCACAAAGACCTTGCGCAAGGTCTCGTGCACATGCCATTCGCCGGTGGTGTTCGCCGGAAAGAACAGCGTGTCGCCCGCGCGGATGTTCAATGGTTCGCCGTCGGTCGGCTTGAAGGTGCAGGCGCCCGTGAGAATGTGCATGACTTCGGCGTTGGACAGCTGGCGCTCGAAGCGGCCGGGCTCGCATTCCCAGATGCCGCTGTTGTTGCCGCCCGCGCCGGCGAGTTCGACGTCGATGCCGCGCAGCTGGCAGGGTGGTTGGCTCAGCGGACGCGCAGGCGTTCCCTGGTCTTGCAGGCCGTCGATGGTGGCGGACTGAGGCAGAACGGTAATGCTCATGGTCAGCGTCCTGCCTCTACCGCGTCGGCCAGTTCGGCCAGTGTGTGGAAGTGGTAGTCGGGCTCGGTGCGCTTCGACTCGATGGTGCCGCCGGAGCCCTTCTGCGCATGGCGGCGCTCGATCCAGCAGGTAGCAATGCCCAGTTGCTTGGAGATACCGATGTCGTGGTACTGGCTCTGGGCCACATGCAGGTTGTCGGCCTGCTTGTAGCCCCAGGCGCCTTCGAAGCGGCCGCGCGCATAGGCGAAGTAGCGCGCGTCGGGCTTTTCGCACAGCGCGTCGTCGCAGCTCAGCAGCATGTCGAAGGGCGAGCCCAGCGTCTTGTCGAAGTGGGCCAGCGCCCAGTGTTGCGCGTTGGTCATCGTGACCAGCTTGAAGCGCTTGTGCAGCCGCTTGAGCGCCTCCACCGAATCCGGGAATGCCGGCCATTGCGCGACCGAATCGCGCAGGCCTTGTGCCAGCGCATCGGTGTCGGGCAGTCCCAGTCCGGGTGCGATGGCGTGCCAGCAGCGCTCCAGGTCGTCGGGATACCAGCCGGCCTTGCCGTCGGCGCGGGCGGTTCGGTAAGCGGCCAGAAATTCATCGTCGCTCACGCGTGCATCAGGCACGGCCGAGCGGAGGTAGGCGAGCATGCCTCCCTCGAAATCGATCAACGTGCCGACGACGTCGAACGTGAGAACCTTGAAATCTTGCAAGGGCATGCGAAAAGCTCCAATCGGTACAGGGAGAGGCGAGGGCGCCGTAGCGGCGATGGATATGGGATGTCGTGCGCTATGAGCATAGGAGCGCGGGTCTTCGCCCCCGGGTTGAAGTGAGCCTGCGAATCAGCATGGGATTTCGCAATTCGTCCGGCGCCAGCATCTTCTTTCGTCATCGGGCAGGCAGCTCTCTGAGCGCCGCTCGACCATCGAGATGCAGCGTTGACCGGCATTGAGCTCGGCGGCCATTTCGTCTAAAGAAACATTAATTACATCTCGACGCAATCATTGGCGATGGGATGAATTTGCCCGCCCGTGGCGGCGCGATTTGCCTCCGATTCCACCTACCGCTCGGCCGCTGCGAAACGATGCGGCTTCCCCCGGCCTGCCTCAAATGAGGTACCCGGCGGGGTATGTCACGAGTTAATACGTCTGTTTACATTGCTCTGGCGGAGTGAGGTCCAGGTTGTTGGAGGCAACTTTTCGAATGCCTTTTCTGGATGTGGCCGCAAGAACTTAAGCATTAAGGAAAAGGCTGTGAACAAGACTATTCGCGCATTTTGGAATCCTGCGCCCGACGCCGAGGTTGCTGCCCGTCAACTTTCGGGCGACCGCGCCCCCACCTTGGGCGATCTGCACCTGCACGCCATCGCCGTGTCGGTGCTGCTGCTGGCCGCCGGTGCGGCGCTGCCCGCCGGTGCCGCAGACTCCCTAGGCGGCGCCGGCGGCCAGCCCGTGGGCGACCCCACCCTGCACGCGGGCGCAGGCGGCAGCGACGGCCAGGGCGGCACGGGCGGCCTCAACGACAGCACCGTCAACGCCCACGGCGGCGACGGCGGCG
>NZ_JBEPKJ010000020.1:0-81880 GCF_040544635.1 Variovorax paradoxus
CCACTACAACTGGCATCGCCCGCACAGCGGTATCGGCGGCATCGCGCCCATGGCCAGACTCAACTCGTCAAGAAACAACCTCTTGACGCTTCACAACTAGAGCTGGGTGCCACAGTTATCGACACCGCACCAAAAATGCAGAGGGTCGTTAGAAATCATCCCCAACCAAGAAAACAAAAAGCCGGACACCTTTAAAAGTGTCCGGCTTTGCTATTTGGTCCCGCCGCCAGGAATCGAACCTGGATCTCAGCCTTCGGAGGGCCGAATTCTATCCGTTGAAATACAGCGAGGAATCTGGGTTCCGGCAGAACCGGAGCCACGCATTATCGCCTATCAGGCGGCGACTTCTTCAGCTTCGTTCCCGACGCCCGCGGTCGAGTTCCGGCCAAAGCCCAGTCCGGCCAGGTAAACGCGGAACGTGCGCCGGCCGCTGAGCACCAGGTCGAAGGCGGTCGGGTCGAGCAGCCAGTTCTGAATAAGTCCGCTGATGAGCGCATGCAGCCCCTGCGCGGCCACATGGCCAGGCACCGGCAGCTTGATGTTGCTGCGGCGGGCCGCCAGGCGCAGGGCTTTTTCAAAATCGGTGACGCAGGCGTTGCGCGCGTCCAGGTGCCGCTGCTGCACCGATGCCATGTCGTGCGTGTATTCGACCTTGTGGGTGGCCACGTCGAACACGCGGCGCACCTGGGGGTCGGTGGTCATGAGGGTGAGCGCATGCACCATGCCCTCTTCTATTTCGGCCAGGGGGTCGTCGTTGCCGGCCGCCGCGGCGGCCCGGGGGCCGGCCTCCAGCGGCAGGATGACGCGTTCCATCATGGCGTTGAACAGGTCGGCCTTGTCCTTGAAGTGCCAATAAATGGCGCCACGGGTCGCGCCGGCCTGTTGCGCAATTTGCTGCAGCGAGGTCTGCGAGACGCCTTGCGCCTGAAACAGCAGCTCCGCGGCATCGAGCAACCGATTCCGCGTAGCCAATGCTTCTTCCTTCGTACGACGTGCCACCAAGTCTCCTGATTTGTAAAGCCAAGCCCTTTCCGTATCGTGGGGCCATTCAATGCTGTCACTATACATCCATGAATGTATGTAAACTAGCGGGCTTCCCCGATGGCCCGGCTGTTTATGCTGGTTTTCTGTTCGCTTCGCGAACGCGCCATCTCCCGTCTTTGCTTCAAAGGATTCGCATGCCTCTCCTGCATGTTTCGCGTCAATCTTCGTTCTCGCCGCGCCTCGCGATCGTGGCCGTTGCTGTGGTGTTGGCGCTCGCGGCCTGTTCCAAGGGCGATGCGCCAGCCGGCAAGGGAGGTGCAGCCGGCGGCGGTGCCCCGCCGGCGCCCGAAGTGGGCGTGGTGGTTGCCGCGCCAACCGACGTGGGCTTGGTCACCGAACTGCCGGGCCGGCTCGAGGCCTCGCGCATGGCGCAGGTTCGCGCCCGCGCCTCGGGCATCCTGCTGAAGCGCGAATTCCGCGAAGGCAGCGACGTGAAGGCGGGCCAGCTGCTGTTCCGCATCGATCCGGCGCCGCTGGTGGCCGCCTCGCAGAACGCACAAGCCACGCTGGCCCGCGCCGAAGCCAATGCCGTGCAGGCCAAGGCATTGGCCGACCGCTACAAGCCGCTGGTCGAGGCCAATGCCGTCAGCAAGCAGGAATACTCGACGGCCGTGGCCTCGCAAAAGACGGCCGAGGCCGATGTGGCCGCGGGCCGCGCCGCAGTGCAAACGGCCAAGATCAATCTCGGCTACGCCGACGTGACCTCGCCCATCGCGGGCCGCATCGGCCGCGCGCTGGTGACCGAAGGCGCACTGGTGGGCCAGGGCGACGCCACCGAGCTGGCCGTGGTGCAGCAGATCAACCCGGTGTATGTGAACTTCACGCAGTCGGCTTCCGACGTGCTGAAGCTGCGCCGCGCACTGGCTGCCGGCCAGTACAAGCGCGCCAACGGCGAAGAGGCCGCCAGCGTCACGGTGGTGCTGGAAGACGGCACCGATTACGCGCTGCCCGGCAAGCTGCTGTTCTCCGACCTGACGGTGGATCCGACCACCGGCCAGGTCACGCTGCGCGCCGAGGTGCCCAACCCGAAGGGCGAGTTGCTGCCCGGCCTGTATGTGCGTGTGAAACTCGAGCAGGCCCAGGCCACCAACGCGATCACGATTCCCCAGCAGGCCGTGACGCGCACCCAGCAGGGCGACACGGTGTCGGTGGTGAGCGCCGACGGCAAGATCAGCCAGCGCACCGTGAAGATCAGCGCCGCCAAGGACAACCAGTGGGTGGTGCTCGACGGCCTGAAGGCGGGCGAACAGGTGATGGTCGACGGCTTCCAGAAGCTGCAGATGATGCCGCCCGGCACGCCCGTGAAGGCCGTTCCCTGGAAGAAGCCGGCGCCGAACGGCGCGGCACAACCGGCAGCGCCGGCGGCGTCTGCCGCAGCGGCGCCAGCCAGCGGTGCGGCGGCTGCGCCGGCCGAGAAGAAGTAATCAGGAGCGCGCCCGCATGGCCAAATTCTTTATCGACCGCCCGATCTTCGCCTGGGTGATCGCACTGTTCGTCCTGGTGATGGGCGGTGTGGCAATTACCCAGCTGCCGATCTCGCAATACCCGCCGGTGGCACCGCCTGCCATCGTGATCAACGTCGCCTACCCCGGCGCCTCGGCCCAGACGCTCGAGGACAGCGTGCTGTCCGTGATCGAGCGCGAAATGAACGGCTCGCCGGGCCTGATCTACATGGAATCGGTGGCCCAGGCCGACGGCACCGGCACCATCACGATCAGCTTCGAGGCCGGCACCAACGACGACCTCGCGCAGGTGGACGTGCAGAACCGGCTCTCGCGCGCAACGCCGCGCCTGCCGGCGGCGGTAACGCAGCAGGGCGTGCGCGTGGACAAGTCGCGCAACAACTTCCTGATGTTCGTGATGCTGTCCTCGGACAATCCCGCGTTCGACCCCATTGCACTCGGCGACTATGCCGCGCGCAACGTCGTGCCGGAACTGCAGCGCGTGGTCGGCGTGGGCCAGGCCCAGCTGTTCGGCTCAGAAAACGCGATGCGCATCTGGGTCGACCCGGCCAAGCTGCAGGGCTTCAACCTGTCGGCGACCGACGTCAACAACGCCATCCGCGCGCAGAACGCGCAGGTGTCTTCGGGCACCCTTGGCGACCTGCCCAACATTCCCGGCCAGGCCATTGCGGCCACTGTGGTGGTAAACGGCCAGCTGGCCAACGTCGACCAGTTCAAGAAAATTGTGCTGCGCGCCAACACCGACGGCTCGACCGTGCGGTTGCAGGACGTGGCCCGCGTCGAGCTCGGCGGCCAGTCGTATGCCACCTCGGCGCGCCTGAACGGCGTGCCGGCGGTCGGCATTGGCGTGCAGCCCTCGCCCAACGGCAACGCGCTGGAGTCGGCCAAGGCGATCCGCGCCAAGATGGCGGAACTCGAGCGCTTCTTCCCGCAAGGCGTGAAGTGGAACATTCCGTACGACAGCTCGCGCTTCGTGCAGATCTCCATCACCGAAGTGGTCAAGACGCTGCTGGAAGCCATTGCGCTGGTGTTCCTGGTGATGTTCCTGTTCTTGCAGAACTGGCGCTACACGATCATCCCGACCATTGTGGTGCCGATCGCGCTGCTGGGTACGTTCGCGGCCCTGCTCGCACTCGGCTTCTCGATCAACGTGTTGACCATGTTCGGCATGGTGCTGGTGATCGGTATCGTGGTGGACGACGCCATTGTGGTGGTCGAAAACGTCGAGCGCATCATGAGCGAAGAGGGGCTTTCGCCGCTCGAAGCCACCCGCAAGGCCATGAAGCAGATCTCGGGCGCCATCATCGGCGTGACCGTGGTGCTGATTTCGGTGTTTGTGCCGCTGGCGTTCTTCGCGGGGTCCACGGGCAACATCTACCGCCAGTTCTCGGCGGTGATGGTGACGTCGATCGCCTTCTCGGCCTTCATGGCGCTGTCGCTCACGCCGGCGCTGTGCGCCACGCTGCTCAAGCCGGTCGAAGCTGGCCACCATCACGAGAAGCGCGGCTTCTTCGGCTGGTTCAACCGCGGCTTCACGCGCACGGCCAAGGGCTATGAAAGCCTGGTCGCGCGCATTCTGCGCCGCGCTGCGCGCTACCTGATCATCTACGCCGTGATCATCGGCGCGGTGGTGTTCACCTACATGCGCCTGCCGAGCTCGTTCCTGCCGGCGGAAGACCAGGGCAACATCATCGTGAACGTGCAGCTGCCCCCGGGTGCCACGCAAGAGCGTGCGCTGTCGGTCATGCAGCAGGTCGAAGGCTTCATCCTGAAGCAGCCCGAAGTGCAGAGCATGGTGGGCGTGATGGGCTTCAGCTTCTCGGGCCAGGGGCAGAACGCGGGCCTTGCCTTCGTGACGCTGAAGGACTGGGAAGAACGCAAGGACCCGGCCCATTCGGCCAGCGCCCTTGCGGGCCGCGCCTTCGGTGCGCTTTCGGGCATTCGCGATGCGTTCATCTACCCGCTGAGCCCGCCGCCCATTCCTGAACTGGGCAATGCCAGCGGCTTCAGCTTCCGCTTGCAAGACCGTTCGGGCGCCGGCCACGACGCGCTGATCAACGCACGCAACCAGCTCCTGGGCATGGCCGGGCAGAGCAAGATCCTGGCGCAGGTTCGCCCTGATGGCCTGGAAGATGCGCCGCAGCTGCAGATCGACATCGACCGCGACAAGGCCAGCGCGCTGGGCGTGAGCTTCGATGCGATCAACGCCACGCTGTCGACCGGCCTGGGTTCGAGCTACATCAACGACTTTCCGAACCGCGGCCGCCTGCAGCGCGTGGTGGTGCAGGCCGATGCGCCCGCCCGCATGCAGCCGGACGACCTGCTGAAGCTCAATGCCAGCAACACGCAGGGCCAGCCGGTGCCGCTGTCGGCCTTTGCCACCACGAAGTGGGTCACGGGCGCCACGCAAACGGTGCGCTACAACGGCTACCCCGCCATCCGCATCAGCGGCGACGCGGCGCCGGGGCAGAGCACGGGTGCCGCCATGGCCGAGATGGAAAAGCTCGCCGCGCAGTTGCCGCAAGGCTTCGGCTTCGAGTGGACGGGCCAGTCGCGCGAAGAAAAGCTCGCGGGTTCGCAGGCCATCGTGCTGTACGGCTTCGCCATTCTTGCGGTGTTCCTTTGCCTGGCCGCGCTGTACGAGAGCTGGTCGATCCCGCTGTCGGTGATTCTGGTGGTGCCGCTCGGCGTGCTGGGCGTGCTGCTGGCGACGATGCTGCGCGCCTACTCGAACGACGTGTACTTCCAGGTGGGGCTGATCACCATCATCGGCCTCTCCGCGAAAAACGCGATTCTGATCATCGAGTTTGCGAAGGACCTGCAGGCGCAGGGCAAGGGCATCATCGAATCGGCGCTGGCCGCCGCCCACCTGCGGTTCCGCCCGATCATCATGACCTCGCTGGCCTTCGGCCTGGGCGTGGTGCCGCTGGCCATCGCCTCGGGCGCGGGCTCGGCGAGCCAACGCGCCATCGGCACCGGCGTGCTCGGCGGCATGGTCACGGGCACGGTGCTGGCCGTGATCTTCGTGCCGGTGTTCTTCGTGGTGGTGCGCACCTTGTTCAAGGGGAGCGCGCGCCAGCATGAAGCCGACAAGCGGCATGCGGAGGCCGCCGGCATCTCGGAGGAAAAGACACATGACTAAGAAACTGATTCCCACGGCCCTGGCCGCAGCCTTGCTGCTGGCCGGCTGCTCGCTGATTCCGACTTACGAGCGCCCCGCGGCGCCGGTGCCCACCACCTTCCCGGGCGACCCGGCGCAGCCGGCGGGCCAGGCCGCGGCCGCCCTGCCCTGGCAGGACTTCTTCACCGACCCCCGGCTGACCGGGCTGATCCAGACCGCGCTTGCCAACAACCGCGACCTGCGGGTGTCGGTGCTCAACATCGAGCAGGCGCGCGCGCAATTCCAGATCGAGCGCTCGGCCCTGTTCCCGGCGCTGGGCCTTACCGGCAGCGGGTCGCGCTCGAGCCCCAATCAGTTCCAGGCCTTCGACAGCAGCGCGGGCAGCGTGTCTTCGCAGTACAGCGTGAACCTGGGCATCACCGCCTGGGAAATCGACTTCTTCGGCCGCATCCGCAGCCTGAAGGACCAGGCGCTGGCGCAATACCTTGCCACCGAGGAAACGCGCAAGGCCGCGCAAATCAGCCTGATCGCGTCCGTCGCCACGGGCTGGCTCACGCTGATTGCCGACGACGAACTGCTCGAGCTCACGCGCCAGACGATGGTCACGCGCGAAGAATCGGTGCGCCTGACCAAGATGCGCTTCGACAACGGCGTGTCGTCGGAGCTCGACTTCCAGGCCGCGAATTCGCTCGCCGAAACCGCGCGTGCTTCTTATGCGCAGCAGCTGCGCACGCGCCAGCAAGACGAGAACGCGCTCGCCCTGCTGCTCGGTGCGCCGGTGCCGGCGGAAGCCACGGCCGGCGGCGCCAAGGGCCTGGAAAGCATCAAGCCGATGCCGGACGTGCCCGCGGGCCTGCCCTCCGACCTGTTGACCGAACGGCCCGACATCCGCTCGGCCGAGCAGCAGCTGATTGCGGCCAACGCCAACATCGGCGCTGCGCGCGCGGCGTTCTTCCCGCGCGTGTCGCTGACCACCTCGATCGGCACCGCGAGCAGCGAGTTCTCGGGCCTGTTCGACAGCGGATCGAAGGCCTGGGCCTTCTCGCCGCAGATCACGCTGCCCATTTTCGATGCGGGGCGCAACATCGCGGGGCTCGACTCGGCCAAGGCGGGGCGCGAGATTGCCGTGGCGCAGTACGAAAAGTCGATCCAGACGGCCTTCCGCGAAGTGGCGGACGCCCTGGCCGGCCGCGCCACCTTGGGCGAGCAGGTGCGGGCGCAACGCGCGCAGGCCGACGCCGAAGCGGTGCGCTTCAAGCTTTCCGACATGCGCTACCGCAACGGCATTGCCAGCGCGCTCGACCTGCTGGACGCACAACGTTCGTTGTACACGGCCCAGCAATCGGCCGTGACCACGCGGCTCTTGCAGCTGCAAAACCAGGTCACGCTCTACAAGACGCTGGGCGGCGGTTGGGCCACGCCGGCCAACAAGGGCTGAGGCTTTCGCGCGACGGCTCCGGGCAGGCCTTCCGTCCTTTGGGCGGAGGGCCTCTCTATAATCGCCGGTTGATTCGAAAAAGCCCCCCGACGAGCCCCCGTTATTGAGGACGCCAATGAGCGCAGACCCGCACTACCAGGCCACAGAAGACGCCCACACCGGCCCGATCAAGAACCCGAAGCAACTGCTGCTGGCGGTATTTTTCTCTTTTCTTGCCCCCATCCTCATCATCGTGGGCCTTGTGGCCTATGTGGTTTCGGATAACAAGCCCGCAGGCACCGCCCAGGGCGACAACATGGCCCTCTACGGCGTGTCGCAGGAGGCGCGTGCTCGCGAAGTGGCCGAACGGCTCAAGAAGGTCGGCACCATCGAGATCCGCGACGCCAACCGTCCGCTCGCGGCCGGCGACGCCGTCTTCAAGGCGCAGTGCGCCGCCTGCCACGCCCCGCCCGGCATTCCCGGCGCGCCCCACCTGAACGACGCCGCAGCCTGGGGCCCGCGCATCGGCCAGGGCTACGCAACGCTGCTCGACCATGCGCTGCATGGCAAGGGTGCAATGCCGGCCCAGGGCGGCGGCGACTTCGAAGACCTCGAAATCGGCCGTGCCGTGGTCTACCTGGCCAATGCCGGCGGCGCCAAGTTCCCGGTGCCCGAGCGTCCTGCCGCGGCAGCTGCACCCGCCGATGGCGCCGCTTCGGCCGCCGCACCGGCCAGCGCGAGCAAGTAAACCGGGGCTCTGCCCCCAAAAAAGAAAGCCGGCCTCGCGCCGGCTTTTTCATGTCCGCACCGCGCCCCATCAGGGTTTGGCAGCCCCCGCCGGCTGGCGTGCCGCCGGGCTCAGCACATGGCCGAAGCGCTGCGGCAGCTCGCTGGAGCGCACCGGCTCGGGCGTCCACAAGCCCTGCTCGATGGCTTCGGACGCCAGGCCTACGTCCTGCGTATGAACCAGCCCGAGCCCGATGGGAGCCACCAGATAGAGGCGGCCCTCCTCGTCGAGCAGGCACCCCGACACGTCGGCCGCCTGCCCTGTATGGGCCGTGACGGCAAAGCCCTTGTCGTCGGCAACGCGCCAGACGAAAGGCGCCACCTCGAGTTCGACATAGACGCGCTGGGGCCCGTTCTGGAAGAACCACTGGCCTTCGTCGTCGTGGTCGTAGTTGCGGTGGATGAAATCGATCAGCTTGTCGTGCCGCAGCATCGAGCCCTTCGCGGCCGGGAACGGGCCCTGGGCCTGCGTGCGGTCGTCGCGCATGTACCAGTTGCCGCGGGCGTCGAGGCCGAGCCAGCCGTAGCAGTGCGGCACGTTGGGCCACTTGGCGAGCGCCTGTTTAACGATGTCGTCCATGAAAGCTATTCTGCGCGTCCGCGCAGCGGAATGGGTGGCGCGAACTGGCTGAGCCAGCCCCCCACACGCTCGGGCATGCCGTACACATGCCCGGGCGGCGGACCGAGCGGAAAACCCACATGCCCGCCGTGCGCGGGCTGCCACAGCGTGACGTGCGGCCCGACCTCGCCCGGCCCGGGCAGGCTGCGGGCCGGAATGAACGGGTCGTTGAGTGCGTTCACCACCAGCGTGGGCACGCGAATCGCGCTCAGGTGCGGCTTGGACGAGCCCCGCGCCCAGTAGTCGTCGGTGTTGCGAAAGCCGTGCAGCGGCGCCGTGAACACGTCGTCGAAGGTATAGAGATCCTGCGCCGCAAGCAGGCGCTCGCGGTCGAACAGCCCGGGAAACTGCGCCAGCTTGGCCAGCGCCTTGGGCTTCATGGTGGCGAGGAACATGCGCGTATAGACCAGCCGGTTGAAGCCGCGGCCGATGGCCTCGCCGCCCGCCGCGAGATCGAGCGGCGCAGACACCGAAGCCACCGCATTCACCGAATCGAGGGCCGTATTGCCGGCCTCGCAGGCCCAGCGCAGCAACGCATTTCCGCCCAGCGAAACGCCCGCGGCCAGCACCGGGCCGCCGCCGCGGCGCGCCTGTTGCTCGCGCATGCGCCGCAGGATCCAGTCGATTTCTTCGTAGTCGCCCGAGTGGTAGGCGCGCGGCGCCAGGTTCAGCTCGCCGCTGCAGCCCCTGAAATGCGGCACTGCAAAGGCCATGCCCTGCGCGGCTGCAAATGCCGCGAAAGCTTCTGCATAGTGGCTGCGGGAGGAGCCCTCCAGCCCGTGGAACAGCACCAGCAGCGGCCGCGGGCCCGGCAAGGGCGCATCGACGAAATCGACATCGATGAAGTCGCCGTCGGGCGCGTTCCAGCGCTCGCGGCGGTACACCGGCGCCGCTCCATCGAAACGGCGCGCGTAGAGCGCCGCCCAGATGGTCTGCAGGTTGCCACCGGGCAGCCAGCGCGGTGCCGCGTAGCCCATCGATGAATGTGGAGAGGGAACGTCGCCAGGCATCGATCAGTGCAGGATCTGGGGCGGGTCGTTCGCATCGACGGGCTCCCGCGCGCTGCCGGGGCTTGCATGGTGCGCCACCATGCGCCAGCCTTCGGCGGTCTTGTGATAGACGTTGGTGGCCAGCACGAAGGCATGCTTCGGCCCTTCGGGCGTGAGCACTTCGATGCGCTCCAGCACGTTGTGCACCGCACTCGCGAGCGACTCGATCTTGCGTACGCGCGCGGGCATCGCGTGGATGGCGCCGTTGCCGAACATCTGCTCGAAAGCCGCGCGGATCGCCGTGGCGCCGACCAGGCGGGGGCCGCCGGGATGCACGCAGAACACCTCGTCCTCGTCGGCCCAGCACGCCATCAGGGCGTCGATGTCGCCGCGCTGCAGCGCTTCATAGAAAGCCGCCTCGATGTCGTCGGCAGTACCGCCGATGGCCGCGGCGGCACGGAGTGGGGTCTTGGGCATGGGGTGATTTTGCCGCGCGATCCATGACGCGGGCGCTGCACCGCTTTGGCCTTCCGGCGCACCGTGCTGCCGCAAGCCGGGCGGTTCACCTGCTCCATTTTGGACCAAATGGTCAAAACGAAACATTAAAAAACATTCAAGCCATTGATTTGAAAGGACTTTTTTAACTGGCACGGGCCATGCATAGGGCTTTGCGACCACGCAACAGGAGCTTCTGCATGAACGTTGGCATCTTCATTCCCATCGGCAACAACGGCTGGCTGCTCTCCGAAAACGCGCCGCAGTACAAGCCCAGTTTCGAGCTCAACAAGCAAATCACGCTCACGGCCGAGCGCTACGGTGTCGACTTCGTGCTGTCGATGATCAAGCTGCGCGGCTTCGGCGGCAAGACCGAGTTCTGGGACCACAACCTCGAGTCGTTCACGCTCATGGCCGGGCTCGCGGCTGTCACCACGAAGATCAAGCTCTTCGCCACCGCGGCCTCGCTGGTGATGCCGCCGGCCATCGTCGCGCGCATGGCGTCGACCATCGATTCGATCTCCGGCGGCCGCTTCGGCCTGAACCTTGTCACCGGCTGGCAGCGGCCCGAATATTCGCAAATGGGCATGTGGCCCGGCGACCAGTTCTTCGGCACGCGCTACCAGTACCTCTCGGAATACATCCAGGTGCTGCGCGATCTCTGGGGCACCGGCCAGTCGGACTTCAAGGGCGCGCACTTCCAGATGGACGACTGCCGCCTGAGCCCCCGCCCGCAAGCGGACATGAAGGTGATCTGCGCGGGCCAGAGCGATGCGGGCATGGACTTTTCCGCCAAGTACGCCGACTACAACTTCTGCTTCGGCAAGGGCGTGAACACGCCCAAGGCCTTTGCGCCCGCGGCCGAGAAGCTCATCGAAGCCACGCGCAAGACCGGCCGCCACGTCACCACCTACGTGCTGATGATGGTGATTGCCGACGAAACCGACGAGGCCGCGCGCGCCAAGTGGGAGCACTACAAGGCGGGCGCCGACCACGAAGCGATTGCGTGGCTGGGCCAGCAGGGCGCGGCAGACACCAAGTCGGGCGCCGACACCAACGTGCGCCAGATGGCCGACCCGACCTCGGCCGTCAACATCAACATGGGCACGCTGGTGGGCTCCTACGCCACCGTTGCGCGCCTGCTCGACGAGATGGCCGAGGTGCCGGGCACCGAAGGCGTGCTGCTCACTTTCGACGACTTCCTGCAGGGTGTTGCGGCCTTCGGCGAACGCATCCAGCCGCTGATGAAGAGCCGCGCGCATGTGCAGAGCCCGGTGGCCTCGCAGGCCGAACCCGAGCGCCTTGCGGCCTGAAGGAGAAGCGCATGGCCACGCCCGCACGCAACACCACGCTCACCTCGACCACGCCCGTCGGCGTGCCGCGCCTGCCCGGCGCACCCGCGCCGCTGGTGCTGCCCGCCCGGCCCGAGCCGCTGGCGCTGCATGCCACCGACTCGGCCCTGATCGTGGTCGACATGCAGAACGCCTATGCATCGATTGGCGGCTATGTCGACTCGGCGGGCTTCGACATTTCAGGCGCGCAAGGCACCATCGCCAACATCGCACGCGCCATTGCCGCAGCACACGCCGCCGGCATGCTGGTGGTGTTTCTGCAGAACGGCTGGGACGCCGCCTACGTCGAGGCCGGCGGGCCGGGCTCGCCCAACTGGCACAAGTCGAACGCACTCAAGACCATGCGCGCCAAGCCCGAGCTCGCGGGCAAGTTCCTCGCCAAGGGCGGCTGGGACTACGAGCTCATCGCAGAGATGAAGCCGCAGCCCGGCGACATCGTGGTGCCGAAGACGCGCTACAGCGGCTTCTTCAACAGCACGCTCGACAGCACGCTGCGCGCGCGCGGCATCCGCCACCTGGTGTTCACCGGCATCGCGACCAATGTGTGCGTGGAGTCGACGCTGCGCGATGCGTTCCATCTCGAGTACTTCGCCGTGATGCTCGAAGACGCCACGCACGAACTGGGTGGTGCGGCCATACAGAAGGCCTCCGTCTACAACGTCGAGACCTTCTTCGGCTGGGTCTCGACAGTGGATCAGTTCTGCGCCACGTTTGCGCCGAAGCTCGCCGCCGCCCAATCCGTTCCGGCCGAAGCGGCCATTGCCTGATCTTTCTAAGGAGCCCACCCTCATGCCCAAGCAAGCCATCATCCCGGCCGGAACCACCACGCCGATCGCCCCGTTCGTGCCCGGCACCATGGCCGACGGCATCGTCTACGTGTCGGGCACGCTGCCCTTCGACAAGGACAACAACGTGGTCCACGTGGGCGACGCCTCCGCGCAGACGCGCCACGTGCTCGAGACGATCCAGAACGTGATCAAAACGGCCGGCGGCACCATGGACGACGTGACCTTCAACATGATCATGATCAAGGACTGGGCCGACTACGCGAAGGTGAACGCGGTGTACGCCGAGTTCTTTCCGGGCACCAAGCCCGCGCGCTACTGCATCCAGTGCGGCCTCGTGAAGCCCGACGCGCTGGTCGAGATCGCGTCGATCGCCCACGTGGGCAACAAGGCCTGAGCATGCCGCTGCACTACGAAGTGCATGGGCCGGCCGACGGCGAGGCGGTGCTGCTGTCGTCGGGCCTGGGCGGCTCGGCCGCCTTCTGGCAACCGCAGATCGGCGCGCTTGTCGCAGCGGGCCATCGCGTGATTGCGTACGACCAGCGCGGCACGGGCCGAAGCCCCGCGGCGCTGGACGCGGGTTACGCCATTGCCGACATGGCGCGCGACGTGGTGCAAATTCTCGATGCCACGTCCACGCCGCGCTGCCACTTGGTGGGCCACGCGCTCGGCGGGCTCGTCGGGCTGCAACTCGCGCTCGACGACCCCTCGCGCGTGGCCAGCCTGGTGCTCGTCAATGCATGGTCGAAGCCCAACCCGCATTCGGCTCGCTGCTTCGATGCACGGCTCGCGCTGCTTGATGCCTGCGGACCGCGCGCGTACGTGGAAGCGCAGCCGATCTTCTTGTATCCCGCGGCCTGGTGCGCGGAACATGCGCAGCGCGTGGCCGACGAGGTCGACCATGCCTTCGCGCACTTCCCCGGCGAGGCCAACATGCGTGCGCGCATCGGCGCGCTGCGTGCCTTCGACATCGACGCGCACCTTGGCGACATCACCGCGCCCACGCTGGTGGCCGCCGCCATGGACGACGCGCTGGTGCCGTGGACCTGCTCCCAGCACCTGGCCGACGGCCTGCACGACGTGACGCTCCACTTCATGCCGCACGGCGGCCATGCGCACAGCGTGACCGAGGCCGACGCCTTCAACCGCAGCCTGCTCGACTTTCTTTCCCGGGTCAGCGCACCCGGCGTTCCCGCATGACCACCACCCCAGCCCTCGACGACGCCGCACTGGCACTTCTCTTTACCGAAGCACGCAGCCACAACGGCTGGACCGCGGAGCCCGTGACGGATGCGCAGCTCCGACAGGTCTATGCCCTCGCCCGCATGGGCCCGACCTCGGCCAACTGCTCGCCCGCACGCTTCGCGTTCGTTCGCACACCGGAGGGCAAGCAGCGCCTTGCGCCTGCGCTTTCCAAGGGCAACCTGGACAAGACGATGGCCGCACCGGTCACGGTGATCGCGGCTTGGGATCGCAAGTTCTACGACAGGCTGCCCGCGCTGTTTCCGCATGCCGACGCGCGCAGCTGGTTTACCGGCAGCGCCGAAGCCGCGCATGAAACCGCGTTTCGCAACGCCAGCCTGCAGGCAGGCTACCTGCTGCTCGCCGCGCGTGCGGTGGGACTCGATGCAGGGCCGATGTCGGGCTTCGACAAGGCGAAAGTCGATGCCGCGTTCTTCGAGGGCACCGATTGGAGCACCAACTTTCTGATCAACCTCGGCCACGGCGATGCGGCCAAGGTGTTCGGCCGCCTGCCGCGGCTCGCCTTCGAAGAAGCCTGCCTTCTGGCCTGAAGCCAGAGCGCGCACATCACGATTCCGGAGCTCCGACATGCTGAACGCCATAGCCTCCCACGCCGAATCGAGCAGCCTGCCGCCGGCACTGCCCAAGGCCGATTACCGCAACGCCATGGCGCGGCTGGGCGCGGCGGTCAACATCATCACCACCGACGGCCCCGCGGGCCGCGCCGGTTTCACCGCTTCGGCCGTGTGCAGCGTGACCGACGAACCGCCGATGCTGCTGGTGTGCCTGAACCGATCGGCTTCGGTGTACCCCGCATTCACCGCCAACGGCGTGCTCTGCGTGAACGTGTTGGCCGCGGGACATCAAACGCTCTCGGGCCTGTTCGGCGGCAAGACGCCGATGGACGAACGCTTTGCCGCCGGCCGCTGGAGCCGCAAGGCGACCGGCTCGCCGGTGCTCGACGATGCGGCTGCGTCGTTCGACTGCCGCGTGGTGCGCGCGACCAGCGCGGGCACGCATGACGTGCTGTTCTGTGAAGCGCTGGCGATTGCGATCGGTGGCGCGGCGCAGAGCCTGATCTACTTCGACCGCCGCTATCACGAGATCGCGGCGCCGCCGCACTGAACCCTCTTCTCCCCTCTCCCTCCGGGAGAGGGAGCAACTCCCTAACGCGGTGCAATCCCCTGCAGCACGATCCGCTGCACGTTCTCCACCGTCTGCTCGAAGAAGGCCGCATCTTCCAGCGTATGCCCCGTCAGCGCCTGCACCTGCACGCCGAAATCCGCGTAGTGCTGCGTGACCGCCCACAGCGCGAAGATCAGGTGGTGCGGATCGACCGGCGCGAGCTTGCCGGACGCGACCCATGAACGGATGACCTCCGACTTGCGCTCCACCAGCGTGCGCAGTTCCCGGTCCAGCTCGTCGCGCAGCAGAGGCGCGCCCTGGATCATTTCGAGGCAGAAAAGGCGCGATGCATCCGGCCGGTCGCGCGAGATCACGAGCTTGCGGCGAATGTAGTCGCCGATGGCCGTTCGCGGGTCTTGCTCGGCGCTGAAGCCGCGCAGCGGCTCGAGCCACAGCGCGAGCAGGTCGCGCAGCACGTTCACATACAGCTCCTCCTTGTTCGCGAAGTAATAGAGCAGGTTGCTCTTGGACACATCGGCGCGCGCCGCCACCTGGTCGATCGAGGTGCCATGCAATCCGAAGCGCGAGAACAGGCCCAGCGCAGCGCCGAGGATGGCGCTGCGCTTGTCCTCGAT
This sequence comes from Variovorax paradoxus, assembly GCF_040544635.1. Classification (GTDB taxonomy): domain Bacteria; phylum Pseudomonadota; class Gammaproteobacteria; order Burkholderiales; family Burkholderiaceae_C; genus Variovorax; species Variovorax paradoxus_R. The sequence continues at coordinate 15,074 of NZ_JBEPKJ010000020.1, forward strand.
CTGGCGCAGCCTGCGGCTCACCGCCGAGGCGCTGCGCACCGCGGGCTTCGCGGACTTGCGCACCAGGCCTTTCACAGCGCTCTTGGCCGGGGTCTTCTTTGTGCTGCTGGCTGCGGCCAGCGCCTTGGTCTTCGGCATCTTCCCTCGCTTCTCGATTACGAACTCTTTTTTCAACGCGCACCACTGTAAGGCCGCGGTGCATCGCGTTGCGCCGGGCAGGCCTTCCGGCACGCGTGGCGCGCACCATGCTGACGCGACAAATGCGTTTTGTCCATTTGGTCCAACTGGCACAGACGTTGCATGGCGAAAGGCATGCCAAGCACGAGGACCGACACATGACAACCCTGCTGTCCGTACCCATCATCGATCTCGCGCCCTACTTCGGCGGCACGGCCGAAGGCAAGGCGGAGGTCGCCAAGAAAGTCGACGAGGCCTGCCGCAGCATCGGCTTTCTCGTCATCACCAACCACGGCATTCCGGCCGAGCTGATTGCGCGCGTGTCATCGCTGTCGCGCCAGTTCTTCGACATGCCGCTGGCCGAAAAGCGCAAGGTCGACCGGCCGCGCGAAGACGCCGTACGCGGCTACAGCGCGGTCGGCGAAGAAGGGCTTTCCTACAGCCTGGAAGAGGCCGCGCCCGGCGACCTGAAGGAGTCGTTCTCGATCGGCCCCTCGAACGTGCCCGACGACGACTACCACCGCGGCCCCGCCGCAGGCCCGCACTTCGAACCCAACAGCTGGCCACCCATCGACGGGTTTCGCGAAGCCTATGAAGGCTACTTCGATGCCATGAGCGATCTCTCGCGTTCGCTGATGCGCATCTTCGCGCTCGGCCTTGCGCTGCCCGAGCCATTCTTCGACGACAAGATCGACAGGCACATCAGCATGTTTCGCGTGCTGAGCTATCCGCCGCAGAAAGAAGCGCCGCTGCCCGGCCAACTGCGCGCAGGCGCGCACAGCGACTACGGCAGCCTCACCATCGTGCTGCCCGACGACAAGGGCTTGCAGGTCTTCAACAAGGCGGGCCAGTGGGTCGACGTGCCGCAGGTGGAAGGCGGCCTGGTGGTCAACATTGCCGACCTGATGATGCAGTGGACCAACGACCAGTGGGTGTCCACGCTGCACCGCGTGGTCAATCCGCCGTTCGAAGTGGCCAGCACCAACCGCCGCCAGTCGCTGGTGTTCTTTCACCAGCCCAACTACGACGCGATGGTCGAGTGCCTGCCAAGTTGCCTGGCGCCGGGCGAGCAGCCGAAGTACGCGCCCATTTCATCGGGCGACCACCTGACCTCCAAGTTCGTGAAGCAGACGACCTTTGGTGGTACCAAGGCTGTGGCTTAGGCGCACGATGAAAACCTGCTCTTCGATTTGCTGGGTTCCGTGTTCTGGGCGCGCACCCGCCGACGGGGTACCTTGCTCCGCGAATGTCCCCCGGCCTGCGGCCTCCTCCTTTATTTCGCTGCGCAAGGCACCCCATCGACGTGAGCGTGATTCAGAGCGGTGGTTGATCAGCCAGCACAAGCGCAGCGCCCGGTGTGCACAGGGCACCGGGTGCTCCCCGCAGCGAAATAAAGGAGGAGCCGAAGGCGGGGGACATTCGCGGAGGGGAGTACCCGGTGGCCTTTGCACAAGCCCTGAACAAGAACAACAGCGCCAAGAACAAAGAGCAATGAGCAACTGACATGCCCCATCTCTCCTACGTCAACGTCTTCGCAAAAGACGTGGTCGCGCTCAGCGGCTTCTACCAGCGCGTGTTCGGCTTCGCCGAGATCGAGGCGATCCGCTCGCCGATCTTCCGCGGACTCGATACCGGCAAGTCGAGCCTCGGCTTCAACGCGCTCGATGCCTATGAGCTGCTGCACCTGGCCGAGTTCTCCGACACGCGCGGCGTGAAGTTCCTGCTGAACATCGACGTCGACAGCAAGGACGACGTCGACCGCATGGTGCCCGTCGCGCTCGAGGCCGGCGCCACGCTGGTGAAGCCGCCCTACGTCACTTACTACAACTGGTACCAGTCGGTACTGCTCGATCCCGAGGGCAATGTGTTTCGCATCAACTTCATGATGTGACGCGCGCGGCACCCCTCCTCTTTTCCTTCTGTCACTCCCCATGCTTCCCACGAAAGGTTGCTCCATGCTGCGCACACCCTCTACCGGCTTCCTCGGCCTTGCCCTGACGCTCGCGACCGGCGGCGCGTTCTTCACGCTGCCCGCCATGGCAGCCGACGGCTTCACGCTCAAGGACAAGCCGAAGATCGCGATGCTCTACTTCGGCCCGAAGAACGATGGCGGCTGGACGCAGGCCTTCGACGAAGCACGCGTGAAGATCGAGAAGGAAATCGGCCAGAAGATCCAGTTCGTCGAGAACGTGCCCGAAGACGCATCGGCCATCAAGCCGGCGGCCGAGAAGTTCATCCAGCGCGGCGCCAACATCGTGATCGGCACCGCCTTCGGCTATTCGGACAGCTTCAAGGACCTGGCCGCCAAGTACCCCGGCGTAGCGTTCCTGAACGGCTCGGGCACCACCAACGGCAGCAACCTCGAGTCCTTCTACGGCCGCACCTACGAAAGCCAGTATCTCTGCGGCATGGCCGCGGGCGCGGCCTCCAAGACCGGCAAGCTCGGCTTCGTTGCAGCCAACCCCTTCGGCGTGGTGAACTGGACCATCAACGCCTTCGCGCTCGGTGCGCAGAAGATGAACCCCAATGCCACCGTCAACGTCATCTACACCGGCGCCTGGAACGACCCGGTAAAGGAACGCGCCGCCGCGGCCGCGCTGATCGACCAGGGCGCCGACGTGATCGGCCAGCACGTCGACTCGCCCACGCCGCAGATCGTGGCGCAGGAGCGCGGCGTGTACGGCACCGGCCACCACCGCGACCTGCGCCAGTTCGCACCCAAGGCCACGCTGTGCTCGTCAGTGTGGGTGTGGGACCGCTTCCTGACGCCCGAGCTCAAGAAGATCATGGCCGGCAACTGGAAGCCCGGCCAATACGGTGCCTTCATCGAGATGAAGGACGGCGGCACCGACATTGCGGGCTTCGGCCCCGCGGTGCCCAAGGACAAGGCCGCGGCGATCACCGCCGAGCGCGACGCCATCATGAAAGGCAAGCACGTCTACGCTGGCCCGCTCGCCGACCGCGACGGCAAGGAGCGCGTGGCCAAGGGCGCGGTGCTGTCGGACGCCGACCTCTGGAAGATGGACTGGTTCGTCAAGGGCGTGGTCACGCAGAAGTAAAAAAGAAGCAGGCAATCCAGCATGCCCAACGCGCTCGAACTCACCGGCATCCGCAAGACCTTCGACGGCTTTGCGGCGCTAACCGACGCAAGCTTTGCCGCGCGCTGGGGCGAGGTGCATGCGCTGCTGGGCGAGAACGGCGCGGGCAAGTCGTCGCTGATGAACATCGCGGCCGGGCTCTATGCGCCCGAAGCCGGCCAGCTGCTGGTCGACGACAACGTGGTGCGCTTTGCCGGCCCGGCCGACGCGGCAAGGCACCGCATCGGCATGGTTCACCAGCATTTCAAGCTGGTGCGGCCGTTCACGGTGGCAGAGAACATCCTGCTTACCGCGCCGCCGCCGGCGGGGTTTCAAAGCCACGGGGAACGCCTGCGCGAGATCTCGCGCGACATCCGCAACAAGGCATCGGAGCTGGGCTTCGACATCGATCCCGCCAAGCGCATCGACACGCTCTCGATCGCCGAGCAGCAGCGCGTCGAAATTCTCAAGGTTCTGCTCGCCGGCGCGCGCATCCTGATTCTCGACGAGCCCACCGCGGTGCTGACCGACCAGGAAGCCGCGCGCCTGCTGCAGACGGTGCGGGCGCTCGCGCGTGCCGGCTCCGCCGTGGTGCTGGTCACGCACAAGATGGCCGACGTGAAGACCTATGCCGATCGCGTGACGGTGATGCGCGGGGGCCGCACGGTGGCCACGCTGGAGCCGGGCGCCACGCCGGTGGCCGAACTCGTGAAGCTCACAGTGGGCGAATCGATTGCGACACAGGGCTTTCAGGCGGCGAACTCGCCGCGCGGCCCGGTGCGGCTCACGGTACGCGGCCTGCGCTCCGCGGCATCGCCGCAAGGACGCCGCGTGCTCGACGGCGTCGACCTCGAGCTGCATGCGGGAGAAATCTACGGACTGGCTGGCGTCGGCGGCAATGGACAGGGCGAACTGGCCGGCGCGATCATGGGCCTGCCCGATGCCGGCGGACCGCTCGAAGGAGAGATCCACCTCAGCGGCCACGGCGACCTCAAGACCACGGCCGCACCAGCGCGCCGCGCCATGGGCATTGCCGCGATTCCGGCCGACCGCTACGGGCTCGCGCTGGCCGGCGGCCTTTCGGTGGCCGAGAACTACGCCATCGGCCGCGTGCACACCGGCCGCTACGGCCCGGCGTGGCATCTGCGGCGTGGCCGCATCCAGGCCGATACGCAGGAGGCGGTTCGCGCCTTCGATGTGCTGGGGGTGCGCTCGGTGGCGCAGAAGGCCGCGCTGCTCTCCGGCGGCAACGCACAGAAGCTGGTGCTCGCGCGCGAGTTCGGCAAGTCGCCCTCGCTGGTGCTCGCGCACAGCCCGAGCCGCGGGCTCGACGTGCGCGCGAGCGCCGAGGTGCATGCGCGCCTGCGCGCCGCGCGCGACGGCGGCGCCGCTGTGCTGCTGATCAGCGAAGACCTCGACGAGGTGCTGCAGCTGGCCGACCGCGTGGGCGTGATGACGCGCGGGCGCATTGCCGGCGAGTTCGCACAGCCCGCCGACCGGCAGGCGATTGGACAGGCGATGGTGGACCATGGTTGACGCAACGCTCGCAGCCATCGCCCAGCCGGCGCAGACCGATGCGGATGCTGCTCACCGGGCGCGGCGCCAGCCGCTGGCGCTGCGGCGCTATGCGCTCGAGATCCGCCAGCACATGGCATGGCGGCGGCAGGCGCTGATCCTTGCGGCGGCGCTGCTGCTCGGCCTGGCAATTTCCGCCGCGATTCTGGTGGCGGCCGGCGTTCCCGCGGACGAGCTCGCCAACGAGTTCGTGATGCAGACCTTTTTCGACGGCCAGAACTTTCGCGCCGTGCTGTTCCAGGCCGCGCCGATGATCCTTGTGGGCCTGGCGGGCTCGCTGGCGTTTCGGGCACGCTTCTGGAACCTGGGACTCGAGGGCCAGATGATCTGGGGCGCCATCGGCGCGACCGCCATTTCGATGTGGCAGATCGGGCCCGAGCCGCTGCGCCTGCCATTGATGTTCGCGGCCGCCATCGGCTGCGGACTGCTCTGGGTGCTCGGCCCCGCATGGCTGAAGATCAGGCTCGGCGTGAACGAAATCATTTCCACGCTGATGCTCAACTACATGGCGGCCAACTTCCTGCTGCACCTGGTCTACGGCAGCTGGAAAGACCCGAAGGACAACTTTCCCTATTCGCCGCAGTTCCGCGCCTTCGAACGGCTGCCCGAACTTGGCGCCGGCGTGAGCAGCGCCATCTTGCTCGCGGCGGTGGTGGCGCTCTTGGCATGGTGGCTGGTGGGCGTGAGCCGGGCCGGGCTGTACCTGCGCTTCGTCGATGCCAATCCGCGCGTGGCGCATGCCAATGGCGTGCCGGTGCGCCGCACCATCTATGGCGCCGTGCTGCTGTCGGGCGCGATGGCCGGGCTCGCGGGCTTTGCGGTGGCCTCGGGGCAGGAAGGGCGACTCACGCAGGCCTTCTACCAGGGCTATGGCTTCTCCGGCATCCTCATCGCCTTTCTCGCGCGCAACAACCCGCTCGCGGCCACCGTGGTCGCGCTGCTGGTGGCGGCGCTGTTCGTCACCGGCCGCAGCCTGCAGGTGTTCTACCAGGTGCCGTTCTCGATGGTGCAGCTGATCCAGGCCATCATCGTGGTGAGCGTGGCATCGAGCGATTTTTTCATTCGCCACCGGTTGCGGCGCATCGGAACCGATATCGCGGAGGCCGCGCGATGAGCGGCAGCATCGTTCTCAACTGGCTCGCGAGCACGCCCGATTTCGCGGTGCCTTACGCGCTTGCGGCGCTGGGGCTGATCATCAGCGAGCGCGCCGGCGTGCTGTCGCTGGGCGCCGAGGGCCTGATGCTCGTGGGCGCGCTCGCGGGCATCGGCGCACAAATCGCCATGGGGCAGCCGGGCGTGTCGCTGGTGCTTGCGATGCTCGCGGCCAGCGCGGTCTCGCTGCTGTTCGCGGTGATGGTGATCTGGCTGCGCGTGAACCAGGTGATTGCGGGGCTCGCGCTGGTGTTCTTCTGCCAGGGCCTCACCGCGCTCGTCGGCTCGCTGGCCGAATGGACCAACCATGCCACCGAAGGCATCGGTGCCATGGCGTTGTGGCCCCTGTCGCTGCTGCCCGGCGTGGGCCGGTTGTTCGAGCAGAACGCGATGGTGTGGCTCACGCTGCCTGTTTTTCTTGCCGTGGCCTGGTTTCTCTCGCGCACCTCGGCCGGGCTGCGCTTGCGCGCGGTGGGCGAGAACCCGCAGGCGGCCGATGCCGCCGGCATCCGCGTCACCCTGTGGCGGCTTGCCGCAGTGCTCGCAGGCTCGGCGCTGGTGGGGTTGGCCGGCGCGTACATCTCCGTGGTCAGCACCAAGCTCTGGATCGCGGGCATGACCGGCGGGCGCGGCTGGATCGCCGTGGGGCTGGTGATCTTCGCGCGCTGGTCGCCGTGGAAGGCGCTGGTGGGTGCGCTGCTGTTCGGCTGCATCGAGGCGCTCATTCCGCAGCTTGCGGCGGCCGGCGTGCAGTTGCCGCAGTACTTCGTGATGATGACGCCCTATGCGGTCACGCTCGGCGTGATGATCTGGGTCGCAGTGGCCCGGCGCGGCGGAGACGACGAGCCTGGTGCTCTGGGCCAACCCTATGTTCGGGAGGAGCGGCGATGAAGGCCTGGGTCTATGGCGAAGAGCGCGAACTCGGCGCAGCGCAGTTTGCGGACTACCTCGATCCGGCCACCACCGCGGTGGTCTCCATCGACATGCACCGCGGCCACCTCGACGACAGCCCCGACTGCCCCTGCCCCGCGCCGCGTGCGCGCGACGTGGTAGCCCCCATCGACAGCTTTCACGATGAAGCGCGCCCGCTGGGCGTGCGCATCGTGCACGTCAAATCGGTGCTGCGGCCGGGCGGCGAGGACGACATCCACGGCATTCCGGCTGCGTGGCGCCGCACCTTTCCGCTGCATGTGGGCGCCATACCGAATGCCGACGCGCACGCCATCGAAGGCTCGCGCTGGACCGAGTGGGTGACGCGTGTCGAGCCCGGCGACATGCGCGTGGAGAGCAAGCGCCGCTTGTCGGCCTTCTACCCGACCGACCTCGACTTTCTGCTGCGCAACCAGCGCATCGAAACGGTGGTGCTCAACGGCGGGTTTACCGATTGCTGCGTGCTCAATACAGCCTTCGATGCCAACAACCACAACTACCGCGTGATCGTGCTGCGCGACCTGGTGCGCGGCACCGATGCGCATCTGGAAAACGCCGCGCTCAGCATGGTGTCGCTGCACCTGGGGCTGGTGGTCGACTCGGCCGAACTGCTGCGCCAGTGGCGCGGCACAGCGGCGAGCTAGCCCGCACCCTCAAGACCCAGCCAGCGCCGCACCACCGGCTGCATCTCGCCCTGGGCCGCCTGCCACACCAGTTCCGGCGCGGCCACGTGCACGCCCGCGGGTGCGATGCGCAGGGCCACATCGACCAGCTCGGCTACCTTGGAGGGGCGCACCGGCTGCTCGCTCGTCGGCACCATGAAGCGCATGACCGACAGCATCCATGCGGCAAGCCTTTCGGCGGGGTTGGCCAATTTCGCATTCAGCGGCTTGCGCGCCGAACGCAGGAGGATCACGCGCTCGAAGCCGCTGGCGACCACCGCCTGCTCGTCGAGGCTCGCCAGCCCGCGCTTGAGCGCCTCGGGCAGGCGGCCCTGGTCGTGCGGCTGCACGATGGCGAGCGTCTGCACGCCGCAAGCGCGCAACCAGCGCGAGAGTTCGGGCAAGTCGGAGGGTTGCGGCACCCACAGCGCGCGCTCGCGGCCGTGGTACAGCCGGGGCGGATCGAAGGCGATGACCGCAGTATCGGCCGAGGTGAGCCCCCATTGCGCGATCGGCAGGTCGGGGCAGAGGCAGGTCTCGACGCCGCGCATGCCGTCGCGCATGGGTTCGCGCGACAGCACCCGCACATGGGCAAAGCGGTGGCCGCCCGCGAGCCGGCGCAGCAGCTCCTGGCCCAGGGCGCCGGTCGCGCCGGCAATCAGCAGCGTTCCGGCCGTTGCGGTGGCAAGGGCGGTTGCAGGCGGCACCGCGCGGTTGGCAGCCTGCAGGGCTTGAAGGGGATCGAGGGCCATGGAGCCATCTATGCTAACTTCCGGCTCTTCTGCGGAGGTAATGCAAATGATGATGAAACGCTGGCTCTTGATTCTTGCTGCGGTCCTGTCCCTGAGCGGATGCGGCTACAACGAGTTCCAGTCTCTCGACGAGACGAGCAAATCGGCCTGGAGCGAGGTGCTCAACCAGTACCAGCGGCGTGCCGACCTCGTGCCGAACATCGTGGCCACCGTGAAGGGCGAAGCCAGCTTCGAGCAGGACACGCTCACCAAGGTGATCGAGGCGCGCGCCAAGGCCACGTCGATCCAGGTGACGCCCGAGACGCTGAACAACCCCGAAGCCTTCAACAAGTTCCAGCAGGCTCAGGGCGAGCTCTCGTCGGCGCTGTCGCGGCTGATGGTGGTGTCGGAGCGCTACCCGGAGCTGAAGGCCAACCAGGCCTTCCGCGACCTGCGCGTGACGCTCGAAGGCACCGAGAACCGCATCACCGTGGCGCGCAACCGCTACATCCAGACGGTGCAGGAGTACAACGTGCTGGCGCGCAGCTTCCCGACGAACATCACGGCCAAGATCTTCAGCTACGAGCCGAAGCCGAACTTCTCGGTGCAGAACGAAGCACAGATCTCGACGCCGCCCACCGTCGACTTTTCTACGCCCAAGAAGTAAGACGTTCGATCGATGGCCCTTGCCCTGATACGCCGTGCGCTGGCCGCCGTCCTGCTGGCGGCAGCCGGGTGGACCGGGCTTGCGGCCAGCGCATGGGCGCAAGACCTGCTGCCGGTGCCCGCGCTCACGGCGCGGGTGATCGACCAGACGCAAACGCTGGCCGAACCGGAGCGCGCCGATCTCGAGGCCAAGCTGGCCGCCTTCGAGCAGCGCAAGGGCTCGCAGATGGTGGTGCTGATGGTGCCCACCACCCAGCCCGAAGACATTGCAAGCTACGCCAACCGCGTGGGCAACGCCTGGAAGATCGGACGCAAGGACGTCGGCGACGGCATCCTGGTGATCGTGGCCAAGAACGACCGCAAGATGCGCATCGAAGTGGCCAAGACGCTCGAAGGCGCGGTACCCGACCTGGCCGCCATCCGCATCATCGACGAAGAGATGAAGCCGCGTTTTCGCAACAACGACTTCGCGGGCGGGCTGAATGCAGCGGTGGCGCGGCTCATCGGGCTGGTCGACGGCGAGGCGCTGCCCGCGCCTTCCAGCGGCAGCGAGAAGGATTCCAGCGAAGGCATCGACTGGGAAAACCTTGCAATCTTCCTGTTCATCGGCGTCTTCATCGGGGCGCCCATCGTGCGCTCGATCGTCGGCAAGAAGCTCGGCTCGGTGGTCATGGGCGGCGGCATCGGCGTGATTGCATTCTTCATCACGACCAGCATCGTCATCGCGGTGCTGGCGGGCATGGCAGCACTGATGGTGTCGCTGTTCTCGGCCGTGGCTGCGTCGGCGCCGGGGCGCCGCGGCGGCGGCGGCGGCGGTTTCGGAGGCTGGGGTGGTGGTGGTGGCGGCGGCGGTGGCTGGAGCAGCGGCGACAGCAGCGGCGGCGGAGGCTTCAGTTCCGGTGGCGGCGGCGATTTCGGGGGCGGCGGCGCCTCGGGGGATTGGTAGGCATGGCGACGCTTTTCTCCAGGCTCGGCCGCATCTGGCGCCACCGGTGGATGGACGAGGCCGATGTGCGCCGCGTGCTGCCCGATGCCGCCATGGAGCGCCTCGCCGCGCGGGTTGCCGCCAGCGAGCGGCGCCACAGCGGCGAAATCCGCCTCTGCGTCGAGGCGGGCCTGCCCTGGTCTTACCTGCGGCGGGATGCTTCGGCGCGCGAGCGTGCCGTCACGCTGTTCGGCAAGCTGCGCGTGTGGGACACCGAGAACAACAACGGCGTGCTCGTCTACCTCTTGCTGGCCGAGCATGCGATCGAAATCGTGGCCGACCGCGGCATCGATGCGCGCGTCGACGATGCCGAATGGGCCGCAATGGCGCAGCGTATGGGCGCGGCGTTCCGCGAGGGCCGTTTCGAGGACGGGCTCACGCAGGCGCTGGAAGAAATGTCGGCCTTGCTGGTTGCGCACTTTCCGCTGGCCGAGAACGAGCCCGACACCAACGAGTTGCCCGACGCGCCCGTCGTTCTTTGACTTTGTTTTCTCCCTCCCTTCCGGGGGAGGGCCGGGGTGGGGGCAAGCGGCGTTGGCATTGGGCACGCTCTGCCTGCCCCCATCCCAACCTTCCCCCAGAGGGGGAAGGAGCGAGTCATCAATCCGGTGTCGGCCGCGCCCACACCGCCTCGCCGCCCACCGCAAAGAAACGCCGTCCCGGCGCCCGCTCCATCAACCACCCACCGGTGAACTCGCCGAAGGCCGGCAGCACAGCCTGTTGGTCATCGCTCACGAAACACGGCAGCCGCACGCTGTCCCGCCCCGGCCCATGGAGCCTGCACACCGGGTGCAGGTGCCCGGCCAGCACGAAATGCGTGGCGTGCGCTTGCGGATGGTGGCAGCAGGCGAAAGGGCCGAGCAGGTAAGGCTCGTCGACCACATCGATGCCGAGCACCGCTGGCGGATCGCCCGCGCGGCTGTCGTGGTTGCCCCGCACCAGCGTCATGCCAATGTCCCGGTGCGTGGCGCGCCACGCGGCGAGCGCGGCCAGCACCTGGGGCGTGCGTGCCTGCGCGGCATGCAGGAAATCGCCGAGAAACACGACACGCTGCGGCGCATGGGCCGCAATCAGCGCATCGAGCCGGGCCAGGTTCTGCTGCGTGGTGCCGCCCGGCACCGGTTGCCCCAGCGCGCGGTAGGTCGCGGCCTTGCCGATATGCAGGTCGGCGATGAAGAGCACGCGGCCGCCGGGCCACCAGATGGCGCGCTCGGGCAGCAAATGCAGCAACTCGCCGGCCCATTGGACCGGCAGGGCCGATGCGGAAAGATGCGGGGAAGTCACGGGTAACAAGTGTCGCAAAAGCCGTGCACGCGGGCGACCGTCTTGCAATTCACCCCGCGGACCCCAGTTTTTCGGCATGACCGAATCGCCTTCGCTGCACATCGTCTGTCCGCACTGCCACACGACCAACCGCGTGCGCGCGGCACAGCTGGGCAGCGCGCCCGATTGCGGCAGTTGCCACCGCCCGCTGTTCGCCGGCCATTCGACCGCACTGCCGGACGAAAAGACCTTCGACCGCCACATTGCACGCAACGAAATTCCGGTGCTGGTGGACTTCTGGGCGCCGTGGTGCGGTCCGTGCCGCCAGATGGCGCCCGGCTACGAACAGGCCGCTGCGCAGCTGGAGCCGCGGGTGCGGCTGGCCAAGGTCGACACCGAAGCCGTGCCCAATCTGGGCGCGCGCTTCAACATCCGCAGCATTCCGACGCTGGCGCTGTTTCGCGGTGGCCGCGAAGTGGCGCGGCAGGCCGGCGCCATGGGCGCGGCGGACATCGTGCGCTGGGTCAAGGCGCACGGCGCGGGCTGAGCCGGACGGCTCACAGCGGCGGCAAAGGCCGCGAACGGCGTGAGGGCGGCCTGCGCTGGCGCTGCGGCGCGGGTGGCTTGCCCGGCCCTTCCTGGCCGAACGCCAGCGTGCTCTTCACGCGCTCGACCCCGCCGGCGGTGACCACGCCGCCCGCGGCTTTTTCGAGCTGCTCGACCATGCGCGCAATGCGATCGGCCACGTTCTCGTTCGACAGCTTCTCGCGGAACAGCTCGACCATGAGCGGAAACGAAAACGGCGTCGGCCGTTCGAGCGGCTTCAGCACCAGCTGCTGAGTCGCCATCCGCGCGAGGCTGGCGCGCAGCCGGCCTATTTCGAGTTCCTGCGCGAGCAGTTCCTGCTCGGCCTGCAGCAGCAGCCTGTTGGAAGGGTCGTACTTGCGGAACACCTCCCAGAACAGCGAGGACGATGCCTGCAGTTGCTTGCTGCTGCGCTTCTCGCCGGGGTAGCCCTGGAAGATCAGGCCCGAGACACGCGCAATTTCGCGAAAACGGCGCTGCGCCAGTTCACCCGCATTGAGCGAAGCCAGTACCTCGTGCAGCAGTTCGGCATGCGCATCGTCGCCTTGCGGCAGGCGCAGCACCTGCGGCAGCAGCGCGGGCCAGTCGACCGGCACGGCGCTCAGCAGTTCGAAGCCGTAGTCGTTCACTGCAATGGAGAAGGTGCGCGCATCATGCTGCGCCACGCGCCAGGCCAACAGGCTCGCAAGCCCCAGGTGCACGTGCCGCCCCGCGAAGGGGTAGAGAAACAGGTGCGAGCCTTCGCGCGTGGTGAGCGTTTCGGCGAGCAGGGTTTGCGGCGTGGGCAGGGCCGACCATTGCTGCTGGATTTCGAGCAGCGGCCGCACGCACTGCAGCTCGGGTGAGTCATAGCGCCCCTCGCCGGCCAGCGCGAGCTGCTGCACCACGGCATCGGCCAGCGTGGTCGAGAGCGGCATGCGCCCGCCGTTCCAGCGCGGCACCGCAGCGCGCTTGCCGGTGGCGCGCCGCACCCAGGCCGTCATGTCATGGATGCGCACGAGCTCGAGCAGCCGGCCGCCGAACAAGAAGCAATCACCGGGCTTCATGCGCGCAACAAAGCCTTCTTCGACACTGCCGATTCTTGCGCCGCCCATGTACTGCACCGCCATGCTCGCGTCGCTCACGATGGTGCCGATGTTCATGCGGTGCCGCCGCGCGAGCCGCGCGTCCGGCACGCGCCAGATGCCTTGCGCATCGGGCACGGCGCGGCGGTAGTCGGGGTAGGCCGCCAGCGAGGGGCCGCCTTGCGACACGAAGGCCAGGCACCACTCCCAGTTCTCCCGCGACAGGTTCGCATAGGCCGCAGTGCTGCGCACTTCCGCATACAGGTCGTCAGGCACGAAGCCGCCGCCGAGCGCCACCGTGACGAGGTGCTGCACCAGCACGTCGAGCGGCTGCACCGGCGTGTGGCGCGCCTCGATGTGGCCGGCCGCGATGGCTGCGCGCGCCGCGGCGCCTTCGACCATCTCGATGCTGTGCGTGGGCACGAGCGTGATGCGCGACGGCCGGCCCGGCGCATGGCCCGAGCGCCCCGCGCGCTGCAGCAGCCGCGCCACGCCCTTGGGCGAACCGATCTGCAGCACGCGTTCGACCGGCAAGAAGTCGACACCGAGATCAAGACTCGATGTGCAGACCACCGCCTTGAGCTCACCGCTCTTCAGTCCAAGCTCCACCCACTCGCGCACCGCCCGGTCGAGCGAGCCATGGTGCAACGCGATGGTGCCGGCCCATTCGGGCCGTGCCTCGAGCATGGCCTGGTACCAGATCTCCGATTGCGAGCGCGTGTTGGTGAACACCAGCGTGGTGCTGCTGGCGGCAATCTCGTCGAGCACCTGCGGCAGCATGGTGAGGCCCAGGTGGCCGCCCCACGGAAAGCGCTCGGCGCGGCCGGGCAGCAGCGAATCGACCACCAGCTTCTTCGGTACGGCACCCTGCACCAGCACGCCCTCTTCGTCACCGAGCAGCGCGTGCATGGCTTCCTGCAGGTTGCCCAGCGTGGCCGACATGCCCCACACCGCGAGCCCCGCGTTCCAGCGCCTGAGCCGCGCAAGCGCCAGCTGGACCTGCACGCCGCGCTTGTTGCCGAGCAGTTCGTGCCATTCGTCGACCACGACCATCTTCACGCGACCCAGTACCTCGCTGGCATCGGCACGCGCGAGCAGCAGTGAAAGGCTCTCCGGCGTAGTGACGAGCACGGTGGGCAGGCGCTCGTTCTGCGCGGCGCGCTCGGCCGACGAGGTGTCGCCGCTGCGCGCGCCGGTGCTCCACGGATGCACCTCGGCACCGAGCGCTTCGAGCGGCTGCTTCAGCGCGCGCAGCGTGTCGGCCGCGAGCGCGCGCATGGGCGTGATCCACAACACGGTGAGCGGCGGTGCCGTGGTTTTTCCGGTGCGCGAAGGCGGCGGTGCCGCAGAAGAAAACGCCTGCAGCGCGCCGAGCCACACCGCATAGGTCTTGCCCGCGCCGGTGGTGGCGTGCAGCATGCCGGACTTTCCTTGCGCGATGGCTTTCCACACATCGCGCTGGAACTTGAAGGGCTTCCAGCCGCGGGCCTCGAACCACGCATCGAGCGCCGCCTTGACTGCTGTCTTGCTCCTTCCCCTCCCGGGGGAAGGCTGGGATGGGGGCACGCGGCCTTCGAGAGACGGCTGATCCTTGATACGCCGCTTGCCCCCACCCCTACCCTCCCCCGGGAGGGGAGGGAGAAATTCGGGGTCCACCGGTTCGGTCATGACGGCAGCAGCGCGGCGAGCGTTTGCAAGGTATCGGCCTCCGCCACCGGCTTGTCTTCGCGCCATCGCAGCATGCGCGGGAAGCGCACCGCAATGCCGCTCTTGTGGCGCGTGCTGCGCGCGATGCCCTCGAAGCCGAGCTCGAACACCAGCGTCGGCTCCACGCTGCGCACCGGGCCGAAGCTCTCGACCGTGGTCTTGCGGATGATGGCATCCACGCGTGCCATCTCTGCATCGGTCAGGCCCGAATAGGCCTTGGCAAAGGGTACGAGCTTGCGGTCTTCCTGCCCGGGCGGGCCGTCCCACACGGCGAAGGTGTAGTCGCTGTAGAGGCTGGCGCGCCGGCCATGGCCGCGCTGCGCGTAGATGAGCACGGCATCGATGCTGAGCGGGTCGATCTTCCACTTCCACCACACGCCCACGTCCTTGGTACGGCCCACGCCGTATTGCGCGTCGCGGCGCTTGAGCATCATGCCTTCCACGCCCATGCTGCGCGCCGCTTCGCGCTGGCGCGCCAGGTCGCTCCATTCGATGCCCGTGAGCATCGGGCTCGGCAGCAGCGACGGGTGCTGCATGCGCGTGACGAGCTCGTCAAGCATCAACCGGCGCTCCGACTGCGGCAGCGCACGCAGGTCGCGCCCTTCCCATTCGAGAATGTCGTAGGCCAGCAGCACCACCGGTATTTCGCGCAGCAGTTTCGCGCCCAAGGTCTTGCGGCCGATGCGCTTCTGCAGTTCTGCGAAGGGCTGCACCTTGTCTTCGCGCCAGACGGCGATCTCACCATCGAGCACCGTGCCGTCGGGCAGCGCCTCACCCAACACCGCGAGTTCGGGAAAGCGCTCGGTCACCAGCTCTTCGCCGCGCGACCACAGCCAGACCATGCCCGCGCGCTTGACCAGTTGCGCGCGGATGCCGTCCCACTTCCATTCGACGATCCAGTCGGCCGGCGGCCCCAGCGTGGCATCGAACTGTTCGAGCGGCAGGTTGAACGCATGCGCAAGAAAGAACGGGTACGGCTGCCCGCTGGTCTTCTGGACTTGTTCCGCGCCCGACTCCGGCGCGATCAACGCGCGGTAGTCATCCGCCCGCGGGCGGCCGCCGATGTGGGTGTAGCCCATGAGCCGCTGCGCCACGCGCTTGGGGTCGATGCCGCCCACGCCTGCGAGCGCCTGCGTGACCTGCAGCTTCGACACGCCCACGCGAAACGCGCCGGTGATGAGCTTGAAGTACACCAGCCGCTCTTCGGCCGCAAGCTGGCGCCATTGCGCGCGCAGCCGCTCGGGGATTTCGTCGGGCGCCGACTTGCCGGCCTCGCGCAGCGGAAGCAGATGCTCCTCGACCCAGCGGGCCAACCCGAGGTCGTGCGCCTCGGTGGGCGGCGGCAACAGCAGCGCGATGGTTTCCGCGAGATCGCCGACCGCCTCGTAGCTTTCGTCGAACAGCCATTCGGGAAGGCCCGCTGTCTCTTGCGCGAGCAGGCGCAGCAGCTTGGTGGGCACGAGCTGGCGCGGCTTGCCGCCGGCCAGGAAGTACACGGCCCATGCCGCATCGGCGGGGTCGGCTTCGCGCAGGTAGCGCTGCAGCGCGGCCTGCTTGGCGAGGCTCGAAGTGCTGGCGTCGAGCTCGCGGTAGAGCGCGGCGAAGTCCTTCATGCCTTTGCTCCTTCCCCCTCTGGGGGAAGGCCGGGATGGGGGCTGCCAGCGTCCCCATCGGGCGCCGCTTGCCCCCTCCCCGGCCCTCCCCCGGAAGGGGAGGGAGTTTCCTGGTCGTCCTCATCGCCGTACTCGGTCTTGAAGCCCTGCGCCTCCAGCCCGTTCTCGGTGAGCCAACGCACCATGACCGCCACGCTGCCATGGGTGACGAACACCCGGCTCGCGCCCGTGCCCGCGATGGCCTGCTGCAGGCCCGGCCAATCCGCGTGGTCGGACATGACGAAGCCGCGGTCCACACCGCGCCGCCGGCGCGTGCCGCGCAGTTGCATCCAGCCGCTTGCGAAGGCGTCGGCGTAGTTACCGAAGCGGCGCATCCACGGCGTGCCCTGGGCCGAAGGCGGCGCCAGCACCAGAGCGCGCTTCAAAAGCGCGGCGTCCACGCCCGGGTCGGTCACGCGCAATGTCTCGGGCAAGGCCACACCCGCCGCGCGATACACGGCGTTGAGCGGCTCGACCGCGCCGTGCACCACGATCGGCCCGATGGAGGCATCCACACCGTGCAGGATGCGCTGCGCCTTGCCGAAGGCATAGCAGAACAGCACAGATGCGCGGCCGGCCTCCGCGTTGGCGCGCCACCACGCGTCAATCTCGGCGAACAGCGCGGCCTGCGAGGGCCAGCGGTAGATCGGCAGGCCGAAAGTCGATTCGGTGATGAAGGTGTCGCACGGCACCGGCTCGAAGGGCGTGCAGGTGCCGTCGGGCTCGGTCTTGTAGTCGCCCGAGGCCACCCACACGCGCCCGCCGTGTTCGAGGCGAACCTGGGCCGAGCCCAGCACGTGGCCGGCCGGATGCAGCGAAACGCGAACGCCATGGTGCTCGATGGTTTCGCCGTAGCCGAGCGTCTGCAGCGCGATGTCGCTGCCGAGGCGGGCGCGCAGCGTGCCGGCGCTGTCGGTATGGGCGAGGTAGTGCGCATGGCCCGTGCGCGCGTGGTCCGAGTGGGCGTGCGTGATGACGGCGCGCGCCACCGGCCGCCAGGGGTCGATGTAGAAATCGCCCGGCGGGCAATACAGCCCCTCGGGGCGAGCAACGACGAGATCTTCTTCCTTCGCGGCCATGGCCGCATCGTAGGCGGTGGCGGCCTTGCGCGTTGCCGAACGCGGGCCGCGAAGCGCTGTGGGCCGGCGCCTACTTCTTGCCCTTGTGCCCGCCCATCATCTCGAGCACGTTCATCTTCATGCCGTTGGACATGATCATGTCGCCCGGTTTCTGGCCGGCCTTGCAGGGGCCGACCCATCTGGCTTCGATGACGGCCGAGCCTTCGGCGCGGCCCATCAGCGGCGGACTGTAGGTCGACTTGCTTTCCATGCGGTAGGCCGAACTGAAGTCGCCGCTCATCACCGCGTGCGAGGTGGCGGTGGTCGGGCCGATCTTGCAGACCGAATCGACGACCAGCTTGCCTCCCTCGTTGCGGAGTTCCTGCTTCGAGCACGTGTCCTTGCCCATGCCCTGGCCCATGTCGCGCAAGGCCTTGTCGCTGGCCGCGTCGATGCACTGCTGAATGGTCTGGCTCGCCCCCTTGGTGGCGGTGCCGTCGCCGGTCTGGATTTCCCAGAGGCCGGGCTTGCGCGCGGGGTAGTCGATGGCCATGGCGGGCATGGCGGCCGCGCAGGCCAGCATGAAGACGGCAATGGCAGGCAGGCGAATCTTCATGGCGGGCTCCGCGTCGGATCAAAGGACGATAAAGGAACGATGCCCGGGTTGTACCGCACGCGCCGGGCGTGCGGAATAGCGCAATCGGCCTACGCCGGCTCCGCCTGCACAGCCGCTGCCGCAGCGGCGTGGCGTGGCCGCGAAGCCAGCCCGAACCCGATGCCCAGCGCCAGCCCGCCGAGCACGTCGATCAGCACATGCTGGCGGACCGCCATCGTCGAATAGACGATGCCGACTGCCCATGCGATGTTGAGTGCGCGAAGCCACATGGGCGCAGCCACGTCGCGCAATTGCCTCGCGAGCACCACGCAGGCAAACACCGAGAATGACACGTGCAGCGATGGAAACGCGTTGCCGGCCGCATCGATCGTTTTCAGCAAGTGAAGCGAAGTGCCCGGGCTGGTGTCGATGGTGAAGTTGGGTATGGCCGTGGGCATGAACCAGAACACCACGAGCGCGATGCACGTCATGAAGGCGCAGCCCAGCGCAAAGCTCGAGAGCTCCCGCTTGTCCTTGGCAAGGAACACCGGCAGCGCGATGTAGAGCCAGAGCGAAAGATAGACCGGCAGCAGCGCCGGCCAGAAGGCGATCAGCCGGTCGAATGCCGTGAGCGGCAGCGTCCAGGGCTGGCCGGCGTTCTTCATGATCCAGAAGTACAGCGGGAAGAACCCGGCGGTGGCCACCGTGTTGCCGACGAGCTTCAGCGGCCAGAGCGCGAGGCAGCGCCGGCCCAGGGCGCGAAGCCAGGGCTGCGGAGGTTTCGAAAGCGGCAGATCCCGAAAAGAAGAGCTTGTCATGAGCGCCCGTTGCGGCGCGCCGTGTGCTCGCGGGTGCGAGCGTGCGGCACTACCAGGGCGTCCACTTTAATTCGCTTTTTGCCGAAGCCACCGTGCGCTCGATGAAGCGAACGCCGCGCGCGCCGTCTTCCACGCGCGGATAGTCGGCCGCAATGGCGTCGGCCTGCTGGCCCGCATTCCGTGCGCGGATGTCCGCCGCGACGCCGCCGTAGATGTTGGCAAAGGCCTCGATGAAGCCCTCGGGATGTCCCGCGGGCAGGCGGCTCGCGCGTTGCGCCGATTCGCAAAGCCACGGCGAGCCGCGCGTGAGGATGCGCTTGGGTCCGTCGTGCGGCAGGTGCAGCAGCTCACTCGGCCGCTCCTGGCGCCATTCGAGCGTGCCCAACGCACCGGAGACTCGCAGGCGCAGATCGTTCTCCAGGCCGGTGTTGATTTGCGATGCGATCAGCACACCGCGCGCAACACCCTTGAAGCGCAGCAGCAGGCTGCCATCGTCGTCGAGCATGCGGCCGGGCACCAGCGCGCTCAGGTCCGCGCAGAGGCTCTCGATCTCCAGCCCGGTCACGCTCGCGACGAGGTTCTCGGCATGCGAGCCGATGTCGCCGATGGCACCGGCTGCGCCGCTGCGCGCTGGGTCGGTGCGCCAGTCGGCCTGTTTGTTGCCGGTGTCTTCGAGCTGGCTCGCGAGCCAGCCCTGGTTGTATTCGACGACCACCTTGCGCAGCTCGCCGAGCTGGCCCGAGCGGACCATCTCGCGCGCCTGCCGCACCATCGGGTAGCCGGTGTAGTTGTAGGTCACGCCGAACACCGTGCCCTGCCTGGCCACGGTGGCCACCAGCGCATCGGCCTGCGCGCGTGTGTGCACCAGCGGCTTGTCGCACACCACGTGAAAGCCCGCTTCGGCAAAGGCCTGTGCAACCGGGAAGTGCACATGGTTGGGTGTGACGATCGAGACGAAGTCGATGCGTTCTTCCGGCGGGCGCTTCAGCTCGTCGGCCAGCAGCGACTGCCAGTCGCCGTGGTTGCGCTCGTCCGCCAGCCCGAGGTCGCGGCCCGAGGCGCGCGCTTTTTCGGGGCTCGACGACAGCGCGCCGGCCACGAGTTCGATCTGCCCGTCTAGCGCCATGGCCTTGCGGTGCACGGCGCCGATGAAGGCGTCGCGCCCGCCGCCCACCATGGCGCAGCGGAGCTTGCGAGAAGGTTGATCCGTCATCGGTAGGAATTCCTGGTAACTGTTCCCTCTCCCCAAGGGGAGAGGGAGCAAGACCTGCACGCTCAGAACGGCGAGTTCGGGTGGTAGAAGTCCTTGGCGTTTTCCTTGGTGATCAGCACCGAAGGAATGATCGTCGTCGCGGGCAGCTTCTCGCCCTTCAGGCGCGCTTCGGCCGTGAGCTTGATCGCGTCGTAGATGAACTTGGGCGAGTAGCTCACGTCGGCGCCGATGCGCTTGTCCTTGCCGTCCATGATGGTCTTGACCATGCCCTTGGCGCCCGCGCCGCCGAAGACGATCTTGATGTCGTCGCGCTTGGCCTGTTCGATGGCCTTGAGCACGCCCACGGCCATGTCGTCGTCGGCCGCCCAGATGGCGTCGATCTGCTTGAAGCGCGTGAGGTAGTCCTGCGTGACCTTGAAGGCGTCGTCGCGGTTCCAGTTGGCGTACTTGGCGTCGAGCAGCTTGATGTCGGGGTGGTTCTTGAGCACCGCGTTGAAGGCGTCCATGCGCTCGTTGTCGAGCGTGGTGGCAATGCCGCGCAAGGCGACCACGTTGCCCTTGCCGCCGAGCTGCTTCGCAATGTACTCGGCCGGAATGCGGCCGAAGGCGGTGTTGTCGCCGGCCACATACGCATCTTGCGCGCTGGTGTCGGTCAGGCCGCGGTCGACCACGGTCACGTAGGCGCCCTTGGCCTTGACCTGCGCCACCGGCTTGGTGAGCGCCGCCGATTCGAACGGGAACACCACGAGCGCGTTGATCTTGGTGACCGTCGAGAGGTCTTGGAGCTGGTTTGCCTGCTCGGGTGCATTGGCCGCGGTCTTGATCGTGATCTTCAGGTCCTTGTGTTCCTTCTCCAGATCCTTCTTCGCCTGGTTGGCCCAGTAGTTGATGCCGCCCATGAAGCTGTGCGTGGCCGCGGGAATCGAAACGCCGAGGTTCACTTTCTCGGCAGCGAATGCGGGCAGGCTCGCGAGCGCCGCGGCCGCCACGGCCGTGAGTGCGATGCGACGTGTGAAGCTTGTCATGCTGGATGTCTCCTTGTGGTTAGTGATGAAGCGGAACGGGAACAAACTAGCGGCGCCCTCTTTGGAGGAACGCAACGATGATGATCACGAAGCCCTGCACCGCGGCGTTGAGGTACACGCTGATGATGCTGGTGAGGTTCAGGATGTTGCTGATGACCGAAAGCAGGATGGCCCCCACCACGGTGCCCGTGATGCTGCCCGCGCCGCCCTTGAGCGCGGTGCCGCCGACGATCACCGCGGCAATCGCTTCGAGCTCCCACAAGAGGCCGGTGGTCGGTGATGCCGAGCCGAGGCGCGGCACGTACAGCAGCGTGGCAATGCCCACGCATACGCCTAGCAGCACGTAGGTGAGGATCTTCACGCGGTCGACGTCCACCGCCGCATAGCGTGCCACCTGTTCGTTGGAGCCAATGGCCTGCACGTAGCGCCCGTAGGCCGTGCGGTTCAATATGACGCCGCCGATGATCGCGACGACCACGAACACCCACACCGGCACCGGAATGCCCGCCAGGCTTGCGTAGTACACCGGCGCATAGAGGTCCGACAGGTCGTTGTCGAGCGTGAGCGCGCCGCCATCGGCAAAGTAGGTAAGGTAGGCGCGGAAGATGCCGAGCGTGCCCAGCGTCACGATGAAGGGTTCGATGCGGCCCTTGGTGATGAGCAGGCCGTGCGCCAGGCCGAACAGCGCGCCCAGCACCACGGCAAGCACCGCGCCCATCACCACCGCCATCAGCGGGGAGCCTGACGCAGGGCCGGCCCAGTTGATGAACATGATCACGCTGCCCGCGATGAGCGCCGCCATCGAGCCGACCGACAGGTCGATGCCGCCCGAGATGATCACGAAGCACATGCCCACCGCGATGATGCCGATGAAAGCCGTGCGCGTGAGCACGTTCATGGCGTTGTCGACGGTGGCGAAGTCGCTGTTCAGCAGCGTGCCGCCGATGCACAGCAGCACGAGGCCGATGACCGGCCCGAGGCCGTGCAGGCGCTCGGTCCAGCGCGGCTTGCTCTCGCTGCGGTGTTGCGCGGCTTCAGGCTGCGGCATGGGTGTCCGCTGTTCCGGTGGCATGAGCGATGAGCTCCTCTTCAGTCAAGTGGTCGGCGTTGAGCGTGGCGACGAGTCGACCCGCGCGCATTACCGCCACGCGGTGGCACAGGCCGATGAGTTCCATCAGCTCCGACGAAACGACGATCACCGCGAGCCCTTCGCGGGCGAGTCGCTGGATCAGGAAATAGATGTCGCGCTTGGCGCCGATGTCGACACCGCGGGTGGGCTCATCGAGCACCACCACCTTCGGCCTTGGCTGCAGCACCTTGGCGAGCGCGAGCTTCTGCTGGTTGCCGCCCGAGAGCGACGAGGCCCGGGCGTCGAGCGTGCCGGTGCGAATGCCGTAGTCCTTCACGGCCTCGGCCAGCGCGCCGCGTTCGGCGTCGGGCTGGAGCCAGGGCTTCGCATAGCGCTCGAGTGCCATCAGCGTGAGGTTCTGGCGCAGCCCGAAGTCCACGTGCAGGCCCTTGCCTTTGCGGTCCTCGCTCAGGTAGGTGAGCCCGTGTTTTGCGGCGTCGCGCGGATTGCGCCAGCCCTTCCGGTCGGGCACCGGCTTTCCGAGCATCTCGACCTGGCCGCTCGCGGGCCTGAGGCCCAGCAGGCCTTCGAAAAGTTCGGTGCGGCCCGCGCCCACCAGACCCGCAAAGCCGAGGATCTCGCCGGGGCGCACCTCGAAGTCGACATCGTGCGCCCAGCCGGGCACGCTGAAGCTGCGCACGCGCATGGCGGGCGCATCGGCGGCCACCACCACGTCGCGCGGCGGGTACAGGTCGGCCAACTCGCGGCCCACCATCAGGTTGGCCATCTGCTGGCGCGAGACCTCGGGCGTGGGCGCGCGGGCGACAAAACGGCCGTCACGCATCACGATCACCTCGTCGGTCACCTGCTCCACTTCATCGAGCTTGTGCGAGATGTAGACGATGGTCACGCCATCAGCACGCAGCTGCGCGATGAGCTTGAAGAGCCGCTCGGTTTCGCCGGGCGTGAGCGTGGCGGTGGGCTCGTCCATGATGAGCAGCCGCGCGCGGCGCGCAATGGCCTTGGCAATCTCTACCAGCTGCTTCTCCGCGACGATGAGCCGGCGCACCTTGGTGCGCGGATCGACCTGCAGGCCCACCGCGGCCAGTGCGGCGGCGGCGTCGCGCTCCATCGACGCATCGTCGAGCAGCCAGCCCTTCTTCTTCTCGTGGCCGAGGAAGATGTTCTGCGCCACGCTCAGGTCTTCAGCGAGGTTGAATTCCTGGTGGATCAGCACGATGCCCAACGCTTCCGCATCGCGCGAGCTCGCGAAGTGCCGGGGCTCGCCGTTGACGCGCAACGTGCCGCCGCTCAGCTGCTCATACCCCGCAAGAATTTTCATCAACGTGGACTTGCCCGCGCCGTTCTCGCCGAGCAATCCATAGACGCGTCCGGGTGCGAGCGAAAAGCTCACGCCGTGCAGCACTTGCACCGGGCCGAAGGCCTTCACCACGCCGTCGAACTCGACCGCGACGCTGCCCTTGATGTTTTCTTCACTCATGGCGCCACTCCGCGGACTTTCAGGGTCTCGTGCATCGCGAGCACGCCGGCGCCGACCAGGCCGCCCTGCACACCCAGCGGCGTGTACTGGATTTCCAGGTGCCGCGTGGAGAGCGCGAGCGAACGCTGGTAAACGCTTTGCCGCACGGCCGCCAGGAACAGTGGCCCGATGCGCGTGATGCCGCCGCCGATGAACACGTGCGACGGATTGAAGAAATTCACGACCGACGCCAGCATCTGGCCGATGAGGTTGCCGGCGCGCTGGATGATGCCGTTGGCCGCCGTGTCACCGGCGCGGCTCGCCTGGCCCACGTCGACGGCGTCGATGCGCCCGTGCACTCGCAGGCATTCGGCGAGCATGGCGCTCTCGCCGGCTTCGGCCGCCTGCACGGCCATGCGTGTGATGGCCGGCCCCGCCGCCATGGCTTCGACGCAGCCCACATTGCCGCAATGGCAGCGCGGGCCTTCCTGGTCGACGCAGATGTGGCCCACGTCGCCGGCCGAACCGGCGGCGCCGCGATAGACCTCGCCGTGGCAGACGATGCCGCAGCCGATGCCGGTTCCGATCTTGATCACGAGAAAATTGTTGAGCGAGCGCTTCAGCCGCCAGAGCTCGCCGAGCGCCATCAGGTTCACGTCGTTGTCGACGAAGACGGGCGCCGCGTAGTCCTCGCGCAGGTAGTCGCGGATCGAGAAGCTGTCCCACGCGGGCATCAGCGGCGGGTTCACGAGCTGGCCGATCTCGAAGTTGACGGGGCCGGGCACGCCGATGCCGATGCCAAGCACGTTCTTTGCGCCGCTGTTGCAACGCGCGAGCAATTCGCGCATCAGCACACGCACCCGCGCCAGCACGACAGCCGGGCCTTCGCGCACGTCGGCGGGTTCGTCGTGCTGGGCAAGCACGGTGAGGTCGGGGCGCAGCACTGCAACGTCGAGGCTGGTGGCACCGATGTCGATGCCGACCAGCACGCCAAGGCCGGCATGCAGCTGCAGGTTTTCGGCGCGGCGGCCGCCCGAGGAACGCTGGAGACCGGCTTCGGCCAGCAGGCCTTGTTCGACAAGGCCCGCAATCAGCGAATTCGCCTTGCTCTTGGAAAAGCCGAGCTGTTCGGCCATGGCATGGCGCGAGCCGCCGGCCGACCAGAACGTGGTCTCCAGCAAGCGCATTTCGTCCGCAGTGATGCCGCTCCAGCGTGTCACGCGTTGTTGTCTCCGTCTTTTTTGCTGTGGCCCGGGGCGGATGCCGCCGAGCGAGTGAAGGCGAATACTAGAGGCAGCTCTTCAGCCATACAAGGCTGAACTTCGACCAATTTCAGATCAAAGATAAATGCAAAGCTGCTCCTCCGGACGCAAAAAAGCCGCCCGGAGGCGGCTTCTTCTGGCGCGAGCCCCCAAGGCGGGCCGCCGCTTCTTCCTGTCGAATTACTTCTTCTGGCGGTACTTGCGCAGTGCCGCGATCTGGGCGGCCATGACGGCCAACTCCGATTGCGCCATGGCAATGTCGATGTCGCTCTTGGCGTTCTTGAGCGCTTCTTCGGCGGCAGCCTTGGCCTGGTTGGCCTTTTCGTCGTCGAGGTCCTTGCCGCGAATGGCGGTGTCGGACAGCACGGTGACGGTGTCGGGCTGCACTTCGAGAATGCCGCCCGCCACGAAGACGAACTCTTCGCCGCCGTCGGCCGTTTCGATGCGCACCGCACCCGGGCGGATGCGCGTGATCAGCGGCGTGTGGCGCGGATAGATGCCGAGCTCGCCGGCTTCACCGGGCAGCGCGACGAACGTGGCCTCGCCCGAGAAGATCGACTCTTCCGCGGAGACTACGTCGACGTGAATGGTGTTTGCCATGTGCGTTCCTGCGCCGCTTTACGCGACCTTCTTGGCTTTCTCGAAAGCCTCGTCGATGGTACCCACCATGTAGAACGACTGTTCCGGCAGGTGGTCGCATTCGCCGTTCACGATCATCTTGAAGCCGCGGATGGTTTCCGACAGCGGCACGTACTTGCCCGGCGAGCCCGTGAACACTTCGGCCACGTGGAACGGCTGCGACAGGAAGCGCTGGATCTTGCGGGCGCGGGCCACGGCGAGCTTGTCGTCGGGAGCCAGTTCGTCCATGCCCAGAATCGCGATGATGTCGCGCAGTTCCTTGTAGCGCTGCAGCGTGCCTTGCACGGCGCGGGCCACGTTGTAGTGCTCTTCGCCGACCACGTTCGGGTCGAGCTGGCGCGAGGTCGAATCGAGCGGGTCCACGGCGGGGTAGATACCGAGCGAAGCGATGTCGCGCGACAGCACCACGGTCGAGTCCAGGTGGGCGAAGGTGGTGGCGGGCGACGGGTCGGTCAAGTCGTCGGCTGGCACGTAAACGGCCTGGATCGAGGTGATCGAGCCGACCTTGGTCGACGTGATCCGCTCTTGCAGGCGGCCCATTTCCTCGGCCAGCGTCGGCTGGTAGCCCACGGCGGAAGGCATGCGGCCCAGCAGAGCCGACACTTCGGTACCGGCCAGCGTGTAGCGGTAGATGTTGTCCACGAAGAACAGCACGTCGCGGCCTTCGTCGCGGAACGACTCGGCGATGGTCAGGCCGGTCAGCGCCACGCGCAGACGGTTGCCCGGGGGTTCGTTCATCTGGCCGTAGACCATGGCCACCTTCGAGTCTTCGAGCTTCTCGAGGTTCACGACGCCGGAGTCGGCCATCTCGTGATAGAAGTCGTTGCCTTCGCGGGTACGTTCACCCACACCGGCGAACACCGACAGACCCGAGTGAGCCTTGGCGATGTTGTTGATGAGTTCCATCATGTTCACGGTCTTGCCCACGCCGGCACCGCCGAACAGGCCCACCTTGCCGCCCTTGGCGAACGGGCACACCAGGTCGATCACCTTGATGCCGGTTTCCAGCAGGTCTTGCGAAGGCGACAGTTCGTCGTACGCGGGGGCCTTGCGGTGGATCGAAGCGGTGAGGTCCTGGCTCACTTCGCCGCGCTCGTCGATCGGACGGCCAAGCACGTCCATGATGCGGCCGAGCGTGGCCTTGCCGACCGGCACCGTGATGGGTGCGCCGGTGTTGGTGACGATGAGGCCGCGGCGCAGGCCGTCGGACGAACCGAGCGCAATGGTGCGCACCACGCCGTCGCCGAGCTGCTGCTGGACTTCGAGGGTCAGTCCGCCGCCTTCGAATTTCAAGGCGTCATAGACCTTGGGCATCTGGTCACGCGGGAACTCCACGTCGACCACGGCGCCGATACATTGGACAATTTTTCCTTCAGCCATGGCGTTTCCTTCTGGATCTCAATAATGTTGCGACAGGTTCTTGCAGAAGCGTCCTTGTGCCATCGCGGGCCGCTTTTGCAAGAATGCCGGACAGGCCGGCACCCTTGAACTCAGATACTTCTTCCGATCAGCACTTCATGGCCGTCGCTTGTGCAGCGAAGGCGTCCGAAGCGGCCTTGCAGGCCTGGCCCAGCGCAGCCTTGTCGGTGCCCATCGACGCCCAGGCGGCCCTGGTCTGATCGAGGCCCGACTTCATCGCATCGGCGGCGGCGCCGCTTTGCGAAGCCGCGCAGGCCTGAACCTTGGCCAGGTAGTCGTTGCACTCTTTCGGCAGGTCCGCGGCCGATGCCGTCGGAGCGGCAGCGGCGGGAGCAGCAGGCGCCGCGGGAGCGGGCGCCGGAGCAGCGGCAGGTGCCGGTGCGACAGGCGCCTCTTCCTTCTTGGAACAGGCAGTCAGAGCAGCGGCCATGGCCACCAGAACGAGAAGTTTTTTCATTATTCAGAATCCCCTAAAAAAGGCCTTCGGTTATCGGGCCGCGTTGCGTGCCCCGAACGGCGATGTGGCCCGATACATCGCCTCGATCAAACACCGGCGGCCGCTGCGGCGCCGGACACGATTTCCGAAAGTTCTTTGGTGATGCCTGCCTGGCGAGTCTTGTTGTAGACGAGCTTGAGTTCGCTGATCACGTTGCCGGCGTTGTCGGTTGCCGCCTTCATTGCAACCATGCGGGCCGAGTGCTCGGACGCCATGTTCTCGGCCACGGCCTGATAGACCAGCGACTCCACATAGCGCACCAGCAGCTCATCGATCACGCTTTCAGGATCGGGCTCGTAGATGTAGTCCCACGAATGCTGTCCCTCTTCGACCTGCAGCGATTCCGCCGCCAGCGGAAGCAGCTGTTCGACCAGCGGCTCCTGCTTGATGGTGTTGATGAACTTCGTGTAGCACAGGTACACCGCGGACAGCTTGCCTTCGGCATAGGCGTCGAGCAGCGTCTTGACCGGGCCGATGAGCTTGTCCAGGTGGGGCGTGTCACCCAGGTGGGTAACGTGCGCGACCACGCGGGCACCGATGCGGTTCAGGAAGCCGAGGCCCTTGCTGCCGATTGCCACCGACTCGATGGCCGTGCCGGCCGCCTGCGCTTCGCGCAGCTTGGTCGTCACGGCGCGCAGCAGGTTGGTGTTCAAGCCGCCGCACAAACCCTTGTCGCTCGTCACGATGATGAAGCCGATGGCCTTGGCCTCGTTCGTCTTCATGAAGGTGTGAACGTACTCCGGGTTCGCCCGGCCCAGGTTGGCCGCGATGTTGCGAATCTTCTCGCTGTAGGGGCGAGCGGCGCGCATGCGCTCCTGCGCCTTGCGCATCTTGGAGACCGAGACCATTTCCATGGCCTTGGTGATCTTCTTGGTGTTCTCCACCGATTTGATCTTGCCGCGGATTTCCTTACCAGCTGCCATGGGGATTCCTTGTCAGGTCGATCAGGCGAACGACTTCTTGAACGCGGTGATCGCGCCCGTCAGTTCGGCCTCGGCGTCCTTGTCGAGCGCCTTGGCTTGCTCGATCTTGTCGAGCAGGGGACCATGGCTGGTCTTCAGGAACTGGTGCAGGCCATGCTCGAAGGGCAGAACCTTCTTGATGTCCAGGTCGTCCATGAAACCCTTGTTCACGGCGAACAGCGTGGCGCCCATCAGCGAGATCGGCAGCGGGCTGTACTGGGCCTGCTTCAGCAGTTCGGTCACGCGGGCACCGCGGTCGAGCTGCTTGCGGGTGGCTTCGTCCAGGTCGGAGGCGAACTGCGCAAACGCAGCCAGCTCACGGTACTGCGCGAGGTCGGTACGGATACCGCCCGACAGGCCCTTGATGATCTTGGTCTGGGCCGCCGAACCCACGCGCGACACCGAGATACCGGCGTTGATGGCGGGGCGGATACCTGCGTTGAACAGGTTGGTTTCCAGGAAGATCTGGCCGTCGGTGATCGAGATCACGTTGGTCGGCACGAAAGCGGACACGTCGCCGGCTTGCGTTTCGATGATCGGCAGCGCGGTCAGCGAGCCGGTCTTGCCCTTGACTTCACCCTTGGTGAAGGCTTCCACGTAGTCGGCGTTGACGCGCGCGGCGCGCTCGAGCAGACGGCTGTGGAGATAGAACACGTCGCCGGGATAGGCTTCGCGGCCTGGCGGGCGGCGCAGCAGCAGCGACACCTGGCGGTACGCAACGGCCTGCTTGGAGAGGTCGTCGTACACGATCAGCGCGTCCTGGCCGCGATCGCGGAAGTACTCGCCCATCGTGCAGCCCGAGTAGGCCGACACGTACTGCATGGCAGCCGATTCGGAGGCCGATGCGGCCACCACGATGGTGTAGTCCATGGCGCCCACTTGCTCGAGCGCGCGCACCACGTTCTTGATCGACGAAGCCTTCTGGCCGATCGCGACGTAGATGCAGGTCACGCCCTGGCCCTTCTGGGCAATGATCGCGTCGATGGCCACGGCCGTCTTGCCGGTCTGGCGGTCGCCGATGATCAGCTCGCGCTGGCCACGGCCGATCGGCACCATCGAGTCGATGGACTTCAGGCCGGTTTGCAGCGGCTGGTCGACCGATTTACGGGCGATCACGCCCGGGGCGACCTTTTCGATCACGTCGGTCATCTTGGCGTTGATCGGACCCTTGCCGTCGATCGGCTGGCCCAGTGCGTTCACCACGCGGCCGATGAGCTCGGGACCGACCGGCACTTCCAGAATACGGCCGGTGCACTTGACCGTGTCGCCTTCGGAGATGTGCTCGTATTCGCCCAGAATCACGGCGCCGACCGAGTCGCGCTCGAGGTTCAGCGCCAGGCCGAACGACGGCGTGCCGTCGGCGCTCGGCGGGAATTCCAGCATTTCGCCTTGCATCGCATCGGACAGGCCGTGCACGCGCACGATGCCGTCGGTCACCGAAACCACGGTGCCTTCGTTGCGGATGTTGGCACTGACGCCGAGACCCTCGATGCGGCTCTTGATCAGTTCGGAAATTTCTGCGGGATTGAGTTGCATGACTCTTTCCTTCTTTCTGTAAATGGGGCCAACTGGCTGCCGGCCGCCGTCAGGCGGTCAGCGCCGCTTTCATTTGTTCGAGGCGAGCCTTGACCGAGGTGTCGAGCACTTCGTCGCCGACCACGGCGCGGATGCCGCCGATCAGCGAGGGGTCGAGTTCGACCCGCGTCGTGAGCTTGCGCGCAAAGCGCCGCTCCAGCGCCGCGCCCACGTCCTTCAGCGCCGCGTCGTCAATCGGAAACGCGCTGTAGATCACGGCATCGGCAGCCCCGCTGCGCGCATTGCACAAGGCGCGGAACTGGATTGCCACTTCGGGCAATGCAACCAGCCGGCCGTTGTCGATGACAGCGCGCAGAAAGTTCTTGCCCGCATCGGGCAACGGCTGCTTCGAAAGCCCGGCGATCAGCTCGAACACCTGCTCGGGCGGCACCTTCGGGTTGGCCGCGAACTCCAGGAGCTGCGGGCTGCCGGCGACGGACGCCAGCTGGTCGAGCCAGCCGGCCGTGCCTTCGAGGTCGCCGGGGCACGCCTTGAACAGCGCTTCGGCGTAGGGACGGGCAATGGTCGCAAGTTCGGCCATGTCGTCCTCAGAGCTCGGTCTTCAGGCGGCTGAGCAAGTCGGCATGAACGCCGGCATTGACTTCCTTGCGGAGAATCTGCTCGGCACCCTTGACGGCCAATGCGGCCACCTGCTCGCGCAGCGCTTCACGCGCACGCACGGATTGCTGGTTGGCCTCTTCGCGCGCGGCGGCCACGATCTTGTTGGCCTCCTCGGTTGCGCGGCTTTTGGCCTCTTCGATGATCTGCTGGGCACGGCGCTCGGCATCGGCCAGGCGGCTGGTGGTCTCGTTACGAGATGCCACCAGTTCCTGCTCGACGCGTTGGTTGGCGGAAGCCAGTTCGGCCTTGGCCTTCTCGGCGGCCGCCAGGCCCGCAGCGATCTTTTGTGCTCGTTCGTCCAATGCCTTCGCGATCGGCGGCCACACGAATTTCATCGTGAACAGCACAAGCAGCAGGAAGACGATGGCCTGAACGAACAGGGTCGCGTTGATACTCACGGCAACACCTTTCTGGAGTGGCGTTGAACGGAAATTACTTCGGCAGAGCGGCGATGAACGGGTTGGCGAAAGCGAACAGCAGGGCAATAGCCACGCCGATCAGGAACGCAGCGTCGATCAGACCGGCCAAGATGAACATCTTGGTTTGCAGTTCGTTCATGAGTTCAGGTTGACGAGCCGACGACTCGAGGAACTTGCCACCCATCAGTGCAATACCGATGGAAGCACCGATCGCGCCGAGACCGACGATCAAACCACAAGCCAGAGCGACGAGACCGAGAACGTTTTCCATGATGACTCCTTAATACAGATTGAAAGCAAACGAAAAGAAAAAAGAAAACTCAATGCGCTTCATGAGCCTGGCCGAGATAGATCAGGGTCAGCATCATGAAAATGAATGCCTGAAGCGTGATCACCAGGATGTGGAAGATCGCCCAGACGGTACCGGCAATGATGTGCCCGATAGGCAGCAGCACTCCCGAGAACGAGGCCGCCATCGCACCACCCATGAGCGCGATCAGCATGAAAACGAGTTCGCCCGCATACATGTTGCCGAACAACCGCATGCCATGCGAAACAGTCTTGGCCAGGTATTCGATGACCTGCATCAGCAGGTTGATCGGCCAGAGTACGGGGTGCGCGCCGAACGGCGCTGTGATGAGTTCGTGGCCCCAGCCGCCCAGGCCCTTGATCTTGATGCTGTAGAACAGGCACAGCAGCAGCACCGAGGTCGACAGACCGAGCGTGGTGGACAGGTCCGCCGTGGGAACGACGCGCATGTAGGCGTGGTGCGGATCGTGTCCGCCCGCCTCGAAGACCTTGGCCCAGATCGACGGCAGCAGGTCGACCGGCAGCATGTCCATGGCGTTCAGCAGGAAGATCCAGACGAACACGGTGAGCGCCAGAGGCGCAATGAACTTGCGGCTCTTCGCGTTGTGGATGTTCGATTTGGCCTGGTTGTCGACCATTTCGACCAGCATTTCGACGGCAGCCTGGAAACGGCCCGGCACGCCGGGCGTCGCCTTGCGCGCGGCGAGCCACAGCACGAAACAGCCCAGTGCACCCACGACCAGCGCGTAGAGCACGGAGTCGAGGTTGATGACATTGAAGTCGACGATGGCCTTCTGGACCACGGGATTGAGGCTCCAGTCAACTTGCCAGTGCTGGAGGTGGTGAACGATGTATTCACTCGCGGTCGGGGCGTGTCCTTCGGCGGCCATCTTTCAGCGTCTCTTTTTTAAACAGTCAAATCCGGTTCAACAATCCGGGCCGCACCAGCAGGGCCACCCAGTACATCTTCATGGCGACCACCACGCCGGCCAGCAAGGCCAGCCAACTGATGCCCTCGATCAGCCACGGTGCCGCCGCCAGCAAGGCAACGGTCAACCCGATCTTGATCAACTCCCACACAAAAAACCGCAGCATGACAGCAGATTGCGACAAGGCACCCCGTGCCCGCCGCACACCCCGCACGAACAATGCCGCCGGGATCGCTACCGCCATGGCTCCGTAAAACGCCGACACCGCGGCACCTGGCCGCTGCGTCCACATCCATGCCACTCCGGCCACAAGCAATCCCATGGCCACCTGGGCCCCAATCACCCACCAGGGCGACATTTCGGGATTTTTCTCGCGAAGCCTCTGAGCCTCCTCGGCAGTCAGCGGCTTGAAGTCGGAGACTTCAGCATCGATCTCGGAGACAGGAGCGCTGGTTGTCATTGGAATGCCGCTCGCGTTGTCAGCCGTGAATTTAACAAAGCCATTGATTATAAGTAGAAACCCAGCCTGCCCGGCCACCTGAACTGTCGCGTTTGCAAAACACGGCTTCGTTGGCTGACCGGAACCCGACCTGGCGCACACAACCATAATTCCCGCATGCACCCTCTTACTGCCGCACTCCCCACTACGCTCTGCTACCTCGACGGCGAGTACACCGCCCTGCGCGACGCGAAGATCAGCGTGCTCGACCGTGGCTTCATTTTCGGCGACGGCATCTACGAAGTCGTCCCCGTCTACGGCGGCCAGCCTTTCTGCTTCGAAGAGCACATGGCACGGCTCGATCGTTCGCTGGCCGAGTTGCAGATTGCCAACCCGCTCACGCTCGCCCAGTGGCGCGACATCGTGATGCGGCTGATCGAACCGGGCGGCGATGCACCCCAAGCCGTGTACTTTCAGATTACCCGTGGCGTTGCGCCGCGCGATCATGCCATGACCAAAGGCGTGCGCCCGACGGTGTTCGTGATGGTGAATCCGCTGCCGCCGGTGGCCGACGCCGTGCGCGCCAAGGGCGTGGCCTGCGTGACCGCGGCCGACTTCCGCTGGGAGAAGGCGCACATCAAGAGCACCAGCCTGCTGGGCGCGGTGCTGGCGCGGCAGATCAGCGTCGAGGCCGGCGCGGCCGAAACCGTCATGTTCAGGGGCGAATGGCTGAGCGAAGCCTCCTCCAGCAACGTGTGGATCGCCAAGGACGGCCAACTCATCGGCCCGCCCAAGGACAACCTGGTGCTGACCGGCATCCGCTACGGCCTGCTCGAACGCCTGTGCGCCGAATCCGGCATTCCGTTCGCCCTGCGCCGCATCTCGCGCGACGAAGTGTTCGGCGCCGACGAGCTGCTGCTCTCCTCGGCCAGCAAGGAAGTGCTGCCGGTGGTGACGCTCGATGGCCAGGCGATTGGAAATGGCCGCCCAGGCCCCATCTATCAAGCCTTGTACGCGGCTTACCAAGAGGCCAAGCAGCGCAATGCCCAGCAGCCACAGAAGCAAGGAGTGACCACCGCATGAGCAGCAGCACCACCGACATTACCGACACCAGCACCCCGATTCCCGATCCGCGCAAGGAATCGCTGATCGAGTACCCCTCGCAGTTCCCGATCAAGGTCATGGGCGCCAAGACCGACGGGTTCGTGCACGCCATCACCCAGATTGCCGAACGCTTCGACCCGGCCTTCGATGCCACCACGGTCGAGTTGCGCGACAGCAAGGCGGGCAACTACCTGGGCGTGACGATCACCGTGACCGCCACCAGCCGCGAGCAACTCGACGATCTCTATCGCGCGCTGTCGGCGCATCCGTCGGTCAAGGTCGTCCTTTAACTATCAAAGGCTTCGATGACGGTCGCAGAGCACCCGATAGGCACCGCCATCGCGCCGCGATGGCTGGGCCGCGTCGACTATGCCGAGACCTTCGCGGCAATGAAGCAGTTCACGCTGGAGCGCCAGCCTGAAACGCCCGACGCGCTATGGATGTGCGAGCACGCGCCCGTGTTCACGCAAGGCATTGCCGGCAAGCAGGACCATATCCTGAACCCCGGCAGCATCCCCGTGGTGCAGACCGATCGCGGCGGGCAGGTCACTTTCCACGGCCCGGGCCAGGTGGTGGGTTATCCGCTCATCGACCTGCGCCGCGCCGGCTACTTCGTGAAGGAATACGTCTACCGCATCGAGGAATCGGTGCTGCGCACGCTAGCGCACTTCGGCGTGACCGGACACCGCGTGGCGGGCGCGCCGGGCATCTACGTGCGGCTGGACGACCCGTTCTCCCATGCAGCGCTGACCGGTCCGCTGCCCGCCGGCGACCCGTTTCGGGGCCTGGGCAAGATCGCCGCACTGGGCATCAAGGTGAGCCGCCATGCCACCTACCACGGCGTGGCGCTCAACGTCGAAATGGACCTCGAACCCTTCTCGCGAATCAACCCTTGCGGCTACGCGGGGCTGCAAACGGTCGATCTTTCTACAATCGGGGTTCAAACCACATGGGAAGAAGCTGCCCGGGTCCTGAGCCAGAAGCTCACCACCTATCTGGCGCCCTAGCAATCCAATGAGCACTACCGAAGTCGTCCGCGACGCCCAGAGCGCCGAAAACTACAACCCGCTGGCCAAGCAGAAGGCTGCGGCCAAGCTCTCGCGCATCCCGGTCAAGGTGGTGCAGGGCGAGGTGCTCAAGAAACCCGAGTGGATCCGCGTGAAGGCCGGGAGCCCCACCACCCGCTTCTACGAAATCAAGCAGATCCTGCGCGAGAGCAATCTGCACACGGTCTGCGAAGAGGCTTCGTGCCCGAACATCGGCGAATGCTTCGGCAACGGCACGGCCACTTTCATGATCATGGGCGACAAGTGCACGCGCCGCTGTCCGTTCTGCGACGTGGGCCACGGCCGCCCCGATCCGCTCGACAAGGACGAACCGCTCAACTTGGCCAAGACCATCGCCAAGCTGCGCCTGAAGTACGTGGTGATCACCAGCGTCGACCGCGACGACCTGCGCGACGGCGGCAGCCAGCATTTCGTCGATTGCATCACCCACATCCGCGAACTCTCGCCGATGACGCAGATCGAGATTCTCGTGCCCGACTTCCGCGGCCGCGACGACCGCGCCTTGGAAATCCTCAAGGCCGCGCCGCCGGACGTGATGAACCACAACCTCGAGACCGCGCCGCGCCTTTATAAAGAAGCGCGCCCCGGCAGCGACTACCAGTTCAGCCTGAACCTGCTCAAGAAGTTCAAGGCGCTGCACCCCAACGTGCCGACCAAGAGCGGCATCATGGTGGGCCTGGGCGAAACCGACGAAGAGATCCTGCAGGTGATGCGCGACATGCGCGCCCATGGCATCGACATGCTGACCATCGGCCAGTACCTGTCGCCGTCGGGCTCGCACCTGCCGGTGCGCCGCTACGTGCACCCCGACACCTTCAAGATGTTCGAGGAAGAAGCCTACAAGATGGGCTTCAGCCATGCGGCGGTGGGCGCGATGGTGCGTTCGAGCTACCACGCGGATCAGCAGGCCGGACACGTTCTGGCGGGCACGCCAGCCAACGATTGAACACGTCCGCGCCCGCAGTGGAGGCAGACGCCCCCATGACCGGGCCCCCGTTGCGCATCCTGCTCGCGATGTGCTACCTCGTGCACCGCACGGGCGCGGAGATGTTCACCCGCGATCTTGCGCTGTGGCTGCGGCGGCGCGGCCACGCCGTCACCATCTTTGCGACAGCCTTCGGCGACATGGCCGACGAATTGCGCCATGCCTCGATCGCGTGCATCACCGATGTGGGCGACATGGCCGCCCGGCCCGATGTGATCATCGGCAACACCCACCACGAGACGGTGCGCGCCCTGCTTCATTTTCATGACGTGCCCGTTCTCACGATCTGCCACGACCGCAGTGCGGAGCATGGCCGTCCGCCGCAGTTCTCGCAGGTGGTGCGCCATCTCGCTGTCGACGAGAACTGCGCAGAGCGGCTGGTGCACGAGTTCGGCATCGAGCGCGAGCACATCGAGCTGATCCAGAACGGAGTCGATCTTTCACGCTTCGTGCCGCGCGCACCTCTCTCGGCCGCGCCCCGCTCGGCACTGGTCTTCAGCAACTATGCATTGCACGACGCGCAGCTCGAGGAGATTCGCGCCGCGTGCGCGGAGCGCGCTCTCACCCTCGACGTGATCGGCAGCGGCACCGGCAACCACATGCCCGACCCGGCTGCCGCGCTGGGCCGCTACGACGTCGTGTTCGGCAAGGGACGCTGTGCCACCGAGGCGCTGGTCACCGGCAACGCCGTGGTGGTGCTCGATCCCAGCTCGGGCATGGGTGAAATGGTCACGGCCGCCACGGTGGCCCATGCACGCCGCTGGAACTTCGGCCGGGCACTGATGACGCGGCCGATCACTCGGCAGAACGTGATGGCCGAGCTCGACAAGTTCGATGCAGGGGATGCGCATGAAGCCGCAGCCTGGATGCGCGCGAACGGCGGCCTGGATACGACGCTGTCCGCGCTCGAGGACTGCGCGCGGCGCATGAGGGACGCCCAGGCGATCATCTTGGTGCCCGCCGAACAGCGTGCGCGCGAGATCGCGCACTACATGGACGACTGGATCCGGCGCGGAAGCTCCACCACCGCGCATCTCGGCCTTGCGTCGCTCAATCAGCACGTCACGG
Organism: Variovorax paradoxus; assembly: GCF_040544635.1. Lineage (GTDB taxonomy): Bacteria > Pseudomonadota > Gammaproteobacteria > Burkholderiales > Burkholderiaceae_C > Variovorax > Variovorax paradoxus_R. The sequence continues at coordinate 51,852 of NZ_JBEPKJ010000020.1, forward strand.
GACTGCAGCAGGCCTTCAACGATCAGCAGCGCGCGCATCAGGCTCAGCTCGAGGGCTCGCGCGCCGAGGCGCTGCGGCATTCGGAGCATGCCGCGGCGCTGGCCGAGCGATTGCAGTCGGCCGAAGCCGCGCTGGCCGCGCAGCAGCGGGATACCGAACTCGCACTGGCGACTGCAGCGGCGGCGCACGCCGCGCTCAGCGCGCGGATGGACGAAGCCGCTTCGCGCCTCGCGGACGCCGAGCGGCAGGCGGTCGACGCCGCCGCCGGCATGGACGCGCGGCTGCGCGAGGTTTATGCTAGCCGCTCCTGGCGCATCACCGCGCCGCTGCGGCAAATCTCCACCTTCATCCAGGCCCGAATTCACCGCACATGAAGCACCTGCTGATCGCCGCTCATCCGGGCCACGAGCTGCTGCTGTGGAAGTGGCTTCGGAATGAACGGCCCGATGTGGTGGTGCTCACCAACGGCGCAGGATCGAACGACGCGCCGCGGCTCGCGCCCACGATCGACAACCTTGCGCAGGCGGGCGCGAACTGGGCTCCCCATGTCGTGGAGCCCGTGGCCGATGCCGAGATCTATCAGGCCCTGCTGGACGGCAACGCGCACATGTTCGCGCAATGGCTCGACCGACTGACAGCGCACGTGATTGCACAAGGAATCGATTGCATCGTCGCAGACGAAGCGGAGGACTACAACCCTTCTCACGATCTGTGCCGTCTGCTGGCCAACCAGGTCGCCGCCCACGCAACGGCGCGCGGCCATCCGGTTGTGAGCTTCGGCTACCCGACCGTCGGCCATCCCAGTCCAACGGCGCGCCTTGCGGCCGAAGACCACCTCGTGGTCGAACTCGGTACCCAGGACCTGCAGGCCAAGCTGGCCGACATGCACGGCTACGCCCAGCGCTTCGGCGGACAGCTGCAGCGGGAGCTCGATGGCTTCATCGCGGAATTCGGCGCGCAAGCCTATGGCAGGGAATGCCTCTTTGCCGCCCGGCCCACGCGCTACGAGCAGGCCGAAGCCCCTGTCGCCAAGCCTTTCTTCGAAATCGCCGGTGAAGAGCGCGTCGCGGCCGGCGTCTACAAGCATGTCATCCGGGGGGCCCACCTGCAGGTGGTGGCCGACCGTCTGCGCGGCCAGGTTCGCTGAAGCATCGATGCCCACTGATTCGCCTCCTACCTTGTGGCTCACCGGCCTGAGCGGAGCAGGCAAGACCACCCTGGCCCGGACGCTCGCGCAGGCGCTGAACGACAGCAACCGGCGCTGCGTCGTGCTCGACGGCGACGCGTTGCGCAGCGGGCTGAACCGCGACCTGGGTTTCAGTCCGGACGACCGCAGCGAGAACATCCGCCGGACCGCCGAGGTCGCCCGGCTGATGAACGATGCCGGCCTGATCGTCGTTGCGGCACTGATCTCGCCCCTGCGGGTGGACCGGGCGCACGCGAGCCTCATCATCGGCACCCAGCGGTTCCTGGAGGTCTATGTCAGCACCCCGCTCGAGGTGTGCGAGACGGTGGATGCCAAAGGCCTTTATCGCAAAGCGCGGCGGGGCGAGCTTGCCCAGTTCACCGGTGTCAGCGCGCCTTACGAGCCTCCGGAGGCTCCCAGGCTGGCAATCGATCCCATGCGAACAGGCCTGCAACCCGCCGTGAGCAAGCTGCTTGACCTGATCGGGAACGCAACGACATGAGCCGACATCAGCCGATGCCGGTCATCGTGGGCGCACCGCGCTCGGGCACGACCTTGCTGCGGCTGATGCTCGATGCTCACCCGGACCTCGCGATCCCGCCCGAAACCACCTTCGTCGCCGCGGTTTCGGCATTGACCGAATCGCACGGCGATCTTCGTACCCGCTTTCTCGAAACGATCACCGCCTACCCGCCGGGCGCACCCAACTGGCAGGACTTCGGCCTTGCGCGCGAGGCACTCGCCGAAGCCGTGCAGGCACTCGAACCCTTCACCCTGGCCGACGGACTGCGGGCCTTTTATCGGCTTTACGCACAGCGCTTCGACAAGTCGCGCTGGGGCGACAAGACGCCGGACTATTCGCTTCACATGGGGGCCATCGCCGCACTGTTGCCGGAAGCCCGGTTTGTCCACCTCGTCCGCGACGGCCGCGATGTGGCGGCGTCGTGGCGCCAGCAGTGGTTCTCCCCGGGCCACGAACCCGAAGTGCTGGCGCGTGCCTGGGCTACCCGCGTTGAAGCAGCCCGCAACGCCGGCGCCGCTTGCGCCCACTACACCGAGGTCTTCTACGAAGATCTGGTGACGCGGCCCGAACCGATGCTGCGGCGCCTGTGCGAGTTCCTGGAACTCCCATGGTCGGATCAGTTGCTGAACCACCACGAGCGCGCCCCCAAGCGGCTGGAAGAGCATCGGGCGCGCGTCTCGCTCGATGGCAGCTTCATCGTCACCCATGCGCAGCGCCTGCACCAGCAACACAGGACGATGGAGCGACCCGGCACCGGGCGCATCGGTTCCTGGCGTGAAACGATGAGCGGCGAAGAAGTGCAGCGCTTCGAAGGCGTCGCGGGCAGCCTTCTGGTCCAGCTCGGCTATGAATTGCAAGGCAACGGATGATCCATCGAGAGACATCTGCGCACTTGCGGCACCGGACGCGTCGCCAATGAGCTTCACAACCTCTGCAACCGACAACGGCCTGGCGGCCTACTGCGGCGATGAGGTCGAAGCAGAGGCCGCCCTCCCCTCCGCCGCCCTGGCTCATGCCGTCGTGGGCCTGGGACGTTTCGGCAGCACCCACGCGCGCAAGCTCGGCAGCCTGCCGGGCTTTCGCCTCTGCGCCGTGGTGGACAGCTCTCCCGCGGCCAGGCCCGTGGCCGACCTCGCCGCGCTGCCGCTGTTGTCCGGCATCGGCGAGCTGCCGCCGGACATCGAGTCGGCCACGGTGGCTACCAGCGACGGAACGCACGCCGAATTGGCGATGGCGCTCATGCGGCGCGGTTGCCATGTATTGGTTGAGAAACCGCTCTGCATCGACCGGCAAGATGGCGCGCTGATGCTTCGGACGGCCCAGGAATGTGGCGTCATCCTGAGCACAGGACACATCGAACGCTTCAATCCGGCATTCAACGCGGCTGAACTGGCATGGATACGCCACGCGGCGCGGCGCCATCAACACAGTGCCCACCCTTTCCTGCGATTCCGTCGCTTTTCCTGCCGCGAATCGAGCGCCCTGGACAGCGTGCTGGATCTGATGGTGCACGATCTCGATCTGCTCGCGTGGCTCTGCGCCATTCCGGTGGACGCACCGTTGCAAGTGATCAGCCGGCAGATCGACGCTCGCAGTGCCCGCGTCCGGGTGCGCCTGGGTGGCCTTGTCGCGGAACTGGAGAGTGGCTACGGCAGCATGCCTCCCGCCGCGCGGCTGCAGGTGTGCAACAGCGGGCGGCAGCACGTACTTGACTTGCGCAAGCCCCACCGCGCAGTGGCGGGCGGCGGCGGCGATGCGCTGGCACGCCAGTACCAGGATTTCCGACGCGCCGTACAAGGCAACCGCACGCGCATTGCCTCCGGCGCCGACGGCCTTGCCGCGGTCACGCGCGCCTCCCAGGTGCTGCACGCATGAAGATCCCGTTGTTCCGGTCGGCGGCATGTGTCGAGCCCATGGCCGAACGCCTGGCCCAGGCATGCGCCACGGTGTTGCGCAGCGGTGTCTACGTACTCGGCCCCCAGGCCCGTGCACTCGAGGCCCGGTTGTCGGACCTGCTGCAACAGCGCGAGGTGGTGGCGGTGAAATCGGGTTCCGACGCCCTGCTGCTGGCCCTCAAGAGCCTGGGTGTCGGCAGTGCGGCCGGCGGGCGCCCGGAAGACGAAGTTCTGCTTCCTTCCTATACCTTCGCCGCCTGTGCCGAGGCGGTCATCGCTGCTGGTGCGCGGCCGGTGTTCGTCGACAGTGCCGCCGATGATTTTCTGGCGCCGCTCGCGCATTTCCGGAACGCACGGACGCCGCGCACCCGCGCCATTCTCGCGGTCGGGCTCTTCGGCGATCCCACGGGCCTGCCCGAGTTGGCCGCCTATTGCCGCGACGAGCAGTTGCACCTGATCGAAGACGTGGCCCAGTGCCTGGGCGCCAGCGCTTGCGACGCCGACGGACGTGCGCAACCCTCCGGCAGCTGGGGCGACGCAACGGCGATGAGCTTCTACCCGACCAAGACGCTGGGCGCCGCCGGCGACGCGGGGGCCTTGGCCTTCAAGGACCCGCGCCATGCCGAGAAGGCGCGACTGCTCCGCAACCACGGGTACCAGGACGGCGTGCACATTTGTCTGGGCCAGAACAGCCGCATGGACGAATTGCAGGCGTGCCTCCTTCAGGTGGCACTGGACGATTTCCCGGCCGCCATCGCCCGGCGCCGCGCAATTGCCGCGCGCTATCTGGAGGCATGGGCCGGATGCGCCATGCAGCTGCCGCGCGATGCAGCGGGGCACGCCTGGAATTATTTCGTCGTCGTGCTGGGCGGCCCGCAAGAACGCAAGGCGCTGGCGGTCCACCTGGCGACAAGGGGAATCGCCACGCGCGTTTACTATGAGCAGCCGCTGCACTTGCACGAGGCACTGCGGCACTGGCGAGGCGCGAGCGCGCTGCCGCACAGCGAGCGCCTGGCCCGCTGTTCGCTGGCACTGCCGCTCTACCCGATGCTCAGTGACGAGGAAATCGAATACATCATTCACGCCGTACGGCAAGCCGTCGGCGACGTAGACAGGCACAGCCAGACATGAACACGATGCAGGAGTTCGGCACTATCGCCCAACTGGTTCGCGAGCACGCAACGCAAGCACCCCGGCGCATCGCGCTGACCGACGGCGAGCAAAGCCTGAACTACGGCGAGCTCGATGCCCTGATGGACCGCGTTGCCGCCAGCATGCGGCGCGACGGCCTCAGGGCCGGCGACGCCATCGCGGTCTGCGCGGCTTCTTCGGTGAACTATGCGGCGGTGTTTTTCGGCGCATTGCGCGCGGGCGTCGCTGTCGCGCCGCTTGCGCCCGGCTCCACGCCCGCCAGCCTGGCGCGGATGATCGACGACGCCGAGGCGCGCATTCTTTTCACCGACGCGGCCGCGGCGGAGGTCATCGGCCCCGCCGGCCAAGGCACCATCCCGTGCATCGCACTGGACGGCTCCAGCGCAGGCCGCAGCCTCGACGAATGGCTGGCACCCGCCGGCGCGCAGCCCGAAGCGGTTGATGTACAGCCCTCGTCGCCCTTCAACATCATCTATTCCTCGGGCACCACCGGCGAACCCAAGGGCATCGTGCAGGGCCACGGCATGCGCTGGGCCCATGTGCAGCGCGGCGCCAAGTACGAGTACGGCGCCGACACGGTCACGCTGCTGTCGACGCCGCTTTATTCGAACACCACGCTGGTGGTGTTCTTCCCCACCATCGCCTTCGGCGGCTGCGTGGTGCTGATGCCGAAGTTCGATGCGCTCGGCTACCTGCAACTGGCCGAGGAGCGCCGCGTAACGCACACCATGCTGGTGCCGGTGCAGTACCAGCGCCTGATGGCGCATCAGCGCTTCGATGCGCACGATCTTTCGTCGTTCCGCTTCAAGTTCAGCACCAGCGCACCCTTCACCGCCGCACTCAAGGCCGACGTGCTCAAGCGCTGGCCGGGCGGGCTGATCGAGTTCTACGGCATGACCGAGGGCGGCGGCACGTGCATCCTGGAAGCCCACCTGCACCCCGACAAGCTGCACACGGTAGGCCGCCCGGCCGAGGGCAGCGACATCCGGCTCATCGACGAAGAGGGCAACGAGATTCCGCGCGGCAACATCGCGCTGGCCGGCGAGGTGGTGGGGCATTCGGCCGGCATGATGACCGGCTACCACCGCCAGCCCGCCAAGACACGCGAGGCCGAATGGTTCGACGCCGCCGGCAAGCGCTTCATCCGCACCGGCGACGTCGGGCGCTTCGATGCCGACGGCTTCCTGACGCTGTTCGACCGCAAGAAGGACATGATCATCAGCGGCGGCTTCAACATTTACCCGAGCGATCTCGAAACCGTGGTGCGCGGCCACGCAGCGGTGGCCGACGTGGCCGTGGTGGGCGTGCCCTCCGAGCAATGGGGCGAGACGCCGGTGGCCTTCGTGGTGCGCCGCGAGGGCGACGGCACTGCCGAAGACGCGCTGCTGCAATGGACCAACGACCAGCTCGGCAAGACGCAGCGCTTGGCGCGCCTGCATTTCATCGACGAGCTCCCGCGCAGCGCGATCGGCAAGGTGCTCAAGCGCGAGTTGCGTGACCTCGTCGGCCGCTGAAGCCAAGGCAACGCCGCCAAGCGAACAGGGCGGCGGCAACGGCCTGCTGTGGGTGCTGGTCGCCGTTGCGGTCTTGTTCGCTTTCCTGCGTCCGCGCGCGCCGATGGACTGGCTGCGACTGGTCGATTGGGAGACCGTGGGCGCGCTCGCGGGGCTGCTGGCCATCACGCAGGGCGTGGAAAAAAGCGGCATGCTGCAGGCCGCCGCGCAGCGCCTGCTCGCACGCACGCACAACCAGCGCAGCCTGGCGCTGCTGCTGACCGCCAGTGCGGCGTTTCTTTCGGCCCTGGTGACCAATGACGTGAGCCTGTTCCTGCTGGTGCCGCTGACGCGCGTGCTCGCCAACCAGGCGCACCTGCCGCTCGCGCGGCTCGTGGTGCTCGAGGCGCTGGCGGTCAATGCAGGCTCTGCCCTCACGCCCATCGGCAATCCGCAGAACCTGTACCTGTGGCACCGCTCGGGCGAGGGCTTCGGCGCTTTCATGGGAATGATGCTGCCGACGGTGGCGGTGATGCTGTTCTGGCTTTTCGCGGCGGTGTGGCTGCTGGTGCCGCGCACGCCTATCGCTCTGAAGCCCGAGGCCGAGGCCACGCCAGTGCAGCCCCGGCTGCTGGCATTGGCGGGGGTTCTGTTCGTCGGCTTCGTTGTCGCGCTCGACCGGCGCTGGCTGCTCGCGGGCCTGGGCGTGGTGTTCGCCGTGTTCCTGGTGTCGTATCCGCGCGTGCTGCGCGACATCGACTGGGCTCTGCTCGCGATCATTGCGCTGATGTTCGTGGACCTGCGGCAACTGGCCGAACTGCCGGCCGTCGTGGCGCTGCTGAACCATTGGCCGATTACCGAGGGATGGCAAGCCTACCTTGCCGCCATCGTCGCCTCGCAGTTCATCAGCAACGTGCCGGCCGCGATCCTGCTCGACGGCCACGTACGCGATCTGCCCGCGCTGGCCGCCGGCGTGAGCGTGGGAGGCTTCGGCTGCGTGCTGGGCTCGCTGGCCAACCTGATCGCATTGCGGCTCGCCAAATTGCCGCACGGCCTGCGCGAGTTCCACCGCATCAGCATCCCGTTCCTGCTGGTGTGCGCGGCCTCCGCGCTGCTGCTGCGGCTGGGATGACAGCCGCAGGGCCCGGGAGGAGAATCCATCCGTGTCCATGCGAATCTCGGCAACACCCCTCCGCGCAGAGCCGCACAGCCTTTCGCTGCGCGACTACGGTGCTTCGCGCGGCAGCCATGCACATGACCATTTCCAGGTACTGATCGGTCTGGCCGGCGTGCTCGAGCTCGAAGTGGAAGGCCGCGGCGCGCGCGTCGGCGCCGGCGAGGCGCAGGTGGTGGTGCCCGGCGACCGGCACGATTTCGAATCGCGCAGCGGCAGCCGGTGCCTCGTGCTCGACACCGCCCACCCCCTGTGGGCGCGCTGCGCCGGGCGACCGCCCGCGGACGTTGCACGACTGCAGGCGCTGGCGCAGTACCTCGCGCACTGCGCGCAGCATCCGCAAGCCTCCGCCCTGGCCCTGCAACATGGCCCTGCCCTGCTGCTCGAAGCCTGGGGCGCGGCCGCACCGGCCCCCACGCGAAGCCGCCGCATCGAGTGGACTTCACTCGCTGCGTGGGCCAGGGCACGCTGGCACGAGCCGCTGAGCGTTGCCGATCTCGCAGGCGTGGCCTGCCTGAGCCCGAGCCAGTTCGCGCAGCGCTGCCGCGACGAGCAGGGCGTGAGCGCAATGCACTGGCTGCGCGCGCTGCGGCTCGCGCATGCGCGCGAACTGCGCCTGGCGGGCGTGGGCGTGGCGGAAACGGCGCGCCGCACAGGCTACCGCTCGCCCTCCGCGCTCACCGCGGCGTTGCGCAGGCTCGGCGGACGCTAAGCCGCACCGAAGATCGTCGCCGCGCGACGATTCACCGGCGCTGCGCGACGACTGCGCCGCTTAAGCTCGCAGCGATGTCTCCCACGCTTCTCGCCCTGGCCGCCATCGCGCTATGGGCCACGCTCGCCTCGCTGGGCACGGCGCTTTCGCACCTGCCGCCCTTCCTGTTGACAGGCCTTGCTCTGATCATCGGCAGCATTCCGAGCTGGCCGCTCGTGCTGCGCGACCGTGGTGCATGGAAAGTACCGCCGCGCACGCTGGCGCTGGGCATCTACGGCCTGTTCGGCTTTCACTTCCTGCTGTTCATCGCGCTGCGGCATGCCCCGCCGATCGAGGCCAACCTGGTCAATTACCTGTGGCCGCTCTTCATGGTGGTGCTGGCGCCGGCGCTGCTGCCGGGCGTGTCATTGCGGCCGCTGCATCTGGTTGCCGCATTGCTGGGCTTCGCAGGTGCCGCCATCGCGATTCTCGGCGCCCGTGAAGGCGCCGCTCCCACACTGGGCACCTCGGCCGGGTACTGGGGCTTCCTGCCGGCGCTGGGCTCGGCGTTCATCTGGGCGAGCTATTCGCTCTGGACGAAGCGCGTGGCGGCGTTTCCGACCTCGGCCATCGGCTTGTTCGGCCTGGTTTCGGGCGTGTTGTCGCTGGCCTGCCATGCGCTGATCGAGCCCTCGGCGTTACTGTCCGCGAAAGATTGGCTGCTGGTCGCGCTGTGCGGCCTGGGGCCTCTCGGCGCGGCCTTCTTCGTCTGGGACATGGCGCTCAAGCGCGGAGATGCGCGGCAGATCGGCATCCTGAGCTACATCACGCCGCTGGGTTCCACCGCACTGCTGCTGGCCGTGACCGGCCGTCCGCTCACCTGGAGCATCGCGCTCGCCGCGGGGCTGATCATCTCGGCCGCCGTCATGGGCACACGCGCCCGCTGAATCGCGTCCGTGTCCGACGACACCGGCGCTTTTTTTCTGGCTAGAGTGGAGGCTTCGGAAAAAAGGAGCCAACCCATGGATAACAAGAACAAAAGCGAGGACTTCGAGATCACGCCCAAGCTGGTGTTCGACCTGAACCTGGCGCTGTACCTCGACCTGGTGGCCGCGCTCGAGGGCGCCGGCGCCATCACTTACCGGCAGATGGCCGCGCGGGTGCTGAACATCAGCCTGGACGCCCGCGCCGACGGCGAAGCGGACCTGTCGACGGTGCTGGAGGGCGTCGCCAAGGGCTTCGCAGGCCACGGCGACGGCCTGTCGATCGAAACCCTGAAGGCCGCCCGCGGCCTGCGCGAGGACGACGCAATGGGCGACATCCCGATGCGCCCGAGCGAGCCCTGAGCCGGCGTCAGTCTTCGACCACCTGCAGGATCAGCTTGCCGAAGTTCTCCCCGGCGAACAGCTTGTTGAGAGACTCGGGGAAGGTGTCGAGGCCCTTCACGACGTCCTCCTTGCTCTTCATGCGCCCGTCCTTCAGGTAGCCAGCCATCTCGGCAATGGCGATGTGGTACCGGTCTGCGTAGTCGAACACCACGATGCCTTCCATGCGCGCCCGGTTCACCAGCAGGCTCAGGTAGTTCCTGGGGCCGGCGCCCGGCATGCTGTTGGCGTTGTTGTACTGGCTGATGGCGCCGCAGATGATCACGCGGGCCTTGCGCGCGAGCCGCGCCAGCACCGCGTCGAGAATTTCGCCGCCGACGTTGTCGAAGTAGATGTCCACGCCCTTCGGGCAATGCGCCTTGAGCCCGTCGCGCACGGCTCCGGCACCGGCCTTGTAGTCGATGCAGGCGTCGAAGCCCAGCTCCTTCACCACCCAGTCGCACTTGGCAGCGCCGCCGGCAATGCCGACGACCCGGCAACCCTTGAGCTTGGCCAACTGGCCCACCGTCTGCCCCACGGCGCCGGCCGCGCCGGAGACGACCACGGTTTCGCCGGGCTGGGGCTGGCCCACGTCCATCAGGCCGAAATAACCGGTCATGCCGGGCATGCCGAGCACGTTGAGCCACTGGCCGATGGTGCCGACATTCAGATCGATCTTCACGAGGCCGTTGCGCTTGATCTGGTCCTGCGGAATCAGGATGTATTCCTGCACGCCGAGCGTGCCGTAGACCGCGTCGCCCACCGCGAACTGCGGGTTCTTCGAGGCAATGACGCGGCCGACGCCGCCGGCGCGCATCACCTCGTCGATGGCCACGGGCGCAATGTAGCTCTTGGCATCGTTGAGCCAGCCGCGCATGGCGGGGTCGAGCGAAAGCGACAGCGTCTTGACCAGCACGCCGCCCTCGGCCGGCTCGCCGACGGGTTCGGTGGTGAACTTCCAGTTCTCGCGGGTGGCCGTGCCTTCGGGGCGTTTGGCGAGGCGGACCTGGTGGTTGGCGAGTGAACTGCTCATGGTGTCTCCTTGATTGACGGGCGCTGGCACGGAGGCGAATCGTAGCTCCGCACCTCGCACCTGCTGGTAGCGCAGGCGACAGCGAAAAGTACCGCGAGCGAGCCTAGATCCGGACGACGATCTGCAGGCCGGGATTCGCGTTGCGCACCGTCAACGTGCCGCCGTGCGCCTCGGCAATCAGCCGGCACAGGTACATGCCGAGGCCGACGCCGCCCGTGGCGCGCGCCCGCGCGCCGTCGGTGCGGTAGAAGGGTTCGGTCAGCCGGTCGACCTGCGCCTCGTCGACGCCGGGCCCGTAGTCCCGCACCTCGAACTCGATGCCCTGGACCTTGCCGTCCACCACGGCCCGCAGCGACACAGACGGCGGCCGGGGCGCCCCGGTGCTGTAGCGCAAGGCGTTGTCCAGCAGGTTGCGCACCAGCAGGCGAAAGCGCATGCGGTCGATCGCATGCGGCGGCAGACCCTCCGCCAGATCGAGGTGCACGTTCTGCGCGCCTTGCATTTCGGCCACGATATCGCGCACCAGCACGGCCAGGTCGACCGGCTCGCGCTGCAGTGCCACATGCGGGCTTGCGAGGCGCTCGCTTTCGAGCAGGTCGCTGATCAGGTCGCGCATCTCGTTCAGGTCGCGCAGCAGCGCCTCGCGTTCGGTTGCGCCCTCGGGCGTGGCGGGCAGCAGCTCGGCGTTGAGCCGGGCACGCGTGAGCGGCGAGCGCAGCTCGTGGCTCAGCGCGAGCAAGAGGCCGCGCTTGGCATCGAGCATGGCCTGGATGTCGTCGGCCATGGTGTTGATCCGCTCCGCAAGATCGCCGAGGTCGTCGTTGCGGCGAACGGGAATGGGCTGCGTGAACTCGCCGCGGCCGAAGCGCTGCGCGCCTTCGCGGATGTCGATCAGCGGCCGCAGCAGGCGGCTCACATAGGCATATCCCAGCACCACGAGCAGCAGAAGCGCGCCGAGCGTGGCCCAACCCGCGGCACGCGGCGCGAGCTTCCAGAGCTTGGGCGCCCAGCCGAAGATCACGCGGTGGCCGTCGGCCGTGGGGCGAATGAACCACTTGTCGTTCCACGGCTCCTCGTCGCGGTCGTGCATCCAACCGCCGCGGCCGTTGATGCCACCGGGGTTGGAGTCCCAGTTGACTTGGGGGCCCACGATACGGATGGTGATGGGCAGCCGGGCCACCAGCGCCTGCGCGCGTGCAATGTCGGGCGGCGTGCCGATCTCGGCGACGAGCCGGTCGGCGTAGTCCACCAGCATCGGCTTCGCGGCCTCGGCCCAGCCGGTGGAAAAAGACTTCTTCATGCCGCCCATGAACACCACGGCCATGACCACCGCCAGCAACACGAACATCATCACCAGCCGGATGCGCAGCGAGCGGCGCCAGCGGCGCTTGCCCTGCACCTTCTCGTGCCACTGTTCATGCCACTGCCTGCGCAGTTCCGCGCGGCGGCAGGCCATTTCGCGCCACGCCTTGCGGTAGCCCCCCCGGCGAAATTTCATGCGGGCTCGCTGCGCGCAACGGCCAGCGCGTAACCGGCGTTGCGCAGCGTCTTGATGCAGTCCAGCGGCTCGAGCTTCTTGCGCAAGCGGCTCACCACGATGTCGACTGCGCGGGTGTAGAGCTCGGCTTCGTGGCCGCGCAGGCGGTTCAGGATGTCGTCGCGGCTGAAGACCTTGCCGGGCTCGGCCGCGAGCAGCGCGAGCAATTCGAATTCGGTGCCGGTGAGCTCCACGCGCTCGCCGTGGCGCAGCACCTGGCGCCGGTCGAGGTCGATCGACAGGCCGTCGAACACGCGCAGCTGCGTACCGTTGCCGTTCGCGGCAACCGGCGTGCTGCGCTGGCGCCGCAGGATGGTCTGCACGCGCGCCACCAGTTCGCGCGGCTCGAAGGGCTTGGGCACGTAGTCGTCGGCGCCGAGCTCCAAGCCGACCACGCGGTCCATCACCTCGCCGCGCGCGGTAAGCATCACGATGGGAATATCGCTCTCCTTGCGGATCTCGCGGCACAGCGCAAAGCCGTCCATCTCGGGCAGCATCACGTCGAGAATGGCCGCGTCGTACTGGCCGGCGCGCAGCATGGCGAGCCCTTCGCTCGGGCGCACAGCGCTCTCGAGCGTGCAGCCGAAGCGGGCGAAATAGGTGGTCAGCGGCGCGGCGAGGTGTTCGTCGTCGTCGATCAGCAGGATGCGCGGCATGGCGGGATTGTGCCTCCTGGCGAACAGTTGGCTGACGATCAGGCCTGCCGGCATTGCACCGCCATCGTGGTTTTCATTGCCTGCCGCGGTGGTGCGCGCCATCGTGCGTCCCTCACCACGGATCGGCCCGGCCGATGCGGCCCAGGTGCGTGGCGCCGAAGCCCGTGCCGTACTTGAGCCCGTAGCCGAGCGCCCGATCGAGACCGATGTGCGCGCACCAGATCAAGCCGCCAGCCACCGCCCATGGCATCGCAGCGAGCACGCCGAGCACAAGCAGTGCAACGGCACCGGCGTACGAATGCGCCGCGTTGTAGAGCGCCGCGCCCACGCGCGCGCCCGCGAGGTAGCCGAGCAGCGCGAGATCGGGCGCGAGCAGCCACAGTGCGAACACGCCCCAACCCGCGCCGAACTGCGCATAGGCCGCCAGCGCCGCGGCAAGCACCACGACGCCTTCCGCGCGCAGCAGCAAGCGCACACCGCCGGCGACGGCCTGGTCGCGAGACTCCGTGGAACCGGCTTCGCCGGCCCACAGGTGCTGCCCTCTCAAAGAGGGCCGACGAAGCGACACGAAGTGCGCGAAGCCTGGAGGCGAGTCGAGTTCAGCCACGATGGCCCCAGCGCCGGCCGCCGCGATCCATGAAGTCGCGCACCTTCTGCTGCTGCGCGACGTTCAGGCTGTCGAAGAAATCGGCGGCGGCTGCGATGATTTCCGGGCTGCCGTTGCGCACGGCGGTGGTCTTCTCGTCGACGAGCCGCGTGGCGCCGGCCTGGTCGAGCTTGTTGCCCGCGAACAGCGCCTTGAACTGCGAACGTGGATCGCCCGCGCCGCCTGCGCCGCGCATGGCTTCGCGCTGTGCCTGCAGTTTCTCCGCCAGCACGGTGAGCTTCTGCTTTTGCGAAGCGTCGAGTTCCAGCTTGCTGCCGACACGCTCGACCATCTTGGTGCGGAACTCGGCGCTGTCACCGCCGCCCCAGCCGTGCCGATGGCCGCCGCAGCCGGCAATGCTGCCCGCCACCACCGCAAGGCCGGCGAAACCGAAGAGAGTGCGTTTGATCCAGTGTTTCATGATGTTCCTTACGGCCCCAGGGATGCCCTGCGGGCGAGAGTCTTAAAGCTTGTTGCTGTTGCCGGCCGCTGAGGCACGTGCATCGACAGGGTTCTGCAGGGTCGAGATAACCTTGCTGTTCACGCGGGAGCCCGAGGTCACGTTCTGATCGGGTGCGGCGGCGGTGCGCATGGCTTCGAAGACGACGCCGGCGCGGTCTCTCGACACGGCCATGGTCTCGGCGCCGCGCGAGCCGCGCACGACGTTCTGGTCCGGTGCGGAAGCCGTGCGCACGGCTTCGGCGTTGACTTCGGCACGGCTTTTTGCCGAGGAGAGCGGCTGGACGCCTTCGTAGGTTTCAGCCTTGGCGCCGGCTGCGGCGAGCAGGGCGAAGGAGCCGACGGCGACGATTTGGGTCAGGGAGAGAGAGTTCATGTTCAGGCCTTTCAGTTGTGGAAGAGGAGACCTGATGGTGCTTGCCGCGGCGCGACAAGTCCTTTCGCCCTGGTTTCGGCGTGTTTCGTTATGTTTCGCTCGCCCCCAGGCTCCGCGCACTTCGTGTCGCTCCTCCCTCCCCCTACCGGGGGCAACACCAGAGGCCCGGCAAAGCCGGTTCCTCGGTGTTTCTGGAAAAGAACCGCGAGCTCTTTTAGCCGGCCAGGGCGGCGGCCGGGTCGTCCGACTCGAGCACGCTCTTCGCCCAGGCTTCGAGCTTGCCGGTGTCGGCGCGCAGCACTTCCTGCTTGACGGCGAGGATGCGCGAGGGATGCATCGAGAAGCTGCGCAACCCAAGGCCGAGCAGCAGCCGCGTGAAGGCCACGTCGCCGGCCATTTCGCCGCACACGGCCACGCCCTTGCCCTGGCGGCGGCATTCGGCAATCGTGTCGGCCACGAGCTTCAACACCGCGGGGTGGGCGGGGTCGTAAAGATGGGCCACGGCCTCGTCGGCGCGGTCGATGGCCAGCGTGTACTGGATCAGGTCGTTGGTGCCGATCGACAGGAAGTCGAAGTACTTCAGGAAGGTCTTGAGCGTGAGCGCGGCGGCTGGAATTTCGATCATCGCGCCCAGCTTCACCGGGCCGTACACGGCGCCGCGGTTGTCGAGTTCCGTGCGTGCAAAGTCGATCAGCGAGAGCGTCTGGCGAATCTCGCTGGCGTGCGCGAGCATGGGAATCAGCAGGTGGATTTCGCCGTGTGCCGCCGCTCGCAGAATGGCGCGCAATTGCGTGAGGAACATCGCCGGATCGGCCAGGCTCCATCGAATGGCACGCAGGCCGAGCGCGGGGTTCAGGTGCTCCTGCTTGCTGGCCGCCTTGCCGTCGATGGGCTTGTCTGCGCCCACATCGATGGTGCGAATGGTGACCGGCATGCCCTGCATGCCCTCGACCGCGCGCTTGTAGGCCTGGTACTGCTCTTCTTCGTCGGGCAGGCGCGTCTGGCGCGCGGACGATTCGCGGCCCATGAAGAGGAATTCGCTGCGGAACAGGCCCACACCCACGGCGCCGGCCTTGACGGCACCGACGGTGTCTTCGGGCATCTCGATGTTGGCGAGCAGTTCGACGCGCTGGCCGTCGAGCGTGACCGCGGGCTTGTGACGCAGGCGCGCAAGCCGGCCGCGCTCGAGGTCGCCCTGGCGCTGCTTGAAGCCGTACTCGGCCAGGATGATGGGCGAAGGGTCGACGATGACCACGCCGGCATCGCCGTCGATGATCACCCAGTCGTCCTGGCGCACCAGCTGGCTCGCCGTGCGCGCGCCCACCACGGCCGGAATGTCCATGCTGCGCGCGACGATGGCGGTGTGCGAGGTGCGCCCGCCCACATCGGTCACGAAGCCGGCGAACACGCTCTTCTTGAACTGGAGCATGTCGGCCGGTGAAAGGTCGTGCGCAATCAGCACCAGCGGCGCGTCGATGGCGTCGCCCGCGGTGAGGTCGTCATCGTCCTCGGTGGCATGGCGCTTGCGGCGCGGCGGGCTCGGCGCAAGCACCGCGGCCGTGCCCTTCATGCGATGCAGCAACCGCTCGACCACCTGCTCGAGGTCGGCCTTGCGCTCGCGCAGGTACTCGTCCTCCATCTCGTCGAACTGGCGCGCGATGATTTCGAGTTGCGTGGTCAGCGCCCACTCGGCGTTGTAGAGCCGATCGGTGATCCAGTGCTTCACGCCGCCGGTGAGCGCCTCGTCCTGCAGCAGCATCTGGTGCACTTCGAGCAGTGCAGCGAGCTCGTGCGGCGCATCGTTGGGGCCCATCTGCGCGACGCTGGTCTGCAGCTTGGCGAGTTCATCGGCCACGGCATTGCGCGCCGTGCGAACACGATCGATCTCGGTCTCGATCTCTTCGGGCTTGATGAAGTAGTGGGCCACGTCGATGCGGCTTGACACCACCAGCACCGCGCGGCCAATGGCAATGCCACGGGCGACGGGAAGGCCGTGGACTGCGAAGGTCATGGGAGCTGGCCGAAGGTTACCGGCCGCCGCCGGGCAGCCCCAAGGCGGCCGAGCCCCCCGGGGGGGCAGCGACGACACGCAGTGCGGAGCGTGGGGGCCACATTCATTCGCCTTCGCCGAACTTGTCGTTCATCAACTGGACGATGGCGTCCATCGCCTCTTCCTCCTGCTGGCCGTTGGTTTCGAGCTCGACGGTGGAGCCGAGCCCGGCGGCAAGCATCATGACGCCCATGATGCTCTTGGCATTGATGCGGCGGTCGCCGCGCGAGAGCCACACCTCGCAAGGAAAGCTGCCTGCGAGTTTGGTGAGCTTGGCCGATGCGCGCGCATGCAAGCCCAGCTTATTGCTGATGGTCACGGATTTCTTGATCACTGTGCTTTCTCTTCGCCTGATTCTGGGGTGCGGCCACAGCCACCTGCATGACACCGGCCGTGCCGCCCGCGATGGCGCGCTGCACCAGCGTTTCGAGCGGCTCGTGGCGGTAGGTCACCGCCCGCAGCAGCATCGGCAGGTTGACGCCCGCCACCAGCCGCGAGCGGACGCCGTCCACCAGCTTCTGGGCCACGTTGCAGGGGGTTGCGCCGAACACGTCGGCCAGCACCAGCACCTGCGAGCGCGGCGCATTGAGCTGCTGCGCAAGCGTGATGCGGGCGGCGGCCAGCGTTTCTTCGGGCGACACGTTGGGCAGCACGTCGAGTGCGACCACGGCCTGCTCGCAATCGGGGAACACATGCAGCGCGCATCGCCGCAGCGCCTGCGCGAACGGTGAATGGGCGATGATGAGAATGCTGTTCATGCGGGTCGGGGGACTACGCGCCGATTATGCGGGGGCGCCCAAAGGAAGTAGGTATACGACATAACGCAGCAGGCCAGGAAAACGGCCAATGCCGCGCGGAACGACGCCACGGTGTCGAGCCCGGCGCGGGCGAACAGGTCGATCAGCAAGCCGATGCCCCACTGCACGACGAATACACCTGCAAAAACCACGAGGTTGTAAGCCGACAGCGCGCGACCCGCGAGGGCGGGCGGCAAGGCCAGGGCCACGGCGGGCTGGGCCAGTGTGACCACCGTGGAAGCACACAGAAAACAAATCCAGGCGACGGTTCCCGCCGCGGGGCCAGCTATCAAAATAAGAGCAAGCACGAGCATCGCCAGAGGCATGCCCCAGCTCAGAAGCAGGGTCGCTCGAATGCCGCGATGCGCGAGCTTCGGATTGGTCACGCCCCAGAGCCAGTAGGTCGCAAGCAGCGCGATGCTGATCCAGAACAAGGCGCCGGCTGCTTCCTGCGGCGTGTAGCCCGCCACGCGCGTGAGCCACGGCACGACCCAGAGCGTCTGCATGGCGACGAAGCCGCCGTAGTTGAAGAATCCGACGGGCGCAAGCTTGCGAAAGAAGGGGTCGCGCCATACGGCAGCGTAGCCGCGCTCATCTTGATCACGCCCTTCCCGATCGCGCTCTCTGTGCATCTCTTCCCTGGTATCCGCCGCGCTGCCGTCACGCCACGCAGGCGCCGCCCAGGCGATCAGCGCCATCGACACCAGCACCCCCGCGGCCAACAGCCAGAACAGCGGCCGCCAGCCCAGGAGCGGCATCAGCCACTGCACCGGCAGGGTGGCGCCGACGAGGCCGAAGGAGCCCACCATCAGCATCCACGAGTTGCTGCGCAGCTGCATCGGCGGCGTCAACCAGCGCCGGTAGCCGGTGAGCGGCGCCATCAGGCAGGCGCTCACGCCGACACCGGTCAACACGCGCGCGGCCAGCAACACCGGGAAATTCGTTGCCACGGAAAACAGCAGGCAGCCGATGACTGCGACGGACAGAAAGCAGACGATCACGCGCTTCGGCCCGTGGCGGTCGAGCCAGGTGCCCATGGGCAACTGCGTGAACGCGAAACCCAGGAAGTAGCCGCCGGCCAGCAAGCCGAGGTCGCGCGACTCGAGTTCGAACTCGGCCGTGAGCGTTGGCGAGAGCGTGGCCGTGATGGCTCGCACCAGCGTCGAGAAAAAGTAGGCGACGGCAAAGGCCAGGAAAACGGTGGCAATCCGCCGCCGCCCGGCGAGCAAGCCGCCGCTCATGGGATTCGCGGCGTTCACGGAAGACGCAGGCCGTCGAAGAAGGTTTTCGCCGCCTCGGGGGCCGAGGGCCGGCCGAGCACCGTGGCCTGGTAGAGCGAGACACGTCCGTCTTTTTGCGACTGGGCAAACCAGAGGACCTGGACGGGCGCGGCGCCCTGTTGCGGTGGCTGCGCATCGAGCCGCACCGGCGCGGGCGCCGCGGTGGCACGTTTCAGCGTTGCAGGGGCTTCCGTCATTTGCGCATTGCCCAGTTGGCTGCGCGTGGCAGCACGCCACGCGTTGAGCCAGGTCTCGGCCTGTTCGGGGCTGGCGGCGGACGCATGGGCGATGGCGAAGGTTGCGCCGCCGGCCTCGCAGCCGGCCATGTCGACTTGCACGGACTCGGCTCCGAGCGGCAGAGCGCGGTTGGCACGATCGGGCTTGCAGGGAAGCAAGGCGATCAGGCCGGCATCGGCAATCGGTGCCTCGCGCCAGTTGAAGGTCGGGCTGCAGGCGGCAAGCGCAACGGCGGCGGTGGCTGCGAACAGCGCAGGCCTGGAGCGGGAAACGGACGACAGCATCAGAAAGGGATTATCGAGCCGCTCGAGGGCATGCCCAGCGCGATCTGGCTGGCGGAACTAAAATCGCGCCGCCCCTCTCTTTCAGTTGCCATGAAAAAATACATCGCCGTCGCCGCAGCCGCCCTTGTTCTGGCCGCCGGCGTGGGCGTGTACTTCGGCTCCGGCGCCACGGCGGCACCGGCATCGACCTTCGTGCTGCTCGACGGCAGCAAGAAGAGCACCGACGACCTGAAAGGCAAGGTCACCCTGGTCAACTTCTGGGCCACGAGCTGCGTGACCTGCGTGGCCGAAATGCCGAAGGTCATCGCGACCTACGACAAGTACAAGTCGAAGGGCTACGACACGCTGGCGGTGGCCATGAGCTACGACCCGCCGAGCTACGTCGTCAACTTTGCCGAAACGCGCAAACTGCCGTTCAAGGTGGCCATCGACAACACCGGCAGCGTGGCGCAGGCCTGGGGCGACGTGAAGCTCACGCCCACCACCTACCTGGTCAACAAGAAGGGCGAGATTGTGAAGCGCTATGTGGGCGAACCCGATTTCGCAGAACTTCACAAGCTGATCGAGAAACTGCTCGCCGAGGCTTGAACCCTGGCGCGCCCCCGGGGGCTGGTATCCCGAAGGAAGAAAAGACGCTCGATGGAGCGCCTTTTGCTTTTCCGCGACGATTTACTGGTTGCGGAAGCTGTCGTGGCAAGCCTTGCAGCTTCCGGCTGTGGTGCCGAACTGGGCCTTGAGCGCATCGATGCTGCCCGCCTTGGCGGCAACCGCCAGCTTTCCGGTCTCGGCCACCATCTTGTCCTGGTGCTCCTTGAACTTGGCGGTTTCTTTCCAGACCTCGGGCTTGCTCTTGCCGCCCTCGGCGCCGGCGCCGAAACCGGCCCAGGGCAGTTTGGCCATTTCGGCCACGATGTCGGCATTGGCGGCAGCAACTGCGGCGTCGTAGGGAACGCGTCCGTTGGCCATGGCGCCGATGCGGCTGAAATGCTGGCCCATCACGAACAGCGCGCTCTGGCGATACTTGATGGCGTCATCGGGCTTGGCAAACTGGGCCGCAGCCGGCAGGGAAACCGCAGCGCAGGCAGCGGCCAGGGCGAACGAAGCAAGTCGAATCATCGGGGGTCCTTATTGTTGGTTCGGCACCGTCGAAAGCGGCGCCGCGCCGAGTGTAGGGGCAGCATGGCAGCCGGCATAGCAACAACCCGATGCATGCGGCAGCCCGGACTTTGCTAATCTGCGCCTTCCGCAATTTTTTGCGCACTTTGCCTCTTCGATGACCGACACCTCCGTGGCCGCCTTGCAGGCCGCAGCGTCCGACGCCCCTGTCCGAGCGCGCATCTGGGATCTGCCGACGCGCGTTTTCCACTGGGCATTGAGCGCCACCGTCGTGGGCCTGATCGCCACCGGCCTCGCCGGCATCATGGAGTGGCACTTCCGTCTGGGCTACACGGTGCTCGCCCTGCTGCTGTTCCGCCTGCTGTGGGGCTTCGTGGGCGGACGCTGGTCGCGCTTTGCCTCGTTCTTCTATGGCCCGGGCTCCGTCGTTGCGTATCTGCGCGGGCGGGCCCATCCCGATCATGTGATCGGCCACACGCCGCTGGGCGCCCTGTCGGTATTCGCCGTGCTCACGGTACTGGCAGTGCAGGTTGCAACGGGCTTGGTGGCGGACGACGAAATTTCCGCTGCGGGGCCGCTCACGCGTTTCGTTTCCGGCGAGGTGGTGAGCCTGGCCACGGGCTGGCACAAGGCGCAAGGGAAAACGATCGTCATCGCCCTGGTGAGCCTGCACGTGCTGGCGGTGCTCTTCTATGTGCTGGTCAAGCGGCATCGCCTGGTGCGGCCCATGGTTTCGGGCGACAAGCTGATCGCCTCGGCCCGCAGCCAGGTCGCCCCGAGCCGCGACGACGCCGCCTCGCGGGGGCTCGCGCTGGTCCTGTTCGCGGTGTGCGCGGGCGCGGCGTACTGGATTGCATCGTTGCGCGTATGAGCTTTTCCGTTTCACGCCCCTTGCCGCTGGCCGACACGCCGGCCGTCGTGCTTCTGACGCCGGATGAAGCCCATGAACTCGATGCGGCAGGCGCGATTTTTCGCGACTATGCCGCCTCGCTGAACATCGACCTGTGCTTCCAGAACTTCGAAGACGAAGTTGCCACGCTTCCGGGCGACTACGCGGAACCGCGCGGCGCACTGCTGCTCGCCCTGGTCAATCCGGCCCATATCAAGGAGGCCGCCGGACAACAGGCGCCGACTCTCTTGCGTTCCGATGGAACGCTGGCGCATGTGGCGGGCTGCTGCGCCCTGCGCCCACTCGACAACACCGACTACGCCAATGCCGCGGAGATGAAGCGCCTGTTCGTACGGCCCGGCTTTCGCGGGCTGGGCGTCGGCCGGCAACTCGCCGAAGCCATTCTCGATGCCGCGCGCGGCGCGGGCTATGCCTGCGTGCTACTCGACACGCTGGACGACATGGAATCGGCGCGCGCTCTCTATGAAGACCTGGGCTTCGAGGAAGTGCCGCCCTACTATCACAACCCGATTGCGGGCGCGCACTACCTCAAGGCGGATCTTTAGCCGGCCCTTAACCGCGGGCTTGCGCCAGCAGCGTTTCGGCGTTGCTGACTTCGAACTTGCCCGGTGCCTCGACGTTGAGCGTTGCCACCTTGCCGTCTTTCACGAGCATCGAATAGCGGTTGCTGCGCAGGCCCATGCCGCGGCCGGTCAGGTCGAGCGTGAGGCCCGTGGCCTTGGCGAAATCGGCGCTGCCGTCGGCCAGCATGCGCACCTTGGTGCCGGTCTTCTGGTCGCGCGCCCAGGCGCCCATCACGAAGGCGTCGTTCACGCTCACGCACCAGATCTCGTCCACGCCGGCAGCCTTGAAGTCGTCGAAGTGCTGCACATAGCCGGGCACGTGCTTGGCCGAGCAGGTGGGCGTGAAGGCGCCCGGCAGCGCGAACAGCGCAATGGTCTTGCCGGCCGTGGCCTTGCTCACGTCCACCGGGTTCGGGCCGATGCTGCAACCTTCGCCTTCGACCTCGGAATATTCCTGCAGGGTTGCCGAAGGAAGGGTGTCGCCGACTTTGATCATGTAAGTGCTCCTGAAAAAGAAAAACGGCCCACATTGTGGGCCGTTTCCGGATGGGTTGCCTTCGAGAGGCCTCCCAAGGTCGATCGACCAGTGATCAGACCAGCACGGCCTTCTCGACCAGACGGGTCACGACCCAGTTCTTGGTCTTCGAAATCGGACGGCTTTCCGTGATCTCGATGGTGTCGCCCAGCTTGTACTCGCCCTTTTCGTCATGGGCGTGGTACTTGCTCGTCTTGGCCACGATCTTGCCGTAGAGCTCGTGCTTCACACGGCGCTCGACCAGCACGGTCACGGTCTTGGCACGCTTGTCGCTGACCACCTTGCCGATCAAGGTGCGCTTGAGGGATTTTTTAGCTTCCGTCATGTTCACTCCTTACTTGGCGGCTTGGGTTTCTTGCTGCTTCTGAGCAAGAATGGTCTTGGCGCGCGCGATGTCGCGGCGCGTCACGCGCAGCGTCGAGGTGTTCGACAGCTGTTGCGTGGCTTTCTGCATGCGCAGACCGAAATGGGCCTTTTGCAGGTCCTTGACTTCGGCTTGCAGGCCTGCGACGTCCTTCGTGCGCAGGGTTGCAGCCTTGGTTACCTTGGCCGGAGCCACGGTTTCTTTTTTCTTACGTGTTGCCATGGATGTTCTCCTCTCAGGCGCCGAGCTGGCGAGCGACGAACGTCGTACGCAGCGGAAGCTTGGCGGCGGCCAGGCGGAACGCTTCGCGGGCGAGTTCTTCGGGCACGCCGACGATCTCGAACACGATCTTGCCAGGCTGGATTTCAGCGACGTAGTACTCGGGGTTGCCCTTACCGTTACCCATCCGCACTTCGGCGGGCTTGGTAGAGATTGGCTTGTCCGGGAACACGCGGATCCAGATACGGCCACCGCGCTTCACGTGACGCGAAATCGCGCGGCGAGCGGCTTCGATCTGGCGCGCCGTGAGGCGGCCGCGATCGGTGCATTTGAGACCGAAGTCACCGAAGGCAACCGAGCTACCCCGGGTTGCGATGCCGGTGTTGCGGCCCTTTTGTTCCTTGCGGAACTTTCTGCGTGCAGGTTGCAGCATTTTTAATACTCCGTAGTTCTAAGACCGATTATTCGGTCTTGGCACCGTCAGCTGCTGCAGCTGGCGCGGCTTTGCGGACGCGCTTAACGGCGGGTTTCGAGTCTGCACCCGGTGCTGCGGGAGCGGCACCAGTAGCTTCTGCGGGCTTGTCGCTGCCATCGGCCGGGGCGGTGTTGCCACCGATCGGGCCACGGGCACCGGCGCGCGGGCCGGGACCACGACGGTCCGAACCCGGACGGTCGCCACCTGGGCGGCCATCACGGCGCGGACCACGCGGACGACGCTCTTCGTCGGGACGCGGCGTTTCGACGGCCGGCAGGTCGTTACGACCCAGCGTGTCGCCCTTGTAGACCCAGACCTTGACGCCGATGACGCCGTAGGTGGTCTTGGCTTCCGAGGTGCCGTAGTCGATGTCGGCGCGCAGCGTGTGGAGGGGCACGCGACCTTCGCGATACCACTCGGTACGAGCGATTTCGATACCGTTCAGGCGGCCAGCCGACATGATCTTGATGCCTTGGGCACCCAGACGCATGGCGTTTTGCATGGCGCGCTTCATGGCGCGGCGGAACATGATCCGCTTTTCGAGCTGCTGCGTGATGCTGTCGGCGATCAGCTGGGCATCGATTTCAGGCTTGCGCACTTCTTCGATGTTCACTGCCACCGGCACGCCGAGCTGCTTGCCCAGTTCGCGCTTGAGGTTCTCGATGTCTTCGCCCTTCTTGCCGATCACGACGCCCGGACGAGCCGAGTAGATCGTGATGCGTGCGTTCTTGGCGGGACGCTCGATCATGACGCGCGAAACCGAAGCGTTCTTCAGCTTCTTCTTCAGGTATTCGCGGACCTTGATGTCTTCGGCCAGCATGCCCGCGAAATCGCGGTCGCTTGCGTACCAGCGGCTGGACCAGTTACGGGTAACCGCAAGGCGGAAGCCGGTCGGATGGATTTTCTGTCCCATATTTCTTCCAGGCGTTCTTAGTTGCCAACCGTCACGTACACATGGCACGTGGGCTTGCTGATGCGGTTACCGCGACCCTTGGCTCGCGCCGTGAAGCGCTTGAGCGTTGCGCCCTGTTCGACGTAGATGGTCTTGACCTTCAGTTCGTCGATATCGGCGCCATCGTTGTGCTCGGCGTTGGCAATTGCCGACTCGAGCACCTTCTTGATGATCACAGCGGCCTTTTTCTGCGTGAATTGCAGAACGTTGAGCGCTTGATCAACCTTCTTGCCGCGGATCAGGTCAGCGACCAGACGGCCCTTGTCGACCGAGAGGCGGACACCGCGGAGGACTGCACGTGTTTCAGACATGGTCGTTCCTTACTTCTTCTGGACTTTCTTGTCCGCGGGGTGCCCCTTGAACGTGCGCGTGAGCGCAAATTCGCCGAGCTTGTGGCCGACCATCTGGTCGGTAATGTAGACAGGCACGTGCTGCTTGCCGTTGTGCACGGCAATGGTCAGACCGATGAACTCGGGCAGAACCATCGAGCGGCGCGACCAGGTCTTGATCGGCTTCTTGTCCTTCGTCGTCACAGCCTTGTCGGCCTTGGCCACGAGGTGATGGTCAACAAACGGACCCTTTTTGAGAGAGCGAGTCATTTGCTATCCCTTACTTCTTGCGGCGCGACACGATGAAGACCTGCGTGCGCTTGTTGTTACGGGTACGGTAGCCCTTGGTCAGGTTGCCCCACGGGTCGACAGGATGGCGGCCTTCGCCGGTCTTGCCTTCGCCACCACCGTGCGGGTGGTCGACCGGGTTCATCACCACACCGCGAACGGTCGGGCGAATACCCATGTGACGCTTCACACCGGCCTTGCCGAGTTGGCGCAGGCTGTGTTCTTCGTTCGCGACTTCACCGATGGTTGCGCGGCATTCGATGTGGATGCGGCGCACCTCACCCGAACGCATGCGGACCTGGGCGTAGACGCCTTCGCGAGCCAGCAGCGTGGCCGACGTGCCGGCCGAACGCGCGATCTGCGCGCCCTTGCCGGGTTGCAGTTCGATGCAGTGGATCGTCGAGCCGACCGGAATGTTGCGGATCGGCAGCGTGTTGCCAGCGCGGATCGGGGCTTCCGAACCGCTCAGCAGCGTTGCACCGGCTTCAAGACCGCGCGGGGCGATGATGTAGCGGCGCTCGCCGTCGGCGTAGCAGACCAGGGCAATGTGGGCGGTGCGGTTCGGGTCGTATTCGATGCGTTCGACCTTGGCCGGGATGCCGTCCTTGTTGCGCACGAAGTCGACAACGCGGTAGTGGTGCTTGGCACCGCCGCCACGATGACGGATCGTGATGTGGCCGTTGTTGTTGCGGCCGGCCTTCTGGAACTGGGGTTCCAGCAAAGGCGCATGAGGAGCACCCTTGAACAGGTGGTCCCGCGAAATCTTCACCGCGCCGCGTTGGCCCGGCGAAGTGGGTTTCATCTTGATGACGGCCATGATTAAGCGCCTTCCCCGACGAGGTTGAGCTCTTGACCGGGCTTCAGGGTCACATAGGCCTTGCGAACGTTGTCGCGGCGGCCGATGGACTTGCCAAAGCGCTTGGTCTTGCCCTTGGTGTTGAGCACCGACACGCCCTGGACTTCGACCTTGAACATCAGTTCGACAGCGGCCTTGATCTCGGGCTTGGTGGCATCTTGCAGCACCTTGAAAGTGACAGCGTTCGACTTCTCGCCGACCATCGTGGCCTTTTCGGACACGATCGGGGCGACCAGCACCGCCATCAGGCGGCCTTCTTCGAACGTACGTTCAGCGGCGGTAGGGTTCACGCGGCTCATGCGAACATCTCCTTGAGCTTGTCGACGGCACCCTTGGTGACCAGCACCTTCTTGTAGTGAACCAGCGACACCGGATCGGCGTAACGGGGTTCGACCACGAGGATGTTGACCAGATTGCGCGAGGCAAGGTACAGGTTTTCGTCGACTTCTTCGGCGATCACGAGCACGGACTCGAGATTCATTGCCTTGAAACGGGCTGCCAGCGGCTTCGTCTTGGGCGAATCCACGGTCAGCGAATCCACCACGGCCAGACGGCCTTCGCGAGCGAGCTGCGAGAAGATGGCGGCCATGCCGGCGCGGTACATCTTCTTGTTGATCTTCTGCGAGAAGTTTTCGTCAGGCATGTTCGGGAAAATCCGGCCACCCCCGCGCCACAGCGGCGAGGACGTCATACCGGCACGGGCGCGGCCCGTTCCCTTTTGCTTGAAAGGCTTCTTGGTCGAGTGCTTGACCTGCTCGCGGTCCTTCTGGGCGCGCGTGCCTTGGCGGGCGTTGGCCTGGAATGCAACGACGATCTGGTGAACCAGGTCTTCGTTGTAGTCACGGCCGAACACGGTCTCGGGGGCGTCGTACTTCGACGCGGCCTGGCCTTGTTCATTCAGGAGTTCGAGTTGCATTACTTCGCTCCTTCAGCCGCTTGCGGCTTGGCCTTGATGGCGGGACGCACGGTGACGAAGCCACCCTTTGCGCCCGGGATCGCGCCCTTGATGAGCAACAGTTGACGCGCTTCGTCGATGCGATACACATCGAGGTTCTGCGTGGTCTTGGTGACGTCGCCGAGGTGGCCCGTCATGCGCTTGCCGGGGAACACGCGACCGGGGTCTTGTGCCATGCCGATCGAGCCGGGAACGTTGTGCGAACGGCTGTTACCGTGCGACGCGCGTTGCGAGCTCATGTTGTGGCGCTTGATGGTGCCGGCGAAGCCCTTGCCGATCGAGGTGCCTTGCACGTCGACCTTCTGGCCCACCGAGAACACGCTGCTCGCGGCGATGACGCCGCCAGCCTTGTGCTGACCTGCGGTATCGGCGGTCACGCGGAATTCGCGGATGATTTCACCAGCTTCGACACCCGCCTTGGCGAGGTGGCCGGCTTGGGGCTTGGTCACGCGCGATGCCTTGCGCGAACCGAACGTCACTTGCAGCGCGACGTAGCCGTCGGTCTCTTGCGACTTGATCTGGGTCACACGGTTGTTGGACACATCCACCACCGTGACAGGAACTGCGTCCCCGTCATCGGTGAAGAGACGCATCATCCCCACCTTGCGGCCCAGCAACCCGAGGGAGTTGCTCAGACTCATTTGTTTTCTCCAAAAATGGATCCTCTTTCGCCGCTGTCACTTCAATTGGCAACAGCGTTTAGCCGATCGCCCGAAGGCTTCCCGGCTCGCGAAAGAAGGTTGATAAATCTCCGCACTCGCAGCGCCATATAGACGCAACTAGGGCAGAGCCAGCGATTATAGCCCGCTATGCGGGCGCTGTGCAAGCAGCATTGCGGGCGGGCTCCGAGGGCTGTTTCCGCCCCTTTTTGCCCGCTTTTCGCCTATTTGACGGGCATCGTGATGATGCTGTCGCCGCCCGGCGTGGATTTCATTTCGCCGGTGGATTTCAGGGCCGGCGCGGCCGTGCCGGTCTGGACGGGGATCGAAATCGCACTCGAGGCGCCCCCCTGGTTGATGAACACATTGAGGTAAGCCAGGCCCTCGGTCTCGCTCACCACGACAACCGTGGCCGTGGTTCGCTTGCCCGCGGGCAGCGTCAGCGTATTGCTGCCCTGGAGGGTCAGCCCGCTGTCGGCACTCAGGCGGACCGTGGCGCCGTCGGCCTCGGATACGCCTTCGAATTGCAGCACGATGGGTGTGGCCCGACCCAACTGCGGTGTGGCGTCCAGGCGGTATTGAAGCTTGACGCCGGCGCCACCGGGCTTCTGCGGAGCCGTCGTCATGGGTGCAGGCGCGGCGGCATGGCGCTGCGATGCCGGTTGCCTGGCATTGCGCGAAGCGGGCTCGCCGTCTGCCGCAGCCGGTGCCGACAACGTCGCCAGCGCGAGGCAGGCAACGGCCATCAGCGAATTCGAGCGGATGTTCATGGCGGCCTTTCCTTCTACTGGATGGAGACGTTGAAGCATGTCTGCGCCCCGGAGTTGTTGAGGTCTGTCATCGCAAGAACGTGCTCGCCGGCCGACAGGCCGACCGCGTTGCCTGTTCGGGCAATCAATCCGCCTCTATAGATATCGAAGTCTGGGCTTGCTCCTGCCGGTCCGCCGTCTACGACGATCTGGTAACTGCGGCTGGCGGGCGCGGTGAAGCGAAGGTAAGAAAAGCTGCCGTGCTTGTTGTCAGCACCGGCGGAATTGGAGACGCAAGCCTGGATCGGCCCACCGCCCACCGTCGCGGGCCTGTACATCGGAATCGTGATCGGAATTCCGCCGTCGTTCGCTTCTGCTCCGCCGAACGGATCGTTGTCCGTTGCATTGATGGTTTGCCCGGCGAGCAAGGTCGCCAGAGCAGGAGCGCTGCCCGGCGCGGCGGCATTGAAAGCGGCTGAGAACGGATGAATCGACGTGACCGCAGCGCCGCCCCTGAACTGAGGACTGGTCAGAGCGTCATGTATGGGCTTGAAACCGATTTGCTGGTTGAGATTCCAGAAGATCGACTGGATCGAAGCCTCGCGGTACCAGCCGGGCGTGGTTGCCGGGCCCACGGAAAGATCGATATTGATGCTGAACTGCGCGGACGACTGCTGCGCGCCACCCGAATCGACATAGTTCCGACGCCCGAGCGCGATGCCCGACCAGGCGTTGCCCCAGCCTTCGGAGAAGGCAAGCCGGCGATCGACAAGCTGGCTCTGCCTGTGCTCACCGCCCGTCGAATCGTCGCGGCTGAAGGCGGACTGGTAGTAGTGGCCCCATTCGTGCGCAACAACCGAGGCGTCGTATTCGTCGGTGTCCACGTCTTCCTTGCCCAGCACATAGATTTCACGGCCGCTGCTTCTGCTGACGAAGAACGTGGTGCCGATCTGCCCAGCCGCAATGCTGCCGACGGACGGCGCATTGTTGGGGCTCCAGAATACGCGCAATGCCGGAAACGCCGTGGCCGGCGCCACCGACACCACCTTCTGGATGGCGGTATAGACCGTATCCAGAATGGCGAAAGGCGCCGCCACCCGATCCTCGGTGTAGCTCGAGCCGCCCCAACCCGAAGGCGCATGGAGATCGCGCACCAGCGCAACCGCGCCCGACGAGAACGCAGCGCTTTGCATGGCATAAAGCGCGCTGGAACGGGTGTTGTCACGCACCGTCACATCCCAGCTCGCGCCCTGGCCGCTGCGCGCCAACTGAGCCTTGACGCGCACCGCAATCGCCGTGTTGGCGGGAACGGACACCGAATAGGCGCCGTTGTCGTCGGTGGTCGCCGTCGCCAGTTGCGCGGAAGTCGACCCATCGATCACTTCCACCACGGCGCCGCGCACAGGCTTCGATGCGGAGCTGGCATAAACCAGGGTGCCGTTCGGATTCGGCACCGATTCATAGGTGGCCGTGCCGCTCAGCGTCACCGAACTCCCCGACGGAGGAGTTACAGGCAAGAAAGGAAGGCCACCGCCGCCGCCGCCGCCTCCGCCTCCGCCTCCGCCTCCACCACCGCCGCAGCCAACCAGCAAGGCTGCCGCTGCGATACACGCCATCACGCCCGATACAAAAGAGTTGCCGTGTCTCATGCTGCGCTGCCCCGTTTCAGCCGACCAATGCCTCGACCGATGAAGGCGGCCGCCTCGGCGAGGATGCCACATCCGTGCGACAAAAAACAAAGCCCGCCTGCATTTCTGCAGCGGGCTTTGTCACAAGATGCGGCGCGAGGCCGCAATGCTTATTGCAGCTTGATTTCGACGTCCACGCCGGCCGGCAGGTCGAGCTTCATCAGCGCGTCCACGGTCTTGTCGGTCGGGTCGACGATGTCCATCAGGCGCTGGTGCGTGCGGATCTCGAGCTGGTCGCGCGACGTCTTGTTGACGTGCGGCGAACGCAGGATGTCGAAACGCTTCATGCGGGTCGGCAGGGGCACGGGGCCCTTGACGATCGCGCCGGTGCGCTTGGCGGTATCAACGATTTCAGCTGCCGACTGGTCGATCAGCTTGTAGTCGAACGCCTTCAGGCGGATGCGGATTTTTTGCTTGGTAGCCATGATGATTCCTTTGCGTCCGGCTTAGATGTCGAGGATCTTTGCCACGACGCCCGAACCCACGGTGCGGCCGCCTTCGCGGATGGCGAAGCGCAGGCCTTCTTCCATCGCGATCG
>NZ_JBEPKJ010000021.1:0-55148 GCF_040544635.1 Variovorax paradoxus
CGTCGATGGGGTGCCTTGCGCAGCGAAATAAAGGAGGAGGCCGCAGGCCGGGGGACATTCGCGGAGCAAGGTACCCCGTCGGCGGGAGCGCGCCCTGAATCACGCATGGTCGTGATCGTCGAGCAGCTCCGGTGCAAGCACCAGCGGCTTGGGGCCTTTTGCATGCGAGTGACCATGGTCGTGCGCGTGGTCATGGCTGTGGCCAGCGCCGTGCGAATGCTCGTGTGATCCATAAGCGCCGCCCTCAGGCTCGAACGCTTCCTCGACCGCGACGACGATCAGGTGCATCGAACGCAGCATGTCGGCCAGCACATGGTCGGGTTCGATTTTCAGGTGGTCGGGCTTCAACTCGATCGGCACATGCCGGTTGCCCAGGTGATAGGCCGCGCGCGTCAAGTCGAACGGCGTGCCGTGGGCTGTGCAATGCGTGATGCGCAGCACCGGCTGCGGCGCGGCGATGACGCGCACCAGCGAGCCGTCTTCCGCCACCAGCACGTCGCCGCCGCGCACCGCAGTGCCGCGCGGCAGGAACACGCCGATCTGCCGGCCTTGCGAATCGGTGGCGTCGAAGCGGCTTTTCTGGCGCACGTCCCAATCGAGTTCGATGGTGGCGGCGCGCTTCAGCAGAACGGGCGCGAGGCCGCGGCCCTGGGGCATGAGTTTGTTGGCGATGAGCATGGAGACTTGCTTTCAGCGGGAAGACGTCGATAATATAACGGTTGTTATAACTTCGGAGTTCTTCATGTCGGCACTCAAATTGACCCAGATCGGCAATTCCGTCGGGGTGATTCTTCCCAAGGAAGTGCTGGCCCGGCTCAAGGTAGAAAAGGGCGATACGCTGTTTCTGACCGAGGCTGCCAATGGCATCACCTTGACGCCGTACGACCCCGATGTCGAAGAACAGCTGAGGCTGGGCCGCGAATTCATGCGTGAATTCCGCGACACCTTCCACCAGCTCGCCAAATGAGCGCCTGGCGCTGGATCGACAGGCGCACCTTGATCCTGCTGCATGATGAAAGCCTTGCGGAGCACGGCGGGGCCTCGGGGCTGCGCGACGAAACGATGTTGCAGTCGTCTCTGGCGCGCCCGCTCCACCTTGTGAGCTACGGATCGCCCGACGTGGCCGATCTCGCGGCGGCCTACGGCGTGGGATTGGCCAAGAACCATCCGTTCGTCGACGGCAACAAGCGCGTGGCATTCCTGTCGGTGGGTCTGTTCCTTGCGCTGAACGGCCAGCGGCTGGTGGCGATGCAAGCCGAGGCCACGCTGGTGATGTTCGACGTGGCCGCCAGCGTCATGGACGAAAGCAGCTTTGCCAGCTGGATCCGCGCCCACATGGTGCCCCGTTCGGCCTGAGGCCCGCGGCATCTAGAACAGAAAGTAGCGCTGCGTCAGCGGCAGCTGCACCGCCGGGTCGCAGGTCAGCAGATGCCCATCGGCGCGCACCGCATAGGTCTGCGCATCGATCTCCATTTTCGGTGTGTAGCCGTTGTGGATCAGATCCTTCTTGCGCACGTTGCGGATGTTCTTCACCGCGCTGAGATGCTTCGCCAGGCCGTAGCGCTCCTTGATGCCCGCCGCCAAGCCGGCCTGTGACACAAAAGTGAGCGAGCTTTTGGCGAGCGAGCCGCCGTAGCTGCCGAACATCGGGCGGTAGTGCACCGGCTGCGGCGTGGGAATCGACGCGTTGGGGTCGCCCATGGCGGCCATGGCGATGGTGCCGCCCTTGATGAGCGTGAAGGGCTTCACGCCGAAGAAGGCCGGTTTCCAGATCACGATGTCGGCCCACTTGCCGACCTCGAGCGAGCCCACTTCGTGCGCAATGCCGTGCGCAATGGCGGGGTTGATCGTGTACTTGGCCACGTAGCGCTTGGCGCGGAAGTTGTCGTTGCGCTCGTTGTCTTCCGGCAGCTTGCCGCGCTGCAGCTTCATCTTGTGCGCCGTTTGCCAGCAGCGCAGCACCACCTCGCCCACGCGGCCCATGGCCTGGCTGTCGGAGCTGAACATGCTGATGGCGCCCAGGTCGTGCAGCACGTCTTCGGCGGCAATGGTTTCCTTGCGGATGCGCGACTCGGCAAAGGCCAGGTCCTCGGCAATACCGGCGTCCAGGTGGTGGCACACCATGAGCATGTCGACGTGTTCGTCGAGCGTGTTCACGGTGTAGGGCATGGTGGGGTTGGTGGAAGAGGGCAGGAAGTTGTCCTCGCCCACCACGCGCAGGATGTCGGGCGCATGGCCGCCGCCGGCGCCTTCGGTATGAAAGGCGCAGATCGAACGGCCGCCCACGGCGGCGATGGTGTTCTCGACAAAGCCCGACTCGTTGAGCGTGTCGCTGTGGATCGCCACCTGCGTGTCGGTGGCGTCGGCCACGTCCAGGCAGTTGCTGATGGCGGAGGGCGTGGTGCCCCAATCTTCGTGCAGCTTCAGGCCCATGACGCCGGCCTCGATCTGCTCGTGCAGCGCATCGGGCAGGCTGGCGTTGCCCTTGCCCAGGAAGCCCAGGTTCATGGGAAACGCATCGGCCGCCTGCAGCATGCGCTCGATGTGCCAGGGGCCGGGGGTGGCGGTGGTTGCGAAGGTGCCGGTGGCCGGGCCGGTGCCGCCGCCCAGCATGGTGGTCACGCCCGAAGCGAGTGCTTCCTCGATCTGCTGCGGGCAGATGAAGTGAATGTGGCTGTCGATGCCGCCTGCGGTGACGATGTTGCCCTCGCAGCTGATGATCTCGGTACCCGGGCCAATGACGATGTCCACGCCCGGCTGCACGTCGGGGTTGCCGGCCTTGCCGATGGCGGCAATGCGGCCGCCCTTCAGGCCGATGTCGGCCTTGACGATGCCCCAGTGGTCGAGGATCAGCGCGTTGGTCAGCACGGTGTCGACGGCGCCGCCGGCGGTCGGTCCGCTGCCCTGGCCGTCACGCGTGCGCTGCGACTGGGCCATGCCGTCGCGAATGGTCTTGCCGCCGCCGAACTTGACTTCTTCGCCGTAGCCGCCTGCGCGCAGCGTGTAGTCGGCTTCGACTTCGATCAGCAGATCGGTGTCCGCGAGGCGAACCCGGTCGCCCACGGTCGGGCCGAAGATCTCGGCGTACGCACGCCTTCCAATCGTTGCCATGGCTTAGAGCTTTCCTTGAACGAGGCCGCGAAAGCCGTAGACGACGCGGTCGCCCGAAAAATCGACCAGCTCGACCGTGCGCTGCTGGCCCGGCTCGAAGCGCACCGCTGCGCCCGAGGCGATGTTCAGCCGCATGCCGCGCGCGGCCTCGCGGTCGAAGCCCAGCGCGCCGTTGGTCTCGGCGAAGTGATAGTGCGAGCCGACCTGGATCGGCCGGTCGGCGGTGTTCTGCACCACCAGCGTGAGCGTGCGGCGGCCGGGGTTGAGCGTGTGCTCGCCGTCGTCGGTAAAAAGTTCGCCGGGAATCATGGTGTCGCGGCGCCTTTTCAGACGGCCTGCGAGAGCAGCGTCGCGCCCAGCGCCACCACCGCGGCGCCTGCGACCCGCGGCAGCCAGGCATTGGCATGGCGCAGCGCCCAGCCGAGTCCGATGCCCGCGAGGTGCAGCAGCACGGTCGCGCCGACCATGCCGGCCAGCGTCAATGCCGCGCCCTGTTCGCTCGCGAGTTCGTGGCCGTGGGCCACGCCGTGGAAGATGGCGAACACGCCCACCACCGCCGCGGCTGCCGCGGCCGGCAGGTGGGTGCGCGTTGCAACCAGCAGGCCCAGCACGAGCAGCGAGGCCGCGATCATCGGTTCGACCGCCGGCAACTGCACGCCCGCCAGCCCCATCAGCGCACCTGCGAGCAGCATGCCCGCGAACGCCAACGGCGCCCACAGCAGATCGGGCCAGGCGCGGCGCGCGGCCAGCGCGCTCCAGAGACCGACCGCGACCATGGCGGCGAGGTGGTCCGCACCCGTGAGCGGGTGCAGAAAGCCGGTGGTGAAGCCGTGGTGCACGCCGCCGTCGGCGCCGGTGTGGGCGCTGGCCGCGAGCGGCAGCAGCATGGCAAGGAGGGCAAGGGTCTTGGAAGCGTTGTGGCGCATGACAGGGCTTTCTTGTTCTGGAGAAAAGTCAGACGATGGGTTGGTGAACGGTGACCAGCTTGGTGCCGTCCGGGAAGGTGGCTTCCACCTGGATGTCCGGAATCATCTCGGCGATGCCGTCCATCACGTCGGCGCGGGTGAGCACCGTTCGGCCCTCGCTCATGAGCGCCGCAACGCTCTTTCCGTCGCGGGCACCTTCCATGACGGCGGCGGAGATCAGCGCGACGGCTTCGGGGTAGTTGAGCTTCAGCCCCCGCGCCTTGCGGCGTTCGGCCAGCAGTGCTGCGGTGAAGATCAGCAGCTTGTCTTTTTCGCGCGGGGTCAGTTCCATGGGAGGCAGCGTCGGGTGGCGTGGAGGTCGGCCATTATTGGGCAGGCTTCGGCTTTGCAACAGTCATGCCGGTGTTCGCCAAAAGACGTATGGATGGCACGAAAGATGCACCGAAACGGTGTGAACCCCGCCGAGACTTCCACCACACCAGACGACGCGCCGCAGCGCATCGTCAAGGTGCGGCGCGACTACAACAGCTGGGTGGCGAGCGAAACGCTCGAGGACTACGCGCTGCGCTACACGCCGCAGCGCTTTAGAAAATGGTCCGAATGGCGGGTGGCCAACACGGCGTTCGGCGCGGCGTCGTTCCTCATATTGGAGGCGGTGGGCGCCACGCTGCTGGTGCAGTACGGCTTCGCCAATGCGTTCTGGGCCATCGTGGCCACGGGCCTCATCATTTTTCTGGCGGGCGTGCCGATCAGCGTGTATGCCGCCCGCTACGGCGTCGACATGGACCTGCTCACGCGCGGCGCGGGCTTCGGCTACATCGGCTCGACGCTCACCTCGCTCATCTACGCGTCGTTCACCTTCATCTTCTTCGCGCTCGAGGCGGCGGTGATGGCCTACGCGCTCGAACTCGCCCTCGGCGTGCCGCCGGTCTGGGGCTACCTGGTGTGCGCGCTGGTGGTGATTCCGCTGGTCACTCACGGCGTGTCGGCCATCAGCCGGCTGCAGCTGTGGACCCAGCCGCTGTGGCTGGTGATGCTGGTGGTGCCTTTTGTCTTCGTGCTTGTGCGCGATCCTGGTGCATTCGCGGGTATCGTGCACTACAACGGTGTCAAGACGGGTGCCAAAGGTTTCGATTTGCACCTGTTTGGCGCTGCCCTGACGGTCGGCATCGCGCTGATCACCCAAATGGGGGAGCAGGCCGACTACCTGCGCTTCATGCCCGCGCGCACCGCCGTGAGCGCCAGGCGCTGGTGGGCGGGCGTGCTGGCGGGCGGACCTGGCTGGGTGGTGCTGGGCGTGCTCAAGATGCTGGGCGGCGCGCTGCTGGCCTACCTGGCCATCACGCACATGGTGCCGGTCGAGCGCGCGGTCGATCCCAACCAGATGTACCTGGCGGCCTACGAGTATGTGTTTCCCAACTACGGCTGGGCCGTGGCCGCGACCGCGCTGTTCGTGGTGATTTCGCAGCTCAAGATCAACGTGACCAACGCGTATGCGGGCTCGCTGGCGTGGAGCAATTTCTTCTCGCGCGTGGCGCACAGCCACCCGGGGCGCGTGGTCTGGGTGGTCTTCAACGCGCTCATCGCCTTCATGCTGATGGAGATGAACGTGTTCGAGGCGTTGGGCGACGTGCTCGGCCTCTTCGCCAACATTGCCATCGCCTGGATGATGGCCGTGGTGGCCGACCTCGTCATCAATAAACCGCTGGGCCTTTCGCCGCCGGGCATCGAGTTCAAGCGGGCGCACCTGTGGGACATCAATCCGGTGGGTGTCGGTGCCATGGCGCTGGCTTCGCTGCTTTCCATCACCGCCCACCTGGGCGTTTTCGGGCCGCTGGCGCAGGCTTTCTCGGCGCTCATCGCGCTCGGCACGGCGCTTGTGGTTTCGCCGCTGATTGCCTGGGCGACCGGTGGCAAGTACTACCTGGCGCGGGGTTCGGTGGCCCATGGCGCGGTGCCTTTTGCGCCGGCAGAGGGCTCGCGCGCGGTTCGGTGGGCGCGCGTCGAGAACGACGTGGACGAGCGCGGCGCGGACGGCAGCTACCAGCGCCTCAAGGTGCAGCACTGCGTGATCTGCGAGCGCGAATACGAGGGGCCCGACATGGCCCATTGCCCGGCCTACCAGGGGGCGATCTGCTCGCTGTGCTGCACGCTCGATGCGCGCTGCGGCGATCTGTGCAAGCCGCATGCGAGCCTTTCGGCACAGTGGTCGTCGGCGCTGCGCTGGCTGCTGCCGCGCCTCAGCTGGCGTTATCTCGACACGGGGCTCGGGCATTTCCTTTTGTTGATGCTGATCATCGTGCCGGTGCTGGCGGTGGTGTTCGGCGTGCTCTACCAGCAGGAGCTGCGTGCGCTGAGCGAGAGCGCCCTGCAGCTCGCATCGCAGTCGGAGCTCGCCGAAGCGCTGGCAGGCGTGCAGCAGTCGTCGCTGCGCTCGGGTTTTCTCAAGGCCTACATGGCGCTGCTGGTGATCGCGGGCGTGGTGGCCTGGTGGCTGGTGCTGGCGCACCAGAGCCGCAAGGTCGCGCAGGAAGAATCGAACCGCCAGACCCATCTGCTGATGCGCGAAATCGAGTTGCACCGCGCCACCGACCGGGCGCTGCAGTCGGCCAAGCAGACGGCGGAAGAGGCGCGCGAGGTGGCCGAGCAGGCCAAGCTCGCGGCCGAGCAAGCCCGGCGCGCCGCCGACCAGGCCAACCAGGCCAAGAGCCGCTACATCAGCGCCATCAGCCACGAGCTGCGCACGCCGCTCAACAGCATCCTCGGCTATGCGCAGTTGATGGGCGAAGACCAGTCGGTGCCGCCGCACCGCCAGCAGGCGGTGGCGGTGATCAAGCGCGGCGGCGAGCACTTGCTGTCGCTCATCGAAGGCACGCTGGCCATTGCCCACATCGAGGCCGGCAAGCTCACCCTGCATGCACGGCCCATGCGCTTTGCCGACACCCTGCGCGAGCTGGCCGACATGTTCGAGCTGCAGGCGGCCGAGAAGGGGCTGCGGTTCCGCTTCGAGGCGGCGGGAGCGCTGCCGGAAGTGGTGCGCGCCGACGAGAAGCGGGTGTGCCAGATATTGATCAACCTGCTGGGCAACGCCATCAAGTTCACGGCCGCGGGCGAAGTGACGCTGCGGCTTTCGTATGCGCGCGAATTCGCCTCGGTCGAAATCGAGGACACCGGGCCGGGCATGACGGCCGAAGACATCGAACGCATCTTCGAACCCTTTGCGCGCGGCGACGCGGCCGCCTCTTCGACCCCCGGCGCCGGACTGGGCCTCACCATCGCCAAGATGCTGACCGACCTGATGGGCGGGGAGATGAAGGTGCGCAGCACGCCCGGGGAAGGCTCGCTTTTCCGCGTGCGGCTTTTTCTGCCGCGGGTGCATGAGGCGGTGGGCGCCTCGGGCCGGCCGGCTCCGGTGCAGCGCGTGCGGCGCGGCTACGAAGGCCCGCGCCGGCGGCTGCTGGTGGTCGACAACGAGGAGGCCGACCGCGACCTGCTCGGCCATGTGCTGGCGCCGCTCGGCTTCGACCTGCGCACCGCCGCCAGCGGCCACGATGCGCTCGACCTGATTGCAGCCGGCTTGCGGCCCGACGCGATGTTCGTCGACCTGGCCATGCCGGGCATCGACGGCTGGGAGACGATTCGCCGCGCGCGCAAGCTCGGCCTGGTCGATGCGCCGGTGGCCATCGTGTCGGCCAATGCCTTCGACAAGGGCCTGGAGAACGACGTGGGCATTGCGCCCGAAGATTTCTTCGTCAAGCCCGTGCGGCACACCGAACTGCTCGACTGGCTCGAGCGCCGGCTCGGCCTGCAATGGACAGAAACGGCCGCCAAGCCGGCGCTCGCCGCCGCGCCGCGCGACGTGCAGGCGCCTTCGCTGGCCCGGCTGCGCGCACTCGACGAAGCGGTGAGCCTGGGCTACTTTCGCGGCATCATGAACCAGCTCGACGAGATCGACACCGAAGAGCCCGAATGCATGGCATGGACCGAGGCGCAGCGCGTGCTTGCGCGGCAGTTCCAGTTCGAGGCCATGAGCCGGGCGCTTGCCGCCGCGGTGAGCGCGGCCTGAAAAAATGGCGACCGGCATGACCTCCATGGAAACCACACCGCTTGCGAAAACGTTGCGCGAACAGGGCGCCAATGGCGACCTGGTGCTGATCGTCGACGACGTGCCCGACAACCTCGCGGTGCTGCACGACGCACTCGACGAGTCGGGCTACACCGTGCTCATTGCCACCAACGGCGAGCAGGCGCTGCAGCGCGCCGCGCAGGCGCGCCCCGACATCGTGCTGCTCGACGCGATGATGCCGGGCATCGACGGTTTCGAAGTGGCGCGCCGGCTCAAGGCCGATGCCGCGACGGCGCACATTCCTATCGTGTTCATGACCGGCCTCACCGAAACCGAGCACCTGGTGGCCGCGCTCGAGGCCGGCGGGGTCGACTACGTCACCAAGCCGATCAAGCCCAAGGAAGTACTGGCCCGCATGAACGTGCACCTGCAGGGCGCCCGCCGCGCCCGGCAGGACGCACGCCAGGCCGGCCAGGCGCGCAATGCGCTCGACGCTTTCGGCTACGCCAGCATTACCGTGCGCCTGCCCGAGGGCCGGCTGATCTGGCAGACGGCGCTCGCGCGCGAGCTGCTGGAGCGTTATTGCGACACCCGCGCGCCCGAAACACCGCCCGTGGTGCTCGAATGGCTGCGGCGCCACGCGCCCGATGCCAGGCAGCAGGGGATCGAACCGCCGGTGCTTTCCATCCCGCTGAGCGCCGCCGGGCCGCCCCAAGGCGCGAGCAGCCCCCCAGGGGGGCAGCGAGGACACGCAGTGCCGAGCGTGGGGGCCTCTTCGAGCGCGAGCAGTCTCAGCCTTCGCCTGCATCGGCAAACAGGGCAGGACGATGACGGCGACGAATGGATGATCGTCATGCGCGAGGTCTCCGACACCGCCGTGATCGAGGCCATGAGCCTGAGCCTGAAGCTCACGGCGCGCGAGGCCGAGGTGCTCTACTGGGTGGTGAAGGGCAAGACCAACAAGGACATCGGCGAAATTCTCGGCAGCAGCCCCGCCACGGCCAAGAAGCACCTGGAGCGGGTGTACGTGAAGCTCGGCGTCGAAACCCGTACGGCAGCGGCCGGCGTAGCCATCAAGCGCATCCGCGAGCTTCAGCCGCAATTCGAAATCTGAAGGCTGCGCGCGACGAGCACCGGGCTCTCGCAGGCCCGTCGAGCCGGGTCATGGCGGCGACTTTCGCCGTCCCTAGAATGCGCGAGTCCTTGGCGAGGCCGGCGATGAAAGACAACAAGCGCAAAACAACAATTCGACGCCCGCAACCCGCCCGGCTGCTGGTGGTGGCCTGCCTTCTGGCAAGCGCGGGAGCGCGGGCTGCAGGCCATTTCGACGTCGACGATGCGGGCACGCTCGATGTGGGCCAATGCCAGTACGAGACGTGGTGGGGCCGCACCGGCCCGGAGCCGGTAACCGGCTTGCACATCGGCCCCTCCTGCCGCGTGGGGCCTGTCGAACTGGGGCTGAACCTGGACCGGCTTTCGGCGCAGGGCGTGCATTCGGTCACCGCCGGGCCGCAGCTCAAATGGAACTTCTTCGGACCGGCGGCCGATGCGCCGCTGAGCGCGGCGCTGTCGGCCGGTGCCTTGTTCGACCTGACGCGCGGCGGCCGTGCGGGCGGCCAATTCGTGCTGCCGGTCACGTGGCGCCCGACGGGCAGCCTGCAGATTCATGCCAACGTCGGGGCCGACTGGGCCACCGGCACCGGGGTTCGCACGCCGCGCGGCGGGCTGGCTGCCGAGTGGGCGCTCGACGACAAGGTGTCGCTCATCGCGGAGCGCAACCGCGCCTCGGGCGTCTGGACCTCGCGCATCGGCGGCCGCTTCAGCC
Source organism: Variovorax paradoxus (assembly GCF_040544635.1). Classification (GTDB taxonomy): domain Bacteria; phylum Pseudomonadota; class Gammaproteobacteria; order Burkholderiales; family Burkholderiaceae_C; genus Variovorax; species Variovorax paradoxus_R. The sequence goes on from NZ_JBEPKJ010000021.1 coordinate 9,929, forward strand.
TCACGCCGCTGATCAGCGTGGATGTCAGCGCTTCCCGGACGGGACCGCAGGGCGTGCGGGGCTTCGTCGTGGGGCTGAACCAAGCGTTCGCCTGGAAGTAAGCCCGTGCGGAATCAGCGCAGGTAGCGCTGAATGCGCTTCTCGTCTTCCGCCAGTTGCTGGCGCATGAGCGAAAGGAAGTCGCGGGCGGTGGTGGAAAGCACCTTGCCCGCGGGCAGGGCCAGCACGCAGGTAAAGAATACGTCGACCGAGAGCCGGCGCACCACGAGGCCGCGGTCCGCGTAGTCGAGGGCGGTGATCGGGTTGACCAGCCCCACGCCCAGCCCGCGCACGGCCATCTCGCACACGCTGGCCGCGTAGGGCGTCTGCACCATCACGCGAAGTGCCGCGCCCCGTTCGGCAAGGGCGATTTCGAGCCCGCGGTGCGAAGGGTCTTCGGGATTCAGGGCCAGGAAGGGCGCCTCGGCGAGTTGCTCCGGCTCGATGCACTTGAAGCGCGCCAGTGCATGGCCTTGCGGCATCACGATCACACCGGGAAACCGCGCGAAGGTCGAGTGCTCGATGCCTTCGAGCGGCAGTTCGTCGGCCATCAGGCCGAAATCGGAGACGCCCAAGGCCACGCGGTCGCGCACGTCCTTGGAGCTGAGCACCTGCAGCGACACCTGCGGCCAGGGCCTGTCGACCCGGTGCGCTTTCAGGCGTTCCAGCGCACGGGGCATGAAGCCGAGACCGAAGGCCGGGTAGCAACTGAGCTCGAGCTGGTTGGTGCCGAAGTCGCGCAGGCTGCGCATGCGGTGCTCGATGGCGTCCATGCCGATGAAGACGCGCTCCACCTCGGTCCACAACGCGCGCGCCTCGGGCGTGGGCACCAGCCGCCCACCGGTGCGCTGGAACAGGAGCATGCCGGCCTGCGCCTCGAGCCGCTTGAGCGACTGGCTGACGGCGGGTTGCGTCACATGCAGCAACGCCGCGGCCTTGCGGGTGGAGCTGGCGCGCATCAGGGCCCGGAACGTCTCTATTTCGGTGAAACGCATCGATAAATTTTGTTATCGCTTGAGTATTTCAAGCTAGATGATTTTATTGCCAGATGCCTAAGATTTCGGCACGACTTCCTACCCAAGACCGCCTGAAAAATGCCTGCGCCTGTAATGCACTTCAAGTTCGCCTCGCCCTCCGAGCCGCCCGCCGAATCGCCAGGCGCCGCGCGGGCTCGTCCGTCGCGCCCGGTGAGAAATCCCCGATTGCAGGGCTTTCGGTGCCTGCGCTGCGATGCCCCTTATCCGCTCACACTGGCGAACGACGGCTGCCCGGCCTGCCGCGCCATGGGCGTTCATGCCGGTTTGCGCGCCGACTACCGGCCCGACAGCGGCAGCCCCCTACCCATGCCCTACGCACCGGGCTTCACGCTGGGCGAGGGCGGTACGCCACTGCTGGAGATGCCGGAACTGGCGCGTCAGCTTGGCGTGGCGCGGCTCGCACTCAAGGATGAATCGGGCAACCCCACCGGCTCGCACAAGGACCGCATGACGGCCGTGGGCGTGGCCCAGGCGCTGGACTTCGGTGCCCGCACGCTGGTGCTGGCCTCTTCGGGCAATGCCGCGATCTCGGCGGCGCACTATGCCTGGGCCGCAGGCCTGGGCTGCGAAGTGGCAACCTATGAAGGCCTGCCAGCAGCCTATGCACGGCAGCTCGACGCCCTCGGTGCCCGGCGCTACATCTTTGCCGACAACGCCGGCCGCTGGGCTTTTGTGCGTGAGCGCTCACAACATCCGGACTATTTCGCGCTGACCAATTACCGCTTGCCCGCATTGGGAAGCGCGCCGCTGGCGATCGAGGGCTACAAGCCCATTGCCCTGGAGTGCCTGGCGGAGGGCGGCTTGCCCGATCACATCGTGATCCCCACCGCCCGGGGCGATCTGGCCTGGGGCATCCACGCGGGCTTTCGCGACCTGCTGGCCGCCGGGCGCATTTCGCGTTTGCCGCGGCTCTGGCTGGTGGAGCCTTTTGCGCGCCTCTCGCGCGTGCTTGCCGGCGGCGCGCTCAACGGCAACTACCCCGGCCACACCGCGCAGTTTTCCACCGCCGGGTCCACCGTGACCTTCCTGCAGTGGCAGGCTGCCGTCGCCTCGGGCGGTGGCGCGGTGGTGGTGAGCGACGACCAGGCCCGCGCGGCCCGGCGAAAGCTCACGGCCGCCGGCGTGAGCGCCGAACTGTGCGCGGCGGCCGGACTGGACGCCCTGCGCCAGCTGCGCGAAAGCAATGCCATTGCCCGCGATGCCCACGTGGTGCTGATGCTCACCGCCAACGCCTCGCGCGACCCGAGTTGGCCCGACCACGCCGTCTGAAGTCCGAGCCACCCAGAAGGAATCGAAACCATGCAAGCAATGCAACGCCGCGCCTTCCTGGCTGCCGGTTCGGCCGCCCTCTTCACCACGGCGCAGCGCGCCTGGGCGGCCTTTCCCGACAAGCCCATCAAGCTGATCGTGCCGTGGGCAGCCGGCGGCAGCACCGACGCCATTGCACGCGCCATGGCGCAGCGCATGAGCCAGACGATCGGCAGCTCGGTGATCGTCGACAACCGGCCCGGCGCCGCCGGCCAGATCGGCACCGAGGCAGCGGCCAAGGCCGCGCCCGACGGCTACACGCTGGCCATCGTCGAGTTGCCGCACGCCATTGCGCCCGCGGTAACGACACGGTTGCCCTACGACCTGCTGCGCGACTTCACGCCGGTGACGATGATCGGCACGTCGCCCCTCGTCTTCTTTGCGGGCATGGACGACGACAGCCGGGATTTCAAGACCTTCATCAAGGCGGCGGCCGCCCGGCCGATGCCGCCGGCCATTGCGCACAGCGGCGCCGGCTCGGTGAGCCATCTGGCGGCCGAACTGCTGGCGAGCCGCACGAAGATCAACTTCAACATGGTTCCCTATCGCGGCTCGGCGCCGGCGCTCACCGACGTCGCGGCGGGCACGGTAGCCGGGCACTTCGCGACGCTGGCCAGCGGTTCCAGCCTCCTGGGCGCCAACAGGATCCGCCCGCTGCTGGTGACGAGCACGCAGCACGTGAACATTCCGGGCCTCAAGGATGTGGCTGCCCTGGCGGAGAGCGGGCTCAAGGGTCTGGAGATCGACCAGTGGTGGGCCATGGTGGCGCCCGCCACCACGCCGCTGGATGTGATCGAGCGGCTGCGGCGCGAGGCGATCGCGGCGCTGGACCATCCGTCGGTGAAGGAACGCATGGCGGTGCTCGGCGTGCAGTTGAAGGGTTCCACCACGGGTGAGCTGCGGGCTTTCATGCGCGCGGAAGCCGAGCGCTGGCAGAAGGTGGCGCGCGACATCGGCCTTCAGCCGCAATAGGCCAGGCCGATTTTATTTCAGCGGCCGGATTGCACCTTGATCCGGATCGTCTTCACGTCCCAGCCCTTGTTCTGCAGCCGGCTGACCAGCATGGGGGACAACTGGCGCAGCTTGGCGGCCGCGGCGCTGCCGTTGACCAGCAGGCACCACACATCGCCTTCGGCCGGGCCCGCCTGGACGGCCGGGCGCATGGCGGGTGGGATCAATCCCTCCACGGCCCGCAGCCGGTCGCCCGCGTCGCGCGCACGGGCAATCAGGCTCGCCAGGGTGGGCGAACCTTCGGCGGCCTGCTGCAACGTGAAGGGCGGGGCGGAGCGGCGATTCATGGGTAATCCGGAGGGTGGAACAAGGGCAGCTAAAATGCCCGGTTTGCCGACGCTTGCGCCGGCAGATCCGGTCTGGAGCCGCTTGCTTTCGAGGCTTGCATTCGAAGAAGGCGCGCCCAACTGCTTTCACCATATCTTAGGGAATCCGGTCGCAGTGCCTGTCGAGTCAGGTGCCCGCCCATCTCCACGCCAATGGCAACCAACTTCCTGACCCAGATTTTCGGCAGTCGCAACGACCGGCTCCTCAAGCAGTATCGCAAGACGGTAGAACGCATCAATGCGCTCGAACCCGAGTTCGAGAAGCTCACTGACGACGGGCTCCGCGCCAAGACTCAGGAGTTCAAGGACCGCATCGCCAAGGGCGAAACCCTCGATGCCCTGCTGCCCGAAGCCTTTGCCACCGTGCGCGAAGGTTCCAAGCGCGTCATGAAGATGCGCCACTTCGACGTGCAGCTGCTCGGCGGCATGGCGCTTCACAACGGCAAGATCGCCGAAATGCGCACCGGCGAAGGCAAGACGCTGACCGCCACGCTGCCGGTGTACCTGAACGCCCTGTCGGGCCAGGGTGTGCACGTGGTCACGGTGAACGACTACCTCGCCAACCGCGACGCCCAGTGGATGGGCCGCCTGTACAACTTCCTGGGCCTGACGGTGGGTATCAACCTGCCGCAGATGCCGCGCGAGGAAAAACAGCAGGCCTACGGCAGCGACATCACGTACGGCACCAACAACGAATACGGCTTCGACTACCTGCGCGACAACATGGTGTACGAGCCGGGCGACCGGGTTCAGCGCAGCCTGAACTACGCCATCGTCGACGAGGTGGACTCCATCCTGATCGACGAAGCCCGCACGCCGCTGATCATCAGCGGCCAGGCCGAAGACCATACCGACCTCTACTTGGCCATCAACAAGGTGGTGCCCCTGCTGACCAAGCAGGAAGGCGAGGCCGATCCGCGCACGGGTGAAGGCGTGACGGTGCCGGGCGACTTCACGGTCGACGAAAAGACCCACCAGGTGTTCCTGACCGAAGACGGCCACGAAAAAGCCGAGCAGTTGCTGTCCGAATTCAAGCTGCTGCCCGAAGGCGCTTCGCTCTACGACCCGGCCAACATCACGCTGATGCACCATCTGAACGCCGCGCTGCGTGCACGGCACCTGTACCACCGCGACCAGCATTACGTGGTGCAGCAGGGTGAAGTGGTCATCGTCGACGAATTCACCGGCCGGCTGATGACGGGCCGCCGCTGGAGCGACGGCCTGCACCAGGCCGTGGAAGCCAAGGAAGGCGTGCAGATCCAGGCCGAGAACCAGACGCTCGCTTCCATCACCTTCCAGAACTACTTCCGCCTGTACGGCAAGCTGGCCGGCATGACCGGCACGGCCGACACCGAGGCCTACGAGTTCCAGGAAATCTACGGCCTCGAGACGGTCATCATTCCGCCGAACCGCATCAGCAAGCGCGACGACCAGCTCGACCGCGTCTACAAGACCACGCGTGAGAAATACGAAGCGGCAATCCAGGACATCCGCGAGTGCTACGAGCGCGGCCAGCCGGTGCTGGTGGGGACCTCGTCGATCGAGAATTCCGAAATCATCGACGGCCTGCTCACGAAGGCGGGGCTGCCGCACCAGGTGCTCAACGCCAAGCAGCATGCGCGCGAAGCCGACATCGTGGCGCAGGCCGGCCGCACGAAGATGATCACCATCGCGACCAACATGGCCGGCCGCGGTACCGACATCGTGCTGGGCGGCAACATCGAGAAGATGATCGAGGCGATCGAGAACGACGAAGGCCGCGACGACGCCACCAAAGAGGTCGACATCGCGCACGTTCGCGCCGAATGGACCAAGGACCACGAATTCGTCAAGTCGCTCGGCGGCCTGCGCATCATCGCGACCGAGCGCCATGAGTCGCGCCGCATCGACAACCAGCTGCGCGGCCGTTCGGGCCGCCAGGGCGACCCGGGCTCCTCGCGCTTCTACCTGAGCCTGGACGATCCGCTGATGCGCATCTTCGCGGGCGACCGCGTGAAGGCGATCATGGACCGCCTCAAGATGCCCGACGGCGAAGCCATCGAAGCGGGCATCGTCACGCGCAGCATCGAAAGCGCGCAGCGCAAGGTCGAGGCGCGCAATTTCGACATCCGCAAGCAGCTGCTCGAATACGACGACGTGTCGAACGACCAGCGCAAGGTGATCTACCAGCAGCGCAACGACATCCTCGACGCGGCCGACCTCACGGCGCAGATCGCGGCGCTGCGCGAAGGCTGCTTCATCGATCTCGTGCGGCAATACGTGCCGGCCGAATCGGTCGAGGAACAGTGGGACCTGGCGGGGCTCGAGAAGACGCTGTTCAACGAGTGGGGCATCGACATGCCCCTGAAGAAGGACATCGAGGCGGCCGAGGCCGTGGACGACAACGACCTCGTCGACAAGGTGGTCAAGACCGCCAACGACAGCTTCGATGCCAAGGTGGCGCTGATCGGCCAGGAAAACTTCACCCAGTTCGAACGCATGGTGCTGCTGCAGAGCATCGACACGCACTGGCGCGAACACCTGGCTTCGCTCGACTACCTGCGCCAGGGCATTCACCTGCGCGGCTATGCGCAAAAGCAGCCCAAGCAGGAATACAAGCGCGAAGCCTTCGAGCTCTTCGGCCAACTGCTCGACTCGGTCAAGAACGAGGTCACGCGCCAGCTCATGACGGTGCGCGTGCAGTCGGGCGAGCAGCTCGAGCAGGCGGCCGATGCGCTCGAGAGCCGCGGCGAGAACGTCTCGAACATCACCTACAGCGCGCCGACCGAGACCGGCGAGGTCGAGATCCGCGTCGACGAGGAAAACCAGCGCCGCATCGCGGCCGCGGGACTGGGGCTCGGCACGCTCGGCGCCGAAGCCGCCGCCTTTGCGCGCGTCGGCCGTAACGATCCATGCCCTTGCGGCAGCGGCAAGAAATTCAAGCACTGCCACGGCAAGCTCAGCTGACCCAGAAACTCCCGAAAAGAAACCACTGCCATGCCCGTGAACCTGTCCGCCCCTGATCCTGCCGCCTTGTTTGCGGTGCCCGGCGTCCGCATCGGCGTGGCCGAAGCGGGTGTGCGCAAGGCCAACCGCAAGGACTTGACCGTCGTGCTGATCGACGAAGGTTCGGCGGTCGGCGGGGTGTTCACCCAGAACCGCTTCTGCGCGGCGCCGGTGCAGGTGTGCCGCGATCACCTGGCGGCCAGCTACGGCATTCGTGCCATGGTCATCAACACCGGCAACGCCAACGCCGGCACGGGCGAAGACGGACTGATGCGCACGCGTTCCACCTGCATCGCGCTCGCGCGCATGCTGGAGATTGCGCCGGAGCAGATCCTGCCGTTCTCGACCGGCGTGATCATGGAGCCGCTGCCGGTGGACCGCATCGAAGCCGGGTTACCCGCCGCGCTGGACGACGCCTCGGAGAACCACTGGGCGCGCGCGGCCGAGGGCATCATGACCACCGACACGATTCCCAAGGCTTTCAGCCAGCAGGCGCAGGTCGGCGGCGCTACGGTCACCATCACCGGCATCAGCAAGGGTGCCGGCATGATCCGGCCGAACATGGCAACCATGCTGGGCTTCATGGCGACCGATGCCCGGATCGATCCGTCGCTGATCCAGCCGTTGGCCAGACAACTGGCCGATGCCTCGTTCAACCGCGTGACGATCGACGGCGACACTTCGACCAACGACTCCTTCGTGGTCATCGCTACCCAGAAGGCCGCGCACGCCACCATCACGTCGCTGGATTCGCCCGAGGGGCAGGCGCTCGTGGCTGCCATGCAGAACGTGGCGCGCCAGCTGGCGCAGGCCATCGTGCGCGACGGCGAAGGCGCGACCAAGTTCATCACCATCCAGGTCGAAGGCGGCCGCGATGCGGCGGAGTGCAAGCAGGTGGCCTATGCCGTGGCGCATTCGCCGCTGGTCAAGACCGCGTTCTTCGCCAGCGACCCGAACCTGGGCCGCATCCTGGCGGCCGTCGGCTATGCAGGCATTGCCGATCTCGACCAGACCGGCATCGACCTGTTCCTCGACGACGTTCACGTGGCGGTCAAGGGCGGGCGCAATCCGTCGTACCGCGAGGAAGACGGCCAGCGTGTGATGAAGCAAAGCGAAATCACCGTGCGCATCGGCCTGGGCCGCGGCAATGCGAGCGAAACGGTCTGGACCTGTGACCTGAGCCACGACTACGTGACCATCAACGCCGACTACAGGTCATGAATGAACAGTTCCAGAAGCTGCTAGAGCGCGCCGAGCAGCTGATCGGCCGCATCGAGTCGATCCTGCCGCAGCCGCTGGCGGCACCGGCCGACTGGAACGCGTCGATCGCATGGCGCTATCGGCGCCGCAGTTCGGGCCATGGCGTGCTCGAGCCGGTCAAGCATGTGGCCGCGATGGCGCTCGATTCGCTGAAGGAAATCGACGTCCAGAAGGAAAAGATCGAACGCAACACACGCCAGTTCGTCGAAGGCAAGCCGGCCAACAACGTGCTGCTGACCGGTGCGCGCGGCACGGGCAAGTCGTCGCTCATTCGCGCCTGCCTGCAGGCCTATGCGCCGCAGGGGCTGCGCCTGATCGAAGTGGACAAGGCCGAACTGACCGATCTGCCGGACATCGTCGAGGTGGTGTCGCAGCGGCCCGAGAAATTCATCGTGTTCAGCGACGATCTGAGCTTTGACGAAGGTGAGCCCGGCTACAAGGCGCTGAAGTCGATTCTGGACGGTTCGATTGCGGCGGCCACGCCCAACGTGCTGATCTACGCGACCAGCAATCGGCGCCACTTGCTGCCGGAATACATGAAGGACAACCTCAGCTACACCCACACCGAGGACGGCGAAGTCCATCCCGGCGAGGTGATCGAGGAGAAGATTTCGCTGTCGGAGCGCTTCGGTCTCTGGGTGAGCTTCTATCCCTTCAGCCAGAACGAATACCTGGCGATCGTCGCGCAGTGGCTGTCGTCGTTCGGTGTCGACAAGGCCGCCATCGAGGCAGCCCGGCCCGAGGCGCTGGTCTGGGCGCTCGAGCGCGGTTCGCGCAGCGGCCGCGTGGCTTACCAGTTCGCGCGCGATTACGCCGGGCGGGCCGCTGCATGAGCGCGCAGCTTCAAGAGCCGCAGCAAGGCCGCAAGCACACCGAAGTGGCCGTCGGCGTGCTGATTCGCCTGGCCGACGACGCACTGCTGCTGTCGACGCGTCCCGCAGGCAAGCCCTACGCGGGCTTCTGGGAGTTTCCGGGCGGCAAGATCGAGGCCGGTGAAACGGTGGAGCAGGCACTGCGCCGCGAGTTGCAGGAAGAACTGGGTATCACCATCGCGGGCGCCGAGGTCTGGAAGATCACCGAGCACGACTACCCGCATGCACTGGTGCGGCTGCACTGGTGCAAGGTCACGGCCTGGAGCGGCGAGTTCGAAATGCGCGAAGGGCAGGAAATGCGCTGGCAGCAACTGCCGCTGGATGTGACGCCGGTGCTGCCCGGCGCAATACCGGTGCTCGAATGGCTGGCCGAGGAACGCGGCATTCCGTACGCCGCCGGGTCAGCGGCGTAGTCCCTCTTCAAAAAACAATCAGGACCGCCACAGCGCGTTCAACGACCCCTCGAGATGCTGCATCCCAAGTACCGACCGGACATAGACGGCCTGCGTGCCATTGCCGTGGCCTCCGTGGTGATCTATCACGCGTTTCCCGGTGCGCTGCCCGGCGGCTTCATCGGTGTCGACATCTTCTTCGTGATCTCGGGCTTCCTGATCTCGACCATTCTTCTGCAGAGCCAGGTGGCGGGCGATTTCAGCTATCGGGACTTTTATGCCCGGCGCATCCGGCGCATCTTTCCGGCGTTGATCCTGGTGCTGTTCGCCACCTTGTGCTTCGGCTGGTACATGCTGCTGTCCGACGAGTTTGCGCAGTTGGGCAAGCAGGTCACGGGCGGTGCGGCCTTCTTTGCCAATTTCGTGTTCTGGGCCGACGCGGGCTATTTCGACACCGCCGCGGAAACCAAGCCGCTGCTGCATCTGTGGTCGCTGGGCATCGAGGAACAGTTCTACATTTTCTGGCCGGTGCTGCTGGGCGTGGCCTGGCGCCGGCGCTGGCCGATGATCCGCGTGATCCTGGTCATTGCGGTGGTGTCGTTTCTCGTCAATGTGCTCACGATCCATCCGTTTCGCACGGCGGCTTTCTATTCGCCGGCTTCGCGCTTCTGGGAGTTGATGGTGGGCGGCATCCTGGCGTGCATGCGGCTGAAGCCCGTTGCGCCGAGCCGCATGCGCAGCCACGTGCAGTCTTTCGTCGGGGTGGGCCTGCTCGCACTCGGGCTGGTGATGATCCGCGGCGACAAGGCCTTTCCCGGCTGGTGGGCCTTGCTGCCCACGCTGGGTGCCGTGAGCTGCATTGCGGCCGGGCCCACGGGCTTCCTCAACAAATACCTGCTGTCGAACCGCGTGATGGTGTGGATCGGGCTCATCAGCTATCCGCTCTATCTCTGGCATTGGCCGCTGCTCGCCTATGCGCGCATCCTGAGCGACGGTTTGCCGTCACTGCCTGTGCGCGTGGGAGCGGTTGTTGCGAGCGTGGTGCTGGCCTGGTTGACCTACCGGTTCGTCGAGCGCTACACGCGCACGCGCACCAGCCCCGGCTTGCTGCGCGTGCTGGCGGGCCTGGGCATTGCGCTGGTGGTCGTGGGCCTGGTGGTTTTCTCCGGGGCACTGCAACCGCGCCACCACGACATCCGTCTCCAGCAGATCTCCGAGGCCGCGGCCGACGTGGGCTACTACGACGACTTCAAGAACTACGAACTCGGGCGGCATCTGCTCTATCAAGTCGGCAAAGGCCCGCGCAAGAGCCTGTTGATCGGCGACAGCCATGTTCAGCAGTACGGTCCGCGCGCCGAGGAACTCGCCCGCACGGCGCCGGACAAGGCAAACACCATCTACTTCGCGACGCAGGGCTCCTGCCCGCCGATCCCAGGCGTTTTCGCCGATGCGAACGTGGGCTGCGCCGAGCGGCGCACGGCCGTGCTGGACTTTGCCCGCAGCCCCGAGATCGACACGGTGGTGATTGGCGGCTGCTGGAACTGCTATTTCATCGCCGGGGGCGCACCGGGCTATTACTTCCGGGATGCGAGCGGCGCGGCGCATCAGTTCCGGGGCGGCGACGGCATGGCGCTGGCGTTCGATTCGCTCGGCCGGCTGCTGCGCGAACTGTCGAGCAAGGGCAAGAAGGTCTATCTGCTGCTCGACATTCCGGTGACCCCCGATTTCGAGCCCAAGCGTCTGCTCGAAGGCAGCCGGCTGACGTCCATGAAGGTGTCGACCTCGATGCCGACGCTGCCGATACCGCAGGACCAGCGCGAATTGAACGACCGCCTGCGGCAGATCGGCATTGCGAGCGGCGTGGAGGTGATCGACGCGGTTGCCAACCTGTGCACGTCGGATGGCCAGTGCCTGCGGACCATGTCCGATGGTGCCCCCGCATACAAGGACGCCGGCCACTTGCGGCCCAAGTACACGCGTTCGTTTGCGACCTACATGGATCGCGCGCTGCTGGACGCGGGTAGCGGGGCGCCGAAGAAATAGATAGCGAGATAGCGCGGAGGGAGCCGCAGCGCTACTGCTGCAGCTTCGGATCGCCGAAGGATTCGTCGTCAGGCGGTTCCTCAGCGGGCATCTTGAATTCCTCGTTGGCCCATGCGCCGAGGTCGATGCCCTTGCAGCGCGCGCTGCAGAAGGGCCGGTAGGGGTTGCTCACGGCGTAGACGCTGTCGCCGCCACAGGCTGGGCAGCGGACGATGCGCTCGCCGATGTCGTTATGGGTCCTGCCGTTGCTCATGGCGTGTCCTTGCCGTCTGCTGCGCTCAAGCGCAGAGCGTGAGTTCGAAGGCGGCGTCTTCCGTGCTCTGGTGCAGGCGGTCGTCGGCCTCGTGCTGCATCATCCGTACCGAAACCATGAGCCGGTTGCCGCTGATTTCCGGCACCAGCCCGAGCCTCGGGTCGATGCGCAGGCGCAGCAACTGGAAGCTGCGCCCCTGCGGCAGGTTCTGCTGAAACTGGCCGTGGGTGGCGATCACCTTGTAGGGCACGTCGGCGTCGCGCAGCAGCTTGAGCAGCAGGTAGATGGATTCGGCCAGCGGCGCGAGCGTGCTCGACCAGCGCTCCAGATCCGCGCGCCGGCTCGATGCGCTGCGATGCTGCCAGGCGTAGTACGCGGGCAGGTCGAACTCGCAGGTACCGCCCGGAATTCCGGCGCGGCTGCGGATGCTCATGAGCCACTCGTTCTCCGTCAGCGCCTGGCCTGCCTTGCCGGCCACGCTGTTGAGCGCCGCGAAATTGCGTTCGAGCTGGGTAACGACCTGGTCCAGGGCGGCCTCGGCGATCGCCGGATTGCCCCGATAGCTGTTGAAGACGTTCTTGTGCTTCTCGAGGTCGCGCATGACGTCGGCCTTGAGGTCGGCGCGCGCGGCAACATCCATGATCTCGAAAATCGTGATCAGGGCGAAATGATGGGAGAGCGCGGATTCCGCGGGCACCAGCTCGCCAAGGCGGCGGAACAGATGCTCCAGCCTCAGGTAGGTCCGGATGCGCTCGTTGAAAGGGTACTCGTAGAGGATCACGCGTTCGGGTTCATGTGAGGGACGAGTTCATGGCGATTTCGTAGCCGCCGGAGCCGGCTGCACTTCTCGCACAGCCTCCAGCATACGCTGACCGAAGAGCAAGTACCCGGCGGTGGAAACATGCGTTTCGTTGGCGGGATACAAGTCTGTGATTTTGAAGCGGTTCTGCTCGGACAGTGTAAAAAGATCCGGGCCGATCTTCAGGTCGTTGAACCTGCTCCGGAATGCAGCGGCATGGCTCTGGTCGAGATACACCGTGCTCTTGTTGGGCACGACCATCCAGATAATGCGCAGGGACGGTGCCATTTTTTCTGTGAACTTTGCCATGAAGGTGGCGGAGTCCGCGGTGAGCGGCGCCATCAGACGGTCTTCGGCCGTCATGAGCAATTTGTTGCAAGCCACATGGCTGAATTGCTTGCAGCCGTCGGGTACGGTGCGCGCGTCGATAAGGGGGCCCCAGCGGTCGGGCGTGTTGGTCCAGCTCTCGGAACGTTCGATGGCGCGGGTGTTCCGGTAGGTCAGCCAGCCCCTCAGCAGTTCTGCGTCCCAATTCAGATGGAAACCGGTAGGTGCGGGCTTGGACGGATTTTCGAAGGGAGGGGGCGACGGCAAGAAGGCGTACTTCATGCCCGCACATTTTTCCGAGACTTCGATGCGCCCCTGAAGCAGGCGCTCGATGCTTTCGATGATGACGACCTTGCCCTTGAAGCCGGACTTGCGCACCCAGTCCGAGAAGTCGTCGCACATCGGCCCTGTTTTATCCCAGTGCGCCGTCGCCACGCGGTAGCCGGCGCCGACCAGTGGCGACTGCCAGGCATAGCGGACCGAAAAACTGTCGCCGATCACCAGCACATCGGCTTCCTGGATCGACGAGGCCTTGATGTTGGCGTCCGGAATCGGCGGGGGCGGGTGGTGCCATCCGAAATCGCGCTCGGAAATGCGCCCGATGCGGGTCAGGTCGCCATAGGGAATGGGTGTCAGCAGGCTCATGACCAGCAGCACGCAGCAGACGAGAAAGCCTGCGGCGAAGATGGCGAGCCACATGCGGGCCGGTTTCGTGTCTTCCATGTCAGAACTGGAAATAGAGGAAGGGACTGTAGTTGCCGAATTTCGACACGCACAGGCCGAAGAGGAACACGCATCCCAGGCCCGTCAGCACGGTCGCGATGCGGTTGAGCGCGGGGCGGCCGGCCAGTGCAGCGACCGACGGGATCCAGCGGTCGAGCGTGATGGTCGGGGGCAGGGCCAGGCAGATGAAGAGGCCGACCAGCATGGTCTGGAAGAACTCGGGCTTGCGGAACGGCACCTTGAACTCGCCGAAGGCACTCGGCAGCACGCCGTGCAGGCCCAGCATGCCCTTGTAGATCTCGATGGCCGCGGTCATGCTGTCGGCGCGGAACACCACCCACGCCACCATCACGCACAGGAAAGTGATGAACCATCCGAGCACACGGCCGAGGCGCGACGAGCTTGTGTTGCCGCGCCGGACCGTGGCGTTCCAGAGATGGTTGACCATGAGGAAGAGGCCGTGCAGTGCGCCCCAGATCACGAAGGTCCACGCGGCGCCATGCCACAGGCCGCCCAGCAGCATGGTGAGAAACAGGTTCAGGTAGCGCCTGGCCGGCCCCTTGCGGTTGCCGCCGAGCGGCACGTAGAGGTAGTCGCGCAGGAAGTTGGACAGCGAGATGTGCCAGCGGCGCCAGAACTCGATGATGTTGGTCGACTTGTACGGCGAACGGAAATTCAGCGGCAGCTGCACGCCCACGCACAGAGACAGGCCGACCGCCATGTCCGAATAGCCCGAGAAGTCGAAATAGATCTGCAGGGTATAGGCCAGCACGCCCAGCCACGCCGTGTACAGCGAGGGCAGCACGCCTTCATGGACACCCTTGAACATCATGTCCGCATACTGTCCGAGCGGGTCGGCGATCAGCATCTTCTTGGCCAGTCCGAAGACGAAGATGCCCAGGCCGAGCGCAATGTTGCTGGCGCTGATCCGGTAGGTGGACGGGTTGCCGAACTGCGGCATCATCTGCGCGTGATGCAGCACCGGGCCCGCGATCAGGTGTGGGAAATAAGTGACGAACAGCACGTAGTGAATGAAACTGCGCTCGTGCACCTTGCCCTGCCAGCAGTCGACCAGGAAGGCGATCTGGGTAAAGGTGTAGAACGAGATGCCGATCGGCAGCACGATGTGCAGCAACGGCAACTGCGAGAGGCCCGCCGCGGCCAGCCCGTCGTTCACATTCGAAACGAAGAAGTTGGCGTACTTGAAGATCGCCAGCACGCCGAGGTTGACCACCAGCGCAACGATCAGCAGGGACTTTCGCTTGCGGTCGTCCCGCCCTGGGGCCGGTGTCAGGCGCAGGCCGAACCAGTAGTTGATGCAGATCGACGCCAGCAGCAGCGGAAGGGCCTTGACGCTCCACCAGCCGTAGAAGAACAGCGACGCGAGGGCGAGAAATCCGGCGGCGGCCCGGGCATTGCGCTTGCCGATCAGGAAGAAACCGATCAGGACCAGCGGGAAAAAGACAAAAATAAAGGGGTACGAATTGAAAAGCATCGCGGGGAATGGCACCCCGGTGAGCGCCTTCTCTGTCTTGATCGTTATGCAGCCGCTGCAGCGGCAAGTCTCGAATTATCGCGTGCCGGGCGAAGCCCACAGCTTCCAGAGACTCCGCACCTGGGCGCCGAGTTCCTCCAACGAGAGCGACTCGTTGAAAATGACCGCATCCGCGGCCGCCCTGCGCAGCTTGCGCGGGGCTTGCTGGGCGATCACCGCACGCACGGCTTCGGGTGCCCAACCCGAGCGGGCCACGACGCGGCGCAACTGCGTCTCCTCGGTTGCGTCGACCACGAGCACCCTGTCGACGAGGGCGCGCCAGCGGCCGGATTCAACCAGAAGCGGCACATCGAAGACGACCGTGGCGTCCTGGCCGGCGGCGAAGGCCAGGCGCTCCGTCTCGGCGCCGATCAGCGGATGCAGGATCGATTCGAGGCGCTTCCTTGCGCTGCTGTCGGCGAAAACGAGTTGCCGCATGCCGGCGCGATCCAGGCCGCCATCCGGCGCAATGACGGTGCGGCCGAATGCGGTCTCGATGGCCGGCATTGCGATGCCGCCGGGTTCTGCAATGCGGCGTGCAATGGCGTCGGTGTCGACCAGCACGGCGCCTTCGGCGACCAGCAGCGCAGCAACAGTGCTCTTGCCGCTTCCGATCCCGCCCGTCAAGCCGATGCGCCGCATCACGCGCTCTTCAGCGAATCAATGGGTCGAGCGGGAAGGCGAAGGGAATCCATTGCCGCACAAGTTCAGGGCCTGCCACGAGGCAGACCAAGCCCGCGCCGGCAAGGAAGGGGCCGAAGGCCATGGGAATGTCCTTGTGCGCCAGCTTGCCGACGAAACGCAATGTCAGGCCGATCACCGCGCCCACCAGCGAAGAAACGAGGACGATGGCGATAAGGTAATCGGCCCCGAGCCAAGCGCCCAATGCAGCCAGCAGTTTGAAGTCGCCATATCCCATGCCTTCCTTGCCCGTGACCAGGCGATAGCCATGGTACACAAGCCAGAGGCTCAGGTAGCCGAACACGGCGCCCCAGACCGCGGAATTCAATGAAGTGCCGGTCCATCCCATGGCCGCCCCGATGAGGCCGAGCCACAGCAACGGGTAGTTGAGTGCGTCGGGAAGGAACTGCGTGTCGAAATCGATCAGGAACTGGCAGACCAGCAGCGCTGCGAATGCCGCCCAGAGCGCACCCGTGGGCGTCAGGCCGAAGCGGTAGGCACACAGGGCGAACAGCGCTCCAGTGATCAGTTCGACGATCGGGTAGCGCGGGCTGATGGTGGTCTTGCAGGAGGCACAACGGCCCCGCAGCACCAGGTAGCTCAGCACCGGAATGTTCTGGTACCACCGGATCTTGTGCCTGCAGGCCCCGCAGCGCGAAGCCGGACGAGTCAGATCGAACGGCGGCAGCGCCTCGATGGCCGCGGCCGCCTTGTCCGCCGCGGCTTCGAGCCCCGCAGGAGGCGGTGTCTTCGGCCCGAACACCAAGGTCCAGAGCGACGGCACGTCCTTGGACGACATGAGATTGGCCACGGCATCGGCCAGCCAGCCCCGGTACATCATCACCGGGGTGCGGTAGATCACCACATTGAGGAAACTGCCGACCAGCAACCCAAGGACGCCTGCGAAAACGGCGTCGAACTCCTGCGAAACCAGCATCAAACGACTTGGCCCAGCTTGAAGATCGGCAGGTACATCGACACCACGATGCCGCCGATGATGGTGCCCAGGAACACGATGATGATGGGCTCCATCAGGCTCGAGAGGCCCGCAACCATGTCGTCCACTTCAGACTCGTAGAAGTCGGCGGCCTTGCCGAGCATGTGGTCGATGGAGCCGGACTCCTCGCCGATGGCCGTCATCTGGATCACCATCGAGGGGAACAGGTTGACGTTGGTCATGGCCGTGGTGAGACTGGTGCCGGTCGAGACCTCTTGCTGGATCTTGGCCGTGGCGTCGCCGTAGACGGTGTTGCCCGAAGCGCCTCCCACTGAATCCAATGCTTCGACCAGCGGAACGCCAGCGGCGAACATGGTGGCGAGGGTGCGAGTCCAACGGGCGATACACGATTTCTCGATGAGCGTACCGAAGATCGGCACGCGCAGCAGTGCACGGTCCATCACTCGCTGCACACGTTCGTTACGCTTCCAAGCCTGCAGGAAGAAGTAAATCCCGCCGCCGATCACGCCGAAGATCAGCCACCAATACGCGACGAAGATTTCGCTGATTGCCATCACGAACAGCGTCGGTGCGGGCAGGTCGGCGCCGAAAGATGTGAACACCTGCTTGAACGCTGGAATCACGAAGATCATGATGATGGCCACCACGACGAATGCGACGACCACCACGGAGGTCGGATACATCAGCGCCGACTTGATCTTCGACTTGATCGCCTCCGTCTTCTCCATGTAGGTGGCAAGACGGTCCAGCAGTTCTTCCAGGATGCCGGCCGCTTCGCCGGCTTCCACCAGGTTGCAGTAGAGATTGTCGAAATACTTCGGGAACTTGCGGAAGGCCGCCGAAAGCGAGGTGCCGGTCTCCACGTCGCTTCGGATGTCGTTCAGCAGCTTGGCAACGCTCGGATTGGCATTGCCCCGGCCGACGATGTCGAACGACTGCAAAAGCGGCACGCCGGCCTTCATCATCGTTGCCAGCTGGCGCGTGAAGATCGCGATGTCCTTGGGCTTGATGGACTTGCCCGAGCGCATGCGGCGCTTCTTGATCTTGGATGCAAGAACCCCTTGGCGCCGCAATGCGGCCTGCACCTGGTTTTCGCCGGCGGCCCGAAGCTCGCCGCGCACCAGCTTGCCGTTGCGGTCCTTGCCTTCCCACTCGTAGACAAATTCCTTGAGTGTGTTTGAAGTGCGGGTGGATGCCACTGTTGCCATTCGATCTCCGATTTTGCAGTGTGTTCGTTATTCGTTGGTGACCGCCACCACTTCTTCGAGTGAGGTGAGCCCTTGCATGACTTTTCTGAGCCCGGACTGCCGCAGCGAGCGGACGCCCTCGGCTTCGGACTGGCGTGCGATGTCCATCGCGCTGCCATCGCGCAGGATGATGGCCTGGATGGCTTCCGAGATCGGCATCACCTGGTAGATGCCGACACGGCCCTTGTAGCCGCTGCTGCACGCCGAGCAGCCGACCGGCCGATAGGGTTTCCAGGAACCGTCGAGCTCTTCTTCCTTGAAGCCCGCGTCGAGCAGTGCCTGGCGTGGTACGTCGGACGGCGCGCGGCACACATGGCAGAGACGGCGCGCCAGCCGCTGCGCGGTGATCAGGATGACGCTCGAGGCGATGTTGAACGGGGCAATGCCCATATTCCGCATCCGCGTGAGCGTGGTCGGGGCGTCGTTGGTGTGCAGCGTCGAGAGCACCAGGTGACCCGTCTGGGCCGCCTTGATCGAGATGTCGGCCGTTTCGAGGTCCCGGATTTCGCCGACCATGATGATGTCGGGATCCTGCCGCAGAAAGGCGCGCAGCGCGGTCGCGAACGTGAGGCCGGCGCGCTCGTTGACGTTGACCTGGTTCACACCCGGCAGATTGATTTCGGACGGGTCTTCCGCCGTGGCAATGTTCACGCCGGGCTGGTTGAGCAGGTTCAGGCAGGTGTAGAGCGACACCGTTTTGCCCGAACCCGTGGGGCCGGTGACCAGCACCATGCCGTAGGGGCGGCCGATTGCATGAAGCAGCCGTTCCTTTTCGTCGGCGTCGTAGCCGAGCGCATCGATGCCCAGGCGCGCGCTGCTCGGATCCAGAATAC
This sequence comes from Variovorax paradoxus, assembly GCF_040544635.1. Classification (GTDB taxonomy): domain Bacteria; phylum Pseudomonadota; class Gammaproteobacteria; order Burkholderiales; family Burkholderiaceae_C; genus Variovorax; species Variovorax paradoxus_R. Next base: position 28,557 of record NZ_JBEPKJ010000021.1, read on the forward strand.
GGATCACGATCTTCTCGCCGAACAGCGTGGGCAGCGTGCTGACGCGAAAGTCGATCACCCGATCGGGGCCGATCTTGAGCTTCATGCGCCCGTCTTGCGGAATGCGCTTTTCGGAAATGTCGAGCCGCGAAATCACCTTGATCCGCGACGCCAGCTTGTCCTTGATCAGCGTCGGCGGGCTGGCGATCTCGCGCAGCTCGCCGTCGATGCGAAAGCGCACGCGGTAGTTGTGCTCGTAAGGCTCGAAGTGAATGTCCGAGGCGCGCATGCTGACGCCGTCAAGCAGCATCTTGTGCAGAAACCGAACGACCGGCGCATCCTCGACTTCGGCGATAGCCGCCTGTTCGTTCGCATCGCCCGACGCATCGGCCGTGACGTCGTCGAACTCGAACTCCCCGCCACCAACGATATTGTTGAGGGTTTCCGACGCGCTGACCGCGGCGGCCTCGATCATGCGCGACAGCTTGTCGTACTCGGCAATGACCCAGTCCACACCCATCTGGGACGCGAACTTGATCTTTTCCACTGCCTGCTGGTCCGAGGGGTCGGCTGTTGCAACAATGAGACGGTTGTTGCGCTTGCTGAGCACCACGATGCGGTAGGCGAGGCACAGCTTCGGGTCGAGCAGGTCCTTGGGCAGCCGCTGATGGTCGATCGCGTCCAGGTCGAGCAGCGGGGCGCCGAAGGCGGAAGAAAGCGTGTGGGCCAGGTCGGCGGCCGAGACGGCGCCGCTGCCGGTCAGCTCGGCAATGAAACTGGTTCGGCCGCTCAGCGACTTCTGATAGATGTCTTCCGCAATCTTCGCAGGAAGCTTACCGGCCGAAACCAGGGCGCGCGCAAGGCCCGGGAGGGCGATTTGCGTGTTTTCTTTAACAGGAAGTTCGGCAGCAGCCATTCAGCGAAATTGCAAGAGATGTGAAAAAATGCTTCACGATCATCGCTGAACGCCCTCGCCCTGTAAATCGCTAAGCAGCAACAGGCATGGGCATTATTGGTGCCAGCCAAAAAGACTGGTCGGGGTGAGAGGATTCGAACCTCCGGCCTCTACGTCCCGAACGTAGCGCTCTACCAGGCTAAGCTACACCCCGATTGGTTGCAGAAAAAGAGAATTCGTCCTTGCCAACTCTTGTGAGGTGTTCAGGCACGTCGCTCAAGCAACTGAGCCGCCAATTGTAGCAAACCGTCGGCGTGCGAATTGGACGGAAAGTTGCGCAATGCGTGAATCGCACGCTTCGCCTCGTCGGCCGCGGCGGCACGCGATGCTTCCAGCGCCCCGGTGCTATGGACGATTTCCACGATCTTGCCCAGCTGGGCCGTATCACCCGCCTGGATGGCCGCGCGCACCAAGGCGGCCTGCTCGGCATTGCCGCGCCGCATGGCGAAAATCAGCGGCAGCGTGGTCTTGCCTTCGCGAAGATCGTCGCCCACGTTCTTGCCTGTTTCGTGGGCGTCTCCCGCGTAGTCGAGCACGTCGTCGATCACCTGGAACGCCGTGCCCAGCGCCTGGCCATAGGTGGCGCAGGCTTCCTCGACTTCGGGCGTGGCGCCGGCCAACACGGCGGCGAGCCTCGTGCTGGCTTCGAAAAGCTTGGCGGTCTTCGAGCGGATCACGCGCAGGTAGGCGGCTTCATCCAGCGAAGCGTCGTGCATGTTCATCAACTGGAGCACTTCGCCTTCCGCGATCACGTTGGTCGCCTCGGCCAGAATTTGCATGATGCGCATGTTGTTTGCATCCAACATCATCTGGAAGGCGCGCGAATACAGGAAGTCGCCGACCAGCACGCTGGCCGGATTTCCGAACGATTCGTTGGCCGTGGGGCGTCCGCGCCGCAGCGTCGATTCGTCCACGACGTCGTCGTGCAGCAGGGTGGCCGTGTGGATGAACTCCACCACCGCCGCCAGGTTGAAGCGCTGCTCGCCGGTGTAGCCCAGGGCCCCAGACATGAGAAGCAGCAGCGCAGGCCGCAAGCGTTTGCCGCCTGCGGAAATGATGTACTTCGAAACCTGGCTGACCAGGGGCACGCCTGTGTCGAGGCGCCGCGCAATCACGCGGTCGACTTCGACCATGTCGCCGGCGATCAAATCCAGCACGGTGGCGGTGGGGGAGGTATCGGCGGCGTGAACTGGCAAAGCGTTTGCGCGCGGCGCGTCTGAATACGAAGGTAGCGGCGGCACAAGGCCGGAAGGCGCAGATTATAGGGACGAGCGGATGCTGTCCGGGCCGGCTTCGACTGAAACCATGTTAGCGCGCGCAAACCGTGCTAGAATCTAGGGCTCTGCGGAATTCGCCGTAGAGCTCATATTCCCAAGAGGTTCACATGTACGCGGTCATAAAAACCGGCGGCAAGCAGTATCGCGTTGCTTCCGGCGAAAAAATTAAAGTAGAACAGATTGCTGCGGATGTAGGCCAGGAAATCGTGATCGATCAGGTTCTCGCAGTCGGCAACGGCAGCGAAATCAAGATCGGTACGCCCCTGGTGTCCGGCGCAACGGTGACAGTCACGGTACTGTCGCACGGCAAGCACGACAAGGTCGGCATCTTCAAGATGCGCCGTCGCAAGCACTATCAGAAACGTCAAGGCCATCGCCAGCAGTTCACTGAACTGCAAATCGGCGCGATCGCCGGCTAAGGAGCAGATTCCATGGCACAGAAAAAAGGCGGCGGCTCAACGCGAAACGGGCGCGATTCCAAGCCCAAGATGCTCGGCGTGAAGGCATTCGGCGGCGAACTGATCAGCGCAGGCTCGATCATCGTGCGCCAGCGCGGCACCCAGTTCCACCCCGGCGTGAATGTCGGCGTGGGCAAGGACCACACGTTGTTTGCACTGGTCGACGGCCACGTGTCGTTCGGCGTCAAGGGCGCACTGAACAAGCACATGGTCAACGTGACCCCCGCGGCCTAAAAACCCGGTCACTCACGAGTTACCACTCGATCAGTCCGAAGCCCCGCTTTGCCGGGGCTTCTTCATTTGTACACTGGATACCCCATGAAGTTCGTCGACGAAGCCTTCATCGACATCGCCGCAGGCGATGGCGGCAACGGCTGCGTGTCGTTCCGTCATGAAAAATACAAGGAATTCGGCGGCCCCAACGGTGGCGACGGCGGCCGTGGCGGCCACGTCTACGCGGTGGCCGATTCCAACCTCAACACCCTGGTCGACTTCCGCTATTCGCGCCGCCACGAAGCCAGGCGCGGCGAGCACGGCATGGGCTCCGACATGTTCGGCGCCGCGGGCGACGACATCGTCCTGAAGATGCCCGTCGGCACCATCATCTCGGACGCCGAAACGGGCGAGGTGCTGTATGAGCTGCTGACGGAAGGCGAGGTCATCACCATCGCCAAGGGCGGCGACGGCGGCTTTGGCAACATGCGCTTCAAGAGCGCCATCAACCGTGCTCCCCGGCAGAAGACTCCGGGTTGGCCGGGCGAGAAGAAGAGCCTCAAGCTCGAGCTGAAGGTGCTTGCCGATGTGGGCCTGCTCGGCATGCCCAACGCGGGCAAGTCGACGCTGATCAGCGCCATCTCGAACGCCCGTCCGCGCATTGCGGACTACCCCTTCACCACGCTGCACCCGAATCTTGGCGTGGTGCGCGTCGGTCCGGAGCAAAGCTTCGTGGTGGCGGATCTTCCCGGGCTGATCGAAGGCGCATCGGAAGGCGCGGGCCTGGGCCATCTGTTCCTGCGCCATCTTCAGCGCACCCGCCTGCTGCTGCATGTCATCGATCTGGCGCCGTTCGACGAAACCGTCGACCCGGTCGCGCAGGCGAAGGCCATCGTCGGCGAGTTGAAGAAGTACGACACTGCGCTCTACGAGAAGCCGCGCTGGCTCGTGCTCAACAAGCTCGACATGGTGCCCGGCGACGAGCGTGCGGCGCGCATCAAGGACTTCGTCAAGCGCATGCGCTTCAAGGGGCCCGTGTTCGAAATCTCCGCGCTCACGCGGGAAGGCTGCGAGCATCTGGTGCAGGCGGTCTACCAGCACATCAAGGCGCAACAGGTGGCTGAGCAGGTTCCGGCCGAGGTCGATCCGCGCTTTGCCGAATTGCCGCCCGACCCAAGCTGAGTGACAGACAAGAATCCATGCGGCATCGATGTCCGCATGGATGTCGATGCGACCGACCGTCCATAGACAGCAGAACACGAGTATTCACGACCGCTACATCCTCACATGACCTCGAATTCCGGATCCACTGCCTTGCGGGACGCCCGCCGAATCGTCGTCAAGGTGGGCTCGAGCCTCGTGACCAACGAGGGGCGGGGTCTGGACGAAGGCGCCATCGGCGAATGGTGCCGCCAGCTGGCGGCACTCGTGCGCGACGGGCGAGAGGTCGTGATGGTCTCGAGCGGCGCCATTGCCGAAGGCATGAAGCGTCTCGGCTGGCGCACCCGGCCGCACGAGGTGCACGAACTCCAGGCGGCCGCGGCCGTCGGGCAGATGGGGCTGGCCCAGATGTACGAGACCAAGCTGCGCGAGAACGAAATGGGCAGCGCGCAGGTGCTGCTGACCCATGCCGACCTGGCCGACCGCGAACGCTATCTCAATGCGCGCTCGACCCTCGTCACGCTGCTCAGACTGGGCGTAGTGCCGGTCATCAACGAGAACGACACCGTCGTCAACGACGAGATCAAGTTCGGCGACAACGACACGCTCGGCGCGCTCGTGGCCAACCTGGTCGAAGCCGATGCGCTGGTCATCCTGACCGATCAGAAGGGTCTCTTCACCGCCGATCCGCGCAAGGACCCGGACGCCAAGTTCGTGCACGAGGCGGCGGCAGGCGATCCGGCTCTCGAAGCGATGGCAGGCGGGGCCGGCTCCAGCCTCGGCCGCGGCGGCATGATCACCAAGATCCTGGCAGCCAAGCGCGCCGCCGGTTCCGGCGCTTCCACCGTGATTGCCTGGGGCCGGGAGCCCGATGCCCTGTTGCGCCTGGCGCGCGGCGAATCCATCGGCACCTTGCTGGTTGCCCAGACTGCCAAGCACCAGGCTCGCAAGCGCTGGATGGCCGACCACCTGCAATTGCGCGGCTCCGTTACCGTCGATGCCGGCGCCGCGGCCAAGGTGCGCGCCGAGGGCAAGAGCTTGCTGCCGATCGGCATGACGGGCGTGTCGGGCGAGTTTTCGCGTGGCGACGTGATTGCCGTTCGCGACCCCGAGGGGGTGGAACTGGCCCGCGGCCTGGCCAATTACTCAAGCATGGAAGCTCGCCTCCTGTGCCGCAAGCCCTCGTCGGAATTCGAGCGTTTGCTGGGCTATGTCGCGGAGCCGGAGATGGTCCACCGCGACAACATGGTGCTGATGCCCGGCTAGCCGATAAAAAACGGGGCGCGAGGCCCCGTTACTGGGTCACTGCACTTCGCGCACCGGGTTGCGCAGGTTCTGGACCATGTCCCCGACCGAATTGCGCGGCGCATTGCCGCGGCACAACGCCTGTGTCGACAGCGCCTTGGCGTAGCGCGAGTTCAGGTCGCTGATCCGCTTCCACTCCGGTGTCTTCGTTTCCTGCCAGGTGCCGTTGTTGTAGCGGGCGTAGCTCTTCATTTCCCCGGTCGAGCAGCGCACCCCTTCATAGAAGGCGTTGGCGCCGCCGCCGTTGCGGTTTTGCGCCACCACCACGTAGCGCACGATGCCATCGCGCGTGATGGCAATGGTGCTCGGGTCGACGCCGAACTTCAGGCTCATGTAGGGCGGCATCTCGATCGGCAGCAGACGGCTTTCGCTGAAAGCCGGCGGCGGAGGTGCAGTGGTTTCCTCCCATTCGGTGTCCATCTCGGACCGCTTGGGTGGCGGTGGCATGCCCGATTGCGCCCAGTCGGGGTTGTCTGTGTCGTGCTTGCCCGATGCGCATCCGGCAAGCACGGCGACACACAGGAGAAGCAGGGCGCGTTCAGCGTTGCGACGGAAAGAAAGGCGTTTTGCTGTTGGGAGAAGAAGGTTCATCGCTCACGGAAGGAATGTCGGGATGCGGGTCGAAACTGCCGCCGGGCGGCAGGTCCAGTCCCGCGGGAGCACCGCCGTCTGGCATGTGGCGCTCGAACTCTCGGGCGCGCACATTGCTGCGCAGGAAGCGGTTGCGGAAATCCTGCCGCGGCAGGTAGCGAGCGAGCTCGGTCAGTGCCATCTCGTAGACGCCGCGTTTGAATTCGACGACCACATCGAGCGGCACCCAGTAGTCGTGCCATCGCCAGGCGTCGAACTCGGGGTGGTCGGTCGCGCGCAGGTTCAGATCCCAGTCGTGACCGATCAATTGCAGCAAATACCAGATTTGCTTCTGGCCCTTGTAGTGGCCCCGTGCGTCACGGCGAATGAACCGATCCGGCACCTCGTAGCGCAACCAGTCACGGGTACGGGCCACGATGCGCACGTGCTCCGGATGGAGCCCGACTTCCTCGTGCAGTTCCCGAAACATGGCTTGTTCGGGACTTTCCCCGCGGTCTATGCCGCCTTGCGGAAACTGCCAGGAATGCGTGCGTATGCGTTTGCCCCAGAAAACCTGGTTTCTCTGGTTGAGCAGGATGATGCCGACGTTGGGCCTGAAGCCGTCCCGGTCGAGCATAATCAAACCCCAATTTTTGAACTGAGTCGATTATGCATGCCGGGTTGCGCTCGGCAAGCGGCCAGTTCGAGGCTCACGGGCTCCCGGAGGTCTCTTCCGGCACCCGTTTTCCCTACGACTTTGAATCCACCAGCCCGATCCCGATGAAAGCTTCCCGATTTTTTGTCTCCACCCTCAAGGAGGCGCCCGCCGATGCCGAGGTCGCGAGCCATCGGCTCATGATGCGCGCCGGCATGATCAAGAAGCTCGGCACCGGTATCTATACCTACATGCCGATGGGCCTGCGCGTGATCCGCAAGGTCGAGGCGATCGTGCGCGAGGAAATGAACCGCGCCGGAGCGGTCGAGCTCACGATGCCCGTGGTGCAGCCGGCCGAGTTCTGGCAGGAGACCGGCCGCTTCGACAAGATGGGCCCCGAGCTGCTGCGCATCAAGGACCGGCATGACCGCGACTTCGTGATCCAGCCCACCAGCGAAGAGGTGGTGACCGACATCGCGCGCCAGGAAATCCGCAGCTACAAGCAGCTGCCGAAGAATTTCTACCAGATCCAGACCAAGTTCCGCGACGAGCGCCGTCCGCGCTTCGGCCTCATGCGTGGGCGCGAGTTCATCATGAAGGACGCCTACAGCTTCGACCGCGACCTGGGCGCGGCCAAGGCCAGCTACCAGGTCATGGCCGATGCCTATCGCCGCATCTTCGACCGCTTCGGCCTGCGCTACCGTGCCGTGGCGGCCGACAGCGGCGCCATCGGCGGCGACCTGAGCGAAGAGTTCCAGGTGATTGCCGCCACCGGCGAAGACGCCATCGTCTACTGCCCGGGCAGCGACTACGCGGCCAACATGGAAAAGGCCGAGGCACTGGCCCCCGCCGGCCCGCGCCCCGCGGCGGCCAAGGCGCTCGAGAAGACGCCGACCCCCGGAAAGAGCACCTGCGCGGATGTGGCCGAGCTGCTCGGCGTGCCGCTCTCGACCACCGTCAAGTCGCTGGTGCTGGCCACCGACATCCTCGATAAGGCCGGCAACCCCAAGGGTTCGCAGGTCTGGCTGCTGCTCTTGCGCGGCGACCACGACATGAACGAGATCAAGGTCAGCAAGGTGCCTGGCCTCGACAAGGGCTTTCGCTTCGCGACCCTGGCCGAAATCGAGGACCACTTCGGCTGCAAGCCCGGCTACCTCGGCCCGCTGAACCTCAAGAAGCCCGTCAAGCTCGTGGCCGACCGCGAGGCGGCCGTCATGGCCGACTGGATCACGGGCGCCAACGAAATCGACTTTCACATGACCGGCGTCAACTGGGGCCGCGACCTGCCCGAGCCCGAGCTGGTGGCCGACCTGCGCAACGTGGTGGCGGGTGACGCCTCGCCCGACGGCAAGGGCGTGCTCGCCATCGAGCGCGGCATCGAAGTCGGCCATGTGTTCGTGCTCGGTACCAAGTACAGCAAGGACATGAACGCCACCTACCTCGACGAAGCCGGCAAGCCGCAGTTCCTCGAGATGGGCTGCTACGGCATCGGCATCACGCGCCTGCCTGCCGCCGCCATCGAACAGAACCACGACGAGCGCGGCATCATCTGGCCCGACGCACTGGCGCCGTTCACCGTGGTGGTCTGCCCGATCGGCATGGACCGCAGCCCGGAGGTCAAGGTGGCGGCCGAGGCGCTTTACGAAGAGCTGCTCGCCAAGGGCGTCGACGTGCTGCTCGACGACCGCGGCGAGCGTCCCGGCGCGATGTTCGCCGACTGGGAACTGATCGGCGTGCCGCACCGCGTCGTCATTTCCGACCGCGGCCTGAAAGAAGGCCAGCTGGAATACCAGCATCGCCGCGACACGGCGGCCACCAAGGTGCCGTCTGCCGGCATCGCCGAATTCATCACCGGCAAGCTCGCGGCATGAGCTTGGAGGGAGGCCTCTCGCGACGCCGGTGCCTGGGCGGCGCCGTGACTGCGGGCGCCCTGGCGGCGCTGTCGCTGCCGCAGGCCGCCCACGCCGGCGCGCAGATCGAAGAACCTTTGATCGACTCGGTGCGCACGGCGCTGAGTTCGGCCGTTCACAACAAGGCACCGCCGGTGCCCGAGTTCATGAGTACCGAGGCCCGCCTGACCTACCTGCGCTGGCTGGGCGAGATGAGCGAGCGCCTCAAGAAGAAGATTGCCGACTGGCCCACGCGCAAGGAATTCCTGCAGACCGTCTGGTATGAAGCCAAGCGCTCGGGCCTCGACGTGAGCCTGGTGCTCGGTCTGATCCAGGTCGAGAGCAACTTTCGGAAGTTCGCGGTGTCCAGCGCCGGTGCGCGAGGCTACATGCAGGTCATGCCGTTCTGGACCCGCGTGATAGGCGACAGCGACTCCGCCAAGCTGTTCCACATGCAGACCAACCTGCGCTTCGGCTGCGTCATCCTGCGCCATTACCTCGACCGCGAGAACGGCGACCTGTACATGACCCTCGGCCGCTATAACGGCAGCCGCGGCAAGGCACCGTACCCGAACGCCGTGTTCGCGAACCAGCGCCTCTGGACCTTCGTGGACCGGGATCGCTCGGCCGCCTGATCTTGCGCGCAGACTGGGGGCGAGCTAAGTGCGTGTGACCATGACCTGGTCGATGCGGTAGCTGTCGACGTCCATCACCTCGAAGGTGTAGCCAGCCCAGCTCACGCTGTCGGTGCGCTTGGGCACCCGGCGCAGCATCACCATCAGGAAGCCCGCCAGCGTTTCGTATTCGTCCGAATGCGGCAGCTCGTCGATGTGCAGCGCGCGCTGCACATCCTGGATCGGCGTCACGCCGTCGATCAGCCATGAGTTCTCGTCGCGCTTGACGATCTGTTCTTCGTCAAGCATCGACACCAGGTCGCCCATCACCGTGCTCATCACGTCGTTGAGCGTGATCACGCCCACCACCAGGCTGTACTCGTTGACGATGATGGCGAAGTCTTCGCGCGCCTGCTGGAACTGCTCGAGCACTTCGGTGAGCGAGAGCCGGTCGGGGATGACCAGCGCCTTGTGCAGCGTCAGGCCCTGGTCGAAGGCCAGCGGCTGGCCGCTCAGCACGCGCTGGAACATTTCCTTGGCGTCGACATAGCCGAGCACATGGTCGATGTCGTCGTCGCACACCGGGTAGGCCGAAAAAGGCTCGGCCACGATGCGCGCCCTGAGCACCGATTCGGGGTCGTCGTGCAGAAACCAGGCGATGTTGTCGCGCGCCGTCATCACGCTGCTCACGAGGCGGGTGTCGAGTTCGAACACGTTGGCGATTACCTGCTGCTCGCGCACCGCGAGCACGCCCGCGCGGGCGCCGGCCTCGGTCATGGCCAGGATGTCGGCCGAGGTGATCTTGTCGTCGCGCGCCATCGGCATGCCGAGCACCTTGAACAGCAAGTCGGTGCAGCGCGTGAAGAACCACACCAGCGGCTTGAAGGCGGTGATCAGCACCAGCATCGGCCCGACCATGCGCACCGCGATGCGCTCCGGGTCGCTCATGCCCAGCCGCTTGGGAAACAGGTCGGCGAACACCAGGAAAACCGCGATGACGATCACGAACGAGCACAGGAAGGCCACGTTCGCCGAGGCCTCCACGCTCATCCAGTTCTCGAAGAAACGCGCAAAGTACGGGCTGAGCGAGCCCTCACCTACAACGCCGCCGAGGATCGCCACAGCGTTGAGGCCGATCTGCACCACGGTGAAGTAGTGGCCCGGCTGCTCCTGCACGCGCAACACGCGTTCGGCCCGTGCGTCGCCCTCGTCGGCCATCTGGCGCAAGCGCAGGCGGCGCGATGCGGCCAGGGTGATTTCGGCAAGGGAGAAGAACGCGCTCATCGCGATCAGCAGGATGATGATGAGCAGGCTGTGGGTCAGGGTCATGGTGGCACGGCGAAGAGTGCCATGGTGCCATGACTCGGCTCGGCAAAAACGATCAGATTCCGCCGTGCGGATGGGTCGGGTCGACCCAGAGCACCGATTCGGGTTTTTCTACCGGCTCGATATCGAGATTGACCGCCACCGCCTCGCCATCGCTGCGGCACAGCACGCACTCGAGCGACTCGGTCGCGCTGGCATTGATTTCCTGGTGCGGCACATAGGGCGGCACGTAGATGAAATCGCCCGGCCCGGCTTCGGCCGTGAACTCGAGCTTCTCGCCCCACCGCATGCGGGCCCGGCCGCGCACGACATAGATCACCGACTCGAGGTGCCCATGGTGATGGGCGCCGGTCTTGGCATCGGCGTGAATGGTGACGGTGCCGGCCCACAGCTTCTGCGCACCGACGCGGGCGAAGTTGATGGCTGCCGCCCGGTTCATGCCGGGCGTCTGGGCCGTGTTGACGTCGAGCTGGTTGGCCGCGATCACGCGCACGCCGTCGTGCTTCCACGCCGATGCGGACTTGCCACCGTGCGCGTGGTCTTCGTGATCGTGGCTCATCGCGGGCCCGGAAGAAAAATCAGGCCGGATTGCTGCCGCCCAGCACCTGCTGCAGCTCGCCCGATTCGTACATCTCCATCATGATGTCCGAGCCGCCCACGAATTCGCCCTTCACGTAGAGCTGGGGAATGGTCGGCCAGTTGCTGTATTCCTTGATGCCCTGGCGGATGCCGTCGTCTTCGAGCACGTTGACGGTCTTGAGCGTCTTGGTGTCGACACCGACCGCCTTGAGGATCTGGATCGCGCGGCCCGAAAAGCCGCACATCGGAAAGCTCGCGTTGCCCTTCATGAAGAGCACGAGGTCGTTGGTCTTGACGAGATCGTCGATGCGTTGTTGAGCGTCGGACATGGGGACTCCTGAAAAAGTGGGCTTGAGGGGATTATTTCACCGGGCGCCAGATTCCGCCGGAACAGCGCGCGATGCCGGCAAGGTCATCGCGGCTTTGAACTTCCGCGAAACCCCGCGTTTCGAGCAGCTGGCGCACCGCGGCGGCCTGGTCGTGGCCGTGTTCCAGCAGCAGCCAGCCGCCTTCCGCGAGGTGCGAAGGGGCGTGCTGCACGATCTGGCGGATGTCGTCGAGCCCGTCGGCCCCCGCCACCAGCGCGGCCGAGGGCTCGTGCTGCAGCGCGGGCAGATGCGGGTCGTCGATGGCGATGTACGGCGGATTGCTGGCGATGATCGCGTAGCCGCTGGCGGCACCGTCGAGCCAATGGGCCTGGCTGAAGCGCACCGGCAGGCCGAGGCGCCGGGCGTTGGCCTGGGCGACGGCCAGTGCATCGGCGCTGGCATCGACCGCGTCGACCTGCGCGTCCGGACGCGCATGCTGCAGCGCCAGCGCGATGGCGCCGCTGCCGGTGCCCAGGTCGAGCACGCGCGGCGCATTGCGACCGTCGAGGCATTCCAGGGCCCAGTCGACCAGCGTTTCGGTGTCGGGGCGCGGCACCAGCACCCGCGCGTCCACCTGCAGGGTAAGGCCGTGAAACTCTTTTTCGCCGAGCAGGTAGGCCACCGGCTCGTTCGTCAGCCTGCGAGACAGCCGCGCCGCCAGCGCGGACCACGCCGCGCCGGAAATGGCGTCGGTGTCGTGTGCCAGCAGCCACGCGCGGTCATGCGGCGCGCGGCCGAGCGTGTGCAGCAGCAGCAACTGTGCGTCGAGCCTGTCGACGCCCAGTGCCACCGCCGCAGCCAATGCCTGCGCCACGGTGGCGGGCGCGTCGGGCACCGGGGTGGGCGGGGTCGTCATCGTCACGCCGGCAGGCTCGATTCGAGCTCGGCCAGCTGCTCGGCCTCGCGCGCGGCGCGCAGGGCGTCCAGCACGTCGCCAAGGTCGCCTTCCATGATCGCCAGCAGCTTGTAGAGCGTGAGGTTGATGCGGTGGTCCGTGAGCCGGCCCTGCGGAAAGTTGTAGGTGCGAATGCGGTCCGAGCGGTCGCCGCTGCCGATCAGCCCCTTGCGCATGGCGGCGTCCTTGGCGGCGCGCTCGCTGCGCTCCTTCTCCTGGATGCGTGCCGAGAGCACCTGCAGCGCCTTCGCCTTGTTGCGGTGCTGGCTGCGGTCGTCCTGGCACTCGGCCACGATGCCGGTCGGAATGTGCGTGATGCGCACGGCCGAGTCGGTCTTGTTGATGTGCTGGCCGCCGGCGCCGCTCGCGCGGTAGGTGTCGATGCGCAGGTCGGCCGGGTTGATCTGCACCGCCACCGTTTCGTCGGGCTCGGCCAGCACGGCCACCGTGCAGGCGCTGGTGTGGATGCGGCCCTGGGTTTCGGTGGCCGGTACGCGCTGCACGCGGTGGCCGCCCGACTCGAAGCGCAGATGGCCGAACACGTCGTTGCCGACGATGCGGATCACCACTTCCTTGTAGCCGCCGAGTTCGCTCTCGCTCTCGCTCACCACCTCGCAGCGCCAGCCGGCGCGCTCGCAATAGCGCGTGTACATGCGCAGCAGGTCGCCAGCGAACAGGGCCGATTCGTCGCCGCCCGTACCGGCCCGGATTTCGAGGAATGCGTTGCGCGAATCGTCCGGGTCCTTGGGCAGCAGCAGGCGCTGCAGCTCTTCCTCTAGCTGGATCAGCTCGGCTTCGGCACCCGCGATTTCTTCCTGCGCCATCTCGGCCATGTCGGGGTCGTCGAGCATTTCGCGCGCGCCGGCAATGTCGGCCTCGCGCTGCTTGTAGCGTTCGTAGCGGCCCGCGATCTGCGTGATTTCGGCATGCTCGCGCGAGATGGTGCGGTACTGCGCCATGTCGCTCATGATGTCTTCGCGCGACAGCAGAAAGTCGAGTTCGCCGAGGCGCTGGGCGTAGCGCTCGAGTTGGTGGCGCAGAAAAGGTTTCACGTCGAAAGGGGCCGAAAAAGAAGGAGGGAGCGCGGCTCGCGGCGGCAAGGCGCGGGATGGCCGCGGCAACGGGCCGGGGCCGGCTGCGGCAAGCGTCGCTAACGCTCTTTGCGCAGGAAGAGCCGCGAAATCGTGTGGGCCGTTTGCTCGCGCGAAGCCGCGTCGCCCGCATGCAGTTCGGCCAGCGCGCCGTGCAGCATCTTCTGCGTGAGCCCGCGGGACATGGCCTCGAGCACCGCGTCGACCGGTTCGCCCCTGGCCAGCAGCTTGCGCGCGCGGGCCATCTCGGCCGCACGCCACTCGTCGGTCTGGGCGTTGAGCTGCTGGATCAGCGGCACCGTACCGCGCTGGCCGAGCCAGTGCATGAAGCTCTGCACACCGGCGTCGATGATCACTTCGGCCTGCGCCACCGCCGCCTGCCGATTGGCTTGGCCCTGCTGCACCACCTGGGCGAGGTCGTCCACGGTGTAGAGATAGATGTCTTCCAGTGCCTTCACTTCGGGCTCGATGTCGCGCGGCACCGCCAGGTCGACCATGAACATCGGGCGGTGCTTGCGCGCCTTGAGCGCGCGCTCGACGGCACCCAGGCCGATGATGGGCAGCGTGCTCGCGGTACAGCTCACCACGATGTCGAATTCGGCGAGCCGCGCCGGCAGGTCGGCCAGCCGCATCGCCTCGCCGCCGAAGCGCGAGGCCAGCTTTTCGCCGCGCTCGAGCGTGCGGTTGGCAATGGCGATCGACTTCGGGTCCTTGGCCGCGAAATGCGTGGCGGCCAGGTCGATCATTTCACCCGCGCCCACGAACAGAACGCGTGTCTGGTGCAGGTCTTCGAAGAGTTGACCGGCCAACCGGACCGCAGCGGCCGCCATGCTGATGGAATGCGCGCCGATCTCGGTGGCGGTACGCACTTCCTTGGCAACCGCGAAAGAACGCTGGAACAGCTGGTTGAGCGTGCTGCCAAGCGCGCCGGCGGTTTCGGCCGCGCGCACGGCGTCTTTCATCTGGCCGAGGATCTGCGCTTCGCCCAGCACCATGGAATCGAGCCCGCTGGCCACGCGGAACGCATGGCGGGCAGCCTCGTCGTCGTGCAGCGTGTAGGAGTGCGAGCGCAGCAGCGCCGGTGCCACCCCGCCGTTTTCGGCCAGCCAGCCCACCGTGTGATCGAGCGCGGCGTGCTCGGCGGCGCAGTAGATTTCGGTGCGGTTGCAGGTCGAGATGATCGCGGCCTCGACCTGCGGATGGCGGCCGGTGGCGAACGAATTGCGCAAACTCTGCAGCGTGGGCGCCAGTTGATCGAGCGCGAACGCGAAACGACCGCGCAGATCGAGCGGCGCGGTCGTGTGGTTCAACCCGAGGGTCCAGACTGACATATCCCCTGATTATAAAATCAGCAGGAGCTATGCGGCTGCCGAGGGGTTTGCCGTGTAATCAGGAAAACCAGAAAGGGCGCCGCGAGCGCCCTTGGCTTTATCTGGCGGGCCTCCATCCCTCTCTTCTCCCTTTCTCCCTCATGTCCCTGCTGGATCTTCTCAACCACCTGCTCAATTTCGTGGCGCCCGCCCTGGCCGTCGGCTTCCTGTGCGCGCTGATGGGACGGGTTTTCGTCCGCCGGGCCGCCGGGGTACCCACCTGGTGGGTTCAGGGGGCAATCAACGCCGGCGTGGGAGCGCTGGTGCTCCTGGGCGGGTTGGTATTTTTTGGGCGCGATGGCGCGATGACCACCTACGCCGCGCTCGTGTTGGCCTGCGGTACAAGCCAATGGTGGGTGTCGCGCGCCTGGCGAGGGTAGATTTGGCGCGAGACAAACGTTACGATTTGCGTGTCAAGATGTTACTTCGGTTAATATATTAATTAAGAAGGTAATTTTTCACACTTGAGAACGGGAAGAGTTGCAGGCAAACCGCCTTGAGAGCATGCGTGGCAAGGCGGCCCATGGACGGTATCGATGTATTTGCATCCCCTTATTGCCAGCGTCCCCCAAGATGAGCGGGCCGCGTTTGTCCAGCGTATAGAACTTCGTTCCTACCGCCGCAACGAAGTCGTGTTGAGTGCGGATGAGTGGACCAACCACGTTTACTGTGTCGCCACCGGCCTGCTTCGGGTGGTGGTGCAAGGAAGCGAGGACAGCGGAGACGTCACCACCGATTTCATCCGGCAGGACGACCTGTTCCTGAATTCCGCCCTGGTCGATGAGCGGTACCAGCCGGGCGCCACGCTGGTGGCGGCCTTGCCCACCTCCCTGTACCTGGTGCCCACGCTGGAACTGCGGGCCTTGTGCGACCGGCATCCGGCGGTGACCATGGGCCTGCTCGAAGTCGTGATGAAGCGCACCACGGTGCTGCGCAGGCAGATCCGGCAGATTTCGTCGGCCTCGTCCGAGCGGCTCATCAGCCGCATCCTGCATGAGCTCACCGTGCTGGCCCCGGGCACCGGGGGCGGCTACGACAAGCGCATTACCCAGTCGGTCATCGCCTCTTATTCAGGGCTTTCCAGAATGCAGGTCAACAAGACCATGCGGGATCTGGAGCGCCGCGGCCTGGTCAGGAGGGACGAGCACGGGGTCTACGTTCCGCCCCACTTCGCCTCGTCGGACTTCCAGGAGCTTCCACCGGGCGAGGCGAGCAGCCCGCCTGCGAACCCGTCCGGCGAGGTCGACCCGTCGTTCTTTTCGGAATTGTTCGAAGCGCCCAAGTCGGGCAAACCGCGCAAGGGCTGAGGCCGCTCGGGGCGGCCCTTTCCCCCGTTTCCCGGCTAGCCGACCGCCAGGCGGGTTCCCGTGCCGCCTGCGGCTCTGCGGATTCCGTCCGGCCCATAAAAAGGCTGGGCGCTGGCCTGCAGGTAATGCAGGGCGTTTTGCGTGAAATCCAACTGGCTGTACACCATCGAGCCGTTGCGGCGGTTGTCGGCCCTGGCCTGCTGCGCAAGCTCCATCAGAGTTCTCCAAGCCGCGAGCGACGCTTCGCCATCGGCGGCAGCAGCCGCATCGGCACCCGCGCGGCCGGGCTCGAAGCCGCGCGCCACCTGGGCCGCCTCGCGGGCCTGGTCGAGTGCCGCCATGCGGTCGAGCAGGCCGGTCTTGCGTTCGGTCAAGAGGGGCAGCTCCTTGAAGCGGCCGTTCTTCATGGCGTCTGCTTCCTGGTCGAGCAGAGACAGGAACTCTTCGACGCAGGATTTTTCAGCCAACAGATGAACCAGCATGGCGGTTACAGCTTTCCGTTTTCTTGCAGCAGTTCGCGCACGCTGCTCAGCAGGCCGCGGGCGATCCGCTCGGGATGAATTTCATAGCGCCCGGCCCGGATGTCCTCGCGGATCGCGGCCACGCGCGCAGCATCGAAGTCGGCGTTGGGCGTTTCGGGCAGCGAATGCACCTGGCCCGACGAGAGCTGCACCACGTCCTTGCCGCCCTGGACGGCATCGGTGCCGCTGGCTGGCGAGGACGATGCGCTCTTGTTCGTTCGGGTGAGCAGTGTGGCCGAAGGGGCGGATGGATCGATTTTCAAGATGGTTCCTCAAAGGGCTGCCTTGTGTATCGGCAGTTCGGGCCGAAACTTTAGGGCATGGCGCATCGCGCCGTGAATTCGGCTACTGCGCCAGCCGGATCTGGCCTTCCTCATCGGCGATGCCGCTGACCAGGCGGCCATCCAGGGTCTTGGCCCGCACCGTCGAGCCCGCCCCGGCGCTGGTCATCGCCCGGGCCTCGGTACTGACACTGTAGCCGGGGCCCTCGGCCACCACCTTGACCGTCTGGCCCTGCTGGATCACGGACACGCTGCGCACCAGCTCGCGCCGCAGCGGCGCACCCGATGCGATGCGGTTGGCGGCCACCACGCCCTGGAGCTCCGCGGCATCGGTGACGACCGAACGGGGCAGGGCGGTGAGATCGCCGGTGCGCGCGGCGAGATCGCCCGCGCCGAAAGCCTGCCCCGTTTCGATGTTTCGCACCGCGACGAAGTAGCGCCCCTCGACCGCGACATGGGCCAATACGAAGCGCGTCCAGGGCTTCTGGTCCGAATCCGAATGGCAGCGCAGGCCGACCGACACCCGGCCCCAGGCTGCGGCGCCGCGAGGCAGAAAAGCCTCGAGCGCATCGCAGGGCGGCAGCGCACCCGAGCCGGGAGCCTCGACGCGGATGCTGACCTTGCCCGGCAAGCCGACGGTCTGCGCCTGCAGAAACTTGTCGACGGCGGCACGCGCGTCGCCTGCGAGCGGCGCTGCGGCAACGGAGGCTGCCGCGGCAAGTCCTGCTGCCAGGGTCGGCAGCACGGTCTTCAGCAGGCGCGTGCGGGAGTGGGTTTTTTCCATCATGGGTGTCCGGCAATTCTAGGAAGACACCCCCGATCCGAAGATTCGAAGTGCACGCCAAATGCCCCTTTGTTCGAGCCATTGCGAAAGCAGTGCATGCATAGACTCGCTTTCCATCAGTCGCCATGCCCGCCAGGGACGCGATGCCACAAATGATGGAAACACATGATCGACAAGCTGGATGCGGCGCTTCGGTTCAACCGCGAAGCACTCAATCTTCGGACACAGCGCCAGGAAGTGCTGGCCGCCAACATCGCCCACGCCGACACGCCCAACTACAAGGCGCGTGACTTCGATTTCGCCAGCCGCCTCACGCAGGCAGTAGAGCAGGGTCGCGGGGGGCAGTCGGTGCAGATGGCCGCCACGTCGCCCCGCCACATCCAGGCCCAGGCGCCGTCTTCGATGCCCGACAGCGACCTGCTGTACCGCGTGCCGAGCCAGTCCAGCATCGACGGCAACACCGTCGAGATGGATGCCGAGCGCATCAACTTCGCCGACAACGCGCTTCGCTACGAAGCCAACCTCACGGTGGTCAGCGCCAAGATCAAGTCGCTGCTCTCCGCAGCGCAGTAAGCCAAGGAGAGCCACGCATGCCGCATCCCAGCGCTTCCATGAACATCTTCAACGTGGCGGGCTCCGCCATGGCCGCGCAGTCGCAGCGCATGAACGTGACGGCGAGCAACCTTGCCAACGCGGAAAGCGTGGCCGGCCCCGATGGCAAGCCCTACCGCGCCAAGCAGGTCGTGTTCGAGGTGGCCGCCTCGGGCCAGCAGGACATCGGCGGCGTCAAGGTCGCCGGCGTCGTCGAAGACTCCTCGCCGATGAAGATGGTCTTCGACCCGAAGAACCCGCATGCCAATGCCGAAGGCTACGTGACGATGCCCAACGTCAACGTGGTCGAGGAGATGACCAACATGATCTCCGCCTCGCGCAGCTACCAGGCCAACGTCGAGGTACTGAACACCGCCAAGACCTTGATGGTCAAGACGCTGAGCATCGGCCAGTAACTCGTACTCCCCCCGTACATCGAAACAAAAAACCATGGCCATTTCCGACACCTCCTCCATCTCCGGACTGAACGCAGCCACCGCCGCAAAGAGCGGCAGCAACGTCTCGGAAACGGACAGTGAACAGCGCTTTCTCAAGCTGCTGGTGACGCAGCTCAACAACCAGGACCCGCTCAACCCGATGGAGAACGCCGAGCTCACCTCCCAGCTCGCGCAGATGAGCACCGTGAGCGGCATCGAGCGGCTCAACACTGCGCTCAGCGGCCTGGTGAACCAGACCGGCGCCAACCAGGTGCTGCAGGCGGCATCGCTCATTGGCTACAACGTGCTGTCTCCCGGCAACTCCATCGGCACCACGGAACCGAAGGCCGGCGAGGAGCCGGCGGCCGTGCCCTTTGCGGTGCAGCTGCCGGATACGGCCGGCAACGTCGAGGTGAAGATCGTCAATGCCGCCGGCAACACGGTGCGCACCTTGTCGCTCGGCTCCATGACCGAAGGCGTCAACGCCGTCAGCTGGGACGGAAAGGCCGACGACGGCACCGTGGCACCGGCCGGCTCCTACAGCTTCACCGTCTCGGCCAGCAACAACGGCACCGCCGTGGAGGCCACCTCGCTGGTCTTCTCGCAGGTGGCCGCCGTCAAGCAGGGCGCCAGCGGCGTCACGCTCGAACTGATGTCGGGCCAGAGCATCGGCCTGGCCGATGTGCGCATGTTCCTCTGAGCACGGACCGCATGTCTTCTTCATCGGCAGCGGCCTGCGCGCCGCAGGCCATTTCCATTTCTTCTTCCTCGCACTGAAACAAGGATTCGATCATGGGCTTTTCTCAAGGCATCAGCGGCTTGTCCGCAGCCGCCGCCAACCTGGACGTCATCGGCAACAACATCGCCAACTCCAACACCGTCGGCTTCAAGTCGGGCGCGGCAACGTTCCAGGACGTGTATGCAGGCTCGCGCGTCGGTCTCGGCGTGGCCGTGTCGGGCATCGTGCAGAACTTCACGCAGGGCTCGGTGCAGACCAGCAGCCGGCCCCTGGACATCGCGATTCTCAACGGCGACGGCTTCTTCCGCCTGAGCAGCCCGAGCGGCGAGGTGATGTATTCGCGCAATGGCCAGTTCACGCGCGACAAGGACGGCTTCATCGTCAACGGCGGCGGCCTGCGCCTGACGGGCTACGGCGTTTCCGCTACCGGCGGGCTCGACGGCGGCACGCCCGGCCCGTTGCAGATCCAGACCACGGCCATGAGCCCGAGGGCCACGACCGCCATCGATGCCACCTTCAATCTCGACGCGCGCGGCACGGTGCCCACCAAGACACCGTTCTCTCCGACCGATTCGGACACCTTCAATTATTCGAACGCGCTCGGCCCGATCTTCGATTCGCTCGGCAACCCGCATGAGCTCGGCGTTTTCTTCGTGAAGTCCGGCCCCAATGCCTGGAACGTGTACGGCGCGGCCGACGGCACCGCGCTGAACGCCGGCGCGCCCATCTCGACGATGACCTTCGACGGCAACGGCAACCTGCTCACGCCCGCGGGCGGCTCGATCACCTTGCCGACGATGAACTTCGGCAACGGCTCGGTGGCGCTCAATTCCACGGTGGACCTCTCGGGCACCACGCAGTTCGGCAACGCCAACGAGATCAAGACGCTCAAGCAGGACGGCTACACCTCGGGCACGCTGACCTCGTTCTCCATCAATCCCGACGGCACCATCACCGGCAAGTTCTCCAACGAACAGACCACGCTGATGGGCCAGGTCGTGCTGACCTCGTTCGCCAACCCCAACGGGCTGGAGCCGAAGGGCGAGAACGTCTGGGGTGAAACGCTGGCCTCGGGCCAGCCGCTCACCGGAACGCCGGGCTCGGGCACCAAGCAGGGCTCGCTCGCCTCCGGGGCGCTGGAGGCATCCAACGTCGACCTGACCTCCGAGCTCGTCAATCTCATCGTCGCGCAGCGCAGCTACCAGGCCAACGCGCAAACGGTGAAGACGCAGGATCAGGTCGTCCAGACGCTGATCAACATCCGCTGAGTAGCTTATGGACCGCATGCTGTATGTCGCGATGAGCGGCGCCAAGCAGGCCATGGAGCAGCAGGCCTCCGTTGCCAACAACATGGCGAACGCTTCCACGCCCGGGTTCCGCGCGCAGATCAACAGCTTTCGCGCAGTGCCGGTGACCGGCGGCGAAGAAGCACCGACTCGCGCCTACGTGGTCGCCACCACGCCCGGTGCCGACTTCAGCCATGGTCCGTTGACCGAAACCGGCCGCGCACTCGATGTCGCGGTGCACGGCGACGGCTGGCTCGTGGTGCAGACGCCCGACGGCGGCGAAGCCTACACCCGCGTGGGCAACCTGCAGGTGGACGCCGAAGGCCAGCTGACGACCATGGGCGCGCGTCCGGTGCTCGGCGATGCCGGCGCACTGGTGGTGCCGCCCGGCTCCACCGTCTCGATTGCCGCCAACGGCCTGGTCACGGCGCGCGGTGCCGGCGATCCGGCCATCGGCATCGCCGAGGTCGGCCGCCTGAAATTGGTCAACCCGCCCATTGCGGACCTGGTGCGCGGCGACGACGGCCTGTTCCGCATGCGCGAGGGCCTGCAGCCGGCGGAAGCCGACGCCGCAGTGACCGTGACCACCGGCGCCGTCGAGGGCAGCAACGTCAACGGCGTCGAGGCCATGGTAGCCATGATCGCCAACGCCCGCAGCTTCGAGATGCAGATGAAGTCGATGCGCACCGCGGACGAGAACGCGCAATCGGCCAACAAGCTGCTGGCGTACGGCTAAGCCTGCGCTCTACACAACTCCCAAGGAATTTTTCACCATGATGCGCTCGCTCTACATCGCCAAGACCGGTCTCGATGCACAACAGACCCAACTCGACGTGGTGTCGAACAACCTCGCCAACGTCGGCACCACGGGCTTCAAGCGAAGCCGTGCCGTGTTCGAGGACCTGATGTACCAGAACCTGCGCCAGGTCGGCGGCCAGACCTCGGACCAGACCCGCCTGCCTTCAGGCCTGCAAGTGGGCACCGGCGTGCATGTGGTCGCCACCGAGCGCATCCACTCGCAGGGCAACCTCACCAAGACCGACAAGCCGACGGACGTCGCCATCAACGGCGGCGGTTTCTTCCAGGTGCTGATGCCCGATGGCACCACCTCGTACACGCGCGACGGTTCCTTCCAGACCGACCGCGACGGGCAGCTCGTCACCGCCAGCGGCTTTCCGGTGCAGCCGGCCATCACGCTGCCCGCGAACGCCACCAGCCTGACCATCGGCCGCGACGGCATCGTGTCGATCACGCAGGCCGGGCAAACCAACACGGTGCAGGTCGGTCAGCTGCAGCTGGCCACGTTCCTGAACCCCGCCGGCCTGCAGAGCAAGGGCGAGAACCTCTATGCGGAAACCGACGCCTCCGGCGCACCGAACCAGGTGAACCCCGGCATCGACGGCGCCGGCATCCTGAGCCAGGGCTATGTCGAGGCATCGAACGTCAATGTGGTGGAAGAGCTGGTGAACATGATCGCCACGCAGCGCGCCTACGAAATCAACAGCAAGGCGGTCCAGACCTCGGACCAGATGCTGCAGCGCCTCGCCCAGTTATGAGCTGCCTCAACCTGCGCCTGGTGCTGTCGGTTGCCGTCGTGCTGGCCTCGGGCTGCGCGCAGGTTCCGCGAGAGCCGCTGGTGCACCAGCCGATGACGGCGCGAGCCGAGAACATGGCTTCTGCGCCGCGGCGTGCGAACGGCGCGATCTTCCAGGAGGGCCCCGGCGGCAGTGCGCTGTTCGAGGACCGCAGGCCGCGCAACGTCGGCGACATCCTGACCATCGTCATCAGCGAGCGGGTCAACGCCAGCAAGAACTCGGGCGCTTCGGCAAGCCGCACAGGCAGCTTGGCCGCGGACTTTGCCGGCGGCATCCCGAAGCTGCTGGGCTCGCTGCTGAACGGCCAGGACGCCAAGCTGTCCGGCGGCAACAAGCTCGACGCCAAGGGCGGCGCGAATGCCAACAACACCTTCAACGGCGTGATCACGGTCACGGTGGTGGATGTGATGCGCAACGGCAACCTGCTGGTCAGCGGCGAGAAGCAGATGGGCATCAACCAGGGCACCGAGTACATCCGGTTCTCGGGCGTGGTGAACCCGCGCACCGTCTCGGGCAACAACACCGTGCCGTCGACCCTGGTGGCCGACGCACGCATCGAATACACGGCCAAGGGCTACATCGACGAAGCGCAGCACATGGGTTGGATGCAGCGCATTTTCCTGAATGTCATGCCGTTCTAGCACCATGAAAAACATCTGCAATACCGTGCGCCGTATCGGCCTGCTGGCGCTGTGCGCCATGGCCCTGCATTCACCTGCCCAAGCGGAGCGGCTGAAGGAACTGGCGAGCATCCAGGGCGTGCGCGACAACCCGCTGATCGGCTACGGCCTGATGGTGGGCCTGGACGGCACCGGCGACCAGACCATGCAGACGCCGTTCACCACGCAGAGCCTGAACAACATGCTGCAGCAGCTCGGCATCACGATTCCGCAGGGCGTGAACATGCAGCTCAAGAACGTGGCGGCGGTCATGGTGACGGCCACGCTGCCTTCGTTCGCGCGGCCCGGCCAGAACATCGACGTGACGGTGTCGTCGATGGGCAATGCCAAGAGCCTGCGCGGCGGCACGCTGCTCATGACGCCGCTCAAGGGCGTCGATGGCCAGGTCTATGCCATTGCGCAGGGCAACATGGTGGTCGGCGGCGCGGGCGCATCGGCCAACGGCAGCAAGGCCCAGATCAACCAGCTGAGCTCGGGCCGCATTCCGGCCGGCGCACTGGTCGAGCGCGGTGTCGAGGCGCCGGTGGGCGGCGAGGGCATGTTCTCGCTCGAACTGAACCGGTCCGATTTCGGCACGGTGCAGCGGGCGGTCGATGCCATCAACCGGCAGTTCGGGCCGGGCACAGCGCAGGCACTCGATGCCCGCGTGATCCATGTGCAGGCCCCCGCGCCGCAGGAGCGCGTCGGCTTTCTCGCGCAGCTCGAAAGCCTGGAGGTCACGCCGACGCAAGCCGTGGCGCGCGTGGTCGTCAATGCGCGTACCGGCTCCGTGGTCATGAACCAGGCGGTTCGCGTGAACGACTGCGCGGTGGCGCACGGCAACCTCTCGGTGGTCATCAACACCGAGCCCGTGGTGAACCAGCCCAATGCATTCTCTGGCGGACAGACCGTGGTCGGGCAGACCTCGCAGATCTCCATCAACCAGGGCGGCGGCGCATTGCAGATGGTGCGCGGCGGCGCCTCGCTGGCCGACGTGATCAAGGGCCTGAACAGCCTGGGCGCCAATCCGCAAGACCTGGTGTCGATCCTGCAGGCCATGAAATCCGCCGGCGCGCTGCGCGCCGAGCTCGAAATCATCTGAGTACCGGCATGGCAATCACGGAAAGCAGAAGCAGCGGCGCGCTGGACCAGCGGCTTGCACTCGACGTACAGAGCGTCGATGCATTGCGGCACACCGTTCGCACCTCGCCCGAAGAGGGCCTGAAGCAGGTCTCGCGGCAGTTCGAGGCGCTGTTCATGAACATGGTGCTCAAGAGCATGCGCGAGGCCACGCCTTCGAGCGGCCTGCTCGAGAACCGCGACGAGAAGGTCTACCTGTCGATGCTCGACCAGCAGCTTGCGCAGAACCTCTCGGGCCGCGGCGTGGGCCTGGCCGAGGCGATGCTCGCGCAACTCAGCCGCGCCTCGGCGTCGGGCGGTGAGTCCGAAGGCGGCACCGAGGGCATGTCGCTCGCGCCCCGCGCGGGCATTCCACTCACGCCGCAGGCGGGCATTCCGCTGGGCTCGTCGCCCTCGTGGTCCTCGTCACCCTCGTCGGCCGTGCCGCCGAGACAGCCGGCCGCATCGGTCGATCTGGGCATCTACCAGCGCAACAGCGATCGCTCCGCGCAGGGCGCCGTGGCATCGCTGCAGGGCAACGTCGACAGTTTCGTGCAGCGCATGGGCGGTTCCGCGCAGGTGGCGAGCGCCGCCAGCGGCGTGCCCGCGCCGCTCATTCTTGCGCAGGCCGCGCTCGAATCGGGCTGGGGCAAGCGGGAGATCCGCGCCGACGACGGCACCCAGAGTTTCAACCTGTTCGGCATCAAGGCCGACCGCAGCTGGAAGGGCCCCGTGGTGGAAACCACCACGACCGAGTACGTGGACGGCGAACCGCAGCGCGTGCGCGCGAAGTTCAGGGCCTACGCCTCGTACGACGAAGCCTTTACCGACTACGCCAAGTTCATTACGCGCAATCCGCGCTACGCCAACGTGCTGGCGGCCGACACGCCGGCCGAGGCGGCGCATGGCCTGCAGAAGGCCGGCTACGCAACCGATCCCCAGTACGGGCAGAAGCTCGTTCGCATCATGCAGAAGTTCAGCTGAAGGAATTTATATGGCAGAGA
The DNA here is from genome assembly GCF_040544635.1 of Variovorax paradoxus. GTDB lineage: Bacteria > Pseudomonadota > Gammaproteobacteria > Burkholderiales > Burkholderiaceae_C > Variovorax > Variovorax paradoxus_R. The sequence goes on from NZ_JBEPKJ010000021.1 coordinate 53,585, forward strand.
TCATGACCGCCCCACAACAACACCACCGCGGGGCCCCGGCGCCTGCCGCTTCCAGCCGGCTGGAGGTCGTGACCTTCACGCTGGGCCAGGAAGAGTACGGCATCGACATCCAGAAGGTGCAGGAGCTGCGCGGCTACGACGCGGTGACGCGCATTGCCAATGCGCCGGAATACATCAAGGGCGTGGTGAACCTGCGCGGAATCATCGTTCCGATCATCGACATGCGCATCAAGTTCCAACTGGGCGCGCCGACCTATGACCAGTTCACGGTGGTGATCGTGCTGAACATCGGCGGGCGTGTGGTGGGCATGGTGGTGGACAGCGTGTCGGACGTGATCACGCTGAGTGCGGAGCAGATCAAGCCTGCGCCGGAGATGGGCGCCGTGCTGGACACGGACTACCTGATCGGGCTGGGCACGCTGGACGAGCGGATGCTGATCCTCGTGGACATCGACAAGCTGATGTCCAGCGACGAGATGGGCCTGATCGAAAAAGTCATCTGACCTGACGCACACGGAGCAACCGAAATGAAGAACCTGAAAATCGGCACACGGCTTGGCATTGGTTTTGCGCTGGTGCTGGCCCTCATGGCGTGCATTGCAGGCATCGGTGTGTTCCGTTTGCAAGGCGTAGGCACCGCGGTGCAGGAGATGGTGCAACGCTCGCTCGTGAAAGAGCGGCTGGCGGCCAACTGGCTGTTGAACACCAGCAGCAACAGCGTGCGCACCTTCGCGCTGGTCAAGAGCAACGATGCGCAAGTGCAGGAATATCTGCAGAAGCACATGACCAAGACCAGTGCGGGCATCACCGAGACGCAAACCAAGCTCGAGGCCATGCTCGATTCGCCCGAGGAACAGGCGATCAGCGCCGACATCAAGGAAAAGCGCACCCAGTACGTGGGCTTGCGCAACACCATCCTCAAGCTCAAGGCCGAAGGCAAGCAGGACGAGGCCGCCAGGCTCACCAACGACAAGCTGGTGCCGATGCTCGACGTGTACGACGCGAGCATTCGCAGCATGCTGACGCACCAGGCCGAGCGCATCGACAAGGCGGCCGAGGCCGTGGACAGCCTGAACCGCGCGGGCCGCGCCAACGTGATCGTGTTGGCCGTGATCGCGCTGCTGCTCGGTGCCGTGCTCGCATGGCTCTTGACGCGCAGCATCACGCGCCCGCTGAACGAAGCGGTGCGGGTGGCGCAAACCGTGGCGGACGGCGACCTCACCAGCCACATCGAATCGTCGTCCACCGACGAAACGGGTCAGCTGATGCAGGCGTTGAAGAACATGAACACGAGCCTGGCCGCCGTGGTCGGCGGTGTGCGCACCGGCACCGACGCCATCGCCACCGCCTCGGGCCAGATTGCCGCAGGCAACCAGGACCTGTCTTCGCGCACCGAGGAGCAAGCCAGTTCGCTGGAAGAGACCGCCGCCTCGATGGAAGAGCTCACCTCGACCGTCAAGCAGAACGCCGACAACGCCCGCCAGGCCAATCAACTCGCGCTCTCGGCCTCCGAAGTGGCCATCAAGGGCGGCAACGTCGTGGGCCAGGTGGTCGACACCATGGC
>NZ_JBEPKJ010000022.1:0-50287 GCF_040544635.1 Variovorax paradoxus
GCTCACCACCTCGATGCCGTTGCCGGCAGTCAGGGCGCCCAGGCCTCCGACATTGTTGATCTGCAGGTTGGTGCTGCCGGTGACCGTGCCGCCATCGATGACGACGCGGTCGGTTTGCGAGCCCGAATCTCCAAGCGAGGTATTGAGCCGCACCGTTCCGCCCTGGCCGATCCAGTTGCCGCTGACGGTCAAGGTCTTGGGAACAAAGGCCGTGCCGGGTGCCTGGAAGTCGATGCGCCCGGCAAGGGTCAGGCCGCTCAAATCGGAATTACCGGTCATCGTCCACCGGCTGGTGCCGTCGATGGCCAAGGTCACCGGATCGATGGCACCGGTCAGGCTCGAGCCGTTCCGCAGACTCATGCTCACGGCGCTGCCGGCTTCCGCCGCGATGTCTCCGCTCAGTGTGCTGCGGTTGGCGGTCAGCGCAAACGTACTGCCGTTCGTCACGTTCAGCAGTTTGCTACCCGAGACGGCCGATGCCGTGCTGTTGGTCAGCGCAAGCGAAGAGCTGCCGGTCGCGGCGTTGACCTGGATCAGATCGCCCGAGGTATTGCCGATGGCAAAGCCGTCGAAGCTGGCCTGTTGATCTGCGCCGGCCAGAAAACCGATGGCAACGCCTGCTGCGTTGACCGTGCCGCCGCCCGTGGCCGCGATGGTGGAGTTGCTGCCGGCCAGCAGAGCGCCATAGCTCGTCGCGTCGGTGGTGCTGATGCGAAGCGCGCCTGTCGACGCGATGGCGCCGCCCAGATCGGCCAGCAGGCCGGCGGCGTAGGACTCCAGATTGCCGCTGGGAAAGTCGGCTTGTGTGGCGCCGCTCACGCTGATGAGCGTGCTGCCCGCCAGGTTCACCTGGGAGCCGGGGTCCCGCGAAGAGATCCCTTGGCCGTTGACGCCGGTGACGTTGATCGACGTGTTCGAAGACGCATTGGCAGTCGCTATGCCGCCCGTGACCGCCCGGATTCCGGATCCGTTGACGCTGCTGATGTTGAAAGTGGCCGAGCCGTTGTAGGTGATGCGGCCCGCCGAGGTGACTTTCACGGCGGAGGCCTGCTCGCCACTGGTCGTGAGATCCAGCGCACCATTCAGTGTGATCGTGGCCGAATCGGCCGCCGCGACTGCATCCGACCTGTTGGCACCCGCGGTGTTGATGGTCACGGTGCCATTGGCCACCACGGCCGAGCCGAAGCGGGCGCGGATCCCCGGGGCAAAGGCGCTGCCGCTGCGCATCGTGATGTCGACCGGGCCGTTCAGGGTGATGAGGGTGCCGCTGTCTTCCGTCAACACGCCATGATTGGTCGACCCGTTGGGCAAGTTGACCGACAGCGTTCCGTTGACGGTGATGACGCCACCGAGGCGGGCACGCAGGCCCATGTTGCCTGAACCGGCCGTGCCATCCCTGGTGATGGTGGCGCCGTCCTGCAGGTCGATTCGCGAACCTGCGTCGGAGGCATACGCGCCTGCTGCGTTGTTTCGGGACAGCGGCAGCGTCACGGCGGCAGCCGCGTCGATCACGCCGCCCGTCAGCGCAGCCAGCGCACCAGTGTTATTGGTCGCACCAAAGCCGTTGAAGATACCCGCGGCAGAGCAGGTCGATGACAGAGTGGCCTGGACTCGCGCGCCCGAAACAGTGGTGCAGGCCGCCAGGGCGGCGTTCGGCGCAAAGCCGGCCGCAATGGCCAGTATTGCGAAGGGAACGCCGTGCCCGTAAAGGCCGCCGGCTGCACCCGCGCCCGCGTTGGATGCGGTACGGGTGATTGGGCGCTCGTGTGGCTTTGCAGGTCGCTGCGCGAGGTAGCGGTATTTCATCGAGTGCTTCTTCTGAGACCCTCTTCGCCGACTTCAAGTGTAGCGAGCGTGTAAAACCGAAGTGTTAGTTATCCTATGTAAACAAAAAAGGTAAATAGTTCTCGAATTCAAACGGAATTTGAGGCTTCTGAAGCAGCAATCGGGGCATTCCCCTAGGCAGCTGCGCGTCCGCCGGGTCATTAGCACTGGCATGGCGCAAAGCCGACGATCTCGATGACTGACGCTAGCCGGTTCCTCCCTCACGAAATCGGGCATCTCTCATCTTCGAAAGTTCGGCAAGGCCAGCCTCCGTGATACGACCCACCGTGGCGACACGCGAGGTTGCGTATCGAACGGTTGACTCGAGCGCCTGGATCTCGGCTTCGATCAAACCCGTCGCCAGGAGCACCGAGACATGCCGGATGTCCTGCGGGTCAGAAACATGAACCGGAAGCCGCGCATGCAGCAGCCTCATCAAGAACAAGAGGGGCATTCGATTCTCCGGGTGCCGGCGCTTGCTCTTCCAAAAATGCCGGCCATTTTTGGTCGACGGAATCTAGCTGCAAGTGCAACCCGGTCGCAACTACTTGCTTATGAATTAAAACCATTTCCGAGAAATACTTCACACTTGCAGGCGTGTGAGGCGAGGGCGTTCCGGAACGGCAAAAGGTCAATCGACCTTGATGTTGTTCGCCTTGATGAGGCGGCCCCAACGTTCGCGCTCGTCCTTGACATACTTGGCCATGTCTTCCGGTGTGCCGGGCAATCCCTCCACGCCCAGTGCGAGAAAGCGTGCTTTCACCGCGGTCGAATTCAGTGCGTCGACCAAAGCCTTGTTGAGTTTCGCCACAGTTTCGGGAGGGGTGGCGCTTGGCACTGCGAGTCCCTGCCACGCATATGCCTCGAAATCGGTCAGCCCTTGCTCGGCCAGCGTCGGCACGTCGGGCAGCGTTGCAATGCGCTTTGCGCTCGCGACGCCGATGGCCTTGACCTTGCCGGCCAGCACGAACTGATTGCCGCTGGCAGTGTCGACCATCATGAAGGGCACCTGGCCGCCGAGGATGTCCTGCATTGCGGGCGCTGCGCCGCGATACGCGACGTGCGCCATCGCGATGCCGGTTTTCTCGCGCAGCAACTCGGTCGCCAGATGGTGCGGGCTTCCGGCACCGGCCGAAGCGTAGTTCACGCCGCCGGGTTGCGCCTTGGCCCACGCGATGAACTCCTTGAAGTTCTTCGCCGGCACCTGGGGGCCGACCACCAGAACGAGCGGAAAGCGCGCCAGCATGCCGACCGGCGCAAGGTCTTTCTCGGCGCTGTAGCTGAGCTTGGAAAACAGGAAGGGGTTGGCTGCGAGCGTGGCGAAGTCGGCCGTCAGCATGACATTGCCGTAGTCCTTCGAGCGGGCAACATAGTCCGCAGCGATGTTGGTCGCCGCGCCAGGTTTGTTGTTGATGACGACGGGCCGGGCCAGGCTCTTCGACATCGCCTCGGCCGTGGCACGTGCGACGGAGTCGGAGCCGCCGCCTGCGGCATAGCCAACGACCCATTCGATGGGTTTGCTGTCCTGCGCGACGGCGAGGTGGGTGGTTGCGGCCAGTGCCAGGCCGGTCAGGAAAAGGCGAATCATGGGTTTGTCTCCGTTGGTTGTGAGGGGTAATTTCAGCCGTGTGTTGCGGCGGCGAATGCCTCGCGCAGCACGGGCAGTGATCCGATGTGATTGGCCAGGACGAGCACCAGCCGTGCATTGAAGGCGTGGCTTTCGTCGGTGGAGAGGCCCTGGTGCGCGTCGATCAGTGCCTCGTAGAAATCGTCCGGCACATCGATGTTCGGTGCGGTCGTCAGGCGCGCGGCGGTGGCTTGCGGCATGGCAGGGATCCTTCAGGCGTTGCAGAGCGCGCGATGCAGCGCGGCACGCACGATGCCGGCGTCGGCCTGGCGCCAACGTGCGCACACGTGCTGGTCGGGGCGCAGCAGGTAGACCGTGCCGGCTCGCGCGTCGTAGCGTCGGGCTGCCAGCGCGTGGGCTTCATCGATCGGGATGCGTACCGTCGCGACGGGCACGCCGGCGGCGCCAGCTTCGGCCACGGCGCGTGCCGCGCGGTCCACCGTCTCGCCGTCGCCGAACACCACGGCTGTGAATGCGCCGCTGCCTGCTTCCTGCAGCAGCCAGCCTGCCTTTCCGTCGGCGCGGATCACCGGCGCGTCCGCCGCCACGGCACCCGGCACCATGCCCCCTTCGAAGGCGTCGGTGTCCGGCGTGTTCAAGGCCGACGTGCGCAGCGTGGCCGGCAAGGACAGCCGGCCGCTGTTGACCAGGGTGCGCGCAAAGGCGTGAGACTTCGCAAGCTCCAGCACCGCGTCCCGGAACAGCCTGCTGATCTCGCTCTTGGGCGTGATGAAGTCCGTGGCGCGCGTCGAATTGAGGATGTTTTCGTCGGCGGCGTATTCGCGCTCGTGACCGTAGCTGTCGAGCAGCGCGTCGGGGGCCTGGTGCTGCAAGACCGCGGCAAGCTTCCACGCCAGGTTCTCCGCGTCCTGCACGCCCGAGTTGGCACCGCGGGCGCCGAAGGGGGAGACGCCGTGCGCCGAATCCCCGGCGAAGAACACGCGGCCCTGCCGGAACCGATCCATCCGCAGGCACGAGAAGGTGTAGACGCTCGCCCATTCGAGATCGAACTGCGCGTCTTCGCCCAGCAGCGCCTTGACGCGGGGAATGATCTTCTCGGGCTTCTTTTCTTCTTCGGGGTCGGCGTCCCAGCCGATCTGGAAGTCGATGCGCCAGACGTTGTCGGGCTGCATGTGCAGCAGCACGCTCTGGTTGCGGTGAAACTCGGGATCGAACCAGAACCAGCGTTCGGCCGGCCGGTCGAGCTTCATCTTCACGTCGGCAATGAGGAAGCGGTCCTTGAACTGGCGCCCCTTGCTTTCCAGCCCCAGCAGCGCGCGCATGCTCGAGCGGCTCCCATCGCAGGCCGCCACATGGCCGGCCTCGAGCCGGTACGGACCATCGGGGGTCTCGATCGTCAACTCGACATGGTCCGCGTGCTGCACGACGCCCGCGACCTTGTTCTTCCAGCGCAGGTCGATCAGCGGCAACCCGGACGCGCGCTCGGCCAGGAAGCCTTCCACGTAGTACTGCTGCAGGTTGATGAAGGCGGGGCGCGCATGTCCCGTTTCCGGCAGCAGGTCGAAGCTGTAGATCTCCTCGTTCTTGAAGAACACGCGGCCGACGTTCCACGACACGCCCTTGTCGACCATGCGGTCGCCGCATCCGAGCCGATCGAAAATCTCGAGCGTGCGCTTCGCAAAGCAGATGGCGCGGGAGCCGGTGGACAGCGTGTTGTCGTTGTCCAGAAGGACCACCGGAATCTCGCGCTGCGCCAGATCGATGGCCAGCGCCAACCCCACGGGGCCTGCGCCGACGACGACCACCGGGCGGCGCGCCGGCGTCGGGGCGTCCTGGTCGGGATGGCGGGCGTAGTCGAACACCAGCTTCTGGTAGTCGACGGCTTCCCCCTTGCGGAACGCAAGTTCATTCAGTTGCATGGTCTTGTCTCCTGCGGCGCGGGGCGGTTCAGCCCTCCAGCGTCTTCCACATCTCGATGTCGCGTTCGGCCGTCCAGATGCGCGGGTCCGGGTACTGGGTGGCTTCGTCGTAGCAGCGCGTCACGTCGAACGGCATGCAGTGGTCGAAGATGACCCAGTGGCCGTACTTGGGCTTGAGGGTGGTGAAGGTGTCCTGGTAGACCGCATGGAGGTCCTTGCCGGCGGCCACGCCGGCTTCGACGCAGGCGCGCACGTCGGCAATGAAACCGCCGGTGGCCTTGAGGCCGGCTGCCACCTGCTCCTCGCCCAACAGGGCAGGACCGCGGCCCGGAACCAGCGCGGCAGGCTTCAGCGCCGCGATGTTCTCGAGTGTCTGTGGCCAATCCTTGAAATAGGCATCGCCCGCGTAGGGCGTGGCATCGAACTCGACCAGGTCGCCGCTGAGCAGCACGCGATCCTGCGGCAGCCAGACCACCGTGTCGCCCTTGGTATGGCCACGGCCGAGCTGCAGCAGTTGCACCTCGAGCTTGCCTAGCCACAGCGTCATCTTGCCGGTGAAGGTCATGGTGGGCCAGGTCAGTCCCGGCGGCACCGTCTCCACGTTCTGGAACAGGCGCGGGAAGCGGCCGATTTCGCTGGCCTTGTCCTGCTCGCCGCGCTCGACGATCAGGTCACGGGTGTCCTGGCTCGAAATGATCTGCTGCGGATTGAAGCCGCTCGCGCCGAGCACGCGCACCGCGTGATAGTGGGTCAGGACGACGTACTTGATCGGCTTGTCGGTCACCTCGCGAATGCGCCTGACCACGTCTTGCGCCATGGCCGGCGTGGCCTGGGTGTCGGCCACCAGCACGCAATCGTCGCCAATGACGATGCCGGTGTTCGGGTCGCCTTCGGCGGTGTAGGCCCAGGCGTGGTCCGAGAGCTTTGTGAAGCTGATCGTCTTCTCTTCGAGGTCGGCCTGCGAGGCGAATTTCTTGGGGGTGTTCATGCGGGATTCCTTGAATCGTGATTTGTCTAAAACAAACGCGTTTGCAGTATGCGATGTGAATTTGTTTATGGCAAACTAATTTGCGTATGGGGAATTTGGTGTTTTCCCTATGTTCGCGACTCGGCGACCGTCGCTCGGGGGCAAATCGCCTGGGCAAACTAGACGCAAACTTGAAAGGCCATATGCGAGACAACGATCCCGAAAGAGGAGCAGGGAAGGAAGACAAGGCGCAGCGTGCCGTCCAGGCGATCGAGGTTGGCGGGCGCCTGTTGCAGGCCTTGGCCGATAGCCAGACCCCGTTGACGCTCAGAGATCTCTCGAGTCGATCCGGGCTGCCCGCTTCACGCGCGCACCCGTATCTGGTGAGCTTCGGCAAGCTCGGATTGATCGAACAGGAATCCGAAACCGGCCGCTATGCACTCGGCCCGGCCGCATTGCAGCTGGGACTGACATGCCTGCACCAACTGGACCCTGTGCGGGTCGCGTTGCCCATCGCCCAGCAGCTTGCGGCATCGACCGGGCATGCGGTCGCGGTGGCCATTTGGGGCAACTTCGGGCCGACGATCATCCGGATGATCGAGGCGCGCGAACCGCTGCACGTCTCCATGCGCGCGGGAACCGTGATGTCGATACTCGGCACGGCCACCGGCCGCGCCTTTGCCGCCGTGCTGCCCGCCGAACGCATCGAGAGGGCCATGGCGGTGGCGCTCGGAGACCCGGAAGACCGGAAGGCGCCCCTCCTGAAGCCGAAGGCCAAGGAACTCCGGGAGGCTGTTGCGGAGCTGCGTGACCATGGCGTCACGCGCGCCGAGGGAAAGCCGATTCCCGGCGTCAACGCTTTCAGTGCCCCCGCCCTGGATCACGAAGGAAACCCCGCCGTCGTCATCACCGCGCTCGGACATCAGGACGGTTTTTCGGCGAACTGGAACTCCAGCGCTGCGCAAGCCGTTCGCGATGCGGCAGCGGAAATCTCCGGCCGGCTCGGATGGCCCGCGGCGCGCGTTCGCTCGTAGGCGCCACGGCTTCACGTTCGCTGCAGTACGCCTAGTCGATCAAGGAGGCGGTCGACGGGAATATGTGTCAAAGTACGACAAGAGCTTTATTGGTCGATACCGTCGCACCTGATGTTCCGTCGCCCCTCGATGACCTTTCGCACGACGGCCTTCGTGGTCGTTGTCTGCGTCACCCTCCTGGCGATTGACTTCTGGAACAGCTGGCACTCGCGCACGGTACAACTGCGGCAGATGAACGTGGCGGCGTCGAACCTCGCGCGCGCCATGGCGCAGCAGGCGAACGACACGCTCAAGGCGGCTGATTCGGCGTTGTTCGGCATCGTGGAGCGCGTCGAGCACGACGGCACCAGCCCGGCGGCCGTCGAGCGGCTTCGCGAGGTGCTCGCCACGCGAGTCGAAGAATTTCCGCAGCTCGACGGCCTGCACGTCTACGACCAGGACGGCAACTGGGTCGCCAACTCGCGCCGCACACCGCCGCAGAACCTGAACAATGCGAACCGGGAATACTTCATCTTCCACCGTACGCACGAGGACCGCGGACCGCACATCGGCGTCCCGGTGAAGAGCCGCACCAGCGGCGAGCTGCTGGTGCCGGTGTCGCGGCGCATCAACCATGCAGACGGCCGCTTCGCGGGGGTGGCGCTCGCAACCATCGACATCGACTTCTTCATGAAGTTCTACGACAGCCTGGACATCGGCGAGGCCGGCGCCGTGGCGCTGATACTCGACAACGGCACGATGATGACCCGCCGGCCCTACAGCCCCGAGATGGTCGGACGGGACATGCGGGAAACCGAACTCTTTCGCGCCTACACCGCGCAAGGGTCGGCCGGAATGGCCTATCTCACGTCAGCGCAGGACGGCGTGACGCGGTTGAACAACTTCCGGCGCCTGGAGAGCTATCCGCTGTTCGTGACGGCGGCCTTGTCCAAGGACGAGATCCTGGCCGAATGGTGGCGCGAAACGCTTTGGCATTCGACGGGTGTCTTGCTGCTCGCGCTCGCCGTTGGTTTTGTCGGATGGCGCCTGGTGCACCAGTTCCAGCTCCAGATACGGACCGAGGCCGAACTGCGGCAAGCGCGCGACGCGCTGGAGACGCTCAACAAGACGCTCAACACGCTGGCCATGGAAGACGGGCTGACCGGGCTCGCGAACCGCAGGCAGTTCGACGTGGCGCTGGACAACGAGTTCGGCCGCGCGATGCGCAATGCGAGCACGCTGGCGCTGATCATGATGAATGTGGATTGCTTCAAGCAGTACAACGACATCTACGGCCACGCGGCGGGGGACGAGTGCCTGCAGACCATCGCCCGCACCATCGCCAAGGTCGCGGGCCACCGTCCGGGTGACCTGACGGCGCGCTATGGCGGAGAGGAGCTGGCGGTGCTGCTGCCGAACACCGACGTGGCGGGCGCCGTCGTCCTGGCGGAGCGCATCCGCAGCGCCGTTCGCGACCTGAAGATCGTTCATGCCGGCACCGAGGACGGCTTCGTGACGTTGAGCGCCGGCGTGGACGCACAAAAGCCCGTGCCCGGAGCGGCACAGCCGAAAGAACTGATCCGCGCCGCGGACAAGGCTTTGTATGCGGCCAAGGCGGGTGGGCGCAACCGCGTGTGCTCGACGGCCCTGCCAGGGCCTTCCTGAGCAGGCCGCTGTAGCGACAGGGCGACGCATCGATAGCCAGCCAGCGAGCGGCTTGGGTCTGACTCCCGGTGGTCCAGTCGCAGGGGTCATGCGCCGGGTGCGTCTGAAGGGGGCGTTCGCAAATTGGCCCAGACTCATTGACCTTGGGCCTGGTCGCCAGGACGTCAGTTCAATTCAACGATCGGTATTTTCTGCTTGCTGTCCGGGCAGTGATCCGCGGTGCAGTGCGACGCCAGGTGTATCCAGCACCAGCTTCAGCACGTTGCCGTGGGTGGAGTCGGTCACGAAGAGCGTCGCTCTGTCGGGCCCGCCAAATGCGATGTTGGTCGTCGACGCACCGGCCGGGCCGCGCAGCACCATCACGGGTTCCGCGCGCTGGTTGAGCACCCACACATAGCCGAGGCCAGGATTGGCGACCAGCAGGCGCCCCTGTGTGTCGACCGCGAGTCCATCGGGGCCGCTGGGGCCGTAGGACGTGAAGAACTGGCTCACCTTGGCCACGCTGCCGTCGGGCAGCAACGGAACGCGCCAGATGCAGTTGCCGCGCGTCACTGCGAGATACAGCAGCCTGCCATCCGGGGACAGCGCTACGCCGTTCGGACTCGGCACGTTGGACAGCAGCAGGTCGAGCTGCCCATTCGGGCGCAGCCGATAGAGCCGGCCCGACGGATCGTGCAATCCGCTTTGGCCCTGGTCGGTGAAGTAGATGTTGCCCTGCGCGTCGAGCACGAGGTCATTGACGCCCTTGAAGCTCTCGGTGTTGCGCCGCTGCAGGTGCGGCGTGACATGGCCGGTGCGCACGTCCACGCGCATCAGTCCATTCTGGTAGTCGGTGACGAGAAGCGTGTGCGCGTCGATGAACTTCATGCCGTTCGGCTCGCCGTCGTACTCCGCAACCTGCGTCCATTCGCCCGCGGCGTCTATGCGAAAGATCCGGCCGAAGGGAATGTCCGAAACGTAGAGATTGCCGGCGTCGTCGAACACGGGGCCTTCGAGAAAGGAATCGGTGGCTTGGCCGCCGCGGTTGGCGTCGGCCCAGGTGCTCCGCTCTCGCCGCCGAAAGATCCCGGGCATGGTGGTGAAGGTCTGGAGTTCCAGCACCTGGGGCGAGTGCAGTAGGTACAAGTCAGTCTCCTTGAGGGCCCGGGCCCACGGTTCGGAAGGGGCGGCCTGCTCGGCGAGTCAACCGGCCGCGAAGCCGTAGAGCTTCGCCGGGTTGTCGACCAGGATGCGGTTGCGCACCGCCACGCTCGGGCACCAGGCTGCGAGCACATCGGCCAGGTCGGCGTCGTTCACGGTGTTCGGATTCTCCGTGGTGTGAGGCCAGTCGCTCCCCCAGACCAGGCGCTCGGGTGCCGCTTCGACCAGCGCTCGGCCCACTTCGGCGCAGTCGCGATAGGCCGGTGCGCCGTCGCGCGAGCGCATGTACACGCCAGACAGCTTGACCCAGGTGTCGCCGGCGTCGAGCAGTCGCCGCATCGCCGCGTAGGCCTCGCCACGGATGCCGTCGGCCGGGTCGATCCGGCCGATGTGGTCGATCACCAATGGCACCGGAAGCGCTGCGAGCACGGGTGCGAGTTCGACCAGTTGCTCCGGCTGGACGAAGACCTGAACGTGCCAACCCAGCCGAGCCACCTTGCGTGCGAGCGTGATGAGCATCTGCGCAGTGGTCGTGCCCCAGGATTGCGGCGTGACGAAGTTCACCCGCAGGCCGCAGATGCGGCGCGCGGCAAGCCGGTCGAGCTCTTCGTGCGAAACATCCTGGTCGACGACGGCGATGCCCCGCGCGTGCTCGCCCAGCAGGGCCAATGCATCGAGCGTGCAGGCGTTGTCGGTGCCGTAGGTGGAAGGGTTGACGACCACTGTGCGCGTGGTGCCAAGCCGCTGTTGCAGCAGGCGGTAGTCGCCCACTTCGGCTCGCGGCGGCCGGCGCTTCCAGTGCTTCGATGCAGCGAATCGCGGATCGAAGATGTGCATGTGGCTGTCGCAGGCGTCCGGCGGAAGTGCGAGCGCGGGCCGGTTCAGTCCCACCGAATGAGGAACCGGCTGCGAGAGCGGTTTGAAGACGGTCATCGACGACGGCCTCAGTCGAGCTTGATGTTGCCCTTGCGGATCACGTCCGCCCACTTGGCATCTTCCTTCTTCAGGAACTCGGCGAACTCGGCCGGCGTCGAGCCCACCGGCTGCACGCCCACGTCGACGAAGCGCCGCTTGACCTCGTCCTCCTTCAAAACTTCGACCACGGCCTTGTGGAGCGTCTCGGCGACAGCGGCGGGCGTGCCGGCGGGCAGCAGCAGGCCATTCCATTCGAACGCCTCGTAGCCGGGCGCGACGGTTTCGGCAATGGTCGGCACATCGGGCAGGCGCGGCGAACGCTGCGGCGACGACACCGCCAGCGCGCGCAGCTTGCCGCTGGACACCAGCGGGTATGACGCGGCGATGGTGCTGAACATGAAGTCGACCTGTCCGCCCATGGTATCGACGATGGCCGGGCCGCCGCTCTTGTAGCCGACGTGCACCATGTCAAGACCGAGCCGCTGGCGCAACAGTTCGGCTGCGAGTCGCTGCACGGTGCCGCTGCCGCCCGATGCGAAGTTGATCTTCCCGGGCTCGGACTTGGCTCTGTCCGCGAGGTCCTTGATGGTCTTGACGGGCGACTCCGCGCGCACGATGACGATGTTGGGTGCCAGCGAGACCAGTGCCAACGGCTGCAAGGCGTTGGCGGCGAATGGCATGCGCGGAAAAAGGTGCGGGTTGATCGAGTACGGCGTTGCGTCGTACAGCACCGTGTAGCCGTCGGGTGCGGCCTTGGCGGCAAAGCTCGCACCGATGGTGCCGCTGGCGCCCGGCTTGTTGTCGACGATCACGCTGGTGCCGAGCTTCGCGCCGACGCGCACCGCGAGCACGCGCGCGAGCGCATCGGCGGAGCCGCCGGGTGCATACGGCACCACGAGCGTGATGGGCCGCTCCGGAAAGGCGGCCTGCGCAGACGCGGCGGCGGCAAGAAGGCAGGCGGCGAGCATGCTTCGGATGGTGTTGTGAATCATGGGTTCCTCGCGATGTTCAAAAGGCGGTGGCGGTGCGCATTCATTCGGTCTTCAGATCGAGCGCGCGCGCCAGTTCTCCGTAGAGCCTGACCTCGCGCGCCAACTGGGCGCCGAAGGCCTCCGCACAGGTGTTCTGGGCCTCCATGCCGAGCGAGCGCAGCTTCTCTCGCGTGGCGGGGGCCTGCGCGAACTCGGTGGCCACGCGGCGCAGCGCGGCCAGCACGGCGGGCGGCGTGCCGGCAGGCGCCAGCAACCCGTACCACGCGTCCGCCGCGTAGCCCTTGACGCCCGCCTCCTCGAACGTCGGCACGTTCGGCAGCAGGGCCGAGCGCTGGGGTGCCGCCACCGCCAGAGCGGTGAGCTTGCCCGACTGGATCTGCGGCAGCGCGGAGCCCAGCGTCGCGAAGGAGCTGTCGACCTGCCCGCCCATGAGATCGGTGATCGCCTGCGCCGCGCCCTTGTAGGGAATGTGGTTCATCGACGTGGCCGTCAAGCGCGTGAACTGCGCGCTCGCGAAGTGGCCCGAACTGCCGGAGCCCGGTGTGGCGTACGTGCGCTTGCCCGGCTCCGCCTTCACCGCTTGCAGGAACGCGTCCAACGACTTGACCTGCATCGACGGACCGACGACCAGCACCGTCGGGCTTGCGGCCAGCGAACACACCGGCGCGAACGAGCGCACGGCATCGAACTTGACCCGCTGGCTGTACAGCGCCGGAATCATCGTGTGGTTCGTCGCGCCGAGCAGCAGCGTGTAGCCATCGGCCGGCGCGGCAACGGCAGCTTCCGCGGCCAGGATCGTATTGGCGCCGGGCTTGTTGTCGACGACGAAGGGCTGGCCCAGTGCGCGCGAGGCGTGGTCGGCAAAGGCGCGCGCGACCACGTCCGTGGGGCCGCCGGCGGAAAAGCCGACAAGCACGCGCACGGGTTTTGCGGGCCAGGCCGGCGCCTGCGCGTGCGCCGCCATCGCCGCCGCCATGCCAGCGGCAGCGATGGGCCAGCGGAGGTTGCCGCCGATCTTCATGAATGCCTCCTTGATCTTTTATGCATGGCGCGGCTCGCGCAGATTCAGTTTGTCGCGGCCTGGCGCGCCAGCACTTGCAGCAAGTTCTTCGCTGCACCCACGCCCATGTTCACATAGGCATCGCCGGTCACGCCGCCGATGTGCGGGCTCAGCACGATGCGCTTTTCGCCCTGGAAAGGGTGGCCGGGAGCCATCGGTTCGACCGCGAAGCTGTCGAGCCCGGCCATGGCGACCTGGCCCGAGCGCACGGCTGCGAGCAGTGCATCCTCGTCGATCAGGCCGCCGCGCGCCGTGTTGACGACGATCACCCCGCGTTTGCATTGCGCCAACGTCTGTGCGTTGAGCAGGCCCCGGTTGTCTTCCGTCAGCGGGCAGTGCAGCGAGATGGCGTCGGATTCGCGCCAGAGCGTGGCGAGGTCCACCGCTTCGACATGGGCCGGCAGATTTTTGGCGAACGGGTCGAACCCCAGTACGCGCATGCCGAGTGCATCTGCCATGCGCGCAAAGCGCAGACCGATCGCGCCCAGCCCGACCAGGCCGATGGTGCGGCCACCGAGCTCGAGGCTCTTGTGCATGGCCTTGTCCCAGTGGCCGGCGTGCATGCGCGCGTCCAGCGCCACCACCGACTTGGCGCAGGCAAGCAGCAAGGCGAGGGCCTGCTCGGCGACGGCTGCGGCGTTGGCGCCAACCGCCGCGACAACCTCGATGCCGCGTTCGCTCGCCGCCGCCTTGTCGATCGTGTCGGTACCGCTGCCGTGCTTCGAGATCACCTTGAGGGAGGGAGCGGCGTCCATGACGGCGGCGCCCACTTTGCCGTAGCGCACGATGATGGCCACCGGATCATGGGCGCGGCACAGGGCAACCAGGTCTTCCTCGGTTGGTGTCTTGCCCGCGTAGACGACCTCATGCCCCTCGAGCAGTGCGAGCGCTTGCGGCGCCAGGTCGGCGCCAGTCACGACGATGGCAGTCACAGCGTCTCGCCTTCCTTCAGCACGCCGGCGGTGCGCAGCGCCGCATCGAGCCATTTGGCAGTGGTGTTCCCGTCCTTGATGGCAGCGATGCGCGCGGCCTCGTCCTCGACCTTCTTTTTGGCCAGCGGCAGCAGGGACTCGATCTTCTCGCGCTCCACCACGACCACGCCGTCACCGTCGCCGATGACAAAGTCTCCGGGGTTCACCGTGACGCCGCCGATCGACACCGGATGGCCGATGCGCCCGCCGATGTTCTTGGTCGGGCCGTTCGGATTGGTGCCGACGCAGAAGACGGGGAAGTCCATCTCGTCGATCTCGCCGCTGTCACGGCATGCGCCGTCCATCACGACGCCGGCGATGCCGAGCTTCTTGCATGCGGTCATCATGATCGTGCCCATGAGCGCCGCGGTCTGGTCACCCTTGCCATCGATGACCAGCACGTCGCCGGGCTTTGCCATGGCGATGGCGGCGTGGATCATGAGGTTGTCGCCGGGGCGCACTTCCACCGTGATGGCCGTGCCGGCGAGCTTCATGCGGGGACGCAGTGCCTTGATGCGGCCGTCCACCGCGCCGCGGCGCCCGGCCACGTCGGCCAGGATCGCCGGTTGAAAGTGGGCCGCCTGGGCCACGATGTGCGCGGGCACGCGTTCGAAGTTGCGGATGATGTCGGGAAGATTGGAAGGCATGGCGTTCTTTCGGATTTAAGAGAAGGATGAAAGTGGTCAATCGGCCTTGACGTCGGCGTCCTTGATGACCTTGGCCCACTTGGCAAGGTCTGCTTTCTGGGTGTCTGCCAGTTGCTGTGGTGTGCTGCCCACCAGCGTGACGCCGAGCTTGTCCGCCATGGCGACGACCTCGGCGTCCTTGAGGATGCGCACGATCTCCTGGTTCAGCCGCTGCACGACGGCCGAAGGCGTGCCGGCCGGCGCGTAGGCCGCCTGCCACTGCTCCACCACGAAATCCTTGAAGCCGACCTGGCCCATCGTGGGCACCTCGGGCATGGATTTCAGGCGGGTTGCGGAGGTCACGGCCAGCGCGCGCAGCCGTCCGCTCTGGATGTGCGGCAGCGCCGCAGCCACCGGTGCGAACATGAAGGTCGCATGGCCGGCCAGCACGTCCTGGATCGCCGGGGTATCGCCCTTGTAGGGCACGTGGGTCATTCGGGTGCCGGTTTGCAGGCGCAGCAGTTCACCTTGCATCTGGAGGATCGTGCCTTTGCCTCCGGATGCGAACGAAACCGCTTCCGGATGGGCCTTCGCCTCGGCGGCGAGTTCGGCCACCGCGCGAAAGGGTTGGGCCGCGCCGACGATGAGGACATGGGGAATCGTGCCGATCAGCACAACTGGCTCGAATGCCTTGACCGGGTCGTACTGCATCTTCGGCACAAGGCTCGGCACGATGGCCTGCGGGCCGATCGATGTGCCCAGCAGGGTGTAGCCGTCGGGTGCCGCCTTGGCAACGAATGCAGAGCCGATCACGCCGGTCGCCCCGGCCTTGTTGTCGACGATCACCGTGGCGCCGAGCGAGGTGCCCAACCGCAGCGCAATGGCGCGGCCCAGAATGTCCGTGGTGCCGCCCGGGGGATAGGGCACGACCCAGGTGATGGGTTTCACGGCAGGCCAGGGCTCCTGCGCCGCGGAGGGTATGGCAGCAAGCCCAAGAAGCGAAAGGGCTATCGTCACGGCGGTGCGCCGGTCGAGCGTTTTCATGGCTGTCCTTTTCAACAATCAAGTCTGGTAGCCGTAAAGCGCGGCCGGGTTCTCTACCAGCACGCGCCGCAGGGCGGCCGAATCGCCAACCCATTGCGCGAGCAGGTCCATCTGCTGCGCGTCATCGGGAAGAGGCTGGTGACCCGCGGTGGCAGACGCATGGGGCCAGTCGCTTCCCCACACCACGCGTTCAGGCGCGGCCAGCAGGTAGCCCCGCGCCAACGGCGCGAGATCGGCGTAGGCCGGCGGGCCTTCTTCGCTCACGATGTAGCCGCCCGACAACTTGACCCAGGCGCGCCGTGAGTCGATCAGGCGAAGAATCAATCGATGGGCTGCATGCCGGTGCGCCAGCGATGGCGCGATGCGGCCCATGTGGTCGAAGACCACAGGAATCGGGAGTTGCAGCAGGCGGGGCTCGAGGGCAGCGAGTGTGTCCGGAGCGGCCAGCAATTGCAGATGCCATCCGTAGGGCGCGACACGCGCGGCCAGCACGCGCATCTGCTGCGCCGAGTTCGTGACACCCAGCGAGAGATTGAGCCGGATGCCACGTACGCCTGCGGCATGCAAGGCTTCCAGTTCGGCATCGCCTGTCTGCTCGTCGATCACGGCGACCCCTCTCGCGCCCTCGCCGTAGGCAACGAGCGCCTCGCGCATCGGCCGGTTGTCGGTACCGTAGGTCGATGGCGTGACGAACACCACGCGGTCGGTCCCGGTGCGCTGCTGCAGTTGCCGGTAGTCGTCGACGCTCGCATCAGGCGGCAGGAGGCGTGCGCCCGGCACGGGCGCAAAGCGGCTGTCGTACACATGCACGTGGCAATCGCAGGCGCCTGCCGGCACCTCGACCTTCGTGCGGTCCTGCCCTTCGGAGAAAGGCGCGGTCGCCTTCTCCTTGTCCACCGTCTGCATTGCGCGCTCGCTTTGCCGATGAATGGGTCAGTCGACCTTGGCGCCGGACTCTTTGACGATCTTTCCCCAGCGGCCGATGTCATCGTGGATCAGCTTGGCGAACTGCTCGGGAGTTCCACCGAGCGCATCGGCACCCTGGCTCGCGAGCTTCTTTCTCACTTCCGGATCCTGCAGCGCCTTGTTGAACGCGCCGTTCAGCTTGGCGACCACGTCCTTCGGCAAGCCCGCCGGACCCGCAACGCCGAACCAGGTGACGGCTTCAAAGCCCTTGAAGCCCGATTCCGCAACGGTGGGCACCGACGGCAGGTCGGCGGTGCGCTTGGGCGAGGTCACGGCAAGGGCGCGCATCTTTCCGTTCTTGACGTAGCCGATCAGTGTCGGCACCGACGACATGTACATCTGGATCTGGCCGCCGATCAGGTCGGTCGAACCTTGTGCCGCGCCCTTGTACGGAACGTGCGTGAACTTGACGGCTGCCGTCTTCTGGAACATCTCGGTCGCGAGATGCGCCACCGTGCCGCTGCCGGAACTGGCGTAGTTCAGCGACTCGGGTTTGGCCTTGGCAGCGGCCACCACATCGGCGAGCGTCTTGTACGGCGAGTCCGCAGCCACCACAAGGACGAGCGGCGCACTTGCAACCTCGACGATGGGGGTCAGGTCCTTCTCGGGGTTGTAAGGCAGCTTGGCGTAGAGCGTGGGGTTGATCGCCAGGTTGCTGGTCTGGCCCAGCACCAGTGTGTAGCCGTCGGCGGGGGCCTTGGCTGCGGCATCCACGCCCAGGTTGCCGCCGGAGCCGGGCTTGTTGTCGATGATGATCGACCATCCGTTGGCGACGGCCACCTTGTTGGCAACTTCACGTGCAATCAGGTCGGTGCCGCCGCCAGCCGGAAACGGAACGATCAGCTTGATGGGGCGCGATGGATAGGCCTGTGCGGACGCCGTCGGGTGCGCCATGAGCGTTGCACCGGCAAGAAATGTGATGGCGGCGATGCCGATGAGGCGGCGCGAAGCAGCCGCCGTGAGGGCGCGATGTGGCATGAACTTGTCTCCTGTTTGGCCCACCCTGCTCGATTGCGGGCGGTGCGTTCAGTAGAGGCAAGTATTCGGCGCGGAGCCTATTCAGTCCAATCGATACTTTTTGAAGATCGATAAATTTGACTTTTGGTATCAGCGCGCTGGCGGGTCGGCGTATTTCGCCAGCAGGCGGATCAGCCGCTGTGCCGCCGGCGACACATAGCCGCTGTCACGATAGGTCACGACCATGCGGCGGCGCATGGTCGTGGCCGGCAGCTTCACTTCGCGCAACGCTGCGCCGGAACGCCCCGCCTGCAGGTGAAGACGCGAGATGAAGCTCAGCAGGCCCGTCTCGCCGATCAGTGTCGGCAGCATCAGCAGCATCGTGCTTTCGACCTGCACCACGGGCCGGTGAATGCGATGGCGATCGAAGGTCTGGTCGAGCCAGTCCCGCGTCGGGGCCCCGGGGGGCTGGAGCACCCATCGATAGCCCGCCAGGTCCTTCAGGCTCGGCTTCGGTTTGTCGAAGATCGCGTGCGTGCTGGAGGCGGCGACCACGATCACGTCCTCGGCCAGATTCTGCGAGGCGAACCCCGGTTCGGCAGCGCCTTCGGTGCCGACCATCAGGTCGATATCGCCGGCGCGCAGCAGCGGCTTCAGGATGTCGACCAGCGCCACGGTGGTCCGCAAAGTGACCTCGGGTGCTTCGCGCATCAGGTCGCGCGCGGCCGGTGGCAACAGGAACTGCGCGGCCGTCGGAACGATGCCGATCTTGATGTTTCCGGTCAGGCCCCTGCCGATGTCGTTGATTTCGCGGCGCGCGCTTTCCACATCGAAGCGTGTGCGCTGGGCCCATTTGAGAAGCGCCTTCCCCGCACTGGTCAGGCGGATGCCGCGTCCCGTTTTCTCGAAGAGCAGGGCGCCGCATGCTTCTTCCAGCCGCCGTACGCAGCTTGTCAACGCGGGTTGCGTCCGGTGCAGCCGTTCGGCCGCGCGGCCCATGTGCTCGAGCTCGGCAATGACTTCAAAGTACTGGAGGTCGCGCAGGTCCAGGGTGAACTCCAAAAATTTGTTTAAAGCGCTGATGCAAGACTTCAGGGTAACAGCGTGGTACCACGGAGGCCATTGGCGCAATGGTGCAAGAAGTCATTCGACACACTGTTCGAGCACCGGGTTTATGCCTATGCGTTGATCCGGGAGGCCGGACAGTCCATCCGCGCTCCAGCCGGATCGTCGGCGTGGCACCTGCGCGCTCTGGCAAATAGTCTTCGTGAAATCAATGACTTAGCGCGCAGCGTTTCCTGCGCTGCAGGTGGCATATCGATTGCTCAGTAGTCAGGCCGGCCGCATCGCCCGATGCGGCCTCGGCCACGACACAGGAGACAAACCGATGAGCACCATGGGTGACCTTGACCCCACGGAAACTGGCGAGTGGATCGATGCGCTCGGCGCGGTTCAACAGCACCGGGGCAGCGAACGTACGAACTTTCTGTTGAACCGCCTGGTCGACCAGGGCCGTCGCGACGGCGTGTACGTGCCCCGTTCGCTGAACACGGCCTACAAGAACACCATCCCACCCGAGAAGGAAGAAAAGTCCACCGGCAACCGCGAGATCGAGCACCGCCTGCGCTCGATCATCCGGTGGAACGCGATGGCCATCATCCTGCGCGCCAACAAGGATTCGTCCGAACTCGGCGGCCATATCGCGAGCTTCCAGTCGGCGGCCACGCTCTACGACATCGGCTTCGGCCACTTCTGGCATGCGGCCACCGACACGCACGGCGGCGACCTGCTCTTCATCCAGGGCCACAGCTCACCCGGCATCTACGCACGCGCTTTTCTCGAAGGCCGCCTGAGCGAGCAGCAACTGCTCAACTACCGCCAGGAGTGCGAGGGCAACGGCATCCCGTCGTACCCGCACCCTTGGCTCATGCCCGACTTCTGGCAGTTCCCCACCGTGTCGATGGGCCTGGGCCCTCTGATGGCGATCTACCAGGCGCGCTTTCTCAAGTACCTGCATGGCCGCGGCCTGGCCGACACGGCGCCGCGCAAGGTCTGGGCCTTCATGGGCGACGGCGAGATGGACGAGCCCGAATCGCTCGGCGCCATTTCGCTCGCGGGCCGCGAGAGCCTGGACAACCTCGTGTTCGTCATCAACTGCAACCTGCAGCGCCTGGACGGCCCGGTGCGCGGCAACGGCAAGATCGTGCAGGAGCTGGAGAGCGTGTTTCGCGGGGCCGGCTGGAACGTCATCAAGGTGCTCTGGGGCAGTGGCTGGGACAAGCTGCTCGCGAAGGACAAGAGCGGCAAGCTGCTGCAGCGCATGGAAGAGTGCGTGGACGGCGAATACCAGGACTTCAAGAGCAAGAGCGGCGCCTACGTGCGCGAGCATTTCTTCGGCAAGTACGACGAGACGAAGGTCCTGGTCGCCGACATGAGCGACGACGAGATCTGGGGCCTCACGCGCGGCGGCCACGACCCCGAGAAGGTGTTTGCCGCCTACGCTGCGGCCGTCAAGAACAAGGGCCAACCCACGCTGATCTTGCCCAAGACGGTGAAGGGCTACGGCATGGGCGAATCGGGCGAGGGCCAGATGATCGCGCACCAGGCCAAGAAGATGACGCAGGACGCTCTGCGCGGTTTCCGCGACCGCTTCCAGATCCCGGTGTCCGATGAAGAGCTGCCCAATGTGCCGTTCATCCAGCTGGCTGAAGACAGCCCCGAGATGAAATACCTGCGCGAGCGCCGCGCCGCGCTCGGCGGCTACCTGCCGCAGCGCCGCCGCAAGTCGACCGCGCTGGAGATTCCACCGCTGGCCACCTTCGAGCGCCTGCTCAAGGACACCGGCGAGCGCGAGATCTCCACCACCATGGCCTTCGTGCAGATGCTCGGCACGCTGGTGCGCGACAAGGCCATCGGCAAGCACGTGGTGCCCATCGTGCCCGACGAGTCGCGCACCTTCGGCATGGAAGGCATGTTCCGCCAGCTCGGCATCTGGTCGTCGCTCGGCCAGCTCTACAAGCCGCAGGACGCCGACCAGCTCATGTACTACCGCGAGTCGAAGGACGGGCAGGTGCTGCAAGAGGGCATCAACGAGGGCGGCGCGATGTCCAGCTGGATCGTCGCGGCCACCTCGTACAGCACGAACAACGTGCCGATGATTCCGTTCTACATCTACTACTCGATGTTCGGCCTGCAGCGCGTGGGCGACCTGGCCTGGCTGGCCGGCGACATGCGGGCGCGCGGCTTCCTGCTGGGCGGCACCGCGGGGCGCACCACGCTCAACGGCGAGGGCCTGCAGCACGAAGACGGCCACAGCCACATCCTGGCCGGCACCATTCCCAACTGCGTTTCGTATGACCCGACCTTCGCTTACGAAGTGGTGGCCATCGTGCGCGACGGCATGCGCCGCATGTATGCCGAGCAGGAGGACGTGTATTACTACATCACCCTCATGAACGAGAACTACGCCCACCCCGGCATGCCCGAGGGCAGCGAGGCGGGGATTCTCAAGGGGCTCTACCAGCTCAGCGACGGCGGCAAGACACCCAAGAAGGGCCACCGCGTGCAGCTCATGGGCAGCGGCACCATCCTGCGCGAAGTGATGTTCGCGGCCGAGCTGCTCAAGAGCGACTTCGGCATTGCCGCCGACGTGTGGAGCGCCACCAGCTACAACGAGCTGCGCCGCGACGGCATGGCCGCCGAGCGCTGGAGCCGGCTGCACCCGACCGAGCCCGCGCGCAAGAGCCACGTCGAGCAATGCCTCGAAGGGCACGAAGGCCCCGTCATCGCGGCCACCGACTACATGCGCAACTACGCCGACCAGGTGCGCGAGTACGTGCAGGCCGCGGGCCGGCGCTACACGGTGCTGGGCACCGACGGCTTCGGCCGCAGCGACTACCGTCGCAAGCTGCGCCGCTTCTTCGAGGTCGACCGCTGGCACGTGGCCGTGGCCGCGCTCAAGGCGCTGGCCGACGACGGCGCGATCAAGCACGCCGTGGTGGCCGAGGCCATCGCGAAGTACGGGCTCGATGCCGAGCGCGCAGCCCCCTGGACCGTCTGAGGCAGTACCCAACATGAGCAATGCAATCGACATCAAGGTTCCGGACATCGGCGACTTCAGCGATGTGCCGGTCATCGAGATCTTCGTGAAGCCCGGGGACACGGTGAAGGCCGAAGACCCGCTGGTCTCGCTCGAATCCGACAAGGCGACGATGGACGTGCCCGCGCCGCGCGGCGGGGTGGTGGAGTCCATCTCGGTGAAGCTGGGAGACAAGGTCAGCGAAGGCAGCGTCATCATGACGTTCAAGGCCGAGGGCGGTGCTGCCGCTCCTGCGCCCGCCGAAGCCGCCAAGCCCAGCGTGAGCGCCGCGCCGTCGGCCACCAGCGCGCCGGCCGGCGTGGCCGAGGTGCGCGTGCCCGACATCGGCGACTTCAAGGACGTGCCCGTCATCGAGATCTTCGTGAAGGTCGGCGACACGGTGAAGGCCGAAGACCCGATTGTCTCGCTCGAATCCGACAAGGCCACGATGGACGTGCCCGCGCCGCTCTCGGGCGTGGTGACGGCCATCGGCATCAAGATCGGGGACAAGGTGAGCGAAGGGTCTGTGATCCTTTCGTTGGCGACGGGCGATGCGCCTGTGGTGGGGGCCGCTCCCTCACCCCAACCCTCTCCCGCGGGCGGGAGAGGGAGTGATGCAGCAGCGGCGGCGTCGCCTGCCGGCAATGCGGAGGTCGAAGCGGGCTTCGCACTCGCCTACGCTGGCCCTGCCGTGCGCAAGCTCGCACGCGAACTTGCCGTCGACCTCGGCAAGGTCAAGGGCACCGGCGACCACGGCCGCATCGTGCGCGCCGATGTCGAGGCCTTCGCGAAGGGCGGTGGCGCAGCCGCCGCACCGGCCGCCGGAAAGTCTGCAGCGGCGCCCGCAGGCAGTGGCGTCGGCGGCATCGATCTCTTGCCCTGGCCCAAGGTCGACTTCGCCAAGTTCGGCCCGACCGAGCGAAAAGAACTGTCACGCATCAAGAAGATCAGCGCCGCCAACCTGCACCGCAACTGGGTCGTCATTCCGCACGTGACGACACACGACGAGGCCGACATCACCGACCTCGAGCAGTTCCGGGTGCAGATGAACAAGGAGCTGGAGAAGTCGGGCGTGAAGATCAGCATGCTGCCCTTCATGATGAAGGCGGCGGTGGCCGCGCTGAAGAAGTTTCCCGAGTTCAACGCAAGCCTCGACGGCCAGGGTGACGAGCAAAGGCTGGTGATGAAGAACTACTGGCACATCGGCTTCGCGGCCGACACGCCCAACGGGCTCATGGTCCCGGTGATCCGCGACGTCGACAAGAAGACCGTGCCCGACATCGCCAAGGAGATGGGCGAGCTCGCCAAGCTCGCGCGCGACGGCAAGCTCAAGCCCGACCAGATGTCGGGCGGCACCTTCACCATCAGCTCGCTGGGCGGCATCGGCGGCATCTACTTCACGCCGATCATCAACGCGCCCGAGGTCGCCATCATGGGCGTGTGCAAGAGCTACTGGAAGCAGCACTCCAGCGACGGCAAGACCTATACCTCGCGCCTCACGCTGCCGCTGTCCCTCTCGTGGGACCACCGCGTGATCGACGGCGCTGCCGCCGCGCGCTTCAACGTCCATTTCGCCAACGTGCTCGCCGATCTGCGGCGCGTGCTGTTCTGAAGGAAGCTCTCAAATGGCACATACGGTGGAAGTCAAGGTTCCCGACATCGGCGAATTCAAGGATGTCGCGATCATCGAGCTGCTGGTCAAGCCGGGCGAGGTCATCGCGGTCGATACCGGGTTGATCATGGTGGAGTCCGACAAGGCTTCGATGGAGATTCCGTCGAGCCATGCGGGGACGGTGAAGGAGCTGAAGGTCGCGTTGGGCGACAAGGTCAGCGAAGGCTCTGTCATCCTGGTCATTGAGACAACGGCTGCCGCCCCTCTCCCGCCTGCGGGAGAGGGGACGGGGGTGAGGGCGACGGCCGCACCCTCACCCCAGCCCTTTCCCGCAAGCGGGAGAGGGAGCGAAGCCGCACCCACCGCCGGCAGCTACGCCGGCAAGTCCGACATCGAGTGCGAAGTGCTCGTGCTCGGCGCCGGCCCCGGCGGCTACTCGGCCGCGTTCCGCAGCGCCGACCTCGGCATGAAGACCGTGCTGGTCGAACGCTATGCCACGCTCGGCGGCGTGTGCCTCAACGTAGGCTGCATCCCCTCGAAGGCGGTGCTGCACACGGCCGGCGTGATGGACGAGGTGAAGCTGCTCGCCAAGCACGGCATCAAGTACACCGCCCCCGAGGTCGACATCGACGCGCTGCGCGACTTCAAGGACGGCGTCATCAAGAAGCTCACCGGCGGGCTCGCCGGCATGGCGAAGGCGCGCAAGGTCGAGGTCGTCACCGGCGTCGGCAGCTTCCTCGATGCGTACCACCTCGAAGTGGTGGGGGAGGGCGGCGCGAAGAAGGTGGTGAAGTTCGCCAAGGCCATCATTGCCGCGGGCTCGCAGGCTGTGAAGCTGCCCTTCATGCCCGAGGACGACCGCGTGGTCGACTCCACCGGCGCGCTGCTCCTCAAGGGCATTCCCAAGCGCATGCTGGTCATCGGCGGCGGCATCATCGGCCTGGAGATGGCCACGGTGTACTCGACACTGGGCACGCGCATCGACGTGGTCGAAATGCTCGACGGCCTGATGCAGGGCGCCGACCGCGACCTCGTGAAGGTGTGGGAGAAGGTCAACGCGCCGCGCTTCGACAACGTGATGCTCAAGACCAAGACCGTCGGCGCCAAGGCCACCAAGGCCGGCATCGAGGTCAGCTTCGAAGGCGAGAAGGCACCCAAGGGGCCGCAGGTCTACGACCTGGTGCTTGTGGCCGTGGGCCGCAGCCCCAACGGCAAGAAGATCGGCGCCGACAAGGCCGGCGTGGCCGTTACCGACCGCGGCTTCATCAATGTCGACAAGCAGATGCGCACCAACGTGCCGCACATCTTCGCCATCGGCGACGTCGTCGGCCAGCCCATGCTCGCCCACAAAGCGGTGCACGAGGCGCATGTGGCAGCCGAAGTTGCGCACGGCGAGGCTTCGTACTTCGATGCGCGCCAGATCCCTTCGGTGGCCTACACCGACCCCGAGGTGGCATGGGCCGGCAAGACCGAGGAGCAGTGCAAGGCTGAAGGCCTGAAGGTCGGCAAGGCGGTGTTTCCGTGGGCCGCATCGGGCCGCGCCATCGCCAACGGGCGCGACGAAGGCTTCACCAAGCTGCTGTTCGACGAGGCCACGCACCGCATCGTCGGCGGCGGCATCGTCGGCACGCATGCGGGCGACTTGATCAGCGAGGTGTGCCTGGCCATCGAGATGGGCTGCGAGCCCTCCGACATCGGCAAGACCATCCACCCGCATCCGACGCTGGGCGAATCCATCGGCATGGCGGCCGAGGTCTTCGAAGGGCATTGCACCGACCTGCCCCCGGTGAAGAAGAAGTAGGCCGACGCCATGTCGCTCGCACTGGCTTTCGAGGCCCTGGGATCGGGGCCTCCGGTGGTGATCCTGCACGGCCTGTTCGGCGCGGGGCGCAATTGGACGCAGGTTGCAGAGGCGCTGGCCGCGGACCACCGCGTCTACCTGCCCGATGCCCGCAACCATGGCGCCTCGCCATGGGCCGAATCGATGTCGTACACCGAGATGGCGGACGACGTGCTTGCGCTCATCGAGCGCGAGCAATTGCAGCGGCCCTTCGTCATCGGCCACAGCATGGGCGGAAAGACGGCGATGGCCCTTGCGCTCTCGCACCCGCAGGCCGTCGGCGGCATCGCCGTGATCGACATCGCGCCCGAGAGCTACGCCGACCAGTTCTCGTCGTACGTGTCGGCCATGCGCAGCCTCGACGTGTCTGGCACCGCCAGCCGCCGCGAAATCCACCAGGCGCTGGCCGACAGCCTCAGCGCCGAGGCCCCGGTCGACTTCCTGATGCAGAACCTGCGCCGGCAGAACGACCGCTTCGATTGGCGGCTCAACCTGCTCGCCACGGGCCTGTGCATGCGCGAACTCTGCGGCTTTCCCGATGCGTTGCGCGACGCGCGCTACCACGGCCCGGCGCTCTTCATCCACGGTGCGGAGTCCGGCTACGTGCGGCCTACGTCGCTGGCCGGGATCCGCGCGCTGTTCCCGCATGCGGAGACCGGGCGCATCGCCGATGCCGGCCACTGGGTGCATGCCGACCAGCCCGCGGCACTGCTGTGCGGCCTGCGCGACTGGCTGGGCGATGCCCTCGCGGCCGCTCCTCATTGACATCCCTTACGGAGACACCATGTCCGACGAAAAACTGCGCGAAGCCGCCCTCGACTACCACCGCTATCCCACGCCCGGCAAGATCTCGGTGAACCCGACCAAGCCGATGGCCACGCAGCGCGACCTCGCGCTGGCCTACTCGCCCGGCGTGGCGGAGGCCTGCATGGAGATCGCGCGCGACCCGGCCGAGGCGATGAACCTCACCTCGCGCGCCAACCTCGTGGCCGTCATCACCAACGGCACCGCGGTGCTGGGCCTGGGCAACATCGGCGCGCTGGCCGGCAAGCCGGTGATGGAAGGCAAGGCCTGCCTCTTCAAGAAGTTCGCCGGCATCGACGTGTTCGACATCGAGCTGGACGAGTCCGACCCCGACGCGCTCATCGACACCATCGCGCGCATGGAGCCCACCTTCGGCGGCATCAACCTCGAAGACATCAAGGCGCCCGAGTGCTTCTACATCGAGAAGAAGCTGCGCGAGCGCATGAAGATCCCGGTGTTCCACGACGACCAGCACGGCACGGCCATCGTCGCGGCCGCGGCCATCCTCAATGCGCTGCGGCATGTGAAGAAGGACATTCGCGAGGTCAAGCTCGTGGCATCGGGCGCCGGCGCGGCGGCGTTGGCCTGCCTCGACCTGATCGTGAGCCTGGGCCTGCCGATGCAGAACATCTTCGTTTCCGACAGCGCGGGCGTGGTCTACACCGGCCGCAAGGAACAGATGGACCCGAACAAGGCCCGCTATGCGCAGGACACCTCCGCGCGCAAGCTGGCCGACGTGATTGGCGGCGCCGACATCTTCCTGGGCCTTTCGGCGGGCGGCGTGCTCAAGCCCGAGATGGTGAAGGAGATGGCGCGCGACCCGATCATCCTCGCCATGGCCAACCCGGCGCCGGAGATTTTGCCGGAAGATGCACTGGCCGTGCGCCCCGACGCCATCCTCGGCACCGGCCGGTCGGACTATCCGAACCAGGTCAACAACGTGCTGTGTTTCCCGTTCATCTTCCGCGGCGCGCTGGACGTGGGTGCGACGGCCATCAACGAGGAGATGAAGCTCGCCGCCGTGCGCGCCATCGCCGAGCTCGCGCATGCCGAGATTCCCGAGGTGGTGGCGCAGGCCTACGGCGCGGTCGGCCTGCGCTTTGGCCGCGACTACCTGATTCCCAAGCCCTTCGATCCGCGCCTCATCGAAGCGGTCGCGCCCGCGGTGGCACAGGCCGCGGTGGACAGTGGCGTGGCGACGCGGCCCATCGCCGACATGAAGGCCTACCGCCAGCGCCTGTCGCAGTTCGTCTACCAGTCGGGCAGCAGCATGCAGCCGCTGTTCGCCGCCGCCAAGCAATCGCCCAAGCGCGTGGTCTATGCCGAGGGCGAAGACGAGCGCGTGCTGCGCGCAGCACAAGTGGTGGTCGACGAAGGCCTCGCGCGTCCGCTTCTGCTGGGCCGCCCCGAGGTGATCGCCGAGCGCATCGCGCAGTACGGCCTGCGTCTCACGCTGGGCACCGACTGCGAGACCGTCGACCCGCTCGACCAAGCCGTGTACGGCGACGCGGCCGAGTCCTACTACCAGCTCAAGCGCCGCGAGGGCGTCTCCCGCCTCGTGGCGCAGACCGAGATGCGCAGCCGCGGCACGCTGCTCGCGGCCATGCTGGTGCGCCAGGGCCAGGCCGACGCCATGCTGTGCGGCACGCTCGGCGGCTACGGCGACCACCTGCGGCATGTGCGCGACGTGATCGGCCTGCGCGCCGGCACCCAGACCCTGGCCGCCATGCAGATGCTGATGCTGCCGGGCCGCCAGCTCTTCATCTGCGACACGCATGTGAACCGCGACCCCAATGCCGCGCAGATTGCCGAGATCGCGCTGCTCGCGGCTGAAGAGGTGCGCCGCTTCGGCGTGACGCCGAGCGTGGCGCTCTTGTCGCACTCGAACTTCGGCGGCTCGGATGCGGCCTCGGCCGTGAAGATGCGCGAGGCGCTCGCGCTCATCAAGGCGGCCGACCCGCAGCTCGCGGTGGAAGGCGAGATGCGCGGCGACGCGGCGCTGTCGAAGACCATCCTCGACCACGAGTTTCCGGATTCGGCGCTGGAGACCGAGGCCAACGTGCTCATCATGCCCAACGTCGATGCGGCCAACATCTCGTACAACCTGCTGCGCATGGCGGCGGGCAGCGGCATCACGGTGGGCGGCATCCTGCTGGGCGCGGCGCGCTCGGTGCACATCCTCACGCCGTCGTCCACGGTGCGCCGCATCGTCAACATGACGGCGCTGGCGGTGGTCGATGCCAACTCGCACCGCCACACGGCCTGACGACGGCGCAGCCATGAACGACTCCGCAGTGCTCCACGGCCCGCAGCGAGGCGTCGCCAAGACACGCCGGATTCCGATCCGCGTGGTCGAGGCGGGCCCGGCGCTGCCCAAGCCAGACTGGATCCGCGTGCGCGTTTCGCAGAGCGAGAGCTTCCGCGAAGTGAAGCGCACGCTGCGCGAGGCCAGCCTGCACACGGTGTGCGAAGAGGCCTCGTGCCCGAACATCGGCGAATGCTTCGGCAAGGGCACGGCCACCTTCATGGTGCTGGGCGACCTGTGCACGCGCCGCTGCCCGTTCTGCGACGTGGCGCACGGCCGGCCCCAACCGCCCGATCCGCAGGAGGCGCAGCACCTGGCCGAGACGGTTGCACGGTTGAAGCTGAAGTACGTGGTGATCACCAGCGTGGACCGCGACGACCTGCGCGACGGCGGCGCGGCGCATTTCGCCGCCTGCATCCGCGCGGTGCGTGCGCAGTCGCCCGGCACGCAGATCGAGGTGCTGGTGCCCGACTTCCGCGGCCGCGCGGAGGTGGCGCTCGACATCCTCGCGGCCGACCCGCCCGATGTGATGAACCACAACCTCGAGACCGTGCCACGCCTGTACCGCCAGGCGCGCCCCGGCGCCGACTACCTGCACTCGCTGCAACTGCTGCAGTCGTTCCGCGCGCGCTGCCCCGAGGTGCCCACCAAGTCCGGCCTGATGCTGGGCCTGGGGGAAGCCGACGATGAAGTGCTGGCCGTGATGCGCGACATGCGCAGCCACGGCGTGGACATGCTCACCGTCGGCCAGTACCTGCAGCCGCGCCCCGGCAACCTGCCGGTGGCGCGCTACGTCGCGCCCGCGCAGTTCGAAGCCCTTGCGCAGCAGGCGCACGCCATGGGATTTGCCCATGCCGCCTGCGGACCGCTCGTGCGGTCGAGCTACCACGCCGACCGGCAGGCCCATGCCGCCGGCGTCTGAAATTTTCTAGGAGATCCCCGTGGACCAACCATCCGTAGCCCCCAAGCCTTTCTACAAGTCCCTGTACTTCCAGGTCATCACCGCCATCGTGCTCGGGGTGCTGCTGGGCCACTTCTGGCCCGACACCGGCGCCTCGATGAAGCCGCTGGGCGACGGCTTCATCAAGCTCATCAAGATGATCATCGCGCCGATCATCTTCTGCACGGTGGTGGTGGGTATCGCCGGCATGGAAGACATGAAGAAGGTCGGCAAGACCGGGGGGCTCGCGCTCCTGTACTTCGAGGTCGTGAGCAGCATCGCGCTGGTGGTGGGCCTGGTCATCATCAACATCGTGCGGCCCGGCGCCGGCATGAACGTCGACGTGAGCCAGCTCGATGCCAAGAGCGTCGCAGCCTACACCGGCCCCGGCAAGATGCAGAGCACCACCGACTTCCTGCTCAACGTGATTCCCAACACGGTGGTCGATGCCTTCGCCAAGGGCGAAATTCTGCAGGTGCTGCTGATCGCGGTGATGTTCGGCTTTGCGCTGCACAAGTTCGGCGGCCGCGGCACGCTGGTGTTCGACCTGATCGAGAAGGGCTCGCATGTGCTCTTCGTGATCGTGGGCTACATCATGAAGGTCGCGCCCATCGGTGCCTTCGGTGCCATGGCTTTCACCATCGGCAAGTACGGCGTGAGCTCGCTGCTGCAGCTCGGCCAGCTGATGGCCACCTTCTACCTGACCTGCCTCTTGTTCATCTTCGTGGTGCTGGGGGGAATCGCGCGGTTCCACGGGTTCAGCATCTGGAAGTTCATCAAGTACATCAAGGAAGAACTGCTGATCGTGCTGGGTACCTCGTCGAGCGAATCGGTGCTGCCGCGCATGATGGCCAAGCTGGAGAACCTGGGCGCGAAGAAGTCGGTGGTCGGCCTGGTGGTGCCCACGGGCTACTCGTTCAACCTCGACGGCACTTCCATCTACCTGACGATGGCGGCGGTGTTCATCGCGCAGGCGACCAACACCGACATGACGCTCACGCAGCAGCTCACGTTGCTGGCCGTGCTGCTGCTCACCTCGAAGGGCGCGGCAGGCGTCACGGGCAGCGGCTTCATCGTGCTGGCGGCCACGCTGTCGGCCGTGGGCCATGTGCCGGTGGCGGGGCTCGCGCTGATCCTGGGCATCGACCGGTTCATGTCGGAAGCCCGTGCGCTGACCAACCTGATCGGCAACGGCGTCGCCACGGTGGTGGTCGCCAAGTGGACCAACGACCTGGACACCGCCCGCATGACACGCATCCTGAACAACGAGACGTCGGCCGAGGCCGACGCGCCCGAGGCGGTGCTGGACCAGGTCGAGACCCACATGCCCGTGGCCCAGCCGCGCTGAAGCCATCCCATGCCTGTACGGAGCAGCCGGCCATGAACAGTCCCGAGCAAAGGCACCGAGTCGTCATCGTGGGCGGCGGGGCCGGCGGGCTGGAGCTGGCCACGCGCCTGGGCGATTCGCTGGGCAGGAAGGGGCGGGCGGAGATCACGCTGGTCGACAAGCACCGCACCCACGTGTGGAAGCCCAAGCTGCACGAGATCGCCTCGGGCAGCATGGACATGAGCGCGCACGAGGTCGACTACCTCGCGCAGGCGCACTGGCACGGCTTCCGCTTCCGCCTCGGCGAGCTGACCGGCATCGACCGCGAGCTGCGCGAGGTGCAGGTGGCGCCGTACCTGGACGACGAAGGGCGGATGGTCACGCCGGCGCGCGCCTTCGGCTACGACACGCTGGTGGTTGCCATCGGCAGCCTCAGCAACGACTTCGGCACGCCCGGCGTGCGCGAGCATGCGCTGCGGCTCGAGTCGAAGGCCGATGCGCAGCGCTTTCACCAGCGCATGGTCAACGCCTGCATCCGCGCACATGCGCAAACCACGCCGCTGCGGCCCGAGCAGCTGCACGTGGCGATCATCGGTGCGGGCGCCACCGGCGTGGAGCTGGCGGCCGAGCTGCACCGCACCACGCGCGAAGTCGTGGCCTACGGGCTGGATCGCGTGGACGCCGAGAAAGACATCCAGGTCAGCGTGATCGAGGCCGCCGACCGCGTGCTGCCGGCATTGCCGCAGCGCATGTCGGCCGCCACCGAGGCGCTCTTGCGCAAGCTGGGCGTGGACGTGCACACCTGCGCCAAGGTGGCCGAGGTGCTGCCCGAAGGCGTGCGCCTGGCCGATGGCCGCGTGCTGCCGGCCGAACTGGTGGTGTGGGCCGCGGGCGTGAAGGCGGCCGATTTCATGAAAGACATCGCCGGGCTTGAGACCAACCGCAGCAACCAGCTCGCGGTGTTGCCTACGCTGCAGACCACGCGCGATGCCGACATCTTCGCCATTGGCGACTGCGCGGCCTGCGACTGGCCCGAAGCCAACGAGGGCAAGGGCGGCCTGGTGCCGCCGCGCGCGCAGGCGGCGCACCAGCAGGCCTCGCACGTCGCGGCGCAGATCAGCCGGCGCTTGGACGGAAAGGCGCTCAAGCCGTATCGCTACCGCGACTTCGGCTCGCTGGTGTCGCTGGGCGAGTTCAGCACCGTCGGCAACATGATGGGCGGGCCGGTGGGCGGCAGCCTGATGATCGAGGGCCGCTTCGCGCGGCTCATGTACATGTCGCTCTACAAGATGCACGAGCTGGCGCTGCACGGCGTCGTCAAGGTCTCTCTCGACACGCTCGCCCGCCTTATCACGCGGCGCACCGAACCCCACGTCAAGCTGCATTGAGCAGCCACGGCCATGACCACACCTTCTCCCGATTTCGACGCGACCGCCTGGTTGCAAGCCTGGCAGCAAGGGCTGTCGCAAAGCCACCTGCAGTTCGGCGCGCTGATGCGCAGCGCGCTGGAGGTTGCGCCGTTCGACGCACGCGGCAAGGCGCAGATGGACTTCGCGCTGCGCCAGGTGATTGACGCGATGAACCCGGCCAACAGCCTCGCGACCAACCCCGAGGCGATGCAGGCCGCGCTCGACTCCGGCGGCGCGAGCCTGCTCGAGGGCGTGCGCCTCTTTCTCGCGGATGTGGCGAAGGGCCGTATCTCGATGTCGGACGACGAGGCCTTCGAGGTCGGCCGCAACGTGGCGACCAGCCCGGGCAGCGTGGTGTTCGAGAACGAGCTGATGCAGCTGGTGCAGTACACGCCGTCCACGGCCAAGGTGCACAGGCGGCCGCTGGTGATCGTGCCGCCGTGCATCAACAAGTTCTACATCCTCGACCTGCAGCCCGCCAACTCGCTGGTCGCCCATGCGGTGGCGGAAGGGCACACGGTGTTCCTCGTGTCGTGGCGGAACGTGTCCGCGGAGCAGGGCCACCTGGGCTGGGACGACTACGTCGAACAAGGCGTTCTTCAGGCGATCGACGTCGCGCGCGGCATCGCCCGCACGGACAAGGTCAACACGCTGGGCTTCTGCATCGGCGGCACGCTGCTGGGCAGCGCACTCGCCGTGTCGGCAGCGCGCGGCGAGAAGCCCGCTGCGAGCGTCACGCTGCTGACCGCGATGCTCGACTTCTCCGACACCGGCGAGCTCGGCCTGATGGTCGACGAGACCATGGTTGCCGCACGCGAGGCCAGCATCGGCCGCGGGGGTCTCATGAAAGGCCGCGAGCTCGCGACCGTGTTCGCCGCGCTGCGGGCCAACGACCTGATCTGGCCCTACGTGGTCAACGGCTACCTCAAGGGCAAGGCGCCCGCGGCCTTCGATCTGCTGTTCTGGAACGGCGACGACACCAACCTTCCGGGGCCGATGTACTGCTGGTACCTGCGCAACACCTACCTGGAGAACAAGCTGCGCGAACCCGGCGGCACGGTGCAGTGCGGCGTGCCGGTGGACCTGTCGCGCATCGACGCGCCGGCCTTCGTGTATGCCTCGCGCGACGACCACATCGTGCCGTGGAAGACCGCCTATGCCGGCACGCAACTGCTGGGCGGCGACACGCGCTTCGTGCTCGGCGCGAGTGGCCATATCGCGGGCGTGATCAATCCGCCTGCCAAGAAAAAGCGCAACCACTGGGTCGGCGATCTCGCGGCCGACGCCGGCACGTGGCTCGACAACGCACAGAGCATCGACGGCAGCTGGTGGCCCGCGTGGAGCGAGTGGCTCGCCACGCATGCCGGTGCGAAGGTGGCCGCGCGCCGCACGTTGGGCAATGCCGAATTTCCCGTCATCGAGCCCGCCCCCGGGCGATATGTCAAAGCCAAGGCGGCCTGAATCCGGGCCGTCGCCATTCCTTTCCCTTTCGCATCAACCTCAAGGAGACTCTCATGTCAGACGATATCGTGATCGTGGCCGCGCAACGCACGGCGGTCGGCAAGTTCGGCGGCGCGCTCGCCGGCACGGCGGCGCCTGAGCTGGGCGCGCACGTGGTGAAGGGGCTGCTCGAAAAGGCCGGCGTGCCGGGCGATGCGGTGTCCGAGGTGATCATGGGCCAGGTGCTCGCGGCCGGCGCGGGGCAGAACCCGGCGCGGCAGACGGTCATCAAGGCGGGGCTGCCCATCGGCGTGCCGGGCCTCACCATCAACAAGGTCTGCGGCTCGGGCCTGAAGGCCGTGATGCTGGCGGCGCAGGCCGTGAGGTGCGGCGACGCCGAGATCGTGGTGGCCGGCGGCCAGGAGAACATGAGCGCTGCGCCGCACGTGCTGCCCAACTCGCGCAACGGCCAGCGCATGGGCGACTGGAAGCTGGTCGACACCATGATCGTCGATGGCCTGTGGGACGTCTACAACCAGTACCACATGGGAACCACGGCAGAGAACGTGGCCAAGAAGTACGGCATCACGCGCGAGATGCAGGACGCACTGGCGCTCGCCTCGCAGCAGAAGGCCGCCGCCGCGCAGGATGCCGGCCGCTTCAACGACGAAATTCTTCCGTTCAGCATCGCCCAGAAGAAGGGCGACCCCATCGTCTTCGCGGCCGACGAGTTCGTGAACCGCAAGACCAACGCCGACGCGCTCGCCGGCCTGCGTCCCGCTTTCGACAAGGCAGGCTCGGTGACGGCCGGCAATGCCTCGGGCCTGAACGACGGCGCGGCCGCGGTGCTGGTGATGTCGGCCTCGCGCGCGGCCGCACTCGGCCTGCAGCCGCTGGCCGTGATTCGCGCATATGCCAGCGCAGGTCTCGATCCGTCGCTCATGGGCATGGGCCCGGTGCCCGCCTCGCAGCTCGCGCTCAAGAAGGCCGGCTGGAAGGCGCAGGACCTCGACCTGATGGAAATCAACGAGGCCTTCGCGGCGCAGGCCTGTGCGGTGAACCAGCAGATGGAATGGGACACCAGCCGCATCAACGTGAACGGCGGCGCCATAGCCATCGGCCACCCCATCGGCGCCTCGGGCTGCCGCGTGCTGGTGACGCTGCTGCACGAAATGCGCCGCCGTGGCGCCAACAAAGGCCTGGCGTCGCTGTGCATCGGCGGCGGCATGGGCGTGGCGCTGGCGGTAGAGCGCGCCTGAACGAATTTCTTTGTCACGCAACGCATCAAGGAGAAAGCAGATGAGCATCAAGCAGCAACAAGTGGTCCTGGTCACCGGCGGCATGGGCGGCCTGGGCGAGACGATTTCCACCAAGATGGTCGATGCGGGCTACAAGCTCGCGGTGACCTATTCGCCGGGCAACAAGTCGCACGCCGAGTGGGTGGCGCAAATGGCGTCGCGCGGCTACGAGATCCTGGCCGTGCCCTGCGACGTGGCGGACTACGACTCCTGCGCGCAGGCCGTGAGCAAGGTCCAGGAAGCCCTGGGCCCGGTCGACGTGCTGGTCAACAACGCGGGAATCACGCGCGACATGACCTTCAAGAAGATGGACCAGATCAACTGGAACGCCGTGCTGCGCACCAACCTCGACAGCCTGTTCAACATGAGCAAGCAAGTGGCCGACGGCATGGTGGAGCGGGGCTGGGGCCGCATCATCAACGTGTCGTCGGTGAACGGCTCCAAGGGCGCGTTCGGCCAGACCAACTACTCGGCCGCCAAGGCCGGCGTGCACGGCTTCACCAAGGCGCTGGCGCTCGAAGTGGCAAAAAAGGGCGTGACCGTGAACACCATCTCGCCCGGCTACATCGGCACGAAGATGGTCACGGCCATTCCGAAGGAGGTGCTCGACAGCAAGATCCTGCCGCACATCCCCGTAGGCCGCCTGGGCAAGCCCGAGGAAGTGGCGGGCCTGATCATCTACCTTGCCTCGGAAGAGGCAGCCTTCGTGACGGGCGCGAACATCGCCATCAACGGCGGCCAGCACATGCAATGAATGCACGACCATGATCCTCAAGAATGGCATCGATCAGGCCGCACTGATCAACAAGTTCACCGACGCCTCGGCCAAGCAGGGCGAGACCATCCGCAAGGCTGTGCACGAGGCCACGCTCAAGGCGCTGCAGGGCCGCGAGCTCACGCTCGCGAACATCCGGCAGGTGCTGGGCACTGTCACCAAGGCGGCCTCGGCCGGCGCGGCCGGCAGCAAGCTGCCCGCGCCCGACGTGGAGGCGCTGCTGGCCAAGGCCTTCGCCGGCATGGACGGCGCACTGGAGCAGGCGGTGCTGGCCAACCAGCGCGCGCTGGAGCAGCTGGTCGACCAGGGCGTGAGCCTGCGCGAGACACAGCTCAAGAAGGCGCTGGCCGACATCGAAAAGATGGAAGACACGCTGTTTGCCAGCGTGCGCAAGGCGGCGCCGGCCGACGGCCCGTGGAGCGGCGTGTTCCAGGCGATGCAGGGCAAGAGCACCGGCACCGGCGCGCGCGCCACCGCGGCGCTCGAGCAACTCCTGGAAGACACGCACAAGAACCTGCGCGACGGCCGCGCGATGAGTTTGCGCGCCACGCAGGCGCTGCTCGACAGCTACGCGGCGCTGGCAAGCGGCGTGCTGATCGGCATGTCCGAGGCCCTGAAGCAGGGCGGCGCGGCGAAGCGATGATCCTCGCCGGCGGTGGCCCACCGCCGGCGGCCTGAAAGGAACCTGATGGACGCCCTGATCCTCGCCCGCATGCAGTTCGCGGCCAACATCACTTTCCACATCCTGTTTCCCACCATCAGCATCGCGCTGGGCTGGCTGCTGCTGTTCTTCCGCTGGCGCTGGCTGCGCACGCGCGGCGGCAGCGATGCCGCGCTCGCACAGGGCTGGCTCGACGCCTACCGTTTCTGGACCAAGGTGTTTGCGCTGACCTTTGCGCTGGGCGTGGTGAGCGGCATCACCATGAGCTTTCAGTTCGGCACCAACTGGCCGGGCTTCATGGAGCGCGTGGGCAATGTGGCGGGGCCGCTGCTGGGCTACGAAGTGCTCACCGCATTTTTTCTCGAAGCGGGTTTCCTGGGCGTGATGCTGTTCGGCCACGGCAAGGTCGGCGAACGGGTGCACCTGATGTCGACCTTCATGGTGGCCTTCGGCACCACGCTCTCGGCCTTCTGGATCCTGGCGCTCAATTCGTGGATGCAGACACCCGCGGGGCACGAGATCGTGAATGGCGAGTTCCATGTCGCGAGCTGGCTCGCGGTGATCTTCAACCCCTCGTTCCCGTACCGCTTTGCGCACATGCTGCTGGCTTCGGCGCTGACCTGCGCGTTCCTCTTGATCGGCCTCTCGGCGTGGCAGGTGCTGCGCGGCGTCGGCCAGCGCAGCGCGGCGCGCGTGTTGCGCGTGGGACTCACGCTGGCGGCTGTGCTCATTCCGGTGCAGATCGTGGTGGGCGACATGCACGGCCTCAACACCCTCGAACACCAGCCCGCCAAGATCGCCGCGATGGAAGGCGTGTGGGAGACCGAGCGCGGTGCGCCGCTGCTGCTGTTCGCCGTTCCCGATGCGACGGCGCGCAAGAACCACTTCGAGATCGCGATTCCGAACGGCGCGAGCCTGATCCTCACGCACAAGGCCGACGGGGAGATCCGCGGGCTCAACGATTTTCCCGGCGCGCACCCGCCGCCGCTGCCGATGTTCTTCGCCTTCCGCATCATGGTCGGCATGGGCATGCTGATGCTGGCCACGAGCTGGCTCGGCTGGTGGCTGTACCGCCGCACGAAATGGCAACCGGCGCTGCTGCCGCGCGCGCTGCTGTGGCTCTTCGCGGGCATGACCTTCTCGGGCTGGGTGGCCACGGTGGCGGGCTGGTACGTTACCGAGATCGGCCGTCAGCCCTACATTGTCTATGGGCTGGTGCGCACGGCGGACGTGGTGTCGAAGGTGCCGTCCGCAATGATCGGGCTCACGCTGGTGCTTTACGTCGCGCTGTACCTCGCGCTCATCGTGGCGTACGTGGCGGTGCTCAAATACATGGCCGAGAAGCCCGACGAGGTGCTGGCGACCGAGGCCGCCGAGCAGGCCGCGACACCGGCGGGCGCGATCACCTCACCGATCGTCGAAGGAGGCCTCGCATGAATGCAATGATGAGCTTCGACGCCGCTTTGCCGGTGATCTTCATGGTGCTGATGGGCGTCTCGATGCTGGTCTACGTGGTCAGCGATGGTTACGACCTTGGCGTGGGCATGCTCATGCACCGCGCTACCGACGCAGAGAAGGACGTGATGGTCGCCTCCATCGGCCCGTTCTGGGACGCCAACGAAACCTGGCTGGTTCTGGGCGTGGGCATTTTGCTGATCGCCTTTCCGAAGGCGCACGGCTTGGTGCTCGGCGAACTCTACCTGCCGGTGACGCTGATGCTCATCGGCCTCACGCTGCGCGGCGTGGCCTTCGACTTCCGCGTGAAGGCGCGCGACAGCCACAAGCGCACCTGGGACCGGCTCTTCTTCGCGGGCTCCACGCTGACCTCGGTGGCGCAGGGCTGGATGCTGGGGCGCTACATCAGCGGCTTCGGCACCGGCTGGAACTATCCGGTGTTCGCCGCCGCCATCGCGGTCGCGCTGCCGATGGCCTACGTGCTCATGGGTGCGGCATGGCTCATCATGAAGACCGAGGGCGCGCTGCAGGAGCGCGCCGTGCAGTGGGCGCGCACGGCGTGGGCGCCGATGGTCGGCGGCATGGTGCTGATCTCGATGGCCACGCCCTGGGTCAGCCCCGAGGTGCGCGAGCGCTGGTTCGCGCTGCCCGAGATATTGGCGCTGGCCGCCATTCCGCTCATGACGGCCGTCGCGCTGCTCGCGGTGCGGGGCCTCCTGAACACGCGCATGGTGCGCGGGCCGGTGTGCTGGCTGCCCTTCGTGCTGCTCATCATGGTGTTCGTGCTCGGCTTTCTCGGGCTGGCCTACAGCATCTACCCGTACGTCGTCATCGGCCAGCTCACGATCTGGCAGGCCGCGAGCAGTGCGCCGGCGCTCAAGGTCATTCTGGTGGGCGCCTGCATCTCGGTGCCGGCCATCGTGGGTTACACCGTGTTCTCCTACCGGGTCTTCCGTGGCAAGACCGGCGAACTGCGCTATGCCTGAGCGCATGCAGGGCCTGGACGCGATGTTGCAGGATGCACGCCACCGGGCTGCCACTGATGCGGCCTTCGCGGCCTTGTGCAATAACGGGTTCATGACTTCACGGGAGCCGGCACTGCGCCTGGATTTACCTTCTTCTCACGCGCCCAGGCGCTGGCGCGGCCTGCCGCGCTGGCTCGGCGCATTGGCGCTGGTGGCCGTGGCCGCTTTCGCCGGCCACCATGTCGCGATGCAGACGGGCCTTGCGCGCCTGCGCGACGCGGCCGACCACCGCCTGGACATGCTCGCCACCGGCCTGGACGCCGACCTGGCCCGCTTCGAGTATTTGCCCGCGCTGCTGGAGATGACGCCCATCGTCCCGGCGCTGCTCGGCACGCCTACGGACAGCTCGCTGCGCGAGGCGGTCAACCGCTACCTGAACGGCGTCAATGCCACGGCGGGCGCCGAGATGCTCTATGTGCTGGACGCCGGCGGCACCTCGCTCGCGGCCTCCGACTGGGACCGCCCCGGTACCACCGTCGGCCAGGACCTGTCGTTCCGCCCCTACGTGATCGATGCGCTGGGGCAGGGCAGGGGCCGGTTCTACGGCGTGGGCATCACCAGCCGCAAGCCCGGCTATTACCTTTCGTACGCGCTGCGCCGCGACCAGCCGACGCGCGGCGTGGTGGCCGTCAAGGTCAACCTGGAGGAGGCCGAGCGCGCCTGGCGCAAGCTCCCGGGCGACGTGGTGCTGATCGACCAGCGCGGCGTGGTGATTCTCTCCACCCGCGAGGACATCAAGTTCCGCCCGATGCTGCCGCTGGACGGCCTGCAGCGCGCCGAAGTGCAGCGCTCGCGGCCCTACGGCGAAGCCGCGCTGCTGCCGTTGCAATGGGTGCAGAAGGAGGCGCTGGCGCGCGACGTGCAGGTCATCATGCTCGACGGCGTGGACCAGCTTGCCTCCACGCGCAAGCTGCGCGGCGCGCCGTGGCAGCTGGTGGTGCTCGACGACCTGGCGCCGCTTCGTGTGGGCGCACGCAATGCGGCCATCACCGCGAGCCTGGCGATGGCGGTGCTGCTGCTGATCGCCGTCACGCTGTGGCAGCGCCGCCGCGCCGTGCGGCAGAAGCTGGCCAACCAGGCTGCGCTGCAGGCCGCGCACGACACCCTCGAATCGACCGTGGTTGCGCGCACCGAGCAGTTGCGCGCCACCCAGGGCGAGCTGGTGCATGCCGGCAAGATGGCGGCGCTGGGCCAGATGTCCGCCGGCGTGGTGCACGAGCTCAACCAGCCGCTCACCGCGATGCGTACGCTCTCGGAGAGCGCTGCCATCCTGCTCGACAAGAGCCGCCTGGACGACGTGCGCGGCAACCTGCAGCGCATTCGCGGCATGGTC
Source organism: Variovorax paradoxus (assembly GCF_040544635.1). Taxonomy (GTDB): domain Bacteria; phylum Pseudomonadota; class Gammaproteobacteria; order Burkholderiales; family Burkholderiaceae_C; genus Variovorax; species Variovorax paradoxus_R. The sequence goes on from NZ_JBEPKJ010000022.1 coordinate 39,950, forward strand.
GACCGCCTTGCCCGCCTGACCTCGCAACTCAAGACCTTCGCGCACAAGAGCGAACTGCCGCTTGCGGCGGTGCCGATGGTGCGGGCCGTGGCCGACGCGCAGGTCATCGTGGCCGAGGCCACGAAGAAGAACGGCATTGCCATCGAGGTCGACGTGCAGCCCGCGGCGCTGAGCGTCATGGCCGAGGAGGCCGCGCTCGGCAGCGTGCTCGTCAACCTGATGCGCAACGCCATCGACGCGATGCAAGAGTCGCCCCGGCGCACGCTGCGGCTCGAGGCCAGGCCGCAGGAGGGCCGCGTGATCCTGCGCGTGAGCGACACCGGTCCGGGCATTCCGCCCGACATCCTGCCGCGCCTGTTCGAGCCCTTCGTCACCAGCAAGCCGGCGGGCACGGGCCTGGGCCTCGGGCTCGTGATCTCGGCACAATTGGTGCGGGCCATGGACGGCACGCTGCGCGCGGCCAACCTGCCCGACGGCGGCGCCTGTTTCGTTGTCGACCTGCCTGCCGCCGTGCAGAACATTCTTATTCCCACCCCCACAGGAGTGATCAACAAGTGAGCGAAGCCCCTGCCATCCGGGTGATGCTGGTCGAGGACGACGAAGACGTCCGCATCAGCACAACCCAGGTGCTGACCCTGGCCGGTTTCGAGGTCGAATCCTTTCCGAGCGTCGAGCGCGCACGCGGCCACATCAGTTTCGGCGTGCCGGCCATCGTGGTCTGCGACGTGCGCCTGCCGGGCCTGAGCGGCACCGAATGGCTGCGCGAACTGCATGCGGCCGATGCCGAGCTGCCCGTGATCCTGGTCACCGGCCATGGCCATATCGCGATGGCGGTGCAGGCCATGCGCGAGGGCGCCTACGACTTCATCGAAAAGCCCTTCAGCTCCGAGCGCCTGGTGGCCATCGTGCGCCATGCCATCGAGCGCCGGCAGCTCTCGCTGCAGGTGCGCGTGCTGCGCGATGCGCTGGAAAACTGGAACGGCATCCAGTCGGTGCTGATCGGCCGCTCCGCGCAGATGCAGCTGGTGCGCCGCACCGTCATGACGCTGGCCGAGACCTCGGCCGACGTGCTGATCTACGGCGAAACCGGTACCGGCAAGGAGCTCGTCGCCCGCTGCCTGCACGAGCACAGCGAACGACGCCGCCAGCATTTCGTGCCGCTCAACTGCGGCGGCCTGCCCGAGGCGCTGGCCGAGAGCGAACTCTTCGGCCACGAGGCCGGCGCCTTCACCAGCGCCAACCGCGTGCGCGTGGGCAAGTTCGAATACGCCAACGGCGGCACGCTTTTTCTCGACGAGATCGAGAGCATGCCGATGCAGGTGCAGATCAAGTTGCTGCGCGCGCTGCAGGAGCGCAGCATCGAGCGCATCGGCTCCAACAAGGCCATTGCCTTCGACTGCCGCGTGGTGGCCGCGAGCAAGGACGACCTGAAGGAAATGAGTGACCGCCAGAAATTCAGGGCCGACCTGTACTACCGCCTGGGCGTGGCCTTCATCGAGCTGCCACCGCTGCGGGAGCGCCGCGAAGACATTCCGCTCTTGTTCGAGCACTTCACGCTGCTGGCCGCGAGCCGCTACGAGCGCGCGGCGCCGCTGCTCACCAACGCCCAGCTGGCCGACCTGATGGCCTATGCCTGGCCCGGCAATGTGCGCGAGCTGCGCAACGTGGCCGACCGTTTCGTGCTGGGCCTGCTCGGCGAGCGCCTCACGCAGGCGCGAGGCACCGGCGAAGGCCTGCCCGCATTGCCGCACGCGCTGCCGCAGCAGGTCGAGGCCTTCGAGCGCGCAGTGATCGTCGAGGCGCTGCGCAAGCACCAGGGCGACCAGCCCGCCACAGCCGGCAGCCTTTCCATCGCGCGGCAGACCTTGCATGACAAGTTGCGCAAGTTCGGCATCGCGGCGGATGAGTTCAAGTGAAGGGGGCCGGCTCACAAGGCAGCGTGAAGCTGCGTGAAATGAGGGATTGGCCTGCCCGGAGGGGATCGAACCCCCGACAACCTGCTTAGAAGGCAGGTGCTCTATCCAACTGAGCTACGGGCAGATTCCGGTGGCGCGGAAACGTCGTTAGAAGAAGGAGTTTAGCGCGTCGCGCTGGTCTTCTTCGCGCGCTTGTGCCGGACACAGGGTCGGCGGTCTGCGTCTGCTTTTCAGCAACATCTCGGAATCGAAGATGCCTTGGCCGATAAATCCTCATTCAGCACGGCAGCAGCGCCATCGGCTTGCGCCGCATCAAGGGAAACCAATTGTTTATTTCTTTTGTGGCGACGACGGCACGACATGCCTTTACCCCTCAGACTGGGCGCAACGGCGGCGTTCTGACCGAGCACGTTCAATGGAGGAAACTTCCATGCAACGGATACCCTCGCTTTTCCCCTGCACCGTGGGTGCTGCGGCGCTCGCCTTGTTGGCTGTTCTACCCCTTCAATCCGCGCAAGCCGCCGTGGCGACCGCCACGTTCCAGGTGACGGCCACCGTGCTGAAGGCCTGTCTCGTGTCGACACCCGCCACGCTGGCCTTTGGCAGCTACACCCCGTCGACCGGGACAGTGGCCACCGGCACAACGGCGTTCAATGTCACCTGCACTTTTGGCACGACGTACTCGGTGGGCCTGAGTCCCGGCGCCAGCTCGGGTGCGACGGTGAGCACGCGCAAGATGACGAGCCCGACAGCTCCCGCAGGCAACGAAACCCTGTCGTACGCGCTCTTCAAGGAAAGCGCGATGACCACCAATTGGGACGACAGCACGGCCGGCACGGGCTACACGGCCACCGGCCTGCCGCAGCCGTACACCATCTACGGTGCGATCCCCATCGGCCAATACAGCGCCTCTCCCCAGGTGGACTACGCCGACACCATCACGCTCACGTTGACCTATTGAGGCCGACGACATCGGCGCCGAATGGGTCCACCACTGCTCCCCCGCATAGCGGCATTGCTGCCCTGGGTGCTGGCGGTGATGGGGGCAGCGGCCGGTGCAGTTCAGGCTGCGAGCCTCTATGTCGCGCCGGTGCGCGTGGTGCTGACACCATCGCGTCCCGTTGCGTCCCTCACGCTGGGCAGCGGCGAAGAAGAGGGCGAGGTCGCGGTCCAGGCGGAGGTGATGGCCTGGTCGCAGGAGAACGGGCAGGACATCTATCAGCCCACGCGCGAGGTGCTGGTCAACCCCTCGATCTTTCGCCTGTCCCCCGGCGCGCAGCAGATCGTGCGGCTCGGCCTTCAGGTTCCGGCGGCCGACACCGAGCGCAGCTACCGCATCTTCTTCCAGCAGTTGCCGCGTGACCAGGCGCTCCCGCGGGACGGGAAGGGCGGCGGGCAATTGCAGACGCTGTTGCGTCTTGCCGTGCCGATCTTTGTACCGCCCGCAGGCGCATCGCGCCAGGACGCGGAATGGCGCCTGCAGCGTGCGTCCTCCTCCTCCTCCTCGGCGGCACCCGGAGGTTCCGGCCACGTCCTGACCATCGACAACCGCGGCACGGATCATTTGCAGTTGACGCAGATCCTCGTGCGGCGCGAAGGTGGCGCCGAACTGCTGCGAAAGAACATGTCCCTCTATGTGTTGCCGGGCCGGTCGGCCGACGTGGCGTTGAACCTGCCCCTGCTGGCCCCTGGCAGCAGCCTCCAGATCGATGCCGCCAGCGATGCGCCCACCGCATTGCCGGCGGCCACCGTGCACATTCCCCGTGCCGACACCGCACCACGCCAGTGATGAGACCTCTGGGTTGCAACTGCTGCCTATGCCTTGTCACCCCGCTCGGGGCAAGCTGAGCCTTCTTGCGCGCCCATCGGCGGCACTCGGCCTTTGCGCGTGCTGCAGTTGCCTCGCCGTTCAGATCGCCGGTGCACAGACCATTGCCCCGGATCCCGCGGAAGATGCACAGCCTGTGATCCTGGACGTGCGCATCAACGGACAGCCACAAGAGGCGATGCGCCCCATCCGCCGCCGTGGCGCGCAGTTGCTGTTCGGGCGCCCGGACCTCGAGGCCTGGCAACTGGTCATACCGGATGCGCCCGCCATGCGGATCGACGGCATCGACTACTACGACTTGCGCCGCATCACGGGCCTCAAGGTGACGCTGGACGAGCGCACCCAGACCGCGAACCTGCAAGTACCGCCCGAGGCCTTCACTGCCGGCGCGACAGGGGCGCGAACCGCACCGCGCGTGCCCCTGTCCGAGGCCGCCCTGGGCGCCTTCCTCAACTATGACGTCGCGTTGCAGCACGACCGCCAGGGCACCCGGGCCTCGGGCTATTTCGATGCGGCAGTGTCAGGCGCCTGGGGAGTGATGACCAGCAACTTCGTGCTCGGCCAGTCTTCGCTCGGGGGTGCCCATGGCGCGACCCGGCTCGACACCTACTACCGATACGACGACCCCGAGCGCCTGACGCGGCTGACCGTGGGCGACTCGATCACGCAAGGCGCCGTATGGTCCACGCCGTTTCGTTTCGGCGGCGTGCAGTTCGGCACCCGTTTCAGCCTGCAGCCGGGCTTTATCAGCTATCCGACGCCGACGCTGCGTGGCGGCTCGGCCGTTCCTTCGGCGGTGGAGGTGTATGTCAACGACACGCTGCGCTACCAGGACAAGGTGAATGCCGGGCCGTTCGCGATCAGCGATGTGCCGGTGTTGACGGGCGCGGGCGAAATGCGTTTTGCGGTGACTGATGCGCTCGGCGTGCGCCGTACGGTCACGACGCCGTACTACGTGAGTTCGAGTCTGCTGCGTGCCGGCCTGTCTGACTACGCGATCGCAGTGGGCTGGAATCGCCTGCGCTATGGCGAGCGCAGCTTCGACTACGGACGACCCTTCGTGTCGGGCAACTGGCGCAAGGGGCTGGATGACACGGCCACCGTCGAATTGCATGCCGAAGCGGGTGCGCGCAGCCAGACCGCCGGGGGCGGCCTGAGCTGGGTGTGGGCCCCGATCGGTGGATTCGGCCTGCACGGCGCGGCCAGCAGCTCGTCGGATGGTGGGCAGGGCGCGCTGGCGCGCGCCTCTTTCACGCGCACGAGCAACGACTGGAACTTCTCCGCCAGCCGCCAGGTGGCGAGCCGGGACTTCACCCAGATCGGCTGGCAGGACAGCAAGGTGCACGTCACCGGCCAAAGCCAGGTCTTTGCGGGACGCTCGCTGGGAAAGTTCGGAACGCTCGGCGCCAGCTATACGCTGCTGCGCTACAACGCCGGCGAGCGCGTCGGCGTGTTGACAGCCAGCTGGTCGCTGGCCGTCGCCGGCAACGCGTGGCTGAGCACTTATGCGGCGCGCACCAGCCAGAATGCCACTCGTTCAGCCACCACCGTCGGCGTGACGCTGACCGTGCCGCTCGGCGAACGCCGCAACCTCTCGGTCTCGACGCAGCGCAGCGATGGACGCAATACGACTATCGCCGAAATCAACCAGTCGCCGCCCAGCGATGCCGGCTACGGCTATCGGCTGCTGGTGTCGCGCGGCGAACTCCAGCGGACGGAGGCAAGCGTCGATTGGCTCGGCCGCTACGGCATCGTCACGGCCGAAGCCGCACGCCTGGGCGGCGAGACGGGTCTGCGCCTGCGCGCCAGCGGCGCAGTGGGCTATACGCAAGGGCTTGCGTTCGCAACCCGCCAGTCCGACGACGCCTTCGCGCTGGTCACCGTGCCGGGCGCGCCGGGCATCAAGGTCTACCGCGAGAACCAGCCCTGGACCACCACCGATGCGGAAGGAAGGGCCATCGTGACCGGCCTGCGCGCCTACGAATCGAACCGGATCGGCATCGACAGCACCGACCTGCCCATCGAGGCGCAGGTGCGCAGCGACACCGTCCAGGTGGTCCCGCGCTACAAGGGCGTTGCGATCGCGGGCTTCGATATTTCCCACGACACGCAGGTGCTCGCGATCGTCCGCCTGGCCGACGGGCGGCCGTTGCCACCGGGCATCGACATCTGGAGCAGCACGCGCGCCACATCGCTCATCTCCGGCTACGGGGGCGCGGTGTCCATCGAGCGACCGCAGGCCGGCGAACAGTTCGAAGCGCGCTGGCGTGGCGGGCAATGCCGCTTCACGCTGGGCCCCGTGCTCCCCAAGAGCATCCTGCCCGGCCTTGGACCCTACACATGCGAACCGATCGCCGCAGCCCCGTCGCCCCGTTGAAGCGCCGCATCCGCAACGTGGCGCTGGCAGCGGCCATGCTGTCGGCGGCCGGCGCGGCGCAGGCCGGGACCGGGCAGACCTGCAATCTTCTTCTGTGCGTGACCGTCATTGCGGGCGACCTTGCCTTCGGCAACTACGCGCCGCTGAGCGCCTTGGTGACCGACAGCACGTCGACGATCACGATACAGGCACGCCTGATCCTGGGGTTGGTGCCAACCGCGATCAGCTACACCGTCGGCCTGGGGACGGGCGCCGGAACGGTCGCGCAGCGCAGGATGACCTCGGGCGCCAACGGCCTGAACTACAACCTGTACACCGATGCTGCGCGTGGCACGGTCTGGGGTGCGAGCAGTGTCTCGGGGGGCACGAGCGGTGTTACGGGCAACGCTTCGCACACCGTCTACGGGCGCATTCCCGCCAGCCAGACCACGGTAGTGCCCGGCACCTACGCAGACACGATCGTCGTGACCGTCACCTTCTGAGCGGTCTGTTCTGGGCGGCTGTGTTCATCAGGACGCCGCTGTTCCAAGCGCTGCGGCCAGTACGTCTGCCAGGCCGCGCCCGGCGCTGCCGTCCTCGTCAAGGCGCGGGTTGTAGATGGTGATCTCGAGGCCGACGGCCTTGCCGCTCGCCAAGGCAATCCGAAGCGCGGTTCCCAGTTCGTCCCGCGACAACCCGTCCGGCACGCGGAAATCGACAGCCGGCATGATGGCGTCGTCGAGGCAATCGGCATCGAGATGGATGAAGAAGCCGTCCAACTCATCTCGCGTCAGGTGGTCGACCGCTTGGCGAGCCGCGGCCTCGATGCCCATCGCGCGCACGGCGGGAAGGTCGATCGCCTTGAGCTCTTTGGGGAGCGGCTGGCTTCCGTACGCCTCCTGATCCTTGTGATCGCGATACGCGAACGCGACGGCGTCTTCGGGGCGGACCAGAGGACCGCGGCCTTCAATGTCGGTCAGGAGCGAGGGGCCGTAGCCGGTGACGAGGGCAAGGTCCATCGAGGCGCCCTCACCATTGGGTTCCGCCTCGGGCTGGAAGAAATCGGCGTTGCCGTCGATGAAGAACAGGCCGTAACGGCCACGACGTCGAAACGCGAGCATCGAGCCCAGCACGATCGTGCAGTCGCCGCCCAGCACGACCGGGAATTCGCGCGCGTCAAGCACCGCTTCGACCGCGTCGGCGAAGCGGGGCGACCACGCCGCAATGGCCCTGGCATTCAGGATGCCGGTTTCGGGGTCGGGCGCAGGATCCTTCGCAGGCACTGCCAGCCGCGCGGCGCGCCGCGCGTGGATGCGCTGCGCAAGACCGAGTTCCAGCAGCCGGTCGGGCAAGCGCTCCACGCCGTCCGTCGCCAGGCCCAACGTGGAAGGGGCTTCGAGAATTGCATAGGGAAGTGTCGGCATGGCGCCTCCGTCAGCGATTATCTTTTGCGGAGCAGGTCACTGCCTCGATTCTGTGACCATCTCGGCGCTCGGCTACCGCCCACACCCAAGGAGTTCGAATCCCGACTTGCTCAGCAGGCGGCTGGGTTCGGATGGCGAGTCAAGCTTGCGGCGGTCTCTTGAAGAACCAGTTGGCGATCCGGGTCGTCGCTCACGTACGGGCTTGAAAGCAACTGGGCCATCAATTGATCGAAATGATGCCTGACGGTTTCGGGGGCAGGGTGTGCCATGTACATCGCGCGCAGCATCGAAACGATCGCGCTGATCTGCGCGCCGAACACTTCGGATTCGCCGATGCGCCCTGCCGCCTCAGAAGCAGGCCATTGATTTTCCAGGGTCATGTTGATGCCGCCGTTCGCGGCCCTGATACGTGGGGGCTGGCGCTGTTCCGTTGTCGCTTTTGGCGCAGAGCAGACAGCCAGCGATCTAAAAAGTAGAACAAAGGAACTACATTTTAGTTCAATTAGCGCCTGGAGACCCCGCAAACCCTGTCAGAACGCCCCCGAGTGTGGGGGCGAGTACTAAATCGCGCCTCTTTTGTGAACTAGTTAATGGAACGCGAACTGAAGTTAACAATGGTTAGCGAAAACCCATAGCTTGTTACATAAGCTCGCGCGCTCACGCTCGGCGCTGCGGCACAGAGGGCTTGTCCGGCAAAGGCCGTACATCCTGATCTTGGCTGGCTCAGCGCCGTTACACCGCGGCGGCGGACCAACCAGGAACATCATGAACAAAGTTTTTCGCATTGTGTGGAATGACGCGCTCGCGGCATGGACAGTCGTCTCGGAGTTGAGCCGAGGTCACGCAAAGGCCAGCAGCGCCGCCAGCACGGCAGGCGCAGCGGTGGCCCTGGCTTTGGCGACCTTGTCCATGCCCGCAGCGGCGGATTGTGTGGCTGCGGGTGCGGCCATCACCTGCAGCACGACAGGTGGAACGCAGGGCACGACCGTCGGTACCGGAGCCGCCACGGCCGACAACACCTCGGTGGATGTCCAGCCAGATGCGGAGATCAGGACGGGCAACAGCACCGCGATCAGCCTTGGCAACAATGCCGTCATCACGGTTCGCGGCGGTGCCACGGTCCAGAACATTTCCACCGGCGCAGACAGCCCTTACGGTGGCAGCATCGGTGCCAATACGATCGAGTTCAACAACAACAGCACCCTCACCATCGAGCAGGGCGCCAACGTCTTCGCCGATGGAACTGCCGGCAATTCGGAGGCGGTCAATCCTCTTGGTAGCGGCAACACGATCATCAATCACGGCACCGTGCGGTCGACCCATGCGGCGATCTGGTTCCAGGCGAACTCGGGCAACAACACCATCCTCAACACCGGCAGGATGGAAGCGGGCTTTGAGGATGGCAAGAGCAACCCCGGCATCGCGACGGTGTTCGGCGCCAACGGCACCTCGGCCGTCGATTTCACCAACAAGGGCAGCGTCATCGGATCGCTCAACTTCGCCAACGGAAACGATGCGTTGCATGCCTTCACGGGCTCGTCGATCACCGGCAACATCTCTGGCGGAGGCGGTGCCAACCTGCTCACACTCGAGAGCGAAGATGGCGCCGCATCGACCTTTGCGCCCCTCTCCCTGGCCGGCTTCCAGACACTGCAGAGCAATGCCGGCATCTGGACCTTCAATGTCGCGCTGCCGGCGTCGGGCATCACCAGCACGACCGTGAATGGCGGCACCCTGATTCTGGGCGCCGATGCCAGCGCCTACACGGGCACCATGAATGTCGAGGCGCAGGGCACCCTGCAAAGCACGGCGGAGTTCGCGCCCCTGGCGATCGGCAATGCAGGGCTCGTGCGCTTCGCGCAGCCGGCCGACGCAACGTATACCGGGCTTGTCACCGGCTCCGGCGGCATCGAAAAGACCGGCGCGGGCGTCCTCACGCTGACCGCGGACCAGGCCTTCACCGGTCTCACCACCATTTCTGCGGGAACGCTGCAGCTCGGCAGTGGCGGCACCACCGGCAGCATCGTGGGCGATGTGTTGAACAACGCGACGCTGGTCGTCAACCGCTCGGATGCGCTGCTGCTCTCGGGCACCATCAGCGGCACGGGCTCGCTCGTGAAACAAGGCGCGGGCACCACGACGCTGACCGCGGCCAACAGCTATGGCGGCGGCACCGCGCTCAAGCAGGGCCGATTGAACGTCGGCAACAACCTGGCGCTGGGCACCGGCACGCTGGCAATGGACGACGGCACCACGCTCGGCTTTGTTGCCGACGGCCTGAACCTCGCCAACGCCATTGAGTTGACGGGCAACAACGATCCGATCATCGACACCGGCGCCTTCAGTGAAACGCTCAGCGGCAACATCAGCGGCGGCGGCTTCATCACCAAGCTGGGCAGCGGCACGCTCACGCTCTCGGGCGCCAACACCCACACCGGCGCGACCAATGTGGCTGAAGGCACGCTGAGGGCTGGTGCCACCGGCACCTTCAGCGCGGCCTCGGCACACACCGTGGCAAGCGGTGCCACGCTCGACCTCGCAGGCTTCAGCCAGACGGTCGCATCGCTCGCCAACAGCGGTACGGTCTCGACGGTGGGCACCACTCCGGGCACCACCCTCACTGTCAACGGCGCCTACGTGGGCAACAACGGCGTGTTGCGGCTGGGCACTTTCCTGGGCGACAGCTCCAGCGTGAGCGACCGGCTGGTGCTCGACGGGGCGAGCGCCTCGGCCAGCGGCAAGACCAGCGTACAGATCACCCAGCTTGGCGGCCTGGGCGCGCTGACCACCGGCAACGGCATCGAGGTGGTCTCG
>NZ_JBEPKJ010000023.1:0-42375 GCF_040544635.1 Variovorax paradoxus
ATGGGGTGCCTTGCGCAGCGAAATAAAGGAGGAGGCCGCAGGCCGGGGGACATTCGCGGAGCAAGGTACCCCGTCGGCGGGAGCGCGCCACGAACAACGCACCTCGCGCACAACGCAATGCAAAGAAAAACCCTTCATCTCAACTCATGACATTGCCGCCATCGACATTCAAGGTCTGCGCCGTGATGTAGCGCGCCTCGTCGCTGGCAAGAAATACGGCCGCACCCGCGATGTCGGCCGGCATGCCCATGCGGCCGAGCGGCACCTCGAGGCCGACGCGCCGCTTCTTCTCACCGGGCGGCAGCCCTTCGGCCTTGGCGAACAGGCTGTCGACATGGTCCCACATCGGCGTGTCCACCACACCGGGTGCAATACCGTTGACCCGAATGCCGTGCGGCGCCATGGCCAGCGCGGCGCTCTGGGTGTAGCTGATGACCGCCGCCTTGGTCGCGCAGTAGTGCGACACCAGCGCCTCGCCGCGCCGCCCCGCCTGCGAAGCCATGTTGATGACTGATGCACCCTGCGTGCCGGCCTCTACCATGTGGCGCAGCACCGTCTGCATCACGAAGAACATGCCCTTCACATTGACCGCAAACAGCTTGTCGAAAGAAGCCTCGTTACTGTCGAGCAGCGGCGCGAGGTCGAACACGGCGGCATTGTTGAACAGCGTGTGAATCGGCCCGAAGGCGACTTGCGCCTCGGCCAGCATGTGCGCGATGGCCTGCGTGTCGGTCACGTCGGCCGCGATGTAGGCGAGCTTGTCGGGGTGGCTTTGCTGCAGCGCCCGCACTGCCTCGGGTGCCGCTGCAGCGCGGTCGACCACGCTGCAGCGCGCGCCCTCTGCAATACAGGCCTCGGCCACGGCCAGACCAATGCCGCCACCGGCGCCGGTCAGCAGCACGTGGCGGTTCTTCAGGCGTTCACTCATGTCGTTACTCCTGGATTCACGAAATTTTTCACGCACCCGCTCGCACCTCGCACGGCGTCGATCAAGCGCGCATCGCCCGCGATGGGACCCCACAGTCCGGCGTCTGAACACAACGCGAACACCGGATCCGCGGCATCGCAAATTGCGTGCGCCACGGCTTCGTCCATGCCCTGGTCCTGATAGACATAGGGCAACGCCCCGCGATGCCAGCGCTGCAGAAAGGCCAGGAACAGCGCGGGCAGCATCGCGACGCTGTCGATCGGCTGCCCCGCGGCAAGCCGCTCACGCACCGTAGGCGCGATGAAGCCCGGAATCTTCGAGAAGCCGTCGGCCGCCACGCGCTGGTTGGTGTCGCGGATCGCGGGGTTGCCGAAGCGGTCGAGCACCACGTCGCGGTAGGCCGCAAGATCGATCGGGCTCGGGCTCAGGCACGGAATCACGTCGTCGGTCACGTAGTCGTACGCCATCTTGCGAATCGCCGCGTGGTGCGTGCCTTCATGAATGAAGCTCAGTCCGAGCAGCGTGCCGGCCCAGGCAATGCAACTGTGCGTGGCGTTGAGGATGCGGATCTTCGCTTCCTCATAGGGCTGCACCGAATCGACCAGCTCCACGCCGACGCGGCCCCAGTCGGGCCGCCCGGCCACGAAGTTGTCTTCGATCACCCATTGGATGAAGCTCTCACCGGTGATCGCGGCGGCATCGTCGCGGCCGCTGGCGGCCTTCACGCGCGCACGCAGTTCGGGCGGCGGGCGCGGCGTGATGCGGTCGACCATTGCGTTCGGGCAGGCGGTGTTCGCTTGCACCCAGGCGAGCAACTCGGAATCGCCCGCGCGTTCGATGAATTCGAGCAACCCGGCGCGGAAGCGGTCGCCGTTGTGGCGCAGGTTGTCGCAGTTGAGCAGCGTGACCGGGCCGGCCTGCGCGGCTTTGCGCGCACGCAAAATGGCGCAGACGGCGCCGTAGATGGTCACGCCTTCGCCGCCCGCCTCGCCACGGCGCGCACGCGCGATGTCGGCCGCGAGATCGGCGAACAACAGATCCAGCTTGTCTTTGTCATCGAGGTAGTAGCCGGCTTCGGTCACGGTGAAGGACACGATGCGCGTGGACGGGGCTGCGCCGCGCGCGACCACCGCCGCCAGCGAGGGCTCCCATGGCAGCACTTCGCGGATGGCTTCGATCTGCTCGTAGCGGTACTCGCCGGCCGGCGACACGGTTTCGAGCGTGTAGCGCCCGCCTTGGTTCTGCAGGGCCGCGACAACCTCGGCCATGTCGGGCCGGATGTTCGCGCCCGAGAGCGACCAGCGGGTATCGCCCGCATCGATCAGCCGCTGCAAGTAGACGGCCTGGTGAGCCCGATGGAACGAGCCGAGTCCAAGGTGAAGCACCGTGAACTCCGAAGGAGCCGGTGGAGTTGGCGCATCGAGAGGCGCTGCTGCGAGGGTCACGGGAATGTTCCGGAAGAATCAGGCGGAGACCGAACGGCCTTCGCGGTTGAACAAATGAAGCACCGACGGGTCGAGCTCGACCGCCACGTCGTCGCCCGCATGCAGCGGCGTGCGCTCGTTCTGGCGCGCAATCAGCGGCACGCCGCTCACGTCGACATGGATCAGCGTGTCGGCGCCCAGCGCCTCGATCAGCTCGACACGCCCCGGCACGCCCGCCGCGGCGGCCTGCTTCGGATGCACGCGCAGGCCCTCCGGGCGCACGCCCAGGAAACCGTCGCTCGGAAGGCGCCCGCCGGTGGCAGCGGAAAAGCTCGGAATCGCACTCGCCGCCACCATGTTCATCGACGGCATGCCGATGAACTGCGCAACGAACTGGTTGGCGGGGTGGTCGTACAGCTCGAGCGGCGTGCCGACCTGTTCGATGAGACCGTCCCTGAGCACCACCACGCGGTCGGCCAGCGTCATGGCCTCGACCTGGTCGTGCGTCACGTAGATGGTGGTGGCACCGAGCGAGCGATGCAGCTTGTGGATTTCGACCCGCGTGTTGCCGCGCAGCGCCGCATCGAGGTTGGACAACGGCTCGTCGAACAGAAACACCTTCGGTGCGCGCACGATGGCGCGGCCAATGGCCACGCGTTGCCGCTGCCCGCCCGACAGGTCTTTCGGTGTGCGGTCGAGGTATTGCGTGAGGTTGAGCGTCTTGGCCGCGTACTCGACCTTGGTCTTGATCTCACTCTTCGACACGCCCGCGAGCTTGAGCGCGAAGGACATGTTGTCGTACACACTCATGTGCGGGTAGAGCGCGTAGCTCTGGAACACCATGGCCAGGTCGCGCTTGCCCGAAGGCGCCCAGGTGATGTCCTTGCCGTCGAGCAGCAGGTTGCCGCTGGTGATGGGCTCGAGCCCCGCAATGAGGCGCAGCAGCGTCGACTTGCCGCAGCCCGAAGGCCCGACGAAGACGATGAATTCGCCCTTCTGGATTTCGAGATCCACACCCTTGATGATGTCGGCGTCGCCGAAGCTTTTCTTGATGTCGTTGAGTTGCAGGTAGGCCATGAGATGTCTCCCTTTCTTTACTTGACGGCGCCGAAGGTCAGGCCTTGCACCAGTTGCTTCTGGCTGAACCAGCCGAACACGACGATGGGTGCAATGGCCATCAGCGAAGCCGCCGACAACTTGGCCCAGAACAGGCCCTCGGGGCTGGAGTACGAGGCGATGAGCGTGGCCAGCGTGCCGGCCTTGGCCGAGCTGAGGTTGAGTGCCCAGAAGGCCTCGTTCCAGCTCAGCACCAGGCACAGGAGGCCGGTCGATGCGAGGCCACCCACCGACAGCGGCAGCACCACATGGCGGAACTCGGTCCACAGGCTGGCGCCGTCCATGCGCGCGGCCTCGAGGATTTCGTTCGGAATGTCCTTGTAGGCGCTGTAGAGCATCCACACCATGATCGGCAGGTTCGACAGCGTGAACACGATGGTCAGAGCAGTGAGCGAATCCAGGAGGCCCGCGGTTTGCGCGAGCACATAGATCGGCACCAGTGCACCCACGGCCGGCATCATCTTGGTGGAGAGCATCCACATCAGGATGTCGCGCGTCTTCTTCGTGCGGAAGAAGGCCATCGAGTACGCGGCAGGCGCCGCGATCAAGAGGCCGATGATGGTCGAGCCCAGGCTGGTGATGAGCGAGTTGCGCGCGTACAGCAGGTAGTCGCTGCGGCGCTGCACTTCGCCGAAGTTGTCGAGCGTGGGCTCGAAGATGAAGAGCGGCGGCACGTGAATGGCCTGCAGCTCCGTCTTGAAGGCCGTGAGGAACAGCCAGCCGAGCGGGAAGAACAGGAGCAGCGCCACGGCCCACGCACCCACGGTGCGCAGCAGTTGGGGAAGGAAGTTGCTGGGTTGCATGGTCGTTCCTTCAGTCGAGGTTCTTGCCGATGATTCGGATGAGGAACACGGCCACGATGTTGGCCAGCACCACCGCGAACAGCGCACCGGCCGAGGCCACGCCCACGTCGAAGTTCATCAGCGACTGCTTGAAGATCAGGTAGGTCATGTTGGTGCTCTCGTTGCCCGGGCCGCCGTTGGTGGTGATGGCGATCTCGGCGAACACGCTGAGCAGAAAGATCATCTCGATCATGATCACCACCGCCATCGGCCGGCCGAGGTGCGGAATGGTCAGGTAGAAGAAGCGCTGGAACGCGCTCGCACCGTCCATGCGCGCGGCCTCCATCTGCTCGCGGTCGAGCGACTGCAGCGAGGTGATGAAGATCAGGCAGGCGAACGGCAGCCACTGCCAGGCCACCATGATGATCACCGAGAACAGTGGCACGTCGGTGAGCCAGTCGACCGGCTGGGCGCCGAAGAAGCGCCACACGTCGGCCAGGATGCCGTAGATGGGGTTCATCATCATGTGCTTCCACAGCAGCGCGTTGACCGCGGGCATGACGAAGAAGGGCGAGATCAGCAGCACCCGCACGATGCCGCGACCCGGAAAGGGCTCGTTCACCAGCAGCGCGAGCAGCACGCCGAGCACCACCGTGATGACGATCACGCTGCCGATCAGCATCAACGTGTTCCACGTTGCGGGCCAGAAGTCCGGATCGGTAACGAAGTAGTGAAAGTTCTCGATGCCCGCGAACGTGCGCTCGCCGGGCTGCATGAGGTTGTAGTTCACGAACGAGAAGTACAACGTCATCGCGAGCGGCACGATCATCCACAGGAGGAGCGTGAGCACGGCGGGCGCCATGAGGGCCCGGGGCAGGAGTCGTTTCATGAGGAGGTTCCTTCTCGTTGTCTCTGGCTCCTTCCCCCTCTGGGGGAAGGCGGGGATGGGGGCTCCCGGATCAAGCGCCGCGGTGATTGGTACGCCGCGTGCCCCCACCCCAACCCTCCCCCGGAAGGGGAGGGAGCAAGAAAGAAAGCTGACTTACTTGTAGTACCCAGCCTTCTTCATCTCCCGCTCGGCCGCCGTCTGCGAAGTCTTCAGCGCCTGGTCGACCGTGACCTTGCCCGACAGCGCCGCGCTCATCTGCTGGCCCACCGCCACGCCGATGGCCTGGAACTCGGGAATGGCCGCGTATTGCACGCCCACGTACGGCGACTTGGGCAAGGTGCTGTCGCTGAGGTTGGCGGTGTCGATGGCCTTCTTCTCGGCCGCGGCGAACTTGGCGACCTTCTGGAACTCGGGGTTCGCATAGGTGGACTTGCGCGTGCCGGTGGGCACCGTAGCCCAGCCATGCTCCTTGGCCACCAGGTTGACGTATTCCTTGGAGGTCGCCCACTTCACGAAGGTCTGTGCGGCCGCGCCCTTGGTCGAGCTGGCCGGAATGGCCAGGTTCCAGGTCCACAGCCAGTTGGCACCCTTGGGCGTGACGGCCACGGGGGCTTGTGCGAAGGCCACCTTGTCGGCCACCTTCGACTGCTTCGGATCGCTGATGAACGAAGCCGCGATGGTCGCGTCCACCCACATGCCGCACTTGCCCTCGTTGAAGAGCGCGAGGTTCTCGTTGAAGCTGTTGGCCGATGCGCCGGGCGGGCCATAGGACTTCATCAGGTCGACGTAGAAGTTGATCGCGTCCTTCCAGGGCTTGGTGTCGATCTGCGGCTTCCACTGCATGTCGAACCACTGGCCGCCGTTGGTGTTCACCAGCGTGGTCAGGAACGCCATGTTGTCGCCCCAGCCCGGCTTGCCGCGCAGGCACATGCCGTACACGCCGGCCTTCGGGTCGTGAATCTTGCCGGCCAGCTCTTTCACTTGCGTCCAGGTGGGCTGCTCGGGCATCTTGAAGCCGACCTTGTCGGCCAGGTCCTTGCGGTACATGAGCATCGAGCTCTCGCCGTAGAACGGCGCGGCGTAGAGCTTGCCTTCGTACGAGAGGCCCGCGCGAATCGCGGGCAGCAGGTCGTCGGCGTCGTAGGCGGCATCGGTGGCAATGGGCTGGAGCCAACCCTTCTTCGACCAGATCGGCGCTTCGTACAGGCCGATGGTCATCACGTCGAACTGGCCGCCCTTGGTGGCGATGTCGGTGGTTACGCGCTGGCGCAGCGTGCCTTCTTCCAGCGTCACCCACTTGAGCTTGATGTCAGGATTGGCTTTTTCGAAGAAGGGGGTGAGCTTCTGCATCTCGATCATGTGGCCGTTGTTGACGGTCGCAATGACGAGTTCGGTGGCGGCGTGGGACGCGAGCCCCGTGCCGGCGAGTGCGAGGACGAGGCCCGCTTTCAGAAAACGCTTCATGTTGTCTCCTAGAGGTGAGCGACGCCCTCTGTTTGGGTCGCCGTGGCGGGATTCTGGAGAAACGCGCTTGCGGGCTTGGTACTTCACCGGCCCACCATGGTACTTTCATGCACCAGTTAGCTAGGAGATTCCCTAATTAACGCAATACAGCATGGAAAATCGCAATCCAAAGGCTTCAGGCGCCGCCCAGCAGCTGGCGCCGCAACTGCGCCGCCGCCGGCGAGAGCGCGCGGTCCTCGCGGGTGATGAGGCAAATGGGCGGCACGCGCACCGGCAGTTCCACCGGCACCGTGCGCAGCACACCCAGCCGGGCGTAGTGGTTGGCCTGCGAGGCCGGCATCACGGCGGCCATGTCGGAGTTCTCGAGCAAGGCGGTGATGGCAATGGGCGATGCCGTTTCGATGATGTCGAGCCGCGCCTGGATGCCTGCCTCCCGCATCGCCGCCTCGAAGCGCCCGCGCTGCGGCGAACCCGGCGGCTGCAGCACCCAGGACCAGCCCGCCATCTCGGCCAACGTGACGTTCGCGCGCTCGAACACCGGGTGCGCAGTGCGCACCACCACCACCTGCGACTCGCCCAGCAGCGGCACGCTCGCGTACTTGGCCTCGTCGTGGCCGTCGGTGAGGCGGCCCAGCACGAGATCGACATCGCCCTGCTCCAGCTGCGCCTGGATCACGTCGCTGGTTTCGACCACCACCGAAACAGCCACCTGCGGATGGCGGCGGTGGTACTCCACCAGCGCCGGCGCCAGCAGTTCGGGCACGGCACCCGGCACGCTGCCCACGCGCAGCGCGCCGCTAAGGCCCGAGCGCAGCGCGAGCATTTCCTCGCGGGCAGTGCCGAAGTCGCTGAGCACCCGGCGGGCGTAGCGGATCAGTATTTCGCCGTAAGGGGTGGGCTCCATGCCGCGCGCGAGGCGTTCGAAGAGCTTTTCGCCCAGCGAATCCTCCAGCTGCTGCAGCAGCTTTGTGGCGGCAGGCTGGCTGATGTTCATGGCTTCCGCCGCGCGCCCGAGGTGGCGGTGGGCGTCGAGCCGGGCCAGCAGGAGCAGCTGGCGTGGCCGAACATGGAGCATCAGCGAGGCATCGGTCAGGCCTGAGGTCATGCACAAAAGTATATGGAGCTTCGGACTTTTGCGATTGGATCGGAAAAGGGAAGCTCCGTAGGCTTGGGTCCAACAAAGCAGGAGACAACCCGATGAGCTTTTCTTCCCTGGCCCGCGCGGCCTGCCTCGCCGCATTGACGCTGGCCGCGGCAACAGCCGGCGCGCAACCGGCCTATCCCGACAAGCCGCTGCGCATCATGGTCGGCGCCTCGCCCGGCGGCGGCACCGACATCCTGGCGCGCGTGCTGGCCGACAAGCTCTCGCCGGTGCTCAAGCAGCCGGTGACGGTGGAGAACCGGCCCGGCGCCTCCAACACCATTGCCGGCGAACTCGCGGCGCGTGCAACCGCCGACGGCGCCACGCTGCTCCTGGCCACCAACACGGCGCAGGCGGTGGCGCCGCACATCCTCAAGCTCAAGTACGACCCGCTGAAAGACCTGCAGCCCATCGGCCTCGTGGCCGTGATGCCCAACGTGCTGGTGGTGTCGGCCAGCTCGCCCTACAAGTCGGTGAAGGACCTCGTGGCCGCCATGGCTGCGAAGCCCGGCGGCTTCAAGTACGCGTCTTCCGGCATCGGCAGCACGCAGCATGTGGGCGGCGAGGCCTTCAACCTCGCCACGGGCATGAAGTCGATCCACGTCCCCTACAAGGGCAGCTCGCAGGCGCACGTGGACATCATCGGCGGAGAGGTCGACATGATGTTCGACAGCACGTCGTCGGCCATGAACCAGATCAAGGCCGGCAAGTTCCGCGCGCTGGCCGTGAGCGCGCCGCAGCGCTCGCCCGAACTGCCCGACGTGCCCACGCTGGCCGAGCAGGGCATCAAGGGCGCCGACGTGTCCACCTGGTACGGCCTCTACGTGACGGCCGGCACGCCGCGGCCCGCGGTCGAACGGCTGAGCGCCGAGCTCATGCGCACGCTGAAGCTGGCCGACGTGCAGACGCGCATCAAGGCCCTGGGCGGCGAGCCCGGCACGATCACCGGCGAAGCCTTCGCCGCCATGAACCGGCAGGAGTTCGACCACTACGGCCAGCTCGTGCGCGACGCCAACATCAAGGCCGAATGAGGCCGCCCCTTCATTGCCTTCACTTCCCTCACTTCAAGTTGCCGACATGCCCACCTCATCGAAAGCCCCGAGCGTGATCTCCGCCAAGCCCCGCATCGTCGTGCTGCTCGGCGACCCCAGCGGCATCGGCCCCGAAATGGCCGTGAAGCTGCTGGCGCGCCAGCGCAACCTCGACGCCGCGCGCGTGCTGCTGATTGCCGACCCCGTGGTGCTGGCCGCAGGCGAGCGCGTGGCGGGCGTGAAGCTCGACCCGCTGCAGGTCGACCGATTCGACGATTTGCGCTTCGAGGACGGCCACCCCACGCTGCTCCTGCGCGACTGGATGGAAGGCCGAGAGCCGGTGCTCGGCGAATCGAACGAGGCCTCGGGCCGCGCGTCCTTCGAAGCACTGGAACTCGCCACCGCGGCGGTGCGACGCGGGCAGGCCGACGGCATTCTCTTTGCGCCGCTCAACAAGCATTCGCTTCGCCTGGGCGGTCTGGTGCATGAAGACGAGCTGCGTTACATGCAGGAGCGCTTTGCTGTGAAGGGCTTCGTCTGCGAGTTCAATCTCACGGGTTCGCTCTGGACGTCGCGCGTGACCTCGCACATTCCGCTGAAAGACGTGGCAAGCCACATCACGATGGAAGGTGTGAGCGACGCGGTGAAGATCATTGCATCGGCGCTGCGCCGCGCGGGCGTGGCGCAACCTCGTATTGCGGTGACAGGGCTCAACCCGCATGCGGGGGACGGTGGCTCCATCGGCATGGAAGAGATCGAGATCATCGCGCCGGCCATCGAACAGCTGCGCGCCGAGGGCTTCGACGCCCGCGGCCCGTTCTCGCCCGACACGGTGTTCATCGGCGCGCGCCGGGGCGATGTCGATGCGGTGGTGTCGATGTACCACGACCAGGGCCAGATCGCGATGAAGCTCCTGGGCTTCGAGCAAGGCGTGACGCTGCACGGCGGCTTGCCTGTGCCTGTGGCCACTTCGGCCAGCGGCAGCGCGTTCGACATTGCCGGCAAGGGCATCGCGCAGATCGAAGGTCTGCAGCAGGCCTTCGACTTGTGCGTGCGGATGGCGAGTGGTGCGGCCGTGAGGGCGCCTTTGGAAGCGGCTACGGTCTGAGGGGGTGCTTGGTAGCGTTGTTGTTATTGGCGCTGCTGTTCAGGGCGCGTGCACAGGCCACCGGGTACTCCCCTCCGCGAATGTCCCCCGCCTTCGGCTCCTCCTTTATTTCGCTGCGGGGAGCACCCGATGCTCTGTGCACTGGGGCACGCTGCTGATGTGCGACCGATCAACGACCACCGCTCATAACGCGCACGTCGATGGGGTGCCTTGCGCAGCGAAATAAAGGAGGAGGCCGAAGGCCGGGGGACATTCGCGGAGCAAGGTACCCCGTCGGCGGGTGCGCCGCCCTGGACGTTCCCCTACTCCGAAAAACCAAAGAAGCTCAGGTACCCAACCGCTTCAGCAACCCGGCAGTAGAAGCATCGAGCCCCATGATGTCGCCCGAAGCCAGACGCGGCTCGATGTCCTTCGCGAGCACCTTGCCCAGCTCCACGCCCCACTGGTCGAAGCTGTTGATGCCCCACAGCGCACCGCTGGTGAACACGCGGTGCTCGTACAGCGCGAGGAATGCGCCCAGCGCTTCGGGCGTGAGCTTCTCGAACACGAAGAAGGTGCTCGGCCGGTTGCCCGGAAAGTTCTTGTGGCCGCCGGCATCGAGCTTGCCCACCATCAGCGCCTGCGCCTGGGCCAGCGCGTTGGCGAGCAGCTTGGGGTGGTGGCCGTCGAGGTCGTGCGCCGCATCGCGCACCGCCACGAACTCGAGCGGGATCACGTCCGTGCCCTGGTGCAGCATCTGGAAATAGGCGTGCTGGCCGTTGGTGCCGGGCTCGCCCCAGAGCACGGGCGAGGTGCCCAGCCCATTCGGCAGCGGCTCGCCGCTCGCATCGACCTGCTTGCCGTTACTCTCCATCTCGAGCTGCTGCAGGTAGGCCGGCAGGCGCTTCAAGGCGCTGTGGTACGGCGCAATGCCGCGGCTCTTGAACTTGTGGAAGTTGCGGTACCAGATGTCGAGCAGGCCCAGGCGCACCGGCAGGTTCTTCTCGAGCGGCGCGGTACGGAAGTGCTCGTCCATTGCATGCGCGCCCGCCAGCAGCCGGCGGAAACCGTCGGCGCCAATCGCCAGCGCAATCGGCAGCCCGATGGCCGACCACAGCGAATAACGGCCGCCGACCCAGTCCCAGAAACCGAAGGTGGTGTCGATGCCGAATTGCTTCGCGGCCTCGACGTTGGTGGTGAGCGCTGCAAAGTGGCCGGCAATGTCCGTGCCGCCCGACTGCTCGTACCAGCGCTTGGCCGAGAGCGCGTTCGTCATCGTCTCGGCCGTGGTGAAGGTCTTGGACGCAACCAGGAACAGCGTGTGCTCCGGCGCCAGGTCGCGCAGCACGCCGGCCAGTTCGTGGCCATCGACATTCGAGACGAAGTGAACGCGCTTGCCTGGCGCGGCAAACTCCGCGAGCGCCAGCACCGCCATCTGCGGGCCGAGGTCGGAGCCGCCGATGCCGATGTTGACCACGTCGGTGATCGTGTGGTCGCTGCGCACCTTTTCGGCATAGGCCAGCATCGCGTCGAGCGTGGCGTGCACTTGGCGCAGCTCGGTGGCGGTCTTGCCCACGGGGGCATCGGCCGGCGCGCGCAGCAGCGTGTGCAGCACGGCGCGGTTTTCGGTGTTGTTGATGTGCTCGCCCGCGAACATGGCGTCGCGGTGCGCCTCGAGGCCGCATTCGCGGGCCAGAGTGAGCAGCATCTCCTCGGTGCGCGCGTCGATCAGGTTCTTCGACAGATCGGCAAAGACGTAGGGCGCCTCCTGGCTGAAGCGCTCGAAGCGCCCGGCATCGTCGACGAAGGCGTGGCGCACGTCGAACTGGCGGCCCGCGGTTTCGAAGTAGCTCTGCAGTTGCGCCCAGGCGGGCGCACGGTCGCAACGAAGGGTCATGGCCATGTTTACTTGCCGCTTTCCTGCATGAGTTTTTCCAGCTTCACGGCGTCGGCCGCGAAGGCGCGGATGCCCTCGGCCAGCTTCTCGGTGGCCATGGCGTCTTCGTTCAGCGCGAAGCGGAAACCTGCCTCGTCGTAGCTGACCTTCTCCACGCTGGCCGTCGCGGCGGCCTTCCTGGCGTCGAGCGCGTGTTCGAGCGGCTCGTTGTTCGCGGCCAGTTCGGCCAGCAGCTCGGGGCTGATGGTCAGCAGGTCGCACCCGGCCAAGGCCTGGATCTGTCCCACATTGCGAAAGCTCGCGCCCATGACCTCGGTCTTGATGCCGTGCTGCTTGTAGTAGTTGAAGATCTCGCGCACCGACTTGACGCCGGGGTCGTTCGCGCCCGCGCTGGCGGCCTCGTCCCACTTGGCGCCGGCCGACTTCTTGTACCAGTCGTAGATGCGGCCCACAAAGGGCGAAATGAGCTGCACGCCGGCTGCACCGCAGGCCACGGCCTGCGCGAACGAGAACAGCAGCGTGAGGTTGGTGCGGATGCCCTTGCGCTCGAGCGCACGCGCCGCCTCGATGCCCTCCCAGGTGGAGGCCACCTTGATCAGCAGGCGCTTCTCGGTGTCGATGCCTTCGGCCTTGTAGAGCGCCACGATGCGCTCGCCGCGCGCAATGGTGGCGGCCGTGTCGAACGAAAGGCGGGCGTCGACTTCGGTCGACACGCGTCCGGGAATGATCGAGAGGATTTCGGCGCCGAAGCTCACCAGCAGCCGGTCGATGACTTCGTCGAGCGGCTTGCCCGCATGCTTCTTGACGGCATCGTCGAGCAGCGGCCGGTACTCGGGCTTCTGCACTGCCTTCAGGATGAGCGACGGATTGGTGGTCGCATCCTGCGGCTTGGAAATGCTGAGTTGCTTGAAGTCGCCGGTATCGGCGACCACGGTGGTCCATTGGCGGAGAGCATCGAGTTGATTCATGTCGAAGATTATCCTGTGCGGGTGATGACAAGTCCTGCACGCTGTTGCGCTGGGGCCGATGTTTTCATGCGCACCGTAGCACGGGTTTTCACTGCGCTGCATCGGCCTTCGGCCGACAGGGTTGTAGCGGCCGCCCTGCCCTACACATGCTGTGGTCCACCGCTGACGGCAGCGTTCCGGCTGGGGCGCTAGCCTGCGGCTTCCCGCCTTGATGCTTTCGACTACAGGAGTGCCCTCTCATGTCCTTCCGCCACCGTTCCGCCGCCGCTGCGGCGAGCCGCGCTCCTTTCGACGACCGCCGCACCAGCACTGCCATCGGCACCCTGGCCACGGCCTTCGTCGTGGGCGGCGTGGCGACCTGGTTCGCCTTGGGCGCGGGCCGTACCGCCCGTGCGCAGGTGCCCGGCCCGGCCGATGGCGCCCCCCTCATGCGTGCGCCGCTGCAGGTGGTGGCGCCGGTCGACCTTCAGCGCTATGCCGGCATCTGGCACGAACAGGCCCGCCTGCCCAACCGTTTCCAGAAGCAGTGCGCAGGCCCTGTTACCGCCGAGTACACGCCCCAGCCGGACGGCACGATACAGGTGCTCAACCGTTGCGTGCGGGCCGACGGCAACTTCGACGAAGCGATAGGCACGGCCCGCGTGGTGCCGGTGGCGGGCCAGCCCGGCGCAGGCCGACTCGAGGTGCGCTTTGCACCGTCATGGCTGAGCTGGCTGCCGATGGTGTGGGGCGACTACTGGATTCTGAAACTCGACCGCGACTACCAGGTGGCGCTGGTCGGCACGCCCGACCGCCAATACCTCTGGGTTCTTTCGCGCGCGCCCCGCCTGGAAGACGACGCGCTGAAGGCCGAGCTGGACTACGCCGCCAGCCTGGGGTTCGACACCGCCAAGGTGGTGCTCACCGGCCGATAGCTGATGCAGCCGGTGCAGCCGGGAGGTAGCGCCCGAGCTGCGCCGCCAGCGCGGCCGGGTGAGTGCAATGGATGGCCTGCCAGCCGAAGGCGCGCGCGGCTTCCACATTGGCGGCCGAATCGTCGATGAACACCGTTTGCTGCGGGTCGAGCGCATGGCGCACCGCCAGCAACTCGTAGATTTCGCGCTCCGGCTTGATGAACTTCACGTCGCCCGAGAAAACGCCACCGTCGAACCGCCGGATGAAGCCATGCCGGCGCTCGACGGCGCGTGCGTAAGGCGCAGGCATGTTCGAAAGGTAGTAAAGGCGCAGCGCCTCGCCGTCGTCGCGGCGGGCGAACAGGCCGTCGAGCAGTTCCACCGTCACCGCGATGGGCTCCAGGCGTTCGCCGAGGGTTCCGAGCATGGCCTCGAGCTGCGCGGCCGGCAGCGAGAGCCGCCGGGACATGCGCGCAATGGCGTCGTCCAGCGAGCGCGTACCGCAGTCGAAGCTCGTCCAATCGTCGTGGTGGAAGAGCGCGCGGCCCAGTGCCGCGGCGGCAAGCTCCGTCGGCGCGTGCTCAGGAAGATGGGTTTGCACCAGCCGGGTCGGCTCCCATGCCAGCAGCACGGCGCCAAGATCAAAAACCACGTTCATGGCGCCATTGTTTCATGCGCCGGGCACCACGCTGACGCCATGCGCCGCCAGCGACAGCGTCGCCTGCGCGCCCGCGGCCAGCGGGCGCGAAAGATCGGTCGACACCACGAACACCGGCCCGAGCGAGGTGTCGAAGCCGTATTCGTAGAAGCTCCCGAGGTAGGCCGCCTTGCGCAGCGTGGCGGGCAGGCCCTGCCCCGCGCCGGCGGCACCGATCTCCCAGGCCTCGGGCCGCACCGCGACCTTCACCGTTCCAGGCGCCACCGCATAGCGCGGCTGCAGGCGCAGCGGACCGAGCGTGACGCTGCCGTCAGCCTGCGCCACGGCCGGAAACACCATGGCCTCGCCCATGAAGCCGGCGACGAATTCGCTCTCGGGCCGGCCGTAGAGCTGCTCGGGCGTGCCGCGCTGGGCGATCACGCCGTGGTCCATCACGATGATCTGGTCGCTCACGGCCAGCGCCTCGCTCTGGTCGTGCGTCACATAGGCCACCGTGAGCTTCAGCCGCTGCTGCAGCGCGCGGATTTCCTCGCGCATTTCGCGCCGCAGGCGGGCGTCGAGGTTGGAGAGCGGCTCGTCGAACAGCAGCACCGCGGGCTCCAGCACCAAGGCGCGTGCCAGCGCCACGCGCTGCTGCTGGCCACCCGAGAGTTCGCTCGGCAAGCGCTCGTCGAAGCCGACCAGGCCCACGCCCTTGAGCGCATCGCGCGCCCGCGAGGTGGCCTCGTCCTTCTTCACGCCGCTCATGCGCAGGCCGTAGCCCACGTTCTCGATCACGTTCATGTGCGGGAACAGCGCGTAGCTCTGGAACATCATGCTCACGTTGCGCTCGGCGGGGCCGAGCGTGGTGACGTCGCGCCCGCCCATGAAGATAGACCCCGAGGTCGGCGATTCGAGTCCCGCGATCATGCGCAGCGTGGTGGTCTTGCCGCAGCCCGAGGGGCCGAGGATGGTGGTGAGCGTGCCCACGGGCACCTCGAAGCTGATGCCCTTGACGGCCATCGGCCCATTTTTGTCGGTGCCGTAGCGCTTGGCGACGTTACGGAATTCGATGCCGTTGCTCATGTGTACTTCTCCCGATCAATGCACCACGGGCGCGGCCACCATTGGCACACCCGCCTTGCGACGCCCCAGCTTGCGTTCCCCGACCACCCACTGCACCAGCGCAATGGCCAGCGACATCAGCACCATGAGCACCGTGCAGTAAGCCAGCGCAATGCCGTAGTCGCCATTGCCGACGCGGCCGATGATGTACGTGGTGGCGAGTTCGTTCTCGGCCGTGACCAGGAAGATCACCGCGCTCACGGTCGTCATGGCGCGCACGAAGCTGTAGACCAATGCCGCCACCAGCGCGGGCTTGAGCAGCGGCAGCACCACCTTGAAGAGCGTCTGCGACGTGGAGGCGCGCAGCATCAGCGAAGCTTCGTCGAGTGAGCGGTCCAGCTGCTTGAAGGCTGCCGTGCCGGCCCGCACGCCGACCGGCAGGTTCCGGAACATGAAGCACAGCACGATGATGAGCCCAGTGCCAGTGAGTTCCAACGGCGGCACGTTGAAGGCCAGGATGTAGCTCACGCCGAGCACGGTGCCCGGAATGGCAAAGGCCAGCAGCGCGCCGAATTCGAACACGCCCTGCCCCTTGAACTCGTTGCGCGCCAGCAGCCACGCAATGAGCAACCCGAGCGCCGCGGTGATCGGCGCCGAGATGCCTGCGAGCTTGAGCGTGGTGATCAGCGAGTTCCACGCCGTGCCGGCCCACACCAGGCCGAACTGGCCCCATTCGAGCGCGAACGCATTCTTGAAGTGGTTGAGCGTGAAGCTGTAGTCGCGCCCCCAGGTCTGCACGAAGCCGCCCGCGAAGGCGAACAGGTAGACCACGGCAGTAAACGCGATCCACGGCAATGCAATGCACTGGATGGTGCGGCGCACGCCGTCGGGCAGCGCCATGGCAATGCCCGCGTCGCCCTTGCCGCTCACGGTGGTGTAGTTCTGCTTGCCGAGCACGCCGCGCTGCAGCGCGAACACGCCGAGCGCGAAAATCGTGAGCACCCATGCCAGCGAGGCCGCGCGGCCCTGGTCGTACTGCGCGCCGACAATGGCAAAGAAGATGTCGGTCGACAGCACCGAGAACTGCCCGCCCACCACCACAGGGTTGCCGAAGTCCGCAATGCTCTCGATAAAACCCACCAGGAAGGCGTTGGCCAACCCGGGTTTCAGGAGCGGCAGCGTGATGGTGAAGAAGGTGCGCCGCCGGTCGGCGCGCAGCATCTGCGCGGCCTCTTCCAGGCTGGGCGCAATGCCCTGTACCACGCCGCGCATGATCATGAAGGCGATGGGCGTGAAGGCGAAGAGCTGCGCCACCAGCACGCCCGGCATGCCGTAGAACCAGCGCGTCGGCTCGATGCCGAAGACGTTTTCGAGCAGCTGGTTGACGATGCCCGCGCGGCCAAACAGCAGGATGAGACCCAGGCCCACCACGAAGGGGGGCGTGATGATCGGCAGCAGTGCCAGCACCCGCAGCACACCCTGCCCGCGCTTGCTGCCGCGCTCGGCCATCAGCGCCATCAATGTGCCTAGAAAGGTTGTGCCGGCGGCCGTGAGCAAAGCCAGCACCAGCGTGTTCCAGGCGACGCCGCAGCGCACGCCGCCCGCAATGCAGCCCAGGCCCCAGATGCGCTCGGTGAACACGCGCGCGACAAAGGCCGTGATCGACCACTGCCCGTCTTCATTGAAGAAGGCGCCGGCCAGCGCCTTGCTCACCGGGTAAGCGATGAACAGCGCCATCAGCACGCCGCAGCCGATGACCGCCGCGGCCACGAACAGGTCGCCCTTGAACAACCCCAGCCGCGCAATGCCGAAGGCGGCCAGCAGCGTGAGCGCTGTAAGCGCCACGAATCCGCCCGCGCCGATGCCGAACTGGTTGATGGCCAGTTCGCCGAACTGCGTGTTGAGTGCCGCGAAGCTCCAGCCGCGCGCGCCGATGGTGAAGCCTGCAATGGCAAGGCCCAGGGCGCCGATGGCGCCGCCCGCCAGCAGCCAGCGCCCTTGCGCCCGGCCGGCCGGCAACCAGGCACCGATGGCGCACATCGCCAGGCCGACGAGCCCGATGAAAAGCCAGCTGCGGCCTTGCGTGGCCGCCTGCATCAGGCCGTTGGCACCCTCGGCCTGGCCGAACACCTGCGGAACGGCCTCGTACCAGGTCGAGTCCTGAATCGCATACCAGGGCAGCACCAGGTAGGCCGCAAGGCCCAGCGCCACCCAGGCCCAGATCCAGCGCTGCGACCGCCGGGCCGAAGCCACGGCGGCCGGATTGACCGGCGCGGCGCCGGCGGCAACGGTGACCACTTAACGCGGCAGCGAATTGACGTCTTTTTCCCAGCGCGCAATCAGGCGCCGGCGCTCGGCGCTGGCGCCGTACTTTGCGTAGTCGTAGTTGATGAACTTGATCTTCTTGAAGTCCGGAATGCGCGGATCGAGCTTGGCCGTGGTGTTGCTCGGCAGCTGGAACTGCTTGTTGGCGGCGCCGAGCTCCTGCGCACTGGGCGTCAGCGCCCACTCGTAGAACTTCTTCGCGGCCTCGAGATTGCGCGCGCCCTTGATGATGCTCATGGAGCCGATTTCGGCACCGGTGCCGTCGCTGGGCGTGATGGTCTCGACCGGAAAGCCCTGCATCTTCTCGCCCGGTCCGTCATGCACGAAGCTGATCGACACCGCCGTTTCGCCGCGAGCCACGGCCTTGATGGGGCCGGTGCCAGAGCGGGTGTACTGGCTCACGTTCTTGTGCAGCGCCTTCAGGTAGTCGAAGGCCTTGTCTTCGCCCATGAGCTGCACCAGCGTGGCGATCATGGTGTAGGCCGTGCCGCTGGAAGCGGGGTTGGCCACCTGGATGTCGCCCTTGTATTCGGGCTTGAGCAGGTCGGCCCAGGTCTTGGGCACGGGCAGCTTCTTCTTGGCGAGCAGTTCGGGGTTGTAGCCGAAGCCCAGCGGGCCCGAATAGATGCCGACCGTCTTGTAGCCCGACTGCTTGGCCTGCTGCTGGGCCCAGGGGTGAAGCTGCGCTAGCGTGGGCGACTTGTATTCGAGCGTGAGGCCCTGTTCGGCCGCCTGCAGGTGCGGATCGCCGGTGCCGCCGAACCAGACGTCGGTCTTGGGGTTGTCCTTCTCGGCGATGAGCTGGGCCAGCGCCTCGCCCGAGCCCTTGAGCGACATGTTGATGCGGGTACCGGTGGTGCGCGCGTACACGGTGGCAATCACGTTGCACCATTCGGCCTGGACCGAGCAGATCACGTTGACGGTGCCCTGCGCCGACGCAGCGGCCGACAAACCCAACAATGCCGCTGCAGTAAAAAGCTTCTTCATGTGAAAACCCCGTCTCGAAAACAAAAATAGGCCTCCCGGCCAGGGTTGAGCGTAGCTTTCGTACAGGTTTCATGAATTGGTACAAGTACCATTCGGTTGAAACAGCCTACTTGGCACCAAGACAAAAGGAAATTCGACTCATGAGCTTCGATCTCGTTCTGTTCGGCGGTACTGGCGATCTTGCATGGCGCAAGCTGATGCCGGCGCTGTTCCAGGCCTTCAGGCACGGCAGCCTGCCGAAAGACGGACGCATCGTCGGCGTGGCGCGGGACGACCTCTCGGACGACCAGTACCGCGAGCTGATCCAGTCGCGGTTCAATGCCGTCGAGGGCGCCAAGCGTCCCTCGGCCGAGGAGTTCGAGAAGTTCGCCTCGATGCTGCACTACCTGCGCATGGACCTGTCCAAACCAGCCGACTACGCGCGGCTTGCCGACTTGCTGAAGCAGCGCAACGCAGACACCGTGGTGATGTACGTGGCCACGGCGCCGGCACTCTTTACCCAGGTGGTGGAGCAGATCGCCGCGGCGGGCCTGAACGGGCCGACGACGCGCATGGTGCTCGAAAAGCCCCTGGGCCACGACCTGGCATCGAACCGCGCGATCAACGCCGCGGTATGCAAGGTGCTCGAGGAAAAGCAGGTTTTCCGCATCGACCACTACCTGGGCAAGCCCTCGGTGCAGAACCTGTTCGCCATGCGCTTCGGCAATGCGCTGTTCGAGCCGATCTGGCGCCGCGAGCACATCGCCAACATCCAGATCACCATCGCCGAAGACCTGGGTGTCGAAAAGCGCGGCGCCTTCTACGACCAGACCGGCGCCTTGCGCGACATGGTGCAGAACCACGCGCTGCAGCTGGTCTGCGCCATCGGCATGGAGCCGCCGATCAACTCGCACGCCGATGCCATCCGCGACGAGAAGCTCAAGGTGCTGCGCGCGCTCAAGCCCTGGACGCCCGAAACGCTGGGCCTGCATGCCATTCGCGGCCAATACACCGCCGGCACGGCCTATGGCGAGCGCGTGCCGGGCTACAGGGAAGAACCCGGCGTCGACCCCGACAGCCGCACCGAGACCTTCGTGGCGCTGCGCACCGAAATCGCCAACTGGCGCTGGGCCGGCGTGCCGCTCTACATCCGCACCGGCAAGCGGCTGGCCTCGCGCGACGCGCGCATCGAGGTCAACTTCCGGCCGACGCCGCATGCGATTTACCGCGCCCCCTCGGGCGCCGTCAACAAGCTGGTGATCAACCTCCAGCCCAAGGACGGGCTGGAACTGCACATGCTCGCGCAGGCACAGGACAACCGCCGCAGCAACGGCCACCAGAGTGCCGCGCAGCTGGCACCGGTGCAGCTCGACCTGGACTTCGACAAGAGATTCGGCGCCGAGCGTGTGGGTGCCTACGAACGGCTGCTGCTCGACGTGATCGACGGGCGCCTGAACCTGTTCGTGCGCAGCGACGAGCAGGAAGAAGCCTGGCGTTGGGTCGAGCCGCTGATCGACAGCTGGTCATCGGACGGCGGACCGCGCCCGTACGCGGCCGGCACCTGGGGCCCGAGCGCCTCGAGCGCGATGATTGCGCGAGACGGCTTCTCGTGGGGCGAGGAACAGTAGGCCTGCGCGCTCAGCCGAACTGGATGCAGCGCATACTCAGCGTGCCTGACTGAAAGCCTTCGTAGACCGTTTTCGCGCGCTCGCTCGACCCCGCGGCGCCGAGGGCGTAGAGAAAAGGAAAGTAGTGGTCCGGCATGGCGACAGCGGTCGCGGCGCCCTCCAGCTTTTCGTAGGCGACGAGCGCTCGGTCATCCCGACCTGCCAGAGCGGCCTTCACCGCGTCGTCGAACCCCTGCGCCCACGGCCGGCTGGCCGCGGGACCGTCGGGTGTGCCCCGATCGGTGGCCCGCAGGTTGTGCACCACGTTGCCGCTTCCCATTACCAGCACGCCCTTGTCGCGCAGCGCCGCAAGGTCGCGACCAATGGCGTAGTGAAACGCCGCCGGCTTGTCGTAGTCGATGCTGAGCTGAAAGACGGGAATGTCGGCCTTCGGATAGAGGTGCTTGAGCACCGTCCACGTTCCGTGGTCCAGGCCCCACTGCTGGGTTCCCACCACCGCGGTCTGCTTCACCGCGCCCATCGCTTCTCGGGCCAGTGCCGGGTGGCCCGGCGCCGGATAGTCGATGTCGAAAAGCGCCTGTGGAAAGCCGCCGAAGTCGTGAATCGTCTTCGGTCGCTCCTGCATTCCGACGCCGGTGGCGCCGCGGCTCAGCCAGTGGGCCGAAACGCTCAGAATGGCCGAGGGCCGCGGAAGCTCCCTGCCCCATGCGGACAGGCGGCGCGTGAAGGCGTTGTCGGCCAGCGCATTCATCGGCGAGCCGTGGCCGATGAAGATGACCGGCATCCGCCGCGCGGGCGCACCCGCTGCGGCATGCGACAACGAACAAAGAGATGCCAGCGTCGCGGTCGCCCCGAGCGCCGAACTCATGAGAAAGCCGCGGCGGCCGAGCTCCGTTCGCATCGTTTGCATCGCCTGGCCGCTGCGTTCGCCGGGGTTCTTCTTCATTGTCATGGCCGCACTCTGCGCCGGCTTCCCGCTTGTGTCAGTGCGTTTGCGCACACCTTCGGCTAGATGCGGCCTTCTTCCGCCGCATGGCAGGCCACCTGCACGCCCCTGATGCTCAGCAGCTTCGGCCGCTCGGCCGAGCACCGCGCATTCGCATGCGGGCAGCGCGGGTGAAACGCGCAGCCCGTCGGCGGATTGAGCGGGTTCGGCACTTCGCCCTGTACCGGCGTGCGCGCGCGGCCGGTGTGCTTCATCTGCGGAATCGCGTCGAGCAGCATGCGCGTGTACGGATGCTGCGGCTCGGCAAAGAGCTTCTGCTTGTCCGCCACCTCGACCAGCCGGCCCAGGTACATCACGCCGACTTGGTCGGCCACGTGCCGCACCACCGCGAGGTTGTGCGAGATGAAGAGATAGGTCAGGCCCTGCTGGCGCTGCAGGTCCTTCATGATGTTGAGCACCTGCGCCTGCACGCTCACGTCGAGCGCCGAGGTGGGCTCGTCGCACACCAGGAACTCGGGCTGCGTGGCGAGTGCGCGGGCAATGGAAATCCGCTGGCGCTGGCCGCCCGAGAACTGGTGCGGGTACTTGCTCATGTCCAGCGGCGAGAGGCCGACGGACTTGAGCAGCTCGCCCACGCGCTCGCGCAGCTCGGCCTTGCCGCTCAGGATGCCGTGCTCGCGCAGCGGCTCGCCGATGATGTCTTCGACGATCCAGCGCGGGTTGAGGCTCGCGTACGGGTCCTGGAAGATCATCTGGATGCGGCGGCGCAGCTTGCGGCCTTCGGCGGTCTTGAAGGCGGCATGCGCATCCTGGCCGTCGAATTGCAGTCCGCCGCGGGTCGGCGCATACAAACCGACCAAGAGGCGTGCCACGGTGCTCTTGCCACAACCCGATTCGCCGACCAGCGCCAGCGTCTTGCCGCGTTCGATGGAAAAGCTCACGCCGTCCACGGCGTGCAGCAGCACGCGCGGCTTGCGTTCGAGCACGCGGTTGAGCCAGGGCGGCGACACGTCGAAAGTGCGGGCCAGGTCGTGGGCGACCACGAGCGGCTCGCCGCCTTCTGCCTTGGGTGCGAGTACTGCGCTCATCGGGTGACCTCTGCAATCGGCGCGGCTGCATCGGGCACTGCGCGTTCGCCGGCAAGCTGCGCATCGTGATGCCGGGCCGCGAGTTCGGCCTGGCCCTTGTGCGGATCGGCGGCGTCGTGCAGCCAGCACGCCGCGCGCGTGGCGCCCGCATGCATGAGCTCAGGGCGCTCCGAAAGACAGCGTGCGAATGTGCGCGGGCAGCGCGGGTTGTAGGCACAGCCCTGCGGGATGGCGTTGAGCCGCGGCATGGCGCCGTCGATCTGGTTCAGCCGTTCGCGGTCGACGGTCATGTCGGGAATCGACGCCATCAGGCCCGAGGTGTAGGGATGCGCCGGCTGGTGGATCACTTCGTGCACCGGGCCGATCTCGGCGATGCGGCCCGCGTACATCACGGCCACGCGGTCGCAGGTTTCAGCGATCACGCCCATGTCGTGCGTGATCAGCATCACCGCCGCGCCGCGGTCCTTGCAGATGCGCTTGAGCAGCTGGATGATCTGCGCCTGGATCGACACGTCGAGCGCGGTGGTCGGCTCGTCGGCGACGATGAGCTTGGGCTCGGCCGCAAGCGCCAGTGCAATCACCACGCGCTGGCGCATGCCGCCCGAGAACTGATGCGGAAAATGGTCGATGCGCTGTTCGGCGGCCGGAATGCCGGTGTCCTGCAGCAGGCTGACGGCGCGGCGCCGCGCCTCGGCCTCGGTCACCGGCAAGTGGGCGCGGATGGTTTCCACCAGCTGGCGGCCGACGGTATAGAGCGGGTTCAGCGAAGTCAGCGGGTCTTGGAAGATCGCGCCGATCTTGCGGCCCCGGATGGGTCGCATCGCATCGAAGCCGAGGTTGTCGATGCGCTGGCCTTCGAGCACGATTTCCCCGCTGGCCACGCGGCCCGGCGGCTCGAGCAGCCCGATGATGGCCGCGCCCGTGAGCGACTTGCCGGCGCCCGATTCGCCGACCACGCCCAGGATTTCGCCGGGCGCGATGTCGAAGGAAATTCCGTCGAGCGCACGCAGCGTGCCGCGGCGGTGCGGAAACTCGACGACGAGGTTTTTGACCTGGAGCAGCGTCATGATGGCGTTGTCCTTTTTGGTTTCAGCGCAGGCGCGGGTTCAGCGCGTCCCGCAGCCAGTCGCCGAGCAAATTCACGCTGAGCGCAATCAGCACCAGCATGAGGCCGGGGAACACGGTGATCCACCATTCGCCCGAGAACAGATACTGGTTGCCGATGCTGATCAGCGTTCCCAGCGAGGGAGATGTCGGCGGCACGCCCACGCCGAGGAACGACAGGGTCGCCTCGGTAATGATCGCGGTGGCCACCTGAATGGTGGCCAGCACCATCACCGGCCCCATCACGTTGGGCAGCACATGGCGCAGCATGATGCGCAGCGGCGCCACGCCGGTCACGCGGGCGGCCTGCACGTATTCCTTGTTGCGCTCCACCAGCGTGGAGCCGCGCACCGTGCGCGCGTACTGCACCCAGCCGGTCAAAGAGATGGAGATGATGAGCACGCCGAAGGCCAGCGACTCATGGGCGCCCGGGAACAGCGCGCGGCCGACGCCTGCAATGAGCAGCGCCACCAGAATGGGCGGGAACGACAGCATCACGTCGCAAACGCGCATCAGAAAGGAATCGAGCCAGCCGCCGAGAAAGCCTGCGAGCAGGCCGAACACGACGCCGACCGTGATCGACAGCAACACCGACACGATGCCGACGATCAACGAAATGCGCGCGCCGTAGATCACGGCCGAGAGAATGTCGCGGCCCTGGTCGTCGGTGCCGAGCAGGTACTTGGAAGAGCCTTCGGCGCTCCATGCGGGCGGCAGGCGCGCGTCGCCGAGTTCGAGCGTCGCAAGATCGAAGGGATTGTGCGGCGAGACCCATCCGGCAAAGACCGCGCAGAACACGCAGGCCAGCGCCATGAGCGCCGCCGCCATTGCCACGGGCGAAGTGCGAAAGCTGTAGCCGACATCGCTGTCGAGCCAGCGGGCAAGTGTTTTTTTCATCGTGTAGCAAAAGGAATGGGCCCGCAAGAAGCGGGCCCATGGTCAGGCCGCCGGGGCGGCCGTCGTCGGGGTCAGGGCTTGATGCTGATCCACTTGAAGAACATGAAATTGTCGGCCAGTTGCACCAGCTCGACCTTCTTGCTCACGCCCCAGGCCAGCGACTGCTGATGCAGCGGCAGGTGGCCGATGTCGTCGGCATGAAGCTTGAAGGCTTCCTTGATCAGCTCGCTGCGCTTGGCCTTGTCGGTCTCGGACTGGACCTTCTTGGTGAGTTCGTCGAGCTTCGGGTTGCAGTACGCACCCAGGTTGAACTGGCCCGTGCCCTTTTCGTCCGGGCAGGCGGTGAGCGAGCTCAGCGCGTTGTGCGCGTCGTAGGTGGTCGGCGTCCAGCCCAGCATGTAGAAGCTGGTGTCGCGGCGCAGGATCTTGGGGAAGTAGGTGCCCTTGGTCTCGGCGGCAAGGTTGATCTTGACGTTGATGCGCGCGAGGTTGGCGGCCACGCTCTGGCAGATCTGGCCGTCGTTCACGTAGCGGTCGTTCGGGCAGTTCATCGTCACCTCGAAGCCGTTCGGATAGCCCGCTTCGGTCATCAGCTTCTTCGCGGCTTCGACGTCGTAGGGCAGGCGCTTGTCCTGCTCGGCGGTCCAGCCGTTGATGCCGGGGCCGACCATGAGGCCAGTAGGCCGCGAAGCGCCGCGCATCACGGTGCGCTGGATGCCGGCGATGTCGATGGCCTGGTAGAAGGCCTGTCGCACGCGCTTGTCCTTGAACGGGTTCTTGCCCTTGATGTTCGAATACAGGAGCTCGTCGCGCTTCTGGTCCATGCCCAGGAAAATTGTGCGCAGTTCGGGGCCGGTAATCACGCGCGCGTTGGGGCTTGCGTTGATGCGGGCGATGTCCTGCACGGGCACCGGCTCCATCACGTCGACTTCGCCCGAAACCAGCGCGGCCACGCGGGTGGCGGGGTTGGCGATGGGAGTGAAGACGATTTCCTGCGCGTTGCCTTCGATCTTGCCCCAGTAGGTGCCGTTGCGCGAGAACACGGTGCGCACGTTCGGCTGGCGCTCGCGCACGCGGAACGGGCCCGTGCCGTTGGCCTTGAACGAGGCGGCGTTCTCGATGCCCTTGCGGCGGTCGACCGGCTTGGTGGCCTGGTTGGTTTCGCACCACTTCTTGCTCATGATCATGATCTGCGTGATCACGTCGGGCAGGATCGGGAAGGCTTCGCGGGTTTCGATCTCGACGGTGAGGTCGTTGATCTTGCGCACTTCCTTGATCTCGCTCACATGCGCCTTCATGTCGGAGCCCTCGCCGGCCGCGCGGGCGAAGCTGAAGACCACGTCGTCGGCGGTGAAAGGGGTACCGTCATGGAACTGCACGCCCTTGCGCAGTTCGAATCGCCACACGGTGGGGGTGGCCTGCTTCCAGCTGCTGGCGAGCACCGGCGCGAGGCTCAGGTCCTTGTTGCGGCCCACAAGGGTTTCATAGACGTTGGACGTGACGCTCAACTGCAGCGACTCGTTGAGCGAGTGCGGATCGAGCGACAGCGCGTCGCCCTGATTCGCGATCCGGACGGTCTGCGCGCTCGCGACCAGGCTGATGGCGCTCAGGGCGCACAGAACGGTGGCCGCGGCCACTTTCTTCTTGAAACTCATTGGGAACACTCCTCGGGTTGGAATCGGAAATACATCAAGGCGCCGCGGTAGCGGCGTCTTTCACGGGCTGCTCGCTGCGGATAGCAGCCAGCGGCATGCCCTGCTCGATCAGCCCCGCATGCAATGCGGCGCCGAGCGGCAGGATCTCGTCGTTGAAGTCGTAGCGGCTGTTGTGCAGAAAGGCGCCGTTCCTGGCGTCCTGGCCGATGCGCAGATAGGCGCCCGCCTTTTTCTGCAGCATGAAAGAGAAATCTTCGGCGCCCATGCTGGGCTCCATGCTGCGGTCGACGTTGGAGGCACCTACCAGCGACTCGGCCACGTCGGCCGCGAACATCGCCTCGGGAGCGGTGTTGATGGTGGCCGGATAGATGCGCTCGTACTTGATGGTGGCGGTGGCGCCGAAGCCTGCGGCCACCGCCGTGCAGAGTTCGGTCAGGCGTTGCTCGACCTGCGCCTGCACGCGCGCGCTGAAGGTGCGCACGGTGCCGACGAGCGTGGCCTCGCCCGGAATGACGCTCATCGCGCCCAGGTCGCCCGCCTGAACCGCGCAAATGCTGACCACCGCCGCATCGATGGGGCGCACGCTGCGCGAGACGATGGTTTGCGCGGCCGTGATGATGTGCGCGGCAACCACCACGGGGTCGATGGTCTGGTAGGCATGGGCGCCGTGGCCGCCCTTGCCCTTGATCTCGATGGTGATGCGGTCGGCCGCGGCCATCATCGCGCCGCGGTTGATGCCCACGGTGCCGGCCGGCATGCCGGGCCAGTTGTGCATCGCATAGACCGACTGCACCGGAAAGCGGTCGAACAGGCCGTCTTCGATCATCACGCGCGCACCGGCAAAACCTTCTTCGCCGGGCTGGAAGATCAGCACCGCGGTGCCGTCGAAATTGCGCGTTTCGGCGAGGTAGCGCGCCGCGCCGACCAGCATGGCCGTGTGCCCGTCGTGCCCGCAGCCGTGCATCAGGCCGTCGTTGGCGGAGCGCCAGCCGAAGTCGTTGTCTTCGCGCATGGGCAGCGCATCCATGTCGGCGCGCAGGCCGATCATTCGTCCGCTCCCCGTGGACCTGCCGCGAATGACGCCCACCACGCCGGTCTTGCCGATGCCGTTGTGGATTTCGTCCACGCCGCAGGCGCGCAGCGCCTCGCGCACGCGGCCTGCGGTGTAGATCTCTTCGAAGCCGAGTTCGGGGTGCGCATGCAGGTCGCGGCGAAAAGCCGTGATCTCCGGATAGAAGCTCGCGATGTGCGCAAACGCCCTTCCGGAAGCTTGCAATCGCGGCGCAGCGACAGCCGTCATCTCAATGTCCTCCCGCCTTGCCAACGCGCAGCCGCGGATCGACCACGAAATACAGCAGATCGACCACCAGATTGATCACCACGAAGATCAAGGCAATGAGACACAGGTACGCCGCCATCACCGGAACGTCGGCAAACGTCACGGCCTGGATGAACAGCAACCCCATGCCGGGCCACTGGAACACCGACTCGGTGATGATGGCAAAGGCAATCAGGCCGCCGAGCTGCAGGCCGGTGATGGTCATCACCGGCACCAGCGTGTTCTTGAGGGCGTGGCCGAAGTGAATGGCGCGGTTCGTCAGGCCGCGGGCCCGCGCGAACTTGATGTAGTCGGTGCGCAAGACCTCGAGCATCTCGGCGCGGACCAGCCGCATGATCAAGGTGAGCTGAAAGATCGCGAGCGTCACCGCGGGCAGGACGATGTGATGCCAGCCGTCGGCCCGGAGAAGACCGGTGCTCCACCAGCCGAACTGCACGGTTTCGCCGCGTCCGAAACTCGGAAACCAGCCCAACGTGACGGCGAAGACGAGGATCAACAAGATCCCGATCAGGAAGGTAGGAAGCGACACGCCGAGCAGCGAGACGGTCATGAAGACCTGGCTCAGGAAGGTGCCGCGGCGCAGCGCCGTGTAAACGCCCATCGGAATGCCGATGAACAAGGCCAACACCGCCGCCACGAGAGCAAGCTCGAGCGTGGCCGGAAAGCGCTCGCCGATGAGGCGCGACACTTTCGCGCCCTGGCGCAGGCTCAGCCCGAACTCGCCTTGTGCGGCGTTGACGAGAAAGTGCCAGAACTGCACGAAGAAGGGCTGGTCGAGCCCCAATGCGGCGCGCAGCTCGCGAATCTGCTCGGGCTTCGCGTCCTGGCCCAGCAGAAAGACGACAGGGTCGCCCACATATTGAAAGAGAAGAAAGGCAATGAACGCGACCGCGATCATGACGATCACGGCTTGGATCAGGCGGCGCAGGACGAAGGCAATCATTCAGAAACAAGAGTGAACTGGCATGCTAGCAGTGCAAGGTACGTGCCCGCACGGTGATTCCCCGGGGGTGCACGCCAATGGTGCGTTTACCTGGTGCAACGCAGCAGCGAAATTCCAATAAAAAAAGCCACTCGACTTTCGTCGAGTGGCTTTTGTCTTTCGATTCAAAGCTGGCTCACGCCAGCCTCAAATTAGAAAGCGTGACGGATACCGAAGTCGTAGCCGGTCGAGTTGCGGGGGGTGAAGACACCGCCACCGGTCACGAAAGCCGGGCCGCCAACGGTCAGAGCTGCGCCGTTCTTGTTGCTCACGCGAGCCACCGTTGCGTACAGAGCCGTGCGCTTCGACAGGTTGTGCACGTAGCCGAGAGCCAGCTTGCTAGCCTTCGGGTCAGCCACTGCTGCTTCGAACGGCAGTTGGACTTCGTTGAAGTCGTACTTGACGCGCGAGTAGGAAGCGCGGATCAGGCCAGCGCCAACCGGCACGGTCACGCCGAGCAGGTAGCCGGTCAGGTCAACGTCAGGACGGCCGCCGGTGAACAGGGGAGCGACTTCGTAGTCGATCTTGTTCTTGGCGCGCGACAGTTCACCGAAGAGCTTCACGGGACCGAAGTCATACGAAGCGCCGAGGTTCAGCGTGTTGACCTTGGTGGTCGTGCCAACGTAGAACTGATCGCCAACCGTGCTGCTGCCGTAAGCAATAGCGACGTCCAGCGGGCCATTGGCGTAGCCGAAGCGACCACCAACGTAGCGGCCTTGACGCGAGTTGTTCGCGACATCAGGCGTAGCCAGGCCAGGGCTGTACTTGGTCTTCTCGCTGAAGCCGTACTGGACTTGACCGTAGAAGCCACCCAGGTTCGGCGGCAGGAAGTAGCCGACGGTGTTGCTAGCGCGAACGTAGTTGTTGGCGCCGACGTTGGTGAACGAACCAACTGCAGCAGCCGGGGAACCGAAGGCGCCGAAGCTGCCAGCAGCCGACGAGATCAGGTTGGTGCCAACGCCGTTGGTGCCGAACGGATCGAACACGGTGTCGTTCCAGAAGGTCGGGGTGTAGTCACGGCCGAGGCGGACTTCACCGAAACCACCCGACAGGCTCACGGTCGAGCGGCGAGCGAAGGTTGCAACACCTTCCGAACCGTCGTCGTTCTTGATCGGGGCTTCGAGCCAGAAGCTGGCTGCCAGGCCACCACCGAGGTCTTCCGTACCACGGAAGCCCAGACGGCTGGAGTTGTAGCCCGAGTTAGCCAGTTCACGGCGGCTGACCTTGACGCTGCCTTGGTTCAGGTAGGTCGGAATGCCGAAAGCATTGGGGAAAACCGTCGGGTTCTGGTCACGCGAGGTGGACGAGTAGCCGCTGATCGACGCGTCGACCACACCGAAAAGCGTGACGGACGACTGAGCCGAGGCAACACCGGCAACAGCCAGGGCAGCCAGAGCAACTAGAGATTTTTTCATTGCAAGTTTCTCCAAGGTTAAACATAGGGCTCCGGTGCGAAGGGCTCACCGTGACTGGCACTTTGTGCTCCCACCGGACCCCGGGCCAACCTCCTTTTGGGAAGTTGATGCTATTGCACCAGAGCCGCTGCGGCAGGGCAAAACAAATCGCCCGAAAACGCGGGTGGCCCATGCGTTTCGTTGCAGTCCTGCAACAAAGGGCTTGGGCGCCCTCTCAAACCACGATGTGAAATGAAACGAGGTTTCGCTCGGCTCCTTTTCGCATGGGTTCAAATAGACGCATGACCTTTTCGCTCGATCCCGTTTTGACTGCGGCGGATGCGGCATTACGTACTCTTTTTGCCCGGCCTCATGCCACCCGGGCCATGCCGC
The DNA here is from genome assembly GCF_040544635.1 of Variovorax paradoxus. Taxonomy (GTDB): domain Bacteria; phylum Pseudomonadota; class Gammaproteobacteria; order Burkholderiales; family Burkholderiaceae_C; genus Variovorax; species Variovorax paradoxus_R. Next base: position 30,040 of record NZ_JBEPKJ010000023.1, read on the forward strand.
TCCCCGTCCAGGCCCCAGGTGAAATGACCGATTCGGAGCGGCGCGACGCCGGCGCGTTGATGCGGGTGAACCATGTCGGAGAAGTGTGTGCGCAAGCGCTCTACACCGCCCAGGCCGCGGTTGCACGCGACCCCATCCTGCGTGTCCGATTGCTCGAAGCGTCACATGAAGAAACCGACCATCTGGCCTGGACACGCCAGCGGCTGGACGAACTCGGCGCGCGTCCTTCGGTCCTGAACCCACTCTGGTACGCAGGCGCTTTTGGCCTGGGACTCGTGGCCGGACGATTGGGGGATCCGTTGAGCCTTGGCTTTGTCGCGGAGACCGAACGCCAGGTGGAAGCTCACCTCGAGAGCCACCTGGGCCGCCTTCCGCCAGCCGACAGCGCCTCGAGGGCCGTGGTCGAACAGATGAAGATCGACGAAGCACGGCACGCCGCGCAGGCCATCGATTCCGGTGCCGCGGAATTGCCGGCGCCGGCCAAAGCCCTGATGCGATTCGCCTCCCGGGTAATGACCACGGTGGCGCACCGGATTTGAGTTTTTTTGCCGCTCAGGTTTCGATCAGATCGAAACTGGTGGTGATCTCGGCGGTCTTCGCAAGCATGATGCTCGCCGAGCAGTAGGTGTCGTGGCTCATTGCAATCGCGCGCTCGACGGCAGAGGCAGGAATGCCCTTGCCTGCGACCGTGAAGTGCATGTGGATCTTCGTGAAGACCTTGGGGTCCTTTTCCGCGCGTTCACTGGTCAGTTTGACGCTGCAGCGCTCCACACGATGCCGACCTCGCTTCAGGATCAGCACCACGTCGTAGGCCGTGCAGCCGCCCGTTCCCGCGAGCACTGTTTCCATGGGCCTTGGGGCCAGGTTTTGCCCCCCGTTTTCAGGCTTGGCTGCATCCGGCGCACCGTCCATCGTCAAAACGTGGCCGCTGCCTGTTTCGGCCACGAAACCCATGGCCGAGCGGGTGCCGGCGTCGCCGGTCCAACTTACTGTGCATTCCATCTTCGTCAGATCCATTCAAGGCGCCCAGTCAAAAAAGTTCGCTGAGACACCAATTTGTGTGTGGGAAAAGCGTCACTCGCTTGTTGCAACGCAGCAAACAACCGATATACTTTATTTCATCGCGCACGAAGCCGTGCGCACCGGTTGTCTCCTCCACCCTTCCAATTGGTGGATTTAGCCCCGAGCTGCAAAGCTCGGGGCTTTTTTCTTTGCGGCTCGGTTGCTTCGAGTGCCGGCCCACTCTAGTTTTTGCATCAAAAGGGCAGTTGCTCTGGCTGCCCTGGCTGTTGCCGGTGTTGCCTCGGCTCAGTCGTCCGTCACGCTTTTCGGTGTGGTCGACGCGTCGATCAGCGGCTACTCGTCCACCTCGCGTGACATGTACAACGGCGTCTCGTACAACGCTTTCGGCGTTCCCGTCTACGACCCGTTTTACGTCAATCAGGGCCGCGTCAAGACCAGCAAGACCGGCATGGCCAATTCGGGCTACAACTCCAGCCGCCTCGGCTTCCGTGGCACCGAAGACCTCGGCGGCGGCCTGGCTGCCAGCTTCTGGCTCGAAGCCCCCATCACCAACGACGACGGCGCCACCGGTGTTTCGACGTTCGCTCGTCGCTCGACCGTGAGCCTGTCGGGTGGTTTCGGTGAAGTCCGCCTCGGCCGTGACTACACCCCGACCTTCTGGAACGACACCGTGTTCGATCCGTTCGGCACCAACGGCGTTGGCACCAACCTGATCTCGACGGCCAACGGTTTCAACACCGACGGCGGTGCGGGAGGTTTCGGTGGCAACCTCAATTCCACGCGCGCCAGCAATTCGATCGGCTACTTCCTGCCGCCGAACCTCGGTGGTTTCTACGGCCAGGTGATGTACGCGTTCCACGAACAGACCAAGTACAGCCCCGGCCTGGCGACGCCTGATGTCGCGAACAACTCGCGCGCAGGTCGCTACGTCGGTGGCCGCTTCGGCTACGCCAATGGCCCACTGGACGTTGCGCTCGCTTATGGCAGCAGCACCGTTGGCGATGACTTCTATGCTGGCGTGACCAACAAGGTCAACACGCTGAACCTCGGCGCTTCGTACGACTTCGGTCCCGCCAAGCTCTTCGGTGAACTGTCGCAAGCCAAGCTGAAGACCGACATCGACGGCAACTTCATCGTCCATCCGGGTTCCGTGCCGTCGACCAAGCTCAACGGCTGGCTGCTGGGCGTGACGGTTCCCGTCGGCGCTGGCTTGATTCGCGCGTCCTACTCGGCCGTGAAGTACAAGACGGGCAACAACAACGACGACCTGTTCTTCAACGACCAACGTAACAATCCGAAGGCCAACAAGCTGGCTCTTGGCTATGTTCACAACCTGTCGAAGCGCACGGCCCTGTACGCAACCGTGGCTCGCGTGAGCAACAAGAACGGCGCATCGCTGTCGGTGGGCAACCAGCCTTTCATCAGCAACAGTGTCTTCACCCCGAAGAACTCGACCGGCTACGACTTCGGTATCCGCCACGCCTTCTGATCACCGTTTGATCCGATGCTGGCTCCCGCCAGTTCGAGTCGATTCAGTGTCAAGCCGCCCAGCGCAAGCCGGGCGGTTTTTTGGCGTTGTTCAACTCACGCGGCCACGCCTGCTTTGCAGCAGGCCCACATTCATTTCCCCGTTCAGAACCGAAGCGTAGAACCGTTCGACCATGTTCACGCTCGTGCGCGCATTGCGTGCCAAGGTCAGCATGTCGATGCCTTGCCCGTACAACAGCCGCAACGTGATCGCGGTGTGGCGCAGGCAATAAAGCGTTCTCGATTGGCCGAGCGGACCTTTCTCCAGCGCCGTGACCTCGAGCGCCCAATGGAAAAGAAAGTTGAGCACCGCGAGCGCATGTTCACGGTTCTTCAATTGCGGCATGAAGATGTAGTCTTCCGCGCCGCCACAGCCTTGCTCGCGACGATGGGCAAGCAGGCATTCATAAACCCGCACAGCCGGACGCAAGCTCACGATCGGCTGGCCGTGCCGCTTGGTTTCGGGCAAATTCATTCGCAAATAGAGGTGCTTTCCACGCACGATCTCTATGTGCTTGTGTTTCATGAGTTTGATGTCGCTCGGACGAACGAAGGTGTTCACCATCCAGCGAATCAACCAGGGCAGCTCCTCCGGCATGACGAGCAACTCGCGCGCAATCCAGAAGCGCTCGCCGGAGCTGAGTTGGTCGAGCACCGGATGCGGCTGCCCACGCAATCTGCGTGCAGCCGCCACAACAGCACGGTACTCCGCCACGCTGAAGCTGCCGCGCGGCTGACTGTGCACCTTGACCTTCGGAAACGCAGGCGCGCTGAGAAGCACGCCGATGTTCACGCCATGCGTTATCACTTTGCGCAGCAGCACCAGGTACTGCGCAATCGTCGTGCTGGTGAAGCCCTGCTCTCCGAGATGGTCGATCAGCCGTTGCGCATCGGACGTGGCAAATGCCTGCGCCTGCACTGCACCCAGCAACGGAACGATATGGGCCTGCAATCTGTTGCCCATCACCTGCCAGGTGGGCCGCCCAATTTCGCCGCGCTGTACGCGCGCAGCTTCTGCCTGCATCAACCCTTTGGAAAGGTCGCTGACAGAAACTGATAACAAATTTTGCTCATCTGTTAACTGACTTGCGGGCGCATGAATCGCGGGATAAGCACGCGCAAAAAATCCCGAATCGTTCGCGGCCGGGGCTCTTTGAATGAGGTTTATGACATTTGTGTCCATGTCATATCCGCAAGCAATCCCGATGCCTCTTATCATCGTCAGTTATCAAATGAAAACTCCCTTGGAAAAAATCGTGCGCGATGCCCCTGTTCCGGCGCTAACGCCTGCCGACTATCTCAGAAAAATTTTGAACGCCCGCGTTTACGACGTGGCGGTCGAATCCGCGCTCGAGAAAGCGAACGCGCTCAGCGGAAGGCTTGGCAACACCGTGCTGCTCAAGCGCGAAGACCAGCAACCGGTTTTCAGCTTCAAGCTGCGCGGCGCGTACAACAAGATGGCGCACCTCACGCCCGAGCAGCTCGCGAGTGGAGTCATCTGCGCATCGGCCGGCAATCACGCGCAAGGCGTGGCGCTGGGCGCGCGCAAGCTCGGTACGCGCGCGGTGGTGGTCATGCCGGTGACGACGCCCAGGCTGAAGATCGATGCGGTGCGCGGTTTCGGCGGCGAAGTCGTGCTGCACGGCGACAGCTATTCCGATGCTTATCTGCATGCGCTCGAGCTGCAGGCGCAGCAAGGCCTGACCTTCGTGCATCCGTTCGACGATCCCGATGTGATTGCGGGCCAGGGCACCATCGCGATGGAAATCCTGCGCCAGCATCAAGGCCGGCTCGATGCGGTCTTCGTTGCCATCGGCGGCGGCGGGCTCATCTCGGGCGTGGCCAACTACATCAAGGCGGTGCGTCCGGAGATCAAGGTGATCGGCGTGCAGATGAACGACTCCGACGCAATGATGCAATCGGTGGCGGCGCGCCAACGCGTGAGCCTGTCCGACGTCGGACTGTTTTCAGACGGCACCGCGGTCAAGCTCGTGGGCGAAGAGACATTTCGCATTGCCAGCAACCTGGTCGATGAATACATCGCGGTCGATACCGATGCCGTGTGCGCGGCCATCAAGGATGTCTTCGTCGACACCCGCAGCATCGTCGAGCCCGCGGGCGCACTCGCAGTGGCCGCCATCAAGCAATACGTGGCCGGGCACGGCCGCCACGGCGAAACCTACGCGGCCATCTTGTGCGGCGCCAACATGAACTTCGACCGGCTGCGCTTCGTGGCCGAGCGCGCGGAGGTCGGCGAAGAGCGCGAGGCGCTGTTCGCGGTAACGATTCCCGAAGAGCGCGGCAGCTTCCGCCGGTTTTGCGAACTGGTCGGCGAAATGCCGGCCAGCGAATCGCAGGAAACGGGCTCGACCGGCGGCGCGCTGCGCAATGTGACGGAGTTCAACTACCGCATCAGCGATGCCGCCAAGGCGCATGTGTTCGTGGGCTTGACCACGTCGACACGCGGCGAATCGACCGTCATCGCGCAGACCTTCAACGCCCATGGCTTCGACGCGCTCGACCTCACCCATGACGAGCTCGCCAAGGAACATCTGCGCCATCTGGTGGGCGGCCGCACGGGCCTTGCGCACGACGAGCGGCTGCTGCGCTTCGTCTTTCCCGAGCGCCCGGGCGCGCTGCTCAAGTTCCTGAACCTGATGCGGCCGAACTGGAACATCAGCCTCTTCCACTATCGCAACCAGGGCGCCGACTACGGGCGCATTCTGGTGGGCTTGCAGGTGCCGGCCAGCGACGCGGCGGCCTTCGACGCCTTCCTTGAAACGCTGGGTTATCCCTACGTCGAGGAGACGGCGAACCCGGCGTATCGCCTGTTCCTGCAGGCCTGACCGAGCGCCTGTCTACCGCCTGTAGCGCCTACTGCGCGGCTTGCGCGGGGGGCTGCAGCGCAGGAGGCGGCGCGGGTGGCGGCATTTGTTGCGCCGCAGCCGCATCGGCAGGCGGCGGTGCCATCACGGGGGGAACTGTGGCCGGAAAAAGCCCGCTGGGCCGTGCCGAAGGTGAAGGCGCTGCCGGCATCGTCGGCATGACCGGGCTGCCGACGCTGATCGGTGCCCGCACCGGCAATTGCAGCGTAAAAGCCGCCGGTCCCTGCGCGCTGGCGCCGAGCGTCGCCGCGCGCACCCCCACCGATTGCAGCACGTAGTTGTCGCCGACGCGCGACCCGACGCGGAACGGGCGCGGAGGCTTGCCATCGATCGAAATCAGCGCAGCGCCCTGGTTGAAAGGGTCCGCCACCACGCCCGAGAGTGCAAATCGGCTGGCCGCCTCGGGCGCCGCGGGTGCCGCGTCCGAGGCCGAAACCGCGCCGAGCAGCCGCGCGACTGCATCCGCATCGGCCGAAACCGCCGCTCGCGGCATCGTCGCCGCCGCGGCGACCGGCTCGGCCGGGCTCGCGAGACGCAATCCCCAGAACACCGCAGCGCCGGCCGCCAGCGCCCAGAGCCCCGTGGTTGCAACAGGGGCGTGCCAGCGGGCGGCGGAATAGGGACTTGTCATGGCCGCGGATTATCATGCAGCGCGCTTTCCGAAACATGTCATCCAAGCTATGAAAAAAATCCTTCGCGACGCAGCCCGCACCGCCCAGCGCGGCTTCACGCTGATCGAACTGATGGTGGTGCTGGTCATCATCGGCGTGCTCGCCGCGCTGATCGTGCCCAATGTGATCGAGCGCGCCGACGACGCCCGCGTAACCGCCGCGAGGACCGACATCAACAACCTGATGCAGGCGCTCAAGCTCTACCGCCTCGACAACCAGCGCTACCCCACGGCCGAACAGGGCCTGCAATCGCTGCTCACACGCCCGACCGCCGGCCCGGCCGCGCCGAACTGGAAACCCTACGTCGAAAAGCTGCCGAACGATCCGTGGGGCCATCCGTACCAATACATGAATCCGGGTATCAAGGGCGAAATCGACGTGCTCTCGCTCGGCGCCGATGGCCAAGCCGGCGGCGAGGGCAAGAATGCCGACATCGGCAGCTGGCAGTAGCCGCGCCCGCGGCTTCACGCTGCTCGAGCTGATCGTGGTGATCGCGATCATCGCGATGGCCACTGCCGGCGTGAGTTTTGCGTTGCGCGACAGCAGCGCCGCCACCCTCGACCGCGAGGCCGACCGGCTGGCCGCGCTGCTCGAATCGGCCCGCGCCCAGTCGCGCGCAAGCGGCGTGGCGGTGCGATGGCGCCTCGTGGAAGGCGGCAGCTTCGTCTTCGACGGATTGCCTCCCGATGCGCTGCCCAGTGGATGGGCCGCGAGCGGCATCAGCGCCCAGGCTTCGCTGGCCAACGGTGCACCGGTCGCCGCCGTGCAGCTGGGCCCCGATCCGATCATTGCCGCGCAACAGATCGTGCTGTATTCCGAGGGCCCGCCCGCGCGTTCGCTGCGCATCGCGACCGACGGCTTGCGGCCTTTCACCGTGAGCACGCCATGAACGCCAGGCGTCGTGCGGCCGGCCGCGGATTCACGCTGATCGAAGTGCTGATTGCGCTCGGCATCGTCGCGCTGGCGCTCGCGGCGGGCTCGCAGGCCACGATGTCTCTGACGCGCAATGCGCAGCGCCAGTCGGACCTCCTGCTGGCCGACCTGTGCGCGGAAAACGAACTCGCCAAGGCGCGGCTCGCGCGGCAAATGCCGGCCGTGGGCGATTCGGGCTCGATCTGCGTGCAGGCCGGCGTCTCGTTCAACGTCACGACCTCCACCATCGCCACGCTCAACCCGAACTTCCGGCGCGTCGACGTGCAGGTGCGCGACGAGGCGAACGCGCCGGTGCTGCGCATCTCGACCGTGGTGGGCCGCTTCTGATGCGCCGCATCGCAGACCAGCGACGCCACCAAGGGTTCACCCTGATCGAACTGCTGGTGGCCATTGCGGTGATGGCGCTGCTGGCGCTCGTGAGCTGGCGCGGCCTCGACGGCATGTCGCGCGCCACCACGCAGAACCAGCAGCGCGCCGACGCGGTCCTGACGCTGCAGACCACGCTCGCGCAATGGAGCGCCGATCTCGATGCCGTGACCGCGCTCGCGCAAACCCGGCCGATCGATTGGGACGGCCGCGTGCTACGGCTCACGCGCCGCGGCAGCGATGCGGCAGCCCCGGCCATGCACGTCGTCGCATGGACGCTGCGCTCCGGTGCCGACGGCACCCGCTGGCGGCGCTGGCAATCGCCGCCCTTCACCACGCGCGGCGAATGGCAGCAGGCCTGGAACATGGCCGCCTCCTGGGCGCAGGAAGGCGGCGCCGGAGACGTCGCCCTGATGCCGGTCGACAGCTGGCAGCTCTACTACTTTCGCGAGAACACCTGGACGCCCGCGGGCGAGCTGCCGAGCGGCGCGCCCAATCCGGCGAACCCGTCCAATCCGACAGGCGCCCTCGTGAACATGCCGGACGGCATTCGCCTGGTGCTGAGCCTGTCGCCCGGCGAAGGGCTCGCAGGCACGCTCACGCGCGACTGGGTCAAGCCCACCGTGGGAGCGCCGCGATCGTGAATGCGCCCTTCGCCTTCTCCGCCAGCCGGCAGAGCCTGCGTACCCGGCGCCAGTCCGGTGCCGCACTGCTCGCAGCGATGCTCACCGTGATGCTGGTCGCAACCTTCTCCGCCGCGGCGCTGTGGCAGCAATGGCGTTCGTCCGAGGTCGAAGCCGCCGAGCGCGGGCGCGTGCAGGCGGCGTGGGTGCTGATCGGCGCGCTCGACTGGTCGCGCCTCATCCTGCGCGAAGACGCCCTCACCGGCGGGCCCGACCACCTGGCCGAGCCCTGGGCCGTGCCGCTCGCGGAGGCGCGACTCACCAGCTTTCTGTCGGCCGAGAAAAACGTGGCAAGCGACAACCTCGAAGGGCTGCCGGACGCCTTTCTGTCGGGCCGCGTGGTCGATGCGCAATCGAAGCTCAACGTGCTGTCGCTGGTGGACGGCAACAAGCCGGTGCCGGCGAGCGTTGCCACCTTTACCAAGCTGTTCAACATCCTGGGCCTGCCGGCTTCGGAGCTCAGTGTGATGACAACCTCGCTCGTGCGCGCGCTGGCGACCGGAACCGATGCTGCAAGCGCCGGCGATGCCGGCGCCGCGCCGCTGATGCCGCAAGAGGTCTCGCAGCTGGTGTGGCTCGGCCTCTCGCCGTCGACCGCGGCCGCCCTCGAGCCCTACGTGACGATCCTGCCGATACGGACTCCGCTCAACATCAACACCGCGAGCGCCGAGGCCATCAGCGCCAGCTTGCCTTCCCTGACCATCAGCAACGCGCGCCAGCTGGTCGAGAAGCGCACCCGCTCGTTCTTCAAGCAGATTGCCGACGCCAACACCGCCCTCCCCAACGGCGGTGACGGCGCGCAGTTCAATGCCGCCCAGCACAGCGTGAGCACCCAGTTCTTCGAGGTCTACGGCAGGCTGCGGCTCGACCGCACCTGGGTGGAAGAACGCTCGCTGCTGCAACGCGACGGCGTCACCGTGAAGACGATCTGGCGCAATCGCGGGGCTGGCATGACCGCCCCTCCGGCTAAACCCTGAGTGCGGCTTCTTTCACCAATTTTCTTGCCCCAAAAAATCCCCTAACGCCCGTCGCATCTACGTCACACGCTACAAATAAAGTAGCAATCAGGCAATCAGCGCACCCCTACAATCACCCGCCCTTCCGAAATCGAAATGACACCGCTGTTGCTCATTGCCCCCCTTCCCCCGGCGGACGCCGCGGGCGAGTACGACTGGGCCCAGGCAGGCGACGACGGCATCGCCTTGCGCAACCATGGCCGCGCGTTGCTCGCGCTGCTGCCGGCCAGCGCGGAAGTCACGCTCGGCATTCCCGCAGCGGCGCTCTCATGGCACCGCGTCACTCTGCCCAAGGGCAGCATGGGCAGCACCTCGAAGCTGCGCGCCGTGCTCGACGGCCTGCTCGAAGAGCACCTGCTCGACGAACCCGAGGCGCTGCACTTTGCGCTCGAGCCCGAGGCCAGGGCCGGCGTGCCGGTCTGGGTCGCGGCCTGCAACCGCATCTGGCTGCGCGCGCTCGTGCAGGAGCTCGAGTCGGCGGGGCGGCGCGTGTTGCGCATCGTTCCTGAATTCGCGCCACAGCCGGTCGACGGTCCGCCGCTGCTCCAGGTCACCGGCGAAGCCGAGGCGCCACAGCTCACCGTGTGCGATGCCGACGGCGTGGTCTCGCTGCCGCTCGCGGGTGCCGGGCTGGCGCTCTCCGGCAGCCTGCCGCTCGACACCGCGGTCATCACCGCTGAACCCGCCGTCGCCGAAGCCGCCGAGCAACTGCTCGAGCGCCGCCTGCCCATCGTGCAGGCACCCCAGCGCTGGCTCCAGGCCGCGCGCTCGCCGTGGGAGCTGGCGCAGTTCGACCTCGCCGTGACGGGCCGCGCCCGCGCCGGCAAGAAATTTGCCTCGGTGGTCCAGACGCTGCGCTATGCGCCCGAGTGGCGTGCCGCGCGCTGGGGCGTCGTTGTCCTGCTGCTCACCCAGCTCGTCGGCCTCAACGCCTGGGCCTGGAAGGAACGCAATGCACTCGAGGCCAAGCGCCAGGCCGTCAAGACCATGCTGACCCAGACCTTTCCCTCCGTGAAGCTGGTGGTCGATGCCCCTGTGCAAATGGCCCGCGAAGTCGCGGCGCTGCAGCAGGCCGTGGGCGACGTCGCAGGCAGCGACTTCGAACCGATGATCGGCGCGCTCGCCACCAACCTTCCGCCGGGCCGCACGCCCACCGCCGTCGACTACAGCGCAGGCCAGTTGCGTTTGCGCGGCCTGGGCCTGCAGCCTTCCGAGCTCACCCGGCTTTCGGGTGCGATGGGCCCGCGCGGCTACAGCGTGCGCGCCGAAGGCGACCTGCTGCTGGTGCAAGCCGAGGCTTCGCGATGAACTTCGCCGAACAACTCCGGGCCCGCTGGGCTTCCCTCGAACTGCGCGAGCGTCGCATGGTTGCCATTGCGCTCACGCTCGTGGTGCTCGCCCTGCTGTGGTGGATTGCGCTCGCCCCCGCGTTGCGCACGCTCGCTGCGGCACCGGCCGAACACGTACGGCTCGACGCGCAACTGCAGCAGATGGCCACCTTGCAGAATCGCGCAAAGGCGCTGCAGGCCCAGCCTCGCCTGACCCGGGACGACGCACTGCGCGCCCTCGAAACTTCCGTGCGCCAGAGCCTGGGCACCAATGCCCAGCTCGTCACGACCAGCGGCGACGGTGCCGCCACCGTCACGCTGCGCGCCACGCCGGACGACTTGGCCCAGTGGCTCTCGCAGGCACGCGGCAATGCGCACGCGGTGCCGCGCGAAGCCCACCTGACCCGCGCGGCCGCGGCGCCGCCGCCCGCGGGCAGCAAAGACCCGCAACCGCCTAAGATGCGCTGGGAGGGCACGTTCGTGATGGCGCTGCCCGCAGCCCGTTGAGCACGCCCCGCATGGTGACGCGCTCTTCCCTCTCCGAACCCGCGCCGCGCCGCGGCTGGCGCTGGGCCCTGCTCGGCATCGTGATCGGCGCACTGCTCGCGCTCGTGCTGTTCGCACCGGCCCGGTGGCTGGCCTCGGCGCTGTCGAGCTGGAGCCAGGGCCGGCTGCTGCTCGTCAACCCGCGCGGCACGGTCTGGAACGGCGCTGCGGCCGTGGTGCTTGCAAGCGGTGCAGGCGGCGCCGAAGCTGTGTCGCTGCCCGGCTCGCTCAACTGGCGCATGCGGCCCACCTGGAGCGGCATGTTCGCCGTGCTCGACCTGCCTTGCTGCGCGGCCCGGCCCCTCAAGGTCAGGGCCAGCCCGCGCGCCGATGGCATGCAGCTTCAATGGGGCGACGGCAGCTCGCGCTGGCCCGCCACCTTGCTGACGGGCCTGGGCGCGCCCTGGAACACGCTCAAGCTCGAGGGCACGCTCGATCTCTCCACCAAGGCCCTTTCGATGCAGTGGGACGGCCCCGTGCTGCGCATCGCAGGCCAGGCCACGCTCGACGCCACCGATGTGTCGTCGAGCCTCTCGACGCTGAAGCCGATGGGCAGCTACCGCCTCACCCTCGAAGGCGGCAACCGGCCGAGCCTGCTGCTGAGCACGCGCGAAGGCAGCCTCCAGCTGAACGGCAGCGGCAGCTGGAACGGCACCGCCTTTCGCTTCAACGGCGAAGCCAGTGCCGCGGCCGGCCGCGAAGACGCACTTTCGAATTTGTTGAACATCATCGGACGGCGTGACAACACGCGTTCGATCATCACCCTGGGTTGATCATGATGAAGCCATTGACTTCGCACGGCGGCCGCCTCGGCATCGTTGCACTCGCAACGCAGATGCTGATCGCCGCCACCTTCCTGCAGGCCGTGCCGCCCGCGTTCGCGCAAGCCACCAGCCCCGATGCGCCGCGCCGGGGCGAACCCATCACGCTCAACTTCGCCAACGCCGACATCGAGGCCGTGGCGCGCACCATGGCGGTGGTGACCGGCCGCGACGTGGTGGTCGACCCGCGCGTCAAGGGCACGATGAACCTCGTCACCGACCGCGCCATTGCGCCCGCCGCCGCGTTCAACCAGTTCGCTTCCGCGCTGCGCCTGCAGGGTTTCGCGGTGGTGGAGGCCGAAGGCCTCTACAAGGTGGTGCCCGAAGCCGACGCCAAGCTGCAGACACAAACGGTCAACACCGCCACGCCCAGCGCAGGCTCGGTGGCCGGCAACCAGATCGTCACGCAGATCTTCAGGCTCAACTACGAGTCGGCGAACAGCCTGCTGCCGGTGCTGCGCCCGCTCATTCCGCCCAACAACACAATCAACGTGAACCCGGGCAACAACTCGCTCGTGATCACCGACTACGCCGACA
>NZ_JBEPKJ010000024.1:0-25260 GCF_040544635.1 Variovorax paradoxus
GTGCCTTGCGCAGCGAAATAAAGGAGGAGGCCGCAGGCCGGGGGACATTCGCGGAGCAAGGTACCCCGTCGGCGGGAGCGCCGCCCTGAACAACGCACTCCGGCAAGATCAATCAGCCCCAGACCGCCAGACCCGCGCCAGCGCACTGAGTTTCCCGCGAAACCCCAACCGATCATTCGACAGCGCATCGATGAAGTCAGACAGGCGCTGCGACTTCACCATCGTGTAGATCGTGAGCCAGGTCGTGAAGACGAACACCACGCCGAACCAGATCGCCTTGCGCCACAGCGGCGCGTCGGCCTCGGCCAGCAGGTTCATACCGAGGAAGCCGGTGGTCACGGTGCCGATCAGGCCGAACAGCGTGACCACCGTGAGCCGCACCACGGTGCTGGCCTGCCGGCGCAGGCTGTCGGCATCGAGATACGTGTTCATGTCGGCGATGCGCGACTTGACCTCGTCGTAGAGCGGATCGAGCCCGAGGTGCGTCGTGCACATGCGGGAGAGCGCCCGCACCTGCGCCTGCTCTGAAATTTCGTGGAACCAGTAGCGGTGGGTAAAGCGCAGAAAGCGCTCGAAGCTCGAACGGATGGCGCGCTTGAACTGCTTCACGCTCGGCGTGCTGCGAATGTCGAGCCGCTTGAGGGCCTCTACCAGCTGGTCCGAGAACATCAGGAGCGATGCCTTCTGGAAATGCGCGATGAGGAACAGCAGAAAGTGCTGATGCCTGAACTGCGCGAGCACGCCACGGTCGCGGCAGCAGAAGAACTCCGAGCGGGCATCGCCCACCACGATCAGCGCATGGCCGTTGCAGAGATAGCGCGTGTTCGGCGCCGCTCCGGCATCGACCCAGAAGCGGTCGTAGCAATACTTGTGCTCGAAGTCCGCAAGGTGCTGCTGTGCATAGGGCAGGTGGGCATGCTGAGCCGCATCGGCCTCGGCGGCACCGGTGACGAGCCCGAGCCGGATGAAGTCGTTGCGCGAAAGGCGTTTCGGGTCGTCGAGCGCAAGGTACGCCATCACCGGCATGCGGTAGTACTCGATCTGCCGGTAGCGCAGCGCGCCGGGGTCGTCGGAATGGTCGCTCACCAGCGGTTGCATCAGGTAGGCCCAGTGGGCCGAAATGCGCGGTGCGCGATGCTGGGCCACGTGCGAAAGAAAAGCTTCGCGCTGCTGCGCATCCGAGCGTGCGAACACGCTGCCGTCGGCAGCCAGCCACTCGACGCTGGCCATGCAGTGCAGCGCGCCGCCGTCGGCGCTCCAGCCGGCGGGGTAGGCGCGGCCGAAGCGGTAGAGCAGGTCTTGCGCTTGCGCGAGGCTCAGGTGGTCCGCGCCGACTTCGAGGTTGAGCAGCACCACGTCGATGTCGAAGAAAAAGTACAAGTCGCAATGCACCACGTCGAGCGTGATGGGCGCGTCGCCGGCCTGCGGCACCACGCGCACGGCCGCAACGTCGTGGCGGCGGAAGATGCGCATCGGCGAATCGCCGTCGCTGCCGGTGTCTTCGCCGCTCTTGCCCTTGGAGCGGCCCTCGCCGTACAGGAAGCGCTGCACATACGGCAGGAAGCTCACGAACTCGTTGTAGTGGCGTTCGTGAAAGCGGCTGCTGTCGCCGGTGTATTCGTCGATTTCTTCGCGCCACGGCGAGGCATCGCCCATCTCGCGCAGCACATGCCACGGACCATGGTGCGTGGGCTTGGCGTCAGGCGCCGGCACCAGCCGCAAGGGCCACAGCAGGGCCTGCCTGAAATGCTGCACGGCCGGTGCCGCAAAAGCGCCGGTAGAGGTTGCGCCTGCCTCTGCAGTCATGTCGGCCGCGGGTGTATTCAGCATCGCGCCAGTGTAGGCAGAAGGTGCACCGAAAAGCCCACCTAGGGGAATCCCTAGGTGGGTCTGAAACCGGTTTCATATAAGCTGCAAGCATTGCTTTCGAGGCATGCGCACGGCCATGCCCGTGCTCGCCCCACATGAACTACCAGTTTCAATTCGACGCCGTCTTCGCTGCCTGGCCGCTGCTGCTCAAGGGCACCTGGATCACGATTCAGCTTTCGCTTTCCGCCACGCTGATCGGCCTGGTGGTCGCCATCTTCTGTGCCTGGGGCAAGACCTCGGGGCCGGGCTGGCTGCGCTTCATCGTCAATGCCTACATCGAGGTGATCCGCAACACGCCGTTCCTGGTGCAGCTGTTCTTTTTCTTCTTCGCGCTGCCGGCCATCGGCCTGCGCTGGTCGCCGCAAACGGCCGCGCTGGTGGCCATGGTGGTGAACCTCGGCGCGTATGCAACCGAGATCATCCGCGCAGGCATCGAGTCGATTCCCAAGGGGCAGATCGAGGCGGGCAGGGCGCTCAACCTCAAGCCCTGGGAGATCTTCCGCTTCGTGATCATCAAGCCGGCGCTCAAGGCCATCTACCCGGCGCTCACGAGCCAGTTCATCCTGTTGATGCTGAGCTCGGCCGTGGTGTCGGTCATCTCGGCCGACGACCTGACCTCGGTGGCCGCCAACCTGCAGTCGCAGACCTTCCGCAGCTTCGAGATCTACATCGTGGTGGCCGCCATCTACCTCGCGCTGGCGCTGGCTTTCTCGGCCATGTTCAAGCTGATCTACAAGCGCACGCTCAACTATCCGGACCGCCGGTAACAAGCCCCGGACGGAGCCAGAACCATCATGCGTACCTTCGGTTTTCCCGAATTCCTGTTCATTCTCGAAGCGGCCAAATGGACGCTGGCGCTCTCGGCCATCGCCTTCGTGGGCGGCGCGATTCTGGGGCTGATCATCGCGCTCATGCGCACGTCGGAGTCGACATGGGCGCGCGTCGTCTCGACCACCTTCATCCAGATCTTCCAGGGCACGCCGCTGCTGCTGCAGCTGTTCCTGGTGTTCTTCGGCGCACCGGTGCTGGGGCTGGACATCAACCCGTGGGTTGCCGCGGGCGTGGCGCTCATCCTCAACAGCGCGGCTTTCCTGGGCGAGATCTGGCGCGGCTGCATCGAGGCGGTTCCGCGCGGCCAATGGGAAGCCGCGGAGGCCCTGAGCCTCAAGTACAGCGCGCGCATGCGCGACGTGGTGTTGCCGCAGGCTTTCAAGATTGCGCTCGCGCCCACGGTCGGCTACCTCGTGCAGATCATCAAGGGCACCTCGCTCGCGGCCATCATCGGCTTCGTGGAGGTAACGCGCGCGGGGCAAATCGTCAACAACGCCACCTTCCAGCCGCTCGTCGTGTTCTCGGTGGTGGCGGCCATCTACTTTGCGATCTGCTGGCCGCTCTCATTGCTGGCCGGACGCATGGAACGCAAGCGTGCACAGGCGCTCGCACGCTGATCGTTTTTCGTTTTCTCTCTTCCCGTCGCTTCCTTCTTATTTTCAGGAGACACATCCAATGACCCGTACCACCACCCGCCGCGTTGCGCTGGCAGCCCTTGGCCTCGGCGCCGCGCTCACCGTGTTCGCACCCTTCGCATCGGCTCAATCCGTGGCTGACATCAAGAAGAAGGGCGAGATCACCATCGGCATGCTGGTCGACTTTCCGCCCTACGGCACCACCAATGCGCAGAACCAGCCCGACGGCTACGACGCCGACGTGGCCAAGCTGCTCGCCAAGGACTGGGGCGTCAAGGCGAACATCGTGCCGGTGACCGGCCCGAACCGCATTCCCTTCCTGTTGACCAACAAGGTCGACGTCCTGGTCGCCTCGCTGGCCATCACGCCCGAGCGCGCCAAGCAGGTGCAGTTCTCGCAGCCCTATGCGGCCGCCACCATCGTGCTGTACGGCGCCACCAAGACGCCCATCAAGGCGGCAGGCGACCTGAAGGGTCTGCGCGTGGGCGTGGCCCGCGCTTCGACGCAAGACGTGGCCGTGACCAAGGCCGCGCCCGAAGGCACGGAAATTCGCCGCTTCGACGACGACGCCTCGGCCATGCAGGCGCTGATCTCGGGCCAGGTCGATGCCATCGGCTGCTCGGTGACCGTGGCCGCGCAAATCGCCAAGCGCGTGCCTGCCGGCAGCTACGAAAACAAGTTCACGCTGGTGCAGCAATCGATGGGCATCGCGATGCGTCCGGGCCAGGAAGAGCTGCACAAGGCGGTCAACGAATTCGTCGCCAAGAACACCGCCAATGGCGAGCTCAACAAGCTCTACCAGAAGTGGCTGCAGGCCGACCTGCCGAAGATGCAGTGAACCGCAAGGGCTGAAGAAGAAAAGGGAATCCTGGCATGACGACGGAATCGATCATCCGCATGGAAGCGGTCAACAAGTGGTACGGTGAATTCCAGGTGTTGACCGGCATCGACCTGTCGGTGCGCCAGGGCGAGCGCATCGTGATCTGCGGGCCTTCGGGCTCGGGCAAGTCCACGCTCATTCGCTGCATCAACCGGCTCGAAACGGTGCAGAAGGGCCGCATCGTGGTCGACGGCATCGACCTTACGGCCGGCGGCAAGAACGTGGACGCGGTGCGTGCCGAGGTCGGCATGGTGTTCCAGCAGTTCAACCTGTTTCCGCACCTCACCATTCTGGAAAACTGCACGCTTGCGCCGATGCGCTCGCGCGGCATGACCAAGGCGCAGGCGGAAGAGGTGGCCATGAAGTACCTCACGCGCGTGCGCATTCCAGAGCAGGCCGGCAAGTATCCAAGCCAGCTCTCGGGCGGGCAGCAGCAGCGCGTGGCCATTGCACGCGCGCTGTGCATGACGCCCAAGATCATGCTGTTTGACGAACCCACCTCGGCGCTCGACCCCGAGATGGTCAAGGAAGTGCTCGACACCATGATCGGCCTGGCCGAAGACGGCATGACCATGCTGTGCGTGACGCACGAAATGGGCTTTGCCCGCAGCGTGGCCGACCGGGTGATCTTCATGGCCGATGGCAAGATCGTCGAGCAGGCGCCGCCGCAGGAATTCTTCAGCAATCCGCAGAACGAAAAAACGCGCCAGTTCCTCGGCCAGATCCTGAGCTCCCATCAGGCCCACTGATGTCTTTCCAGGTATTGATTTCTCTGTCGTCCTTCGGTGCGGCCGAGGTGGGGCGGCATGGCCAGCTCTGGTGTTCGCAGATGGCGCTGGAGGCGGGTGCCGATTCGGTCGAGGTGCGCGGCGAGATGCTGCGCAACCCCGAGGCGGAGCTGCCTTCGCTGGCCGGCTTTGCTTCGGTCTACTCGAGCCCTGAAGGGCTCTGGGCCGAAGGCGGCTGGCTCGACAGCGCTGCGCTTGCGCGCGGCATCGCCGCCGCAACGAAGCTGGGCGCCAGGCGGCTCAAGATGTCGATCGGCGACTTTCGCCCGTCGTCGCACGGATCGCTTTGGGGTCTGAAGGTGCAGCTCGCGGAAACGCGTGTCGAACTGCTGATCGAAAACGACCAGACCGTGCGCGCCGGCACTCTGCCGGCACTGCAGACCTTCTTCGACGTGGCCGACAAGGCCGGCGTCGAACTCGGCATGACCTTCGACATGGGCAATTGGCACTGGCTCGGCGAATGCCCGCTGCAGGCCGCACAGGCGCTGGCCCGCCGCGTGCGCTATGTGCATTGCAAGGGCGCGCAGCGCTTGCCGCACAAGTGGGTGGCGGTGCCGCTGGGCGATTCGGCCGCGCCGTGGCGCGCGGTGCTGCGCGCGCTGCCGGCCGATGTGCCGCATGCGATCGAATACCCTCTGGTGGGGGACGACCTGCTGGCCGTCACACGCACGCAAATCGATTTCATCCGCTCCGTGAGAGCGTAGAAAACATGACAGAACCGACCGCTTTCGACGTTGCCCTGTTCGGCGAGGCCATGCTGCTGCTCGTGGCCGATCGCCCCGGTCCGCTGGAGAACGCAGAGGCGTTCCACAAGCGCACCGCCGGCGCCGAAACCAACGTGGCCATCGGCCTTTCGCGCCTGGGCCTCAAGGTGGGCTGGGCGAGCCGGCTGGGCACCGACTCGATGGGGCGCTATCTGATTGCAACGATGAAAGCCGAGGGCATCGATTGCTCGCACGTGATCTGCGACCCCGCGCAGCGCACCGGCTTCCAGTTCAAGGGACGCGTCACCGACGGCAGCGATCCGCCCGTCGAGTATCACCGCAAGGGTTCGGCCGCGAGCCACATGGGCCCGGCCGATGTCGATGAAGCCTGGCTGCGTTCGGCGCGCCACCTGCACGCCACGGGCGTGTTTCCGGCCATTTCCGACACCAGCCTGCAGGCGGCGCTCAAGACGATGGACGTGATGCGTGCGGCCGGTCGCACCATCTCGTTCGACACCAACCTGCGGCCCACGCTGTGGCCGTCGACCGACACCATGCGCCACTGGATCAACGAGCTGGCCTCGCGCGCCGACTGGGTGCTGCCCGGCATCGAGGAGGGCCTGCTGCTCACGGGCCACACCCAGCCCGAAGACGTGGCGCGTTTCTACCGCGAGCGCGGCGCAAAGCTGGTGGTCGTCAAGCTCGGTGCCGAGGGCGCGTATTACCACAGCGACGTGGCCGGCACCGGCCGTATCGACGGCTTTCCGGTGAAGGAAGTGATCGACACCGTGGGCGCGGGCGACGGCTTCGCGGCCGGCGTGGTGAGCGCATTGCTCGAAGGCAAAAGCGTGCCCGAGGCCGTGCGCCGCGGTGCCTGGATCGGTGCACGCGCCGTGCAGGTGCTGGGCGATACCGAAGGCCTGCCAACCCGTGCGCAACTCGAAGAAGCGGGACTCTGACCATGACCAACAAAAAGAACGTGCTTGTCTTTCGGCCATTGCCCGAAGACCAACTGGCCCGCCTGCAGGCTGCGCACCATGTGACCGTCGCCGATCCGCGCAAGGAGCCCGAGGCTTTTGCCGCCGCGTTGCGCACCGCAAACGGACTGATCGGTTCGAGCCACACGGTCGATGCGGCACTGCTCGATGCGGCGCCGCAACTCCAGGTTATTTCGAGCGTGTCGGTCGGTGTGGACAACTACCCGCTGGCGGAACTGCACAAGCGCGGCATCGTGCTGTGCCACACGCCCGACGTGCTGACCGAGACGGTGGCCGACACGGTGTTTGCCATCTTGATGGCCACGCAACGGCGCGTGGTCGAGCTGTCGAATCTCGTGCGCGAAGGCCGCTGGACGAAGAACATCGGCGAAGAGCTCTTCGGCACCGACGTGCACGGCAAGACGCTGGGCATTCTTGGCTTCGGCCGCATCGGCCAGGCCGTGGCACGGCGCGCGGCACTGGGCTTCGGCATGCCGGTGCTCTATCACTCGCGCCGGCCGGTCGACCTGGCCGCGCAGGCGCCCGAGCTGCAGGGCCGGGCCACGCATACGCCGCTCGATGAACTGCTTGCGCGTTCGGACATCGTGCTGGCGATGCTGCCACTCACCGATGCGACGCGCGGCATGATCGATGCCGACTTCTTCGCGCGCATGAAGCCGGGGGCGTCTTTCATCAATGGCGGACGAGGCGCCACCGTCAACGAAGCTGCCTTGCTCCACGCACTTGACCATGGCGCGCTGCGCGCCGCCGGCCTCGACGTGTTCGCGAAAGAGCCGCTGCCCGCCGATTCGCCGCTGCGCACGCATCCGCGTGTGACGCCGCTGCCGCACATCGGCTCGGCCACGCATGAGACGCGGCATGCCATGGCGGAACTCGCGACGACCAACTTGCTTCAGGCACTGGCCGGCGAGAAACCGACCGCGCCGTACGACACGGCGGCCGCATGAACCCCCCGAGGATTTTCTCCCTCCCCCGCTGGGGGAGGGTAGGGGTGGGGGCAAGCGGCGTATCCATTGCGCGCTCTGCCTGCACCCATCCCAACCTTCCCCCAGCGGGGGAAGGAGCAAATCCATGAACCCGAGCGGGCGTGCCACCATCGCCGACGTCGCCGAGGCCGCGGGCGTTTCCAAAGCCACCGTCTCGCGCTTTCTCAACCACCGCGAGCGCCTTTTGAGCCGCGACATCGCAGCGCGCGTGGAGGCGGCCATCGCCAAACTGGCTTACACCCCCAGCCCCATGGCGCAAGCGCTGAGCCACGGACGCTCGCGGCTCATTGGCCTGATCGTGGCCGACATCACCAACCCCTACTCGGTGGCCGTGCTGCGCGGTGCCGAGAAGGCCTGCCAGGATGCGGGCTACCTGGTGATGCTGTTCAACCTCGGCAACGAGAGCGAACGCGAGCGCGAGGCCATCGATGCGCTTGCGGGCTATCAGGTCGACGGCTTCATTCTCAACACGCTGGGCCGCGGCAGCAACGTGGTCGATGCGGTCACGCTGCACGGCAAGCCCGCCGTGCTGGTCGACCGGCGGCATGCCGGCATGCACACCGATTTCGTCTCGCTCGACAACCATTCGGCGATGCGCGACACCTGTGGCCATCTGGTCGAAGGCGGTTATCGCGAGTTGCTCTACGTGACCGAGCCGCAAAAAGGCGTGAGCTCGCGCCGCGAACGTGCCGCCGCTTTCGGTGCCTGCGTTGCGGCGCACGAGCCGCGCGTGGCGGGCGAAGTGTTCGAAAGCGTCGAGGGAGAAAGCGATGCGCTCGACGAAGCATTGAGCGCGCTCCATCGCCGGGCGAAGCGGGGACGCCGCGCCGCGGTGGTTGCCGGCAACGCGGTGGTCACGCTGCGCGTGGCGCAGGCCATGGCGCGCCTGGGCTGGCACTTCGGGCAGGAACTGGGCTTCGTCGGCTTCGACGATCCCGAATGGGCCTCGCTGATCGGCCCCGGCCTGAGCACGGTAGCGCAGCCGACCGACGCCATCGGCCGCTGTGCCGCTACCTGCCTGATCGAGCGGCTGCAGGGGCTGGATGCGGCGCCGCGCCAGCTGCTGCTGCCGGGGCAACTGGTGGTGCGGGGCTCGTCTCGGCCGGCATAGCGGCGTCCGGATCCGCAACGCCAACGAGGCGGACGAGTTCGACGCGCTCGGCAATCCAGCGCTGGAAATTCCGCTCGGCCTGCAGCTTGAACTCGTTGCGCGTGTGATTGCAGATCGCGTGGGCGAGCCGCCGGTGCTTCTGCTTGCGGACGCCGCCCAGCGTCGAGTCGTTCAGATGCTCGATGGTGGCCGAGTCAGGGGCGCTGCGAGGCTCCGAAAAATCCATGGGCAGGCCGCACCAGTGGCAGTTGTTCCCGAAGGACGAGCGCAGGGCCTGCACGCTCATGGCTGTCGCAGCCTCTGCGGGAGCCGGTCAGCCGACTTCGGCGACCAGGTCGATCTCGACGCAGGCGCCCAGCGGCACTTGTGCCACGCCGAACGCGCTGCGCGCATGCGAGCCTTTTTCGGCGCCGAACACTTCGGCAAACAGCTCGCTCGCGCCGTTGGTCACCAGGTGCTGCTCCGTGAAGGTGCCGACGGAGTTGACCAGGCTCATGACCTTGACGATGCGCGTGATCTTGTTCAGGTCGCCCACGGCCGCATGCAGCGTGCCCAGCAGGTCGATGGCGATGGCGCGCGCGGCCCGCTTGCCTTCTTCGGTGCTGACGTTGGCGCCGAGCTGGCCGGTCCAGACCTTGCCGTCCTTCTTGGCGATATGGCCTGAGAGAAAAACCAGGTTGCCGGTGCGCACGAAGGGCACATAGGCCGCGGCAGGGGCGGCGACCGGGGGCAGGGTGATGCCGAGGCTGGAAAGCTTGTCGTAAACGCTCATTGGAGATCCTTGTCCGAGGGTTGCGATTGAATTTGCGATTGTGTCTGTGATTGTGACTGCGCCGCTTCCGCAGCCTGCGTGCGCAGCTCTTCAATGGGTTGCACCGTCACGCCCACCTTGAGCGTGTGGCGCGCGCCGCCGTGCAGCACGCCGCGCATGGGCGACACGTCGGAATAGTCGCGGCCGATGGCAAGCGCGACGTAGTCTTCGCCCGGCTGGCGGCCGTTGGTGGGATCGAACTCGGCCCAGCCGCCGGCGCTGTCGTCGCCGTCGCCTTCACCGGGCAGGTAGACCGAAACCCAGGCGTGCGAGGCATCGGCGCCCACCAGCCGCGGCTGTCCCGGCGGTGGCTGCGTGAGCAGGTAGCCGCTCACGTAGCGCGCGGGCAGGCCCATGACGCGGAAGCAGGCGATCATGATGTGGGCGAAGTCCTGGCACACGCCCTTGCGCTGCGCGAGCGCCTCCACGGCGGGCGTGTTGATCTCGGTGCTGTCGGCGTCGTAGGCGAAGTCGCGGTACATGCGCTCGGTGAGGTCCATCGCCACGTCGAAGGTCGGCCGCTCCGGTGCGAAGCTTGCCCGTGCATAGGCCGAAAAATCGTCGTGGCGGGGCACGTAGGGCGAGGGAAAAACGAACTCCGAGGCGGGGTCGAAGATGGCGTCCTTGCGGTAGCGGAAGCGCTCGCGAACCGCCTCCCAGGGCAGGTCGCGTGCGATGGCCTCGGAAAGCACGGGCGCCGAGGTTTCGACCACGCTTTCGGCGGTGACCACGAGGCTGTCGTGCGTGGCCTCCAGGGCAAAAAAGGCGCGTGTGTTGCCGTATACATCGGGCAGTTCGTTGCGCTGCGCGGGCGGGGGCTCGATGGCGAGCTTGTGGCTCACGAGGCGCTGCGAGCCGGTGGCCAGCGGCTTCAGGTGGGCCAGGTGCTGTGCAGTTTCGACCGGAGGCGAATACTCATAGCGGGTTTCGTGCGTGACGTGAAGAAGCATGGGGTTCCTGCTGGGGCTATTTCGGCGCGCTGCCGAAATGCGCCGCGTAGATCTTGTCGTAGCTGCCGTCGGCCCTGATGTCGTCGAGGCCTTTGTTGATCCTGGCCAGGAGTTCCGCGTTGCCCTTCCTGACCGCGATGCCGTAGTGCTCGACCGGAAAGGACGCATCGCTCACCGTCTTGAAGCCGCCCCCGGTGTTGTTGGCGAGGTAATGCACCACCACGCCGTTGTCGGCCACCACGGCTTCGACGCCGCCCGCTTCGAGTTCCTTGAGCGCCAGCGGCGTGGACTCGAAGCGCTTGATGTTGCCGCTCGATTTGCCGTGAAGCTTGCCCACCACCTCGTCGCCCGTGGTTCCGTTCTGCACGCCGACCTTCATGGTCTTGATGTCTTCGAACTTTGCCACCGGCACATCGCGCCTGACCGCGATCAGTTGCTTGGCTTCGAAGTAGGGCTTCGAGAAGTCCATGGTCTGGCGGCGCTCGTCGGTAATGGTGATGGCCGACACCAGCAGGTCGCGGTCGCCCTGGTCGAGCGCGTTGAAGATGCCTTCCCACGGCGTGTTGACGAACTTCACCTCGATGCCGGCCTTGTTCGCAACCGCCTTGACCACGTCGATGTCGAAGCCGACGACTTCGCCTTTTTCGTTCTGCGACTCGAAGGGTGTGTAGGCGGCATCGGTCCCGACCACGTAGACGCGGGCAGCCGGCGCGGCGGCCGGCGCCGTTGTGCTGGTGGCCGGCTCCTGCTTGCCGCAGGCCGCGAGGGTCAGGGCCGCGAAGAGGCTCAGGGCGGCAAGTGCGAAACGGCGCCTGATGACAATGCCAGACATTGGAATGCCCCTTGAGAAGTGTCGTTGCGTGCTCAGGCGCCGACCGAGCGCAGCGATTCCGACGTGAGCGTGAAATAGCGCGTTCCGATGGCGTCGGACACATGGTAGGCCGCCGTCTCGCAGTTGGCGAGAAGCTGCACCAGTGCAGGGTAGTTCGCGCCGGCTCCGGCCGCGCAGAGATGCTCGAGCGTCCAGGTCGCAGGGTCGGGCAGTTCGTACGACAGCGCGGTGAGCTTGCCGGGCGCGCTGCCCGCAAGGCGCGCAATGCGCCCGCGCAGCGTTTGCGTGACCCACGCCAGCGAGCGCGGGTTCTCGGCATCGAGCACCAGCAGGTCGACCAGCGTGGCCACGTCGCGCCGCTGCTGGTAGCGGGCATGGAAGGTGATGGTGCTGTCGAACAGCGCCACCATGGCTTCGAAGCCGCTTACTTCGTGCACGGCGCCGTTCTCGAAGCCGGTTTCCAGCGCGTTGGAAAGAAAGCCCAGGCGCTCGATGTGGCGGCCGATCGACAGCAGGCGCCAGGCGTCGTCACGCGTCATGCGGTCGGTTTGCGCGCCGGTCATGGCGGCGAGTGCGGTGCTTGCGGATTCGAGCGCGCGCAATGCGGCGCCGGTGGCAAAGGTGCCTTCGTCGGCCTGTTCGGCCGCGCGTCGCAGAAACTCGGCTTCGGCGCGCACGATCTGGTTCCAGTTGTCCTGCGAGAGCCGCTCGCGTACGGCCGCTGCGGCCTGCCGGATGCAGCGCAGGCTGAAGCCCACGCTGCCGCCGCGCTCCACGTCGCCGAGTTCGGCGATCAGCGCGCGTTCGAACACGCGGCGCGATTGCGGCGCGCTGGGCACTTCGGCGGGCACCAGCGCATTGCGCAAGGCCATGCGGTGCAGCCAGTCGAGCAGCGGGCGCGATGACTGGTCTTCGCTGCCCAGCAGGTTGAGCGTGAGGCGCGCGAGGCGTACCGCGTTTTCCGCGCGCTCGGTATAGCGGCCGAGCCAGAACATGTTTTCGGCCGCGCGGCTGGTCACGGGCGCGCGGTGCCGTGCGAGCGAGGCCGGCGTGGCATGCGGCTGCAGCAGCGTGGTGCGATCGACCTCGCCGTGCGTTTGCACCCACACATCGGCGCTGCTGCCGCCGCGCTGCATGGAGGCAATTTGCGCATCGCGGCCCGCAAGCCGGGCCAGGCCGCCGGGCAGCACGCGCCACGACTGCGCGCCGTCGCTCACCGCGAAAACGCGCAGCAGCACTGCGCGCGGCGCAATGTGGCCCGGGCCCATGTCATTGGCCCAGGTGGGCATCTGCGACAGCGGCAATTGGCTCTGGACGGTGTGGGCCTCGCCTCCGCGCACGATGCGGCCGGCCCATTCGTCGAGCTGGCGCCGGCTCAGCTGGCTGCCGAGCACCGCGTCGAAGCTGGTCTGTCCGTCGAAGCCGGGATAGGTGGGCTTGATGGCGCAGTCGCCGAGCTGCGGCAGCACCGCCTCGAGCGCGGCGCGCTCGCCGCACCACCAGGTCGGCAGCGCCGGCAGCTTGAGCTTTTCGCCGATGAGGCGGCGCGCCAGCCCGGGCAGAAAGCCCAGCAGCGCGGGCGATTCGAGAAACGCCGAGCCCGGCATGTTGGCCACCAGCACGTTGCCGGCGCGAATGGCCTGCAGCAGGCCCGGCACGCCCAGCGTGGAGTCGGGGCGCAGTTCGAGCGGGTCGAGGAACTGGTCGTCCAGCCGCTTGATGAGCCCGTGTACCGGGCGCAGCCCCTGCAGGGTCTTGAGATAGAGCCGCTGGTCGCGCACGGTGAGGTCGCTGCCCTCGACCAGCGTCAGGCCGAGATAGCGCGCGAGGTAGGCGTGCTCGAAGTAGGTCTCGTTGTAGGGGCCGGGCGTCAGCAATGCGATGTGCGGCGGCGCACCGGCCGGGCACATGTGCTGCAGGCCGTCCATCATGGCGCTGTAGGTGGCGGCCAGGCGCTGCACCTGCAGGGCCTCGAAGGCCTGCGGAAACTGGCGCGTGATGGCCAGCCGGTTCTCGAGCAGGTAGCCGAGGCCCGAGGGCGCCTGGGTGCGCTGCGACACCACCCACCAGTTGCCGTCGGGTCCGCGGGCAAGGTCGAAGGCCGCGATATGCAGCCATGTGTCGCCCGGCGGCTTGACGCCGTGCAGGGCGCGCAGGTAGCCGGGGTGGCCGCGCACCAGCGCATCGGGCAGCAGGCCTTCGGCCAGCAGCTGCTGCGGGCCGTAGACATCGGCCATGACCCGGTCGAGCACGCGCACGCGCTGCAGCACGCCGGTTTCGATCTGGCTCCAGCTCTCGGGCGAGACGATCAGCGGAAACAGGTCGAGCGACCACGGGCGCTGCGGCCCGTTGGCGTCGGCGTAGACGTTGTAGGTCACGCCGTTGTCGCGGATCTGCCGCTCCAGGTTGACAGCCCGCCGCGGCAGGTCGTTGAACCCGCCCGGGCCGAGTTGGTCGAAGAACGCATTCCACGCGGGCGTGAGGGGCGGTTTTTCGTTGGAGGGCGGCGGCTGGAGAACCTGGGTCTGTGTCTGCGTTTGGGACTGGGCTTGCGACCCGCCCGGTGCAGGTGCCGGTCGCTCGGCCGCCGCGTCGTAGAGCATGGGCGGCATGGCCGCCATCGGCGCTGCGCCAGCGATCTGACGCGCCGGTGCCGCTGGCGTGGCCTGCCCGCGCAGTTCGTCGAAGTGGCCGGGCAGGGCGGCCGGGGCGAGCGCCGACGCCAGGGCGGCTGGAAATTCCAGCGCCTGGGCGTCGAACAGGGATTCGTTCAAAGGTTCCACAGGGTGTGGATTGTCACATTGCCGTCACCGGGGCAGGTGGCCGGCGATGTGCTAAATGTCGCCCTGTTTGCCTTTTGCTCTTCTCACCGCCGCAAATCGAGGGTGAACGGGAATTCGCGGCTGCCCGCGAGCTCGATGGTGGCCGGCGGCGTGCGCATCAGGCCGGGCGTGTGGCCCATGCGCGTGAAGCGCGACATGCGCCGGCTCTCCGCCTCATAGGCGTTGACCGGCAAAGTGTCGTAGTTGCGCCCGCCCGGGTGGGCGACGAAATACTGGCAGCCGCCCAGCGAGCGCTTCATCCAGGTGTCGACGATGTCGAAGGTCAGCGGCGCATGCGCGTCGATGCTCGGATGCAGCGCCGAAGGCGGGTTCCAGGCCTTGTAGCGCACGCCCGCGACGAACTCGCCGACGGTGCCGGTGGGCTGCAGCGGCAGCACCTTGCCATTGACGGTGATCACGTGGCGGCTTTCGTTCAGGCCGGTCACGCGCACCTCGATACGTTCGAGCGACGAATCGACATAGCGCACCGTGCCGCCGGCCGAGCCTTCCTCGCCCATCACATGCCAGGGTTCGAGCGCGTTGCGCAGCGACAGCTCCACGCCCATGGCCTGCACCTGGCCCACCAGCGGGAAGCGGAACTCGAAGTGCGGCGCGAACCAGTCGATGTCGAACGCGAAACCGGCCTGGCGCATCTCGCTGATCACGTCGTCGAAGTCCATCTTGACGAAGGTGGGCAGCAGGAAGCGGTCGTGCAGCTCGGTGCCCCAGCGGGTGACGGGCGCCTTGTAGGGCTCGTCCCAGAAGCGCGCCACCAGGGCACGGATGAGCAGTTGCTGGGCAATGCTCATGCGCGCATGCGGCGGCATTTCGAAGGCGCGCAGTTCGAGCAGGCCGAGGCGGCCGGTGCTCGAGTCGGGCGAGTAGAGCTTGTCGATGCAGAACTCGCTGCGGTGGGTGTTGCCCGAAACGTCGATCAGGATGTTGCGCAGCGTGCGGTCGACCAGCCAGGCCGGCATGTTCTGGCCATGGATCTCTCGGCTTCTCGCGATTTCCTTCAGGGCGATTTCCAGCTCGTAGACCTGGTCGTTGCGTGCTTCGTCCACGCGCGGCGCCTGGCTGGTCGGGCCGATGAACATGCCCGAGAACAGATAACTCAGCGACGGATGGTTGTGCCAGTAGAGCAGCAGGCTCGCAAGCAGCTCGGGTCTGCGCAGGAACGGGCTGTCGGCCGGTGTGGCGCCGCCCATCACGAAGTGGTTGCCGCCGCCGGTGCCGGTGTGGCGGCCGTCGGTCATGAACTTCTCGGCCGAGAGGCGGGTTTCGAACGCGGCGTTGTAGAGAAACTCGGTGTGCGCGACCAGTTCTTTCCAGTTGTGCGCCGGATGGATGTTGACTTCGATCACGCCCGGATCGGGGGTCACGGCCAGCATCTTCAGGCGCGGATCGCGCGGCGGCGGATAGCCTTCCATCACGATGCGCATGCCAAGCTGCCGGGCCGTGGCTTCGACGGCCGCGACCAGGTCGAGGTAGTCCTCCAGGCGCGCGAGCGGCGGCATGAAGACGTAGAGCACGCCCGAGGCGCTGCCCTTTTTCTCGGCCGCGGGGCCGTTGGCACGCCGCGGGTCGCGCACTTCGACGCACAGTGCGGTGCGCGTTACCCAGTGGGCCGACTCGCCGCGCAGGGGTTGGCGGGAGGCCGGTGTTGCGGCGCTGTCGGCAGCCTCGTCCGATGCCGTGGCGCGGGCCGCGGCAGCATCGCCGCTCGCGGCTGCGGCTGCGGCACCGCCCGGCGATTGCATGCGCACGGCGGTGGGCACTGCGGGCGGCGCACCGAAGTCATAGGGTACGGCGCCGAGGTCGGCGCCCGGCGCGCCGCCGGTCGGCACGGCATAGCGCGCGCGGTAGTCGGCTGAACTCGGCAGCGCTGCGCGCGGCGCGGTCGGGTCGCGCTCGACCAGGTAGGGGTAGTCGCCCTTGCTGGCCCAGGGCTGCGAATCGAGCGGCAGCCGGTAGCCCATGGGCGAGTCGCCCGGAATCAGGTAAAGCCGGTCGTCGCGCAGGAACCAGGGGCCGGTTTTCCAGCCTGGGCCTTTGAGCGCCGGCGCGTCGGCATCGGCGTTGCCGGGTTCGAGCGGCAGCATGTAGCCGATGACCGCGTCGAGCTTCTGCGTGAACACGCGGCGCAGGCGAACGCGCTCGAGTTCGTCGTCGAGCTTCGACTCGAACGGGTCGACGTTCACCGGCAGCCGGCGTTCGCGCCAGAGGTAGTAGTAAACGTCTTCGTAGCCGGGCTGGACGTAGCGCTCGGTAATGCCGAGCTTGTGCGCCAGCACGGTGGTGAAGCGGCGTGCGTCTTCGCTCGTGTAGTGCGTGGGCACGCGCTCGTCGGCAAAAAGCTCGGGGTCGTGCCAGAGCGTTTGCCCGTCGGCGCGCCAGAAGATCGAAAGCGCCCAGCGCGGCAACTGCTCGCCCGGATACCACTTGCCCTGGCCGAAGTGGAGAAAACCGCCGTGGCCGTATTCGGCGCGCAGCCTGTGAACCAGCTCGGTGGCGTAGCCGCGCTTCGTGGGGCCGAGCGCATCGGTGTTCCATTCGGGCGCGTCGCGGTCGCTGGTGGCCACGTAGGTCGGTTCGCCGCCCATGGTGAGCCGCACGTCGCCGGCTTTCAGGCGCGCATCGACCGCGTCGCCGAGCGCGAGCACTTCGGCCCATTGCTCTTCGGTATAGGGCTTGGTGACGCGCGGCGATTCGTAGATGCGCGTGACCTTCATCTCGTGGCCGAACTCGACCTCCGACTCGTCGACGCCGCCTTCGATGGGCGCCGCGCTCGAAGGCGTGGGCGTGCAGGCGAGCGGAATGTGGCCTTCGCCGGCCATGAGGCCCGAGGTGGCGTCCAGGCCGACCCAGCCCGCGCCCGGCAGGAACACTTCGCACCAGGCGTGCAGGTCGGTGAAGTCGACCGTGGTTCCGCTCGGGCCGTCGAGCGCTTTCACGTCGGGCGTCAGCTGGATCAGGTAGCCCGAAACGAAACGCGCCGCCAGGCCGCAATGGCGCAGCAGCTGAACCAGCAGCCAGCCCGAGTCACGGCACGAACCGCTGCCGTTGGTGAGCGTTTCTTCCGGCGTCTGCACGCCGGGCTCCATGCGGATCAGGTAGTTGACGTCCTTCTGGACTTGCTGGTTGAGGCCGACCAGGAAGTCGATGGTGCGCTGCTCCTTGCGCTCGATCTTTTCGAGGTAGGCCGAGAGCAGCGGCGTGGCTTCTTCGGTGACGAGGTAAGGCGCGAGTTCCTCGGCCTGCGAAGCTGTGTACTTGAACGGAAAGTTCTCGGCTTGCGGCTCGAGGAAGAAATCGAACGGGTTGTAGACCGCCATTTCGACCACGAGGTCGACCGTGACCTTGAACTCGCGCGTCTTTTCGGGAAACACGAGCCGCGCCTGGTAGTTGGCGAACGGGTCCTGCATCCAGTTGACGAAGTGCTCCGCCGGCTCGACCTGCAGCGAATACGAAATGACGTTGCTGCGGCAATGCGGCGCGGGACGCAGGCGCACGACCTGCGGACCCAACTGCACCAGGCGGTCGTATTTGTAGTGAGTGACGTGGTGGAGTGCGGCGTGAATGGACATGCGTTTTGTGTGCAGTACTGCGAGATTGCATCGAAAAGATGTCTCTTGTGAGACGCATACTAGCCCAGATGCCAAGCAATTAACGCGCCACTGAGCGTGGGTCTGGGGAGGGTTTGCATCATGTGTTCCGGAGTTCCTTGTTGACGCCCCGTGGGTTCGGCGGCCGCATGGCCGGATCGTGGGCCTTTGCCGCGCTGGGCGGAACGCTGTTCGGCGCGGCACTGCAGTTGCATCAGGCGCGGCTGTGGAGCGAGGGTGCCTATGCGGCTTGGTTCTTCGCGGGCCTTGCCGGACTGGCCATGCTTTCGCGGCGATGGCGGCCGCTGGCTTTTCTGTTTCGTCGGCCTTATGCATGGCGGATGCTCGCAGGGCTGCCCATCATCGTTGCCCTGGCTTGCGGAACCCTCGCCGGCGGCGGTCTTGCCGGTTGGCGGGCGGCTGCCTACTCGACCGGCGCACTCGATCCGGCCCTCGAAGGCCGAGACCTGCAGGTGATCGGCGTGGTGGCGCAAATGCCCCAGCGCAACGAGGGCGGCACGCGTTTCCGGCTGGATGTCGAGTCCGCTCGCTGGGCCGACGAGCGGCTTTCAACACCTGTTCGTGTTCCAGCGCGCATTGCGCTCGGCTGGTACCGCGACGACACCAGCCTTTGGGGCCGCGCCCCGGAAGGGCGTACAGCCATCACTGCCAGGAGTGACGCGGGCCCGCTGCATGCGGGCGAACGCTGGCGCCTCACGGTGCGGCTCAAGGCACCGCACGGCAATCTCAATCCGCACGGCTTCGACACCGAGTTGTGGTTGTGGGAGCAGGGCGTGCGTGCCAGCGGCTATGTGCGAACGGGCGCCAGCGACGCCGCACCGGCACGTCTGCAATCCACCTGGCTGCATCCGCTCGAGCGCGCACGTGAGGCGGTGCGAGACGCGGTGTTCGAGCGCGTGGCCGACAGCCGGCAGGCCGGCGTGATCGCGGCCCTTGTCACCGGCGACCAGAGCGCCATCGAACGCAGCGACTGGGATATTTTTCGCGCCACCGGCGTGGCGCACCTGATGTCGATTTCGGGGCTTCACATCACGATGTTCGCCTGGCTCGCCGCGTACGCGGTCGGCGCGCTGTGGCGCCGCAGCGGCGCACTGATGCTGCGCTTTCCCGCACCGCAGGCCGCGCTGGTCGGCGGGGTGCTGCTGGCCGGGCTCTATGCGCTTTTCAGCGGCTGGGGCGTGCCTTCGCAGCGCACGGTCTGGATGCTGGCAACCGCGGCGCTGCTGCGGCTCACCGGGCGGCGCTGGCCGTGGCCGCATGTCTGGCTGCTGATCGCGGCCGTGGTCGTGGCAATCGACCCCTGGGCGCTGATGCAGGCGGGTTTCTGGCTCAGCTTCGTCGCGGTCGGCGTTCTGTTCACGACCGGCTTCATGCGACCCGCCGACGAGAAGACGGGGCCATCGGTTCGGCTGTTGGCATTTTTTCGCGAGCAATGGGTGATCACGCTGGCACTCACGCCGCTGAGCTTGCTGCTTTTTCAGCAGGTGTCCGTGGTGGGCCTGCTGGCCAATGCCGTCGCAATTCCCTGGGTGACGCTGGTGATCACGCCGCTGGCCATGCTGGGCGTTGCTGTAGCGCCGCTCTGGGACCTGGCCGCGTGGGCGGTGCAGGCGCTGGCCGTGCTGTTGAGGTGGCTTGCCGCTTTGCCGTATGCCACCCTGTCGATGGCCGCTCCACCGACGTGGATGGCCGGCTTTGGCGTGGCGGGCGGCGTTCTGCTGGCCATGCGCCTGCCGTGGTCGCTGCGAGCGCTCGGCCTGCCGCTTCTGCTGCCGGTGCTGCTGTGGCAGGCGCCCCGGCCGGCCACCGGACAGTTCGAGTTGCTTGCCGCCGACATCGGGCAGGGGAACGCGGTTCTGGTGCGCACGGCAACGCACAGCCTGCTGTACGACACAGGGCCGCGCTACAGCCTCGAAAGCGACGCCGGCCATCGCGTGCTGGTGCCGTTGCTGCGCGCTTTCGACGAGCGGCTGGACATGCTGCTGCTGAGCCACCGCGACATCGACCACACCGGCGGCGCAGCCGCCGTGCTCGCGATGCAGCCGCGGGCCGAGCTCTTGAGCTCGATCGAAGCCACGCATCCGCTGCAGGCTGTGCGCCCGGCCAGGCGTTGTGAAGCCGGTCAGCGCTGGACCTGGGACGGCGTGGATTTTGAAATTCTCCATCCCGCGCCGGCCGACTATCTTTCCTTCACCAGGCCCAATGCCATCTCATGCGTGCTGCGCATCGCGAACGGCCGGGCCACGGCGCTGCTGGCCGGCGACATCGAGCGCCTGCAAGAGGCTGCCTTGGTGTCGAGAACGCCAGAGCTCCGCGCCGATGTGCTGCTGGCCCCGCATCACGGCAGCAAGACCTCGTCGAGCGCGGCGCTGCTGGACGCGGTGCGCCCGCGCATTGCGCTGGTTCAGGCGGGCTATCGCAACCGCTTCGGCCATCCGGCCAGGGAGGTGGTCGAGCGCTATGCCGCTTACGGCGTGAGGCTGGTCGAAAACGTGCCCTGCGGCGCCGCGCTATGGCGCAGCCAGGCGCCAGCCGAGGTCGGCTGCGAACGGGAGCGCAATGCACGTTATTGGCATCACCGCCTGCCTTGACGACCGCGGGCGGACCGGAATTCGCGCCAACATAGGGCTTTCACTGGCCTCGAACTTGCTAAGCTATGGCTCAAGGAGATTGGTCGTTCCATGCACAAATTCGATGAGATGTATGAGCAGTTACCCTATGCGGGGGCTGCAATCCGACAGCACTACAAGCGCTACGACCAATGGCTTGCGAAGCAACCCGGCGAGGTGATGCGATCGCGGCGCGAAGAGGCGGAAATGATCTTTCGCCGGGTCGGCATTACCTTTGCGGTGTACGGCGCAAAGGACGAAGACGGTTCCGGCACCGAGCGGCTCATACCGTTCGACCTGCTGCCGCGCATCATTCCTGCCCACGAGTGGGAGAGCATGGAAAAGGGGCTGGTGCAGCGCGTGACGGCGCTCAACCGCTTCCTGCATGACGTCTATCACGACCAGAAAATCATCAAGGCCGGCATCATTCCGGCCGAGCAGATCCTGAACAACGCGCAGTTCCGCCCCGAAATGATGGGTGTGAGCGTGCCGCACAACGTGTACTCCAACATCTCGGGCATCGACATCGTCCGCGCCCCCGATGCCCAAGGCAACGGCGAGTACTACGTGCTCGAGGACAACCTGCGCGTGCCCAGCGGCGTGAGCTACATGCTCGAAAACCGCAAGATGATGATGCGGCTCTTTCCCGAGCTGTTCAACCAGAACCGCATCGCGCCCGTGGCGCATTACCCCGACCTGCTGCTCGAGACGCTGCGCGCCAGCGCGCCGGCCGCCACGGCCGAGCCCACGGTGGTGGTCCTCACCCCCGGCATGTACAACAGCGCCTACTTCGAGCACGCCTTCCTCGCCCAGCAGATGGGCGTGGAACTGGTCGAAGGGCAAGACCTCTTCGTGAAGGACAACTTCGTCTACATGCGCACCACGCGCGGGCCGAAGCGCGTGGACGTGATCTACCGCCGCGTCGACGACGATTTTCTCGACCCCGAGGTGTTCCGCCCCACGTCGACGCTCGGCTGCGCGGGCCTGATGCGCGCCTACCGCGATGGCAACGTCGTCATCTGCAATGCGGTGGGTACCGGCGTGGCCGACGACAAGTCGATCTACCCCTACGTGCCCAAGATGGTCGAGTTCTACCTCGGCGAAAAGCCGATCCTGAAGAACGTGCCCACCTACATGTGCCGCAACAAGGACGAGCTGCAGTACACGCTCGACAACATGAAGGACCTGGTCGTCAAGGAGGTGCACGGCGCCGGCGGCTACGGCATGCTCATCGGCCCGGCCGCCACGCAGGCCGAGATCGAAGACTTCAAGAAGGCCGTGATCGCCAAGCCCGATGGCTACATTGCGCAGCCCACGCTGAGCCTTTCCACATCGCCGACTTTTGTCGATGCCGGCATTGCGCCGCGCCACATCGACCTGCGCCCCTTCGTGCTCTCGGGCAGCGAGGTGCAGATGGTGCCCGGCGGCCTGACGCGCGTGGCGCTCAAGGAGGGCTCGCTGGTGGTCAATTCGTCGCAGGGCGGCGGCACCAAGGACACCTGGATTCTCGAGGCGGACCGCAGTGCCAAGCCGAAGGCGTCGCAGTCGCAAAGTCAATCGCAATCGGCCTAGCGCAGCAGACAAGAAGCAAGCAAGGAATCAGGAGAACAAACGATGCTGTCACGCACTGCCGATCACCTCTACTGGATGTCGCGCTACACCGAGCGCGCGGAAAACACCGCGCGCATGCTCGACGTCAACTACCAGACCTCGCTCCTGCCCCAGTCGGCCGAAGTGGCCAAGTACGGCTGGCAGGGTGTGTTGTCCATCAGCGAGCTGCTGCCCTCGTACAACAAGAAGTACGAGCAGATCACGCCCCACGATGTGATGGAGTTCATGGTCAAGGACGAGAGCAATCCGTCTTCGATCGTCTCCTGCCTCAAGGCCGCGCGCGAAAACGCTCGCGCGGTTCGCGGCGCGCTCACCACCGAAGCCTGGGAAACCCAGAACACCACCTGGCTCGAAGTCAACCGCATGCTGCGCGCCGGCGATTTCGAACGCGACCCGGCTCAGTTTTGCGAATGGGTCAAGTTCCGCTCGCACCTTTCGCGCGGCGTAACGCTCGGCACCATGCTGCAGGACGAGGCCTTTTATTTCTCGCGCCTGGGCACCTTTCTTGAGCGCGCCGACAACACCGCGCGGCTGGTGGACGTGAAGTTCCACGCGCTCAACAGCGAATTCTTCGGCACCGCCACCGAGGAAGACCAGGAGTACGACTTCTATCACTGGAGCGCCATCCTGCGCAGCGTCTCGGCCTTCGAGGTGTACCGCAAGGTGTACCGCGACGTGATCAAGCCCGAGCGCGTGGCCGAGCTGCTCATTCTTCGCGCCGACATGCCGCGTTCGCTGCACGCGAGCCTGGTCGAGGTGGTGAACAACCTCGCCAAGGTGCAGAACGAGCAGAGCGCCGAAACGCAGCGCCGCGCCGGCAAGCTGCTGGCTGACCTGCAGTACGCGCGGGTCGACGAAATCCTGGCGACCGGGCTGCATGCCTACCTCACGCAGTTCCTCGACCGGGTGAATGAACTCGGCGGCCGGATCAGCCAGGACTTTTTGGTCCCGGCGCACTGAGGATAGCGAACGCGTGCGGCTGATCGCCCATTCGCCGCGAGCCTTTTCGATCGAAGGCTTTCTCGAACCAGAGGAGTGCGAAGAGCTGATCGCCTTGGCTGAGCGCGAAGGCTTCGCCTCGGCCGGCGTGCGCACCGCGGATGGGCCGAAGCCTATGCCGACCATCCGCAACAACGAGCGCGCGATGCTGCCTTCAGCGCACTGGGTTGCGTTGCTCTGGGCGCGGCTGGGGAAAGTCGCGCTTCCCGAGGTGGCCGGCCAGTTGGCACATGGGCTGCCGAAGGACCTTCGCTTCTACAAGTATTCGCCCGGCCAGCGCTTCAAGATGCACAAGGACGGGCCCTGGCGTGAAGACGGGCTCACGAGCCAACTCACGCTGCTCGTCTACCTGAACGACGGCTTCACCGGCGGCGACACCGATTTTCGCGAGTTCCGCGTGAAGCCCGAAGCCGGCGCCGCGCTGCTTTTCATTCACGACACCTGGCATGAAGGTGCCGCGATCGAAGAGGGCACGAAGTACGTGCTGCGCTCCGACGTGATGTACGGCCCTGTCGCCTGAGCGCGGGCGAGGCGGCGCTCAGCTCGCCGTGGCCTGTCGCACCGCGCGTTCCCAGCGCGCCATCGATTCCTCGGCCTGCGCCCGGCCCATGGTCGGCATGAAGCGGCGCTCCACCTTCCATAGCTTCGACAACTGGCGCGCGTCGCTGTAGACGCCGGTTGACAGGCCTGCCAAGTAGGCGGCGCCCAGCGCCGTGGTCTCGATCACTTCGGGCCGCACCACGGGAATGCCCAGGAGGTCGGCCTGGAACTGCATCAGCAGGTCGTTCACGCTGGCACCGCCATCCACGCGCAGTTCGGCCACGGGCGTGCCGCCGGCGGCGACCGCATCGCGGCTCATGGCCTGCAGCAGTGCGGCGCTCTGGTAGGCGATGCTTTCGAGCGCGGCGCGCGCAATGTGCGCCACGGTGGTTCCGCGCGTGAGGCCGGTGATGGTGCCGCGCGCATCGGCATCCCAGTAGGGCGCGCCAAGGCCGGTAAAGGCCGGCACCATCATCACGCCGCCCGCGTCGGGCACGCTTTCGGCGAGCGACTGCACTTCGGCGCTGCCCTTGATGGCCTTGAGCCCGTCGCGCAGCCACTGCACCACGGCGCCGCCGACGAACACGCTGCCTTCCATGGCGTACTGGGGCGTAGCGTCGGTCTGCGCGGCGCTGGTCACGAGCAGGCCGTTGTGCGAGGGCTGGAACGCCGCGCCCGTGTGCATGAGCAGGAAGCAACCGGTGCCATAGGTGTTCTTGGCCATGCCGGCCGCGAAGCAGGCCTGGCCGAAGAGGGCGCTCTGCTGGTCGCCGGCCACGCCGCCGATGGGCAGGGCTCGGCCGAGCAGTGCGGCATCGGTATCGGCAAAGTGCGAGCTCGACGGTTGCACCTTGGGCATGAGCGCGGCGGGAATGTCGAGCGCCTTGAGGAGGTCGGTATCCCATTCGTTGCTGTGCACGTTGAAGAGCATGGTGCGCGAGGCGTTGCTCACGTCGGTGACGTGCACCTTGCCGCCCGTAAGCTGCCACATGAGCCAGCTGTCGACCGTGCCGAAGGCGAGTTCGCCGCGCTCGGCCTGGGCGCGTGCGCCGGGCACGTTGTCGAGCAGCCAGCGCAGCTTGGTGCCTGAAAAATATGCGTCGATGACCAGCCCGGTTTTCTCCTGGATGGTGCCGGTCATGCCTTCGTCGCGCAGCTTTGCGCACAGCGGCTCGGCACGCCGGTCTTGCCACACGATGGCGTGGTGCACCGGCTGGCCGGTCTTGCGGTTCCACAGCACGGTGGTTTCGCGCTGGTTGGTGATGCCAATGGCATGGATGTTCGCAGGCTGGAGCTTGGCCTTGGTCAGCACTTCCCGCGCGGTGGCGAGTTGGCTGTGCCAAATCTCCATCGGGTCATGCTCGACCCAACCCGGCCGTGGGTAGATCTGCGTGAGCTCCTTCTGCGCGATGGCGACGATGCGGCCTTCGCGATCGAACACGATGCTGCGGGAGCTGGAGGTGCCCTGGTCGAGTGCTAGCAAGTAGGTCATGGCTTGGGTATTCCTTGGAGTCTGGTCATGCTTGACTTGTGTTCTTGGCGCTGTGGTTCGGTTGCCGCTGTTTCAGGGCTTGTGCAAAGGCCACCGGGTACTCCCCTCCGCGAATGTCCCCCGCCTTCGGCTCCTCCTTTATTTCGCTGCGGGGAGCACCCGATGC
>NZ_JBEPKJ010000025.1:0-7345 GCF_040544635.1 Variovorax paradoxus
GCCTGGCGGGCGTTGTCCGCGTTCTGCTTCACCGTGCTGGTGAGTTCTTCCATCGAAGCGGCGGTCTCTTCGAGCGAGCTGGCCTGTTCCTCGGTACGGGACGATAGATCCTGGTTGCCCGCGGCAATCTGGCCCGAGGCCGTGGCGATGGCGTCGCTCGACGTCTTGATCCGGACGACGACGTCCGTCAGCTGGTCTTGCATGCGCTTGATGGAGAACAGCAGGCTGCCGCTGCGCGCCGTGCGGGCCTGCACGCTTTCCGTCAGGTCGCCGCTCGCGATGCGGCCGACCACATCGGCGGCGTAGGCCGGCTCGCCGCCCAGCTGGCGTGCCAGAAGCCGCGCCACCACCACGCCGAGCCCCACGCTGGCGACGACGCCGGCCAGCGCCAGCATCAGCATCAGGAACCGCGAGGTCTTGAAAGTCCCGGCGGCGTCTTCCATGCTGGTGCGGGCCCGCTGGTCGCTGTACGCAACCATGTTCTGCAGCACCTTTTCGAGCGCGCGGGACTCCGTCAGCAACTGCGCGCTTTCCTCGGGCACGCGGCCTTCGAACTGCGAGCTGTCCAGCGATTGCTTGGCAATCAGGTCGGCGAAGTCGGCCAGATGTTTTTTCAGCGGCGGCATCAGCTTCTGGTACTGCTCGTGGAGCTCCCGCCCTTCGGCCGTTTCCTCGAGCAGGGTCTTGACCTCGGCCACGTTCGACTCGAGTGCCACCGCGGCGTCCTTCAGTTCCTTGAAGCCGACGCTGCGCTCGCCCTTGGTGCCGGCCGACAGAAGGCCCATCTGGGCCCGGCTGGCATCAAGCAGGTGGATGTTGGCCGCCTGCACCGCCTTGATGGCGCGCAGATCCTGGTTGTAGAGACTCTCGGTGGAGGCGTTGATGCGCCCCATGTAAAAGATACCCAGCCCGCTGACCACCGCTCCCACCGCCGCGACGATGAGAAAACTGAGCACCAGCCTGACGGCGACGCGAAGCCCTTGGAACCATTTCATCTTTTCCTCCTGAGATACGTTGGAACTCGTTAGAACTCGGTCCAGTCGCCCGGCGCGGCATGGGCCGCAGCGAGCTTCGGAGTGGCCTTGGGTTCCGCGGCCGCCCGGGCCGGGGCCTTCAGCGCGGGCATGGCCCTGCGCGACGGCAGCGCCGGCTGGAGCTTGGCCTGCACCTGCGCAAGCGGGCGAAGTGCGGTGTTGCTGTCCAGCTTGAACACGCTCACGGCTTCGACCAGGCTCGCCGCCTGCTCCTGCATCGACTGCGCCGCGGCCGCTGCCTCTTCCACCAACGCCGCGTTCTGCTGCGTCACCTGGTCCATCTGCGCGATGGCCTGGTTCACCTGCTCGATGCCCGTGCTCTGCTCCTGGCTGGCAGCGGTGATCTCGCCCATGATGTCGGTCACGCGCTTGACGCTGTCGACGATCTCGTCCATCGTGCGGCCCGCCTCGGTCACCTGGCGGCTGCCGGCTTCGACCTTGCCTACGGAGTCGTCGATCAGGCCCTTGATTTCCTTGGCGGCTGCACCCGAGCGCTGCGCCAGGCTGCGCACTTCGGAAGCGACCACCGCGAAGCCCCTGCCCTGTTCGCCGGCGCGTGCCGCTTCCACCGCAGCGTTCAGCGCCAGGATATTGGTCTGGAAGGCAATGCCGTCGATCACGCCGATGATGTCGACGATCTTTTTCGACGAGGCGTTGATGGAGCCCATGGTGTCCACCACCTGGTTGACCACCCCGCCGCCGCGCACGGCCACTTCGGAGGCCGACAGGGCCAGCTGATTGGCCTGGCGGGCGTTGTCGGCGTTCTGTTTCACCGTGGAGGTGAGCTCTTCCATCGAGGCGGCGGTCTGCTCCAGCGAGCTGGCTTGTTCCTCAGTGCGCGAAGACAGGTCCTGGTTGCCCGCGGCGATCTGGCCCGAGGCAGTGGCGATGGCGTCGGTACCGGTGCGCACTTCGCCCACCACCTTGGCAAGGCTGCCGTTCATGCCCTTGAGGGCGTGCATGAGCTGGCCGGTTTCGTCCTTCGTCGTCACATCGATGCGGCTGGTCAGGTCGCCGGCGGCAACGGCCTCGGCCACTTCGACGGCGCGGCGCAGCGGATGCGTGATGCTGCGAACCAGCAGCCAGGCGAGCACCAGGCCCAGGCCCAGCGACAGCGCGCCGCAGATGATCAGCATCAGGCTGGTGCTGGCACGCATCTCCTTGCTGCGTTCCGCCGCGGCGTCGAGCTGCGTCCGTTCCGCATCCACCATCTGCTGCACGCCCGCGAGGTAGCTGCGCGACGTGGGTTCGAAACGTTCATTGAAGATCCGGTCGGCACCTTCCATGTCGCCGGCCAGCTTGGCCTTGCTGACTTCTTCGCGGGCCGCGAGGTAGGCCTTGCGAAGCTCGCCGACCTTGTCGTACACCTGCCGCTTCTCCGGCGTGTTCATCTGCTCTTCGATGAGCTTCTGCAGTTCGTTGGTCTCCTTGATGGAAAGAGCCGTGGCGGGTGCGAAGTAGGCAATCAGGTTCGAATCGCTGCTCTTGGCGATGGCCGCGGCGCGCTGGACGCCTGCCGTGGTGTTGCGCAGCCAGTCGGCGCCGGCGCGCTCGGTCTTGATGTTCTTCTCGACCATCGCATTGATTTCCACGCCGAGCTGCCGCAGCTTCAGCACGGCAAGCACGCTGCTCGTGAGAGACAGGGCGAGGATGACGCCGATGACGACGGCCAACCGCTTGCCTATGGAAATATTGCTCAGAAACATGCTCATGACTCCAGAAAATCAGAAAAGGGCAGGCGCGCACAGCGCGCACTTGCCGTAGGAAAGGGTTGTGTGCGCCGACCGCGATCGGGCCGATGCTTCAGGCCGCAGAACAGCAGCGCTCAGGACGCCTCCCAACCACCGGCAGCAGCCAGCGCGGGCATGGCCCTGCGCTGCGGCAACGCCGGCTGGAGCTTGGCCTGCACCTGCGCAAGCGGGCGAACTGCGATGTTGCCGTCCAGCTTGAACACGCTCACGGCCTGAACCAGGCTCGCGGCCTGCTCCTGCATCGACTGCGCCGCAGCGGCTGCCTCTTCCACCAGCGCCGCGTTCTGCTGCGTCACCTGGTCCATCTGCGCAATCGCCTGGTTCACCTGCTCGATGCCGGTGCTCTGCTCCTGGCTCGCGGCCGTGATCTCACCCATGATGTCGGTCACGCGCTTGACGCTGTCGACGATCTCGTCCATCGTGCGGCCCGCCTCGGTCACCTGGCGGCTGCCGGCTTCGACCTTGCCTACGGAGTCGTCGATCAGGCCCTTGATTTCCTTGGCGGCTGCGCCCGAGCGCTGGGCGAGGCTGCGCACTTCGGAAGCCACGACCGCGAAGCCGCGGCCCTGTTCACCGGCACGTGCCGCTTCGACCGCGGCGTTCAGCGCCAGGATGTTGGTCTGGAAGGCGATGCCGTCGATCACGCCGATGATGTCGACGATCTTCTTGGAAGACGCATTGATCGAAGCCATGGTGTCGACCACCTGGCTGACCACACCCCCGCCCTTGACCGCGACCTCCGAAGCCGAGAGTGCGAGCTGGTTGGCTTGCCTTGCGTTGTCGGCGTTCTGCTTCACCGTGCTGGTGAGTTCTTCCATCGAGGCGGCGGTCTGCTCCAGCGAGCTGGCCTGCTCTTCGGTGCGCGAAGACAGGTCCTGGTTGCCGGCGGCGATCTGGCCCGAGGCAGTCGCGATGGCGTCGGTGCCTGTGCGCACTTCGCCCACCACCTTGGCCAGGCTCTCGTTCATGTGCTTCAGCGCATTCATCAGCTGGCCGGTCTCGTCGCGCGAGCCGGTTTCGATGGCCGAGCTGAGGTCGCCGCTCGCCACGGTTTCCGCCACCTTGACCGCACGGCCGAGAGGGCGGGTGACGCTGCGGGCGATCAGGAAGGCGCAGGCCGCGCCCAGCAGCAGCGTGAGTGCCGTCAGCACGATGCGCAGATTGAAGCTGCGCTCGTTCGCATCGTCGATTGCGTGGCTCATGTCGTCGATGGCCTTGCGTTCGAGCGCCAGCAGTTCGAGCACACGCGTTTCGTAGGCCTTGGCAGCCGGCTGGAAGGTGTTCTTGAAGACGGCCTCCGCCTCCGCGGGGTTGTCGCCGGTCTTGGCCTTTTGCACCGCTTCCTTGGCCGCCTGGTACTTGGCGCGCAACTCGACGATGTTCTTGAAGGTCGCTTTCTCGAGGTCGGTGACCAGCAGGGCCTCGACCTTGGCCATGGTTTCTCCACCCTTCTTCACGCTGTCGGAGATGACATCGGCAAAAGTGACGGGAAGCGATTCGTCGGTGCTTCTGGCGATCATCGCGGTGCGCGCAATGGCCGAGTAGGTCAGCACGTACCAATCCGAGATGAGCCGTTCTTTCGCGAGCGGGCTCTGCATCATCTGGCGGGTGGCTTCGGCATTGCTTCTGGCGGTCACCAGTGCGAAGGCGGCTGAGGCCAGCGTCAGAGCGAGGACCAGGCCGAAGCCGATGGCCAGCCGCGTTCCGATGCGTAGGTTGGAGAGAAAGTTCATGGCGGGGTGATGAAATGAAATGAAGAGAGGAAGGCGATCGAATGCGGGAAAGAGCGCAAGCGCGGGTTCAAGCTTCGATCGACCCCATGCTCCTGGCGCGGCGGAATCAGGCGGCGATCTTCTCGACCAGGCCCATCTCGTCGCTGGACATCAGCTTGTCGATGTCCACGAGGATCAGCATCCGCTCGTCCAGCGTGCCCAGCCCGATCAGGTAGTCCGTGTCCAGCACGGCGCCCATCTCCGGCGCAGGCTTGATCTGCTCCGCACTCAGCGTGATCACGTCCGACACGCTGTCCACCACCATGCCCACCACGCGCCCGCCGATGTTCAGCACGATCACCACCGTGAACTGGTCATAGGTCGGCGCGCCCAGCTGGAACTTGATGCGCATGTCGATGATCGGAACGATGATTCCGCGCAGGTTCACCACGCCCTTGATGTATTCCGGCGCATTGGCAATGCGCGTCACCGCGTCGTAGCCGCGCAGCTCCTGCACCTTCTGGATGTCGATGCCGTACTCTTCCTGGCCCAGCGTGAAGGAAAGAAATTCCAGCGGCCGGCCCGGCCGTGACGGGGCGGTGTTGCGGCTGTCTGTGGTTTGTTTGGATTGGGTTGAGCTCATGGCGAAATCTGTGGCTGTTGACTAGAACTCTGCCCACTCGCCACCGCCTGCGGCGGCCATGGCCAGCTGCGGGGACGCGGGTGCTTCTTTGGTTTTCTTGCCCGGCGCAAGGCGCCGGGACGTCGGGGAGGCTTCAGACGGACGGGCTGCCTTCGGTGCGGCGGAAGCGACCCGCGCATTCACCGATGTAGCCGGCGCGCTGCCGCCTTCGAGCTTGAACACGCTGACCGACGAGACCAGGCTCGCCGCCTGCTCCTGCATCGACTGCGCCGCGGCCGCTGCCTCTTCCACCAACGCCGCGTTCTGCTGCGTCACCTGGTCCATCTGCGCGATGGCCTGGTTCACCTGCTCGATGCCCGTGCTCTGCTCCTGGCTGGCAGCGGTGATCTCGCCCATGATGTCGGTCACGCGCTTGACGCTGTCGACGATCTCGTCCATCGTGCGGCCCGCCTCGGTCACCTGGCGGCTGCCGGCCTCGACCTTGCCCACGGAG
Source organism: Variovorax paradoxus (assembly GCF_040544635.1). Lineage (GTDB taxonomy): Bacteria > Pseudomonadota > Gammaproteobacteria > Burkholderiales > Burkholderiaceae_C > Variovorax > Variovorax paradoxus_R. The sequence goes on from NZ_JBEPKJ010000025.1 coordinate 5,634, forward strand.
TCGTCGATCAGCCCCTTGATTTCCTTGGCGGCTGCGCCCGAGCGCTGCGCGAGGCTTCTGACTTCAGACGCCACCACCGCAAAGCCGCGGCCCTGTTCACCGGCACGGGCGGCTTCCACTGCCGCATTGAGCGCCAGGATGTTGGTCTGGAACGCAATGCCGTCGATCACGCCGATGATGTCGACGATCTTTTTCGACGAGGCGTTGATGGAGCCCATGGTGTCCACCACCTGGTTGACCACCCCGCCGCCGCGCACGGCCACTTCGGAGGCCGACAGGGCCAGCTGATTGGCCTGGCGGGCGTTGTCGGCGTTCTGTTTCACCGTGGAGGTGAGCTCTTCCATCGAAGCAGCGGTCTGCTCCAGCGAGCTGGCCTGCTCTTCGGTGCGCGAAGACAGGTCCTGGTTGCCCGCGGCGATCTGGCCCGAGGCGGTGGCAATGGCGTCGGTGCCCGTGCGCACTTCGCCCACCACCTTGGCCAGGCTGTCGCGCATCCCCTGGATCGCATGCAGCAGGCTGGCCTGGTCGCCGCGCTTCAGGTCGATGCGAACCGCCAGGTCGCCGTCGGCGATGCGGTGCGCAATGGCGGTCGCTTCCGCCGGCTCGCCGCCGAGCTGCTTCAGCAAGCCGCGCGAAATGGTCCAGCCCAGGGCGAGGAGTGCTGCGGCCAGCGCCAGCGCACCGACCGACAGGGCGATGATCCGGCCCATGATCGTTGTCTGCACCGTATCCACGTAGACGCCCGAGCCGATGATCCAGCCCCACGGCTCGAAGCCCTTCACGTAGGAGACCTTGGGCACCGGCTTGTCGCTGCCCGGCTTGGCCCAGAGGTAGGGAACGAAGCCCGCACCGCTGGCCTTGACGGTGTCGACGAACGCGACGAACAGCCGCTTGCCGGTGGCGTCCTTGTTGGACGAAAGATCCTTGTTCTCGAGCGCCGGGCTGATGGGGTGCATCACCATGCGCGGCTGCATGTCGTTGATCCAGAAATACTCGCTGCCGCTGTAGCGCAAGCCGCGGATCGCCTGCATGGCCTGTTCCTTGGCCTGCGGCTCGGTCAGCGTGCCCTTGGCCACGAGACCGTGGTAATGGGCCAGCAGGCCGTGCGCGCTTTCCACCACCTGGCGGACGCTGGCTTGCCGCTCTTCCATGATGAGCTTGCGCTCCGAAAACAGGAAAAGGGCCGTCAGGGCCGCCACGCCCATGATGGCGCTGGCCGTGAACAGCCCGAGCTTCTGGCCGATGCGAAGGCCGCGGGGATTCAAACGGTTGAACATAGTCTCTTCCTAGGGTGGATGTCTTTTGTGCGGTGCTACCGATAGGTTTATCGGCAGGTGCGCGCAAGACTTGAGGCCATTAGTTCAAAATTCTGTCCAGTCGCCAGCCGCCGTGCCGGCCGTGGCCAGTTGCGCAGGTGCAGCGGCCTCGGTTTTCCTGCCCAGCGCCGGGCGCAGCGGCTTGGGAACGGCTTTGAGAGGCCCGAACGCCGTTCGCGCCGCTGGCGCCGCGAACGCAAGCTGGCTGCGTTGGGGCTGTGCCCCGGGTTCCAGCCTGAAGACGCTCACGGCTTCCACCAGGCTGGCGGCCTGCTCCTGCATCGATTGCGCGGCAGCAGCTGCTTCTTCCACCAGCGCCGCGTTCTGCTGCGTGACCTGGTCCATCTGCGCGATGGCCTGGTTCACCTGCTCGATGCCCGTGCTCTGCTCCTGGCT
>NZ_JBEPKJ010000026.1:0-4838 GCF_040544635.1 Variovorax paradoxus
CCACTACAACTGGCATCGCCCGCACAGCGGTATCGGCGGCATCGCGCCCATGGCCAGACTCAACTCGTCAAGAAACAACCTCTTGACGCTTCACACCTAGCCTACCTAGGTCGTTGTTTCGTCGAGAACGTCGTCGTCCGCCACCAGGTGGGCGGTGTCGCTCCAGCCCACGAGGCTGAAGCCTTCGGGCGTCCACAGCATGCGGTTGATGGCCGCATTGCCGAGTTGCCAGGTGCGCGGGGCCTGCAGTTCCTGGCGGGTGGCGGCGCGGTAGAGCACGTCCATCACGCCGCCGTGCGCCACCAGCACCACCAGCCGGCCCGGGTGGCGCGCGGCGAGTTTCGATGCGATGCGTGTCACCCGCTCGCGAAAGGCCAGCAGGCTCTCGCCGCCTTCGGGCTCGAACTCGGGGTCTCGTTCGCGCCAGCGTTTCGCCTGCTCGGGCAGGGTGGCTTCGATCTCCGCGAAGCTCATGCCCTCGAAGTGGCCGAAGGCGCGCTCGCGCAGGCCGGGCTCGGGCTGCACGGTGAGGCCGTGGGGCTTCGCAATTTCCTGCGCGGTCTGCCAAGCGCGCGACAGGTCGCTCGCGTAGATCACGCCGATGTCTTCGTCCGCCAGCGCCTGCCCCACGCGCCGGGCCTGCCACAGGCCGGTGGCATTGAGCCCGATGTCGAGCTGGCCTTGAATGCGCGTGTCGACGTTCCAGGCGGTTTCGCCATGGCGAACGGCAATCAAACGGGTAATTTCTTCCATCCGGCGGGATTCTAGAAGCGCGTCATTTCTTTGCCGTGGGCAGCTCGATGTTCACCCGGCGTTCGCCCTGCGGCGGATTCGGAAACCCTTGCAGCGCGGCATCGAACATCACCGGCAGGATGGCCGCGCTCGCGTTGTACGGTCCGTCGTTGCGGGCCCGCGTTTCATAGACCACCCGGTTCGAGCCGATGTCGCGCAGCACGATGCTCACTTCGCGCTCGTACCAGGGGTTGGCGGCCGGCGGCATGAAGGCCGGGCCGCCGTACCAGCCGCCGCCATACCAGCGGCGGGTGTAGCCGTGATAGCCGTAGCCGCCATAGCCCCATGGCCCGTCGAAAAGCCACGGGTCTGCCCAGGGCGAGAGGCCAGCCGTCACGCGCGCGCCGATCTGCGCGCTGTAGGTCGGGCGAGCATCGTCGCGGCGCAGGCCCACCTTTTCGAGCGCTGCGGCCGCCATCGCCTCGAGCGATTCCTGCCGGGCGGTGTCGGCCTGCTGCGAAGGCAGGCGCTCGAAGCGGTAGGTGGCGCCGGGCGGCACCGCGGCGAGCGAAGAAAAGCTCTTTACGTCGCTGTCGACGACCCACGAGGTGGCGCAGCCGCTCAATGCTGCTGCAAAAAAAAGAGCAAGAAGCGCACGTTTCATGAGGGTCTCCGGGCTCACCAGCCCTAAATTCCCCCTGGGTTGCCCGGTTCAGCCCTGAAGGATGCGCAGGGCTGCAGGTGCCTGGGAGAGCAAGTCGAAAGAGGGCGCGTCGAAGGCCTTGTCGCCGTCTTCGTCGGCCACGCCGGTCGCCTTCAGACCCTTGAAGTCGTGCCGCGTTCCGTCGAGCAGGTGCGAAGGCACCACGTTCTGCAGTGCGGTGAACATGTTTTCCACGCGGCCGGGGTGCTTCCTGTCCCACTCGCGCAGCATTTCGCCGACCTGCTTGCGCTGCAGGTTTTCCTGGCTGCCGCACAGGGTGCACGGAATGATCGGAAATTCGCGGTGCTGCGCCCAGCGCACCAGGTCTTTCTCGGCCACGTAGGCGAGCGGGCGAATGACGATGTGCTTGCCGTCGTCGCTCACCAGCTTGGGCGGCATGCTCTTGAGCTTGCCCGCGAAGAACATGTTGAGGAAGAAGGTCTGCAGCATGTCGTCGCGGTGGTGCCCCAGCGCCACCTTGGTGGCACCGAGTTCGTCCGCCACGCGGTACAGGATGCCGCGGCGCAGCCGGCTGCACAGGCCGCAGGTCGTCTTGCCTTCCGGAATCACGCGCTTGACGATGCTGTAGGTGTCCTGGTTCTCGATGTGGAAGTCCACGCCGAGCTCGCTCAGGTACTTGGGCAGCACCTCTTCGGGAAACCCGGGCTGCTTCTGGTCGAGGTTGACCGCGACGATGTCGAAGTGAATCGGCGCCCGCGCCTTCAGCTTGAGCAGGATGTCCAGCATGGCGTAGCTGTCCTTCCCGCCCGAGACGCACACCATGACCTTGTCGCCCTCTTCGATCATGTTGTAGTCGACGATGGCGCGGCCCACCTCGCGGCACAGGCGCTTTTCGAGCTTGTGCGTTTCGCGCTCGATCTTCAGGGAATTGGTGGCGGCGCCGGCGACGGGCGCCTCGTCGATCCAGACGGCGTTCATTGGTGGGCTACTTCAGGCAAATGAGGGGAAGACCCCCGATTTTGCCTTGGATCACCATTCCCCGGCTTCGATGCGGATAGCCACCTCGCAGTCGTCGAAGATTTCGAGCTTGGCGATCTTCACCCTTACGCCCCGCACACCGGGCAGCTGCAGCAGCCGCTGCGCGAGCTTGCCGATCAGGCTTTCGAGCAGGTTCACATGCTCGGCCGTGCACTCGTCGATGATGATGCGGCGCACCTTGCGGTAGTCCAGCACGTGAAAGATGTCGTCGTCCTGCGGCAGCAGCGGCTGCGGGCCGAGGTTGAGCTCGGCATCGACCAGGATCGGCTGGGGTGCCCTCTTTTCCTGCTCGAGGATGCCCAGGTTGGCGTCGAAGCGCAGCCCCTGGAGGGTGAGAGTCTGGTGGCCGTGCGGTGTGGAAGACATGGTGTTGGTGGTGCTCACATGAGCGAGAAATCGCGCTCGAATCTCATCAGGTGCTGGCCGCCGTCCACCAGCAGCGTGGTGCCGGTGATCGAGTTGTTCTCCAGCGCAAATTTCACCGTGGCCACCACATCGGCGGGCGTGGAAGAGCGGCCCAGCGGCGACAGCTTGTGCAGCTGGGCAAACTTTTCATCGTCCAGCATGTGGCTCGAAAGCGTGAGGCCCGGCGCCACGCCCACCACCCGCACCTGCGGCGCCAGTGCCAGCGCCAGCATGGGCGTGGCGGCCTCGAGCGCGGCCTTGGAGAGCGTGTAGCTGAGAAAGTCGGGGTTCGGGTTCCAGAGCTTCTGGTCGAGCAGGTGCACCACCGCGCCTTGCGCATTGCGCGGCGCCAGGTGGTCGCGCAGCGCCTGCGCCAGGAGAATGGCGGCGCCGGTGTTGCTGCGCGCATGGCGCTCCATGAGCGCGTAGCTGAAGCTGGCGGCGTCGTCGTGCTCGAAGAGGGCGGCACTGTGAACCACGGCATCGACACCGCCAAAATGCGCCGCCACGCGGGGCAGCAAGGCGCGGGTGGCGGCTTCGTCGAGCAAGTCGGCCTCGAAAGCCGCCGAGTTGCCCGACAAGCCCGCGCATTCGGCGGCCGTCTGCTCGGCCTCGGCCCGTGAGCTGCGGTAGTGCACCGCCACCTGCCAGCCCCCCGCGGCCAGCGCCAGCGCAATCTCGCGGCCCAGCCGGCGGCCGGCACCCGTGACAAGGACGGTGCGGGGGGCTGAGGAAAGCGGTGCTGTGCTCATGCGGGGAGAGAAGGGAGAATCGGGGGGTGACGACAAAGACGACGAACAGTTTACCCATCGCCCTCGATACGTTGATCGCCCGCGCCGTGGAACGCGCCGGCGGCTGGATCGGCTTCGACCGCTTCATGGCGCTGGCCTTGTATGCGCCGGGGCTGGGCTACTACGCCAACACCTCGGCCAAGTTCGGCCACATGCCGTCTTCGGGCAGCGACTTCGTGACCGCGCCCGAACTCACGCCCATGTTCGGCCAGGCGCTTGCGGCGCAGGTGGCCGAGGCGCTGGAGAAGACCGGCACCGACACCCTCTGGGAATTCGGTGCCGGCTCGGGCGCCCTGGCGGTGCAACTGCTGCACGCGCTCGACGAGATGGGCCGCGGCGACGTGCGCTACCGCATCGTCGATCTTTCGGGCACCCTGCGCGAGCGGCAGCAGCAGGCCTTGGTGCGGCACGCAGACCGCGTCGAATGGCTCGGCGAACTGCCCGAGTCGATGCAGGGCGTGGTGATCGGCAACGAGGTGCTCGATGCGATGCCTGTGCAACTGCTGGCGCGTGTCGGCGGCCAGTGGTTCGAGCGCGGCATCGTGCGCAATGCAGGGGGCGACGGCTGGACCTGGGCCGACCGCGAGACCGCACTGCGGCCACCGCTCGAGGTGCCGGGCGAGCACGACTACCTGACTGAAATCCATCCGCAGGCCGAGGCCTTTGTGGCGACCCTGGCGGACCGCCTGACGAAGGGCGCGGCCTTCTTCATCGACTACGGCTTCCCGGAGCGCGAGTACTACCACCCCCAGCGCCACATGGGAACGGTGATGTGCCACCGCGCCCACCAGGCCGATGGCGATCCGCTGTCCGATGTGGGCTACAAGGACATCACGGCGCACGTCAACTTCACCGGCATTGCGCTCGCGGGGCAGGAAGCGGGGCTCGAGGTGCTGGGCTATACCAGCCAGGCGCGGTTTCTGCTGAACTGCGGGTTGCTGACGAGGATGGAGCAGGGCTCTACCGCAGAGAGGGGAATGGCGGCTCGGCTCGTTCATGAGCATGAGATGGGGGAGCTGTTCAAGGTGGTGGGGTTTGCTGTGGGGGGTGCTTGGGAGGCGATGGGGTTTTTGGAGGGGGATCGGAGTCATACGCTCTGACCCTTTGGCTTGTTTTTTTCCCGAGGCCGGGTCTCGCCCCGGCGGGCGACTCACTTTCTTTGCTTCGCCAAAGAAAGTAAGCAAAGAAAGGCGACCCCTACTGTCTGC
>NZ_JBEPKJ010000027.1:0-1225 GCF_040544635.1 Variovorax paradoxus
GCGCTCAACGGCGCCACCACCACCGCACAGACCACCCGGGACGCCTTCGCACTCGCCGGCGGCCACGTCGATGCGGGCGCCTTCGAATACCGCCTGCATGCCGCCGACGCCAGCGGCGCTGGCGAGAACTGGTACCTGCGCTCGACCACCACGGTGACCACACCCACCACCCCGACGACGCCCACCACCCCACCAACGACCGGCACGGGCGGTTCGGCGGGCGGCGGCACAGGCCCCATCACCGTGCAGGTGCCCACCTACCGCGCCGAAGTCCCGCTGCTGTCCGCGCTGCCCAGCCAGCTGCGCCAGATGGACCTGGCCATGATCGGCAACCTCCACCAGCGCATCGGCGACGACGACGTCAAGGCCGGCGGCACCGCATCGAGCGGCAGCGAGCGCCGGGCCTGGGGCCGCGTGATCGCCGCCGACATCGACATCCACCAGCAAGGCACCGTCAACCCGCACAGCAAGGGCAACGTCAAGGGCTTCCAGGCCGGCACCGACCTGTTCGCCGCATCGAACTGGCGCGCCGGCGTGTACGTCGGCCAGCTCGACGGCCGCGTGAGGGTCAACGGCTTCGCGAGCGGCATCGCCAATCTGGCCGTCGGCGCCAACGACCTGCGCAGCCAGTACCTGGGCGCCTACGGCACCTGGACCGCCGATTCGGGCTTCTATGCCGATGCCGTGCTGCAGGCCGGGCGGCACCGCTACACCGTTGAACCCCTGTCGACGCTGCGCAGCGGGGGCAAGGGCGACAGCCTGATGGCGTCCATCGAGGTGGGCCAGTCCTTTGCGCTGGGCGCGAGCGGCTGGAAGATCGAGCCGCAGCTGCAGCTGATTCACCAGCGCCTCAGCCTGGACACCCTCGCGATCTCCGGTGCGAACGTGGGGCAGGACAGCGACGACGGCTGGATCGCACGCGTCGGCGTGCGGCTGAAGGGCGAGATCGCCACGGGCCTCGGCACGCTGCAGCCGTACGGCCGCTTCAACCTCTACAAGGCGAGCAGCGGTGCCGACGTGGCCCGCTTCATCGGACCCGCCGGCGCAACCGACATCACGGGCCGCACCGGCGCCACCTCCAGCGAACTGGCCGGCGGCTTCACGCTGGCGCTGAACCAGACGACCAGCGTCTACGGCGAAGTGGGCAAGCTCTGGGCCTCCGGTGGCGACGCGAAGGTGAAGCGCACGGTGCAAGGCTCATTGGGGTTGCGCATGAAGTGGTGAG
>NZ_JBEPKJ010000028.1:0-1202 GCF_040544635.1 Variovorax paradoxus
GGCTTAGATGTCGAGGATCTTTGCCACGACGCCCGAACCCACGGTGCGGCCGCCTTCGCGGATGGCGAAGCGCAGGCCTTCTTCCATCGCGATCGGGTTGATCAGCTTCACGGTGATGCTGACGTTGTCGCCAGGCATGACCATTTCCTTGTCCGCGGGCAGCTCGATCGCGCCGGTCACGTCCGTCGTGCGGAAGTAGAACTGCGGACGATAGTTGTTGAAGAACGGCGTGTGACGGCCACCTTCGTCCTTGGACAGCACGTACACCTCGGCGGTGAAGTGCGTGTGCGGCTTGATGGAGCCGGGCTTGCACAGCACTTGGCCGCGCTCGACTTCTTCGCGCTTGGTGCCGCGCAGCAGTACGCCGACGTTGTCGCCCGCTTGACCCTGGTCCAGGAGCTTGCGGAACATTTCCACGCCGGTGCAGGTGGTCTTGACGGTCGGGCGGATGCCGACGATCTCGATTTCCTCGCCGACCTTGATGACGCCGCGCTCGACAGCGCCGGTCACGACGGTGCCGCGGCCGGAGATCGAGAACACGTCTTCGACGGGCATCAGGAAGGTGCCGTCCACGGCGCGCTCGGGCGTCGGGATGTAGGTGTCGAGGGCTTCGGCCAGCTTCATGATGGCTTCTTCACCGAGCTTGCCCTTGTCGCCTTCCAGGGCGAGCTTGGCCGAGCCGTGGATGATGGGGGTGTCGTCGCCAGGGAACTCGTACTTGTCCAGCAGCTCGCGCACTTCCATTTCAACGAGCTCGAGCAGTTCGGCGTCGTCGACCATGTCGCACTTGTTCAGGAACACGATGATGTAGCCCACACCCACCTGGCGCGCCAGCAGGATGTGCTCGCGGGTCTGGGGCATGGGGCCGTCGGCGGCCGAGCACACGAGAATGGCGCCGTCCATCTGGGCGGCACCGGTGATCATGTTCTTGACGTAGTCGGCGTGGCCGGGGCAGTCGACGTGTGCGTAGTGGCGGTTGGCCGTTTCGTACTCGACGTGAGCCGTATTGATCGTGATGCCGCGGGCCTTTTCTTCGGGCGCTGCGTCGATCTGGTCGTAGGCCTTGGCTTCGCCGCCGAACTTGGCCGACAGCACCGTCGCAATGGCCGCCGTCAGCGTGGTCTTGCCGTGGTCAACGTGACCGATCGTGCCCACGTTCACGTGCGGCTTGGTGCGGGTGAATTTACCTTTTGCCATTTTTC